>JBKBIP010000135.1:270-502 GCA_046297495.1 Gemmataceae bacterium | reverse complement strand
ATCCTCTCCACATCTTGCCTTCGTGAGTTTCCCCGTGTTGAGTCGAATTAAGCCGCAGAATCCACACCTGGTGTGCCTTTCCGTCAATTCCTTTAAGTTTCAGCCTTGCGACCATACTTCCCCCAGAACTCGAAAACTTTCGGTTTCCCTTAGATCCTGAGGAGATCAGTAATGGTTTCATATCCCCAAGCTCTTGATAGTATCGTTTACGGTCAAGACTACGACGGTATCT
>JBKBIP010000135.1:0-260 GCA_046297495.1 Gemmataceae bacterium | reverse complement strand
CTCTCGTTCTTGATCAACGGAAACGCCCTGGACAACACCGCCTTCGCGTCTGTTAGTCTTTTGGTATTTTTCGAATTTCACCTCTAGTACCAAAATACTTGTGTCCTCGGTCTGTTTCCTATTCCACATTGTTGACCTTGCGGTCAAATTGTTACAATTCCATGCTAGGACATTCAAGCATAAGGCCGCCCGAAGGCAACCCAGAGCCTGCTTTGAACACGCTGATTTGTTCACAGTTGTGGATCGCACCCATTTGTACT
>JBKBIP010000134.1:0-503 GCA_046297495.1 Gemmataceae bacterium | reverse complement strand
GTTACAATTGCCCGTTTCATTTTGGGATATCCAATGTTGGTGTCAATCGGTAAAACGCCGATGCTAGCACAGGCCTGCTGGGGGGCCGTTCGGCGCGAGCACGTCGTTGGCGGCTGCGCAGCGGGTGCGCGGCCAGCCGGCGTCGTGGGCGGGGTGTGACGTGGCGCGCGGCTGGGCTGCGATCGGTTTGGCCGGGCCTGCCTTGCGGCGGATGCAGGTAAGCTGGCGCTTTGCTCGCTTGCTGGTGGCGCAAGGGCTGCTGCAGGGCTACCGGCAGTTCCGTCTGGGCGCCTGGTGGGCGGTGCTGCCCAACTACGTTCAGCTGGGTGTGCTGGCAGTCGTCATGGGGGGGGTGCTGTCGCACAAGCTGCCGGCTGCGGCTTCAGGGCAGGGCACGGTGCCCTACATCCTGTACTTTTTGCCCGGTGTGGTGCTGTGGCAGGCGTTTCAAAACACGGTATTGCAGGCCAGCGAGGTGCTGGTTGCGCAGCGGCTCATCATCA
>JBKBIP010000133.1:0-504 GCA_046297495.1 Gemmataceae bacterium | reverse complement strand
TCGCTCGGTTTTCGCCGGGTTTTCCGGGCCGGGATGCTCGGCCAGGCCGGCGGCCCGCGCGGGATGGGCGCGGAGGCGCAGCACGCCCGCGGCGAGGAGGCGGGCGACCTCGCGGAGACGGTCGTGGGGCGTGAGAGCGGATGGGTCGAGTTCGGGCCGCATGGGACCTCCGGAACGGGGAAGCCCGCAGCGACGATCGCCGGCGAACGGTCTGCGGTCGGAACCAGGAAGGTGAAGCCTCTACCCGTTACCTACCCGGCCGCGGGCCGGACTGACGCAGGCGAGAGCGAAGATTCCGTACCGCCGAGAGCGACGGAGTTGTTAACCGGGCGGGGGTCGTCAACCAGAGACTCTGAGAGTTTTGGCGGGAGATTTTGGCGGCCCGAATGCAACCCGGCGGGTTACGCTCGGGCCGCTGACTGTCTCGCCCGAAACGGAGAAGAGAGCGGTGGGTGGGAAGGAGGCGAAAGCCCCGAGAAATGGCGGGAAACGCGAACCGCCGAG
>JBKBIP010000132.1:0-505 GCA_046297495.1 Gemmataceae bacterium | reverse complement strand
TATGATCTGACCGTCGATTTTCGTTTCCGAGCCGAAGTCTCGCGCCGTGTCCGCCGTAGCGATCCAGATTCCGATCGTGATTACGGGTGTCGCCCCGCGACTCTGAGGAATCGGCTCCGCCAAGCTTCCATTCCCTCGGGTCGCCCGGCCCGAGGGTTTTTTGTTGCCCTCGCCGAGCGCCCGCGGCCCCCACGAGCGATCGAGAGCCACCGATGCCCCGCGTCCAGATTTACGACACGACCCTTCGCGACGGCAGCCAGGGGGAGGGAGTGAACTTCTCCCTTCAGGATAAGCTGCTGATCACGCAGAAGCTCGACGAGCTGGGGTTCGACTTCATCGAGGGGGGCTTCCCCGCTTCGAACCCGAAGGACGCGGAATACTTCCAGCGGGTCCGCGACCTCGACCTGCGGCACGCGAAGGTCTGCGCGTTCGGGATGACGCGTCGCCGCGGGATCTCCGCGGACCAGGACCCGGGGTTGCGGTCGCTCGTCGCGTCTCAGGCGCC
>JBKBIP010000131.1:0-506 GCA_046297495.1 Gemmataceae bacterium | reverse complement strand
ACCCGGACCGCATCGTCACCGTGCACTCCCCCGTGCGCATGGACGACGGCAGCATCCAGGTCTTCGCCGGCTACCGCGTGCAGCACAACAACGCCCTCGGCCCGTACAAGGGCGGCTTGCGGTTCCACCACCACGCCGAGATGGACGAGTTCACCGCGCTGGCCATGCTGATGACCTGGAAGTGCGCAGTGGTCGGCCTGCCCTTCGGCGGCGCCAAGGGCGGCATCACGGTCGATCCCCGTCAGCTCTCCGTAGGCGAACTCGAGCGCCTGACGCGCCGCTTCACCTCGGATTTGATCCCCTTCATCGATCCCAAGAAAGACATCCCCGCGCCGGACGTGAACACCGGGCCCCGTGAGATGGCCTGGATCATGGACACCTTCAGCGTCAACATGGGCTACGCCGTTCCCGGCATCGTCACCGGCAAGCCCATCTGCGTCGGCGGCTCGCTGGGCCGCTCCGAGGCCACCGGCCGCGGCGCCACCATCATCCTCGACGAGACCCTG
>JBKBIP010000130.1:0-507 GCA_046297495.1 Gemmataceae bacterium | reverse complement strand
GTACTGGCGCGTGTCCGCGCCGCGCCGCAGCAGGCGGTCGAGGACGGCGGGCGGCAGAAAGCCCGCCAGCCAGACCAGGCCCATCAGCAGCAGCACGGCGCCGAAGCCGGTCTGCAGGTAGACGAGGGGAGCGTAGGCTTCGGCGGCCTCCATCTCGACGGCGATGCCGATGCCGCGCTCGGGCAGCCGGGCGCCGGGCCGCAGCCGGAGCCGAAGGGCGGGCCGGCGCCGCCCCCGCCGCCCGCGCCCTCGGCCGAGGAGGAGCGGGACGACCGCCGCACCATGGCGCTGCTCGCCTTCGCCTTCGGCGCGATGTGGTTCACCTCGAGCGCCATGGCGATGCACCTGCCGGCGCTGCTGCTCGCGATGGGCGCGACGCTGCCGGCGGCGCTGGCGGCGGCGGCGCTGGTCGGCCCGGCGCAGGTGGGCGCGCGGGTGCTGGAGTTCGCGCTGATGCGCCGCATCGGGCCGCTTGCCTCGGCGCGGGCGGCGGCGCTCGGGCACCCG
>JBKBIP010000129.1:0-507 GCA_046297495.1 Gemmataceae bacterium | reverse complement strand
ATGACCACGGTGATCGCCCGGGTCAGGTGCGGCAGGATGATATGGCGGAACCGGGCGAAGGGTCCGGCCCCGTCCATCTCGGCGGCTTCCAGCTGTTCCGAGGACAGGGATTGCAGCGCCGTGAGCAGGATCAGCGTGGCGAAGGGGAGCCACTCCCACGAGACGATGCCGATGACCGACCACATCGGATACTGCTCCAGAAACAGGATCGGCTGCGCGCCGAAACCCCGGGCGATGGCCGAGAAGAGCCCGTTCTGCGGGTGCATGAACAGGTTCTCCCAGATCGAGGCGGCGACGGGGGGCATGACGAAGAACGGTGCGATGACCAGGATGCGCAAGGCTCCCTGACCCTTGACCGGCTGGTCGATGAGAAGCGCGATCAGGATGCCGAGGACGACGGTGATGACCAGAACCCCGCCCACCAGCGCCAGTGTGTTGAACAGCGCGAGCCAGAAGTCGGGCGAGTTGAAGAACCAGACATAGTTGGTGAACCCGGTCCATCCGGTC
>JBKBIP010000128.1:0-508 GCA_046297495.1 Gemmataceae bacterium | reverse complement strand
CGGAGCGCTCCGATGGCCAAGACCATGCTGGTGCCCGAGGCCTGGTCGAAGCAGACGGTGAACATGCCCAAGGCCTGGGCGGACATGTATTCCTACTGCAACAGCGTGATGGAACCCTGGGACGGCCCGGCGGCATTGGCCATGACCGACGGGCGCTGGGTCTGCGGGGGGCTGGACCGCAACGGTCTGCGCCCGATGCGCTATGTGGTGACGGGCGACGGGATGCTGATCGCCGGGTCCGAGGCCGGGATGGTTCCGGTCGACGAAAGCACCGTGCGCGAGAAGGGCGCCCTGGGGCCAGGGCAGATGATCGCGGTCGATATGGATGAAGGGAAGCTCTACCACGACACCGAGATCAAGGACAAACTGGCCGCCGCCCAGCCCTATGGCGAGTGGATCGAGAAGGTCGTCGATCTGAACAGCCTGCTGCGCGACATTCCCGAGACACAGACCTACACGGGCGCCGAGCTGCGCAAGCGGCAGATCGCGGCGGGGTTCACCATCGAGG
>JBKBIP010000127.1:0-513 GCA_046297495.1 Gemmataceae bacterium | reverse complement strand
CCCTCGATGGCCACGCAGGCGCGGTTGAAGCCTTCGATCAGCACGTTGTAGAAGTTGCCGCCGGTGCCGCTGTTGAGCTGCAGGCCATCGCGGCCGCCGCCGTTGCCACGCACCGTGACATTGGCGACGGTGCCGCGGGCGCGCGGCGTGGCATCGGCATTGGTCGGCGAGTTGGAGAGCTCGAAGCCGTGGTCCTCACCGGCACAGCCGCGGTTGTCCACCAGGCCGAACTGGATCTTGCCGGCATAGCCCTCGTCCCAGTCGAAGCCATCGTCGCCGCCGCAGGTCACCACGGCATAGCGCAGGTTGGCCGTGCCGCCGAAGAACTCGAAGCCGTCGTCCTGGCCGCGGAAGGCCTGCAGGTGCTCCAGTACCGTGCCATTGCCCACGGCATTGAAGGTGAAGGCATTGAGCTCGCGGTTGGCGGTGAAGATGTAACCCGAGTAGCGCACCTGCATGTAGCGCACGATGCCGCTGTTGTCGGCGGGGTTGCTGCCGCCATAGCGGTTGGTG
>JBKBIP010000126.1:0-514 GCA_046297495.1 Gemmataceae bacterium | reverse complement strand
GCTTCAAATGGAATTTCTTCGTTCTTTCCGGTCGCGCCAAGCACCGAGAAGCTTTGTGACTGGTACAGGGCGGTGATGACATCCCCAGGTTTGAGCAGGATATTTTGCCGGGGGTCGCGGATGACGAGATCGAGCGGCATGGTAACCGTCTCGTTGTCCCGCGAGAGCTGAATGGCCACGCGGTTGATCGGTTGTTTCACGCCGCCAGCAGCAGCCAGGGCATCGAGCAGGCGTTCGCCCTTCGGCGTCAGCGGCACGAGGGTGCTCTTGTTCACCTCGCCCACCACGGTGACATTGGACGTGTTGTTCTTGATGACGCGCACCAATACCTGCGGCTGGTTGGCCTTGCCAGTGAGGCGTTTGACGATGTCCGCCTCGATGTCCTGTGTGGTGCGTCCCTTGACGGGCACCCGGCCAGCGAAGGGTATAGTGATCGTGCCGTCAGGCGTGACCATCTGCTCCGGGAAAGTGACAACGCGCGTGGAAGTCGGGCCCGCCTTGGGATCGAGCACAA
>JBKBIP010000125.1:0-515 GCA_046297495.1 Gemmataceae bacterium | reverse complement strand
GACGCACCCGCGCCCAACCCTTGGCAAGCTTAGAGCCGGGCCCATCTACCGACCAATCCCCCGACGCGGCCACGTCCACCCACATCCACGAATCCACCCCCGCGTTCCGCAAAGCTTGATGGATGCGATAAGCGGCGCGCGCCGCGCCGCCGAGGATGTCGGAGTAGTTGAGGTGGATGACTTTCATTGCGCCGCGACGACTCTATTCAACTACGCATCAAAAGGTTCGTTATTGGTCGGGCCAACCGCCCCGGAAGATAAGGACACGCTGAACAAATCAGCATTTTACTGGAAATGAGCGAGATTGACCGCATCCCTTCGACATTGACACCTTGGTGGGCAAGAAATGTCTTTTTTGCCGCCATTTTCGGCTGGCTTTCGCCCCGTTTCTCGGCGAATTTCCTCATTTCGCCTCTCTCAGGACGCACCTTGGGCGTTGAGTGCAAACAATTGCCGCTTGGCGATCAGCAGATTCGCCAACCCAAAGAGCGTGTAGAGCTGCGCAGTGTTCTTCG
>JBKBIP010000124.1:0-517 GCA_046297495.1 Gemmataceae bacterium | reverse complement strand
AGGCGGCGAAGGACATCGAGGAAATCAAGATCTCCTCCGAAAAGGCCACGAAACGCGCGCGCCGGCTGGACAATTTCGACTTCGAGGAACTGGCCCCGGACACCCCCGCCCGGGTGGTCGGCCCGACGGCGGCGGAATGATCCACCTGCGCCCCGCCGACTATGTCCGCCAGCCCTGGAAGAACGGGCGAGGCACGACCGTCGAACTTTGGCGGCTGGAACGCGACGGGCAGCTTCTGGTGCGGCTGTCGCGTGCAGCGGTGGTCGAGGACGGGCCGTTCTCGGTCTTTCCGGGCATCGAACGGAATCTGACCGTTCTTTCGGGCCCCGGCTTCCGGCTGAAGGGTGGAGGGCTTGATTTCCGCTGCGAGCCGCTGGTGCCGGTGGCCTTCCCGGGTGACGTGCCCTTGCAGGCGACCGAAACCATGGGCCAGCAGTCCGACGATTTCAACGTCATGACCTCGCGCCTTCTGCCCAGGCCCGAGGTTCTGCCCGCACAGAACGATCTTCTGCCTGCG
>JBKBIP010000123.1:0-518 GCA_046297495.1 Gemmataceae bacterium | reverse complement strand
CCCGCGATCCTCGCCCGCTACGCCGCCAATCGGCTGCGCGTGGTTCGGCAACTCCGCTACAGCCTCGCAAACGAGAATTGCTTCGATCTGGTGCTGTTCCTGAACGGCATCCCCGTGGCGACCGTGGAGCTGAAGACGGACTTCACGCAAAGCGTGGAAGACGCCGTCGACCAGTACCGGTTCGACAGGCACCCGGCGCCCAGGGGCCAGGGGGAAGAGCCGCTGCTGTCGTTCCCGCGCGGCGCGCTGGTGCATTTCGCGGTTTCCAACCGCGAGGTGATGATGACGACGAAGCTGGCAGGGCCCGACACGCGTTTCCTGCCGTTCAACCGGGGTGACGGCGGCGGCAAGGGCAACCCCTGCGACGGGGCGGGCCACCCGACCCGCTATCTGTGGGAAGAGGTCTGGCAGCGGGACAGCTGGCTGGAGCTGATCGGGCGCTACATGGTTACCCAGCGGGACAGCAAAAGGAAGATCTGCACGCTCATCTTCCCCCGCTACCATCAGCTCGATGTGAC
>JBKBIP010000122.1:0-519 GCA_046297495.1 Gemmataceae bacterium | reverse complement strand
GTCGGCCGGACGCACCGGGTCCTGACCGAAGGTCCGCGCATCGGCCGGACGGAACAGTTCGCCGAAGTTGCTTTTTCCGCCGATCAGGCCGAGGGCGCGATTCTTGACCTTTCCATCCGGGGCCAGGACGGCGCCCGGCTGCTGGCCTGATCGGGCTGCCCTGTCGCAAACGCCCGGCGATGGCGGGAAACTGAGATCGACAGGGCCGGCCGAATCGTCATGATCGGGCCGGGCAGATGCCTTGTGAGGACCGGCAGCCGTGACCGATGAGGACCGCGCTTTCCTGACCGCCTTGTTCCACGCTGCGGTGGCGGCGGCCGACCCGGAACGGGCACTGGCCGCACATCTGCCCGCCCGGCCCCGGGGCCGCACGGTCGTCGTCGGCGCGGGCAAGGGGGCGGCGCAGCTGGCGGCGGCCTTCGAGCGGCTCTGGGACGGGCCGCTGGAGGGCGTCGTCGTCACCCGATACGGCTACGGCTGCCCGACGCGCAGCATTCGCGTGATGGAGGCAGCGCATCC
>JBKBIP010000121.1:0-529 GCA_046297495.1 Gemmataceae bacterium | reverse complement strand
TACAACTCGTACACGGTATTTTTTCGCCATTTAGGTGTGCGACGCATCGTGCACGAAGGTGACCTGGAAGAGTACAACATGCTGGTTGCGCGAATCAAAGACCTTTCGCGCATGGATTTGGCCGAACGCCGTATTCCGCAAGACGGCGGCTATTCAATGGAATACAACGGCAAGCTTGTCGACTTACGGGTGGCGACGTTGCCGGTTGGCTCAGCTGAGTACGTTGTTATTCGTTTGCTGGACCCGGACCGCGTACAGCCCAATCTGGACAAGCTGGGCATTACCCGCGTGGATGAGTGGCGCAAGGGCGTGTCGCGGCCGGACGGGCTGTGCCTCATCTGTGGTCCGACGGGTTCGGGTAAAACAACCACGCTCAACGCATCCATTCGAGAAATGGACAGATTTGCGTCATCCATCTTCACCCTGGAAGACCCAGTTGAGTATCGAATTCCGTATATCGGCCAGGTAAACATCAATCAACCACTTGGGCTTGATTTTGCTCGCGGTATTCGGGCGTTCATGCGCTCTG
>JBKBIP010000120.1:0-530 GCA_046297495.1 Gemmataceae bacterium | reverse complement strand
GATCAAATCATCTCGGCCCAGGTAGAAGGACATCGAATCGCAAGGCCGGGGATAGCACACGATGGGCACCGCCGGGTCGCCGCAAAAGCGGGCCACCATGTTGGGCCGGCTCAGTGGGGAGCGATGGTGTGCGTACCAAGGTATGACCGCCAAGTTCACGAGCAACATCAGGGAAAAGGCCCACTCGATGGCCAACACCGTTCCCCGCGCCTGATCCCACCGGCTGCTGGCGATGAAATGGCCCAGCGCCAACGCCAACGGCGGCAAGGCCGGCAGAATGTACGTCGGCAGCTTGCACCCCGACAACGAAAAGAACAACACGCACCAACCGCCGGCCAAGAGCACATAACCGAGTTCGGGCGGCCGGCGCTGGGACACCCGCGGATCACTGGAAAACAGGAACCGGACAAAGGCCAGCATCAAGGCCGACGCCGGGAGCAGACTACCAAATAAAATCGGCAGGAAAAACCAGATCGGCCGCTGATGATCGAATGGATCGGCGTAGCGCACGACATGATGCTGCCAAAAGA
>JBKBIP010000119.1:247-540 GCA_046297495.1 Gemmataceae bacterium | reverse complement strand
GCTCCATCCGGATGCTGCCGTACGCGATGTGCGAGCTCGACAGGCACACCGGCACGAACAGGTTCGCCGCCTCACCCTTCTTCGGCACGATCGACCGATAGCTGATCGCGTAGCTCCCCCCCGGCCCGACCTGAATGTCCCCCTCGTTCTGCGCCGTCCCCTCCGCCGTCACGTACCGCTGCACGTTGTGCGAGTCCATGTTGTAGGACCCCAGCCCCACGCTGTCCTCACACACCCGCAGCCGCCGGCAGTCCTGCTCCGTCTGCACGTAGTCGCCCACCATCCGCCGCGCC
>JBKBIP010000119.1:0-237 GCA_046297495.1 Gemmataceae bacterium | reverse complement strand
TCCCCACTTCGCCATCTCGTCCCGGATCTTCTGCGGCACCCGCGGGTGATTCGCCAGCGTCCACATCAGCCCCTGCTGGTAGCTCACGTGCGCCGCGAGGATCGCCTCCCGCTCCTCGTAGCCCGCCTCCGGATAGTCGTAGTTCAGCCCGATCGCGTCCGTGCTGAACGCGCAGTTGTTGTTCGTGTCCGTCTTCCCGTTCGGCAGCAGGTCCGGCTTCATCGGGAACCGCAGGTC
>JBKBIP010000118.1:0-540 GCA_046297495.1 Gemmataceae bacterium | reverse complement strand
ACCCCCGACGCCATCCTCCTCAAGCCCGGCAAGCTGGACGCCGCGGAATGGGCCGTCATGCGCCAGCCCCCCCAGATCGGCGCGGACATCATCGGCGACGACCCGAGCCCGCTGCTGCGCATGGCGCGCACCATCGCGCTGCAACACCACGAAAAATGGGACGGCAGCGGCTACCCGCACGGGCTGGCGGGCGAAGCGATCAGCGTCGAGGCGCGCATCGTCGCCGTGGCCGACGTGTTCGACGCGCTGACCAGCCAGCGCCCCTACAAACCCGCGTGGCCGCTCGAGCGGGCGCTGGACCTGTTGCGTGCGGAAAGCGGGCGGCATTTCTGGCCGGACGCGGTGCAGGCGCTGCTGGCGCGCATCGACGACGCGTGGGCCGTCCGCCAGCAGTGGCTGGACGACGGGCCGGAGAAGGGCACGCAAGGCGCGCCAGCGACGACGGATGCGACGGTCAGCCCCCCCTGACCGCACCGCCTGACACCCGCACGCCCCGCAAGGGGCGTCTCCCCGCGTCCGATCACGGAAGCACGCGGTGGC
>JBKBIP010000117.1:0-542 GCA_046297495.1 Gemmataceae bacterium | reverse complement strand
GAGTCACAAAATGCTCTCTTTAGCCACTACTGCGCTGCATCAACAGGGTATCGATGGCATCGACCAGCGGCATCCCTTGCTCCTTGAGTGCTTTGATCGCCTGAAAGTCCTCGGCCCGCGTCGAATACAGCATCATCGAGAAGGGATCGAGGATGAGTCGCCCTACCCCCGATCCCACCGGCCCATGCACGAAAATCTCCGAGTAGTAGCCATGTTCCGTGGTGACGCTCGCCAATTGGCGCTTCATCCACTCGTCCACGTGCAGCTTGCCTTCCTTGCCCAGGCGCTCGATGGATTCCGGTTTCTGGCGCAGCAGGAATAGCCAGTCAGCGTTTTGAATCGCCGCTTTGGTGGCCTCGTTTTTGTAATAGTCTTCGACCGACTGGGTGATGGTGCCAAAGGCGCCGCCGTATTTGCGCGCACGCCGGTAGCCCGCCTCGATGAAGCCCGCGCTCGATCCGCTGCCCATCAAGTCCCAGGCTTCGTCGATGATGACGAGCTTTCGACGCGAGCGGTCGAAGTACATTTCCTGCGTGATGCGG
>JBKBIP010000116.1:0-550 GCA_046297495.1 Gemmataceae bacterium | reverse complement strand
GATCCATGACGATGTCCTGGAGGACGATCTCGTCCTCGGTGTAGGCCAGAATGCCCTTTAGGGGCCCTTCCGCCGCCGCCTTCAAGGCCGCGTTCACCTCCTCAGCGGTCACTTCCCGCCTGAGCACCGCGGTGATGTCGGAGATGCTCCCCGTGGCCGTGGGCACCCTGAGGGCGCTCCCGTCAAAGCGGCCCTTCAAGGAAGGAAGCACCAAGGCCGTGGCCTTGGCAGCCCCGGTGGTGGTGGGGATGATGTTGATGGCCGCCGCCCGCGCCCGGCGCAGGTCTTTGTGGGGCAGGTCCAGAACCCGCTGGTCGTTGGTGTAGGAGTGGACGGTGGTCATGAGGGCCTTCTCCACGCCGAAGGCCTCCTCCAGCACCTTCATCACGGGGGCCAGGGAGTTGGTGGTGCAGGAGGCATTGGAAATGATGTGGTGCCTGGCGGGATCGTACTGCTCGTGGTTCACCCCCATGACAATGGTGATGTCCTCCCCCTTGGCCGGGGCGGTGATGATCACCTTCTTGGCCCCCGCCTCGAGGTGGGCCTTGGC
>JBKBIP010000115.1:0-556 GCA_046297495.1 Gemmataceae bacterium | reverse complement strand
AGCACCATCGCCTAAAATTCATGAAATCCGACCAACAACGAAGGGGCGTTGAGGGTTCTATAACATAGGAGGATTGCGCGGATCAAGCCAACTACACGGACTGAACGGTGCAAACCGATCCGATTCATTATGGGGAATATCGTCCATGCGCCGCCACTGAGGAAGATACGGAACGGCATTGGTGATCTGTGTCCGTTTCTCCGCGAATTTTCTGGATGTGACAAATTAGACTATTTATAATTAGGCTAACTTATAGTGTATTCGCATTTTCCTGGCCATACCTCTCATCACGTTTCGCAATTATAGGGAGTTGGGACATGACCACACTCCGACGTTTTGAAGCTCTAGCAGTTATTCTCACACTCGCGGTTCTCTATTCCACCGCGCATCTGTGGGGCGAACCAGCCCGAAACACGGACAAAGACAAAATCCTGAGCGGCCATTGGCAGCCGCCTCCAAATGCCAGCGAGGCGACCATTGACGAAGCCCTGGCCGCCAGCAAATTCAGTCAGCAGCCCGTGGTGACGTATCGTTCCCAGGCGGATGAGCTGTTGTT
>JBKBIP010000114.1:0-565 GCA_046297495.1 Gemmataceae bacterium | reverse complement strand
AGACATGATTCGTGACTCCCGTATGAACCAGCGATGATGATAAACTGACGATAAGGCTGCGATGGAACGCTTGGGGGGCCGCTTGTCGCTTTCAGCCCAGCAGCCAGCCGGCCCAGCCTTGCGTGACGACCAGCGCGAGGATGAGACTCAGACCCGCCAACAAGGTCCACTTGACGCGACCGACCGTGCGCTGGAAGCGCGGTTCGAGGGTGGGATCATCCAACATCTGCCGCAGAAATTCGACCCGTTTGGCAATCGTCGAATGTTGCCACGATTGCAGCCAACCGGGGCGAGTGCGGCTGATGCCGTTGAGATAAGCCACCTTTTCCAAGGCATGAATAAAGGTATGGATGCCGGTGGGACAGAGACCCGCTCCTCCCGGAGCCAGCACCGCTTCATTGTCATGTTCACGACAATCAGACCGTTGGCACGACACGGCGCGGCAGCCGTAGATGTCCGCCTGTCGCTCACAACGCCGCGACAGGAAGCCGAACACCAAGATGATGTAAGCTCCCAGGAACGGCACGAACGGCAGTTCCTTCCAGACCTGATGTGTCTGCAACCA
>JBKBIP010000113.1:0-570 GCA_046297495.1 Gemmataceae bacterium | reverse complement strand
AGGCAGGCAAGCACATGCGCGCAAGGCTGCACCGCTGGGCATGGCGGCAGCTGCAGACCTTCGTCGAGTACAAGGCGAAAGCCTGCGGCATCGCGGTGGAGTACGTTGAGCCAGCCTACACGAGCCAGACCTGCTCGTCGTGCGGAGGATTGGGCAAGCGCTCGAAGCATCGCTTCGAGTGCCCTCACTGTGGTCTGCGGGCGCACAGCGACTTGAACGCAAGTCGAAACCTTGCCCGCATTGGCGAGACTGCTGTCTTGCCAAGGGCGGCGGTAAACACGCCTAATGTCGGGGATGGACATGATTCCCTCCCACGATAAAGCCTTCGACTTCAGTCGAGGGTTGTTTACGCCCGAGGTTCCGTCGGCGGTATTGTCACGCAAACGCATTACCGCCCGAGAATGGAAAGAACGGGCCAAGCTCGTCAACAGCCGTCTCAAAAAAGATGTTGCCGTCGTGCATATCGAGGGCAACATGACGCTGCTGGAGCGCAAGATCTACAACGTCTTGCTGCTCAATGCCTATGATGAGCTGGGCGTGGCGCAGGTGCACAGCATGCCGACATGGATC
>JBKBIP010000112.1:325-573 GCA_046297495.1 Gemmataceae bacterium | reverse complement strand
GCCGAGATCATGCAGGTCTGACGGGGGACGGGCCGGTGTCGAAGGATCTGGCGGGCGAAGTCGGGCTGAGGCCGGTCAATCACCTTGCAATCATCATGGACGGCAACGGCCGCTGGGCCACGAACCGGGGCTGGCCGCGTCTTGTCGGTCATCGCCGCGGTGCCGAAAGGGTGCGCGACATTGTCAAGGCTGCCCCCGACCTGGGTATCCGCTGGCTGACGCTTTACGCCTTTTCGACCGAGAACTGG
>JBKBIP010000112.1:0-315 GCA_046297495.1 Gemmataceae bacterium | reverse complement strand
GTTCCGGGTTCGTTTCAGCGGCGAACGCGGGCGCCTTGATCTGAAGCTGCAGCGCCTGATGGCCGGCATCGAGGCGCGCACGGCTGGCTGCGATCGGCTGAACCTGACCATCGCGGTCAACTACGGTGGCCGCGACGAGATCGTGCGCGCGGCGCGCAAGCTGGCGGAGCAGGTGGCGGCGGGCCTGCTGGACCCGCGCGATCTGACCGAAGGGGCCTTCGCCGGGGCGCTGGATACGGGCGGCCTGCCTGACCCCGACCTTGTGATCCGCACCAGCGGAGAGACAAGGACAAGCAATTTCCTGCCCTGGCAGGC
>JBKBIP010000111.1:0-577 GCA_046297495.1 Gemmataceae bacterium | reverse complement strand
GCCAGCGCATCGGGGGTCATGAGGCGCCCCCCTGCGGGAAGGGGAAGGGGAAGGGGGTGGGGGGCACCCGGGCCTGGCAGAGGGGGTTCATGGCAGGATCACCGGCGGCGGATCGGCTGGCGGGGCGGCATCGGCCCCCCGCAGATAAAAGGGGGCAGGCCGCGGCTGTGGTGTCCGGGCACGTTCCACCGCGATCCGTGCGATGGCCTCGACCAGCGGCATGGCGGGGGGCAGCGCATCAGGCCCCGCCGCCGACCCCGTCGCTGGGCAGACCGGCACGACCCGGTCGGCCAGATGCGCCGGGCCGCAACCGCCGGGGACGAAAAGCTGGACGTAAACCTGGCCGCGTCTTGCATCCTCGATGACGATCACCGGGCGGGGCAGGCCATGGGCCAGCGCCTCCAGCCGCGTCACTCCGACTGCGGGAATGCCCAGGCCCAGCGCCAGCCCGCGGGCCGCGGCCACGGCGATGCGGACGCCGGTGAAGTTCCCCGGCCCGGTGCCGACCGCCAGGGCCTTCAGGTCCGGCCAGCGGATCCCGCCTTCGGCCAGCAGCTCGTCCAGCATCGGCATCAGC
>JBKBIP010000110.1:0-578 GCA_046297495.1 Gemmataceae bacterium | reverse complement strand
GGTGCAAGCTTGGTACCACGGTACCAAACGGTACTTTGGTACCGTGGCGCCATGGGCACTATCAGCGCCATCAGAAGGCGGTAGCCTGGTTGCTCAGCGTGCTCCGCTGATGCGGTGCAACGGCGCGATGGCTTGGCGGTCGCGGCGGCTGCCAGCAAACCTTGCTTCGTGTATAGGCAATGGTTAAAATACGGCATATGCCAAACGAATTCATAGAACCCTCTCGCAAGGAAACCTGCGACTTCAGTCGCGGGAGGAATTGCGCTTGCGCGAAGCGCACCATGCGGTGTAGAATTAAAAGCGTGGTAGAGAAAGCCGAACACATCACCAAGAGGCGCTAAGCGATGATGCGCACGGCGTCGATCCGGCTTGACGTGACGGCCGAACAATCGACTAGCCTGGCTGCGCTGCGCGCAGCCTATGCCGATACCTGCAACCGGCTTGTGCCCATCGTGCGCGAGCACCGCCTCTGGAACCGCGTGGCCTTGCACAACCTGGCGTACTCGATGCTGCGCTCTGCAACGCCGCTTGGCAGCCAGATGTGTTGCAACGCCATCTTCTCGGTGTGCAAGGCCTAC
>JBKBIP010000109.1:0-580 GCA_046297495.1 Gemmataceae bacterium | reverse complement strand
GTTCCCGGGAGCCCGGGTGAGAATGGCCAGGATGGGTTCCCCCGCCAGCTCCTTCGCCTTCACGTCCTCGGGGGAGAGGCGGGCCAGCCTGGCCTTGGCCTCGGGGGAGATGGGGAGGTCCTTGCGGATGTAGTAGGGCCGGCCCAGGTCTTCGGCCAGCTCCTCGTAGAGCTCATCGGGGGCCTTCCCCCGCTTGGCCAGGATCTCCGCCGCCAAAAGCCCCAGGAGAATCCCGTCCTTATCGGTGGAAAAGGGCCTACCGTCAAAGCGCAGGAAGCTGGCCCCGGCGCTTTCCTCTCCGCCGAACCCGAGCCAGCCTTCCAAAAGGCCTTCCACAAAGTACTTGAAGCCCACGGGGGTTTCGTAGACCTCCCGCCCCAAAGCCTTCGCCACCCGGTCCAGAAGGGCGCTGGTCACCGCGGTCTTGCCCACCTTGGCCATGGGCCAGGTGCGGGTGGTGTAGAGGTGGAAGACGGCGGCTGCCAGGTAGTGGTTGGGGTTCATGAGGCCCCTCTTGGTGACGATGCCGTGGCGATCGGCGTCGGGATCGTTGCCGATGGCCAGGTCAAAGCGGTCCTTC
>JBKBIP010000108.1:0-600 GCA_046297495.1 Gemmataceae bacterium | reverse complement strand
AATCACTCCACCAACTAAGAACGGCCATGCACCACCACCCATAGAAATTAAGAAAGAACTATCAATCTGTCAATCCTAACCATGTTTGGACCTAGTAAGTTTCCCCGTGTTGAGTCAAATTAAGCCGCAGGCTCCACTCCTGGTGTGCCCTTCCGTCAATTCCTTTAAGTTTCAGCCTTGCGACCATACTCCCCCCAGAACGCAAAGATTCAACGGTTTCCCGTTAAATTCCAATGGAGTCGTACGATTAACATCTACTGATCTTTGATTCGTATAGTTTAAGGTTAAGACTACGACGGTATCTGATCGTCTTCGATCCCCTAACTTTCGTTCTTGATCAATGAGAACATCCTTGTCAAACGCTTTCGCATCAGTTCATCTTCAAGAAATCTAAGAATTTCACCTCTGACAATTGAATATGAATGACCCCGACAATCTCTATTAATCATTACCCAGCCCGAGGTAACCAACGAACTCGAGCCGGGTCTTATTCCATTATCCCATGCTAATTTATTCAGGGCAAAAGCTTGCCTGCTTTGAACACTCTAATTTGTTCAAGGTAATCGGTCCACCGGCCCTACCACCCAGTTAAGAGCAGTA
>JBKBIP010000107.1:0-601 GCA_046297495.1 Gemmataceae bacterium | reverse complement strand
GATGGCTCGAAAGAGCAAAATCGGAATTCTCCCGCATTCCACCAAGAAATGGGATCCGGGAGAATTCCACAGGCTTTCGGGGAGAATTGCCATACCCCCATTCAACACTTAGAAGAAGCGGTTGCGTTGCCCGCCGACGAAAATTCCACCCAAGAAGTTAGGATCGTAGGCGAAGAAGTTGTCAAGGACGGCAAGGGTAACGCTATCGAAGATGCGCACATGCGGGCCGCCGCCAGGACCGGGGCCAGTGATGATGTCGGCGAAGCCGTCGCCGTTGCGGTCCATGGCTCCCACACGCACACCGACGTTGAAGCCCACCGGATAAGCGAAGAAGTTGCGGATCACGCTGGCGTCCACCCCACTGAAGGCGCGCACGTGCGGCCCGCCGCCAACGCCAGGGCCGGTGATAATATCCGCGAAATTGTCACCATTAAGATCGCCGACGGCAACGTAAACTCCTCCCGTGAAGGCGCTATTGTAGGCAAAAAAGCTGTGCAACAGACTGAGATTGGTGCCGCTAAATGCTTTGACGTGCGGCCCGCCGCCGGCCCCCGCGCCAGTGACGATATCGGCGAAGCCGTCCTTATTGACATCCCCCGCC
>JBKBIP010000106.1:0-605 GCA_046297495.1 Gemmataceae bacterium | reverse complement strand
GCCGAAGATGCCCGCAAGCAATACATGACTGACCGCGACGGGCGCGATCTGCTGTTCAGATTTAAGGAGCGGGCGCTGGTACATTTCGCGGTCGATCCCGATGAAGCATGGATGGCGACGGAGCTTAAGGGAGCAGACACCTATTTCCTGCCCTTCAACCGCGGGCACAATCACGGGGCGGGCAATCCTCCGGTCGAAAACAATTGGCGGACGCATTACCTTTGGGATGAGGTGCTGGCGCGCGACAGCCTGCTCGATATCCTGCAACGCTTCATGCATCTCGATGTGAGTGAGCGGCGGGTCGAGACGACGAGCGGGCATCGCATCATCCGCAAGGAAGCGATGATCTTCCCCCGCTATCACCAGCTCGACGTGGTGCGGCGGCTGGTAGGCCATGCGCGCGCGAATGGGTCGGGGCGCAACTACCTCATTCAGCACTCGGCAGGCTCTGGCAAATCGAACAGCATCGCATGGCTGGCGCACCGGCTGGCAACACTGCACGATGCCGACAACGAAAAGGTGTTTCACTCGGTTATCGTCATCACTGACCGCCGCGTGCTCGATCAGCAGTTGCAGAACACCATCTATCAGTTCGAGCACAAGAC
>JBKBIP010000105.1:0-608 GCA_046297495.1 Gemmataceae bacterium | reverse complement strand
CCTCGATATCGGCGTCGCGCTCGTGGCCCTTATCGTCTTCGCGCCCCTGATGGCGTTGATCGCCTTGGCGATGTGCCTGGAGAGCGGTCGCCCGGTGATCTTCTCGCAGACGAGGCTCGGCTGCAGCGGCCGGTATTTCACGATGTACAAGTTCCGGAAGTTCTACCGCGATTGCGGGACGGGCGCCGGACCGCTGACGATGACGAACGACCAGCGGATGACGCCGCTCGGGCGCTTTCTGCAGGCATCGAAGCTCGACGAACTGCCCCAACTCTGGAACATCCTCGTCGGGGACATGAGCCTGGTCGGCCCGCGCCCGGAGACGCCCGAATTCGCCGATTGCTTCAATCGCGAGTTCGTGAGCCTCCTGAACTACAAGCCGGGCATCTTCGGCCCCAGCCAAGTGGCCTTCAGGAACGAGAGCAGCCTGTATTCGTCGAAGACAGATCCTCACCTCTTCTACCGGGAAGCGATCTTCCCCGCAAAGGCGAGGCTCGATCTCTCGTACTACCCGCGTCGGACGGTCCTGATGGATCTCGTCTGGATCGCCCGAGGGACATTCGCCGTGCTGGGCTACTCGGGTCGGGAGCCACCCGAAAATCTTCGTA
>JBKBIP010000104.1:0-613 GCA_046297495.1 Gemmataceae bacterium | reverse complement strand
AGAGCTTGCGTGGGAGTGATCGGCTTGGGCACCTCGAAGCCGCTACCGGCCACGCCCCCCATCAGCTTTTCCTCATCCGTGTTGGCGAAGGCTGGCTCCACCAGCGCTCGCAGTTTGTTCAAGGTCCGGTTGCCCGCGGGGAGTCCTGCTTGCGTCTCGGCTCTCCGCTCCGGCAATGTTACTGGCACCGAAGCCAAGGCGGTACGCCGACCGTTGGCGAACGAGATGGCAAGTTGATGACGCTGATCCAGGACAATCGTATGCCGTTCCCGGGTTTCCTGGGGAGAGCCTTGATGCCGGATGATTTCCAGCGTGGCTTTGCCCCCCAACGGCCGACCCCAGATGCGTTCTACCGTCACTTCGTAGTCACCAGAGAACGCCTGGGCCGCCACGTAGGTTTCACGGCGTCGTTCCATCAAGGTATCTCCCTGGAACGTGCCACCCCCTGGCGTCTGCCGTTGGAGCGGCGAGCATACGGTTCCAACGGGTTCCTTCACCTTCAAATCTAGGTCCGCTTCTCCTTCCCATTTCAAGGCGATCACCAGATCGCGTTGTTGGACCTGCTTGGCCGCGTCGCGCAACTTCTGGGCCTCGGCGACTTGCCGCTGGTCGG
>JBKBIP010000103.1:0-614 GCA_046297495.1 Gemmataceae bacterium | reverse complement strand
CAGCCTCGATGCGCCGCGCGTCGGTGAGCGCGACGTTGACAAGATAGGGATCGGTGGCGTCGGTGCTGCCAGCCGGAATGGTCAGGCGGTAGATTTCGATGCCGTTGTCCGGCACAGACTGGCCGATGGCGGTGACGGCCAGCTTATAAGTGCCGCTGCTGTGCGGGTACAGGTAGGCCGAGACCATGACTGCCGTGCCTCCCGTGTTGGGCGGGACGCTGGCGGCGTTGTCTTGCTGCGCCACCGTGAAGACGTTACCGCCTGCAAAGCAGCGCCCGGCCGCGATGTGTAGATTTCGCGCCGCCGTGGTGGACTTGGTAATCGCGCAGCCCTCCACCACGCCGCGATTGCGGATGAGCAGCTCGCCCTGTTGCTGCCACGGGCCAAAGCGCAGGGCATCGATGCTGGTGTTTGCCAAGCTTGCCAGCCCCAGCGCCTGCATGATGGCGGTATGGCTCATGTCGGCCATGTCGGTGCCGACGGCCTCCACACTGTTTTGCAGCACGGCCAGGCGCGCTTGCAGGCTGCCGTAGCCGCTGGCGGCGGCGTCCACCTGGTCGGCGCGGGCCTTGAGCCACAGCGTGCGGTTGGCCAGTTGTTTGGCCTGGATGTTG
>JBKBIP010000102.1:0-614 GCA_046297495.1 Gemmataceae bacterium | reverse complement strand
CCCCGAAATGCATTTAGGTGCAGCCTCACGCGTTTCGTCTCGGAGGTAGAGCACTGGATGGCCTAGGGGCCTTACCGGGTTACCGAAGTCAACCAAACTCCGAATGCCGCGACGTGAAGCGTGGGAGTGAGACTGTGGGGGATAAGCTTCACGGTCAAAAGGGAAACAGCCCAGACCCTCCGCTAAGGTCCCTAAATCCGACTAAGTGTAAAAGGAAGTGGGAGCACGCAGACAGCCAGGATGTTGGCTTAGAAGCAGCCACCATTGAAAGAGTGCGTAACAGCTTACTGGCCGAATGTGGTCCTGCGCCGATAATGTAAGGGGGCTCAAGTCGGATACCGAAGCGAGGGAAGAGGACCTAGTCCTCTTGGTAGGGGAGCGTTCCGCGTTAGAGTGAAGCCGTACCGTAAGGAGCGGTGGACGAAGCGGAAGTGAGAATGCCGGTATAAGTAGCGAGAAGACGGGTGAGAATCCCGTCCGCCGAAAGCCTAAGGGTTCTTAAGGAAGGTTCGTCCTCTTGAGGTGAGTCGGTCCTAAGGCAAACCCGAACGGGGTAGCCGATGGCTGGCCGGTGGATATTCCGGCACCGGTGCCGACCGTTACGAGCAAAGGGG
>JBKBIP010000101.1:0-634 GCA_046297495.1 Gemmataceae bacterium | reverse complement strand
TCCCAGCGTTCCGGTCAGCAGATCCCCCGTCACCCCAGCGCGCGCCGGGATGCCGCGTCCCCGCGGGACAACAAAGCCGGTCGCGTGGCAGTCGTCAACCATGACCAGCGCGCCATAGCGGTCGGCCAGCTCCCGGATTTCGGGAAGGGGCGCGAAATAGCCGTCCATCGAAAAGACGCCGTCGGTCGCGATCAGGACGAAGCGCGCCCCGTTGTCACGGGCCTCGCGCAGGCGCGTCTCCAGCTCGGTCATGTCCGCGTTTGCATAGCGGTAGCGCCGCGCCTTGCACAGCCTTATGCCGTCGATGATGCTGGCGTGGTTCAGGCTGTCCGAGATCACCGCATCCTCGGGACCGAGCAGCGGTTCGAAAAGCCCGCCGTTCGCATCGAAACAGGCGGCGAAAAGAATGGCATCCTCCTGACCCAGATAGCCGGCAAGCCGGGCCTCCAGCCTGCGATGCAGATCCTGGGTGCCGCAGATGAAACGGACCGAGGCCATGCCGTAGCCGTGGCTGTCCATCGCGGCCTTTGCCGCAGCGATCAGACGGGGATCGTCGGCAAGACCCAGATAGTTGTTGGCACAGAGGTTCAGCACCTCGCGCCCCCCCATTATCACCCGCGTGCCCTGCGCGCCC
>JBKBIP010000100.1:0-637 GCA_046297495.1 Gemmataceae bacterium | reverse complement strand
CATCCCGCCGATCCTCGAGAACCTGGCCCAGTACCCCTATTTGTCGAGCTGGTTCCCGCCGGATCTGGCGAGCATCCAGGACATGAAGAGCGGCGCCAAGCAGATTCGCGCCCTCGGCCGGTTGAGCTACTACCTGGGCTACGGCGCGGTGAAAGACGCCGTGGCTGCCAAGATCAAGCAGGTGACCGACCGTGACGGCGCCGCCCGCATGCTCGATCGCCACGGCATCAACGTCGACTCCGGCGTCAACGTCTTCGTCGTCGCGAGCCTCTGCGGCGGCACGGGCAGCGGCATGTTCCTGGATTTGGCCTACGGCCTCAAGAAGTGGTTCAAGTACGACGGGCTGACCGGCGAGATCAACGGCCTGTTCATGCTGCCGGGCGCCTTCGTCGGCGTCTCCGACCGCATCAAGGCCAACGCCTACGCCGCCTTGAAAGAGCTCAACCACCACATGGGCATGGGCCGCGCCGAGGGCGCCCGCTTCCAGGCCCAGTACACCAGCAACCCGCTCGACACCGTCGACGAGAGCGGCTCGCCTTTCAGCTTCTGCTACTTGATCGGCGACCAGAACAAGGTGGTCGACTCGGCCCGCGTGACCGACCTGCAGGAGATGATCGCCCAGAAGATCGCCCTCGAG
>JBKBIP010000099.1:0-640 GCA_046297495.1 Gemmataceae bacterium | reverse complement strand
GCGCGCGATCGGGCTGGAGACGTTGATGCGGCCCGTCTTCAGGTCGGCTTCGTCCTCACCGACGATCTGATAGGTCACACGCTCGCCGCTGTCTTCGTCCTCCAGCTCGACCGTGGCACCGAAGACCACCTTGCCGCCAGCGTCCATCTGCGCCGGGTCGATGATCTGCGCCATGGCCAGCTTGCCTTCGATTTCTTTGATGCGCCCCTCGATGAAACCCTGGCGGTCTTTGGCGGCGTCGTATTCGGCGTTCTCGCTCAAGTCGCCCTGCGCACGGGCTTCGGCAATGGCCTGGATGACGGCTGGGCGCTCGATGGTCTTGAGCCGGTGGAGCTCCTCTTTGAGCAACTCGGCCCCTCGTTTGGTCAACGGTATCGTTGGCATGGGTCGTCCCACAAAAGCAAACCGCCGAGCGTTGCCGGTCGGCGGTCGTTGTCGATGAGCGCGAATGATAACGCGGTTGGCGCCGGTTGTGCGGCATCATCCGCGCTGTTGGCGCTCTGCGATGGGGGCGCAGCGGCCGCAAACGGTGCCGCGCTCAGGCCAGTTGCGCGTGCAGCTCGGCCAAGGCGTAGACCGGCAGCTCGTCCATCACCTTCATGCCCTCCACCGCCGCTTCGGCGCCGAAGATGGTGGTGAA
>JBKBIP010000098.1:0-649 GCA_046297495.1 Gemmataceae bacterium | reverse complement strand
ACGGCTATCAGCCCGACCCGGCAACGGCCGTCCACACCTTCTGCCACGCCTTGCCCGATACCTGGCACCAGATGGGCGTGATCCTGGCCGCGACCGATGCGCTGAACTGGTATGCAAGGCTGGTCGGCGCCGATGTGGCAAAGCTGACCGGCGAACTCGGGCCGCTCCAGGCCCCCGGCAAGACGATCTTCCTGCCCTATCTCGGCGGCGAGCGGACGCCCCTGAACTCGGCCTCCGTGCGCGGGGCCTTCACCGGGCTGGAACACGCGACCGACCGGCAGGCCGCGACGCGGGCCGTGCTGGAAGGCGTGACCTATGCCATCCGCGACTGCCGGGACGCGCTGGCCGCCACGGGAACGAAGCTCGAGCATCTGCTGGCGGTCGGCGGCGGCAGCCGGTCGGACTACTGGCTGAAACTCCTTGCCACGGCGCTGGATCGCCCGGTGCAACTGCCTGTCGCCGGCGACTTCGGCGGGGCCTTCGGTGCGGCGCGGCTCGGGATGATGGCGGCGACGGGGGCGGGGGCGGAGATCGCGACGCCCCCGCGCATCGCGCAGGTCGTCGAGCCGGACCCCGCGCTCGCCCCGGCCTTCGCCGAGGCGCATGCGCGCTATCGGGACGCCTACCGCGCGCGCAAGGGGCGCGCCTG
>JBKBIP010000097.1:0-652 GCA_046297495.1 Gemmataceae bacterium | reverse complement strand
CCAGCACGCCGTTGACGATCGCCACGTCGCCCGGCCGCACCCGCGCCGCGGCCAGCTCCCGCCCCGGCGGGATCACCCCGATGCCGGCGGTGGTGATGAAGAGCGTGTCCGCCGCGCCCTTCTGCACCACCTTGGTATCGCCGGTGACGATGCGCACCCCGGCCTCCCGCGCCGCCTCGACCATCGAGTCGACCACCCGGCGCAGCAGCGCCACCTCGCAGCCCTCCTCGATGATGAAGCTCGCCGAAAGCCACAGCGGCACCGCCCCGCCCACCGCCAGATCGTTCACCGTCCCGCAGACGGCGATCTTGCCGATGTCGCCGCCGGGGAACTCCAGCGGGCTGACCACGAAGCTGTCGGTGGTGAAGGCCGTGCGCGCGCCCGGCTCGGCCAGGCGCGGGTCGGCGAGGCGGGCCTGATCCTCCATGCCCTCGGGCCGGAAGGCGGATGTAAAGACCGCCTCGATCAGATCGCGCATCGCCTTGCCACCGCCGCCATGGGCGAGCGTCACCCGATCCTCGCGCAGCTGGCGTCGCGCGCCGGTGCCTGTGGCGGCCATGTTCATTGCGCCGGCTCCAGATCGAGCCCGCCATACTGGTAGTAGGCCGCGCAGGCGCCTTCGGAGGAGACCATCAGCGCGCCCAGCGGCATC
>JBKBIP010000096.1:0-679 GCA_046297495.1 Gemmataceae bacterium | reverse complement strand
CGAACTCGGCGCATCGAAGCGCGAGGGATCGGCATGATCAACGCAATCCTGGACTTCTCCATTCGCCAACGCTGGCTGGTCATGATTGCTGTCATCGGTATGGCAGCCTTTGGCGCATGGAATTTCACGCGGTTGCCAATCGACGCGGTGCCGGACATCACTAATGTTCAAGTCCAGATCAACGCCAATGCTCCAGGCTACTCGCCGCTTGAAGTGGAGCAGCGCATCACCTTTCCAATAGAAACGGCCATGGGAGGGTTGCCTCACCTTCAATACACCCGGTCGCTTTCTCGCTACGGGCTTAGCCAAGTCACCGTCGTCTTCGCGGACGGCACCGACATTTACTTCGCCCGGCAGCTCGTGAACGAGCGGATCCAGCAGGTCAAGGATCAGCTCCCCACGGGTATTGAGACCGCCATGGGTCCGATTTCCACGGGCCTAGGCGAAATCTACATGTTCGCCGTCGAGGCCAAGCCGGGCGCCCGCAACGGGAATGGTGGAGCGATAAGCCCCATCGAACTGCGCACCGTCCAGGACTGGATCATAAAACCGCAGCTCCGAACCGTGCCGGGGGTGGTGGAGGTCAACACCATCGGTGGCTTTGAGAAGCAGTTTCATGTGCTGCCCGATCCAACGCGCCTGATGGCTTACAAGCTCAGCTTTCGGGACATCATGACCG
>JBKBIP010000095.1:0-695 GCA_046297495.1 Gemmataceae bacterium | reverse complement strand
CCGGCGTGCCTGGCCTGCTGCCGCCCCGAAATTCCCGGCCGGCACTTGTGAGTGTTGTATGTTGTAGTATAATACAACATATTACAACGCTACAGGAGAAAGCAGAATGGCCGTCACCCGAGAACAAATCTTCGCCGTCGCCGACGAGCTGGACACCGCCGGCCAGAAGCCGACCCTGGCCGCTGTGCGCAAGGCCTTGGGCGGGGGTTCCTTCACGACCATCAGCGAGGCCATGAACGAATGGCGGGCGCGCAAGGCAAGCCAGGCCGCGCCGATCCGCGAGCCGGCCCCGCAGGCCGTGGCCGACCGTCTGGCGGAGGCGGGGGCTGAAATCTGGAGTCTTGCGCTGGAGCTGGCGAATGCGCGGCTTGCGTCCGAGCGCGAGGCCCTGGAACAAGCACGCCAGGAGGCGGAGCAGGCACGGCGCGAGGCGGCCGAGCTGGCCGACCAACTCACCGGCGAGCTGGACGAGGCCCGCGCCCGTATCGAGGCCCTGGAGCGGCAGCGGCGCGAGGCAGAGCAGGCCGCCGCAGGTCTGCGCGGGCAGCTTGCCGAGGCGCGGGAGCAGGCGCGCACCGCCGAGGCCAGAGCCGCCGAGCTGCGCACCGAGCTGGACAGGGCGCACCATGAATCCGCCCAGGCCCGGCAGGCGCTCGCTGAGGCGCGGGAAGAAGCCGCCATGCTGCGCGGCCGGC
>JBKBIP010000094.1:0-702 GCA_046297495.1 Gemmataceae bacterium | reverse complement strand
CGATTGCGCCGCCGTTCACGTTCACCACCTCGGGATCGACGTCGAAGGCCTGCTGGAAGCGCAGGACCACGCTGGCGAAGGCCTCGTTGACCTCGAAAAGGTCGATGTCGGAAATCGCCATGCCCGCATCCTTGAGGATCTTCTGCGTGACTGGCACGGGCCCGGTCAGCATGATCGTCGGATCGGTGCCGATCTTTGCGGTGGCGCGGATGCGGGCCCGGGGTTTCAAGCCGTGCGCGCGGCCGAATGCGGCAGTGCCGATCAGCACCGCTGCCGCCCCGTCCACGATGCCTGACGAGTTGCCGGCATGGTGGATGTGATTGATCCGCTCCAGATGCGGATACTTCATGATCGCCACCTTGTCGAAGCCGGGCATGACCTCACCCATCGCTCTGAAGCTGGGTTCCAGCCGGGCCAGGGCCTGCATGTCGGTGTCCGGCCGCATGTATTCGTCACGGTCCAGGATGGTCAGGCCGTTCTGATCCCTGACCGGCACGATTGATGCGGCAAATCGGCCTTCCTTCCACGCCCGCGCCGCGCGACGCTGGGATTCGACGGCCAGCGCATCGGCCTGTTCACGGGTAAAGCCGAACCGGGTGGCGATGATGTCGGCGGCAATTCCCTGCGGCACGAAATGGGTTTTCATCGCCAGAGTCGGATCCACCGCGATCGCCGCACCGTCCGACCCCATGGGCACGCGGC
>JBKBIP010000093.1:0-734 GCA_046297495.1 Gemmataceae bacterium | reverse complement strand
AGGATACCTCCCCAGTCAAACTACCACCCATGTACTTTCAATAATTAGAAGCACAATCACACCAAAGAAATCTTTCATTCATGCCTCCCCAAGTTCACCGGAGTGAAGAGATCAAAAGCTATTTCCTAGTCTACGTAGGTGATCTTATGCCACAATACAAAGTTATAGTAAAGGTGGAGCATAGGGTCTTTCCGTCTAGCTGCTATATCTTCGCATCTGCACAAAAAGTTCAATTTCACTGAGTCGATACTAGAGACCAGTAGGGAAGTCGTTACACCTTTCATGCAGGTCGGAACTTACCCGACAAGGAATTTCGCTACCTTAGAACCGTCAGGAGTACAGCTGCCGTTTACTGGAGTTTAAATTCGATGCGCTAAACATCTCCTCTTAGCTTTCCAGCAACCGGGCAGATGTCAGACTCTATACCTCATTTAATAATTTAGCGAGTCCTGTGTTTTTAATAAACAGTCGCTACCCCTTGGCTGTGCCACCGTATCACTGTAAAAGTAATGGTACCCCTTATCCCGAAGTTACGAGGCCAATTTGCCGAGTTCCTTTAATATCGTTCTCCCAAGCGCCTTAGCATTCTCTGCCAGTCTACCTGTGTCGGTTTTAGTACGGTTAAACAAAAGTGCTTTTTGCCCAACAACTTAATCTTTCAATAAATTAATATAAAAATTTTTCACTTCACTTAAAAATTTCTTTTTCAGCTTAGTGGCCGATTAACTTAAAGA
>JBKBIP010000092.1:239-753 GCA_046297495.1 Gemmataceae bacterium | reverse complement strand
GGGGTAACTTTCTGGACAAGGGCGAGCCGATCCAGGAGGGGACGCCAGCGGTGTTGCATCCGCTGCTGGAGGGGCCTCCCAATCGGCTGACGTTGGCCCGCTGGCTGGTGGCGGCGGAGAACCCGCTCGTGGCCCGCGTCACGGTCAACCGCTGGTGGATGGAGTTCTTTGGCCGAGGGATCGTCAGCACGCCGGAAGACTTCGGCGTCAAGGGCGAACCCCCGTCGCATCCGGAGCTGCTGGATTACCTGGCCTCCGTGTTCTCCAGTGAACGTGCGGTTAACACGGCGCAGAGGGGCCGAGGAGCCGAGGTGCCGAGGAGAGAGAAACCACCGGTCATCAACGCGGCTTCGGATGCCAATGGATTGGGTTCATCCTTCATCCTTCATCCTTCATCCTTTGCCCCCAACGCCCAACGCCCAACGCCCAACGCCTCCCCGCAGGGACTGGGTTGGAGCACCAAGTGGTTGTTGAAGCTGATCGTGACGTCCGCGACCTATCGCCAGTCCTCGCG
>JBKBIP010000092.1:0-229 GCA_046297495.1 Gemmataceae bacterium | reverse complement strand
GCATCGGATGGATGCGGAGATGATCCGCGACAACATCCTCTCCGTTGCAGGACTGCTCAGCCTGAAGCAGGGCGGCCTCCCGGTGCGCCCGCCGCAGCCGGACGGGCTCTGGCGCAAGGTCGGGGGGGCTCCGGTCCAATACGAAGTAAGCTCCGGTGAGGACCGCCATCGCCGCGGGATCTATGTTGTCTGGAAGCGCGCCACGCCGTACCCGAGCTTCGTCAACTTC
>JBKBIP010000091.1:0-768 GCA_046297495.1 Gemmataceae bacterium | reverse complement strand
CACGGCGGGGGTGAACCCCGCCGCTCGCTAACTCAATGCTCTCCGCCCACGGCGGGGGTAAACCCCGCCGCTCGCTATACGATTTGCTCGCTATACGATTTGCATGTCGTCGATGGCGGACAAGATGTGTTCCTGGTCCTTCACGTATTGGACCGCCGCTTCAATCGCGGGCCAGTCGTGCTTGTAGCGGTCGCTGCCACCGGCCGTCCACCAGCGGCCCTGGCCGGGAAACTGCTGCCGTAGGGCCGCGTCGCTCACGCCTTTCAGAATGCGCCGGACGGTTGGGCCATCGTCGGGACAAGCGGTGATGACGACGTGGACATGATTGGCCATGATGGCAGCACGCAGGATTCGCCACTGCCGTTGCCGTGCTGCGTCGATAAGGCTCATCGCCACGCAGCGGGCATGTTCCTCGGTCAAGCATGCCGTGGGATGCCGCTGGAGAGCGCGAGCGTGGCCCCGGGTCGTGGCGTCATCGGCGGTGCAGGGCGTCCCCGGCACGTTCTGCTTCGGTAGGAAGCCACGTTCTGGCAGCAGCGTGTTGGAGACGTAACCGCGTGCGTCACCCGGCAGCCAGCTGGCGTAGCACGTCCAAGTGATGTGCAAGGCGAACGGATGGTCGTTCATCGTTGAGATCTCCTGGTCAGGCGAGCGGCGGGGTTTATCCCCGCCGTGCGAACTGTGTGTACCTCACGGCGGGGGTGAACCCCGCCGCTCGCTAACTCAATGCTCTCCGCCCACGGCGGGGGTAAACCCCGCCGCTCGCTA
>JBKBIP010000090.1:0-775 GCA_046297495.1 Gemmataceae bacterium | reverse complement strand
CTCACTAGATTGGGCAGGTGAATATGAAGGTGTTTTTCCTTGTGCTGACTGTGAAGGGATTAAGGTCGAGTTAGATCTCAATCCGGATAAAACTTATGAGCTAAATGAGGAATATTTAGGTAAAGCTGGAAATAATGAGACCGAAACTAAAGGTAGTTTCAGTTTTGACCCTCAAGATCCTTCAATCATCACATTAGATAACAAAGCTGAAAACCGTAAATTCTTTGTTGGTGAAAATTTTGTTGAAGCACGCGAGATGAAATCAGGTAAAAAAATCGACAGTAATTTAAATTATAAATTAGTTAAAAAGTCCGCATCATAATTTTGTAAACGCATAAAAAAATCCCCGCTATTGCGGGGATTTTTTATGAAATGCTCGGATGATGAATTACATCATGCCGCCCATACCACCCATGCCACCCATATCAGGCATTGCAGGTTTGTCTTCTGGGATTTCAGTGATCATGCATTCAGTGGTCAGCATCAAGCCAGCAACAGAAGCGGCGTGCTCAAGTGCAGAACGCGTTACTTTAGCAGGGTCAAGAATACCCATTTCCAGCATATCGCCATATTCGCCAGTTGCAGCGTTATAACCGAAGTTACCTTCGCCATTCTTCACAGCGTTGATCACTACAGAAGGCTCATCACCTGCGTTAGATACGATTTGACGAAGCGGTGCTTCAATCGCACGACGAAGAATGTTGATACCTACGTTTTGGTCATCATTCGCGCCTGTTACGCCTTCAAGTGCAGATGCAGCACGTACTAGTGCAAC
>JBKBIP010000089.1:0-776 GCA_046297495.1 Gemmataceae bacterium | reverse complement strand
CGATGCGCCCTTGCAGCCGCGCACGCGCCAAAGCTTGGTGGAATACCTACATCAGCGCGGCGGCGTCAACGCGCTGCGCCAACGCGACCGACAGACCGTGCAAGGCGCGCTCCAAATCGTCTTCAGCGCCGCCGAGTTTCAGATGTTGTAGGCGTGTCGCAGGAGTTTCACCTCTGCTTCAAGGCAGTTCTCTGTCAGGGTTCCACGCCCATCTCGCGCAGTTTGGCTCGCAACCGCTCCAACTCGGCTTCGGCTTGCTCGGCGCGTTGGCGTTCCTGCTCGGCGCGCTGACGCTCCTGCTCCGCACGCGCACGCTCGTACTCCGCAGGCGTGGGCACTAACCGACCCTCCCTGTCATACAAACGCAACCACGCATACCGACGCCCGTGCCACACACCCTCCCATACCCCCAACCACACACCCAACACCTCGCTCCACAACCAACCACGCGCGTTCGCAACAATCCGACGATACCGACGCCCCGACAAACGATACCCACGCAACTCCCCCGTGTACGGGTCGTACCAAAAATACTCGGGCGTGCGAAACACCCGCGCATAAAAACGCACATTCCGACGCTTGTCTTTGGATACCGTACTCGGCGAAACAATCTCAATAATCAAGTCAGGGTACTTCCCACCTTCTTCCCACACCACCCACTTGTCTCGTCGCTTCGCGCCGTCCACGCCTTTGACTAAGAAGAAATCGGGACCCTTGTAGGAAGGTCGCTTGCGCGTGCGGGCGCGCAGATAGTCCGACACCTCTTGGACTTGCTG
>JBKBIP010000088.1:0-807 GCA_046297495.1 Gemmataceae bacterium | reverse complement strand
CGGGCATCCCCGGCGCGCGGTTGGGCATCCATTGCCACGACGACACCGGAAACGCCGTCGCCAATTCGCTGGCCGCGGTCGAGGCCGGTGCCCGGCAGATCCAGGGCACGCTGAACGGGCTGGGAGAACGCTGCGGCAATGCGAACCTGACCACGCTGATCCCGACGCTGCTGCTGAAGGAGCCCTATGCCAGCCGGTTCGAGACCGGGGTCACGCCCGAGGCGCTGAAGGGCCTGCTGAAGACCAGCCGGATGCTGGACGACATCCTGAACCGCGTGCCGCTGCGGTCGGCGCCTTATGTCGGCGCCTCGGCCTTCGCGCACAAGGCGGGGCTGCATGCGAGTGCCATCCTGAAGGACCCCTCGACCTACGAACACATCGACCCTGCGCTGGTCGGCAACGAACGCATCATCCCGATGTCGAACCAGGCGGGCCTGTCGAACCTGCGCGCGCGGCTGGCGGCGGCGGGGATCGAGGTCGATCCGAAGGACCCCCGTCTGGGCCGGATCATCGAGGTCATCAAGGCGCGCGAGGATCAGGGCTATGCCTATGACGGCGCGCAGGCCAGTTTCGAGCTGGTGGCGCGGCGCGAGCTGGGGCTCTGCCCGGAGTTCTTCGAGGTCAAGCGCTATCGGGTCACGGTGGAGCGGCGGAAGAACAGGTATGACCGGATGATCTCGCTTTCCGAGGCGGTGGTGGTGGTCAAGATCGGCGACCGCAAGATGATGTCGGTGTCGGACAGCATGGACGAGGACGGCCACGACCGCGGGCCGGTGAATGCGCTGGCAAAGGCTCTGGCAAAGGACC
>JBKBIP010000087.1:0-823 GCA_046297495.1 Gemmataceae bacterium | reverse complement strand
ACAAGCTGACCTCGGACCTCATCCCCCACTATGGCGCCGACTGCCCGGTTGCGGTGGTCTGGCGGGCAAGCTGGCCCGATCAGCGGATCATCCGGGCGACGCTGGCCACGCTGAAGTCTGCGGTCCCGGAAGAGGTAGAGCGGACGGCGCTGATCCTTGTCGGCCCCGCGCTGGCGCAGGAGGGGTTCGAGGAAAGCCGCCTGTACGCCGGGGATTACGACCGCCGCTATCGCCCGGTCGGCACCCATCCGCGGTTTCCGGGGACCGGCGGATGATCCCGGGCCTTCTCGTCGCAGCGCCTGCCTCGGGCACCGGCAAGACCACGGTCATGCTGGGGCTGCTGGCCGCGCTGCGCGAGAGGGGGCTGACGGTGCAGCCGTTCAAGAACGGGCCGGATTACATCGACCCGGCCTTCCATCGGGCGGCGAGCGGGCGGGAGAGCTTCAATCTCGACAGCTGGGCCATGCCGGGGCCGATGCTGGACGGGATGCTGTCGGCGGCCGAGGGGGCGGATCTGGTGCTGGCCGAGGGCTCGATGGGCCTGTTCGACGGCGTTGCGGCCAAGGGGGCCACGGGGAACGGGGCCAGCGCGGACCTTGCCGCACGGATGGGCTGGCCGGTGGTGCTGGTGATCGACGCTTCGGGTCAGGCGCAGACGGCGGCGGCGGTGGCGCTGGGGCTGGCGCGGTTCCGCCCGGCTGTGCGGGTGGCGGGGGTGATCCTGAACCGCGTTGCAAGCGCGCGGCATGAGGCTCTGATCCGCAACGGGATGGAGGAAGCAGGCCTGACGGTCCTTGGTGTCCTGCCCAAACGCGCGACCATC
>JBKBIP010000085.1:0-968 GCA_046297495.1 Gemmataceae bacterium | reverse complement strand
TCACCTCGAACAGGTCGATGTCGCGGACCGTCAGGCCCGAGTCCCTGAGGATCTTCTGCGTTGCCGGGACCGGGCCGGTCAGCATGATCGTGGGATCGGTGCCGATCTTCGCCGTGGCGCGGATGCGGGCGCGCGGCTTCAGCCCATGCGCGCGGCCGAACTCGGCGCTGCCGATCAGGACGGCCGCCGCCCCGTCCACGATGCCGCTGGAGTTGCCCGCGTGGTGGATGTGGTTGATCTTCTCGAGATGCGGATACTTCATGATTGCCACCTTGTCGAAGCCGGGCATCACCTCGCCCATCTCCTTGAAGGCCGGCTTCAGTGCGCCAAGCGCCTGCATGTCGGTGCCGGGGCGCATGTATTCGTCGCGGTCCAGGATGGTCAGGCCGTTCTGATCCTTGATCGTCAGGACGGATTTCGCGAACCGTCCTTCCTCCCACGCCCGCGCCGCGCGGCGCTGCGATTCCACCGCCAGGGCGTCGGCCTGGTCGCGGGTAAAGCCGAATTCGGTGGCGATGATGTCGGCGCTGATGCCCTGCGGGACAAAGTAGGTCTTCATGGCCAGCGTCGGATCGACGGCAATCGCCGCCCCGTCCGAGCCCATGGGGACGCGCCCCATCATCTCGACCCCGCCGGCGATATAGGCATGCCCCGCCCCGCCCTTCACCTGGTTCGCCGCCAGGTTCACCGCCTCCATCCCGCTGGCGCAGAAGCGGTTGATCGACAGGCCGGGGATGCGTTCGTCCAGATCCGAGGCCAGCACCGCCGACCGTGCGAGGCAGCCGCCCTGTTCGCCGACCTGGGTGACGTTGCCCCAGATCACGTCCTCGACCGCATGGCCCGACAGCCCGTTCCTTTCCTTGATCGCGTTCAGCATCCGTGCCGACAGCGCGACGGCCGTGACCTCGTGCATCGATCCGTCGGGCCGCCCCTTGCCACGGGGGCTGCGGACGGCGTCGTAGATGTAG
>JBKBIP010000084.1:0-1057 GCA_046297495.1 Gemmataceae bacterium | reverse complement strand
CCAGATAGTTCTCTTCTGCTCTTAACTGAGTGGAGGAGGGCTCTGGATCGTTTACTTTGAAAAAATTAGGGTGTTTAAAGCAGGCTAAAACGTTAGCCTTGAATAGATTAGCATGGGATAATAGAATACGACCTTGTTCGTAATTTTGTTGGTTAAACGAACAGGGTAATGATTAATAGGGACAATCGGGGTAATTCATATTTAATTGTCAGAGGTGAAATTCTTAGATTTCTGAAAGATGAACGTCAGCGAAGGCATCTTACAAGGGTGTCTCCATTGATCAAGAACGAAAGTTAAGGGATCGAAGACGATCAGATACCGTCGTAGTCTTAACCGTAAACGATACGGACCAGGGATCGGGTGACGTTAGTTGTAAGACTCTCTCGGAACCTTGTGAGAAATCACAAGTCTTTGCGTTCTGGGGGGAGTATGGTCGCAAGGCTGAAACTTAAAGGAATTGACGGAAGGGCACCACCAGGAGTGGAGCCTGCGGCTTAATTTGACTCAACACGGGGAAACTCACCAGGTCAGGACATAGTGAGGATTGACAGATTGATAGTTCTTTCTTAATTTCTATGGGTGGTGGTGCATGGCCGTTCTTAGTTGGTGGAGTGATTTGTCTGGTTAATTCCGATAACGAACGAGATCGCATCCTATTAACTAGTCACCTTAATCTTCTACATGGGTGAAGCTGGTTGGCATCTGGCAGGCGGGGCAACTCGCTCTGTTAGACTGACTAGTGGATCCTTGATGAATTGGGGTGGTATATACTTCTTAAAGGGACTGTTGGTGTTTAACCAAAGGAAGTGTGGCAATAACAGGTCTGTGATGCCCTTAGATGTCCTAGGCTGCACGCGCGCTACACTGTCTGGTGCAACGAGTCTTACTGGTCTGACATGACTGGTTAATCTTGTAAAAGCTTGACGTGATGGGGATTGATCATTGAAATTATTGGTCATGAACGAGGAATTCCTAGTAATTGCAATTCATCAAATTGCGATGACTACGGCCCTGCCCTGTGTACACACCGCCCGTCGCTCCTACCGATTGAATGACC
>JBKBIP010000083.1:0-1442 GCA_046297495.1 Gemmataceae bacterium | reverse complement strand
ATCCGCACCGGCGTCGTTACGTGTCGATCTACGGACCACTGGAGATCAGCCGCTGCGTCTACGGCACCCGCGAAGGACAGAAGATCGAGCATGTGCCGCTGGACGCGCGGCTGGGGCTGCCCGCGGGAGAAATCTCCTACGTCTTGGAAGACTGGCTGGAGCGGATGTGCGTGAAGGATGCCTATCGGGATTCGGTGGAGTCGCTGGTGGAACTGCTGGGCGTGCGCGCGAAGGTCTCGGTGGAGACTGCCGAGAAGCATACGCGCGAAATGGCCGAACATGCCGCGTCGTTCCGGGCCTCGCAGCCCGTTCCGCCGCCCCAGGAGGAAGGCGAGTTGCTGGTGGCCACGGCGGATGCCAAAGGCGTGCCGATGATCCGTCCGCCGGACGCTCAGGCGGCGCCTCACGCTCACCATCGCCGCGGCAAAGGCGAGAAAGCCAACAAGAAACAAATGGCCTACGTAGGAGCGGTTTACAGTATCGATCGTTTTCGCCGCACGGCCGACGACGTCATGGATGAACTGCTCCGCAAGGAACGAGCGAAGGATCGTCCCCGCCCTCAACACAAACGCGTGCGCGCGGAGATGACCCGCCCGGGCGATGAGTTGCTGTCGGGCGTGTTGCTTCACGGGCCGAGTCACCTGTTTGTGGGCATGGCAGTCGAGTGTCATGAGCGTGACCCAAACCGCCGGAAAGAACTGGTCTGCCTGTTGGACGGCGAGCGACAACTTTGGGATTTGCAGGGAGAGTGGCTGCCGCGCGCCATCGGAATCTTGGATATTCTGCACGTCAACGAACGACTGTGGACGGCAGCGCATTGCTTTCATGCCGAGAAGAGTTCCGCGGCCGACCAGTTTGTCGAGCGTTACCTGCGCATGCTGCTGGAAGGCAAGGTGGACTCGGTGATTCGTTCTCTTCAGAGACTGCTGGTCACACGGAACCTGAAGGGCGAAAAACGCAAGCGGGTCATGGCCACGATCACGTACTACCAGAACAACCGGCAGCACATGCGATACGACGAGTACCTGGCGGCCGGCTATCCGATCGGCAGCGGCGTGGTGGAAGGCGCATGCCGCCACCTGGTGAAGGATCGCATGGAGGGCGCCGGAATGCGTTGGAGTCTTGTGGGCGCCCAAGCCATGCTCAGCATCCGCGCCTTCTACCTCAACGGCGATTGGAAAGCCTTCCTGGAACACCGGATTGAACAAGAACAAATTGCGCTATATGGACAAGCCGCGTAAAAGCGGAACGGCAGTCACGCCCTAAGGAATACGAAACCAAACGCTCCGCAACCGACGACTTCCTAACCAACATGCCCGTCATCTTCGATGACCATTTACCCGAGTTGAACTACATCCTCGTTCCACAATAGTAGATAGGAAAAGCAGAAGTTATTTCTCGCACGATCCCAAGCCGATGCGGGCTTGGAACGAACCGGGGTG
>JBKBIP010000082.1:0-2155 GCA_046297495.1 Gemmataceae bacterium | reverse complement strand
TCTCGTTCAAAGCGACAAACGCAGGCCGGCTTTGAACGACGTCTTGATGCAGGTGGGCCTCGAAGACTCGGCCCACCCTACAAAATCCGAATGCCAACCGAGTTACGGCTGTCGCATTTGGCGATAAGTCACGCAATCCAATAGCCAGCGACAGTTGGGCCGTAACGCGGCCAGTTGCTATAGAGTCTTTCTTTGTGGGTTGCAGCATGATCGCGCAAGAGTTGGCTCATGCTGCATTGTCCAACAGTTCTAAGAGTTTGGGCAACGCGCGGTGGCGGAGATAAAGGGCCGAACTCATGATGGCTTCGCCTTTGGCGGTGACCCGGTAGCGATAGCTGTGAGGGATTTTGGCAAGGAAGCCATGCGCCCGCAGTAACTGCAACAGACGCGAAACCTGCGCCGTACGTCGCCGCTGCTCGATCGGGTTGCGGGCCAGGCTGCCGAACAGTTGCTGGGCAATATCGCGATTGCGGAAGCCGTGTAGACGATGGCCGCCGTCGAGCACGGCGCGGAATAAACGCTGTTCGCTGCCCGCCAGCAGATTGAGCGCGCGGCGGCGCTGTCCGCGAACCGTCACCGGTTTGCTCGCCCGCTCCAGTTGCTGGGCCGTGTCGCTGCTCAGCGGCACCGCCGCCAGGGCATCCAGGTAGCGCTGGTTGGCGGCCCGCGCCACCGCCTGATACTGGTAGAAGTTGGCCACGCCTTTGTTCATGGGACACCAGACCAGCTGGCGTTTTCCCTGGCGAGTGCGGTAGCGGCGGACTTTGAACTCGCGGGGTTGGTTGATGACGGTCTCGATCCGCAGGATCTGGCCGAACTTGTCGTACATCTTCAGCCAGTTGTTCTTGACCCGGTGCTTGATGCGGGCGCCGGGCAGACGATCTTTCTTGCAGTCGGTGAGCACTTCGCCGTCGAAGCAGGGATGCAGCCGCCGGCCGAGAAAGGTCAGGATGTCGGACGCGGAAAAGCTCAGCAGGGCATGATCGAGCAGCCGCGGATAGAGATCGGCCAGGGCGGCACGGTCGCGAAACAGCACATCGGTGCTGTACTCGGCCTGGTCGATGACCCAGTAGTAGTCGCGCTTGCCGAGCCAGGACTGGCCCAGCAGCGGGTTGACCCGCTGGGCCCAGCGGTCGAGATTCTTCCGCCACGCCAGGTGGGGGAAACGGTCGGCCAACTGCTGGGCTTGGGCGGGGTCGTCGAGTTGCATGAAGGCGTTGTCCTGCTGGACAAAGCCGAGACGCTGCTGGAGCATCTGCCGGGCCAGCCACTCGTGGCCGTTGACGTAAACCTGGATGGTGAAGGGAAACCAGGTCTGGACGCGGACGTGGAGCAAGCCGAAGTCGGGGTCGAGGAAATAGTAGTAGAGGACGCGCTGGGGGCGGGGACGAAACACCAGGCGGGGCCGATCTTGGCCGTGCTGCAGCTTGACGGTGCGGCAGCATTCCTTGACACAGAGGACAGCGACCAGTCCTTCATCACGGGGCCGTTCCCGGAGCAGCGCCCGCACGAGCGCTTCCTTGTCCGGCTTGGTCTCGAAATAGCGGTAAGGAGCATCGGCCTGCTGGGCCTGGGCCTGGGCGTGAGCGACGAGTTGGTCGGACTGCTGTTCGACGAAGGGGAGGAAATCCTTGCGGCGCATCTGCAGGCCATGATCGACGAAGCGATTGAGGTGGTCCTCACTGCCGAACGGCAGATAGCCCTTGAAAATGACTCGATCCGGGCAGGAGAGCGTGGCTACAATGGCATCGGCAAACTTGCTCGCGAAGGCTGTCGTCGTCGGCTTCATGGCGTTCTGCTCCGAGGATGGAGGTTGAAGACCATCTATCGGACAGCAGAACGCCTTTCTTGTCAAACGGCTGCGGTTGCGGCGATAGCCGCGTTAAGTTTTCCCGGTCCACGTGGAGGTGGACCTTGGGCAGCAGTCGCTCGATGGCGATGGACTGGATGTCGTCGCAAAGATTGGCCGAACTGTAACTAATGGTGGCGAACCTCATGCCGCCGTCCTTTCCGACGTGTGGAAACTGTCGAACAGCCGTCGCCAGCCGGCCCAGATCGCCTTCGGGTTGGCCAGCTCCTTCTCCAGCTTCTGCCTGGCATTGCGGGCGATGTGGAGCCGCAGCTCCTCGTCGTAGGCGAGCATGGCGGCATAGTG
>JBKBIP010000081.1:0-2283 GCA_046297495.1 Gemmataceae bacterium | reverse complement strand
GGACGCGTCGGAAGAGGAAGAGGAGCACGAGGAATGACGGCGTACCTTCCGCCGACAGGAAAGATGCCGCCGGGCACCCGCCGCGCGCCAGTGCGGCACTTGCACGCGGCGCGCGCTTCTGTGAGTTACGGGTTTCATTCCCTGACGATTAGTTAATCCTCTCCTCAAGGGGGGGTGGCGTGGAATGGAACAATGAAATGGAAGGGAATTTTATCTCTCCCCATATTATACATCAGTATATCAAATCGGTCAAGGCGAATCGCGTGGGACCGAAAAACAGCCTTTTCCGAGTTCTGGATTGCTCCGTCGGTGCTTGTCGGTGAAGATAAGCCACCGGAACCATGCTATCCGTCATCACCTACTCCAAAGGAGAACATCATGCGCAGGTGGTTGGGAGTAATCGTTTTGGCCATCGGATGGACGATTGGCAATCCATCCAATCCCCCGCGCGCCGCTGAGCCGGACAAGCCGCTGCGAGTGCTCTTCATCGTGGCCGGGCACGGCGGCGAGCAGAAAGCGCCGATCCTCGACAAGCTCTTCGACGAGCTGGGGGGCTTCCAGGTGACACGCTTGAAACAGTTGCCGGACTTGGCCCAGGTGAAACGCGCGGATTACGATGTGCTGCTGTTCTACGGCGGGCCGCAAGCCAACGAGCTGCAAGAGCGGGCCATCGAACAATTCGTGGATGAGGGGGGCGGCGTGGTCGCCCTGCACCACGCCTCGGCGAATCCTTCCAAGGCCTGGATTCAGTTGATCGGTGCGCGCTTCGCCGGTCATCCGCCGATTTCCAACACCGAAGCCATCGTCATCGACGCCCAGCATCCGATCACCGCCGGCGTCGAGCCAAAATTCACCCTCTTCGACGAATCGTACAAGCACAAGATGGCCGATGTCCAAAAGCAGGTCTTACTACGCCTGAAGGACCGCCCCGGCGACAAGACTCCCGACCCCAACACCGACATCGTCTGGACCCGCGAAGTGGGCAAGGGGCGCGTGGTGTACAATGCCCTGGGACACGGCCCCGAAGCCTGGACCAACCCCAACTGGCAGAAGCTGGTCGTCCAATCCCTCTACTGGGCCGCTGGTCGGCCGCGCGCGGTCAAGCTGCCGGCCAGCAAGTAACCAGGGGCTGACACCTCTGGCTGGGAGCGGACGCCCCTTCCAGAGCTGAGCGGACAGATTCTGGGTCTGGCGCGGTTGGCGCCTCTTCCGCCCCGGTCTCTGGCCGGGGCGGGAAAACAAACCCTTGCCTTGAACCACGCCAACAGAAGTTCATGCCAAGCGCGGGAGTCCGTTCTAGGCGCGGATTTTGTCCACTGATGCTCTATCCCTCTTGAATCTGCCGCCGCATAGGATAAATCAACAAGGAATCATCCTGTGACTTGCTCAATGCGGGGAAACGATTGTCACCCTGCCGTTGGCGATGGAGAAGGGAGAAACCATCAATGTCCGCCCTCTGGGTGCCACCGCGCCCCGGCTTTTATCTGCGTTCCTTCCTGATTAGCTTAGGTCTCATCGCCGTCAGTCTGATCGGCTTTTTGTGCGGCGTCCATCTGGAGGCCAAGGTGCCCGCGTCGGCCACCATCACCGCGTTGGAGCTGCGCGAAATGCGCGCCACGCTGCCGGGGCTGGTCGAACCGGGTTGGTACGAAGGACAGGTGGAACACGGCGGCGCGCTGTTGGCGGTGCGGCTCGATCATCAGGGGAATGGCCACACCGACCCGGCGGCGGGACCGCTGCAGAGGGTCTTCCATCATGAAGTAAATATCGACGGTCAACGCAGGATCGCGCGGCATATCCGCTTTCACCGCCTCCAGGCGGGGGACGAATTGTGGCCAGGTCAGGTTTTGGCCCTGATCCGTAATGACGAGCTGCGCGAACGGCTCAGTGCCGTGGAGGACCAGATCAAGGAGCTGGAAAGTCGCGGTGAACAGCATTTGTTGCTCGACCGAGAACGCCAGCGGCTGCAAGCCCGTTTGGCCCAGGGGGTTATGACGGTCCCCAGCAGCGGCGCCCGCTGGTTGACGCTGGCCGTCCGCGTCCAACCGTTGCAAGCGGTGGCGGCGGGGGAGGTGGTGGCCTTGTGCGTCCCCATCGACCCCCACACGCGCCGACCGACTGGTTTGGTGGCGCGGCTCGACGTGCAAGCCCGGCACACCGCCGACCTCGCCCCCGGCCAGAAAGTGCGCCTGGATAGCGAAGTGTTCAACCATCGGCTGTTTGGCCACGCCGAAGCGGAGATCGAGCGGATCGAGCCGTGGCCGGAAGCGACCGCGCACGCCC
>JBKBIP010000080.1:0-3046 GCA_046297495.1 Gemmataceae bacterium | reverse complement strand
AGTATTGGAGCGGTAACCGCCGCCCCGGAACGCCAAACCTTCGAGAGTGACCGATGTCCGAAGCGCAAACCTTCAACCCGCCCGGCCCGCTGAACACGGCCGTGCTTTTTCTCGTCTTCAACCGCCCGGATACCACCCGCCAAGTGTTCGAGGCCATCCGGCAAGCGCGCCCGCCGCGTCTTTACATTGCCGCCGACGGCCCGCGCCCCAATCGCCCCGGGGAAGCCGAGCGCTGCGCGGAGGTGCGCCGCATCGCCACCAACGTCGACTGGCCGTACGAGGTGAAGACGCTTTTCCGCGATGAGAACCTGGGGTGCAAGCGAGCCGTATCGGGTGGCATCACGTGGTTTTTCGAAAACGAGGAACAGGGCATCATTCTCGAAGACGACTGTCTTCCGCACCCAGACTTCTTTCCTTTTTGTGAAGAGCTGCTGCAACGCTACGCCGACGACGAGCGCGTCTGGACGATTACGGGCTGCAACTTTCAGGACGGTCAAAAGCGCGGCGAAGCGTCGTACTACTTCTCCAAGTACAACCACGTCTGGGGCTGGGCGAGCTGGCGGCGGGCATGGAAACACTACCAAGGAGACATCCCGTTCTGGCCGACTTGGCGGTTGTCGAAGGAGTGGATGAGTTGGACGCCGGACAAGGTAGAGCGACGCTACTGGGATAAGGTTTTCGATGTTGTTGCAAGGGACGGAATCGATACGTGGGATTATCCGTGGACGGCTTGTGTCTGGTATCACCGGGGTCTGACTGCCACGCCGAACGTCAATCTGATCAGTAACATTGGATTCGGTGTCGATGCAACGCATACATTCGCGTCAGACGATAAAAACGCAAATAGGCCAACGTCTGGCCTTGGTGTGATCACACACCCGCCCGAAGTGCGGCAAGACACCGAAGCCGACCGCTACGTGTTTGATCACGTCTTCGGTGGCCGGGATCGGCGCTTTCCACGTGTGCTTTACACCCTGCCGCGCCGAGCCGTCGGCAAGCTTTACCGCATGGTCAAGGCGAGGGTGATTCATGCTTAAAATCAATCTCGCCTGCGGCGCCACGTTTGTCGATTCGCCCGATTGGGTGAATCTGGATTTCGCGCCAGTTTCTCCCGCCGTGCGCAAGGCCAACCTGCTTGGCCGTTTGCCGGTGGCGGATGGGGCGGCGGCGCTCGTTTATTCCTCACATTTTTTGGAACACGTGCCGCGCGATCTCGTGCCCGGGTTTTTGCGCGAATGTTGGCGTGTGCTGCGGCCCGGCGGCGTGGTGCGGCTGGTGCTGCCCGATCTGGAAAACCTGGCGCGCGAGTATCTGGCCAGGCGGGAGGCGGGCGAGCATGACAAGGCCGATTTCGTGGTGTTGGAGATGATCGATCAGTGCGTGCGGCGCGAGTCGGGCGGTGAATTGGGCCAGTTGTATCGCCGCTTGTCCGGCCGGCAGGGTGACGATGTCGAGTCGATGATCGACTACATTCGTGCCCGCACCGGCGAGGATTTGCGTGCCCTGCCTGCTGCGGGGGGGGGGGATACTCCCCAAGCCGCCTGTGGAACGCGGTGCGTGGACGCCTCGAACGCGCCTGGATTCGCCTGTGCCTGCTGGCGCTGCCCGCGGCTTTCCGGGCGCAAAACGTCAGTCTGGCCGCGGTGGGCGAGCGGCACCATTGGCTGTGGGATTTCCATCAGCTCAAGGCGGCGCTCGAAGAAGCGGGCTTCGCGGACGTGCAGCGTTGCAGCGCCAACACCAGCAGGGTGGCGGATTTCCCCTTCTATCCGCTCGACCTCGATGCCGACGGCTTGCCGCGCAAGGGAGCGGAGTCGATGTACGTGGAGGCGCGCAAGCCAACCGTAAGCCGGTGAATGAATAAAAATTGAGGGATGATTTTGTGATTTCCGTGTTGACTGGAAAAAATGACGCGCGCTTGTTGGCGACGGTTGATGTGGCTGATGTCGCGGATCGATGGCTTCGAGAGCTGAAAATTGATGTCGGGGAGCATTTCAAAAGCCTCGGTGATCTTCAGTATCTTGAGTGCCCAACGACGGGATTTCGTTGGTATGCTCCCGCCGAAGCAGCAGGCGGGGCTTCGCTGTATGAGCAGCTCGAGCGTTTTGATTGGTATTACATGAGTGACAAATGGGAGTTTCGCGTCGCTCTCGGGCTGCTCAAGGACGTTAGAAATATTCTTGAGGTTGGAGTAGGGGAAGGTAATTTCCTCAAGCTGGCAACGGTTGAGGGGCACACGGTTCAAGGTGTCGAGTTGAATCCCAAGGGGGCGGCGCGTGCGCGTGCCATGGGGTTTGAAATCCATGAGATTTCCCTCGGCGAGTTGGCAAATCAGAGCGGCTCTCGATTTGATGCGATATGCTCCTTTCAGGTTTTGGAGCATGTGCCAGCGCCGCGTGAATTTATCGAGGATATGTTGCGCTGTCTCAAGCCGGGCGGAAGGTTGATCTTATCCGTTCCGAATGCAGAGGTTATGAGGAATATTGATCCCCGCAACCAAGATTTGTTGAATCAGCCGCCGCACCATATGGGGCACTGGGATGAGAGGGTGTTCCGTGCGCTGGAGACTTTGATGCCGGTGAAGGTCAAGTCTGTTCATCGGGAGCCGATGCAAGGCTATCATGTTGGTTGGATGGTGAATGGCTATCTCAGAGGTCGACTGTCATTTTTGGGTTCAAAACTTCCGAGATTGGTTGTCAATCGATACACCACATTTCCAGCACTTTGGCTAATGCGTGCAGGTTTGAGGAAGTTATTCCCGGGGCACACGCTCTTGGTTGAGCTGGAATACTGCCCGTGATGCGCGTCCTCCACCTCAACCACTCCGACATCCTCGGTGGCGCGGCGCGCGCCGCTTATCGCATTCATCAGGCCGTGCGGAGTGCCGGGATGGATTCGCGCATGCGGGTGGACGTAGCCGCGTCGGGGGATTGGACGGTGCAGGGGCCGGGCTCCAAGCTTGGCAAAGGTTGGGCTCGGGTGCGCCCGACGGTGGCGGGCATGGCGTTCAAGCCGTTTTTCAAGACGGGCAACCCGATCCTGCACT
>JBKBIP010000079.1:0-3184 GCA_046297495.1 Gemmataceae bacterium | reverse complement strand
AAGCGCGCCAGCGGCAAGCCATCGGCGTACTTGGTGGTCAAGAGCATCGCCAATAGGTCGTTGCTGGCGTTGCTCTTGGGCAGCACCTGCGCCGGGGCGCGAGCGCTGATCGGTGCCCGGTCGCCCTTGGGGCAGGCGTAGCGCTTTTTGATGTGACGCAGCACGCGCACCTGCATCGGCACGATGTCGAGCTGTTCGCTGACGTCCTGGCCGATCTCGACCATCGGGGTGCCGCAGGCGCACAGGCGCTCGGCTTCGGGGAGCTCATGGACGATGTCGACGCGCGGCAGCGCGGCCGACAAGGGCTTACGCTTGCCGCGGGCTTTCTTTTTGGCGGGGTCGGCTGAGGTGTCGTCAGACGGCGCGCTGGCCGGGGGCAAGACGGCGGTGTCGCTCGCCTCAGGGGCGGCTTCGATCAGCGCCTCGGCCTCGTCGAAGAGCCAGCCCTGGCCCGGGTGCGCTTCGCTGCGCGGCCCGAACATGCGCCGACGGCTCAGGCGCACTTGCTCGTAGAGCTCGAGGATGCGCGCATTGAAGGCCTTTTGTAGTTCGGCCTCGCGCGCTTGGAGGTGCTGTTGAAATTCGCGTTGCAGCTCGGCTTCGCGCGCCTTGAGGGCGGCTTCCTGTTCGCGCTGCAGCGTCTCGACCAGGGTCGCCAACTGTGCCGCCTGCGCTTCGCGTTGCGCCTTGAGCTGCGCCTCGAAGGCTTGCTGCAGCGCCCGCAGCCAGGCCTTAAGCACTACCGGATCGTCGGGCAGGTGCTCGGGCAGCATGGCCGCACGCCCGCCGACGGCAGAGTTCGAGGAGGGGATGGGGGCGTGCGCGAACATGCAGACATTATACCGCATCTTGCTACGTAAATGACTGGAAATGCAGCGTTTTATGCGGTTTCGCGGCCCACAGATCAAACCCTTCGAGCAGCCATTCGAGCTCTTTGACCGTCAGCGTGCAAGTGGGCGCCTCCGCAGGTGCCGTCGGCCAGGCAAAGCGCTCGGCTTCGAGCCGCTTGTACCACAGGCAAAAGCCGTTACGGTGCCAGTACAGCGCTTTCAACTTGTCGCGACGGCGGTTGATGAACAGATACAGCGCATCGCCAAACGGATTGAGCCCCAGCTCCTGCTCGACGAGCGCCGCAAGCCCGTCGATGGATTTGCGAAAGTCGATCGCCGGCCGGTACAGATACACCGCGCCGAGCGTGTGCCCGGGGTGCATCAGCGCCCCCGCTCGCAAAGCGTTGCCGACAGCGCCGCCAGCCAATCCACGGCCGGCAGCGTTGCGCACTCGAGCCGCAACTGCGCATCGATCACCAGCGTACAGCCCGTGCGGGCCGTCACCGCCGGTTCGAGCTGAATCGGCACGAATCCCCCCGGCTCGGCGCTGCGGGGGCGCCCCTCGGCCGCCAGGCGCTTGCGCCACCGGTAAAGCGTTTTGGCCGACAACCCCTCGCGCTCGGCGTAGGCCTTCGTACTGATGCCCTCGGCCTCGATCGCCGACAGGTGCGACAACCAGAACGTGCTGCGTTCCGACATGCTCGTGCTCCCAGAAAAACAGAGTGCCCAAGCATGCCGACTGGCGCGCGGCTAAGGAAGGATGGGGGTGGTGGAGCGCTTACTGAGTTTTCAACTGGTGCAATTCATTGTCGAATCGTGCCTGGATGTCACGGAGCTTGTCGGTGATATTGCTGATTTCATGCTTTCCATCCTTGTGCTCGACGTTGAGCGCGAGAATGTCTGCCATAGCACTGCCAATGCTGTCGGACACCTCGGTGTACAGGCGGTTGAAATCATCAGGATTATTCATTTTGTGTTAATTTGGAAGAAGGCGGCCGTTTGACGAGGCTTGGCATTGAAAAATACGCCATCCACTCATGGAAAGTGGCATTGGCTGCGTGTCACTTAGATGTAGAGTTCCGGACGATTGCATAGACGCTCGCCGTCATGCACTCTTCGTCAGTCGCGAAGCGATGCGTGACCTGATCGACAGCCTACGGAGCTCGCAACCATGATGATCCGCCTGCACAAGAACGCCACGACCACGCCGGCCATCCGCGCCTACATCCAGGCTTCGCCTTTGCCCGTGGCGGTGCTTGCGGATAAGTTGGGTGTCACCCAAGACACAATCCGCCGCTGGAAGGGCCGGGACTCTGTGGAAGATGGCTCGCATACCGCGCATCGGCTGCAAACCACGCTCAGCCCGGCGCAGGAGCTTCTGGTTGTGGAGCTGCGCAAGACCCTCCTGCTCCCCCTGGATGACCTTCTGGTGGTGACCCGGGAGTTCATCCACCCCAACGTCTCCCGTTCCGGCCTCAACCGTTGCCTGCAACGGCATGGCGTAGGCCGTTTGAAGGACTTGCAGCCCGCCGCCGGGAAGCCGGCGCACAAGCCGTTCAAGGCCTACGAACCCGGGTATCTCCATGTGGACATCAAGTACCTGCCCCAGATGCCCGACGAGGATCACCGCCGCTACCTCTTTGTCGCCATCGACCGCGCTACCCGCTGGGTCTTCATTCAGGTCAAATCCCACAAAACCGCCGCGGCGGCCCAGGCCTTCCTGAAAGCGGTGCATCGGGCCTGCCCGATCCGGATCACGAAGCTGCTCACCGATAACGGCAAGGAATTTACGGATCGGCTGTTTGGCTCGAAGGACCGGAAGGCCACGGGCGAGCACGAGTTCGACCAGCTCTGCGAGGCCCTGGGTATCGAGCATCGTCTGACCCAGCCGCGTACCCCCAAGACCAACGGCATGGTCGAACGTTTCAACGGTCGGATCGCCGAGGTCCTGGCCACCCATCGATTCGACAGCGCCCAGGATCTGGAAACCACGCTGACCCGCTATGTCTGGTTGTACAACCATCACTTGCCCCAGAAGGCGATCGGACACTCCACACCGATGGAGGCCATGAAAAAATGGTACGCTGAAAAGCCTCATTTATTCATCGCAAAACCACGTAATCGTCCGGAACCTGACATTTTCATCGTTCATGGTTGTTGCGCCTCGTGGCCAAGCAGACGGTCGAGTGTGGCGAGCACGACAGCAATGTCGAGTGGTTTGGTCAAGTAAGCAGCAAAGCCCGCGGCCAGTCCCCGCTCGATGTCGCGAGGCATCGCATTGGCGGTGACGGCTAGCACTGGAGTCTTACGTAAGTTTTCATGCGCTTTGAAAACGTCGAGCACCTGATAGCCGT
>JBKBIP010000078.1:0-3478 GCA_046297495.1 Gemmataceae bacterium | reverse complement strand
GTTGACTGACCACGAACCAGCAGCATGGCCACCACTGGTTCGGCCCCGTAGCGCACCACCAAGGCTACGTCGCCGGGGCCCATCACTCGGACCCGGCCCTCGCGGTCCACTTCCGCCACCGCGGGGTCGCGCGATTCAAACACGCACAGTCCAGTCACATCTTCGACAGCGCCGTCGGCGAAGGCCGCTTCAACTCGCAGCTGATAGGTTTCGCCGAGCTTCGCGCTGTGGGTGAGAGGCATCACTTTCAGGCCGGTCAAGCGCGGTGAGCGATCGAGCACTGCCCCGTGTGCAATCCAGTTCCTCAGGAGCTGATAGTCGCGGCTGTTGGCCTGCAATCGCAGGCCGCCTTCGTGAGCCGATCGCCCGGTCGGCTTGAGCAGCAGTAGGCTGGAATCCGGCTTGTGGACATTTAGTCGACGGCCGCCAAACTCACGCACCAGCCGTTCGTGGTCGGCCTGGGGATCGACGCCGAACAGGCTGAGCCGCAGGCCGCCCTTGCCCTGGACTGCTCCGTGGCAGGCTCCGGCATTGCAGCCCAGTCGGCTTAACAGCGGCACCACATGGCGCGTGAACAGCGGTTCGCCCGGGACCGGGCCGGGAGCCGTGGTCTGAGCCCGTACTGGGGTGGAACTCAGCAACCAGTAGGCCAAGGTGATCAGCAAAAAGCACCGGCGGAGCATGGTAGGATATCCTCGGCTTGAACTAAACGAGGAAAGTAGGCAACTTGTCGTTCCACGAACGGCAGGAAGGTATCGCGGTTCTTCAATTCGCTGAGCCACGAACAAGCAAGTCGCTCGTTGGGCTACGAACAAGCAAGCCGCGGAAGAAAGTCGCCCGCGATTGATCGGCACGGCTTTCGGCGGGAAGCCCCTGCTTGATCCAGGCAACTTTCCACAGTTTGACGGTGTGGTCAAAGCTCATCGTGGCCAGCCAGCCCCCGTCTGGCGACAGTGCCACTGCCAGTCCCTCGAAGCCCACCGCAGCCCGGTGCCCTCTGAGCATGCCATATTCGCGATTCGTCGCCAGGTTCCAGAACCGCACGGTGGTGTCGGCACTGCCGCTGACCAGCGTCTGGCCGTCGGCGGCATAGGCAATCGAGGTCACGGCCCGGCTGTGGCCCCGAAGTGTCGCCCCCACGGTTTCGGTGGCCACGTCCCAAAGCTTGATAGCGCCCGGCTCCCGCGTGCGCAAGTCTACAGGCCCGCAGGCAATGGCCAGCGTCCCGCCGTCGGGAGCAAAGGCCAGGGACCGGGCCATCTGGCCGCCCACCATGAGGATCCGGGTCTTCTCTTGCTTCGCCGCCGTCTCCCAGACTACCACCGTCTTGTCCCAGCTAGCCGTGGCCAGTAGCTGGCCGTCAGGAGAATAGGCCAGCGCCGTGATGCCGCTGACGTGTCCGCGGCCGGACCAAGCCAACTCTCCCGTCCGCCAGTTCCACACCTCGATCTCGCCACCATTCCCTCGCGATCCCTTCCCGGTGGCCAGCCACTGGCCGTCTGGGGAAAAGGCCAGACAGCGAACATTGATTCTGGGCCCGCGTCTCTCCAGGACACGCAGCGGTTTGCCAGTGGCGGTCTCGTGAAGCAGCACCTTGCCCCACTCGCCTGCGGCCAGCACCTGGCCGTCCGGGGAGAAGGCGACACACCGATCCCCCGATAGCTCTACGGGCGCGGAGCGATCGGAAAGGCCCAGCCGGACCCCGGCGCCGTTGCGCACGTGCGTCGCGGCAGCGAGCAAGTTGCTATCCGTGGAGAAGGCCACTGAAACGGCGTCGGTGAACCCGGCCGGGAACGTGCTCCACACCCTGCCATCGCCCGCGAAAAACCGAGCGGCGTAGACTTCACCGCCTGCCACGGCAACGTATTCGCCTTCCTTTAGACGGATCGACTTGCCTGTGGCCGCGTGGGTGAACGCCACCTCGCCCCGCACCACTACGACCCCCACTGCCTCGGAAATGTGCAAGGCGGTTTGCCCCACCTCGGCAACGGCAACACCCAGAGAAGTTTGCACGGCAAGCCGTTTTCGTCCCAACAGCCGGCTCACTTCGACCTGAAGTTCGCCCTGCTCCAGGATCATGGTCGGCCTGCCGCTGGCTTCCTCCGCCTCGCTGGCGGTGAATAGGGTCGTATCGCCTCCCAGCTTGAGCTGGGCGATGTCGTCCATTTCCACCACGGCCTTGCTGGCGGCGCCCTGGGTGGCCACGCCTTGGCCTCGGACTAGTACCTGTCCTGCTTGCGCCCGCCATCTCTGCTCCTTGCTGACCACGAACGTCTCGCCCTGTACCTGCTTGAACTGAGCAAAGACGGGTTCGGGTTCGGCCACCTGGAGACGATACCAGAAGATGCCGCTCAGCACTACCAGCAGCACCGCCGCCGCCAGGCCGGTCAGCCAGACCATGCGCCCCCTCGACGGCGACGCTGCACCGGCGAAAAGGCCGAGTACCCCCCTGGGTACGGCCTCCAGCGGTGCCGGCCATGTTTCGCCCCCCCCTTCCGAGGCGGCACTCCGCGCCCGTACCGATTCCAGCAGCACACCCGTTAGCAAAAAACTGGCGGCGGCTCGAGCGCGGCCAGCCGGGCTGGCGAAAAGTTGTTTCAGTTCCGTCAGCTCCTGCTCGGTGATGCTCTGGTCTTCCCAGAGAAGGAGCAGCTCTTCAAGCCGGTTCATGCATTCAACTCCACAAAACGCAGCTTGCGCTCCGCACACTCTTGCAACGCCTGCCGCACCCGGCACAGGGCCATCTTCAGGCCGCCGACCGAGCGCCTCAGCCGCCCGGCCATCGCCGCGAACGACAACCCCTCGTCGTACTTCATCCGCAAGAGCTGCCGCGATTGGTCCGGCAGCTGGTCGATGCATTCCATCAGGGCCTGTCGGCGGTCGCGCCAGTCTTCGGGTTGTTCGTTCAGGGCCTGCTCAACCAAGTCGAGCAGTTCACTATCGACCACGACTTTGCCAACGCGTTTTTCGCGCCAGTGATGCAGGATTAGGTTTTTCGCCACACCGCGGCACCAGCGGGCCGGGTCGGCAATCACCTGTCCCCGTTCCGTGGCTTCCTGCAACCGAATCCAGACTTCTTGAAAAATGTCCTCGGCCACAGCCGGATCGCGGACCATGCCATAGATGAACCCCACCAGGGCATGGCGATCGGCAACGAAGCGAGTTGTCAGGGCCTTGAGCAAATCGGACTTCATGATGTTATTGTTCCCCAGGGGGAAAAAAGGTAACAGTCATCGCGGGCATCCTCCTATCTTCTTATGCAGACCAGACCTGCTGGAGATGTGCAGATGTATCTGCTCCTTGCCGTTCCCAAGCAAACCTTATCCCTCCGTCCTTCCGGTAGTCAAAGCGGCTACGGTTCGTTCGGGCAGATTGGTCACCCCTAAGCCACAGCGTCCAGTGCTCCTGCGGTTGGGCCAGGATCGTGTCGGCATCAACCGGCGCAACCGCGCCCTCGTAGTTGATGGCGCGGAGGGGG
>JBKBIP010000077.1:0-3724 GCA_046297495.1 Gemmataceae bacterium | reverse complement strand
ATCAGGACAAAAGTGAGAAACATCACGAACATGGCGAAATCGCCAGTTGATTGGGCCAGTTGATTGGGATCGTGTTGGTGCTTATCGCTCACGGCCCTTGTCGGGAGCCTGTTGCCGGAACTTCCCGCGTTCGACGGCTTCATCGAGGACGCGTGTATAGCGACAATTACTTCTCCCCGCTGACGACAATTACAATTCCCCACCCACCGCGCAGCTGAGCGCGCTCCGAAGAACGTGCGTACACTATCGCAAGCCCCAGGATAAGGAGCTTGCGATGGCCAGGATCACGGATGGTCAGGTGAAGCGCCTTTGGCGTTTTTTGGATGGACGGCAGCCTTTGTCGGCTGCGGCAAACAAGACCGGCATGGATCGCAAGACAGCACGGAGGTACCGAGACATGCGGAAGCTTCCCAGCGAGATGGGTCAGCCGCGCGATTGGCGAACGCGGTCGGACCCGTTCGACGGCGTGTGGGAGGAGGTGGCGGCGCAACTGGAACGAGAACCAGCACTCGAGGCCAAGACGCTGTTCGAGTGGCTGCAAAGCCAGTATCCAGGCCGCTTCGAGGCGGGCCAGGTGCGGACGCTGCAACGGCGCGTGCGGCAATGGCGGGCGACGTCGGGCCCGGCCAAGGAGATTTTCTTCCCGCAGGAGCACTTCCCCGGCCGGCTGGGCGCCTCGGACTTCACTTCGATGAACGACCTGGGCGTGACCATCGCCGGCCAACCGTTCGAGCACCTGGCGTATCACTTCGTCTTGACCTACTCGAACTGGGAGTCGGTGACGATCTGCTTCTCGGAAAGCTTCGAGAGCCTGAGCGAAGGACTGCAGAATGCCTTGTGGGAATTGGGCGGCGTCCCCGAGCGGCATCGCACCGATCGGCTGAGCGCAGCCGTAAACAACCTCTCCGACGAGTGCGAGTTCACCCGGCGCTACCAGGAACTGATGACTCACTATGGTCTGGTGATGGAGAAGACGAACCCGGCCTCGGGCCACGAGAACGGTGACGTGGAATCGTCGCACGGGCATTTCAAGAAAGCGGTCGAGCAGGCGCTATTGTTGCGGGGCCGACGCGATTTCGCCGAGCGGACAGAGTACCTGGCCTTCCTGCGCGAGGTGACGCGGCGGCGGAACGCGGGTCGGCAGAAACGTCTCGACGAGGAACGGGCGTTGTTGCGGCCGCTGCCGGCACGGCGTCAGGAGAGCTGCAAGCGCGTGACGGTGACGGTATCCAAGGGCAGCCTGATTCGCGTGCAGCGCAATCTCTATACGGTGCACAGCCGGCTCCGCGGCGAGCGCGTCGATGTCTGGATCTACGCCGAGCACCTGGAGGTGTGGTACGGTCAGCGCTGCGTCGAACGGTTACCGCGCTTGCACGGCCGCCAGAAACATCGCGTCGATTACCGGCACATCATCGACTGGCTGGTGCGCAAGCCCGGCGCCTTCGCGCATTACGAGTACCGCGCCGAGCTGTTCCCCACGAGCCGGTTCCGCATGGCCTACGACGGGCTGTGCGCGCACGCCGCGGGCCGGGCCGACCGGGAATACCTGGAGATTCTGCACCTGGCAGCGCGGGAGAGCGAGACGCTGGTGGACGACGCCTTGCGGGTGCTGCTGGCGGAGGAGAGTGTGGTGTCGAGTGAGACGGTGGCCGAGTTTGTGCGTCGCCAGCAGGGGGCGCCGCCGGCCACAGAAGTGTCCGTCGTGGTGGCGGACCTGGCTTCTTACGATGGCTTGCTGTCGAACAGGGAGGTGGAAGATGGCGGACATCCGCAAGCGGTTGACCGAGTATTTACGGGAGCTGCACCTGCCGACGATGCGTCGGCAGTTCGAGGAGGAGGCGCGGCGGGCGGAGCGGGAGACGCTCTCGTACGAGCAGTACCTGCTGGAGCTGGCCCGGGCGGAATCCGAGGAACGGCGTGCGAACAAGATCGGGCGCCTGCTGCGCCAGTCGCGCCTCCCGCTGGACAAGAGCCTGGAGACGTTCGACCTGAAGCGTCTGCCGGCGAAGGTGGCTCGGCAATACCAGACGCTCCTGGACGGCACGTTCCTGCAGCGCCGCGAGAACGTGCTCTTGTTCGGGGCGACCGGCTCGGGGAAGACACATGGGTTGTGTGCGTTGGGCCAGGAATTGGTCCGCCGCTTTGCCCACAAGGTGCTGTTGTGCAAGTGCAACTTGCTGGTCCAGGAGCTGCTCGTGGCCAAGCGCGATCTGAAGCTGACCAAGGTGCTCAGGAAACTCAATGCGGTCGAAGCGTTGATCATCGACGACATCGGTTACGTGCAACAGAGCCGGGAGGAAATGGAGGTGTTGTTCACGCTCTTGGCGGAGCGCTACGAGCGCGGCAGCGTGCTGTTGACGAGCAACTTGCCGTTCTCGAAGTGGGAACAGATCTTCAAGGACCCGATGACGACGGCGGCGGCGATCGACCGGTTGGTCCACCACAGCGTGATCCTGGAGCTGAACATTCCGAGCTATCGCCTGGAGCAGGCCAAGAAGGCGCGGGAGGAGAGCGAGGCGAAGGAGCGCGAGGCCCAGAAGAAAGCCGACGCCAAGCCTCGGAGCAAGAAGGCCGACGCCGAGAAAACCGAGGACAAGAAGGAAGTGGGGTGACAACCGTCGCCCGTCGGAACGCGTCAGGCGGGGATCATGGCGGAGCCGGCAAGGTGGGCTCGCTCCGCTACGTGAACGAAACTCACTTCGTTCGTTCCGTTCACTCCGCTCCGCGAGCCCACCTTGCCGCGGGTTGATCACCGGGCCAGTGGCTGAAGTGTCGGGCCATCTGGGGATTCGTAATTGTCGCTAAAGGGGAGGAGTAGTTGTCGTCGATCACCCGCCGCCAGCGCCGGCACCACCTCGGGCCGCCAAAGGTAAACGTACTCGTACTTCACCGTCCGCCACAGTCGCTCCACGAACACGTTGTCCAGGCAGCGGCCCTTGCCATCCATGCTCACCTTGGCCCCCGCCGACTCCAGGCGGCCGGTAAACGACGCCGACGTAAACTGCACCCCCTGGTCGGTGTTGAACACCTCCGGGCAACCTTGATGCAGCGCCTCTTCCAGGGCCTCCAAGCAGAAGTCGGTATCCAGCGTGTTCGACAGCCGCCACGACAGCACATACCGACTGTACCAATCGATCACCGCCGTCAGGTACATGAAGCCGTGGGGCATGGGAATATAGGTGATATCCGTGCTCCACACCTGGTTCACCCGCTCGATGGCCACATCACGCAGCAGGTACGGATACACCTTGTGCCCGGCCCCGCCGACCGACAACCGCGGCTTCGGATACACCGCTTCCAGACCCATCAACCGCATCAGCCGCTGCACCCGTTTGCGATTGACCGCCTGCCCCTCACGCCGCAGCCAGGCCGTCATCCCACGGCTACCCCGGAAAGGGTGAGCGGTGTACTCGCGATCGATCAGCGCCATCAGCGCCAGGTTCGCCACGCTCTCGGTCGCTGGCTCGTAGTAGTAGCTCGACCGGCTCAGGCCCAACAGTTCGCATTGCTGGCTCACGCTCAGCACGGCATCGTCGGCATCGACCCACGACCGCTTGCGCTCAACCGAAGCTGGTAGCTTTTTTTTTGAGCCAGTCCAACTCCGTCTTGAGCCGACCGATCTGCTCGTAGAGCTGAGCCTGCAGAGCCTCGTGCTCGGCGCTGGCCGTCTTGGCACCGTTCTGGAACAACTCCTCCGCACTCTCGACGAGTTGCTTTTTCCGGC
>JBKBIP010000076.1:0-3744 GCA_046297495.1 Gemmataceae bacterium | reverse complement strand
CGAGAGAATCATGGAGACTTTGTACGGCGGCATCGCGGCGGCCTGTATCATTCTGGCGTTCTTTGGCGGTATAGCGTTTTGCTCTTGGATCGATCACCGTTTGAAGGGCAAACAACGTCAGTTAGAGCACGAAGAACGGCTGCGCTCTCTGGAAGCGGGCATTCCCCTTCCCGATGCGGAGGTCGCTCGCGCCAAGGTCGATGGCACGCGCGCCTGGATGGCGGGATTAATTGGTACTTTGGTACCGCTTGTTTTTCTCGCCGCTGCCGTGACCATGACATTTTTGGCCTGGAGAGATATTCAAGCTGGTTTCGCAGAACGTTTCCCCTTGGGCTTGTTGGCCATCATCTGGGGCACGACCGCTGGAGTCAGCTTGCTCGCGGTCATTCTCAGCTTGGTGGCCGTGCGCCGGGGCAGCAGTGGCAGCGGCGGCCCGCGCGTTTTCCCGAAACGAGATGAAGTAGCTTGCGCCCGGCGCTAATTTTCAGTTACCCTGATTTTCCGAGTAAATCATCATGAAAGTCACCATCATCGGCGGCGGCGGGTTAGTGGGAAGCATGACGGCCTATGCCTTGCAGTGCGGCGGCATCGCCAGTCATATTTGCCTGATCGACGCCAACCAGGAGTTAGCCCAGGGGCAGGCAACCGACCTGCTGCACGGCGCTTGCCTGGTAGCCGACCAACGCATCACTACTGGCGACATGAGCGACATTGCCTCCAGTAATATCGTTGTCATCACGGCGGGACTGCGGCGCAAGCCGGATGAAAGTCGGCTTGATCTCATTAACCGCAACGTCGATCTGTTTGTGACGATCTTGGATCAAGTCAAAGCCGCTGGCTTGAAGGAGAATGCGTATCTGGTTATTGTCAGCAATCCGGTGGATGTGCTGACGTACCTGGCCGTGCGGCGTTCTGGTTTGCCGTGGCAGCGGGTCATCGGTCTGGGTACCCAGCTAGATACGGCTCGTTTCCGTGGTTACCTGGCGCGCCGTCTGCAAGTGTCCCCCACGCAGGTACAGGCTCTCATTCTGGGGGAACATGGCGATAGCATGGTACCCATTTGGTCCAGCGCCACCGTGGCGGGATTGCCGCTGGAGCAATGGCCCGGTTTCACTCCTACCTTGCAAAAAGACGTCTTCGAGGAAACCAAAACCGCCGGGGCCCGACTCATCCAGTGGAAAGGAGGTTCCGGCTTCGGCGTGGGCCTGTCCATCCGCGAGGTTGTCCACGCCATCTTGCTCGACAATCGGCGCGTGCTACCCGTGAGTACCTTGCAGCATGGTTTATACGGCATCCGGGACGTGTGTCTCTCGGTGCCAACGATGGTTGGTTGCGGCGGCGTCCGCCAACAGATCGAACTACCCTTGACACCGAAGGAGCGTATGGGAATCCAGAATTCGGCCCGCGTCTTGCGCGAGATCATCGATCAAGTCGAGCAGCGCCTTGGCAAGACACCTACTCCTGTAACGTCGGCGGCGATCCCTCAACCGGCTCGCCAGGGGCGAGTCATTCCGCGCTCGGCGTGGCAATCGGTGAAAGGATAAGGCAGTAATGCAAAAGTCCCTGGACCAAAAATTGGCTCGCATTCACGCCGATCCCCATAACGCCAAGGATTTCATCCTGGCCGACGCCAAGGACGCGGACATGGCGTTGGCCATCGGCGCGCCCGGACGGTCCCCGGAGGCCCATGGCGGTGAGCTGCGCTATCGCAGTCTGGCCGAGTTTCGGGACATCATCGCACAAATCGTCGAGCAGAGGTTAGTGGACATCATGCTGATGTCGGCCAGCACCAATGAAGTGCTGACTATTCACCAGCGACTATTCGACAATAGCCCGGTGACACCGGCGGCCCGCGCCAACGACACCACAGATATTCACATTGTCCGTGGCGGCAAATACCCGACGTCCCCCTCGCTGCCGTTTCGTACCGCCACCCTCGATCACATCCAGTGCGGGCACTTGGATTGCGCCTCGGATGAACGACATTTGGGAGCCAATTTAGGACTATACAGCATTACCTTCAACAACGATCCCGTCCTCGACCGTCAAGCGTTGGAGGAGTACAAGCAATTCCGTCTGGAAGCGGAAAGAAAAGGCTTCCGGCATTTCCTGGAGATTTTCGATCCGAACCATCCCGAGGCCGTGGAAGCCAGTAAGGTGCCGGAATTCATCAATGATGTCATCGTGCGGACGTTGGGGGGCGTCACGACGAAGGGACGTCCACTGTTTCTGAAGATGGTGTATCATGGTCCCAAGGCCCTGGAGGAATTGGTCCACTACGACCCCCAGTTGATCGTCGGCATCTTGGGCGGCTCGGCAGGGACGACTTACGATGCCTTCAAACTACTGAGCGAAGCCAGGAAGTACGGCGCACGCGTGGCCCTGTTTGGCCGCAAAATCAACAATGCCGAGAATCAATTAGCTTTCGTCCGCTTTTTACGACTCATCGCGGACGGAGAGATTAGCGCCGAGGAAGCGGTGCGGGCTTATCACGCTGTCTTGCAGCAACTTGGGATTCAACCGTATCGACGTCTGGAAGAAGACATGACGCTACAAACCAACGTCATGCATTACGGGGGAAATGGTACCGTCGTTTCCCTGCCACCATCCCCGAATGGTTCAACCGCGCGCCCGCGCGCGGAGAAACCTACCGGATGTACCTGTTCCCGCGCGCGCCAGTCCACTTCCACCAACGAATCGCTTTCATCCTATCGACAGGTCACCCCAAACGGTGAACCCAACTTCACCGAGATGACCCCCGCCCAGAAAATCGCCTATCATAAGGCTCGCTGGGACCGCATTCTCGGAGTATGAACAGGGGGGACTCAGCTACACATTACCTCAGCCGGGAAGAACTTTTCGGAGGCCGGAGTTTCAATCCGCCCTTTGCCGAGACGAATTTTCAATTCGGATGTATGCGCCCCATTGTCGCGAATCGAGATGTCAAGGAAACAACCCCCGCGCCAGTTTGGCTTGGGCGATACGCTCGATTCCTTCGATGAGTGCCGCCGTGCGCATGTCAATGCCGTCTTTTTGAGAGCGTGCCAGGGTACGTTGAAAGGCATCGATCAGCAGTGAGTGCAGGCGGGCGTTCACTTCGTTCAGGGTCCACATGTAATTCTGCGTATCCTGCACCCATTCGAAGTAGGAAACCGTCACGCCGCCAGCATTGGCGAGAATGTCCGGCAGGATGAATACCCCTTTCTGGTTGAGGATTTCGTCGGCTTCCAAGGTCGTGGGACCGTTGGCCCCCTCGGCCAGTAGCTTGCACTGAATGCGCTCGGCATTGTCTGCAGTGATTTGATTCTGCAAGGCGGCGGGCACCAAAATGTCACAAGGTAGTTCCAGTAAATCACGGTTGCTTATCGCCTCGCCATATGGACAGCCAAGTAGCATTCGGTGTTCGCGGACGTACTCCAGCAGCGCGGCCACCGACAGACCACGCGGGTTGTGAATGCCGGTGGTGACATCGCTCACGCCGATCACCCGGACCTCCATCTCTTCGAGAAAACGCGCGGCATTGGCGCCGACGTTGCCAAAGCCCTGAATGACCGCCGTGGCCCCTTTCAGATTCAGCCCCAGGTGGCGGGCGGCTTCCTGAATGAGATAGACCACGCCGCGCCCCGTCGCTTCGTTGCGCCCGCGCGCTCCCCCCAAGACGACGGGTTTGCCGGTGACGACCGCTGGCACGGTGTAGCCGACCTGCTGGCTGTAGGTGTCCATGATCCAGGCCATCACCCGCTC
>JBKBIP010000075.1:0-3777 GCA_046297495.1 Gemmataceae bacterium | reverse complement strand
GTACGGAAAAGTCGCCGTCAAGCGGGCCGACTCGCCGATCGAGCCGGACACCTGGTTCACCCTGGAGATCATTGCCCAGGGGAACCGCATCCGCATCCTGGTCGACGGCAAGCAAACGGCCGATTACACCGAGAGTCACCCGGACGCCCGCACGAAGGGCTGCATCGCCCTCCAGTACTGGAAATCGACAGCGGCGTTTCGCAAGATCGAGATTCGGGAGGAGAAATAGGACGATCACCGCTGCGAGAGTGCGGAAATTGCAAGCGGCGTTGTTGAGGTGCAGAATTTCGTGGGATGGGGACAAGAAGGAGTGATATAATCGGGCATGGACCATCATGTGGAATCAACCGGATTTCCATAGGCCGGAGGCATCATGAATAATTCCGTCCCATCGCCCACTTTCACGGTCGAATATTCCACGCCTGAACCGACGCAGTTTCACCAGCGACATTTCCTCATAGCACCCATATTTTGGAGCCCCAAATGGAACCCACCAGTGTTGAAGCCGCGTGCAATTTGCTTGTGAAGAGTCGTCTTCTGAGTGGCGCTGAGGTGCGCGACCTGCGGCAACGCTGGTTGACGGAGGCCAACGCCAACCACGGGGACCCGTTGCACTTCGCCCGTTGGCTGGTGTCTCGGCAACAGCTGACCGAGTATCAAGCCGGCTTATTACTCAAGGGGCACGTCTCGAATTTCTTTCTCAACGACTACAAGTTGCTCGACCGTCTGGGCACCGGACGCATGGCCGGGGTTTATCGCGCCATGCATAAGGTTGGACAGATCGTGGCCATCAAGATTCTGCCGCCGTCCAAGGTCAAGGATGCAGAGGCGTTTGGCCGCTTCCAGCGCGAGGCCCGCTTGGCCGTGAAGCTGAAACATCCCAATGTCGTGCGCACTTTTCATGGCGGCGTCGCGGATGGTTTGTACTACATTGTCATGGAATACCTGGACGGCGAGACGTTGGAAGAGGTGTTGCAACGCCGCAAGATGTTGCCCCCCGTCGAAGCGGCGCGCTTGATGCACCAGGCCCTGCAAGGCTTGCAACATATCCATGAGCATGGCATGGTCCATCGCGATTTGAAGCCGGCCAACTTGATGTTGGTGCCGGCGCTGGCGGCTGGTCAAGCGGATACGACCGAGCAAGCGACGGTGAAGATTCTCGATATTGGTCTGGGGCGGGCCCTGTTCGAGGAAGGGGGGGTGTCTGCCGACCAAATGCACTTGACCACCGAAGCAACCGTGCTGGGGACGCCGGAGTACATGGCTCCCGAACAAGCCCGCAGCGCCCACGGCGCGGATATCCGGGCCGACTTGTACAGTCTGGGCTGCGTGTTTTATCACCTGCTGGCCGGGCAACCGCCGTTCACGGATAAAAACACCGTGCAAATCATGATTCGCCACGCCAGCCATCCCCCCCGGCCGCTTCCCGAGATCAATCCCACCGTGCCGGAAGCGCTGTGGTACATCGTCGCGCAGCTGTTGGCCAAGGACCCCGCGCAGCGCTTTTCGACCCCGGAACAAGCCGCTCGCGCCGTGCAGGGGTACTTGCAATCGTCGGCAGCCGCCGTCCGCGCCGTGGAAGGGCCAGCCTTGGTCGCCTCCTACGTGGAGTGGGTGGAAACCAGCGCGGACATCGAATTGCCAGCCGTAGCAAGCGACGCCCCAGAGCCTGAGCCGGCGGACCAGGTTGAGCAATTGGATGTGGAGTTGATTCCCGTCCAACCGTCTCTGGCCAAGCGTCTGGCGACTATCTTGGCGGAACGTGGCCCCAGCCGGCGGCAATGGCTGATCGGCAGTTTGAGCGTGGCCGGCGCTCTAAGCGCGGCGGGAATCGGTTGGCTCATCGCTCAGAAGCTGCGCGGCGGCGGCACGCCGAACCATGCAACCATGACGCCGGAGTAACCTTAGTCCGCGACCGATTGCTCAACGCGCCGGTCATGGCAACGGAGGAAGCGAGACATTGTAGGCGAGAAAACGCCGACCTCTTGTGGACCATCCCACGCACCACCCATGATCCACCAAAAAGCTCAGCGTCACTTGGCGCGGCGCGATCCGATCATGAAGCAGCTGATCCAGGCGGTCGGCCCTTGCACCTTGCGCGTCAACGGCGATCATTTCGCTTGTTTGGCTCGTTCCATCGTGGCGCAGCAAATCTCCGCGCGGGCGGCAGCGTCCATCCTGGCCAAGCTGGAGAAAGTCTTGGAACCGGACGGGCTAACCCCCGCCGCTATCTTGCGCGCTGCCGACGCGGCGCTGCGCGGCGCCGGACTATCGGCGGCCAAGCTCCGCTATGTCCGCGATCTGGCCGAGAAAGTCGATGCCGGCGCGGTCTCCTTGGCCACCCTGGCCGACTTGCCCGATGAACAGGTGATTGATACGCTATTGCCGATCAAGGGGATCGGCCGTTGGACGGCGCAGATGTTTTTGATCTTCTCCCTAGGCCGGTTAGATGTATTGCCGGTCGATGATTTCGGCTTGCGAGCTGGCGTGCTCCAGCAGTATCGTTTGGCAGAAATGCCGACGAAGGACCACTTGCGCCAGCTGGCCGAGCCGTGGCGACCCTATCGCAGCATCGCCACTTGGTATCTGTGGCGCAGCTTGGGCAACGTGCCGCAGTCGGATTGAACGGCAGGGATGAAGCGAAGCATGGCCCACGGTGGCATACACGGATTAGCATGGCACAGCTTGACACAGTGGGGATTCGGAATACCATGTCGATCCGTGCGGCGTGGCCCTGTGTGGCGTTAGCTCCATGGACCTCGCTTTCACCAACCGCCTGCTGAAACCATTATTCGACTTAGATCACTCCACGGAACCACTACCATGCGCTTCACCAAAATGCAGGGAGCCGGCAATGATTATGTCTATCTCGATTGCTTCCAGCAGCCGCCGCCGGCCGATCCGGCCCAATTGAGCAAGGTCATCAGCGACCGACATTTTGGCGTTGGGTCCGATGGCTTGATCCTGATTTGTCCCTCGGATGTCGCTGACGCCCGAATGCGCATGTTCAACGCCGACGGCAGCGAATCCGAGATGTGCGGCAACGGCTTGCGCTGCGTCGCCAAGTATGTGCATGATCATGGCATCGCGGCCAAGCCGACGCTGACCATCGAAACCGGCAACGGCGTCAAGACGGTCGAGCTGGAAATCATCGACGGCAGGGCCAGGCAAGTCACCGTGGACATGGGGGAACCCATCTTGCAAGCCGAGCGGATTCCGACGACTTTGCCGGGCAACCCGCCGCTGGAAGCACCGTTGAGCGTCGGCGGGCAGGAATTTCTGGTCACTTGCGTGTCGATGGGCAATCCGCACTGTGTCACCTTCGTGGAAGATGCGACCGATGGCCTCGTCTTGGGCATTGGGCCGGTCATCGAACGGCACCCAGCCTTTCCCAAACGGGTGAACGTCGAGTTCGTGCGCGTCAACCAACCGGATGATGTCACGGTGCGCGTCTGGGAGCGCGGCTCCGGCGAGACGCTGGCTTGTGGTTCGGGGGCGTGCGCCGTGGCCGTCGCCGGCGTCTTGACTCAACGGACCCAGCGCAAATTGCGCGTCCATTTGCCAGGTGGCACCTTGCAATTGCACTGGTCGGCGGCGGATAATCATGTATATATGACTGGCCCGGCGGTTGAGGTGTTTTCGGGAGAATGGCCGGGGTGATTTCGTTCCAGTTTTCTCCCTTGCAGGCCGACCACTTGGCCTTGACCGTAAGGAAGTTCTTGCTATCGTGCCTCCTTCATTCAACCATACGACGGACGACGATGCGTTCATCCCCTA
>JBKBIP010000074.1:0-5819 GCA_046297495.1 Gemmataceae bacterium | reverse complement strand
GCTAGGGCTTCTGCGGTTTTCGTCAGACTTGGTGCGCCAGCTCGTCGCCGTGTTTTCGGAGTATGGCTTCCGGCTGAACCGGGTACTGCCGAAAGACGGGAGCGAGGCCATGACTGCCCCCATGCAGCTGCGGTCATACACCGTGGCAACCCGCCCTGACGCCGCCGATTGGGAAGGCGCGGTGATCTACGTGTCCGATGGCGGCTCCGGCGCCCGGTTCCAGGGGTCGGACGGATCCGCATGGGTGAACCTGGGGTGATCGAGGGCTTCCATGTTCGCAACGCGGCGGCCTATGTCCTGCCAGACATTCGGCGGATCGTGCTCCGTGCGTTCGATTCTGGCTCGCTGGTTGACCCCGAGGACGCCGTGGTGGAATTGGCCGCCAATGCCGATAACCCGCACCTGCAGGCAATGTTGTGGCGGGAGGACGGCGAATGGCGCGGCCTTGCGGTCGTCATCCTGCCGGTATCCAGACTGATGCCGCATGCCAGCGTCCTGCACTTCTACAACGCCGGATCGGCGGCGCTGCGCCGCGCCATGGTTGACAAGATTGTCACAGTGGTGCGCGAATCAGGATATGATACTATTGAGACCTTGAACCTCAAGGGCAAGGATGCGGCGTTTCAGAGATTGTGGCAGCCCGCGGGCAAGGTGATGCGCGCCGGCTCGTACTTCACAATCAATGTCGGGGGCGAAGATGGGCGGGTTAGCTAAGGGTCTTTTCGGCAGTGGCGGCAAAAAGGGCACGCCGGCTCAGGTGGTAGACTCGACGCCTGGTGAATTCCTGGCGCTGCGGCGACCAGTCTCCAACGAGCTCGCCAACCTGATCACATCTGGGGGTGGCCCGACATGGACCGGCCCCATGTTCGCCCCAATGACGGAGAACGAGGAAGCGCTTCTCGCGCAGGCGTTCGGCCAATCCATGGCGTCGCCGTTCATGGATGCAGCCGGGCAGCACTTCCAGAACGTAATGGGCGGGCAGTTCCTGACGCCGGACAGCAACCCGTTTTTGCAGGATGCAATCGCCGCAGCGCAGCGACCAGTGCTCGAAGCGTTCCAGGACACTGTGATGCCGCAGCTGGCGGCGCAGTTCACGCGCGCCGGCCACATGATCCAGCCGAAGGCGTCTTCGCCATTCGACATGGCTTCCGCACTCAGCAGCCGCGGCCTTGCCAACGCACTTGGTGACATCTCGACGAACATGGCGTTCGGCAACTACCAGGCGGAAAGAAGCCGCATGGATGCGGCCGGTGCCATGCTGCCGCAGATCGAGGAGGCGCAACTGAACCGCACCATCCAGGGCCTACAGACGCAGGCACTGCCGAGGATGATCCAGGAGTTGGGAATCGAGCGCGGCATGCAGGAGTTCCAGCGACGCATTGACGTGCTGCTCACGGCACTGGCGCAGGCCGGGTCGCTGGCGCAGCCGCAGGTCACTACAGTCCCGGGCACGCCGGGCACCGCCGGGACGCCCGGCCTTTTGGGGGGAGCCCTGCAAGCCTTCGCTCCGGCCGCCGCCAAGGCCGCCGCCACGGCCATCTTTTCCGACCGGCGCCTGAAGTCGAACGTGGTGCGGGTGGGAACCCATCCCCTCGGCATAGGGGTCTATGATTACGACATCTTCGGGCACAGGACGCGGGGGCTGATGGCCGATGAAGTGCGGCAGGTCAGGCCGGCCGCGGTCCATATCGGCCCCGGTGGGTTCGATATGGTCGACTACGCCATGATAGGGGACGCCTGATGGCCCGCGCAATCTTCACCGGCCCAACCCCGCCGGCTGGGCCAAGCGGCCTGGAACAAAGCTTGGCAGTCGCCGGACACGGCTTCGGCCAAGGCTTCGGCCAAGGCATGGATGACGTCTTCACGGGGCGCCGCCGCGGCAGGTTTTTGGAGTCGATGGCGCCGGAGGGAGGGTTCGGCGAAGGCGACCCAAGGCAGCGCATTCTTCAGGTGTTGCAGCAGGACCCGGCCATTCTCGCCGACGAGAACCTGTTCAACCAGATGATGGCGCGACTGACGCCCCAAGTTGCGGAGGACCCAAGGGAAATTCGCCTGCTGCACGCGATCGGGGTCGACCCGCGGTCACAGCAGGGGCAAGAGGCAGTTCTGTCGTCCATGGGCGCCAAGCCGCTGGAATTGGAGCGCTATATTCAGGCGCACGACAGGGCGGTGGCGGCCGGCGACCCATTGCGGGCTGCTGCGTATTCCCAGGCCATTCGAAAGCATGCGGGCTTCCTGGAGGAAGAGCGCATCCGTCGGTCTGGGGGGCCGTCTGCCGTGGTCACGATCACGCAACAGGAGGAATCGGAGTTCGCCAAGACGATCGGGCGAGAGCAAGGCAAGCAGTTTGTCGAGATTCTGAACGATTCAGCCAAAGCGCGCGAACGCCTCACCGAATTGAAGCAAATGCGCGACCGAATCGCTTCGGGAGATTTCGAAACCGGCATTTTGGGCGGAACCCGGCAAAATCTTGGGCGCCTCGCGGAGTTTCTCAACGTCCCTGACAATGTGAAACAAGCGATCGGAAGCGCCAAAACGGCAGAGGAAATACAGTCAATCTCGAACAGGATAGCGCTCCAATATGCAGACAGCCTGAGCCGAATGACAAACCTCAGCATCGACATGATACAGAAGGCCGTGCCAAACCTGATGAACACGCCAGAAGGCAACCTCGCCATCATCGACAGCATGATGAAAATGGACATGATGAGGATCGAGGAAGCGGGTCTGGCACAAGCCTATGTTGCCGAGAACCGTTCTTTGACCGGGTATGAGGCGCTCCGGGGGACGATTTGGCGGGATGATCCTGAAATCGCCAAGATGGAGATGTTGCTGAGAGAAGCCGCCCGCGCCGGGATAACAACAGGCCGAATCCGGCAGAGCCTTGGGGCCGGAACGGATGCCCCCTCGAACGCCCCACCAATCCCGGCCTCAGTCCGGGCTCGCTACCCAAGCATGACCGAGGAACAGTGGCAGAAGGTGTGGCCTAATCTGTCGGATGAGGCAAAAAGAGAGGCGCTTGGTGGTCAATAGCTCACTGTTCCAGGAGCTGGACGCAGCGGTTGGCGCTACGGCACGCCAGCCGGATCGGCCGCCAGCGCCGCCGATCCGCACTCCATCCGGGACAGCGCCGCCACTGCCAGTGACACCAACGCCACCGATCCGGACCCCGCCACCGGCTTCTGCGCTTGACGCCGAGCTTCAGCGCGCACTCCCAGCCCTTCAGGCGCCACAACGCCCGAGCCCTGGACGCCGCGTTCTCGACCGCCTGACCGGCCAGGACGTTGACGATGACCCGCTGGAATTCACCCGTCTCGGCACTGTTATTGCCGGAAGCATGGCCGGCGGGCTGGCGGGCGCCAAGGCGGGCGGCGTTGTCGCTGGACCCGCAGGCGCGTTTACGGGCGCACTCGCGGGCGGCGCGATCGGGTCTTTGGGGGGAACGATCGCGCCGGAGGCAACGCTGGAATTCCTCGAAGTGACCGGATTGATGCCCCCAGGAAGCCGGAACCGACTCGGGCTGACGCCGGAGGAACTCTCGACACTGGCCCAGGGTGAAGTGTTGCTCGATCTGACAACGTCGGGCGGGCTGTCCTTTGCAAGGTCTTTGCAGCGCGTGGGCACCAAGGCGCTTTCCGGGATTGCTGGCGACGGCCGCCGGCTTGCCGATGCCGCCGCCCAGCACGGCATTCACTTGATGCCTGTGCAGCTCGGCGACAGGACAGTCGGCCGTGGCTTCGTGAGCGTCGTTGGCCGGTTCCCGTGGATTTCCGGGAACATCAAAAAGCATGGTCAGGCAGCGGAGAGGGCTTTCAAGGCTGCGGTTGAGGGCGCACCGCATCGTATCGCGCCGGTCATCGGGATGGATGACTTGAGCGCGCGCATATACAACGATGCGACGAACCTGGTGGACAGCGTCAGCAAGAAGTTCAGCGCGCAATATGACGCGCTGTGGCAGAAGGCTGAAAGCGCTGGGGTTGAGGTCGTGCCGCGTGCGGTTGTGCGGAAGGCTGAGGACCTACTGGATGAGATGACTCGGAGGACGGCCGTCGGCATTGATGGCAAGCCGCTCTCCCCAGGCCCGGCCCTGGAAAAGGTGTCCAATTTCATCGAAAACGAAATCCTTCCGATGCGGGAGGCTGTGGAAGGCGGCACGGCCTATGCGAGGCAGACGTTCCGGCAGATGGACGGACTTCTGAGCCGCATAGATCAGGAGATCGCGGCAATGGAGCCGGGGGTGCGCCGCGTTGCGAAGGCAAAGCTGGTGCAATTGAGGCAGGCCGCGCAATTGGACATGGCCCAGAATGTCCGTGGGCCGGGCGCTCAAGAAATCTCAGACGAATTGAAGCGGATCGACAGGGACTTCTCCCACACGATCTCCGAGCTTTTCGAGACCGCCACCGCCAAGCGGTTCGCCAGCGTCAAAAAGCAAGGATTGCGGGGAATTGCCATTGACGACGCCACGAGAACGCCCGTGGACAAGCTGGCAAAAATCGTGCTCGATTTGGACAGCCCGCAGTCAATAGACGAACTGCGCAGAATCGTGTCGCCTGACACGTTCAAGAATATTGCAGCGCAGGCTGTCGATAACGCTGTGCAGGCGTCGTATGTCCGGACTGGCCCGGAAGCCGGGCAGTTGAACGTCGCGACGCTCTCGAAACACCTTGGAGTCGACAACCCAAATTCGCCGAAAGCGAAGGCGTTCAAGCGCCTGCTGAAGGAAAGTGGATCGCCGCTGCAATTCGACGACTTCGCAACCCTCATCAGGGCAGGCGAGGCCATATCGTCGGCGGAAATCCCCAACGTTTCCACGTTCATTGCTCGCCGCGCCACTCTGGGGGGGCTGCAGGGGCTCATAAACGGCGTCGTTCCCGGCATGGTGTTGGCCGGCGGTGCATCCGCGGTCGGGACCTATGGGGGCTCCCTGGTGGGGGCTGCGGTGTTCATCGGTGGGGGCCGGATGCTGGCGGCGATGCTGTCCGATCCTCTCGCGGCTCGGCATGTGGCGACTGTCCTTGACAAGGAGGCGACACGCCTGGTGAAGCGCAAGGCCGCGCTTGGCGCGCTGCGCATCGGCATCAACGCCCTACGCGAGGGGGCGGAGGAAGCGATGGAAGAAAGCGATGCCGCGGTATCGCTGGGCGCCCAAGAGATCGAGCGGCTTTTGCGGTTCAGCGAGGATGTGTGGTCGGCCATTGAGGATCAGATTGGGCAATGAGCGTTTTCCCACCGGTCCGGTCTCCGGTTCGCGGCCCGCTGGACGGCCGCGCGATTGAGCTCTCCGGATACGCGCTGATGCGTTCGCTGAAGCCGAACGACAGCGAGCCGTTCGCCCACTCAACCGGCGATTTCACCGCCACCACCACCACGGCCGTTGACAACGGCGGCACGGTGATCGCCAGTGCCACGCCAGGCGTCATGTGGGTGCGCAATGGCGTCTACAATACCGCAGGCGCACCAATGCGGCTGTCGTGGTTCGAGGCATCCCCAGGCGGCGCGCTGCTCAAGGCCGGCAGGAACGCCACCACGGCAATCGCCCGCATTTGCAAAGCGGCAACGCCCCCGCTGGATGCCGATTATGACCGGTATACCGTCGGCCTATGGCGGTTCAATGGGAACCTGTCGGCAGAAGCGCCGCCGTCGTCAATGAACGCCACGATCTATCTCGATGCGGATATCCAGGTCAGCGTGTCCCAGATAGACGTGCCGTTCGGGGTGCAGACGCTGCATCTGACCGGGGATGCGGTCCTCGCCGCCACCAACGAGATGGCAGTACGGATCACCCAGATGCACGGTTCTGAGACCGACGTCGTTCTGGG
>JBKBIP010000073.1:0-6342 GCA_046297495.1 Gemmataceae bacterium | reverse complement strand
GTCCCCAAGGAAGCCGGTCCCCAAGGAAGCCGGTCCCCAAGGAAGCCGGTCCCCAAGGGACCGGCTTGGGGTTCGGGGTCTTACGCCGGTTGGCGGGCGAATTCCACGATCTTGGTGAAGGCATCGGGATCATGCACGGCGAGATCGGCCAGGGTCTTGCGATCCAGGGCCACCCGCGCCCGCTGCAAGCCGGCGATTAATTCGCTGTAGCGCGTGCCACGCATCCGGCAAGCAGCGTTGATGCGGACGATCCACAGTCGGCGAAATTGCCGTTTCTTGGCCCGCCGGTCGCGGAAGGCATACACGCCGGCCCGAATCAACGTGACCAACGATTGACGATACAAATTGTGCCGGCTGAGACGAAATCCCTTGGTCAACCGGCGTAATCGTTTTCGGCCCCGCTTGGTGGGCACGCCGCTGCGTGCGCGCGTCATGGTGATTGCTCCTGAAAATCTTTGACCAATGCTTGAGGATGGATCGCTTCGCGCCCGCCTGCCGCTTCCCTGCGCGAACCGATGAATCTCAAGGAAACACTACGGTTCATTCACACTTCGCCCATCATTTCCTTGTATTTACGGGCGACGACGCCAGTTTCGACCACGGGGCGGCGCAGCTGGCGTTTGCGTTTACCGGTCTTGTGGCTCTGCAAGTGGCTTTTGCCGCATTGCCGGCGTTTGACCCCGCCGCCGGCGGTCACTTTCATGCGTTTCTTGCTGCCTTTATGGGTCTTCAACTTTGGCATGGCCCACGCCCTTTTCCGTTGGGGAAACTCCAACCACAAAGAAAAAGGAACCCCTGGAGTTCACCAAGGGTCCCGGATGATTTCGGTGACGCCCTTGTCCCTCGTATGGGAGAAGGAGAATTATACAAAAAATTCGACTGCTGGGCAGGGATAATGGAGCGAGCGCGTCAAGTTTTCGGCGCCAGCATCGCGGTCATGCGTTTCCCTTCCATCGAAGGAGCTTTTTCAATCTTGGCCAAGTCGGCCAGCTTTTCCAGCATGTTGACGATAATCCGTTGCCCTTCCTCGATGTGTTGCAACTCCCGGCCTCGGAATAAGACGTTAAGCAACACCTTATCCTTGTGTTCGAGGAACTTGCGGGCTTGGTTGATCTTGGTTTCGATGTCGTGGTCCCCCGTCTTGGGACGCACGCGGATCTCTTTCAATTTCTGCTGGTGCGGCTTGGACTTGTGGCTCTTGCGTGACTGCTGGTAACGGAATTTCCCATAGTCCATGATCCGGCACACCGGCGGGCGTTCGGTCGGAGCCACTTCGACCAAATCCAACTGGGCTTCCCGCGCCATCTCCATGGCATGCGAGGTGGGCACGATCCCCAACTGCTCGCCATTCACCCCGATCAGCCGTACCGGACTGATGCGGATTTGTTCGTTGATCCGTTGTTGATTGCGGTCGGGCGGTGGTATGTTGCTGCGCGGCGGGATACTCTATCCTCCTTTCTTGTCGTGATCGTTTAACCAAGTCACCCAGAGATGATGACTCGACCTCCATAACACATTCTACCATTTTTACCGGCCACGACCAACCGCGTCAATGGTTTCCTGTGCTGATATATATATGTCACATCTGTGTCGGGGTCTTCAAACGAGCAGTCCATAGCCAGGGGCTGACACTCTTGGCTATGGACTCTCACCCCGCCTTTGGGGCTTTTGCGAACAACTGGTTACTTCGACAGTTTCTCGGCCACTTCCAGAACGGCCTTGCTGTCGCCAGCGGCGTTGACCTTGTCGTTGATGTAGGCGATCTTACCGTCCTTGTCGATCACGAAGGTCCAGCGGCGGGCCGTGACTTTGCGTTTGACCGCCACATCCTTGCCGTCCAAATCCTTTCCCTTGGCGGTGCCGCCAGCGCCGAGCGGGACGCCGAACTTCTTGGCCACCGAGCCATCCTCATCGGCCAGCAAGGTAAAGTTGAGCTTGTGGAAGTTTTTGAAGAACTGATGCGTCTGCACGGAATCGCCGCTGACGCCGATGACTTCCACTCCTTTGGCCTTCAGCAGCTCGGAATCATCCCGATAGCTGCACGCTTGCTTGGTGCAGCCGCCGGTGAAGTCGGCGGGATAGAAATAGACCACCACCACTTTCTTGCCGACGTGATCAGCCGAATTCCACGGCTTGCCTTGATCGTCCACGCTGGTGAACTTCGGGGCCGAATCCCCTACTTTGAGCTGCTTGGCATCGTCGTCAGCCATGACTAGCCCCAGAAAACAAAAGACTCCCAATACCGTGGCCAAAGTGCGTAGCGTTTGCATGGATGTCCCTCCTCGTGATGAAAAAAACTGGCGCGAGTGTTGGCCTACCGCGCACGCGCGCTCTTGCGCATCACCATAAGGCCGAGGGGCGAGCAAGTCAACTCCCGCCCCAGAAACAACTTGAGCCGCCTTCCCCGGAAGAGGAGAAATTCTTCCGGCGTCGGCGGCTCGGTAGGTGGGTTGCGATGGAAAACGAACCATTACCGGCTTACGAGCGTCACTTGCCGGGTAGCGTCGTTCTGGACCTCGATCCGGCTATGAAAGACGGGTTGTCCTTGGTTATCCTGGACATACACCAGCCAGCTGCCGGACGCCAATTGCACTTGAAACTGGCCGCGGGTGTCGGCGCGGACGGCCTGCTGTCCCTGACGCGCGGTGCTGACGAAAATCAGCTGAGCGCCAGAACGGGGAGCGTTGTTGTCCGCCACGACTTGGCCTTGCACTTGCCCCTGCCCCGCAGGCAGCGATACGATCTTGTCCAAACGCACGGCGGGCGGCGGCAGCGGCGCCGGTTTGGCGGGGGCCGGCGGCGCGAAGGAACGCTGCGAGCTGCCGGTGTGGTTGCCGTTCGGCTGCGGCACGAACCGATTGTAGTCGTTCGGCGCGGCCTGTGGCGGGGTCCGGCTTTCCGTGACGTTCGGCGGGCTGTAGCTTTGCGACGGCGCCGCCTGTTCGGTCACGGTGGGGGCTGGCGCCGCGGGCTGCGTGCTGGTGCCGTTACAGCACGGCGCGGGACAGGACGGCGGGCAACAGGGCGCCGCGCAACAGGTGGTCACCGGCTCGTAGTAGCAGCTTTGTCGATACGATGTCACCGGAACCAAGCACGACCGTTGCATGAAGCTTGTCACCGGATTGCACTGGCTGCGCAGCCGATACGATGTCACCGGACAGGCGACTTGCTGATAGCTGCACGTGCATGGATCGTAATAGCAGCTGTAGCGATACGTCGTGACCGGCTCGTAGTAGTAGCTGGTGTAGTACGAGGTCACGGGCTGATAGTACGTCCGCGTGACATACGAGGTCACGGGCTGGTAATAACAGCGCTGCACGTATTGGGTGACGCAGGTTTGCGGGCAGCACGGTTGACAACACGATGGCGCGCAGCTGGGCGCGGCGGCGTAATAGCTCGCCGACGCCTGGCCGCCGCAACTGGCACAGCACGCCTGGAACACATTGTGCCAGGCGGCTTGGGCGGATCCGGCGCCAGCTATCACCAGCAACAGGGCGCCGACCCACGCGAGTCCCCGACAGGGTCTCATGGCACGGTCTCCTTTGTTGAACATCACGGAAGTCACCTTAAAGAAATGCCTCGTTTCTGCTCCAGACACACGCGGTCGGAGCGTACCACTAACCCCTCGCGCTTTAGCTAGTGCGACCGGGCGAGGACTTACCGGCTACATTCCAGGGTAATCAGACGACGGCGGCTTGCAACAGCTGGACTTGAGGAAATGATCAATTATTGTTTTCTTCGTCGGTAAAGTTGACAGGTCGGGTAAAATCCGCCAAAACCAAGGGATAATCGGATCGGAAAGAGAAGGGAAGTTGCGTGATTTCTGATCTGCCGTTGGGGGGGGAATCGGCGTGTTGGATTCATCGTTTCGCGTGGCCAGACAACGGTCCGCGCGAAACGATGAATCCCCTCCCTCAGCTGCCCTCAACCGCCGGCAGCTGCCTTCAACGCCTCCAGCGCTTTGTCGTAATTCGGCTCCGAAGTCACTTCCGGCACGATCTCGACGTAGGTGATGATGCCGGTTTGATCCACGACGAACACGGAGCGCGCCAACAGCGGCAACGGCAAGCCTTCGATGAGCACGCCGTAGTTTTGGCCGAAGGATTGGTTATGCACGTCGGACAGCGTTTGGATGGTGGTGATGTGGGCATCGCCGCAGAAACGCTTTTGGGCGAACGGCAAGTCCAGGCTGACGGTGTAGCAAGTGACCTTATCCTTCAAGGCGCCCAAGGCTTCCTCGAACTTCTTGGTCTGGGTGCTGCACACCGGGGTATCCAGCGACGGCACCACGCTAAACAGGCGGGCCTGGGCGGGCGTTTTGTCCAGGGTGACGACCTCTAAACCCTGATTAACGCACGCGAAATTGGGGGCCTTGTCCCCCGCTTTGAGTTGTGGTCCCACCAGTGTTAGTGGGTTTCCCTTGAACGTCACGGCATTGGCACGTTTTTCCATGATGATTCCCCCACGGATGCTAGGTGAAGAAGGGTTCCGCTCTCGGACAGGATATGGACGGCAGGGGGAGCGGGCAACTCCGTTTCGCGTGCAAACCGAAGGCGCGCACTCCCCCCCAAATCCCTCTTTACAAGACCGCTTCGGGCGCGGAAGATGACTTTTTGGTGAAGAGTTGCCAGCGTTCTTCCGCATGGCCGGAGGGAGAAAACCCGGACCAGGTGGCTTGCCTGGCGGCGGGTTGCATCCCTCGGCGCGGCGGAAAGGAGACGATCGCGGTTTATTCAATCAGGAGTCAGAGAGTAATGAATCTCGAACGCATTCCGATGACGCAAGAAGGCTACGACAAGCTCAAGGCCGAGTTGGAACATATGGAAAACGTGAAAATGCTGGAGATCACCAAACGCGTGGCGGAAGCTCGTGAGCAAGGCGACTTGAGCGAGAACGCCGAATACCACGCCGCCCGCGAGATCCAGGGGCAGTTGCAAGCCCGAATTTACCAGCTCCGCGACAAGCTGCACCGCGCGTTCATCATGGACACGAACAACATTTCCACGGATAGCGTGGTCTTCGGCGTGCGCGTGCGCGTCAAGGATTTGGACCTGGATGAGGAAGAGGTGTTTGAGCTGGTCGGTCCAGGTGACGAAGATTACGACAACAATAAAATCTTGACCACCAGCCCGATTGGCCAAGGCTTACTGGGAAAAAAACCAGGCGACACCGCTGAGATCGAAGTCCCGATGGGCACGTTGCGTTTCGAGGTGCTGGAAATCTCCGTGCCGAACTGAGGGTTAGGACGCGGGGAGGTTGCCGGGAAGAGTCACTAAACGTCAATGTTTTTCAATCAGGGGGAAGGGGGGCGAAGCCATGAAATTGTTACGGTTGCTGTTGGCGTGTGGGGTCCTGCTTGGCCTAGCGGGAGTGGCATACGTCAGTCAGCTAGTGGAGTCGAGCGGCGACAAAATGGCCGCGGCGGCCACCGCGTTTCTCAATACGCTGACGCCGGAACAGAAGGCCAAGGCCACGTTCGGCTTCAATGATCCCGAACGGACCAACTGGCACTTCGTTCCGATGCAGGACAAGCAGCGCCAACCAACGCGCAAAGGGCTAGGCTTGTACGAGATGACCCCCGAACAACGCCAGGCCGCCCTGCAAGTGGTCCGCGCCGGCACCAGCGCCACGGGGTACGAACAGGCCACGACCATCATGGAATTGGAAGCGATCTTGCACGAACTCGAAGGGGGCAAGGGGAACGTGCGCAGTCCGAATTGGTATTTCTTCAGCGTCTTCGGCACCCCTTCCAAGACGGGGCAATGGGGCTGGCGCCTCGAAGGGCATCATTTGTCGTTGAACTTCACCATCGACAAGGGCCAGCTGGTGTCAGCGACGCCGGCGTTCTTCGGCGCCAACCCGGCCACGGTCAAACAGGGACCGCGTCAAGGGCTGCGCACCTTGCCCAAGGCGGAAGACTTGGCCCGCGAGCTGTTCCGCGCCCTGGATGACAACCAGAAGAAAATCGCCTTCCAGGAGAAACAGTTCCCGGAAATCGAACAGGCCAAGGCCAAACCGAACGTCGGCGCCCCGCGCGGGCTGGCCGCCGCCCAGATGAACGACAAGCAAAAGGGACTGCTGGAAAGCCTGGTGGAATCCTATGCGCGACGGCTGCCCCCCGACGTGGCCGACCAAAAACTGCAAGAAGTGCGCGAAGCGGGCTTTGACAAAGTCCACTTCGCTTACGCGGGGGGCGCTGAACCGGGCCAACCCCACACCTACCGCGTGCAGGGGCCAACATTTGTCATTGAGTTCCTGAACGTCCAAGCCGATTCCGCCGGCAATCCCGCCAACCACATCCACAGCGCCTGGCGGAACCTAAACGGCGACTTCGGGACGGCG
>JBKBIP010000072.1:0-7037 GCA_046297495.1 Gemmataceae bacterium | reverse complement strand
CTCCCCCCCACCCCCCCAAGAAAAACGAGCACCCCACCACCCCATCAGGAAGTGATGGATCGGCGTATCCTTCGTGACTATCCCATCAAGGCGAGCGGGCGGACGTTGGTCTCTGGGTGACAAGAATGTCACCGAGAGGCTAATGCTTCCCGCTCGCCTGGTGCTCGCCTATCGCCGCGTTCGGCAGCACGCTCTGATGAAATGTGTTAAGGAGTCTGTATTATGATCAATTCGATTTGGCGAACACTGGCGCGGCGTGTCATCGCGTTGGGGGTGGAAGCCCACGATAACGAAGAGGTGATACTGTGGAAGCAGACGATCAATGTCGGGTTGTCGGCGGCGCTGTGGGTGTTGCCTCTCATCGGTCTGCTCTACGTGGTCTTCGATGAAGCGGTGGCGGGAGGGCTGTATGTGCTGTTTTCGCTGCTGGCCCTGGCGCACCTGGGGGCCGTGGCGCGTTGGCCGTCATGCTATCGCTTCTCCGTGAACGCGCTGGGGCTGGCGGCGCTGGTCGCGCATCAAGCGACCTCGCTGGTGTTGGGTGGATTCGTCAATTCCGGCGGCGTCGTCCTGTGGGGTTTGATCTTCCCGGTCACGGCGATGCTGATCGGTTATGGTCCCCGCCGCGCGGCGGGGTGGGGAAGCATTTTTGTCTTGAGCTTGGCAGTTAGTATCTACATGACGACACGCGACGCCACGAATTTGCCGTCGTGGCTTGTGCATCTCCTCCTATTGATCAATTTGCTGCTCATCTCGGCGAATCTGCTCTTGCCGCTGGGCTTCTTCATTAACCAGCGCGACTTGGCCTTGCGGCTGCTGCATGCCGAGCAAGACAAGACCGAGCAGTTGTTGTTGAACATTCTCCCCCGCGACATTGCCGCTCTGCTCAGGGAAGAACAGCGCATCATCGCCGATCAATTCGAGGGAGCCAGTATCCTGTTCGCCGATTTGGTGAACTTCACCCCCTTATCAGAGAAGTTGACGGCAGTTGAATTGGTGGAGCTGCTCAATGAAGTTTTTTCGCGTTTCGACGCCTTGGTCGAGAAATACGGTTTGGAGAAAATCAAGACGATTGGCGATTGCTATATGGTTGCCTCCGGCGTGCCGCGGCCACGTTCCGATCACGCGCAAGTTTTGGTCCGGCTCGGGCTGGAGATGCGCGACGCCGTTCAGCACGATCTCTTTCAGGGGCACCAGCTTGCCTTTCGCATCGGCATCAATTCGGGGCCTGTGGTGGCTGGCGTCATCGGACGCAAGAAGTTCATTTACGATCTGTGGGGGGACGCGGTGAATACCGCCAGCCGCATGGAATCACACGGCGCCGCCAACGCCATCCAAATCACGCGTGCCACCTACGAGCTGATCCAAGCAGACTTCCAGTGCGAGCCACGTGACACGATACAGATTAAAGGCAAAGGGGCAATGGAAACATGGTTCGTGATTGGTCCTCGGGAAGAAAAGGGGACGCGACTCGAATTTGCTTGACGGAGAGCGGATCGTGGCGTCATCTGACAGCCATGCCACAACATCCGCGCCGGGCCCCGAGAGGTTTTGTCCAGCACGCGCTCCATTGCGCGGTGGCCCGCTAGGCTCTGTTTCAGAAGGATGGCCAATTCGAGTCGCGTCCCCTTTTTCTCACCCCTTTTTCTCATTCTGACGCCGGGGCGGCACAAGTGGAAGCGCGGCGGGCAAAGCACAGCCGTTGCGGCTGTTCGAGCCGCTCGAAGTCGCGGCAGCGCATGCGGATGGCTTGGCCGAGACGGTTGGCCAGCACCACCAGCTCGCCATTGGCCGTCAGTGTTTCATCCACCACCGTGGGCAGACCGTACAACCGACCAAACGGCGGCACCACGCCCCATTCGCAATCGCAGAATACTGCAGCGATCTCCTCGGCTTGCGCCAGCCGCACCGCCCCATGCAGATGCCGGCCCAGAGCTTGCGTATCGACTCGATGAGTCGCGGGAAGCACGGCCACGAAGTAACCATGCGGGCCGACTAGCAACACCCCCTTGGCCACCTGCTTGCCCGAGACGCCCAGGAACTTAGCCCGCTTCTGGGATGTGAACGCCGGTGGGTGCAACAATGTCTCAAAGGTGACACGATGATCCGAAAGAAATTCGCAGACTTGCATGACTCGCTCTCCTCTTCTCGTCCTCGGTAGGGCCACATACCGACCCCTGCCAACCCAGTATAACGAGGCGCGAGTAGCGTTCGCATGAACAAGTTTGCCCAATCATCCTGGCTTGACACATTTCAAGGCCAAGAAATGCGGAAGATACCAGATGGGAGGGGCGGGAAAGGCCGCCGCGCACGCCGTCATCGCGCGCGGTCATGCCATGAGCACTATCTAGATGGCGAATGAAGGGTCCCAAGTGGGGGGAACCAGTTCCGTAGTGTTACGCGGTTGGTGGCGGAGGAAATGCCGTTTTTCCACTATACACTAAAGAGAAAAGTGCTATATTAATCCTACGGAACTTCCCCATCCCCCCGGTTGCGGCCAGCTCACAGACGTTGGTTGATTACACGAATCCGTACTGTATCGTACTACTTCAGTGAGCATGATGCCGTAATACACCGTCTCGGGGTCGTTTTCCCAGTTCCCCCCTCAATCGGCGTTTGGGTCGTTTGCCGAAACGTTCCAATCCCGTAATGTCGTTTTCCTCCCCCTCAGTTCATCCCGAATTATCCGTTTCCGATGGGTTGGAACGCAGGGCTGCTCGACCCAAGCGTTTACCGTGCGCGCGGCGCGGCAGAGTAAAGGGGAAAAGGATGGCAACCATGACGACTGCATTTGCCATTGGTCAGGAAGTATTTCAGGGCTATCGGCTGCGGCAACTGATTCATCGGGGGAGTTTCAACAGCGTGTGGCTGGCAGACAACTCTCAAGGGAAAGAGATCGCGCTGAAGTTTCTCTCTTGCGATGATCCGTCCGCCCGCGCCAAACTGCGTTCCTTGCAAGCGATGACCCCGTTGCGCCACCCGCATCTGACCCCCATTGACCATGTTTGGAGTTATGATCAATATTTCGTGGTCGCCATGCCGTTGGCCGATGGCAGCTTGCAAGATGTGCTAGAAGCCTATCAATCTGAGTACGGCACGGGGGTCGAGCCGGCCGATTTGTGCCCGCTGCTGGCCCAAGCCGCGGATGCTCTCGATTTCTTGAACGCCCGCCGTCATCTAGTCGGGGGGCTGCGGGTGGGCTTTCAGCATGGGGCCATCAAACCGAGCAATCTGTTGCTCTTCGGCGAGACGCTGAAGGTCGCTGATCTGGAATACGCCACGTCCTTGACGGCAGCGTTGAAATATCACGACCGAGCCAGCGCGCGGGAATTCGCGGCGCCCGAGGTCTTGCAAGGCCGGCTGAGCCAGTGGTCGGATCAATTTTCCCTGGCGGTGTGCTACTGCTACCTGCGCGGCGGTCGGCTTCCTTTCACCAATCCTGGGGCTTTGTCTCTGCATAGTTCTAACCGATCCGCTGACTTGTCGATGCTATCACCTCAAGAACGACCGCTCATCACGCGGGGAATGTCGATGACTCCGCAAAACCGCTGGCCATCCTGCCGCGAGATGATCGCCCACTTGGCCAAAGCGCTCGGTATTCGGCTGTGAGGAAGAGACAAACGCATTTTTTTCCGGCAACAGCGAGCAATTGTTCGCTGTGGCGGATACAATGCGCCTATCTCTTGGTATTTCTGAAAGCTAGCGCGAACCGATGAAGCCAAGAAGAAGACATCCACGAAATGACCAAAACCTATCAACTTTACTGGGGCGATCTGCACAGCCATTGTTCGATTAGTTATGGACATGGCACCGTCGAGCAAGCGTTGGCCCGGGCGCGGCAGCAGTTGGATTTCTGCTCGATCACTGGCCACGCTTTCTGGCCAGACATGCCCACTGACCGCGCCGTTTATGGCGACATCATCGACTACCACCGCGACGGATTCGCGCGCTTGGCACGGAATTGGCACAAGTTGCTGGCCCAGCAGGAAGCCGCCACGCAGCCGGGTAAATTCATCGTTTTTCCCAGCTATGAGTGGCATTCGCTGAAGTATGGCGATCACAATGTTTATGCGCGCGGCCCGGAGCTGCCGTTGCGAGATGCTCCCGATCTGCCAGCGTTGCGTGCCTGGGCGAAGGAACAGGGGGCTATCGTCATCCCACACCACATCGGCTACGCCGCTGGCTATCGCGGCATCGACTGGCGGCACTTCCGCGAAGAAGGTTCGCCATTCGTCGAAATCTACTCCCTGCACGGTTGCTCGGAGAGCGACGCCGCCCCGTATCCGATGCTGCACGACATGGGGCCGCGCGACGCCGGTAGCACGGCCACGGCGGGCTGGGACCTCGGCCATCACTTCGGCATCATCGCTTCCACGGATCATCACAGCGCCTACCCCGGCAGCCACGGGGACGGCCGGCTGGGAGTCTTTGCCATGGAATTGACACGAGATGCCTTGTGGGAGGCCCTGCTGGCGCGCCGCGTCTATGCCGCTACGGGCGACCGCATTGACGCCCGCTTGTTCGTCAATGATGCTTGGATCGGTTCCAGCATCCGCGAAGCGGGTAAGCGGCATGTGCGTGTCGTCGTTCACGGCAGCGACGCCTTGGACAAAGTGGAACTGTTGAAGAATGGCCGGGTGGTGCGTCGCTTCCATCCCGAAGCCGGCGCCAGGGAGCCAGCGGAAGGGCATAACCGCTATCGCTTGCGTGTCACCTGGGGTTGGGGACGTAAGGAGCAGCCGGCGCGCTGGCAGGCGAAACTTTCCCTAGCTGATGGCGTTATTACTCAGGTGGAATCTTGTTTCAGTGGGCCGCCGGTGGTGGCACCGGTGACCCAAGAAGGAGACGCCGAGATTGCCGACGCCGAGGATTTGCCCCATGCCATTCTGGAACAAACCGCGCATTCCTGTACGTGGCGTTCCATGACCGTTGGCAACCTGTCCATGCGCCACGCCACGACGCAAGCGCTATCCTTGGAAGTAGGCGGTCCCTTGACCAGCAAAGTACATATCGAAGTCAACGGCCAGCGTTGGGAGTATGCGCTTGGCGACCTGTTGCATGCCAGCCGCTGTCACTATTTGCGCGGCTGGCTATCGGAAGCCATCCGCGTCGGCCCGCTCGTGCCTCTATCGGAATGCGTGGTGCAGGCGGACTGGGAAGATGAGCCGGAGGGGGGGGTGGACATTTATCGTCTGCGCGTCGCCCAAGTCAACGGCCAATGGGCCTGGCTAACGCCGATCTGGGTAGAGCGGTGACGTTTCGCGCGACTTATCCGTGAGGCAGGTCGCCGACTAGGCTGTAAGCTCCGACCAGTCGGCGATGTATCCCACGATGAAGAAGTTCCCAGCATGGGGGCGCACGGCAGGGTCGTTTGATGTTTCAACATGGGTAAGGCGATTCGACGTAAGTTTAAGAACGACGTAGGACTCACTTTGCTCACCTTGAAATATCAAACAGCCCTGACGCACGACATGGTTTGCGCGCTGGCGTGGGGGCAGAAAAGGGGACGCGACTCGAATTCGCTAGCTGTCAGATTCCGCCACGAGCCGCTCTCCGTCAAGCAAATTCGAGTCGCGTCCCCTTTTCTTGCTCAACTTCCTCAATCATCACTCTCGATAAACTCCTTGTGGATCCCGTACAATTTTGGTACTGTAATATCTAATACTACATACCATCCTTTCAATGTTTGATCATAATTGGTTACCACACGCGCTCCAATACTTTTTTCAATTCTGCCACCTGTTGCGTACAGCGCAGGAATATCTTCCCTGGGCTTGATCTTGGCTAGTTCATTTACCGGGACAGGAATTTTGGGATTCTCACGCACTTGCAGGTCCGTCATGATTTGTTGCATGGTATGCACTGACTCGATGAATGTAACACGTCGTTTCAAGGGCACGATTTGAATCAAACTAACCGTTTCATCTTTTCTCCCCAAGAAGAGCGTGTTCGTCCATATCTTGTACGATTGACCGCTTGGAAAATGGACGACGACATTACAAGATCGATCTCGGGCGGCAATCCGAAATGGTTGGCCATCCGGTTCACGCTTCCATTGCATGCCTTTTAACTTATTGATGGAATCATTGATCCAAACTTCAATCGTCGGTATTTCGACTTTTTCCTCTTGGTTGATTACCCTTGGAGTCGAGAACACCAACAGAATCAGAGTACTTAGCACTGTGGTGGCGATGAGCAACATTTTGATGAACATGGCTAGAGTCCTCATAATCAGTGCACTCGGATGTTGGCACGCGTTCCCACTATCGATAAAATTCAAAACGGTCGAGCACGCTTTTCATCGCCGTATCGTCTTCCAACAATTTCAGCCACTGCGGCCACATGGAACCAACAATCCAGTCCATACGATCATCGATATTTTGAAAGTCTCCATCTCGTTGATATTTTCTCTTAATATAGTCATTGAAACTTTCAGTTTCAAAGGCCACGTGAAACGGATCATGGCGATTGGTGATGGAACCAATTTTATAATGAAGAGGAGAATTCACGTATGGTGATGCTCGGGAGGCAATCAGTGCATAAAAAGGATTATTATCATAGTCGATAACGGGCTGAAGTACCTTTCTTTGCTCATAGTCCAAAAGCAAGAAATTCCCTTCCGCGATCTTCTGCATGTCAGGGAATGGATGATTGGTCGCGCCTTCATGAATCAGAACCCAACCGTTGTAGGCATCGTCCGCCAACGCGCCCAAATCATTAAAATGGTTTAACAATATAATACCACCATATTCGTAGGCCAGGAATTGCCAGTAGATGTCATCAAAGATGGCCTGGTTACCGGCGGCCAACATGCCGCGAATGGTATTTGAATTCGCCATCAATGGCACGGCAAATTCCGCTAATCCCATGGCTTTGCCAGCGTTGGCGGAGGCATGGGCGGCCAAGCCAGCCCAGATGTAGACATTGGGATTGCTCAAGAACAATTCCGCGTAAGCCAACGAGCTATGATCGAAAGTTGTGGATGAAAGCTTGAAGGAGGCGGCGTACCCTGGGTTGTTACAAGACCACCCACATGC
>JBKBIP010000071.1:0-7620 GCA_046297495.1 Gemmataceae bacterium | reverse complement strand
AGCGGCCTTTCACCCTAACGGTCATCGGTTGGTGACTGCCAGCGCAGACGGCATCGCTTTGCTGTGGGAGTTACCACCTCTTGACACCGCCACTGAGGAAATCTCACGCTGGGCGCGCCTTTTGTCCGCTAAGCGCATCGACACAATGGGGTATCTCGTACCGCTCAGCTCGTATCAACTCCGCGCGGAATGGGAACATCGGAAGCACCACATCAGCAAGAAAACAGAACAATAGATACTGAGATCCGACCCGGCATCATTGAGAATTTTCGGTTATTCCGGTTGTGTGGATTTTTCCGACAAGGTGATAGGTTCCGATCGTGTAATTGGCAAGAGTCCTACCACGGATGTTGACCAACAATCATATCATCTCGCCACCTCCAATTGTCCCCGCGCACGATTCTGAACCGACATAATAGGGTAGATAAAACTACTGCTCCACGACGACTACCTCGCAAGTAGCAAGTATCCGGTAGAGGGACTTTCCCATGACCGCAAGCTTGCCCTCCAACCGACGGCCTTTGTCCTCTCCCAAAAGGAACGGCTTTTGTCCTCTCCCAAAGGGAATGGCACGTTTCGACAAATAACATCACACAACAACCAGATGCCGGCATGGAGGCCGTCCTGATGAGAACTGCACGAAGGACATGGAGTGTCCGTATCGCTCTCATCATTTGCTTGATGTTGGAGTACCCGATGGGGGGCGTGGCGGAACCACCGCATGATGTCTGCTCCCTGGAGCCGCCGCCCATCATGGAGCTGTCTGTTCCAGATACGGCGGTCCCCGATGAGTCGCTTTCCCCTTCACCTTGGGTCCATGTTCCGCCAGTGTTTATTTTTCCCCGGTTGGGGGATTTCTTCATTCCGCCATCGGGTCCGGGTTATTATTCCTTGCAAGATTGGCTGTGGGGCAATCGCCGACCAAAGCCGCCGATCTTCCCCTATCCCCCCTTTAGCCTGAAGGCGTTCCCCTTCTATGACGCCGACTTTCGCTACCTGGAACGACCGGACAACACCCAGCACGATTTGTTTGACGTCGTCAAACGCATGCATCCTGGGGACAATTGGTTGGTTTCCAATGGTGGGGAATATCGCTTACGCTACATGAACGAAGTCGATAGCCGACTAACCGCCAGAAACAATGAATACATGTTGTATCGCTACATTCTGTATGGTGATTTCTGGTACCGCGATCAGTTTCGTCTCTTTGTGGAATTCTTACGCGCGGATAGCTGCGGTGAGGAGCTGACTCCTTTAGTCATCGACGTGGATAGCGGTGGTTTTGTGGATTTGTTCATTGATTGGAAGTTGTTCGAGTGGGGAGGAAAGAATGCCTATGTGCGGATCGGCCGGCAAGAACTGCTCTATGGTTCGGAGCGGTTGATCTCACCGTTGGAGTGGGTCAACACGTTGCGGACATTTCAAGGCGTCCGTGTCTGGCGGCAAGGACATCATTGGGATATCGACATGTTTTGGGTACGTCCAGTCATACCTGATCCGGTGCGCTTTAACTCCGTGGATCGTGACCAGTCCTTCGCGGGCATCTGGACTACCTATCGCCCTCGTCCTGGTTGGTTTAACGATTGGTATTATCTGAACCGGGACTTTGCCCGTCCCGCCTTCGTGGGAGAATACGGCGCTCGAGGGGGTTTTAATGTTAGCACGCTGGGTACCCGTACCGTGGGCGATTACCAGAATGTCCTGTGGGACGTGGAGTTGATGCTCCAATTTGGCAAACACGTCAATCAACAGATTTGGGCGGGGGCAACGTCCTCCGGTTTGGGGTACCGCTTCGCCCGGTTGCCGTTTAATGCGCAATTTTGGCTGTACTATGATTGGGCGTCTGGAGATTCCAACCCTGGAGTCGGCAATACCTTCGGCACCTTTAACCAACTGTTTCCCTTTGGTCACTACTATCTGGGATTTCTGGATTTAGTGGGCCGACAGAATATCCGCGACGCGAACTGTCAGTTTGTATGTTATCCAACCAAGTGGCTCATCTTTCTAGCTCAGTATCACCGTTTCTTTTTAGATCAACCCAAATCGCCATTGTTTACCGCAGGGGGGGTACCAATTCGGCGCGATCCGACGGGACGAGCCGGCCGGGACGTGGGACATGAGCTAGATTTATTGGTGAACATCCATATCGACGCCCATCAAGACGTTTTAATTGGATATTCCAAGCTGTTCGCGGGAGAGTTCATTCGCCAGACAGGACCGAACGTCTCTCCAGAGCTATTTTACATTCAATATCAATTTCGCTGGTGATCCGTGGGACGCCAGCGCCTGGACAAGGAGGTCGAACCATCATGTCGCGGACTCGGAATGGTTGGATGATCGGAACGGTCCTGCTCATTGGCGGCGCTACTACCTGGTGCCATGCTGCCGAGCACGCCGTATCCTTTCGCTTGGGGGCCACCAATGCGCGCGCCTTGCCGAGCAAACATGGCCACGCCCATACCGGCGGCGGCAACATTGACGTGCAACAACCAGCCCCGGACACGCTGGTGATCACCATGACTGGCGTGGCTGTGGCGGGCGGCTTTCCGGCTTGCCAATCGCAAGCAGGTTTTCACTTTGACCTGTCCCAATGCTTTCGCGTGGTGTTCGAGAAAGCGGATGTCCACGCGGCTAACCTGTATGTACAAGGGCGTGTCGTCGGCCTGCTCCGCAACGCCAGCAAAGGGACGGCGCAATCGGGTGAAGCCTGTGTCACCATCTTCTGTACTGGCCCAGATGGTCCCATCGAGATAGGTACCTTGTGCGTTGCTCCCAGCAGCGCGGGTTGCAAGGAAAACGTGTCCGTGTATAACCGAGAAGGCCCCATTTGTCTGCCGGTTGGTCCAGGTTGCTACACCTTGCATCAGACGTTCACCCTCCAGGCCGCGCAACACAAAGGGGCTATTCCCGGCCATCCGGCCACCGCGGAATTCGCCCCCGGCTCGGCGTTGAACCCGGTCTGGATCACGTATAAAGACCCCTTCCACGGCGTCAATAAAAGGGATTTCGGCTTTCAGGTTATTCTGAAGGTCGTACCGGCGGACGTGGTTGAATGAAGAACAACGGTATGATTTTTCGGCGCCCAGATGCTCCGAGCCTTAACCGTCCGGAAGCGACCCGTCCCGCTCCCAGACGGTTGCGGCTCGGAGTTGCTTCTTGTCGGTGGAATACTGCTTGTCTCTTTGTCACGGAATGCTGTTTTCCTAAGCAAAACCGTCAGGTCACGGCGTTTGTCCGCGAAAGATTTGCTTGTCTAACTTATTGATTCATAAATAGTTGAGCCATTCTCCATCCCGAGCAAGAAAAATTGGCATTGGAATTGCGTTGAAAAGCAAATGCGTCCCAAGTGTTTTGTTTCCGTGTGAATGAGACACTGGCACGTACCCTCCCGATGTACCTCTCCCACGGGACTGCCCCGGATTTCCAACTAATCGGATCATGTGCCGTTACAAGTTCATACCTCATCAACCTTCGAGTGACGAGGGACGGGAGCGGCGCGCGCCATTAAGCAGGCGCTCTCAAGCCCACCGTCTATTGGAAGTGGAGACTATCCTGTTCCTGCATCAGCGTTTCCGGCGTGAAAGGTGATTCTTCATGTACGTGAGTAACAAAGCCACCCAGATTACCCTCTTCAACTTTTCGACGCCGCAGATGCGGGCGTTCCATATGACGTGGTTCGCTTTTTTCTTGTGTTTTTTCGCTTGGTTTGGCATCGCGCCGTTGATGAAGATAGTCCGCGAGGAATTGTCTCTCACCAAGTCGCAAATCGGTTGGTGTATTATCGGTTCGGTGGCCATTACCATCATCGCGCGGCTGATTATTGGTTGGGTGTGCGACCGGGTTGGGCCACGGCTGGCTTATACTTGGTTGTTGATCCTGGGCGCGTTGCCGGTCATGGGTATCGGTCTGGCGTGGAATTACGAGACGTTTTTGCTTTTTCGCGTGCTGATCGGCGCCATTGGCGCTGCCTTCGTCATCACGCAGTATCATACCTCTGTCATGTTCGCGCCGAATTGTGTCGGGACAGCCAATGCCACCACGGCGGGTTGGGGCAACCTAGGAGGCGGCGTCACCCAAATGGTCATGCCGTTGGTGTTCACCCTATTCGTGGGCGTGTTTGGTTTTAGTGATTATTGGGGTTGGCGGGTGTCGATGTTCCTAGCCGGCGCGGTGTGTCTGCTCATGGGCATTGCATACTATTACCTGACGCAAGACACGCCGGAAGGAAACTACCACGAGCTGCGGGCGGCTGGCAAGATGCCGGACAAAAAGTACGTCCAGGGTACGTTCTGGCTGGCGTGCCGTGATCCGCGCGTGTGGGCCTTGTTCGTCATCTATGGGGCCTGTTTCGGCATTGAACTGACCATCAACAACATCGCCGCTCTCTATTTCGTCGATTATTTCGAGTATTTTCACGCATTGGACACGACGCGGGCCTTGGCGACGGCGGGATTGTTGGCCTCCTTGTTTGGCCTGATGAACATTTTCGCGCGGACGATGGGGGGAATGTTTGGCGACCGCTTCGGCCTGAAGTGGGGCCTCAAGGGGCGGGTGTGGTGGTTGTTCCTCACGCTCTTATGCGAAGGCTTGGCGTTGATGCTGTTCGCGCGGATGAATGTCTTATGGTTGGCCATTCCTGCCTTGATCCTGTTCAGCCTCTTCGTCCAAATGTCGGAAGGGGCGACTTATGCCGTGGTTCCCTTCATTAATCAACGGGCCTTGGGATCGGTGGCGGGGATCGTCGGCGCGGGCGGGAATGCCGGGGCCGTGGCGGCGGGGTTCTTGTTCAAAAGCTCTCTTCCCTGGCCGACCGCGCTGTTGATCCTGGGAGCGGTGGTGACGGTTTGCTCGTTCGCGGCCTTCTTCGTGCGCTTTTCACCGGCGGTGGAACAAGCGACTCGGCAAGAGATGGATGTTCAAGTGGGGAATGCCGCCTGGGCCAGCGCGCCCGCGTGAGCGGAGCATCCCTAACAAGACAGGCACCGGGAGCCGTGTTCGTGTCCCAGGTGCCTGTCCTATTGTTAGCGTCATCTTATCGACAGCGGCGCCGGCAATTACTGTAACCGACGCCAAAGCCGAAGCCGATTGGCGGCGGCGGCTGTTCGATGACCACCACCGACGGCTGCGTGACATAGACCGGCTTGGGTGGGCAGGCGATGGGCCGTTGGCGTTGGGCGGTCGCTTGCATCTCGATGATCACTGCGTCGCTGACGCCGTTGGCCTTGAGCCAGCCAATGTCTTGCGGTGACAAGTGGTAAACCGAATTGGTGGTGCGAATCTGGTTAATGATCACGGCATCGCTGATATGTTGCTGGGCCATCTGGGCAATATCGACGATGCCGAGCGGTGGCGGCGGAGGGGTGGCGGTGGCGGCGGCCAAGCGGGCTTCGGCGCGTCGCTCGGCGTTGTCCACTCCCTTGCCGATCATGCCTCCGGACAAGGCACCGACGCCGGTTCCAATTAGGGCGCCGGCCACCGGATGCCCCGTGGCGCCGCCGATCAAGGCGCCCGTTCCCGCGCCAATGGCTCCGCCTCCCAAGGCCCCGCGCTCCGCATTGGTCATATGGGCACAGCCGCACGCCATCAAGCCAGCTACCAGCATCCAATGACGAACGACACGCATGGAAATGTTCTCCAACAACTGGGCGTCCGCACTCCACGTAATCAGAAGCCAAATCGCCCAAAACAAAGGCAGAGACTATGGCTATGATACGGTGATCGGTCAAGAGCGTTTTCTGCGGTTAGCCAAAAGCCAAAAGCGTTTTGATGATTTTTAGATTAGGTAATAATGCGCCGTCAGTTCAAGAACGACCTGGGATTCACCTTACCTATCTTTACATATCAAACGGCCCCGCGCTTTAGAGCGACTTTGCCGATTCTTCCGCGATTCGCCATAGCGTGACGAGCGGTTGTTGGTTAATATGAGGAGTGGAAGTATCCTCGACCTCCCCGGTCGCTTTCTCAGCGGAGACTATGGTGATGGGTAGAGCACGTATTTCACTCCAACAGGGATTCGCCGTGGTGGCCGTGCTGGCGCTGGCCGTCGGCGCTTGGTCCGCTCCGGTATCGGAAGACGATGACGCCGCCTTGCGGCGTCAGGTGCTGGAACTAAATCTAATCACCGGCGCCGACGCGCTGGAAGTTCACGTCGAGCAATTGGTGGCGACGCCAAGCAAGACGCGCAAGCTGCTGCAAGTGGCCGCCAAAATGGCCCGTGGCGACGATCAACCGCTCAACTACAACGCGGCTTACGTCTTGGCCAAGGCCGCCCAGGAACTGACCGAAGCTGATCACGCCTTGACGTTTTATCGTCTCGCCGCGGATCACGCGCTGAAATTGGAGAGCAGCCAAAAACTGGCCGTGGCCTTCGGCGGCTTGATCGACGTTTGCTACGAACACAAACGCTATGACGAAACCGTCAAGATTTGCCGCGAGTTCCTCGAACTCAAGGGGGATGGCGCGGTCGGCCGGCTCAAGCCCGCCGTCATGGAACGCATGATCCAGGCCCTCACTCGCCAGGGGAAGACCGATCAAGCCCTGCAATTGGTGACCAGTTTGGTGAAAGTGTACGACGGCAACGATGGCTGGCTGTTCATGCAGCTGAAAGGCTGGGTGGAACGTGAATCCGGCAAGTATGACGACGCGGCCAAGACCTACGAAACGGTCCTGGAACGCATTGGCAAGGATGATCGCATCAAACGCGCCGAACAAGATTTCTATACCGAACGAGTTCGCTATATCCTCTCTAGCGTCTATATCGACATGAAACAAGTCCATAAGGCGGCGGAGCATTTGCAATTCTTGCTCAAGATGAAGCCGGATGACCCGACCTATCACAACGATTTGGGCTTCATCTGGGCGGATCATGACATGAACTTGCCGGAGTCCGAGAAGCTCATCCGCCGGGCGATTGAGTTGGACCGCAAGGAACGTAAGATCGCCCCCAACGCCAAACTGGAAGAGGCCAACGACAACGCCGCCTACCTGGACAGCCTCGGTTGGGTGCTGTTCAAACAGAAGAAATACAAAGAAGCTCTCCCTTACCTGGAACAAGCCGTCAAGGTCGAGGAAGGGCAGCACATCGAGATTTTCGATCACCTGGGGGATTGTTTGAAAGCGCTCGGTGACACCAAATCGGCGCTAGAAGCCTACAAGAAAGGGGTCGAAAGCGCCGGCACCAGTCGCCGCGAACAAGACCGCAAGGCCGCCGTCGAGAAGAAGATCAAGGCCTTGGAAAGTCAATAAATTTCGCGGATAAAGAAAAAGGGGACGCGACTCGTACTCGCTGGCTGTCAGATAACGCCACGATCCGCTCTCCATCAAGCAAATACGAGTCGCGTCCCCTTTTATCGCCCGCACACCGTCACCAAGCTACTTGCTAGGTTCCTTTTTTTGGTTCATCTCCTTGCGCACCCACCCAATCCAATGCTGTCGCGGCGTTTTCTTCCAGTGTTTTTGCACAATGTCGTAAGTTTCTCGATCGAAGAATTCCACGGGAGCGCACCCACCCGCTCCATGCGGCCATTTGGGCTCTCGCTCGATAATGATTAAGGATAGGGCATACCCGGCGGCCACTGCGGAATCTTCAGGGTTAGCTCCCTCCATGATCTTCAGCAACAG
>JBKBIP010000070.1:0-8411 GCA_046297495.1 Gemmataceae bacterium | reverse complement strand
AGGCCGCGAGTTGCCGCAGCTCCTCGTACACAAGCGGCAGGAGCTTATCGGCGGCTGACGGGTCGCCGGCTTCGATGGTATGCATGATCTCGGTCAGTTGATTCATCAAGAGTCTCCACCTTCCCGAAATCGGCCGTGTCCCTGGCGAGGGGTTTCATGTGCCTGTCCGTTTCTTGTTCCTGCTGCCGGCTGTGCGTGTGGACTGCTGGTTGGCGGTTCTGGGCGCTGCGATGTATCTCCATCCTTCGGGATGTCGTTCGGCCCGGATGTCGTGCCCTCGCTCTCGCAACGCCGTGACATAGCGGGACACAGTGGGTACCGAGACTCCGAGCGCAGCCGCCAGCAACGGGGTTGAATACCGCCCGGTCTGGATCAACCGCAGCGTCTCCGCCAGCCGCTGTTCAATCTCAAGAGACTTCCGCAGCACCGCTACCGGCTGCGGCTGGGAGCAGGACAGCTCGCCCGTAGCCGGGCGGGTGTATGCCATGAATGCCGGCGGCTGATGATCGGCGCGGCGGCAAGCCTGAACTAAGCCCCCAAAGATTCCCCCAGAAAAAACTCAGCGCCGAAGGCGCTTGCGTGGAAGGTGCGCGCCCAGAACGCGGCCGTGCCGCTGACAGTCGAGGACTTTTGTTTCCGCAATCGGCATCACCGCCGTGTACGAGAGCGACGCAATCAACGTGATCTGGTGCGACGAGGCGCAGCAGTTCGTCAACAGCCATGACGCCCACTACCTCGCGCAGTGCCGCAGCCACAAGGGCTGCATGCTTTTCCTCACCCAGTCGCTTCACAGTTATTACAGCGCGCTCAAGGGCGAGACGGGCAGGCACCAGGCCGATGCCCTGCTGACCAAATTCCACCACAAGCTCTTCCACGCGCTGGGCGATGAGCAGACGGCGGCCTGGGCCAGCGGGCTGATCGGAAAGTCTCTCCAAACATTTGTCGGTGGCTCGGCTGCTCCACAGGAAGGCCTGTTCGACGAGCTGAATCAAGGCACTCCGTGGCTGGCCTTCAAGCTGTTTCCCCGGATCAAGGACTACGGCACGGCCAAGGGCGCTGAAGCGTTCCTGGTCATGGCCGTCGGCTGCCTGCTGGGCTACGGCCTGGACCCCGCCCTGGGCTGGCTCCTGGCTCTTGGGGGCATCGGCTGCCTGTGCATCGAAGGCTTTGCGGCCGAAGTGCGGAAACGGCGGCTACAGGACATGAGGGATGCGGAGATCGAACAACGAGACCTCGCGGAACGGTTCCGCGACGGTCGCTTTTAACGAAAGTGAGGTGACACATGCCTGACGGCAAAAGCACTTGGGAACAGATTCTGGCCAAGCGCGCCGAATGGGCGGAGCAACAGCCCTCGCTCGGTGCGGAATTAAAGGCGATGGGACGCGAGGCGGTGAAGGACATTCGCGGAACGATCCACGAATCCTTCTTCGGCAAGCCGGAGCACGCAAGTGAACTCGGCACGCCTTTGAATCCGACGCCGCAAATGACAACGCAGGACCTGGGCACGGTGCATGGGTCCTACCAGGTAACGCTCGACGGCTTCTCACTGCCGGCCGGTTCCTCCGGCCGGCAGTGAGAAGCGGTCGAGCGCCGCCTGATGGCCGTTCCCACGGCAACCTGCGGTTCGTTGATAAGCGCGGGCGGGGCGAACAGCCCCGCCCGCTCCTGCGGCAAACAGAAGGAGGCAAGCAATGGCCGAGCAGAAAGAGAGTCAGGCCGCATCTGGCAACTCCTGGTCGGCGGTGTCGGCATGGCTGACCTGCATCAACTCCTGGAAGCGGGCGAGGGCGGCAAGGTAGGTCTTGCCCTTCGGGGCATCGTCCGGTCCGTCGGCGAGGCGGATGTTCTTGCCCTCGAAGTGCGTGAAGTAGCCGCCCTTGCTGGCGTAGTAGCGGACGCTCGCTTTTCTTCCCCTGCGACTCATGGCTGGAACCCTCCAGGTGATATTTCTTCCCCCTGGAGCAATTATACGCCATTTCCCTTCCGATTTCCCTTCCCAACCAGCGGAATTCCGTCAAGAAACAGCAAAAAGCAAGGCTCATTTGCCAATGCAAAAGCGGCTGAAGATGCGGTCCAATAAATCGTCCGTGTGGATGGCGCCGACCATGGCGCCGAGCTGATCGAGGGCGGCGCGGAGTTCCAGGGCCAGTAATTCGGCGGGGTCGTCGAAGAGCACGGCGGCATGGGCTTGGCGGAGATGATCCAGGCAGGCATCGACATGGTGTTGGCAGCGGCTCAAGCTGGGGGCCAGCGGTTGGCGCGGTTGGCCGCGCGCCAGATCGAACAGCAGATTTTTCAAGGTATCCAATCCCTGGCCCGTGACGGCGCTGGTGGACAAGCGGTGATTGGCGGCGGGTTGTTGGTCGCATTTGGTCGTCACGGCCACGACCCGCGGCGGGGGGGGATGTCGCAGCCAGACGGCTTCGTCGGCGGTGGGCGCCTGGCCCGCTTCGAGGCACAGCAGCAGACAATCAGCCTGTTCCCCTTGTTGCCGGCTCAGGTGCTGGGCTTGGTCCTCAAGCGGAGACACAGGCTCTTGCCAGCCGGCGGTGTCGATCAATTCGATGGTCGTTTCGTTGTCGGATAGTTGACCGATCAGGTAATCGCGGGTGGTGCCAGGTTGATCGCTGACCAGGGCTTGCCCTTGCGTCAAGGCGTTGAACAAGCTGCTCTTGCCGGCGTTGGGCCGGCCGACGAGCACCACGCGAAACGTGGGCCGCCGCGCCGCCCGCTGTTCGAGCTGTTTGCGGAGCAGAGTCAATTGGGCCAGTCCCTTGGCCAGCCGGTGCAGCAGGTCCTCCCGGCTAACGAAATGAATGTCTTCCGCGACGAAATCCAAGCCCGCTTCCACGTCCGCCAACAGGTTGAGCAAGTCGTCGCGCAATCCGGTTAGCGGTTGCGTGACGCCCCCGGCCAGTTGCGTCAAGGCTTGGCGCAGCTCGTCGCGGTCGCGGGCCTCGATCACGCCCAGCACGGCCTCGGCGCGGGGCAAGTCGAGCTTGCCGGCCAGAAAAGCCCGGAGCGTGAATTCTCCCGGCTGCGCCGCCCGTGCCCCGGCGCGCAGCAGCTCCGCCACCGCCAACTCCAATAGCGGCGGGCAGGAGAGCGTGTGCAACTCCACCACGTCCTGGCCGGTGTAACTATGAGGGGATTTCCAGAAATACAAATCGGCGGGCAAGGGGGAAGGGACATCGGGAAGCCGTAAACTCCCCGCCTGGCATCGGCGCGGAGGAATGGGTCCCGTCACGGTCGGCGTGAAAAGCCGCAATGCCACCGCCAGCGCCTGCGGCCCGCTCAGACGGATGATGCCGCGCCGGCCCGGCTCCAGCGGCGTGGCGAGAGCGACAATGGTATCGTGTGGATCGAGGTTCATGGCAGCCAGTCAGCGCCGCGATTTGCCGTCGTCGCGGCGTGGTTTCTTCTTGGCCAGCGTATCCTTGGGAAGTTGCTTGCGGGCTTGCGGTTGCTTACCGGCTTCCTCCAGCACCCGATCCCACCACGCTCGCAACCGCTGCCGCAAGCCGTTGGGCGGTTCTTCTTTTGCCACTCCGGGGCGCGCGGCGGGCCGACTATCGGTTGTCGGCGTCGAACTTTCTCCCTCTGCCGTCTTGGATTTGGGAAGCAACTTGCGCTCGGCCAAGCCCCAGATGCTACTGGCGATGAAATAGACGCACAACCCCGCCGCGATCTTGTAGAACAGGATGCCGAAGAACACCATCATGTACTTCATCATCTTTTGTTGCATTTCCTGTTGCTCATCGGTGGGCGGGGGCATCATGATCTTCTGTTGCAGGATCATGAACGTCACGGCCAACACTGGCAGCAGGTTGAAATACGGCCCCAGATACAACATGCTGCCCATCTGATCTGGGGTGCTCAGCAGAGGGATGTTCTCACTCCACCAAAACAACATATCCGGGGCGGCCAGGTTCTCGATCCACAAGAACGACGCCAAACGCAGGAAAATACTCTCCTGCAAGGCGAAGTACAGCCCCAGGAATACCGGCATCTGCACGAACAACAACAAGCAGCCGCCGAGCGTGGCGAAGGGATTGATGCCGTGGCGGCGATACAATTCTTGCTGAGCCTGCGTCAGCGCCTGGAAGTCGTTGCGGTATTTTTCCTTGAGCTTTTTCATCTCCGGGGCGATCTTGGCCATCTTCTCCTGCATTTCCCGCCCTTGCAGAGCTTGCCGGCGGCTGAGCGGAAACAAAGCGCCGCGCACCAGGATCGTCAGCATGATGATGCACAGACCGTACCACAGCAGCAAATAGTTGTGCAGGACGTGGATCAACCAGTGCATCAAGTTGGTGAATTTAACAATCAACCAGGTCAAACCGATGGAGCTGGAGAATCTTCCCATCACTCCCGGCGAGGGATAATCGGTCAGCGTGTACAGCCCCAGTTTATCTTCGTAATGCGCCACCAGCTCCGGCGCCACGGCCTTATTGCCTTCGAGATAATTCAGCAACCGCACTTTCACGGGACCGTTATAGAGCAAGTAGCGATGTTCGATGACTTGGTTCGGCGCCAGCGTCAGCTCCTCGGTGGTGAGGCGGACCGTGATGTCGTTGTTCTGGGGGAAATTCAGGTCGGGGGGGCTTTCGAGGGTGGCCCGCACGCGCTCGATGAAATTGTCCGGTTGGCCATCGCGCTGGTCAACGTCCACGACCACGGCGGAAGCAAAGAACTGGATGGCCACGGCGGCGTAGCGGATGACCTTGTTGTCCCCCCGCTCGACGCGGTTGCCTCCTTCCCACAGTCCAATTTGCCGCGCGTCCTCCAACGACCGCCATTCGCTGCCACTCTCTTGCCAACCCACCAAGGCATTGCGGAAGATGGTGGTGTACCAAACGCCTTCAATGGGCAAGCCATGCGCCCCGGCCAGTTGGTAGCGCGTCTTGATGGGGGGGGAGCCTTCTGGAGCGCGGTTTTCCAACCGCACCGCCAGGCCAAGATGATAGGTGCCGGTTGCCAGGGTGTAAGTTTTGGTGATGACAATGTCCTGACCGGGAATCTCGGCCTGAAACACGGCGCTATGCTCGGCGGCGCCAGGGTCGGTCGATTGACTCACCAACGTCCAGGGCAGCTTGGCGAGCGTGTCCAAGGGGCGGTTGTCTCCTGGGTTGACGTAGTGGTAGAGTAGGTTGGACGGCTCGGCCGTGGGCGGGATCAGCGTCATGTGACGGTCTTCGGGCAAGCCCATGCGATTGGCGGCCTCGAATTTGTTCAGGATGAGCCGTTCCACGCCGGCGCCGCGAGAGGTGAGGACCACTTGGAGATTGAACGGGCTATGCTCATCGTAGCTCCCCAACGTGACACGCTGGATCTCTCGAATGGCCGTCCGGGCGATCAGCTCGCGCTGGTGCAAAGCCACTGGCAATTGGGCAGCCAGGTTTAGCAAGCCGCTGTCCCATGCCGTCGGCACGGCGTCGGCGATCAGCCGCGGAATCAAGGTGCGGCGTTGGCTGGCCGAGAGGTGGGACGGGAAACGCCACTCTTCCGGTTGGGGAGAAGGGGTTTGCTCCGCCAAGGCCATTTGTGTCACCGCGATGCCCAGAGGGTCAAGCCCCACGGCGGTCCACTGCCCCACGGCTTGTCCTTGTTGGCGTAACCGTGGCTCTTGCCAGACGAGGGCGGGATCGGGCGCGGGTGGTTCAGGTTTGGGTTGCGGCGGCCACAACTTCGATTGCAACCACGACCAGCCGAGGAGGATGCCCAGAGATATTATGAAGAACAGCAGTAAGTTTTTTTGCTGCATGGTCGCTATCAACTTTCATTCGATCCGGTTCAACGCCTGGAGCTGCTATCGACTATCGTAGCAAGTTGCCCAGTCAAGAAGAAGAGATGCGCGTCGAAGACGCGCGCTCCCAACGTCGGTTCCGGGATACCCGTGCGCTTAGGCATTCGCTATCAACTACTGATTCCGCTGGTGACGCTGCTCCTGGGAGTGGTCGGCATCAGTGTCTGGACTGGCAACGCCTCGGCAACGCGCGAACGGCGGCGGATCGAGGACCAAGTGCGCAACGTGGCCCGCACCTTGAGTGAGGCCCGTTTTTCCCTGACACAAGGGGTGCTCGAACAGATGAAAGGGTTGTCCGGGGCGGACTATCTGTTTGTGGGGGGGGGAGACTATGTGACTACCCTCGATGTGCCCGCGAAGCCGGGAACCGCGTTGACCTTTCTCCACGATCTGCCTACCCCCATTGCCCCCGTCGGCGACGACTGGCAACAATTGGAGCTGGGGCCGACAGTGACAATTTCAGGACAAGATTATCTGTGCGGCGGCGTCCGGTTTCAGCGCGGCAGCCTAGCCGGGGGGTCGTTGTACATTCTCTATCCCGAAACCCTGTGGCGCGATGCCATGTGGGCGGCGATTTTCCCTTCATTGGTGCTCGGCATCTTCGGCGGGCTGGCGGCGTTGGCGTTGGCCGTTGGCGTGGCCCAGCGGTTGAGCCGGCGCATTCAGGAATTGGAGCGCCGCACGCGCTTGATTGCCGCTGGTGATTTCAGCCCCATGCCTCTGCCGCACCGCGACGACGAGCTGCGCGATTTGAGCCAATCCGTCAATGACATGGCCCAGCAGCTTGCCCATCTGCAAGAAACCATGCGCCGCAACGAGCGCTTGCGCCTGCTGGGCCAAGTCAGCGGCGGCTTGGCCCATCAGCTGCGCAACGCCGTCACCGGCGCCCGCTTGGCCGTGCAACTGCACCTGAGCGACGCCGACGCGGCCAGCGACACCGAAGCGCTACAAGTGGCGTTACGGCAATTGACGCTGATGGAAGTCAACTTGAAACGCTTCTTGGAATTGGGCCGGGCCGAGGAACTCAGAATCGAAACCTGCTCCTTCACCCAGATGGTGGCCGAGACTGTCGCCCTGCTCAAGCCCCGCTGCCTTCACGCCCATATCGACCTGCGCTGGCAAGTGCCGGACAATCCAGGTCTGATCCCAGCCGATGCCGGACAGCTCGGCCAGCTTCTGATGAACCTTCTGAGCAATGCCGTGGAAGCGGCGGGACCGAACGGCTGGGTCGAGATTCACGGCCCCCGCCTGCAAACCAATCCCCAAGACGCGACACAAAACGCCATCCTGGACATCATCGACTCCGGCCCAGGACCGCCGCCCGACATCGCCGAACGCTTGTTCGAGCCCTTCGTGACCGGCAAGCGCGACGGCGTCGGTTTGGGCCTGGCCATCGCCCGACAAGTGGCCGAAGCCCACGGCGGCCGCCTTCACTGGTCACGACAAAAAGACCGGACGTGTTTTCACATCGAGTTACCAGTGGAGAAAATAATCAGCGTTTAGCGGGCGAGCCACAGGCTTGCCGCGCCAGTGGCTCTAAAGCGGATTCAACGCCCCCACCAACGGTCGCACGAACGCGGCAATGTCGTTTTCCACATCCGCCCACGGTTTGTCCTCGGCTTGTTCCAAGCGGCGGATGATGGCGCTGCCGACGATGATGCCGTCGGCCACTTCACGCAACATGGCGGCGTGTTCCGGCTTGCTGACGCCGAAACCGACACACAGGGGCAAGTCAGTCTGTTGTCGCAGCAAGCGGAGCTGATCGAGCAACCGCTCCGGCAGCCGATCGCGCTCGCCGGTGATGCCGGTGACGCTGACGACATACACGAAACCACTGCACAATCGCACGATGCGGGCCGAACGCTGTGGCGGCGTGGTCGGCGTGACCAGTTGGATGAGTTTCAAGTTGTGTTCGGTGGCGAGTTGAAACAGGGTCTCGGCGTCTCCCCCTTGATCTTCGATGGGTAAATCCGGCACGATCAAGCCACTGAACCCCGCCCCTTTCGCTTGTTCGACGAACCGCCGCGTTCCCCGGCGATAGACCAAGCTATACGACACCATCGCCACCAACGGCACGGCTTGCAGTTCAGGAAGCTGTGTCAATTCCTGGACAGTGGCGAAGAGGTCCGCGATGGGCAATCCCTTTTTGAGGGCGCGGTTGTACGATGCTTGAATCACCGGACCATCGGCGATGGGGTCGCTGTAAGGAAAGCCGATCTCCACCAGGTTGGCCCCGCATTGCGCCAGCCGGCGCACCAATTGTCGCGTGGCCGATAAATCAGGATCGCCCGCCGTCACGAACGGCATGAACGCCTTGCGACCATGGGAACGCAGCTCTTGAAAGAGGGAGTCGATGGGATTCATAGTTTGCCGCAAGATAAATTCAATCGCCTGTTCCACCCGCTCACGCGCCGCATCCGCCGTGGCCGCCACCGCTTGACAATCGGGGAACATCGCGCACGAGGCCCGATACAGACCATTGGGCAGACGTTCGATTTCGACGGTGCAATGCATGGAGAATAATACCGGTGGGGCGAGCCAGTGGCTCGCCCACTAACAGAGGAGTCCGGGTCACTAAATCTCCTCCCCCCCCAAACGGGCTAACTCA
>JBKBIP010000069.1:0-10044 GCA_046297495.1 Gemmataceae bacterium | reverse complement strand
GTCGATAGCCCTGCCACCTTCCTTGCTGAAAGATAACCCAGTCCGGTAGACAACCGATTCACCAGGCTGGGCGTTCGTTACCCATTTGAGAAAATCGTCAACGGACATCGTGTTACCAGCTTCGGCCATCTCAGAATGATGCCCCCTCGAACGCGGAAGTGGTCTTGCACTGGTCGCAGATGCGATTCCGCGACACATCCCACGACTTGAACAGACCGCCGCAACGCAGACACCGGCAATTGCCGGGCCGAAGCTTCACGGGGTTGTCGAGAATCTCGCCGTGCCCCCTGAGCCGCGTGCTGAGGCTGTTGGGCTTCACACCAAGCTCCGCAGCAACGTCCATCAGTCGACGCCCCTTCCGCCGTTCTTCTGCCGCCCACGCGACCTCCTCAGCCGTGATCCGCCGCGGAATCTTGACGGACCTGTCGGACATCGGACCGAGGACCTCGAATATCCGCTGAGCGGTCGCTTCGGTAGGTATCCGTTCACCCTTCTCGATGTTGTGGAGAGCCATGCGCTCAAGCCCGGTCATCTTGGCGAGACCTCGAATCGTGAGACCCATCGCCAGACGCTTGTCCCTCATTTCCTGCCACACTGGCATCTTCGTACCCCATCATCCTGCACCACTGACGGTGCTTCTCGACCGCATCGTCAGGATCGTGGCCGCTGACGACCGCCAGTGCCTCAAACACTGACCGCCAGTGGTCGACGACGGCCCATTTCTCGGGATCTGGCACCCCCTGACGCTACCAGCGCGAGCTGACAGCGTTGGCGTTGGCCGTCGCGCCAGAGGACGCCTTCGACGACCCGCCGGTGGCATTGCTGATCGAGACGGCAGACCCGCCATCTCCGCCAAGACCAACCGCAGACGCCTCGCCGCCGGCCGCCGATGCGCCGCCGCCGGACTGGGTGATAAAGGTGCGGTCCGGACGCCGAACCGCCTGGCCGCCAACGTAGGCGCCGCTGCCAAGCGCTGCCGCGCCAAGGAAAACCCCAGGATGCGCGCCACCGTACTCCAAAACGTCAACAATGTCGTACTCGCCTGCCTCGGTGGCGCGCTTGTCGACCACAACAACGCGGTCGATCACAGTCATATCAGTGTTGGCGCGAACACCATGGAACTCAAAACGATCCGTCTCCATAACGTAGGCGTTCGCAGCGCAGCCGGCCAGAAGCGCAGCCATCGGAATCGCAAAAAGCGTCTTCATCATACCACCCTTTCATCCTAAGTATAATCGCCACCACCACAATGGAAGCGACAACCGCGAAAAACAAAATACTCGGTGCCACTCATTCCATTACCGCCGCCGATTGGCGGGGCCGCAAGGCCCCACCGTGTCGACGTCTGGCACATCTTCTTTCGCCGTCGCAGCGGCTCAGCCTCTCCTTCCTTTCTATGGTTGCGGCCCGTTCCCCCCGGCCGCGACAGGGATTCGCGTAATGCAGCAGGTACTCATCGCGGCGCGTCGCGTGACGTCGCCACAAGCAAAAAAACCGTGGCTCCGTCGATTTCCCGTACATCTTTTAACGGCCGCGGGTTTGCCCACTTGCGCCACCATGAAACCAGCGGGGGAGTAGCGCATTAGGGATCGGCGGTAATTTCTGGCAGCCACGATGCCAGATTGGAGATGGGCCGCCCCCTCATTCTGCCTGCCTATCAGCCACACACCCCGCATGCCGGGCAAAAGGACATCAAGAAGGTTCTCCATTCAAAAACGTCACAACCTTGTTGTAGGCGTCCGGGTTGATCTCGATCAGCTTGTCGACCGATGCTTGATGCTTCGCGTTCGCCGCAGCAAAGCCAGCCGTGTCGCCGGCATCAATGCGAGCCTGCTGTTCGGAAATGAACTTATCCGCCCACGCCATGGCGAGATCCGCCTTGCTGGATAGCAGCCGCGGGGGTGAAGAGCACCCCACCATGCCACCAGCGGCCCATTCCGCAAGCACACGGCCAGTCTCCTCGGTGATCGGCTTGCCGTCTGGGAACGCGGGACGGTGTTGTTCCTGAATTTTCACAGGCATCGGCACGCCAGGCGCAGACGGCAGCAGAAGCATGCTCGTCGTGGCCTCAAACATGAAATCCTTCGCGCACACCGGCTCCCAGCGTTCCAACAAAGGGCGATCAGAAGCCTGCACAATAATGGTCTTCTCTCCGCCACGGCCGTCAGGAACCTTGGCCATCTTCATCTTCTCCTCGCTACGGAGGCAAAAAATGATGTGAGCCCGGACCTGCAACAGTGCCTGCATCATCGCCTTGTGCGCCATCTTAGGCTTGATCCAGGACGCCATCTTGACCTTCTCCCGCTTGGCGTAATCGCTGCCGGCCATGCGGGTCAATTCTTCTTCCGCCCAATCGAGAACGCCGCCCTCGCCAGACCATTCGTGAGACATGCTGTCGATCACGATGACTTTGGCACCGCCATTCTCAGCAGCCCTAACCGCGTCAACAAACGTCTGCGGACGGAATGGCGGACGGATGTCCGCGTGCATGAACCCAAACGTCTGCGGGCCGGGCTTCTGCCCGCTGGGAGGGGCGTAGTACTTCGCCCGCCCGCTTTCCGTGTCCAACACGAAAATCTTGCTGTCATCGCCGCCAACCATTCCACGAGCCACCTTGAGCGCTGACAGAGTCTTGCCGCCGCCGGACGGGCCGGACATGGCAATCACGAAATAGAGATTGTCCCGGCTCGCGGGTGCGAAGGTGATCATGATCATCCCCATTCCAAGGGACGCTGAGCGGCCATGGCAAGATGCAGCGCGCCCAGCGGAACCGATGCCTGCCGCAACAACTTGGCGGCCTCCTTGCCCTCCTCCCAGGACTTGACGGTCCAGGGAGGAGCCGACGCCCAATGGATCCCGGTGTCGTATGCCGGCCAACGCCCGGACGCACGGCATTCACGCCACGTCCTGATAGCAACGTCGGCCATCTGATCCGCAACCGCCGCCGCAATAGTGTCCAGGCCAATAACGCTGAGCCCGTGCGGCGGGTCCTGTTCAATCACCAGAAGACGGTAGTCGCAATCGACGCCAGTGACCGCCTTCACGCCGCGAGTGTAGAACGCAGCCTGAACGGCAGCCCCAGGCCACATGCGAGAGCGAGACCACACCTCGGGATGCGCAGAACCCCCCGTCGTCTTCAGGTCAAAAATCACCCGACGGTCAATGTTCAATGCATCAAGGCGTGAACGGCAGGTCAGGCCAGCTTCATCCCAGATAACAACCGCCTCTTTCGCGGCATCGCGGAACTCATCGTGCATCGCCGCGGGAAGCTGCAACCAGAACTCACGGGCAATCTCCGCAACAAGCGGGTAGTCGCCAGCCAGCAGCGGAACCTTGCCGGCAGCAAGGGCATCATCGCGCGCCTCCCGAGCCGACTTCGTCTTGAAGTCGGCGGCGTCTATAACCTCGACCATGTCCTGCTTTTCCAAAATCAGCGAGTGCGCAGCGGTGCCTATGTTCATCTCCCTGGAAGGGGTCGGCAACGGCTCGCTGTCCTTGTGAAGCGCGTGGCGCGGACTCTTCTCAATCAGCGTGGCCGCAACGCTGGCGCGAAGACTGCCGCCAATCACCGGATCAGAATGGTAGGCCCCAGCCAGCATGCCGTGGTGGACGCCAGGCTTCGTCAAATCACCCGTGCTCATCGACTCCCTCCATCAAATCAACCGCCGTCGCCAGCCACCCAAGCAGCAGCACCATCAGCGCAGCGCCGTCGAGCTCAAACATCATCGTTCTTCGCATCCCACGCCGCGTCGATGGCTTCCTGATCAAGGTTGCCGGCGTTCAGCCAATCCATAATCTTGCCGCGAAGGAAGTCGTCAGGATCGCGCTGCTCGCGGATCATTCGACGTACAACCCCTCCGCCGGCAGGCCCCGGCGCGGGGATAAGAACATCCACCTTCAGGTCCTGCCAGCCCTCGACTTCCGCCGCGTCGCCGTACAGATTCACATTGCACGTCGCCTCGCAGTCGAACTCGGCGGCGCAGTGGCCATCGAGAAGATACTCCCACGTGAAGTGAACCTCCGTCCTCATCCGCCTCTCCCATCCCAGAGAGTAAATAACCCTCGACTGAAGTCGAAGGCTTTATTGTGAAACGAGAGCATGGTTGATCCCATTTCCAACATCAGGCGTATTTACAGCCGCCCTCGACAGCGGGGCACCGCTGCCGATCCGGGCAAGATTTCGACTCGCATTCAAGTCGCTGTGCGCCCGGAGACCACAGTGTTCGCACACGAAACGATGTTTGCTGCGCTTGCCGATGCTTCCGCAGTCGGAGCAGGTCTGGCTGGTATAGGCCGGGTTCACGTATTCGACCGCAATACCCGCCGCTTTCGCCTTGTATTCGACGAAGCTCTGAAGCTGCCGCCATGCCCAGCGGTGCAGGCGGCCACGCATGCGCTTGCCCGCCTTGATGCGGGAGCGAATGTGCGTCAGGTCTTCCATCGTGATCTTGGCGACACCAGCCTGGATGGCTGTCTGGACGATGGCCTTGCTCGTTTCGTGATTGATGTGCTTCACACGCCGCGCCTCCTTGCCGGAGGCCTGCCGGAGCTTTTGTTTGGCGCTCTGACTGCCGTTGGACTGGAGGCGGTGGCGCAGGGCAAGGTAACGGTCGCGCTTATCGCGCAGTGGCTCGCCGCCGAAGACCTTGCCCAAGCTATGGGCGGCGAGGGTGTTTTCTCCGACATCCACACCCATCACAGGGCCGGATGCCACAGGTTCCGCGTCGCCGGACTCGACGACAAGGTTGAAAAACCACTGCCCTTTGCGCAATACCAGCTCCGCCTCCTTCGGCTGGCCGGATGTAAGGATGCGGCGCTGATGTTCGCCGGGACGCATTGCGACCTTGATACGGCCATCAAGCGTGTAGAGCGTGACAGCATCGTTCTTGAGGGTGTAGGTGCGTTTGTCGAAGTGCACGCTGGGGCGGTCGAAGCGGATTTCCGGGATCGGCTCATCTTTCCTGATGCGCCCGAGTTCCTTTTGCGCCTTGTAGGCCTTGCACACCGAGAAGATGACGTTGCAGCACATCTGGCTGCCCAGCGGCGTGGCCTCCCGCAGGTTGCTGTACGTTCGCTGGTGCAGCCCAACCCGGTTCCACAGACGATACTCACGCACGATGGGAACCAGACGGTTGCACGCATCCGCGTAGGCTGTTCGCAACGCAGCAAGCGCGCTGGCCTGCTCCGCGCTCACCTCCAGCCGAATCGACGCCGTGCGCATCATCGCTTATCGCCTCTTGGTGACATGCTCGGAACGCTCGATGAACTCGAGCCGCTCAAAGTAGCGGCCCTTCGTCGCAGACCCTACCCACGAGCCAACACGCAGTCAAGATAAATTTGCGCTTGACAAACTTTTTTTTCCGCCTGTAGCGTGGCCGCAACGGAGGTGCATATGGACGATATCATCAAGTTTATGTCCCCTGGACAGGCCGCGCGCATGCTGGGGGTGACAACCGCCACGCTAAGGCTGTGGAGAAAAAACGGCGTGGGGCCGCCGTATCGGCAGTTCCCGCGCAACCACGTCCGATATAACCGCGATGAGCTGATGACGTGGCTGGAAGCGACCGAGGTGATGCCGGAGGGGGTGAGGCATGACTGACATGAGGTTCCCCGTCCCCAATGCCAAGCGCCACGATCCAGACGGCGCGTTTCTGGCGTTCCTCCGCTCGGTCCAGGACGCCGGCGCACCGCTGAGCGGACTGAAGGTTGTATGGCGGAAAAATCACTTGTTGGGCATGGACATAACACCAGACGACTCACAGACAGCATGGCCGCTGGCAGCTCCGGGCGATTACGTGGTGTGGGATGGAAAGCAGTGGAAAAGGGAAGCGGGACATGAGACGGGCCGGCCGTCACCTCCGGCTGAAGGGAGGCGTGGCGCGCCAGCCATGAGATAGCTTTCAGTGCCGGCTGGCCCCCGGCGCTTTGGGCGGGTGCGCGATGGACTCATTGCCGTCGTGACCCGCCCACCCCCTGCCCTGGATAGCAACCGGGGTTTCAATGAGAGGAGGCGATGCGCCATGAGCATCCGTGCAATCATGTGGGCTTTCGAGGCGACGACCGGATCCCCGGCATCAAAGCTCGTGCTCATCAAGCTTGCCGACAACGCGAACGATGACGGCCGGTGCTGGCCATCGCTGCGGTACATCAGCCAGCACACGGAGTTGTCTGAAAGAACGGTCCAAAGACACATCCAAAGGCTTGAGGAACAAGGGTTTCTCACCGTCGAAAGGCGAACTCAGGACGGCGTGAATCTGCCGAACATCTACCACCTGAGATTGGCGAACATGGCATCAGGCTGTAGCGCCGCACCCCCGTCAGACAGACACCAGGGTACCGTCAGAGTGTCACCAGGGGTAGCGTCAGAGTGTCACCAGGGTGGTGTCACGCTGTCACCCAAACCTTCACTTAAACCGTCAGAAGGTAAACCGTCAAAAGAATCTACCCCCCTATATCCCCCCCCTTCGGTGGGGGGAGATCAAGAGCATCTCCTGATGCCGATCACCGTTGAGGAAGTACCCAAGGCAGCGCGGGGACGGATGCCATATCCTCAGGCATTCGAGAAATTCTGGCAGCAGTACCCCAGGCGCGCTGGAAAGCGGGCCGCACTCAAGGCATGGCAGGCAGCGCTGAAGCGCGGCGAAGACCCCGATGCCATCATGGCAGGCGTGTACCGGTACGCCGAGGAACGGGACGGCCAGGATCACACATTCACAGCCCACCCGGCGACGTGGCTCAATCGAAACGGATGGGAGGATGCCCCAGGGGTCAATCGGCCCCCGCAGCACGTCAATGGCCATGAAATGAGTTTCGTCGACTACGCACGCCGCGCGGTCGAGAACGCTGATGAAAACCACCGCCGCCTCACGGAAGGCAGGCGTGCGAGGAAAGGGATTTTCGGCCATGTACGGTGAGGTCGTGGTGAGCGATCAGGCCGCTACCCAGCGGCTGCTGTCCGGCACGGTCAAGGAGAACGATCAGGCGATCATAGCGGCGATCGAGCGTGTGTTGCGGCAGCGGCTGAAAATAGAGTGGGCGACCGCGTACACCGACGGTCAGGTGGCCCTTTCGGTTCCGCGATCGATTGCGCGTCCGCCGGCGACGGCCGAACAGGTCGCGGCTTCACGTCGGATTGTTCGTGCGGCGACATCTCCGGCACCGCCGCACATGCTGGCCGAGGCGCTGAGCAAGCTTCACCTGATGACGAGATTCGGCGGCAAGATGCCGGACTGGGAGCCCAGGTGCGCGCTCTACGTCGAGAAGCTGGCCGAATGGCCGGCCGATGTTGCGATGGAAGCAATCGATGGGTGGTCCGGCGCGGCGTTCCCGGCGTGGGGGGATCTTCTGGTGAGGCTGGGGACGATCGGTGCCATGCGGCAGCGCCTGGTAGGCGAGGTCCTAACGTGGGAGGCCAACCAGGCCACCGCAGATGATGGCCAGCCGAAAACCGCTGCCGAGCGGGTACGTGTGCAGTGGGGCCTGAAGCGGTTGCGGGAGATCATGGCGTCTGGTGCTACGGTGGCTGAGGCTGATCAGATGTTTGCTGCCATGCGGCGGGAGTTTTGCGGGATGAAGCAGGAGGTGGGAGAGTGACGAGCTCTGTGAGCCGCGAGGATGCCCCCACATTCGCATGCCCTGTCTGTCAGGGCTTGGGAGCCATGATAAGGCGCGACGGCGATGTGGACGCCTGTATCGGCTGCGTGCGTCGCGCCGAAGCGGACTGGCAATCGCGTTATGCCAGGGCGCACCGAGAGTGGATGCGCAGGAGGCCCCGGGTGGCGGTGTGATGGCGACGATCCTTCATTGCGCCGAGGTTCGGATCGACGGAGCATGTTGAGACGCTTGGCCTGGACAGCGGCCGGTGGCTGGCGTGTACCGCGATCGGCAAGGAGCCATTGCTGTGAATGTCCCCACCAAGCGCCACAAGTATGGGGCTAATCCCGCCTGGCACTGCGGAGACTGCGGTGCTCTAGCCGAGCCGGCGACCGTCTGCCTGGCGTGCGGTTCGGGCGACATCGTGCGGTTCGCGAGCAAGCGGGAGGGGGCGCGGTGGCAGGAGCTGTGCCTGATGCGCCGCGCCGGCGAGATCTCCACCCTGGAACGGCAGCCGCGTTATCGGATCGTCGTCAACGGCCGGCCTGTCTGCACCTACGTCGCCGATTTCCGGTATGAGGAATTGGGGGGTGTCCCGCGCGTCGAGGACGTCAAGGGGATGGACACGCCGGTAAGCCGGCTGAAGCGCAAGTTGATGAAGGCGTGCCACGACATAGACGTGATCGTGGTGAGGTGATGGGGGCGCTTAGGCCCCCACCTTCGTCATCTCGTTAAGCTTGATCGCGGCTTGGGAATATGCCTCGCTCCGATGCTCAAGCATCCTAGCCAGGGTCTCGAACGCGGGGTGATCGGCCGGCAGCTCCCGCTTTCCGGCGACCATTTCCCGTATATGCCACTCCGGGATGCCGACCGCTCTTGCCACCGGCCGCCGCCAGCGAGGCCCATATAGGGCCTCGCCAACGAGCGCCAATGTCTCGACAGGGGTCATGGCGTCACCTCCCGCTCAGTCTGCTGGATTGTCGCGACATCCGCTGCGACGGCGTCCAGGTCCGGCAGGTCGTTCCAGGGCACGAACGTTGCCCTGGTCCTTTGCCCGCTTTCTACCCGGATCAGCAGGCCGTGGGAGGTGCCTATCAGGCAGGTGGTGGTATCGGCGCCGGCCGCCTGGTCGCGTGCGGCGATGGCTCGCATCATGTCAGCAAATTTCATTTGTTCCCCCTACCATTCCCAGGGTGATGGACAGAAACGCTCAATGGTGTCGGCTAGTTCATCCAGCGTCATGGCGGAAACCATGCGCTCGATTTCCCACACGCGCGCGGGGTCCTCTGGATAGACGTTGGCACGAACAACCCATGCCCCCGATGTTGCTGCCGCCTGGAACGCGGCGTCCTTATCGATCCCATAGAGCGCCGCGAACGCTTTGGCATGGGCCATGCCGCACAGCCCGGCCCGGTCTCGGTGCCACGTCCAATCTGCCCCGAACGCCACGTTGAACAGCGCCCAGATCAGGAAAACGATCCAGGCTACGGTGGCGACCACCCCGACCCGGACCAACCAAACCCCAACGGCCGACATGCGGCTCAATGCTCGACGGTTCATGTCTTTTCTCCTTTCAGTTGCAGGCTGCTATTTGTCTATGATGTTGTTCAGGTACGCGCCTTCCAAGTTTGCGCCTTCCAAGTTTGCGCCAATCAAGTTTGCGCATTCCAAGCATGCGCCGCGTAGGTTCGCGCCTTCCAAGCATGCGCCCTGCAAGTCAGCGCCGACCAGGTACGCGCCGCTCAGGTTTGTGCCGCTTAAGCGTGCGTCGATTAGGTACACCATACTCAGGGTTGCGCCGCTCAGGTCAGCGTCACACAGGCACGCTTCACTCAGGTCCGCATTACCAAGGTCCGCACCGTCCAAGCGCGCATCGCTCAGGTCAGCGCCTTGCAGGTTCGCGCCTTCCAGGTGCGCGCCACGCAAGCTTGCGCCCCTGAGGTTCGCTTTGCTCAGGTCCGCGCCGCTCAGGCTTGTGCCGTTAAGGTTCGTTTTGCTCAGGATTGCGCCGCTCAGGATTGCGCCGCTCAAGTCAGCGCTGCTCAGGTCAGCGCCGATCAAGTCAGCGCCGCTTAGGTCAGCGCCGCTCAGGCTCGCGGCGCTCAGGTTTGCTTCGCCCAGGTCCGCGCCGCTTAGGTTCGCGCCGCTCAGGCACGCGGCGTACAGGTTCGCGCCGACCAGGTTCACGTCGCGTAGGTTCGCGGCGCTCAGGTCCGCGCCATCCAAGGTTGCGCCCCTCAAGTTTGCGGAGCTCAGGTCCGCGCCATCCAAGGTTGCGGCGCTCAGGTTGGCGGCACTTAGGTTCGCGCCGCTCAAGTCCGCACCGCGCAGGTCAGCGTCGCTCAGGGTCGCGCCGCTCAACAAGTCCGCGCCGCGCAGGGTCGCGCCGTATAAGTCAGCGCCAACCAGGGTTGCGGCGCTCAGGTCAGCGCGCAAGTCAGCGCTGCTCAG
>JBKBIP010000068.1:0-10485 GCA_046297495.1 Gemmataceae bacterium | reverse complement strand
TTCGACGGGGAACCGAATCCAGAGACCCGCTATCGGTGGAACCCCGTCGGCTTCCCGGCAGGACTGGCCGGGGCCGATGGTGTCTTCATCAAGGATGTCTTCGAGGGTGGCCGCCGATTAACCGCGATGGGCAAGGCGGAAGGGGGTAAGGGGAGCATGCCTTTCGTGGGCAATTCGGTCAAGCTTGACCTGCCGGGCTCTCGCGATGTGCATATCCAGATCGACCCGGAAGCCGGGGCCACCCGGTACGCCGGCCTGACGTTTACCGTGCCCTGCGTTGCCGAGATCCGGCCGGACGGAACCCTTCTGGTCAATCGCGAAGGGCTCAAGGCGATCGATCCCAGAGACAATGTCTGGAAAAGTCGGAGTTGCTCGCTCGAGGGCAAGGCGGCCATCGTCTTCTTTCCCACGGGCGAAACGATGCCCAATCCGGTCAACCTCCCGCCGCCTCCCTCCAAGACGAATCCCGATCCGGTCAACCCGCCGCCTCCCTCCAAGACGAATCCCGATCCGGTCAACCCGCCGCCTCCCTCCAAGACGAATCCCGATCCGGTCAACCCGCCGCCTCCCTCCAAGACGAATCCCGATCTGGTCAACCCGCCGCCAGCGGAACAACGCAAGGAACTGACTGGGCACTCTGGCTTCGTCGTATCCCTGGCTTTCACCAAAGACGGCAAGACGCTGGTGTCGGGGAGTTTTGACAGCACCGCCAAGGTGTGGGACGTGGCCACGCGGAAGGTGAAAGCAGACCTCATCGGGCACAAAGGGCCCGTGGTTTGCGTGGCCCTGACCCAGGACGAAACGACGCTGGCCACCGCCAGCCACGATCTGACCGTGAAGATATGGGATATGGCCACCGGCAAGGAAAAGGTCACCCTCCAGGGCCATGAGGGTTACGTCTCGTCCGTCGTCTGGGCAGCGGACGGGAAGACGTTGTTTTCGGGAAGCCATGACCGAACGGTGAAGGTTTGGGACGTGGCCGCGAAAAAGGAACTCGCAACGCTCAAGGGCGAGGAGGGACCCGTTCACTGCATCGCGCTGAGTCGCGACGGGAAAACCCTGGCGGTCGGGGGGGCGCATTGGCCCGGTAGCGAGAACTCCATTCTCGGAAAGGTGACACTGTGGGACGTGGCCTCCGGCAAGGAAGCGGCGCACCTCAAAGGTCACAAAGGCATCATCAAAGCGTTGGCCTTCACGCCCGATGGCAGCACCCTGGTTTCATCCAGCGAGGACGGCACGGTCAAGATATGGGATCTTGCCGAGAGGGTTGAGCGGTTCTCGGTTGAGCAGAAGTACGGAGTTCGGTCGATTGCACTCAGCAGTGACGGCAAAACGTTGGTCTCAACGAACGGGTTTGGGGAAGTAAAGCTGTGGGACGTGGCTACGGGGACGGGACAGCCGCTGAAACAATCCTTCGGCGGCGCCGACGGAGCCGTGGCGATGACCCACGACGGACGCCTGCTGGCCTTGGCCCTGGCCCCGGGAAGCGGGAACATTTACCTGGCGGACATCTCTTCCGTCAAATGACCGACCGTGCGGGCGCGAAGGACTTCGCCCTGCGTCGTGTTCGGCCAGTTCATTCTTCGTGCGGCAACATGGCGGGAAGTATGTCCTGGAGTTTGAGATCTTCCACGTTTGACCTGAAGGCGTGGGCTGCGGCTAACAAAGCGTTGTACTTGACCGGGCCGGCATGACGGTTTTCCGAGAGATCACGTTCCTTGCAGCCGGCCCAGCAAGTGAACGCAGAAGTTCGGCGGCGGCGGAGAAGTGAGGGGCAGGCATGTTGAAGGTACTCACCGGACTGATCGGGGGTATGACCGCCGCCGGCATCCGCACGTGGGTCCGACTGACCGGGCGGCGGGTCGCTCGGCAGGAGGCTCCCTGGTTGGAGTGCCCGATGGGGCCCGCCGGGCGGATCGGGGGCGAGTTCTATGCCCAACTCGCCGAGTCGCAGAAGCTCAAGCTCCTCCCTCCCGCCGAAGACGGGCTCCTGTCCGACTTCACCGCCCTGAGGGGGGCTGCGTTCGACCCCGATCGGGTGTGCCCGCAAGTCCACGACTTCTACGAGCACACGTCCTGCTACGACCTGGCGGTGTGGAGCGAGGCGCCGGTCCTGACCCGGTTCTTCCTCTGGGGCCTGACGACGTTCGTCAGCCGCCGGATGGACCAACTGAACTTCCCGATCTCGTCCCTCGAGCTCACCGGGGGGATGACCAACGAGATCCTGCCATTGGTTTCCGCCTCCGGCGACCGGGTATACACGGGTTGGCTCCGGCGGCGTGTGGCGGACGGGGGTGTCGTCTATGCCGGGCTCTACAGGACAGGGCGGCCGGGCGGCCACCCCGACCCGTGCGTGAAGGTCAGCTTCCCCCTCCCGCGCGGCAGCGCCACTGTCTTCTTCCGGCCGGAGGCACAGCCGGACGGGTCGTTCAAGTTGATCTCGTCCGGCTCACGGTTCGGCGACCCGGGTTTCTACCGGATGGTCGAGGCCGGGCCCGACCACTGGCGTGTGCGGTACATCCGGACGCTGCGCGAGTTCTTCCACCTGTACGTGGATGCGCGGGGGGTGCTGCGCACGGACCACATGGTCCGGTTCCTCGGCATCACGGTCTTCCGGATGCATTACAAGTTGGAGCGGGTCCGCCCGGTGGCGAACGAGCCGGTGGCATCCGAGGGCGGAGCGGCCGCTGGCAAGATGGCCGCCCCAGGAACTTCCCCGGGCGGTGACGAGCCGGCAAAATGAGTGAATGGCAGCTCGGCGCGCACCTTCCACGGCGGCTCGTCGCCCTGGTTTGGTTTCCGTCTCTCCTCGACTCATTCCGTGGGTTGCTGGGAAGCGGCGTTGCCGCTCAGGCGTTGACGATCTCGCCGTCGGGTTTCACGAGCACGACCTCGCCGTCGGGCATGGTGATCGTGTGTAGCGGCGGGTCGATCTTCTTCAATTCGTAGCCCAACTCCTTGGCACGGCGGTGCAACTGTTTCTCCAGCCGCTCGCGGACCTGCTGGGCGTAGGCGGCTTCCTCCTTTCGCATGTAGGCGAGGCCGTGCCGCATCAGGTGGTAGAGGATGCGTGCGAGTTTATGCGCCGTCGCCGTGATCGCCTTGGGTGCGCCCAGCCGAGCGCGTTGCCGACGCAGCCGCTGAATCCATTGACAATCGCGGCAATCGGTCTTGGGCCGGCCCTTGATCTGGCGGGTGAAGGTCGGCGAAGTCGTGACCACGTGGAAGCCAGCTTCGAGCAAGGTCAGGAACAAGACGTGGCCATAGGCACCGGTCGCTTCGAGGGCCACCGTGGTGATACCACATTGTCGCAGCCAGGCGACGAGTTGACGCAACCCGGGCGTGTGGGCGGGAAACTCACGCACGGCGGCGTCGCCGCCGTCGGCATCGACGCACATCCAGTGCGTGGCGTCGCCGATATCGATGCCGGCGGCGTGCGCTTGCTGGATCGGCAGAGAGGCCAACTCCGCGCCGGCGTTGGTCTCACCATTTTGCTTGACCATGACCGACTCCCTTGGGTAGGCTGGAGGCGAAGGCGTCCGGCGTGGGGAGTCGGCAAAAGGCACCAGCCGTCCCAACGGGATCGGCCGACCCGGCGGTCGGTCGTCACCAAACGAGTGGGCCGAAAACGCTCCCCAGCCCAGTCGAACCACCGGGCGGAGTGCAAGGCTCGCCGCACCAGAAACGAGTCGGGCATCAACGCCGGACGCTGGAGATAGGATAAGCCAAAGTTCCTGGCTCCGTGGGCCAACGGCATGCTGGAAGAGGTTTGAACCAGGCGCTACAGCAGACCCCGCCATGTGTTCTGTTTCCCCGTGCTCCCCTGTGGGCTCACAGGATAATTGCAGGTTCGGCGGGGCCGCTGAGCGGGGTCGTTCGGCGACGGAGGGCGCATCGATGGGCGAGCAAATCCGCTTCTCATGCACGAACCCGTCCTGCGGGAAGCGCCTGAAGGCTCCTCCGGAGCATGCTGGTCGGCGGGCTCGCTGCTCGTGCGGCCAGCGGTGGTTGTTCCAGGCGAGCAAGCACCGATCGACCAGGTTCTCCGCCGGCTGGTCCCAGCAGGCCAACTCCACCAAGGTATACAGCCAGGGGCAGAAAAGGTGTCAGGAACCGTTTCCTTGACGCCGGGCGGCGGATTTGCTAGTTTCCTGGGAGCACGGAAAAGGTTCCTGACACCTTTTCGCTCCGACTAGCCAGCGGGGGACGTGCTATGACTCGGACAGTGATGGTGTTCGTGGCGGTGGCGTGTTTGTTTGCGAGCGCGGGTGCTGCTCTTGCCCAAGACGGCGAATCCAGGATCGCCCAAGCGCGCAAGGCCGTCGAGCGGAGCCTGCCGTTCATTGAAAAGGAAGGCGTCGCCTGGATGAAGAAACAGAAGTGTGTGTCTTGCCACCACATCCCGATGATGGTCTGGGCCTTGAGTGAGGCTCGAAACCGGGGCTACCGAAGCGATGAGAAAGTACTGGTTGAGGTAACGCGCTGGGCGACCACGGAAGAGAACTATGCCCAGGTCTTCCCGGTTCTCCCTCTGGATGCGAAGCGCAGCGAGACGGATTATCTGGGCCCCCTCCTGATGGCCCTGGCGCTGGCGGCAAGTCCGGATCACGATGAGGCGACCGAGAAGGCACGACAACAATTCCTGGCCCGCGCCGTCAGTCAACAGGCCAACGACGGCTCCTGGGACGCAAATCGCGGTGGCCGGCCTCCGATTCATGCTGCCCAAGAGGTGCAGACCAGCTGGGTCTTCCTGGCCCTGGGCGGCAAGGAGATCCAGCCGGAAGCAAAAGATCGCTGGCGAAGGCAAAGGAAAGCGGCTGCGGATTGGCTCTCCCAAAACCTACCCGCTGAGAACCCTCAGGCGCTCGCCATGCGCTTGCTGATCTACGAGCGGCTCGGGAAGCCAGCAGAGGACGCCAAGAACTTGGTTGAAAGCCTGCTGCAATTGCAGAACACCGATGGAGGTTGGAGTCAGACGAAGGAGATGAACAGCGATGCCTTCGCGACAGGTCTGTCTTTGTACGCCCTTAGCGCCGAAAGCGGAGTAGATTCGCAAGACGCCGTGAATCGTGGGCAAGCCTTCCTGATCAAGACTCAACAAGCAGACGGCTCCTGGCCCATGAGTTCGCGGCCCGCCGAGCCGCGTGGTCCCGGCCCTGCAAGAAATCTGGGCCCCATCAGGTACTTTGCAACGTCTTGGGCCACGATCGGCTTGGCCCGGAGCGCGCCGGCTACGAAGTGAATCGCGCCGAACTACCGGCTGAAGCTGACCGGGGCCCGCCGTCTTGGTTTGCCGAGCTTCAACGGTCTTGCAGGCGGCCCGGCAACTGAACTTGGTCGTTCGCCGGGCAATGCTTCGCGGCATGCACGAGGAACAAGAAAAGGGGACGCGACTCGTATTTGCTGGTTGTCAGATGACGCCACGATCTACTTTCCGTCAAGCAAATTCGAGTCGCGTCCCCTTTTCTTGTCTCTTTTCTTGTCTTCAAACAATAGCAGGGATGGTTGCCGAAACATGTTCAGAAAGCCACGAGCATGGATTGTCATTGCCAGTTGCGCCTTGTTGGTAAGCGGAGCGACGGGGATGATTGCCGTTTGGATGAGGGCTGACTGGGATTCTCCTCTCCTAACTTTAAGTGCAGTGGCACTGCTGTTTGGCACCTATGGATTATTGGTTTTTGCCTTGTGTGCGTTGGAGGAATTTGTCACTCCTTCAGAAGTGAATCGGCAAGCAACGGCCGGGAAACTCAGGACAAAGACAGGTCGTCTGATTTATCCGCTGTTTGTCGTTACGATGTTAGTCCTTGTCGCCTCCGATATGGCAAATAGGATTGGTCATGTAGGGATCAGTTACTGGATTATTGTGGCCAGCGCTACCATCGTTGGATTGTTTTTCGGATATTGGATTTGGAGTGAGTCGCCCTGTGACACAAGGCAACCATCCGACACAAGCACGAGTCTGCCATCAGACGAGCAAAATTGAACAAGAAAAGGGGACGCGACTCGTATTTGCTGATGGAGGGTTGATCGTGGCGAAATCGAGTCGCGTCCCCTTTTTTGGTCACGGCTCCTTCCTTTCCCACTTGATTTCCGATAGGGAGGTGTCATTTGCCAGGGTCCCTTTGATGTGACTTCCGGGGAGCAGGTCGGCCAAGGTGTAGTCGCGTGGGCCGGCGCGAATGCGAGCGCTGGCGGTCACCTGGTAGGCCGCCTCGAACGTGTGCCCTTTGTCGCGGACCAACAACACGATGGTCCGGTCTCGCACGTCCACGCTTTGGACAACCCCCTTCACTTCCTTGCCCTTGGGGGGTGGGCTGCTTTTCTTGTCCCGCAGCGCATCGCGCAGGGCCTTGCCCAAGTCTTTAAGGGCTTTGTCCAGCGTTTTCGCCTCTGGCAGGTGCTTGACATCAAAGACGCGGCGCAGACCAGGCGGAGTCAGTGGGGCCGCGGGGGCCAAGTCCTTCTTCAAGACGTGAACCGCTTGCGTGGCTTGGCGCGTTAGTCGCGTGATCTCCGCCAACTGGGGGTCTTCCGGGGTTTGATGCTGGCCTTTGGCCAAGTTGTCGCGGACGCCGCGATCCATCACGTCGCTGAGATACTTGCTCCATTGAGCCGCTTCTTCCTGGTCGCCCCGCGCGGCGGCCATGAGCATGGCCAAATGCAGCTGATCGGCGACATCACTGCAATAGGCGGCGCGGAGCAGGTAATCGCGTTCATCCTCTTCCGCTAAGGCCAAGCCATGCAGGACCAGCCCCACCAAGACCGCCTGCGTGGTTCCCGGCACGGCGGCGACGGTCAAGGATGGCTCGGCGGCCGGCGCGGCGGCGGGGTCGGGCCGGGACAATTGCCAGGAAACGTCGCGGGCCGCTTCTCCCATCGGCTGCAAGAAGTCCGCGACGACCAACGGTGCTTGTTCGGTCAGTTGGACCATTTCGCTTTCCGTGCCGCGCAATTGGATGGTCAACTCGTCGAGCAGCGCCGAGCGCCGCGCTGGAGGCACCCGCAGGGCCTGGCGGGCGATTCCCTGACGCAACACGCGCTCGTACAGCCCGGCCAGCAAGGGGAGGTCGTGCGGCGTTCCCTGCCGTGTCGCCCGCGCGCTTTCCGACCACAGATCTCCCGCCACCGCGCGGAGGATCGTCACGCGTTCGGCGGGATCGTGAGCGGCGGCCAAGGCCAGATGATGAGCGACGAACCGAGCCAGCTTGGGCGCACTGGTCTGGACCACGGGGGAAGGGAGCGATGGCATGTCCGTAGTCGTCGCGCGCGGCTGGGACGACAGCAAGCCCAAACCGAGACCCAAGAGCAAGGCGGCAGCGGCGGTCAGTGGCCAACACCAGCGGCGGCGGAACCAGCTGGCCCCAGAGCGCGAGGCGGGCGCCGCCGGGACCGGAGCGAGCGCTTCCAGACCTTGGAGCAGCCGCGCGCGGCGTTCCGGTGGCAACTCGGCCAGGGGAACGGTTTGAACCTTTTGTTCCAACCCCCGCAAACGCCACCGGCGCGCGCGACAGTGCCCACAGGCGCGCAGGTGCCGCGCCACTCCTTGGGGGAGCGCGTCGGTGGAGCGCGAGGTCAACAACCAAGCATAAACGGTGGCACACTTCATGGTTTGTTCCGGTCCAGATAAGCCCCCAAATCTTGGACAAGCAAATGTCTGGCTTTGAACACGCGCCAGCGGGCGGTTTCCTCGCTGATGTGCAAGGCGTCCGCGATCTCCGCGTGCGTCATTTCCTCTTGCGCCCAAAGCAAGAAGGCAGCGCGGAAATGTTCCGGGAGCCGATCGCAGGCGGCCTGGAGCAGCGCTTCCCCCTCGCGCTGCACGGCCGCCTCGGCCGGTCCTGGCGCCGAACAGGGGGGGTCGGCGCGCAATGGCTCACGTCCCGCTCTGGCTCGGGCCCGCTTCCAATCGATGAAACAATGGCGGGCGATGCCGAACAGCCAAGCCCGAAAGCTGGCCCCCGGACGAAAATCCGCCAGTCCTTTCCAGGCGCGCAGGAAGGTTTCCTGGGTAAGGTCCTCCGCTTGCTGGTGGTGGGGCGCCAAACTGGTGAGCCAGCGCAGCACCCGCCCCCAATAGCGTTCGACCAAAATAGCGAACGCTTGCCGGTCGCCGGCGCGGGCCAACTCCACCTCGTTCGCGTCATCCACCGGCCTCATGTTCCCACCCTGCCCCCGATCACTAACTACGTGGCCCGTGCATCCTTCGTTGGCGCGGCCAGAATTTTTTTCCCGCGCCAACATCGGGCGTGCTTATTCGTAAATGTATCCACGAAGCGCGTTCGCTAACCACCAGATACTGACATGAAAGGACAAGTGAAGCCATGCGTTTGTTGATTTGGACTTGGGCGATGGCAGCCGGGACGCTGTTCACGGTTTACAACTTCTCCGAAGCCGATCCAGGAAAGGACAAGGACAAGGACAAGAAACCGAACCTTGTGCAAGTGGACCTGAACAAACTGCCGCCGGGCGTGGCCAAGCACGTGGAGAAGGCGGCTCGCGAGGACAAAGCGCCGCCCGCCGCCGACCAGAAACCGAAACCGCTTGAACAAGCGAAGAAAGACGACAAGAAAGGCCCACCGAAAAAAGACGGGAAAAGTATTTCCTTGATCGAGGCCATCTCCATCGCGGAGAAGGAATCCGGCGGCACCGTCATCAAGGCCGAGCGCAAGGACCACCCAGAGCCTCATTTCAAGGTGGATGTCCTCGACGGCAAGGGGAACAAGACGAAGTTGCACGTCAGCACTGCCGGCAAGGTCAGCCAGGAGCCAACGGAAGATAAACCGGCTCCGAAACCAGCGAAGAAATCGGAGTGAGCCAAGGCTCGGGACAAGAAAAGGGGACGCGACTCGTATTTGCTGATGGAGAGTGGATCGGGGCAGAATTGGATAACCATCGAAATCGAGTCGCGTCCCCTTTTTTCCCCGCCGGACTCGAACCCGAAGCGCCAGCCCGGCAAATCTTTGTTAAGGCATCCCATTGTCCCCCGCACACGGTATATGTGCCGCGCAACGTTTATCCCTCACCAATGCACGTCCATGCGCGGCAGCGGCTTGTCGCCGCGCCGTTCGAGCCAGAAATCCAACCCCGCGCCCGCGATGACAATGACATTCAGAAGCAAGACCAACCGCAGCCAAGTCGTGGTTTGGACATTGAACTGGGCCAAGCGCTGTCCCTTGCGAAAATCGACCAGCTCCTTCTTATCCGTTTTTCGCTGAGCTTCGACCGCTTTTTCACTGACTTCCTCGATCTTATTGCTCAAACTGAAACCCAAAAGCAATTGGAAGAGCAAAAATAGCAAGCCGAGAGCCGCCAAGCCCGCCACCAGCGCCGAACGCCAAGGAAGCAGCGCCATCACGGGGGGCGGTAGCTTGATCGGCATGAGCTTGATTAACGTGGAGGCCACCGCCAGGGGAATCAGCAACAGCAAAAACAACAAGACATAAAACAACACAAAAACACTCAGGCCGGGTTGATTGTCGGGATTGTCACATTGAAAACCGACGACGCTTTCCCATTCCGTATCGCAGGAAAACATACCGAAAGCGACTTCCCAAGCATTCTGGCTGCCGACGCCGACGCCAGCGGGATACATTCCGACCCACGGGAAAAACATCAGGATGAAGATGAGAACCAAACTCCCCAGGATCACCCACGGCAGCACGCGCGGATTGACGACGCAAGTACGAGAATGGGTATAGCCAGTCGGCGCCGGCGCGGAGACCGAGGCGGATTTGACTGGCTCTGGCGCCGCGGGGGATGGGGTCGCGGCATGACCCGCTCCGGCAGGGGGGCCAGGAACCGGCGGCGGAGTCGTAGGAGTTGGGGGCGGAGGGGCCGCGGCGCCAGGGGCAGGGGGGAGCGTCGGCACCGTGAACGAACCGCCGCACAATGGGCATTTCATCAGTTGGCCGGCAAATTGATCCGACACTTGCAGCATTTTTTGACAAATGGGACAGAGCAAATTCATGCGCCGATCCTTTTCAGAACTACGTGGGATAGAATGTGGAATGCGTTCGGATTCGTGCTGGGTTCCTCGTTTCGCGCTTCGCGCAACCGCCGGCGTGCTACGCGCGCGACACGACCGTTTCACTTTATCGTTCGTTCCTTCCACGCCGCGGGCAGATGGTCCAACAGGTCGCTGGCTGTCAGTGCCACTTCGCCGACGGCGTCGCAAGCCAGATCGCCGGCGCGGCCATGCACGAAGACCCCCAGCCGCGCTGCCGCGAAGGGGTCGAGCCGCTGTCCCAGCAGAGCGGCGATCAATCCGGTCAACACGTCCCCCGCGCCGCCAGTCGCCATGCCCGGATTGCCAGTAGGATTGATGAATACCCGCTGTCCATCGGTAACCAGGGTACCATGCCCCTTCAAGACCACGATCACGCCCTGCTCAGCCGCGAAGCGCACGGCCAACTCACGGCGCTGAGCTTGGACCGCAGCCGTCGAAAGACCCAGTAAGCGGCCCAATTCGCCCGGATGCGGCGTCAG
>JBKBIP010000067.1:3215-10642 GCA_046297495.1 Gemmataceae bacterium | reverse complement strand
CAAGGATTTTCAGCGGTTGATGCTCAATCGGCGTCGTTTCATGCAACTGGGCGGTGCCGGCCTGTTCGGATTGACTTGGGCAGATGTGCTGCGCGGTCAAGCGACAGCAGCGGACGGCACGCAGCATACAGGGCGGGCCAAGCAAGCGATTTTCATTTTTTTGCCAGGAGGACCAGCACAGCAGGATACTTTTGACATGAAGCCAGATCAGCCCGACGCGCAGGCGCGTGGCCCCTTCCGACCGATTGCCAGCCAGCTGCACGGGCTTGAGGTTTGCGAGCACTTGCCGAAAATAGCGCAGGTTGCCGACAAGCTGACGGTCCTTCGTTCCGTCAACGCCCGCGGCTTCCCGCAGGCGGGCGACCACTTTGGCGGCCAGTGCTGGAAGTGCGGCAACCGGCGGGCCACGATGGGAACGCCCAAGTATCCGGCCTATGGCTCGGTCGTGGCCAAGCTGCTGCCTGCCCCGCGCGATCTCCCTTCCTTCGTGGTCATGGGAGAGCTGGACAAGATGGCGCCGGGGATGAAAGAAAATTACCTGGGACCGGCCTACAATCCGCTGACCATTTCGCCGGGCGAGGAGGCGAACACCGGCCGGCTCAGCACCAACAACAAGGACGGCAGCACCTTCCCGGACATCACCCGCTTGCAGTTGGACGTGACCGACTTGCAGAACCAGGTCCAGTTGCTGCGCTCGCTGGAAGGCCAGTTGCGGCAGCAGGAGCGCTCCAACCCAATGCTGGACGCCCTCGACCAGTTCCAGCAAAAGGCTTTCAACATTCTCCAGTCGCCGAAGCTGCGGGAAGCAGTGGATCTGCGGAAAGAGTCCGAGCAAACGAAGGAGCGCTACGGCTTTTCGATCCGCGGCGAGTACGTGGGTGAAAAGAAAGGCGAAGCCGCGCCGCGCATGCTGGCGGCCCGGCGGCTGATCGAGGCCGGCGTGCCGTTTGTCCATCTCGATTTTGGCTACTGGGACTGGCATGGCGGTCCCGGCCAGTTGCAGAAGGCGGTGACCATGCTGCAAGCCTTTGACGCGGCCCTGAGCGCGCTGCTGACCGACCTGGATGAGCGCGGGCTGCTCGACACGACGCTGGTGGTCGCCTGCGGAGAAATGGGGCGGACGCCGGGCTTTGAAGGCAAGGACGGCTACGGCCGGGGCCACTGGGCGCCGGCGCAGATCGTCCTGATGGCCGGCGGTGGCTGCAAGCGCGGCACCGTGGTCGGCGCCACCGATGCCAAGGCAGCCTACGTCAAGGACAACGAGTACAAGGTCACCAGCTTGGGCAAGACCATTTACCACCTGCTCGGCATCGACCCCGACCACGAGCTGTACACCACCGACAACCGGCCGCTCAAGATCATCGCCGAGGACGCCCCGCTCATCCGCGAAGCGATTGCGTGAGCTAGTTCCCCCCAGATCCGGGAGGTGTCCCTCGTGACTGGACGACAGTTTTACCTGTGCGGGATGCTGATGATCGGTGCCTCGCTGTTTGCCAGCGGACGATTCAGCGCGCCGGCTGAAGAAGCGGACCAGCGGGACATCGAGTTCTTCGAGGCCCGGATTCGTCCAGTCCTTGTCAAGTACTGCTACGAGTGCCACTCGGCCACGTCGGCCAAGATCAAGGGCAGCCTGCTGCTGGATAGCCGGGATGGCCTTCGTCGCGGCGGTAGCAGCGGGCCGGCGCTGGTGCCCGGCCGGCCCGACGAGAGCCTGCTCATCCAGGCCCTGAATCATCAGGGCCTCAACATGCCCCCCAGGGAAAAACTTCCCGAAGAGGTGATCGCCGACTTGACCTACTGGGTCAAGATCGGCGCGCCGGACCCCCGGACAGAGACAACCAAGACCGCTAAGGACTCCCTGTCTGAGAAAGGCCAGGAGCTATGGTCATTGCGGCCGATCCAGAGACCATCGGTCCCGCGAACCGGCAATTGGGCACGGAGCGATATCGACCGCTTCATCCTGGCCGGGTTGGAAGCCAAGGGGCTGAAGCCTGTCGCCGATGCCGAGCCACACGTGCTGCTGCGCAGGCTTCACTATGTCCTGATCGGCCTGCCGCCGACCCCCCAACAAGTCGAGCGTTTTCAAGAAGCCGCAAGCCGCGATCGGCAAGCTGCCATCGAGCAGGTGGTGGACGAATTGTTGGCCTCGCGCCACTTCGGTGAGCGCTGGGCCCGGCACTGGCTCGACTTGGCGCGGTATGCCGATGTCAACGGCACCACGGCGCCGTCGGCTTATCCCGAGGCGTGGCGCTACCGCGAGTATGTCATTCATGCCTTCAACTCGGATAAACCCTTTGATCGGTTCGTTCGCGAGCAGCTGGCCGGTGATCTTCTGCCGGCCGCGTCGCCAGAGGAAAGGGCCGCGAACCTGGTCGCGACCGGCTACCTGGCGCTGTTTCACATCATTGCCGCCGACCGCGACCCGGAAAAGCGCAAGCTCGACGTGATCGACGAGCAACTTGATGTGCTGGGCAAGAACTTTCTGGGCATCTCCCTGGGCTGCGCCCGCTGCCACGACCACAAGCTCGATCCGGTGCCGACGCGCGACTACTACTCCCTGGCCGGCATCTTCCGCAGCACCTCCAATGTCAAGGGCGGTTTTGGCTCGATCGACCCCGGCAGCGTCTCGCTGGGCAAGATGCCCGCCGACGCGCCGGTCTGGCTGCGCGGCGATAACGTCAAGGTCATGGGCGCCCAGGACGAGAAAAGCCCGCGCGACGAACCGATCCATTACCGCGGCGAAGTGGAGAACCGAGGTGAAGTGGTGCCGCGCGGCTTTCCCACGCTGGTGCGGATGAAAGACCCACCGCGGATTCCCGCCGGGCAGAGCGGCCGGATGCAACTGGCCGAGTGGCTGCTCAGTGCCGAGAATCCGCTGGTGTGGCGAGTCATCGTCAATCGCATTTGGCACCACGTCTTCGGCCAGGGTCTGGTGCGCTCGACCGATAACTTTGGGACTACAGGTGATGCGCCCAGTCACCCAGAGTTGCTCGATTACCTGGCACTGCGCTTCCGGGAACAGCATCGTGGGGCGTTCAAGTCGTTCATCAAGGAATTGTTGCTGACCCGTGCTTGGCAACTGAGCGCCCACGCCGATGCCAGCGCCGTCGCCGTCGATCCCGACAACCGGCTGCTGGGGCGCGCCAACCGGCGGCGGCAGGACGCGGAGGCGCTGCACGATTCCTTACTCTTCGTCGCCGGCAGGCTCGATGTGGATCCGCCGACCTATACGGTGCCGGCAGCCTTCAAGGGCACCGGCAACCAGGGGAGCACCGTGAACCTGACCATCCCCGAGGGGACCCTCCGCAAGCGTGCGGTGTACTGGCCGGTCTTCCGCAAGGACGTGCCCGTGGCCCTGGACATGCTCAGCATCTTTGACATGCCGGTGGCGACTTGGCCGCGTGGCACACGGGCGGTCTCCATCGTACCCTCGCAGGTGCTGTTTCTGCTTAACAGCCCGATGATACTGGCCAACGCCGAAACACTGGCGGCCATGCTGCTGGAGGATGCTGACCTCACGGATACCGCCCGGCTCGATCAGTTGTATCTGCGCCTGTTCGCCCGCAAGCCGAGCGGCGAGGAACGCGAGCGAGCACTGCGGTTTTTGGTCGCCTTTTCCGATCGAATTCAGAAAAATGGTACAAGAGCGGATGACGCCCAGCGAGCCGGCTGGAGCCGCTTGTGCCATACCTTGCTAATTGCCAATGAGTTCCTGGTGGTGGAATGACCATGAACCTGTGCAAATACTTTCCGTGCGGTCAGGTGGCGCCGGTAGTGTCGCGCCGGGACTTTCTGCGGCAGACGGCGCTGGGCTTCGGCTCGCTGGCGCTGTCGGCTCTGGGGACGCAAAGCGCGGCGGGTGCTCTGGAGACTAACAGCCCTGGCTCGCCGCTGGCCGTCAAGCCGCCGCATTTCAAGCTGCGGGCCAAGCGAGTCATCCTCCTCTTCATGGAAGGCGGACCGTCGCACGTCGATCTGATCGACTACAAGCCGGAGCTGTTTCACCGGCACGGCGAACGACTGTCTCCCGAACGGATGCCGCAGCCTTGGCGCGAAGGCAAAGGGGAGAACCCGGATGATTTCGGCCCGATCATGGCGACGCCGGTGAAGTTCGCCCAGCACGGCCAGGCGGGTCTGTGGCTGTCGGATGCCATCCCGCACATCGCCCGGCAGGCCGATGAGCTGTGCATCATCAACAGCATGGTCTGCGACAGTCCCGAACACGGCACGGCAGTGCAGCAGTTCCATACCGGCATGTTGGTGCCTCGGCCGAGCATGGGCGCCTGGATCACCTATGCCCTGGGGACCGAGAACCAGGACCTGCCTGGCTTCGTGGTGATCTCGCCGCCAGCGGGTAGCACCGTGAACTGCGGCAGCGACTTCTTGCCAGCGGTCTACCAAGCTACCGTATTACGCGACGCCGACAAGGCCGAAGGGGAGAAGATTCGCTATCTCTCCGACCCGCGCTTGCCCCTCGAGCTTCGCCGGCAGCAGCTGGAGTTTTTGCATCAGATTAATCGCGATCATGCCGAGCGGGCGCGCGACTCGAAGCTGGAAAGCCTGATCGAGACGTTCGAGCTGGCCTTCCGCATGCAACAAGGGGCGCCCGAAGTGCTGGACACGTCCAAGGAGACCGCCGAGACGCTGGCCCTGTACGGCGTTGGCGGCGGAGAAACGGACGCCTTTGGCCGGCAGTGTCTCCTGGCGCGCCGGCTGGCCGAGGCGGGGGTGCGGTTCATCCAGGTCACGAGCAAGGGCTGGGACCACCACGGGGCCATCTATCGTAGCCTAAAGAGCAGTTGCGCTCGGGTGGACAGGCCGATTGCCGGCTTGCTGGTCGACCTGAAGCGTCGCGGTCTGCTCGATGATACGCTGGTCATCTGGAGCGGGGAGTTTGGACGGACTCCGCTGGTACAAGGGGTGAAGGGCAAGAAGGACATCAACTTTGACGCGCTGGGCCGGGGTCACAATTCGTACGGCTGGAGCCTGTGGCTGGCCGGCGGCGGTGTGAAGCGCGGCATCCGTCATGGGCGGACCGATGATTTCGGCTTCCAAGCCGTCGAGAACCCGGTCCACATCCATGACCTGCACGCGACGATTCTGCACCTGCTGGGGCTAGATCACGAGAGGCTTACCTTCCGCCACGCCGGTCGCGACTTCCGCTTGACCGACGTGCATGGGCGGCTGGTCCATGAGATCATCGCCTGATTCTGGATCTGACAAAGTTTGGCGTGGCGTCACATGCAGATTCATGAACGTTCCAGAAAGGCCTGAATATGGTTCGCTGTCTGCTGGGTTGTCCTGATGAAACTGACGGCCGAGGTGGACCAGCGCGGTTGCTACAAACCCGACGGCTCGCCGCGCGAATTCACCGGCGAGCGAATCAACTGGTATGGCCGGGACCAGGCCTGGAAGAACGTCAAGGGCTTCCGGGGCGAGAACGACATCGAGAAGAAAGCAGCCCTGGACGTGCTAATCGCGACCGTCAATTCCGCCGACTGGAACGCTACCCTGCATGCGACCCGGACGCTGCAATTGCTCGACGTCGATCTGAAACCGATTCTCCCCGCTCTTGGCAAGCGCCTGACCCAGGTTCGACCACACGAGGGCAAGGAAACGCTGGCCCTGTTCGTTCGCTATGCCCTCGAAGGAGCACTGAAAAAAGCCAGCTGACCAGGCCGCTTAGCCGCGGAAATAGCTTGGAATTCCTGTTACCTTCCCTTCCGTCGTGGAAGGTAATAAAAGCCTTACCTGAAGCGCCCGCCTGCTGCGATGCGTCGAAGGAGCCTTCCCATAACTTGCAAGGGCGGAATTTTCGTTCCACCTTGTTCCTGCCGGAGAATCAGGAATGCGTTACGTTGGTTTGCTCCTGTTGACTGCTTTGGCCGGTCCTCTTCTGGCCGCCAGCTCCGCCCGCGCTGGCGACGCCCCGGCATCGTCCGTGCCGACCGAACCACTGTTCACGCGCCATGTGGTGCCGCTGTTAAGCCGACTGGGCTGCAATGCCGGGGCCTGTCATGGCATGGTGCAGGGCAAGGGCGGCTTGCGGCTGAGCCTGTTTGGGGTTGATCCGCAACTCGATCACGAGCGGTTGCTCAAGGAAGTCGGCGGCCGTCGCATCAACGTGCTGGATGCCGACGCCAGCTTAGTCTTGCTCAAGGCCACGGCGCGGGTGCCGCACGAAGGTGGCAAACGGCTGGAGGTCGGAAGTCCCGAATACCAGCTCTTTCGGAATTGGATCGCCGCCGGTGCCCGACTCGATTCGGTCGAGAAGTCGGCAGTTCAGCGGCTGGAGGTAACGCCGGCCAGCCGTACCGTCAAACCTGGTGATCGGTTTGCTTTGCAGGTGCAGGCCGTTTACGCCGACGACTCCCAGGAAGACGTAACGGCGCTGTGTGCGTTCGAGGCGGTCAATCGCGAAGTAGTCGAGGTGGACCGGAACGGCCAGGTTCGGGCAACGGGTATCGGTGATTCCGCCATCGTCGTTCGCTATCCGGGGCAGGTGGGCTTGGCGATCGTGATCGTCACACCGGAGCAGCTGGCGGAGACCTTCCCGAATATCCAAGAAGCCAACTTCATCGACAAGCATGTGCTGGCACGACTGCGACTCTTGAACCTGCAACCGTCCGCGGTATGCGATGATGCGACTTTCCTGCGCCGGGTAACGCTTGATGTCACGGGCCTATTGCCGACCCCGGAAGAGGTCCGCGCGTTCTTGGCGGACACGGATCCGAGCAAGAGAGCCAAAAAGATCGACGAACTGTTGGACCGACCCGGCTACGCCGCCCTGTGGGCCACGAAATTCATGGACATCCTGCGGCTGACGGGCTACACCCCCGGCGCTATTTTCCCGGCTTCGGTCCCAGATGAGTATCGAGGGTACGAGTGGCTGCGGGCACGTTTCCGCGAGAATGTCCCCTACGATGAAATGGTAGAACGTGTTCTCCTGGCCACCAGCCGCGAGGGTCGTGATTACGACGCTTGGGCCAACGAGACAACAACCATCCTGAGGGAGGAAGCCGAGGCCAAGCCGCCGGCCACGTACGCCGCCCGGCGAACCCTTGACCTTTTCTGGCAGCGGCGGATGACCACCGACGTCGATCATGCCATCCGCGTGGCCCATGCCTTCTTGGGGTTGCGGCTCCAATGTGCTCAGTGCCACCGCCATCCGCATGATGTCTGGACGCAGGACGACCTGCTCAGTTTCGCCAACTTCTTCATGCGTGTGCCGCACTTCAACAGTATGGCCGACGCGCGGGCAAAGGCCAAACCTGAGGCCATGACTGCGGCCAAGAAACACGCAGCCGACTTGCCTAGCAAGCTACGAGCTTCCTTTGAAAAGGGTTTCGGCGGACGCGAGGTTTTTGTCCTCACTGCCAAGGATCTCGATGGTCCTGACATGAAGGGAGGCCGGTCCCTCTTCAACA
>JBKBIP010000067.1:0-3116 GCA_046297495.1 Gemmataceae bacterium | reverse complement strand
CCAGCAAGAATGGCTTCGCCACTGTGACTAGCCCCTTGGGAACACAATCTTCGCGGCAATTCCGCCTGCTCGGGGAATCAACTGCCCACCCAGCGCCACCAGACGGCAGCGACCCCCGCGCCTTGGTGATGGCTTGGCTACGCCGGCCGGACAACCCCTTCTTTGCTCGGGCCATCGTCAACCGTGTCTGGGCCCATTACTTTGACCGTGGCATCATCGATCCACCCGACGACCTGTCGCCGTTGAACCCACCCTCACACCCGGAATTATTACAGGAACTCTGCGCCGGCTTGATCGCGAACAAGTATGACCTCAAATGGTTACACCGCACGATCCTAAATAGCCGGACTTACCAGCAAAGCAGTGCGACGGGTGTCGGCAACCGCTACGATCGGCGCAATTTTGCCTCGTTCTACGTCCGCCGGCTGCCGGCTGAGGTGCTGCTCGACATCATCGACCAGGCCACCGGTTCAGCCGGCCTCGACAAGGGCGACCGGAGCGTTCGCGACTCGGGAGCGATGCCGGCCGACATCCGGATGCTCGAGGGCGGAGCAATCTTCTGTCGTGGCGACGGGGCAGCTACCTTTGCCCTGAACACGTTCGGCCGACCCGAGCGGGATGTCGAGGTAGCCTGCGACTGCGAGCGCGACAACCAGGCAACCATGCTCCAGGCATTGTTTCTGGCTAATCATCCGCGGGTCCGGACTAAGATCGCCGATAAGCAAGGCCGGGTCGCCCGCCTTGCTCAGACCTCGCTCAGCGACGACGAACGTATCACGGAACTATTCTTGGCCACCTTGAGCCGTCCGCCAACCCCGGCCGAGTTGAAGCTGAGCCAGGATTACCTTAAGCAGGCAAGCTCGACTGGAAAGGAGTTGGAAGGGCTGCTGTGGAGCCTGCTCAACAGCAATGAGTTTTTGTTCAACCAGTGATGCCGCGAACGAAGGCGTGCAACTCAGGAGACCAGGAGACTTATCATGAGCGATTCTTTGAATCGTCGGGATTTCTTCCGCGTTGGCGGTACCACGCTCTTTGGCCTGGGGCTTGCCGACCTGTTTCGTATCCAGGCCACGGCGGCAGGCAAATCAGCGGCAGCCAAGCAGATGATCTGCATCTGGCTGGGCGGCGGCCCCAACCACCGCGACTCGTTTGACCCCAAGCCCGATGCCCCGGCCGAGTTCCGTGGCTCTTTCAAGACGATTTCGACCAAGGTACCGGGCATTCAGGTCAGCGATCTGTTGCCGCGGATGGCGCAGGTTGCCGACAAGTACACCATCGTCCGCTCCTGCACGACCGGTGACGGCCGCGCCGATCACGGCAAAGACACCAATTACTGGCTCACTGCCAACCGGCGCCGGGTACCGCAGACGCCGAAGTATCCGACCTACGGGAGCGTCCTGGCCAAGCTCAAGCAAGCCCCGCCGGGTGTGCCAAGTTTCATCGTCCTGGGCGGCGGCGATAAGGACGTGCTGACCGACAGCTATCTCGGTGCGGCCTTTGGCCCACTCCTGTTCTCCCAGGAGCAGGCCAGAGCAATGCAGGAAATGCTATCTGTCCCGCAAGTCAACCTACCGGCATTTGACCGCGACGCCGACCTAGTCCAGGCCCTCAATGCCCAGCGGCGGCAGCTCGATCAACTCGATCCGCTCGTGGAAGGCCGCGACCAGTTTCAGCAGAAGGCCTTCGACCTGCTCCGGTCGGCAAAGATGGCCGAGGCGCTGGACCTGAAAAAGGAAAACACGAAAAGTCTGGAACGCTATGGCGCCGGCCCGAGCAACAAGCTGCGCGGCGGCAAGGGATTCTGTGAATCCGTGGTGGTGGCGCGTCGGTTGGTCGAAGCTGGTGTGCCCTTCGTCCACGTCAACTTCGGCGGCTGGGACGCCCACGGCGACAACGACGGCACGATGCGCGAGAAATTCCCCTCCGTGGACATGGCCGTAGCCAGCCTGCTCGAAGACCTGGACCAAAATGGGTTACTCAAGACCACTATTGTAGCCTTGCTGGGCGAGATGGGCCGAACCCCCTGGCCACAGGGCGGCGGCGGCAAGGGGAGCGACCACTGGCCGACTCAATTCGTCGTCCTGGCCGGCGGCGGCTTCAAGGGCGGCAACGTCGTTGGCGCCACCGACTACAGAGCTGCCGAGATCAAGGACAAGCTCTACAAGGTGGAAAGCTTCGCCCGCACCATCTACACCCAACTGGGCATCGACCCAGACCACGAGTTCTCGACAACCGACGGCCGGCCGATCAAGATCGTCACCACGGACGCCCCGATCATCCAGGAATCGCTGGCATAACACCCAGCTTCCAAACCCCGGGGCCGATCGGAGTTCGAGAACTGTTTCATTCCAGCATCGAACTTCACCTTGCCGTAACAACGTGTTGTGATACCATGCGTTGGGGCGCTGAATCGTCCGGTATCGAGCGAACCGAACACAAGAGTTACCAAGAGACGCCGAGGGCAGCTGCTCTCGGCGTTTCGCGTCAACCCGAGTGGGGCGTCCGTGGGTAGACGCCCGATGAAGCTCCCCGAACGAGACACTCTTCGGTACGCCGCGCGCGACTCCCTGAGTATTAAGCGCCGCAAGTCATCAATAAACAATCAGTTGCGGAGCCGAATAGGAGTTCGATACCACATTGGAACCGTCTACGAACTCCAGCCCATTGGTCCCGCTCAGCGCTCTCCAAATCGCGCCAAGCTGTTAACCACTATGTTATAAGTTCGCACGCCTGCCTATCCAACCCAGTAGTTTACAGCAGGCGCGAGCGCGCGACATGCTACTTTCCTCCCCAACGGCCGCGCTGCAGGGCCTGATTGACCCAGCCCAGCTCCAAAGCCTCCGGGTCAAACGGCCGGCCCAGCCATTCCATCAATTCTTCATGCCGTTCGTGCTGCGGGTCCCGCCCGGCCGTTCCCGGAGTCGTTGTTCCAGCTGCCGCCCCGGTTCACCCGTTGCAAGGCCCTGGTATCCGACGGCGCAAGCTCCGGCAACCCGAAGCGTCAGCGAGGGTCTTATTCGTTCGCCCCCGTCCTACCAGCCCGAAGCGTCAGCGAGGGTCTTATTCGTTCGCCCCCGTCCTACCAGCCCGAAGCGTCAGCGAGGGTCTTATTCGTT
>JBKBIP010000066.1:0-10685 GCA_046297495.1 Gemmataceae bacterium | reverse complement strand
CCCCCTCCTCTTCCCCCCCCTCCCCCCCCCCCCCCCCCCCCCCCCCCCCCCCCCCCCCCCTCCCCCCCCCCCCCCTCCCCCCCCCCCCCCCCCCCCCCCCGCCACCTGGTCAATGATCTTAGGGAACCATCCACCCATGTCCTCTTTTCACAATCAGGTCGCGCTCGTCACCGGCGCGGGGAGCGGGTTGGGGCGGGCGCTGGTGCAGGCGTTGGCGGCGGAAGGGGCAGCAGTGGCGGGCATCGACCTGCAAGCCGAGCCGCTGCGCGCCCTGGAAACGGAGCTGACCGGCCAGCGCTTCGCTTGGGGCGTGGCGGATGTCACGGAACGGGAAGCATTGTTCCAGGTGGTCGCGGAGCTACGAGACCAATTGGGACCCATCGATTTGCTGATCGCCAGCGCCGGGATTGGCCGGCGGATGACGGCGGCGGAGTTTTCCCTGGAGGATTTCGCGGCGCAGATTCAGGTCAACCTGCTGGGGGTGGCCCATAGCATCGCCGCCGTGTTGCCCGCCATGCTCGAACGCCAGCACGGACATCTCGCCGCCATTTCCAGCCTGGCCTCCTATCGCGGCTTGCCGTTCATGGCTGGCTACTGCGCCAGTAAGTCCGGCGTCAATGCCCTGCTCGACGCGCTGCGCGTGGAGCTGCAGCCGCTCGGCATCCATGTGACGACGATCTGCCCCGGCTGGGTGCGGACGCCGTTGACGGAACATCTCCACTTGCCGCCGCGCCAGCTGATGGAACCCGCCGAAGCCGCCCGCATCATGTTGCAGGCGCTGCGTCGGCGGCGGCCCTTCGTCGCTTTCCCGGCCCATGCTGCTTGGCGCGTGCGCGTGCTGCGCTGGCTCCCCCCCGCCGTCGGCGATTGGCTCATCCGCCGACAGTTCGCCCGCTGGCATAAAAAGTGAACTACCTCACGAGGATGATATACAATAATAGATGATGTTCCCACCCCTAATCTTTTCTTCTCTCCCAAGGGAAGGGGGAATGGGAAACAGCGGCGTACCACATTAAACCTTCCAGTGATAGGAGGACTCATCGATTCGCGTTCGCTTCCGAGCGCGAACCGATGCATCCGCGAAGGCGGCGATGGAGTCGTTATTTCATTTCGTGGCTCCACCGAGCCAGTGTGGCTATCTTCCCGACGAGACTTGGCAGCTGGAATATGAGCAATTCTTGACTCTAAGTCCCGCCGAGTACATGGAACGTATGTACCACGGCTGGCGACGTTTTGGTAGCACTTTGTTCCGGCCCCAGTGCGCCAGCTGTAACGCTTGCCGACCGCTCCGCATCGACGTGCGCCGCTTTCGCCCCAACCGCAGCCAGCGCCGCGCCTGGAACCGCAACGCGGCGGACATTACTCTGCACATCGGCAAACCCAGCGTGTCACTGGCCAAGCTCGAATTGTACGACCGCTATCATGCCTTTCAAACCGATTTCAAGGGCTGGCCCTGGCACGAACCCAAGGACGCCGCCGAGTATGCCCGCTCCTTTGTCGATAATCCGTTTCCCACGCAAGAATGGTGCTATTATCTGGACCAGCAGCTCATCGGGGTGGGTTATGTCGATGAGCTGCCGGGGGGGCTGTCGGCCATCTATTTCTTCTACGAGCCCACCGAGCGCCAACGCTCGTTGGGAACCTGGAACGTCCTGAAACTGATCGAACGCGCCGCCCAGTGTGGATTGCCGCACGTCTATCTAGGCTACTACGTCGTCGGTTGCGCTTCGATGACCTACAAGGCGAACTTCGTTCCCAATGAAATCCTCGGCCCGGATGGAAACTGGCACGCTTTTCGGCGGTGAGAGGTCATGCTTAGACCAGTTCAACACGTGAATTCGGGGACTGTCACCCAAACACTTCCTGAATCACTTCACCGCCGTTGACAGTGGCCAGCTCGTGGCGATTGTTGTGCAGATAGGTCAGCAAGTGCTGATCGAGGCCGAGGGCGTGCAAGATGGTGGCGTGCAGGTCGTTGGGGTGGATGGGGCGCTCGATGGCGGCGTAGCCAACCGGGTCGGTGGCGCCGATGACTTGGCCGCCGCGCACGCCGCCGCCTGCCAGCCACATGGCATAGCCGGACGGCGAGTGGTTGCGTCCAGGTGTCGGGCCAGGGTTTTCCGCCGTCGGCGTCCGCCCGAACTCGCCCCCCCAGATGACCAAGGTTTCATCGAGCAAGCCGCGGCGGTGCAGGTCGGCGAGCAGCCCGGCGATGGGCCGGTCGGTTTTCCGAGCTTGTGGGGTGTGGTTGTTGATCAAGTTGCCGTGCGCGTCCCAGCCGCCGGAACGGAGCTGGATGAAGCGAACGCCTCGTTCCACCAAGCGCCGGGCCAGCAGGCAGAAGGCGCCAAATTCGTTGGTCTCTTCCGCGCCGACGCCGTATAGCTTCTTGGTTTCGACGGTTTCGCGGGACAGGTCGAACGCCTCGCCGGCGGCGGCCTGCATGCGGAAGGTGATCTCGTAGGACCGAATGCGCGCCTCCAGCTCGCTGTGATCCGGATGGCGGCGCAAGTGGTGTTCGTTCAGCTGACGGATCAAGTCAAGTTGTGCCTTCCGGTTATCAGCAGTGACGTCGGCGGGCATGTTCAGGTTGGGGATGCCCTCGGCCTTGACGACGGTGCCTTGATAGCGCGCTGGCAAAAAGCCTGACGACCAGGCGGGCGGCCGGCCGCTTTCCCCGGTGGCGAAGACGATGAAGCTCGGCAGGTTGCGGTTGACGCTCCCCAAACCGTAAGTGACCCACGCCCCCAGGCTGGGCCGGTCGCCGATGAATGTCCCCGTCGTGGCCATGTATTCCGCCGGGGCGTGAATGGGGCTGTTGTGCCGACAACTCCGCAGCACGCACAGCTGGTCCACCCAGCGTCCCGTCTCCGGGAACAGCTCCGACACCGGGATGCCGCTTTGCCCCATCGGCGTGAATTGGTACGGCGAGGCGTACAGGTTGCGCAACGGCGCGCGGGCGATGCGCGGCACGTCCTTGGCGATGCTCTCCGGCACATCCTTGCCGTTGAGCTGGCGCAATTCCGGCTTGGGGTCCCAGGTATCGACTTGGCTTGGCCCACCCCCCATGAACAAGAAGATAACGCTCCGGGCCTTGCCGGCAAAGTGCGGCTGCTCGGTCGTGCCGCTGGCCGCCGTCAACACACCGTCATCGAGCAGCAAGTCGGCCAAGGCCAACGACCCGAAGCCCAACCCCGCCCGCCACAACAGCTCGCGCCGGCTCAGGAGGGGCGCGCCGAAGTTATGGCACGGTCCGCCAGATGTCGTGAAACGCATGGCTTGTACTCCTTCAGCGTTGGCGGCGGCGATGCTCCGCCAGCATGTTGTAGAACAAGGCCCCCTGTTCGAGGGCGTCGGCCAAGGCCGGGTGCTGGTGGGGCAAGTCGGGCAAATATGAGTCGCGTCCCCTTTTTCTTGTCGGTGCGGGAAGGTCTTGGCTGTTCTCAAGATAGCTCGTTCCCCGCCCCAGGGCAATCATTTTCACGGAGGGAAAAAGGGGACGCGACTCGTATTTGCTGATGGAGAGTTGATCGTGGCGGAATCTAATAACCATCGAAATACGAGTCGCGTCCCCTTTTTCTTGTCATGGGCTGGCGAATGGCAGTAGCGCGGCCTGGAAGGCGGTCACGTCGGCGAAACGGCGTTCGGGTTTGCGGGATAGGGCTTTCTGAACCGCCTGGGCCAACCCCGTCGGCAGGTCGGGGCGGCGCGTCAGCAGCGGAACAGGCTCCTCACGCAACAAACGCTTCATCATTTCGACGGGGTTGGTGCCCCCTTCATAAAGCGGTTGGCGGGTGAGCATCGTGTACAAGGTGGCGGCGGCGGCGTATTGGTCGGCGGCGGCGGAAACCGCGCGGACATCCAAGACCTGCTCCGGCGGCAGAAAGCCCGTGGTGCTGCTGGACCGGGCGGTCATGGTCAAGCCACTCAGCGGCGACGCCTGATACACGCGTGCCAGCCCAAAATCGGTGATCTTCACGCTGGTGGGAGAGACGCTCGCGGCGCTCGCGCTCGTCAACAGTACATTAGTAGGCTTGAGGTCGCCGTGGACGAAACCTTGGCCGTGCGCGTAGGCCAAGGCCTCCAGGAGGTGGCAGATTAACGTCACAGAGCGTTCGAGAGGCCACGCTCCTTCTCGCTTCAAGGCGGCTTCGAGGCTGATGCCTGACACATAATCCAGGACGAAATAGAGCACGTCGTCGGCATAGCCCAATTCGTGCAAGGAGACGATGCTCGAATGGCGCAAGTACCGCAGCGGGTTGGCCGACCGGAAAAAGTCGGTCAGCAGCGCCGGCGAAGGCTCGCCGACCGGCACCACGGTTTTAATGGCCACGCGCACGCCTTCCAACTGGCAATGGGCTTGGTACACAACTCCCAGGTTGCCATGACCGATTTGCTGGAGGTCTTCGTAACCGGCAATACAGGGCAATCGGTAGGCCAGGGTATTGCCTTGACTCGGTTGTGGAAGGGTCTGGCCCCGGCGTTCGCTCGTGCGGCCCGTGCGTTCCTTGAGCTGGTGGGTCTGTTCGCGCGTGCCGACCTCTTCCTGCACCGCTTGATGCACCTCGAACTGCGCTTGCAGCGGTTGAGCCAGCTGAGGGAACCGGCGCACATACTCGTCGCGTTGCGGTTTTTCCCCTTGTTCCTCGCGCAGCAGAATTTCGCTGTAGATCAGATCGAGAAGGACATCCACATCCCGGTGCAGAACCGGCGCTAACTCCAAATAGGTCTCGACTGGAAGGCGCTCTCCACCCGCCCAGCGCTGTTGCTGATCGGCGCGTATGTTCTCCAGGAGGGCGGAGCCAGACAGACGATTCCAGCGCAACGCCAGTTCGGCGAGGCGCGGCATGGTAGTCGCGATTTCCAGGTTCGATTCCTCGGTTCGCGGTGGTTGGGATGACTTGGTGGGGGCATGGATGGCCACTCGAATGGTGGTGAATCCACCGCGGATTTCATCACCATCCTTCAAGTCGATGGTCTGAACCTTGGCGCCGTTCACGTAGGTGCCGTTCTTGCTGTTCAAATCCACCAGCCGGCATAGCGGTGGATTGATCTCGATCATGAAATGATGGCGCGAGAAATAAGGGTCGGTCGCCTCTGGAATGATGAAATGCGCCTCAGGCGAACGGCCCACGAGAAACGTGGCGTGTTGGTCAAACGTGAATGTCAGGTCCCGGTTGGGACCACCCGTCACGGTTAGAGTTACTTGCATCGGAGTGCTTGGTCATCCCATTACTGTTTGGATTCCACGGTTCACCTATCGCGACACCTTAAACAGCCGCAGATTCGGATTGGCCGAGCTGGCGGCGGTTTGCTTCGGATTGGCGCTGGCGTTGCATACCGCCAACCGAGTTGAGAAACGGGTTTTCGAGATCGCCTGCCGGTTCCTCACCTCTCTTCGGGAAGTCTGCCGCGCCTGTGATAGCGTTTGAGCAGGCGCAGGCGGTTACCGTGGGGAGTGAGCGGTTGGCAACTGACTTCGTCCATCAGGGCGCGCATGAGGAAGACGCCGCGGCCGCCGATGCGCAGCTCGCCGGGGTCCAGCTCCGGCACGGCGTCGAGATCGAACGGGGCGCCTTCATCGAGGATGTGGATTTCCAGGGAGTCGGCGTGCGGCAGACAGTGAATTTGCAGCATGGCCTGGGGGCGGTCGTGGTGGGCATGGCGGATGACGTTGCTGATGGCTTCGTTGACCGCCAAGACGATGGCGTCGGTGGTTTTCGCGTCGATGCCGAACACTTGACACACCGAGGCAACGAACGTTCGCGCCACCGGCAACAGGTCTAGGCGACTGGGAATAGTCACAATGATAGGTAGGGTGTCCGGGGGCATGTGCCGCGTATCCCTGCAAGTTTTCGGCGAACGAGAGCCGTCCAGCCCTGGGCGCTGGGCGTTTTGGGTGAGCCGACCGTTCCGTCGCCCAACCAGTTCTCCAGGTATTATAAGTTCATGTCGGGATTCTCGCAAGCAGCCCGGCGGCGTAGCTCATTGACATATTGATGGGCTTGGCGGATCGGTTCCGGCAAACGATAACCTCGGCAGCAGGACAGCACGACGCGCACGGCGCTGGGCAGATCGATCTGGTGGCCCGCCGAGACGTACACCGGCCGCACGCCGGTCTTGGTCCGCACCACCTGACCGATGACTTCCTTCCGATCCATCAGGGCCGCCACGGCGCCGGCGTCGCGCTTCAATTCGCCAAACGTCCCCGTCAACAGACTCTTGGCGCAGCCGATGCTGGGCCGATCGAGCCATAGCCCGATATGACTGGCGATGCCAAGCCGGCGCGGGTGGGCAATCCCCTGTCCATCGAAGATCACCACATCCGGTTCCGCCGTGATTTGGGCGAAGGCTTCGAGCAAGGCCGGCGCCTCGCGGAAGGATAACAGGCCAGGAATGTAGGGGAATGACGTGCGCCGCCAAGCCCCCTGGCGCTCGATGATGGCACCATCGGACAGGCGCAGCACGACCACGCCCGCGTAAATGTCATCGGAGAAACGGTCATAGGAGACATCGGCGCCGGCCACCAGGTCCCAATGCGTCAAGGGCGCTCGCACCTCAATCTGGCCCGCCAATTCGCTCTGGAGGGCAATGGCAGCGCGGGCCGGCAAATCCCAGGAGTGCAAGGGGAGAACGCGCATGAGCTATTCCGCCGCTTCCGATTCATTGCTGGGCGGCCGGCGGTCCCGGTGGCGGGCGTGCCGCCGCGCGGGCGCGAAGCCGGGCATCCCGACCACGACGGTATGTCCCGCCGTTTGGGCGAAGGCGCGCAGCACCTCCAGCTCACGCAGGCTGAGCAATTCGGGCTGTTCCGCCGCCAAGCGGGCGGCATTGGCCAAGGCGCGGAGTGTGGCCACTTCCTCACGGGCGCCGATCAAGGCCGCTTGCGCCAGCCGTTTGGTTTCCTCTTCCTTCATCAGCATATCGCGCACCTTGGCGGCCAGGATAACATCCTTGATACCCAAATGGACGATCCGCACACCGTACCCTTGAGCCACCGGCGTTAGGGCCTCTTGAATTCGCGCGTTGATCGGCTGACGTTGGCGCAACAACTCATCGACCAGTACGCCGCCAACCACCTCGCGCGCCGCCAGCTGGGCGTCGTTGTACAGCTGAATTTGATAGTCCTTGACTTGGTGCATGGCCGCCACGACGTTGGCGAGTTCGTAATCCACTGCCACATTGAGCGTCACGGTGATCGGATCGGCGGTCATGAGTTTTTGATTGACGATCGCCAGGGTGGTCCGTCGAATGTCCACCACCAGGATACGGCGCCCCAGGAACGGCCAGAGTCGATAGCGCCCTGGCTCGAGCTGCTGCTGGAACCGACCCCGGCGATAGAGCAAGCCCCGTTCGTATTCGTAAATCGTCACGCCGCCCAAAACTCGTTCACGGTGCCACATAGGTGTCGGTTCCAAGGATGGATGAAAAGCAAATGCGAATGGGGCGCCGCGGGTCCCGGTGTTGGCCTCAACGACAGTCGCGGGGACATCGGCAAAAGCCAGTCCGCAAGGCAACCAGCGCGGTAACGAGACCAAGGTACCTGGGGCCGCGGCGCCGGTCTGCTTGACCAAAGCAGAGGGACTCGCGCCAAGCGCGGAACGCCTCGGGCGCCGCTGACGCGGTCCCGAAATCCAGGAATCGAACCTGGAAGCATCTATCTTATGAACCCTCATTCTCCGCGCCATCCGCACATCTTATTGGAGAATGGCTAAGCGGTTCGGGTTCACCGTTTTCTTTCCCTTGGCCTCGGCTCATCCATCGGGCACAATTGTAAGATGCGGGGCGCGATTGGCGCGCCGCCGCCGCGAACCGCGCCGGCGTTTGTCTCCTTCGTGAGTCCGGGCGGAAAATCGGCAGAAAATACTTGACATTGCCCCAAGTTACCTTAAAGTCAATAGTTATTCGCTAATCCCATTCTTTGAGAACTTCTCCAGGTCTTCCCTCTTGGGGTGTCCTGAACAGCGAGAGGCGGATAGAAGGAGGATGTCCATGACGTCGCAACCGCGCCGGCGTCGCTTGGAGGTCGAAGACATCGGCGATGTGACCGTGGTGAGTTTCACCGATCGTAAGATCCTGGACGAACAAAACATCCAGCAGATCGGCGAGCAGCTGTTTAGCTTGGTGGATGAAGCCGGACGGCGTAAGATTCTCCTCAACTTCGGCAATGTCGAATACCTATCCAGCGCCGCTCTGGGCAAATTGATCACGTTGAATAAGAAGTTACAAGTCACGGGCGGGCGTCTGATTCTCTGCAACATCGACCCGCAGATTTATGAAGTGTTTGAGATTACCAAACTCAATAAACTGTTTAATATCCAAAAGGAGGAGCAGTCCGCCCTACAAGCATTTGGCTGATCCTGACGCCCGTTCCACGATGGGGCGCCCCTACCCTCGATTCATCGGTTTGCCATCGATGGCTTCGCTGTTATCGCCTGTCCCGCTTCCTATTCTCGGAAGTGATTGATTTGGGTTTCCCAAAGTAGCAAAGTCTCTTCGCTCTCGTTTCTCTTCTATAGGAATCGGCAACCACTATTTTGCCAGGAGTCACTTCAGGATGATGCCCTCGATGATTCAAGCAAAGAAGTTCTCGATGAAGAATGAGCGGCGGTCCCTAATGACTTCCGATTTGATCATTCCCAGCGATCCCAACGAGGCCCGGCGGGTGCAATCGGATATTGAACGCGCGCTCCAAGCCACCAAATTTAGCGAACGAGATATTTTCGGCATCAAACTCGCCCTTGAGGAAGCCTTGGTCAATGCCATCAAGCACGGCAACCGCATGGACCAAGGCAAGAAGGTGCATATTTCCTATTGCATCGATGCCGAACGCTTTGAAATTCATATTACCGACGAAGGTCCCGGCTTCAATCCCAACGACGTGCCCGATCCGACCGCCATCGAAAACCTGGAGCGTCCCTGCGGTCGGGGGTTGATGCTGATGCGCCATTACATGACCGAGGTTTCCTACCACGGCTGCGGCAACTCCGTGTCCATGACCAAATGTTGCAACCACGCCCCCCAAGCCGGTTCGTAGGGCAAAGGGACAGCAGGGGATGAACGCGCTTCTCGCGTCCAGCGCGTCCGTCCCATTTTGTTTTTCTGAACCCCTCGCGTCATCCGGCCCCATTGTCGGTCTTTCTTCTTGCCAATCGTCAAACCAAGTCTAACATAAGCACCATAACGAAAATTCCTCGAACAGGATGTTGTTCCATGCCGCGCTTGGGATTGATTACATTATTGTTATCATCCCTGCTGATTGCCCGGTTCCCCGTGCGCGTGGAAGTTCCCTTTGAGCCGCCCGCTTCTGACTCAATATCCGCGGCCCAGGCTGCGTCTTTATCAGCCGTGCCGGCGTGTGGTTGTTGTGGAGCTGGGAAATGTAGTTGCGAATGCTGTGGTCAACCATTGTCTGTCGAGGTCGCGGAAACCCACACGCCCCGGCAAGGCCCCGCCCTATCGAGCCGCCTGTGCTCCTGTCACTGGCAAGACGGCTTCAGCTCGCCGCCCTGGTACTGTGAACCATCGTCGGCATGGGCCGCCCTATCTCCCGCGGTCGCGCGCCATCACGTCTTGCCACCGCCTTTTTACCTCTCGTTCGTGTCCAGCTTGGATCCGCCCCCGCCGCGCTTGGCCCGCTAATTCGAGACAGCGACGCCTCGTCGGGGCTGTTCGCCAAATTCCCAGCTGAGTGGGAATAGGGTTCCGGCGCGCGGAGGACATCAGCCTTCTAATACCAAGCTCCGAGAACGTTTCCGAGCCACCGCCGCGCGGCGGTGGCGCGCTCAGCGATCGTTCATGGTTTATTTTGGACATCCAGCATCCATTATGAGAGGTATTTATCATGAAAACTTCCCAGTGGAATCGACGTCGCTTCGGTTACACCTTGACGGAATTGGTCGTTGTGTTGGCGGTGATCGCCATCTTGGCCGCCTTGATCATTCCGAAATTCAGCGGCATCACGGACCAAGCCCAGCAAAGTTCAGCAGCCAGCAACATTAGCGAAGTCAGCCGAATGATTCAAACCTTTGAAGCCCAGTTCAACAAATCCCCCAGTGGTTTATCCACCTTGCGCACGGGGTCGGACGGCTCCGGCGGTCTGCTGCCGAGCTTGCATCCCAACTTGACGGCCATCCTCGAAGAGGGAACTTTGGACGCTGATGGCGTCACCAGCCTGATCAATGCCGGCATTCGCTCGTTTCATCCGAACAATCGCACGGGCGTCTTGCCCAGCGATACGGACGGAGGCGGCCATATCAATCTACTCACGGCCTCGCCTCCCATTAACATCACGCGGTTGCAAAAGCCCGACGTCGGCAATTTCAGTCCCACCACTTGGCAGCCGGTGACGGTACTGCTCGACCGCGGTATGGGGGTGAATCCGTTCAAAGCGGTTCGTTATGCCAGCCCTCACATCGTCTTGGGCATCGGCAATCACAATGAATTGAAGGGGAACATCATGCAAGATGCGCCCCTGTTTCAAACAGTGCAGCCCACCGATTTCTACGCGCGGGCCATGGCCGTGTACGAAATTCCGCCGGGCGGCGCCAAAGCACGCTTTGTCGGCGTGATCGGCCCTGATGGCGGCTACCACAGTCAATACATGGAGAACTACACCAACATGCAGAAGACGAATTGATTCGGACATGGCCCCGGCATCGGCGCGCGCGGCGGGCGCTCCGCGC
>JBKBIP010000065.1:0-11328 GCA_046297495.1 Gemmataceae bacterium | reverse complement strand
CCCCATTTAGATTGCCTGTTTTTCCCAGATTTCCCAAACATCCAGTGCCACAGTTGCATGGACAGAACCTCCTAGCTAGAGAGGATTGGACGGAATAGTTGGCCGGTTCTTCTCTGGATCTCCGTGCGCGAAACGATAAATCGTCCGGCGCGACAACGATGAATCTCTATGCACGAAACGATGAACTTCACTGAACTGACAAAGAATAGACTAGAGGGCGAGCTTAGCAGGTTTGGGCGAGATTACAAGAGGAAAAATCGATTTTTCTGGTGAATTGCAAAAACGAAGTAAAAGGAATGGCACTGGCGGGGAGATGATTCGTGGGGTGGCACGCTCGGAAGTGGCCGGGGTAAAGTCAAGGAGGCTTTACCCCGGCGCAGCGCCGGACGGTTCGCCTTTGCCGATCCATTGCCAACAATTGCCTAGCAGCCCCAGACCCCAGTAACATGGTGCCGTCTTCGTCCGCTGAAGCCGATGGAAGCAAGGGGCGATTGTTTGAGTGACCGATAACGGGAGTCTGGCTACAGTCACTTCGCCGGGGTAAGGCCTCCTTGCCTTACCTTGGCCACCTGGTCGTGTCCAACCGGTGGCGTTCAACGTCTGTCCCCTCCGGCTCGGCTCATTAGAGCATGGCACTCTTTTTCTTTTCTTATTTTTGTCTGCTATCTTTCTTCCTCCTCGATGTAAATGCGCGGATCGATTTGCACGACCAGCCAACGACCCTTGTCCCGGGCCTCGCCCGGCCGAGATAGAAGGGGCAGCAGCAAAGATCCGCCGTCCGGGATATACCGCACTTGGGACAAGCTGGCTTCCTTCAAGGAGACAACCTCCCCAACGGCTTCCGTTCCCTCATGGTCCACAACCACTTTGACCTTTTCAGTACCCTCAATCTCCCGGCTGTTCTCGACGCATGTGGCGCGTACGAAACGTCGGTCAGGGCTGATTTGAACTTGTACGCGGAAAGAGAAGCCCTCGACAATCGTTTGCGGGCCTTTCTTGCCTTGCTGAAGTTGCTCGGGGGTAGGCAAATAGTTGACCTCCTTGCTCAAGGTCAGTAGCACGCCGTCCTTGCCGGGGTCGATGTTGACCTCCTTGCCGGCCGTGAGGAGCTTCTGTTTCTCCAGGCAGGCGAACAACGAGTCGGCCGGGGCCGGTTTGGCTTCCAACTGCTCAATATCTGCCTTGGAGTGCCACTTGGCCTGGGCAAGAAGCTTCTCGTAGAATGCCTCATCGACTTCGTAAAGTCGAGCCTTCATGATGACGTAGATCTCGCCCCGTTTGTTGGGCGCGGGATTCTCGTTTAGCTTTGGCTGCCCGCCGGCGTCCGCCCCGAATTGCAGCAGCACGCCAATGACCGCGATGCAGCTGGCGACAGTTCTTCGATGCATGAAAACACCTCGTGTCAATAGGTGGGCGAACCATCCCCTCGGACTCATGGGTTGCGAGGTCGTTCGAGAAAAGGGGACGCGACTCGAATTTGTTTGACGGAGAGCGGATCGTGGCGTCATCTGACAGCCAGCAAATTCGAGTCGCGTCCCCTTTTCTTCGTTCCATCTCACAGCGCCGCTAACACCTCTCCCATACTGCAATCCAATACCTCTAGCATGTCATCCACTTGCTCATCCGTGACGGTCAATGGGGGGCCGAAGGCGAGCCAGTGCGGATCGAAGCGGCACAGCAGGCCATTGGCCAGGGCGCGTTGGCCGATGCGCGTGCCGATGGCGGTTTCATTCGGGAAGCGTTCCTTGGTGGCCGGGTCGCGGACGAACTCGATTCCTTGTAGTAGCCCCTTGCCGCGAATGTCGCCGATGATGCCATATTGGTCCGCCAGACGTTGGAAGCCGGCCCGCAGCCGCTCCCCTTGGCGGCGGGCGTTGCCGCACAAGTCATGTTCCAGGATTTCGCGCAGCACGGCCAAGGCGGCGGCGCAAGCCACGGGATGACCTTCGTTCGTGTGCCCCTCGACGAAGCCGGGGTTGGCGTCGCTCGGCCCCCAAAAAGCGTCGGCAATCGGCCGTCGGCAGATCATGGCCGAGATGGGGAAAAAGCCGCCGGACATCCCCTTGGCAGTGCAAAGAATGTCCGGCACCACGCCGAACGTCTCCGCCGCGAACAGGTTCCCCGTCCGCCCCATACCGGTGATGATTTCATCGAAGATCAGCAAGACATTGTGCCGGTCGCAAATGTCGCGCAACAGCGGCAGATATTCGAGGGGCGGGTCGATGATGCCGCCGGTATGGCCAATCGGTTCCACCATCACCGCCGCCACCGTGGCCGGGTCTTCCATCTCGATGACATCGTTGATCAAGGTGCCGCACGTGATGGCGCAATCGGGATACGTCTTCCCGAACGGACAGCGATAACAGGTCGGCGGGAAGACGTGAACGAACCCCGGCGCCAGCGGTTCATTGACCGTCTTGCGTCCCTTGAGACCTGACGCCGACAACGACCCCAACGTCGAGCCGTGCCAAGACAGGTAGCGGCTGATGATCTTGTACTTCCCCGGCGCGCCGGTCAACCGATGATACTGCCGTGCCAGCTTGATGGCGGCTTCGGTCACTTCGGAACCGGCGCACTCGAACTTGACGGTGGAGAGATCACCAGGGGCCAATTCGGCCAAGACGTTCGCCAGCTGGATCGCCACCGGGTTGGTGCCGTGCATCGGCGGCGAGAAGTGCAGAATGTCGAACTGCTTACGGATCGCATCGATCACGCGGCGGTTGTTGTGGCCGACCGCGACGACATATATTCCCGACAAGGCATCGAGATAGCGTTTACCGTGAACGTCCCAGTAAAAGACGCCATCCGCCTTGGCCATGATCAGCGGCTGCTTCGACCATTCGGCCATTTGATCCCGGACAAAAATTTGCCGCAGGAAGCGTTCCTCGCAGGTCTGGGCTTCGCTGATGAGTTCGGGAAGCGTGGTGGTGGTCATGGTGTGGTGATGAAGAGGGTAGGGGAATCATGGGGAATTCATCGTTTCGCGCGGAATCACCCAGCGCTTGCGCGAAACGATGAATCATCAGTGAAACTCAACGAGCCAAGAACTTCACGCACACCGGCGCCGGGACGTTGACGCTGGAGCCGGTCGGCGTCAGTTGGCCGGTTTCGGGATCGATGCGGAAGGCCACCACGTTGTCGGTTGCTTGATTGGCGGCCAGCAAGTAGGTCCCGGTCGGATCGATGCCGAAGTTGCGCGGCGTCTTCCCTTGCGTCGATTGATGTCCTTGCGCTGTCAACTTGCCATCTGGACCAATGGCGAAGATGGCGATGCTGTCGTGGCCACGGTTGGAGACGTACAGGAACTTGCCGGACGGATGCACCTGAATCTCGGCGGTGCTGTTGTTCCCTTTGAAATTCTTGGGCAGAGTGGACAGGGTTTGCAGCTCCTTCAAGATTCCTTTGTCGGGGTCGTACTGAAAAGCGGTGACACTCGATAGTATCTCATTATTGGTGTAGGCGTTGCGGCCATTGGGATGAAAGGCGAAATGGCGCGGGCCGCCGCCGGCCACCGTGGACACTGACGGCGGATCACTGGGTGTCAGTGTTCCCTGAGCTGGGTCGAAGCGATAGACCAGCACCTTGTCCAGTCCCAAATCGGCGGCCATCGCGTAGCGATTGTTGGCGTCCAGGTTGATCGAATGAGCGTGCGGCCCCTGTTGCCGCTGTGGGTTGACGCTGGAGCCTTCGTGCTGGATGACCGAGGCGGCTTCCTTCAGCCGACCGTCCGCTTGGAGGGGGAGACTGGCCACGCTGCCGCTGCCGTAGTTGGCCACCAGCACCGCTTTCCCTTCCTGGTCCACCACCAAATGACATGGACCCGTTCCGCCCGAAAGTTGCCGATTCAGCTCGGTCAACTTGCCGGTCTTCGGATCGATGGCGAACGCCGTCACGCCTCCTCCCTTTTGGCCATCGACCGTGGCTACCTCACTGACCGCGTACAGATAGCGTTTGTTCGGATGAATGGCCAGGAACGACGGATGCGCCACCGCGCCAGCCAGCCCCTTGTCCGTCAGCTTGCCGGAAGCCAAGTCCAGCTCCAGCAAGTAAATCCCTTTGCTGTCGCCGCGCGTGTAGGTGCCGATGTACACATCGACCTTACCCCCTTTGGCATCCTGAGCCGACGCCTCGGCGGCCAGTGCCGTTATGACCATGCCGCAGACCCATAAAGCCAACGCTTGCCTGAGTTGCTCCATCACAGGTTCTCCTCAAAAGATCGTGGAAAAAACCATCCGCCAACGGTCGAGGACCGATCATCCGGCCCCGCTCGCCGCTTCCAGTTATCCCTTCTCCAGCCGCGACATTCAAGGGCTAGCTTTAGTCAGTTTTGATTTTTCGTGGTGCCTGCGTCCCTATTGCGTAGAGACACATATATGTCTTGCAGAGAAATTATTCGTCGAAGAGGGCAAAAAATCATCAATCACATGCACAAGGGAAGGCTTGGGATTTCAGAAAGGAAAAACGGGCATCTGACGCTACTCATGTTCTTTCACGGGGTTAAATGCTGAGAGGAGAAATCCCACCTGATCGGCACGGCAATTGCGATTCAACTTAACTGGTGTTGCTCCTTGAAGATAACGAAGGTGTGCTCAACACCTTGAGCCGAGATCAGTTGAATCGAGAGGTGGGCCGATGCTGGTGGTTAGCCGCAAGCAGGGAGAAGAACTGATCATTCCGGAACTGAATGTGACGGTCTCGCTCTTGGAAGTGCGCAATGATCAAGTGCGCGTGGGGGTGTCGGCTCCCCCGGATGTGTTGATTTATCGACGTGAGCTGTGGGAACGAATTCAGGGACGGTCCGGTCCACCTCCGGAAGAAGACCCTATCAACGCCGCCGTCGATTCCCCATCACCCACGCAGTCGCCTTCTTCCCGCCACGAAAAATGAGATGAACCTTCAAAGCACGAACGATTGTGACCGTCGCAAAACAACCATTCACCTCGATCCCGCACGTATGGCGCGGTCGATTTCTCAATCTTCTGAAACCATGAACCAGTCTTATGTCACCTGGCGAATGTTTCTCGGTGGCGCCATCTGGGGTAGTCTCTTGGGCTTCCTGGTGGGATCGCTGCTGGGAACGATTTATGGCATCCTCAGGGGGGATATTGCTCTGGGACTGGACGGCGCCATTTGGGGAAGCGGCATCCTCACCGTCCTGGGCGCGGGCTACGGTTGGTTTCTGAGCCGATCCACCCGGTCGCGGCAGAACCACGAAACGTTAGCCGTGCGTGTCCCGGATGAATCGAACTCCTAAACGCCAGCCGTCATGCCAGACGAGACGACCTTTCCGGCCAGGATGACGTTTTGGATGCGCAAGTCGTGACCGGGTTCCCAGTCAAAGAGGATCACGTCCGCGGGAGCATCCACTTCGAGAAGTCGCGGCGCCAAGCCGAGCAGCTCACGCGGGCGCGCGCCGGCCATATCGAGCGCCTCGGCCAGCGTGACACCCGTCCAACGCAAGACATTGCCGATGCACAGATCGGTAAAAGCCCAGGAACCGGCCAAATAACTCGTGCCGGCGACCACGACTTTTCCTTCCGGGAGCACGTCGATTTGTTGATCCCACACGGCATAGCTGCCCGGAGGCATGCCGGCCAAGCTGCTGGCGTCGCACGTCAGGATGGAGCGGGCGGGCGTCTTGACACGAATAAAGCACTTGACGACAGTTGATGGCAAATGATGGCCGTCGCCAATGATACTGGCCCATAATTCATCGGCAGCCAATTGTTCCCAGATGTAATTGTCATGGCGCGGCAACAGGGCATGAGAACCATTGCCCAGATGCGTGCTCAAACGGGCGCCGGCGGCGATGGCGTCCCGGATGCGCGCGCCGCTGGCGGCCGTATGTCCCAGAGCGACGACGACCCCCGCCGCGACCAGGCGCTCGATGAACGGCAGCGCCCCCTCGTGTTCGGGGGCCAACGTGACCAGCCGGATGCGCCCCCCCGCCGCCTCTTGCAAGCGTTGAAACTCGTCCCAATTCGGTGGCCGAACGTGCTGGCGCGGGTGCGCGCCGCGCGGCCCATCCTCGGCGGAGATGTACGGCCCTTCCAGATGAAGCGCCGGCACCGCGCGGGCAATGGCGGCATCTACTTCGCAAGCCCGGCGCAGCGTGGTCATGCCGTGCCGCAAGGCATGATGACTATTCGTTATCAACGTGGGACACAGCTGAGATATGCCATGCTTGTGGCATGTCGTGATGATGTGCCGCGCGTGCTCGATGGTCAGTTGCTCCGAATTGAAGCTATACCCGTCGCAACCGTTGATCTGCAAATCAAACAAAGCGGGAGCGATCCAACCTCCTTCCAGGTCGGGCGCTCGCTCGGAAGGGGATTGGAGAGAGCGGATCGAGCCTGCTTCACAACAAACATCCACGATTTCGCCGGTGGCGTAATGTCGAGCACGGAGCAGCATGAGAAGTTATCCTCAGAAGGTGGTTAAGTAGTGAATTCCGTGGGATATTATTACTCCAACAACCGAGATAGTCCGAGATTTTTGATAGCCTTGAAGGCTTTCAACCGAAGTATTTGCCATGACGAGATTCGCAAAGGACTATTCGACCAAGGGGATGTCGGTGGAGCAAGCCGTCCGACTGATCCTGGGTCCCAAGGGAACATCCGTCACGCTGGTGGTGATCCCCGGCGGAGCACGCGCGGCGGAAAAATAGGAAAACGTTTGGCGAGCGGGAATCGTGAGATTCCCGCTGAAGGGCGTCGCCAGCGGCCTCATGGTCCCACTCGTCAAATTGCTCTGGCATTCATTTCTCCTTTTCGGCATAGTTACCGCGACTTCGCTCCAGGCCAGGTAGGAGGAAGAAGGTGCGCGCATAGTCCCCTGATGGTCTGGCAGCGATTTTATCTGGTCGGAACCGTCGCATGAGCGGCTCGCTCTGCCTCATCTCATTTTCTCGAAGGGGAACAGGATGACCCCCATCACGTTGCCTGCCGCGACACTCGCGGAGCTGGAACGCCTGGTCAAACGCGTCCAAACTTGCCCACCGGAACGCTTGAAGCTGTTGCACGCCCTGTTGGGCGAGGCCGCGTGCCGACAGCTAGGCATCTACGCCATTCCCGATGGCTTTAAGCTATCCGTAGTCATTCCGGTGTACAACGAGGAACAATGGGTGGAAACCTTGGTGCGGCGCGTGCAAGCCGTGCCAATCCCGAAAGAAATCATTCTCGTCGATGATTGCAGCACGGATAACACGCGCCACATCTTGCGGCGGTTGGAAAGCGCTGACGTGCGCGTTTTTTACCAGCCCGTCAATCAGGGCAAAGGGGCGGCCCTCCGCGAAGGGTTCCGTCACGCAACTGGCGACGTGGTGCTGGTGCAGGATGCCGACCTGGAATACGATCCCAGCGAGTATCCCCGCTTGATTCAGCCGATCATCGAGAACCGCGCGGATGTTGTGTACGGCTCCCGTTTCGTCGGCGAGACGCATCGCGTGCTGTATTATTGGCATTACGTGGCCAACAAGGCACTCACCATTTTGTCGAACATGATCACCAACTTGAATTTGACCGACATGGAAACCTGTTACAAGGTCTTTCGCCGCGAAGTGCTGCAAGGCATTGAACTCCAATCAAATCGTTTCGGCTTCGAGCCGGAAATCACGGCCAAGATCGCCAAGAAACGCCATCCGGCCTGGCGCGTTTATGAAATTCCGATCAGCTACTCTGGCCGGACTTACGAAGAAGGCAAGAAAATCGGCCTGAAGGACGCTTTCTCGGCGTTGTACTGCATTGTGCGCTATGGCTTGTTCAAGTGAGCAGGGATGGCGCGATACCACGCCCCGTCCTGGAACAGATGAGGTCTATTGCATGTCAGCTTTCGTGTTCGCGCTATTGTCGGCGGCGTTGTCCGTGCCGGGTTCGTCCCGCCCTGCATCGCATTTCGAGGATGCCGCGTTGCACTCCGTCTATTTCGTGGACAAGGCGGAAGGCTGGGCGGTGGGCGATGACGGCGTCATTTGGCATACGTATGACGGCGGCGAGAATTGGGAGCGGCAACCCAGCGGCGTGCGCGCCTCGCTGCGCTGCGTCCACTTCTTGACGCCGTACACCGGTTGGGTGGTGGGACGCGAGGAATTACCTCATGGCGGCAGCGTCGGCGTCTTGTTGATGACGCGCGACGGCGGCTTGAAATGGCGACGCGTGGGCTTGAATCTGTTCCCCGGCTTGAATCGCGTGCGGTTCTTCGATGACCGCGTCGGCATCGTGGTGGGAGACGGCACTGAAGCGTTTCCCTCCGGCATCTTCCAGACCACGGACGGCGGCCAGAATTGGCAACCCGTGGCCGGTCCGCGCTGCACGACCTGGCGGGCCGCCGATTTTCAAGATGCTCAAACCGGCGTGCTGGCGGGCGCCTGGAACCGCCTAGCGACCTGGCAAGCGGGTCGGCTGGGGGCGGCGGACGTGGATACCTTGGGTGGACGTAGTTTGTACGATGTCCAACTGATCGGCAAACGGGCCGTCGCCGTTGGGCAAGGGGGCTTGGTGCTGATTAGCACGAACACGGCGGGACTGCGTTGGGGATTCGCCGACCTCCAGTTGCCAATGGATGTTCTGGCCTGTTGCGACTTTCATGCCGTTTCTTGCGTCGGAGATCATATCTGGATCGTTGGCCGGCCTGGCTCGGTGGTGCTCCATTCACCGGATCGCGGCGTGACTTGGCAATTGCATGGCACCGGGCAGCCGTTGGCCCTGCACGGCGTCCATTTCATCGATGCTCAACAGGGGTGGGCCGTCGGGGAGTTGGGCTGCATCCTGGCCACCCGCGACGGCGGCCGGACCTGGAAAACGCAGCGGCGCGGCGGTCAGCGGGCGGCGGTTTTGTTCATCCATGCCCAAGCCACCGGCATTCCGCTCGATACGATGGCGCAAGTTGGCGGCGAGGATGGTTACTTGACAGCGGCGCTGCGGGTCATGGCCGCCGATCCAGCCTCTGCTCCCCCCGAACGGGCCGCGGAAGCGCAAGCCTTGGCCGATGCCGTGCGTCGTGTCGGTGGCGCCAGCGCGGAAACCCTGTGGCAATTCCCCTTGCCGCGCCATCTGGCCGGCGCGGAGCGAAGCCGCTTGCTGGCTCACTGGGACCGCGCACACGACGACAAAGCTTCCGAGCAGCTATTGCGGCAATTGGTGCTGGCGTTGCGCATCTGGCAGCCAGAAGTCGTGATAGTGGATCACCCCGACGAGCGTATAACCGAGGCGCCAATGGAAGCCTTACTCTCTCAAGCCGTCTATGAAGCGAACACCCGCGCTGCCGATGCCGACACTTTCCCGGAGCAAATCGCCACGCTCAAACTGTCTCCTTGGAGTGTTCAGAAACTGTATGGCGTTTGGGATGACAGTAAAACGGCCCATGTCATTTTTGATTTGACCCAATATCAGCTACGTTCCCGGACCACTCCCGCGCAACAAGCGGAGCCGGCGTGCGGTATCTTGGCCAAGCGTCCCGTGCGACTCCCCAATCAGCGCTGTTATCGCTTGCTCGCCAGTCGCTTGGAAGGAGCGGACAAGCACCAATTATTGTTGCAAGGCATCTCCCTGGCCGCGGGGGGAACCGCCCGGCGGATGTTGCCGGACGTGGACGACTCCGACACGGAGACGGAAAAACACATCCGCACCCGACACAACCTGCGCAGCCTCGCTGAGACACCGCTGAAGGGATTGGCCGATCCCAGCCGCGTGCTGGCCCAGATGGGGCCGGTGCTCGGATCGCTGCCCGATCAGCACGCCGCCGCCGCCGCGTTCGCCGTGGCCAGTCACTACGCCGAGCAAGGAGAATGGATGCTGGCCCAGGAAGTCTTTCTGCTCATGGTGGAGCGCTATCCCGCCCATCCGTTGTCCGCGGAAGCGTATCGCTGGTTGATTCGCCACAACAGCAGCAGCGAGGTCCAGCGCCGCCGCGAGCTAAAGCAATTCATCACCGTTGATGAGTTTCAACCCAATCAAGTCCCAACCACGGAACACGCCGGCCTGCCGATCCAAGGGGGCGTGCGGACAGAGATACGTCACAATCTCTTCCTGGTGCGTGATTCCGCCGACGCGCGTCGCTGGCGGGAAGGAGCCTTGCGGATCGAAAATCGCCTGGGGGCGTTTGGGCCGATCTACGCCACCGACCCCGCCGTGAATTTCTGCTGCCAGGCGGCGCGGCGACAGCTGGGCGATGTGGAAGGGACTAAGGCTTGGTACGCCCGCTATGTCAACGAACAACCGCCCGGACCGTGGCGCCAGGCGGCTGCCGCCGAGCTGTGGCTGTTGGATCGCGGCCGCGTGCCGGGCAAGCCGGTCATCCACTGTCGGCAAACGGCCGCGCGGCCCTATCTGGACGGCCACGCCGACGATGACTGCTGGCAAAACGTCAAACCGGTCGTGCTGCACGACGCCGTCGCCGCCACCAGCCACAGCCACGCCACCGAAGCGCGGTTCCGCTACGACGCCGATTTTCTCTACGTGGCTATTAGCTGTCAGCATCCCGAAGGAGAATATGTCGCGCCGCTGCGCCCCCGCCGCCGCGATGAGGATTTGCGCCCCTTCGACCGCGTGGAGTTGCTGCTCGATCTGGACCGTGACTACGGCACCTACTTCCGCTTGTGCGTCGATCAGCGCGGCTGCGTCGCCGAGGATTGCTGGGGGGATGCCAGCTGGAATCCACGCTGGTTCGTGGCCCACAAGAGCACGCCGACCAGCTGGCATATCGAGGTCGCCATCCCGCTGCTGGAACTGACTGGCGATCCCGTGACATTGGGCAACGTCTGGGCCTGCAACCTGGTCCGCGTCATCCCCGGCCAAGGAGTGCAAGCCTTCTCCCTCCCCGCGGACGCCGAACCGCGCCCGGAGGGGATGGGGTTGCTCCTGTTCATGCAAGAGCTGAAGGACACCGTGGGGCGAGCCAACCACGCGGAGCAACCATGAGGCAGCAGTTTCCAGGTTCACTCCCCGCCGCTCGCCTCACTCCTTTCCCAGCACCGCCGCTGCCGGTTTGCCGTTGATCGTCTGCAGCGTCGGGATGGAGCGCAGCAGGGGGGCGTCGCGGGCCGGGTCGAAGTCGCAATTTAGTTCCACCAACGCCAAGTCACGCAGCAGGGACATATCCTTGATCCTCAATCTGCCAATGCTCAATTTGCTGATTCGCATGCCTTGGATTGGCGTCAGGTCGGATACCCGCGTGCCGCCGATAAAGAGCTCTCTTAGCGGCAGGCCCCGCAGCGGCTCCAGGTCGGACACCTGTGTGTCACCGCACTGCAGATACGTCAGCTTCATGCCCCGCAGCGGCTCCAGGTCGGACACCCGCGTGCCACCGCAATTCAGCCACGTCAGCGGCAGG
>JBKBIP010000064.1:0-11796 GCA_046297495.1 Gemmataceae bacterium | reverse complement strand
CTTCGACCGTGATCGCGCTGGTTTGCCCGCGCTGCGCCGCCTGTGGCGTGCAATGCGTGATCATGGGGTAAGAAGTCTGCGCCGCGCTCACGCCAGCGGCGAGCGGAACCCACACGACGGCAAGTATCCAGGAAGTACGCATGGTGATCATCCCGTTTGCATGGTTTAGCGACGCTTCATGGAAGCGTCAGTATTGAGGTGAGGTGACGACGCTTCCATGAAGCGTCGCTAAACTTATTTCGGAAAACTCGGAACCGTCAAGGTCTCCCCCTTGGCGGCCTTGGCCACGGCGTCGGGTTGGCGCAGCGTTTGCCAGACGGCGTCGGCGGGCAAGGTTTGGGCGCCGGCTTGCCAGCGTCCTTGTTGTCTCAAGGTGTCGCTGCTGACGGTGTAACCTTCGGGAGTCAGGGCCAGCCAATCGGCGTTCCGGTCCTTGGGCGGCAAGGATAATAGAGTGAGCAAATGCCGTCCCGATGCCACTTCATAAAGGCGGACCAAGCCATCAAAGCCGCCGGCGGCGGCCAGCTTGTTGTCGGGACTGAGGGCGGCGGCATAGACAATCGAACCCACCGGGATATTCCGGCTCAGCGCGCCGCTGGCGCCATCCCACAATTTCATCGTGCCATCCGCCCCCGCCGAGAGTAGCAGCTTGCCGTCGCTGCTGAATTGCAGTTCGTGAACGGCGATGCGATGCCCCCCTTGCAAGCGGGTGCGTTCGCCGGTGGCAGGGTCCCACCAGGAGATGTCCGGTTCATACCCCGACGAGACCACTGCTTGTCCATCCGGGCGAACCGCCACCGCCAGTACATCCTCGTTCATGCCGCTGAAGGTGAGCAGTCCCGCGCCGCTGGCCGCATCGACCTTCTTCACGGATCGATCCTTGCTGGCCGAGACCAGCCACTTGCCATCCGGGGAGAAGGCCGTCGCATAGACAAAATCGGAATGCCCACTCAACGTCTGCTCCAGCTTGTGACTGGCCACGTCCCAGATGCGCACCGTTTTATCAAAACTGGCCGAAGCCAGGCGTTGGCCGTCGGGGCTGAAGGCGACATACGAAACGACATCCGTATGACCACCCAACAGGCCGAGCAGCTTCCAATCACTGACTTGGTATAGCCGCAAATCGCCGCGCGCCGACGGCTGCCCACCGGCCACGACCAACAGCCGACCGTCGGGACTGAAGCACAGATCATTGACGGCTCCCAGGACGTTAGTCAACACCTTGACGGGCGTGGCGGTCGCCAAATCCCAGATCGTCACTTGGCCATAACTGCCAGCTGCCAACAACTTGCCATCGGGACTGAAGGCCACTGCCGTCACCGGACTGAGCGGGCCGACCTTCAAGACCAAATCGAGCCGACCCGCTTGGGCCGCTCCCAGCGTCCCCGCCGGCAGATTGGTGGTCGTGGACAGCACCACGTCGAGTTTGCGGAGATTGACTGGCGCGGTCGCCACCACTGGCGCGTCGTCGGTGGGCTTGGTCCCTTCCGGCAGCCCTATGTCGATCCAGCGGCGTAGTAAGTCGATGTCCGCCGGGGGCAACGGCGGCGCGTCCAACGGCATCCGCCGGCTGGCGTTGTCGGTGATCAGCAGGGCGATAAATCGGCTCTCCTTGCCGTTGCCCGGCTTGATGACTCCCACCTTCGGCCCCTTGCGGATGACTTCGTAAGTATCCAACGCCAACCCGCCGGAGACATCGACTTCCTTGACGTTCTTCTCGCTATGACAGACGGTGCAATGTTTGCGCAGCAACGGGCGGACGTCTTGCCAGTAGGTGGGATCGGCAGGCTCCGCGGTCAAAGTCGATGTGCAAATCAACGCGGACACAATGGCGGCAACAATGGATCGACGGAATATATGATGCACAATCGATGTCATGACTTAATGATCCGGTGGGAAAGAAAATTGGCTTCATCGTTTCACGCTGAACGTCGAGCGCGAGCGCGAAACGATGAAGCCACGGCGCATGTCAATGATTAAACTGGAACTCCCTGGAGTTCAGCAGCGCCCACAGCAAATCCTGCACCCCTTCGCGCGGCGTGGGGGCGGCGGCGATGCCGGCGAGGGCGGCGGTGCGTTCCTCGGCGCGGGGCGGGCGTGAGAGCGTGACCAGGTACAGCTCGTCGATGATCTCCGGCAGCGGTTTCTTGGCCTGCACCAGCTGGGCGATGCGGCCAGTGCCTGCTTCGATTTTTTGATTGATGAAGTCGCCATTGAGCAGGTGCAGAGCTTGGGCGATGTTCGGTTGCGTGGAGCGCTCGCATTCGCAGGTGATCTTGCGCGGCGGCCGGCCAAAGACATCCAGCAGGAACGAGCGTACCTGCGTGTCTGGCAGCTGGATGGCCCTGGTCCCCAGCGGCAACCCTGGGTATTTCTCCCGCGTGCCGGTGGCGAAATCGAGCGCGTCGGCCATCTGCTCTGCCGACAGCCGCTTGACAGTGTAGCGTGTGTAATAGACATTGCTCGCATCCATTTCATTGCCGGGCGTCCCCCGCGAGCTGAGCTGATAAGCCCGCGAATTCATGATGACGCGCAACAAGTGCTTGAAATCGAATTTGTGCTCGACGAAATCAGCGGCCAGGGCGTCGAGCAGCAGCGGGATGCTGGGTGGGTTGGTCTCGCGCATGTCATCGAGCGGCTCGACCAGGCCGCGCCCCATGTAATAGCCCCAAAAGCGATTGACCATGTTGCGGGCGAAGTAGGGATTATCCGGGGCGGTCATCCACTCGGCCAGCAGGCGGCGGCGGTCGAACTCGTCGTCCATATCGGCTCCCCCCAGCGGGTGCGGCTTGACGACGCCCCCTTTTCGCGGGTGGGTCTGCTCGCCGATGGGCCGGAGATAGACCACCGTTTCCCGCCCAAACAGGCCGAACTCCTGGCTATTCTTCGTCCCCAAGCGGACGAAGAACGCGGACATGCCGTAGTAATCATCCTGGCTCCATTTCTCGAATGGATGATGATGGCACTTGGCGCACTGCAAGCGGACGCCGAGGAAAATCTGCGTGGTGTTCTCCGACCAGTCCGGCGCGCTGTTGGCGATGCGGTAGAAATTGGCTGGCCCTTCCGTGAACGTGCTTCCCTCGGCAGTGATGATGTCGCGGACAAAGGCATCAATGGGCCGATTGTCGCGCATGGCCGCTCGCACCCAGTTATGGAAGCTCCACATTCCTTTTTCCTGAAGTTGACTGCGGTTGATGCGGAGCAGGTCGCCCCACTTATAGGCCCAATAATCGACGAACTCTGGCCGATCCAGCACGCGGTCGATGGCCTTGGCCCGTTTGTTCGGGTCTGGATCAGCCAAGAACGCCAGCACGTCGGCGGGGGCCGGCAGGGTGCCGATGGTGTCCAGGTGAATGCGGCGGAAGAATTCCTCGTCACTGCACAATTCCGAAGGGATCAAGCCCAGGTCGCGCCATTTGGCGTTCAGCTGGTCATCGATGAAGTTGTTGGTCGGCAACGGCGGGCTGTTGCACATGTAGGTATATGGCGAGGTCACTTGCATGACTGTCGCCATGCCGCCAAAACGAACCATGATGTGCGTCTCGCCGCGCTCCTTGGCAGTGACGAGACCTTGCGATGATACTTCGGCGGTGGCGTCGTTGAGCGTGTCAAACTGAGCGGTCCAGGTCACATCCTCGACGCGGCCATCGCTCCAGGTGGCCCGCGCGACGAGCTGCTGCCGTTCCCCCGGCACCATGACGCGGCGCGGCGGCCAAACTTCCAGCCGCGTCACCTGCGGATCGGTCACTTTCGGTTCCGGCACGCCATCGGCCAGCCACTGTTTCAACAGCTGATATTCGGGCGAGGTGGTCTGAAAACGCTCGCCGCCGGCATGTTCCATCACCAGGGCCGGTTTCGAGATCAAGATACTGCGTTCGGGATCGGAAACGACGATCCGCCGCCCTTCGGCGCTTTGCACGATCTGGAAATAATCGAACTCCGGATCGAATCCCAACAGGCTGAGCCGAAACCCGCCGCGGCCGTGCTGAGCGCCATGACAGGCCCCCTGATTGCAACCCGCCTTGGTCAAGACGGGAATGACCTCACGGGTGAAATCGACGGCAATCTCGGCCTGGGCTTGCCGCACGGTCACCGGCACCGTCGCCGACTGGCCCCCTGCCTGAATCGTGAGGGTCGCCTGTCCATCACCGGCGGCATGAACCACCCCCTGCCCATCGACGCGGACGATGGCCGCGTTGCTGCTGACGATCTTCGCTTCCCGGCTCAGGTCCCACTGACGGCCATCGGCATAACGGCCAACAACGCCCAGACGCTGAAAGGCGCGGGGGCCATCGAGGTTGACCGAAGCGGGAAACACTTCCAGGGCTTGCGGCGCTCCCTTCGGAGGCTCCGCTTGGGGCAGCGGCTGGGCCGGCATCATCGGCTCGGCGGCGGCCACGCCCCAGGGACTCAGCACAACGGCGCCCAAAATGGCCAAGCGGCGCAGTCCTTCGCAGGTCAACATGATGACTACCTCAACATAGCGGTGGGTTGACTGTGGCGAGCCAGCAAGGATGGCAGGTAGGACCGGCGGACGGGAGTAACGGACGAGGCACGCCGATCCAGCGCAAAGCTTTTTCCTTATGGTGCCCAACAAAAAGGGGGCTGTCAAGAGCCTGATGAAAAAAAGAACAACCAACGCTGACAGTTTATAGCAAAGGGCATTAGCCCCTGGCCCCTGGTACTTTGCACCTCATTGAGGCCCATCCCGATCCATACCAAAATCCATCATCTCTCTTTGATCTTCGACATCGCGCCGTTATCCTGCAATGAGGGAATCTGACGAGAGGGAGATGTCGAAGGTGCCATGCGGCAACTGTTTCTCGAACAATTGGCGGAGTTGGCGATTCGCTATAGTCTGTGCGTTCAGTCGGGGGAGTGTGTCCGGCTGAGCGGGCCAGTGACGGCCGCGCCGTTGCTGGAGGTTTTGGCCCGGCACGTGCGTCAGGCGGGGGGGCAGGCGGTGGTGGCGATGCCGAGCGTCTCCTGTGCCGAGGAGTTGGAGCGGTGTACCGATGAAACCGTGGCAGCTGTCGTGCATGTGCTGGCCGATTCCTTCGGTGTCTCTCCCCAAGATGCCTTCAATTCGTCGCCGCACGAACGCCATGAGTTGCTGGCGCGCTTCTGGCGGCGCGTGCGCTATCGGCAATTGCGCTGGCTGGCGTTGCCATTCCCCAGCACGGACCTGGCAAACGACGCTGGCTTGTCCCTCGATGACTGGATCGTCGTGCTCCGCGCCGCTTGTTTCCTCGACGCGCCGGACCCGATACGACGATGGCGCGAGCAAGCCGACCGTCAAGCACGGCTGATCGATTTCTTGCAACATGTCCGTGAGCTACGTTTGGTCACGCCAGCAGGGACGGACCTGCGCTTGCCCGTGGCGGGCCGCTATTGGCTCAATGGCCACGGCCAGGAGAATTTGCCGGATGGCGAAGTATATTCTTGCCCCCTCGAAAACGCCAGCGTGGGGATGGTGGTATTCGATGTTCCGACTTGCTACGCCGGTCAACCCATCATGGGGGTCCACTTGCGTATTGACCAAGGCCGGGTGGTGGACGCCCACGCGGCCCAAGGGGAAGAGATACTCTACCAATTGCTGGCCCAAGACGATGGCGCCAGCGCCTTGGGGGAAATCGGCCTGGGGTGCAACTATGCCATCCGCCGGCCAACGTGTCATCCGCTGACCGACGAAAAAATCGGCGGCACCTTTCACCTGGCCTTGGGCATGGCCTACCCCGCTACCGGAGGCCGCAACGTCTCAGCCCTGCACTGGGACCTGGTCGGCGACTTGCGCTCTGGCGGCTGGATCGAGGCCGATGGCCACATCATCAGCGAAAATGGCCGGTTCCTTCATCCCGACTGGCCGCGACCGTGGGCTTAGCACTTTTCTCGTCGAGTGATCCACATGCTGTGACATATTAACGACAAATTCATCCGCGCATAAAAAATTCCGGAAGCCTGTCTGTTCCAGGGGGGCTCGGAACCTCACAGCACTTCCGGAAGGTTCGGTTTCGACATGCGATCATTAACGCCTGTCGGCATTATTCATCTCGATCATGACACATCACACGCGCCATGGAGCTTTATTCTCCCTGATAGGATATGTGGTTAATTCCACTTCGCCCGGCCAAGACGGGAATGGGGCGCGATCCAAAACGGGCATCAGGCGATGTCTTTAGTTCTTCTATGAACTTTCACGTTTCCGACAAGTTGTTAGACGATCTAAGTTCAGAAAATGATTCAATTCCAGATAGGGATTTTTCACTCTGTAATAACGAGGAATATCATACGTTGATTATCGGCATATTGTCAAGCGGGAAAAGTGGGAAATTCTCCCAAGAAAAAAGACTCAACACCGCGGGCGGGCATAGGTGGCGAAGCAGTTCTCGGTCTCCCACAGATGAACCTCGACCACCGGGAACCCCTCGCTGGCCGCGAAGTCGAAGATCAGCTTGGCGATGTTCTCGGCAGTGGGATTGACATCGAGGACATGGACCGGCTCCCCTTGCTGGCGGAGATAGGGGAGCAGTGGATCGTCCTTGTGCAGCAACATCTTATGATCCATGGTCGCATCGATCCAGGCTTGCACCACGCGCTTGATGCGCGAGAAATCGACCACCATGCCCAACTCGTCCAACTCGTCCGCCTCCAGGGTGATGATCGCTCGGCCATTGTGGCCGTGCAGGTGTCGGCACTTACCGTCGTAGTTGAGCAAGCGATGACCATAACAGAAGGTGATTTCGCGCGTCACGCGATACATGGCTTCTCCGAGGCGTAAAAGGTGGCATCCGCGATGCCGGCGGCGGCGAAAGCCCGGCGGCGCTCGGCGCATTTGTTACATTGGCCGCAATGGTGCTCGCCGTGCGGACGGATGCAGGAGAACGTCAATTCCAACGGCAGCTGTTGGCCGCGCCGCACCACTTGCGTCTTGTTCAAACCCGCGTAGGGGCGAAAGACCCGCACGTGGCCGCCGACAGCTTGGTTGACCGCCTCTTGATAGGCTTGCAAGAAGGCCGGGGTGGCGTCGGGAAAAGGATTGGCCGACAACAGGGCCATTGCCACGGCCGGCACGTCATGTAGATGACACCAAAGCAGAGTCTTGGCCAGCAGCAGCACGTTGCGGCCCGGCAGAAAGACTGCCTCATCGGGAGAGTCGGCGTCCGGCACCTCTTGGCCGGTCAAGCTCCAGTGTGGGCCGTACAAGTCAGTCACGGGGAGCTGCAACACCTGCAAGGGGCGTAGCGCCGCGCAGGCGATAGCCTGCAAATAGCGGTGCAGCCAGCGTGTCTCCACCGCTTCCCAAAACAAGCCGGTGCGCACGTACAGCGGATAAACCTGAACATGCCGGCGCAGGGCCTCCGCCAGCAAGACGGCGCTATCCAAGCCGCCACTAATGAGCACGGCGATATGGGACTCTGGCGGCGCTGGGACCGGCCACCCATCACACGGTTCGTGGTTGGTATTCATCATCGGCATTGTAGGAGAGGCGTGGAAACACGGGCAAGGGGTTGTGGCGGGAAAACACTTCGAGCCGCAACCGTCCGGGAGTGGTTTGTTCCGCTTCTTGACGGTCGCGGCTCGGCTGAGCTTCCAATGCTGAGGTGATAAAACTACTGGCCGCCATCCTCGATTTGCCGCATGATCCAACGGTCGATGTCGCGGAGCATGTCGGAGTGGATGCGGTGGGTGGTCAAGTACGTGTGCAGCTCGACATTGAGACCGGCAGTGTAGAGCAGGCGGAAATCCTGTTTGGCCAAGGTCAGCGGCACGGTGGCGTTGGCGATGCCATGACCGATGAGAACCCGAAGCTGGCGCACCTCCGGCAAGCGGAGCAAGGGAGCACCAACGCGCGGCATGCAGCCGTTCAGGGAAATCATGCCGGCGAAGTATTCGGGATACGTCAAGGCCAAGCGGTAGGCCAAGGAGGCCCCTTCGCAAAAGCCAGCCAGATAGATGCGTTCGGAGTGAATATGGTACGTGGCGCGGGTCTGCTGCACGGCATGGAGCACGTAATCCTCGATCAACGCATCCCCTTGGCAGTCGGGTCCCCAGCTGTAGCCGGTCTCGCCGTCGAAGTGGCGATAAACGGCGTGGGGTCCTCGTAGCCCGATACAGACATAGTTGCGCCGGCTCAAGCGCGGCGCCAGTTGCAGGATTTGCTCCTCGCTGCCGCCGTGTCCGTGGAAAAAGACCAGCAGCGGGTAGGCGTAGTTCGGTTCATAGCCCGTGGGCAGAAACGTCCGCACCGGCTGTCGGCTCGGTGTCCAGACTTCGGAGGTGTAAAACCCTTCAGCGGGTCGCATCGTTTGCCAGGAAAAATCAGTTCGCGGCATGGCGGTGTCCAAGGGTCCGATGGTATCGTTGGTTGGGGTGGCAGAGGTTGGTGGGGTTCTCCACTACGTTAGCTAACGCACTGCCCCAAAGCGCCCCTCCAGTACGGGGCAAGCATACGTTTCCCCGCCGCGCCTGTCAACGCGGGCATGAGCGTAACTAAGTGAAATTCCACGGATTTCCGGCGATTGATGACGGTCTGCAACGATTAGGAGATATGCAGCGGGGGTGGAGAAGTTGGCCATTTGCGCCTATTCGACACGACGGCTGGAATGATCGGTTCAGGCGCGAAATGGGGAAGAGCAAGAGTGCATCGATAAATCCTTGCGGTGCATCGATTTTTGCCTTCTGTTTTACGTGGAACGCCACTAAACTGAGCGCCATGAACCAACCGCTGATTATTCCACCTTCGCGCTTGATTCGTGCCTTGGGACCGTTCACGGCCATGGCGGTCGTGGTGGGTACGATCATTGGCTCTGGTATCTTCAAGAAACCGCAGGAAATCGCCGAAGCACTCCCCTATTCGGGACTGGCCGCCGGCGTTTGGGTGCTCGGCGGCGTGTTGGCCTTTCTGGGGGCGTTGGCCTTGGCGGAAGTGGCGGTTCTCTATCCCCAGGCGGGGGGCAACTATGTTTATCTCCGCGAAGGCTATGGCCGGTTGGCGGGGTTTCTCTGGGGTTGGGTGGAATTCTGGATCATTCGGGGCGCGGCCTTGGCGGCCTTGGCGACGGTCTTTACCGAGTCGCTGCATGATGTCTTGCGCAATTCCTACTTTCAGCGCGCCCTCGCGCTCGATCTGGGGCCGGAACCGTTGAGTTTCTGGGCGCAACGCGGCTTGACGGTGACAGTGATCCTGACGCTGGCAGCGGTCAACGTGCGTGGCGTGCGCTGGGGGGGCGGCTTGCAGTTGTTCATCACGGTGGTCAAGATGGCGTCGCTGTTGGGGATCGCCCTGTTGCCGTTCGGCTTGGCCCTCTGGCTGACCGGCAACGCCGACACTCCTCAGCCGCACACGCGGTATTTGCAACCCGTCTGGCCGTCCCTGCACGGTTTCGTTTTGGCTGGCTTCGGCACCGCTTTGTTGGCCGTCCTTTGGTCCTATCACGGCTGGATGAGCATCGTTCCCTTGGCCGAGGAAGTCAAACACCCGCAGCGCAACTTGCCCCTGGCCCTGCTGGGAGGAACCCTGGTGGTCATCGTTTTGTACTTGGCCGTCAATCTGGCCTATTTCCTGGTCATTCCCCAGCAGGAAATGCAAACATTGACCGATACCACCGTAGCCACGGTGTTCAGCGAGCGGCTGCTTGGCCCCATCGGGGCGGCGGTGGCGTCGGCGGCAGTGATGATTTCCGTCTTTGGCGCCCTCAACGGCAACATCCTGATCGGCCCGCGCGTGCTGTACGCGATGGGGGAAGATCACTTGGCCCCCAAAGTGTTGGGCGCAGTCCACGTCCGTTATCACACCCCTGCCCTGGCCATTCTCGTCATGGCAGGGTGGGCATCGATTCTGGTGCTGGCGGCTGCGGCCCTGATTCGTTATCGGTTGCCAACTTTGCCGCTCGGCTCTTGGACGCTCGATGTCAACGTGCCCTACGGTAAGTCGCTGTTCAACATCCTGACCAATTTCGCCATGTTCGGCGCCATCGCCTTCGAGACCTTGGCGGTGGCGTCCATCTACATCTTTCGCTGGCGTTGGCCGGATGTGCAACGCCCCTATCGTTGTCCCGGTTATCCCTGGGTGCCGGCCATTTTCATCCTGGTTTCGCTCTTCGTCCTGGTCAACATGTTTGTCGAACAACGCACCGAAGCTCTGGCGGGGGTGGCGTTCGTCGTGGGGGGAGCGGTGATCTACGCGCTGTGGTACCGCGACAGCGCGCCCCCGGACCCCGGAGCGCGAACCGCTGAATCCCCCGCTGTTTCGGCTGGCGCGCACGCGGGAAAGGATGAGCCGTCATGAGAGCCGTCGATGTCTGTTGCGCTGGCATTGTCGTGGCCGATCATGTGTGTACGCCGATTGACCATCTGCCGGCGGCGGGGGAGTTGGTCATGGCCGAGCAGATGTTGCTGACGATTGGCGGTTGTGCCTCGAACGTGGCCGTCGATCTGCGCAAGATGGATGTATCGGCGGCGGTGAGCGGGCGCGTCGGGGATGACATCTTCGGGCGCGTCGTGGCCGACCTGCTGCGCGATCATGGCGTGGACGTGACCGACTTGCGGACCACGCCGAACCTGGACACCAGCCAGACCATGATCGTCAACGTCGCCGGTCAGGATCGCCGCTTCATCCACACCTTCGGCGCCAACGCTTCGTTCCGAGCCGAGGACATTCCCCTGGAAACCGTCCGGCGAAGCAAGATTCTCTATCTCGGCGGCTACTTGATCATGCCGGGAGTCCAAGCGGATGAGCTGGCGCGGGTGTTCGCCGCCGCCCGTCAAGCCGGCGTCCAAACGGTACTGGATGTGGCCACGCCGGGACCGGGGGACTATCTCCCGCGCTTGGAACCGTTGCTGCCGCATGTCGATGTCTTCCTGCCCAACCATCACGAAGCGGAATTCATCATTGGCGAAAGCGACCCCCTGCGCCAAGCCGAAGTGTTTCATCAACTCGGCGCGGGCACGGCGGTGGTGACGCTGGGCGGGGAAGGAGCGGTGTTGGTCAACGACCGCGTCCGGCTCCGTGCCGGCGTCTATGCGGTCCCCTACGTGGACGGCAGCGGCGGCGGCGACGCCTTCGACGCGGGTTACATTTTCGGCCTGCTGCATGGAATGGAGACCGAAGACTGTCTCCGCGTGGCCAGCGCCTTGGGGGCCAGCTGCGTCCGCGCCATCGGCACCACGCCGGGCGTGTTCACCAAAACCGAATGCGAGGCGTTTCTGCGCGAGCATGAGCTGAAGATTGAGAGGATTTAGAAAGCCTCGCTCCTTATGTTCGCGGGGCCAGCCGTCAAGCCATTCCCTGTCGGTGATTCGCCGTGTAATCAGCTCGGAGGGCGTCGCGCTGGCTCGCGTATGACGCAATGGCGTCACACAGGGCTTGTAGAGCGCTGTCCCGTCCTTGGGGTTTGTTGACGGTCACCTCCTTGCCCTCCAGCGTCTTGTAGTCCATGAAGAACCGTTGCAGCTCGCGCAGGCGATGCGGCGGCAGCTCGTCAATCGAATGAATGCCGGCATAATCCGGGTCATCGACGTGAACGGTGATGAGCTTGTCATCCTCCCGCCCCTGATCGAACATGCGCATGACGCCGATGGCCCTGGCTCGCATCAGCACTTGGGGATAGACGGGGATTTGACACAATACCAGCGCGTCGATGGGGTCGCCGTCTGGACAGTAGGTGCGGGGCACGAAGCCGTAATTGGCAGGGTAATGCACGGCGCTATAGAGCACGCGATCCACGCGCAACAAGCCCGTCTCCTTGTCCAGCTCGTACTTGACCTTGCTGCCTTCGGGAATCTCGATGAAGACGG
>JBKBIP010000063.1:0-14477 GCA_046297495.1 Gemmataceae bacterium | reverse complement strand
TGTTCCCAACACGATCCGAGCCTACGAAGCGGCCAAGCAGTTCGCCAAGGCGGAAGAGTGGCGGCGCCAATGGCTACCCGTGGTCAAACAGCGTGCCGGAGCCGACTCCCCCAGCTATGCCGGTGAACTGGCGGCCCTGGGGCTCAATCTGCTGACCCAAGAGAAATGGACCGACGCCGAAAGCGTGCTCCGCGAGAGTCTGGCCATCCGCGAGAAGACGCAGCCGGAGGCGTGGACCACGTTCAACACCCTGTCCATGCTCGGCGAGGCATTGCTGGGCCAGAAGAAGTCTGCCGAAGCCGAACCGCTGCTGCTCAAGGGCTACGAGGGGATGAAGACGCGTCTCGACCAGAAACCGGCGGCTAACGCCGACCGGCTCTCCCTGCAACAACGCATTCCCGAAGCCCTCGACCGGCTGATCGCCCTGTACACCGCCCTGGACAAGCCCGACGAGGTGACGAGGTATAAAGAGCTACGGGCGAAGTAAAGGGCGCGAAGAAAAGGGGACGCGACTCGTATTTGCTGGTTGTCAGATGATGCCACGATCTACTTTCCGTCAAGCAAATACGAGTCGCGTCCCCTTTTCTTAACCAGCTCCCCCAAGTCGGTAGCGAACATATTCCGGATTGTCCCGCTGATACCACGGCGGGTCATCGGGCAACAAGTTGCTTGAAAAGGTTCAATCTCACGCCGACGGTAGCGCCCCCACCGCCGCCCCTGGAAGCGGAACATACCGTAGTAGGCGTCGCCCTTCTTGCGAATACCAGCCATGTACGTCTCCTTCGTGTGGAAACGCCCTGAAAACACCTTGTTGGCGAAAGATTGGCGGAAACCAAAGGTGATTAATAGAGAAGGGCAAGGACCACGGCTAGCCGTAACCCCTTGCCCTTGAAGATGCCGGAGACAGGACTTGAACCTGCACGGGGTATTATCCCCACCAGGCCCTCAACCTGGCGCGTCTGCCAATTCCGCCACTCCGGCGCGGAGGCTGGATGTAGTTACATTATTCCGACACGGCGACTTCCTTCAAGGTTCATTGGCAGGAATTTGCATTTTTTCGGCATTCGCGCAATAAAAGGCAATAAAAGGGGACGCGACTCGTATTTGCTTGACGGAGAGCGGATCGTGGCGTCAGCTGACAACCAGCGAATTCGAGTCGCGTCCCCTTTTTTGCCATACCAAGTCAATCTCCAAACTTCGCGCCGCTGTCGGACATACCAGCGCTATCCATGCTGATGTGGCGGATGCGCTTCTCGCGGACCTCGGCGTCGAGGCGGAACAGCAGCTCGGCCATGGTCATGACGCCCAGGTCGCCATCGACGCGGTCGCGCACGGAAACAGTGCCGGAGGTGCGTTCCTTGTCGCCGACGACGATCATGTACGGAATCTTCTCTAGCTGGGCCTCGCGGATTTTGTGGCCGATCTTCTCGGGGCGGTAGTCGCCGGTGACGCGGTAGCCGTGCGCTTTCAGGTCGGCCTCGACGCGCCGGCCGTAGTCGTTGAATTTATCACTGACCGGCATGACCCGCGCTTGTTCCGGCGCCAGCCACAAGGGGAACGCCCCGGCGAAATGCTCGATGAGGATGCCGACGAAACGCTCCATCGAACCAAAAGGGGCGCGGTGGATCATCACGGGCCGATGCGGGCGGTTGTCGGGGCCGATGTATTCTAGCTCGAAGCGCTTGGGCAAGTTGTAATCCAGCTGCACGGTGCCGAGCTGCCACTCCCGGCCAATGCAGTCGCGGACCACGAAATCGATCTTCGGGCCATAGAATGCCGCTTCCCCCTTCTCGGCGGTGTAGTTCATGCCCAGACTACTGACGATTTGAATGAGAACATTTTCCGCTTGTTGCCAATCCTCGTTACTGCCAACGTATTTATCGCTGTCGGGATCGCGCAGGCCGACCCGCACGCGGTAATCGGTCAAGCCGAGACTGGAGAGCACGAACAACACCAGCTCGATGTTGCCGCGCATCTCCGATTCAATCTGTTCGGGAGTGATAAACAGGTGCGCATCGTCCTGGGTGAAGCCACGCACGCGGGTCATGCCGTTCAGCTCGCCGGTCTGCTCGAAGCGATAGACGGTGCCGAACTCGGCCAGGCGCACCGGCAAGTCGCGGTAGCTGCGGTGCTCGGCCTTGTAAATCTGGATATGGTGCGGGCAGTTCATCGGCTTAACGAGATAGCCTTCTTGGTGGTTGAGCCAGTCGCGCAGCACTTGGACCTTGGCCGGGCGGTCGGCGGCGGCGTGATATTGTTGTACTAGCTGTGTCACCGATTCGGCGTGCAGAGTGCAATCATGCGCCTGGGTCGGGTCTTGCCCGGCCCGCTCGCGATGGGCTTGCGACATGGTGTTGAGAAAATCTTGCAAAGCCTCGTCGCTATCGGCGGGCAGCGTCCCGGTTTCCAGCAAGCTCAACCACGTGTCGATGGTCTGTCCAGCAGGGTGCAGAAACAGCGGCGGATATTGCGAATCTCGATAGTACGGAAAATGGCCGCTGGTGCGGTATAGCTCCAGTCGGCCAATGTGCGGGGTATAGACCGGCTGATAGCCGCGTTTGAGCAGCTCCTCCTTGATGAAGGTTTCCAGCAAGCCGCGCACGATGGCCCCTTTCGGCAGCCATAGAATCAAGCCGCTGCCGACGGTCGGGCTGATGGTGAACAGCTTGAGCTGCTTGCCAAGCAGTCGATGATCTCGTTTTTTGGCTTCTTCGAGCCGGTGCAAGTAGGTGTCGAGGTCTTTTGGCGAGAAAAACGCAGTGCCATAGAGCCGCTGCAATTGTTTCCGGCTGGCGTCATTCTTCCAGTACGCGCCGGCGATGCTCAGCAGTTTGAAGGCGCCGATCTTGCCGGCGTGCGGGATGTGCGGCCCCCGGCACAGGTCGATGAATTCCCCCTGACGATAAAAACTTTGGGTGGGGGATTGTTGCAGCTTATCGTCAATGTGCTCGACCTTATAATCTTGTTGCAAATCGGCACACAGAGCGCGCGATTCCGCAGTCGGCCTCTCGAAACGCTCGAACGGCTCCGCCTGGGCAACGATCTTTTTCATCTCCTCTTCGATGCGCGGGAAATCGTCTTCCCGGATCGGCGTAGGCGAATCGATGTCATAATAGAAGCCGTTCTCGGTGGTCGGGCCGAACGCCAGCTTGGTGCCGGGAAAGAGCCGCATCACGGCGCGGGCCATGACATGGGCGCAGCTATGCCGCAAGACATCCAGGGCTTCGCTGTCCTTATCGGTGAGCAGTTGAAAGGACAACTCCCCCTCGCCGGGCAGCTCGCGGTCGAGATCGACGATGTCGCCATTAACCTTGGCGGCGATGGCGGCTTGGGCCAGACGTTTGCCGATGGCCTCGGCGACCGCGCGTGGCCGGGTGCCAGCCGGGACTTCCTTGACGGAACCATCGGGTAAGCGCAGAGTAAGCATGACTAAGGATTCCATGAAAAAAGCCAGAACGCCGCGAACGCCAAGAACGGAGGAGATGTCCGATCTTCGCGCTCATGGCGTTCTGGCGGTGAAAAGCAAACGAAACGCTATTCGGAAACCGTCATTCACCGACGTAGGGCAACAACCCCATGAACCGGGCCCGCTTGATGGCCACGCTGACGGCGCGTTGAAAGGCGGCACAGTTGCCGCTGCGCTTGCGACCGAACATCTTGCCTTGACTCGTGCAGAGCTTCTTCAGCCCCTGCACGTCCTTGTAATCCACGAAGGCCGGCCGTGGGCAGCCTTCCTTTGTGCAAAATCGGCACCGATTCTTGCGTCCTCGACCGAGTTTCTTGCGGACCATCGCTTTCTTTCGTCCTCACATGCGCGGTGAATAACTAGTTCAATTTGGGAAAGTATTACCTTAGCGATCCCACGCCGGGCTGTCAACGGAACGGGGCCGGAAAAATGCGGGCTGCGGAGGAGGTGGGTGTGCGGCGGATACGGGGGTGGAACATGCTTCTCGTCCCTGGGCAGCAGTTTCCGAGCGCGAAACGAGGAATCGGGCGCGGTGGCGTCTGCTTTCGTTCCATACCCATTGCCTGTCATCTTGAAAAAGGGGGGGGTGGGGTGGAATGGAACAATGAAAGGAAGGGAAATTCTCATGTTTTGATATTATACACAAGTTCACTTAAACAATCAATAGGAGAGTGTGAGTGGAGATGGATTGTTTCTTGTTCCGGGGCTGCGGGCTGCCGCCCAAGTCCAGGACGCACACCTTGGAGCGGTTTGAAGTTTGAAGACGGTTCCAGGGAGTCCCACCTCGTTCTGGCGTTTCCATCAAATCACCTGATCGCTGTTGAACCAGCCAACGGCCCCACGATTTCTCCCCTTGAAAAAATCCGGTGCTTCGCGCAAGTTGCCCCCCCTCTGGCATCCAGTGGTGGCACATTTCGCCCTTGGTTTCGTTTCCCTAAGTTGATAAGGAGGCCCAAGAAGATGAGACGATGGTACTTGGCCGTGGCGGCGCTGGCCTTGGGCGGCGCCGGTATCTTGGCGGAGGAACATGTCGGCGTGCCAGGCAGCAACGTCCATTATCCCACGCCGATTGTCCGCGAGATTGAAGGCCAGAACGTGAAGATGGTCCTGACCGGCACCGCCCTGCGCAAGAAGCTGGTCTTTAATGTCTATGCCATCGCCAGTTACGTCCAAGAGGGCGTTTCCGTGCGTTCGGCGGCGGAGTTGGTGGCGGTGAATTGTCCCAAACAACTCCATCTGGTCATGGAACGGAACGTCTCGGGCAACGACATGGCCAAGGCATTCAAGGAAGCGATTCGCCTCAACTACTCGGAAACGTCGTTCCAGCGGGAAATCAACACTTTGAGCGAGTTTTTGTCCCGCCACACGACGCAGCCGGGGGATCATGTGTTCTTGACCTATGTACCGAACGTGGGGCTGGATGTCACGCTGGTCGGCAAAGCGGCCGTGCGGATCGAAAACGTCGCCTTTGCCCGCGCGCTCTGGGAAATCTACCTGGGCCGCAATAATTTGGGTGAAACGATTAAACGCGGCTTGACATCGCGTTTGTAAGCCGGAATTTCATCTTTCCTGGTTGAGCGTGCGAGCCGTGGGCGAGCGTTAACTCGTCTTCGGCTCGTGCGTTATTGGGCAGGCTTCAGCCGCGCGTTCGACCACCACGTCGAGCAAGCGTGGATGCCGACCCAAGGGTTCGGCCAGACGAAACAGGACGCACGGATGCCGTTCGGCCAGGCGCTGCCGCGCGGCCGTCAAATCGCGCCGCACATGCACGCCCGCGGAGAGGAAATAGGGAAGCAAGATGACACAGCGGGCGCCTTGCGCCACGCAGCGCCGGCCCCCTTCGTCAATGTCCGGCTCGGCCAGTTCCAGGAACGATGCCTCAACGATGTCATAACGTCCGCGCTGGCGCAGCTGCTCCACCACGTAATGGAGATCATCATTAGCCTCGGCCTGTCGGCTGCCATGCGCGATCAACAGCAAGGCCAACGATTCGGAAGAAGAGGTCATGGGACAAATCCTTGGCTTGCCGATGGCGCGCCCGCTAAATGGTATCACTCCCCACTGCCGGCTGCTGGTTGCGGCGTGAGAAATTGCTGAATCACCTGGGCCAACGCGTCGGGATGCGTGAAGCGTGGATAATGACCGCAATTCGTCAATTGCACGCGCCGGGCGTGGGGCAGGCCGCGCGCCAGCTCTCCCTCATGGCGCCAGCGAACCAGTGGGTCGCTATCTCCACCGACGAGTAGGATGGGTTGGCGGATGGCGGGCAGCGCGGGCCGCATGTCGAAGCGATGCAGCAGCAAGGCCCGATGGGCGATGGCGGCGATGAGGGGCGCGCCACAATGAGCGACAAATGCTTGCCACACTTCCGGCGGTTTGTCGGCAAAGGGGGGATAGTGAACCCGACTCAGGAAGTCCGCGAAAAACGGCAGCGTACCCAATGGCCGCCGCCAGCGCCGGCTCATGCGGGCCAGCAGGACCTCCGCTGGCGCCAACGGCCGATGGGCGAAGCCAGCTTGCAAGATGGCGCGTGGCAACCGCTGGGGCGCGGCCTGGAGCGCCCGCAAGGCAATTGTGCCACCGAACGACGTGGCGAACACATAGCTACGCTCGATGCCAAGATGATCCAACAGCGCCAGCGCGTCGGCGGCGAAATCCGCGTGGCGATACGTGCTCAAAACAGCGCCGTCGTCTTGTCCCATCGGCAGGTCATAAGCGATGCACTGAAAATGAGCGACGAGATGGGCCATCAATAATGTAAATGAGTTTGCCGCCCCATGTAAGCCGGGAATGAACAGCAACGGCGGCCCCTTGCCCCAACAAACGTAGGCACATTGATAACGGCCGGTGTCGCAAACGCCGGTCTCCGCTTCCGCCACGCGGCGCGCTTGCGCCGCGGACCAAGACCAACGTGGTGCGCCGTCACCCAATGGACACATGGAAATGGGGCAGGGACTGTCGCAGCTCATCGGTAAAAAGCCATACTGGCGAAACTCACGCTTTCGTGGCCGCGTGAATGGACATATTGATCATAGTGCAGCAACTTGCCTTGGCGCGGTTGGGCAGCGGCCAACAGGGTATAGGTCGGCGGCAGACCGCAGATGCGCCGGCGGTCGTCTTCCTCGGCGATCATGTTGAAATAGCCATCGCTGTCCAGGTGCTCGAGTGCCGCCATCAACCGCTCATCTTGTTGGCGACTTTGCGTCAACCAAGGTTCGGCCACCGGCTGGAAGTCGCCGAATTTCGGGCCGATGTGGGCCAGGTCGCCACTGATAATGTAGCAGATCGGCTCGCAGGTTTCCGCCTCCACGCGGCGCAAGGCTTCGATCATCCGACCAATGTCCGCCGCTTCCGTTGGTCTTTTCCGTTCCCGCACGCAATCTTGGAATGGCCCCACCAACAAGGGGACGATACGGATGGGTCGGCGATTTTCATACAGATATTGCAAGAAGACGACTTCCAGCTCAATCGAGTGTTCCGGCAAATGGGCCAGCTCATCGTCAAACAAGCCGGCGCCGTAGTGCTGGACCAGCCGGTCGAGGTACTCTTGGTCGGTGCGGGTGATGCCCAGCGGCGTCTTGAAGTCCTTGCGGGTCAAGATGAAGCGCTGGGGGCTATAGTGCGAGGTACCGATGATGACAAACAAGGAAGCGTCGGTTCGTTCATAGACTTCCTTGAAACCCCAAGCGAACGTCTGGCCGCCGCGCTGGTAGTCGATGTGCGGCATCAAGGCGGCGCGGAGCCGGCCATCCGGCTGGCGCTGGCGCGGCCGGCCCGGTCCGTTGTCACCAATAAACAGCTGTTCGAGTTGACGGCGCAAGGCATCCGGCTCCCGCGCGTAACAGCCGATGCAGCTTGGCTCGCGCACGGGGCTTTGCAGCCGTTCGCGGAAGCGGGGGCCGTCGAGGAACAGGGCCTCATCCAGCTTTTGCACGAGGGCCAGGAAAAAATCAAGCGGCAGCAGCTGCCCGCCGACTTGTCGGATGGCTTCGAGCTGAATGTCCCGCAGCGTCTTCCGGCCATCAAAGAGCTGCACGCAAGCGAACTCGACCCGCGTGAGCCGTTGCGGTTCGTGGACCAACCGCAGCTGGTCGATGAGGTAAATGACATGGGGTTCCAGGTGGTCCAGCACGGGGGCCAATCCGGGTCGCAAGCGGGGATATTCGAGGTGTTGCATGGCAGTTGTCACAATCCATACTACGTTGGGCCGGTCCTTGTATTATTTTTGGGCGACAATCCATTGAGAATCAAGAGGTGGCGGGGAAAATGAGTCGGACTCTCTTGGCAGCGCACCTTTTCCGAGCTGAAGGCAAAGCCAGTTCGCTTTCTTCGTTGCCAGCGTCATACATTACTTCTTGTACTTACGTCAAATTACTTGATCCAGGTTGAACCATCAGCCGGCCCTGAACCAGCAGCCAAGATGAGCTTGACAGTAACGGCGACCCTTTTATAATCCGCCGCTCGCACGTTCAATCTTCTAATCGCAGTTGATTCCGCGCCTTGGTTGAAGTCGCTTCCAAGTGGTCCGGCAATGGGGCCACCCTGGGGGAAGTGCTGTGTGGAAAGGCAGGGAACGGCCAATGGTGGGAGGCATCGTGACCAGGCGAACCCGAAGCCGATGGTGGTATGGGTTGGGGTTGGGTATCCTGCTGCTAGGAGACTGGCCAGTGGCCGCCCAATCCCCGCTCCCCGCGTCCGCCGTCCCTTCCGCGAACGCGACTTCGCGACGGCTGCCGACCACGACGGCCAACGAGGAAATTCCGCGCGTTTCCTATCACTTGGCCGGGGACTCCAGGGCCATCGTGCTCCACGCCGACTCCATTGCTTCTTGGACGCAAGGGGGCCGGCGCATTTTGTTGCTGCGGGGCAAGGTGCTGGTGGAACATGGCGTGATCCATATCCGCGCTCAACAGGCCGTCGCCTGGGTCGATGAAGACCAGCTTCAACGACAACAGTTGCTGCGCCTGGAAATATACGCCGAAGGAGAGGTGCGTCTGGATAACGGCCCCGATCAACGCCGCTGCTCTCAGGCGGTCATTGACATCAGCACGCGCGGCGAGTTGAAAGTGCGCTCGCAGGTGACGCCGCTCATCCAGGAACCACGCACCAACGAGCCGGTATTCCAGCGTGCGGCGGAAATACTCTTCGCCGAAAAAAACCCAGGCGCCGCCGCGCTGACGCCAGACCCCGCGCTGCGGACGGCTTCGTTCCAACAGCCAGGGGCCGGAACGCCGTCAGCGGGAGGACCGAGTCAACCGACGTTGATGCCCCCTGTTCTGGAACAGACCCCGCCGCCGCGAGTGGTCCCCACCCAGCAACCGGGGCCACCAGGGGCCATTCTCGGACCACCGCCAGGAGAGACGTTGGCGCCGATGCCTCGGCCTGTGAATCCGCCGCCACCGCCGCCTGGACCGCCGCGCATCCTGAGCATCGCGCCGCGGACGGGGCCGAACTTCCAAACTCAAATCATCCAGCTTCCCACAGGGGAACAGGCCATCATCGTCACCGGCGGCGTCATCCTGTCGGTACGCAACATCGAACAGGTTGACATTCTGGACATCGAGGCGGACCGTTTGGTGTTCTGGACGAAGGATAACACTGCGCAAGTCTTCAACAACATGAAAGGGGCGGGCGGACAAACGTCCCGCGACCTGGAATTTTACTTGGCCGGCAATGTGGAGATTCGCCAAAAGAGCGGCCCAGACATGGTGACCCTGCGCGCGGAGGAAGTCTTCTATGACGTGGGCCGGAGCGTGGCGGTTGCCGTCCAAGCGGACTTGGAGTATCTGCAACCCGGTTTGCCGTATCCGGTTCACTTCAAGGCGGATGAGATTTTGCAAGTCTCACCGAGTAAATTCAAAGCCGTCCACGCGGAGTTCTTCGCCAGTAAGCTGCCTTCCGATCCCGGCGTCCGGGTGATGGTGGCCCAGGGTACGTTGCAACAGGTCAAAGTGCCGAAGCGCAACATCTTTGGCCGTCCCAAGGTGGACCCGCTCACCGGCGAGCCACAGACGGAAATTCAGCGTCTCTTCCAAGGCGAAAGCGTCGTGCTGCGGCTACGGGAACTGCCCGTCTTCTATTGGCCCTATGTCCAGGGGGACGCCAATAACCCGCTCGGTCCCGTCGAGGACATTCAAATTGGCGGCAATCGCATCTTCGGCTTCCAATTGGGTCTCACACTGAATGCCTATGATTTGCTCGGCTTGGACCCCAATCCCGGCACGCGCTGGACCTTCGACCTCGATTACATGAGCCGACGTGGTCCTGGCTTGGGCACCGATTACGTCTATGGCGGCAACGATTTGTTCAACATCCCCAGTCGCTACACCGGTGTGTTCAAGGCTTGGGGGCTTTACGATGACGGTACCGACATTTTGGGTGGCCCGCGGGACAACCTGCCGCACCCCCTCTGGCGAGGCCGCGTTTTGTTCCGTCAGAATTGGTTTGAGCTGCCCTACGGTTTCTCGATGCAGAACCAATTATCCTTGCTCAGTGATAAAAATTTCCTGGAACAGTATTACAAGCAAGAATTCGACACCGGCATCAATCAAGAGACGTTCACCTATCTGAAACAACAGAATCACAATTGGGCCTGGACGGGTTTATTGGAGCCGCGCCTGCGCGATTTCGTGACCGAAACGGAATGGCTGCCGCGAGTCGATGGCTACTGGATCGGCCAATCGTTCTTTAACATTTTCACCTACACCACCCACGCCAGCGCTGGTTACGCGCAGCTCCGTCCCACGAACATTCCGCCGCCGCCGGTGGTGCCGACCGACGTGCGCATCGACACCGGCCGCTTCGATTGGTGGCACGAGTTGAGCATCCCGTTCACACTGGGACCATTTCGGTTGGCTCCTTACGGCGTGGTCGATTTGACCTATTATAGCAATACGTTGACAGGCAATGATCAAGGCCGGTTTTACGGCGCCGGCGGCGTGCGCGGCAGCTTGCCGTTGACGCGCCTGTATCCGGGGGTCGAAAGCGAGTTCTTGAATCTCAACGGTATCAATCACAAGATGGTATTCGCGGCTAATTACTATATCGCGGACACCAACACGGTTTACAGCACCTTGCCACAGCTGGACCGGCTCAATGACGACGCCACCGATCAGGCCATCCGCGACATCACGCCGTTGCAACCCTTGTTGAATCCGGCCCACGGAGCCTTCATCCTGGCGAACACCACCGATCCCTTCGGCCTGTTCAACCCGCAGTTCTACGCCATTCGCCGCTTGGTCGATAACCGGATTGACACCTTGGACTCCATTAACGTGCTGCAAATGAATCTGCGCCAGCGCTTGCAGACCAAGCGCGGTTATCCGGGCCGGCAGCACATCATCGACTGGATGACCTTGGATTTGTCGGCCTCCTATTTTCCCAACAAGAATCGTGACAACTTCGGCGAGGATTTCGCCTTCATTCAATACGATTGGGTGTGGAACATCGGCGACCGCACTGCCCTGACCAGCGCCGGTTGGTTCGATCCGATTGACGATGGCGCCCGCGTCTGGAACGTCGGCGCGTTCCTCAATCGACCCGATCGCACGCAGTTCTATTTGGGCTACCGGCATACCGACCCGCTGGAAAGCCGCTTGGCCACAGCCGCCGTTACGTATGCGTGCAGCGCCAAGTACGCTCTCACGGGCAGTATCTCGTATGACTTTGGCATCAACGAGAATCAAATCACCACGTTGACGGTGACACGTATGGGGACGGATTTGCAATTGAGCCTGGGCGTGACCTACAATGCGTTAATGAACAACTTCGGCGTGCTGCTGGAGGTCCAACCTAATCTGGCTACTAACACACGCCGCGTGCCGGGAGTGCCGCCGTTCGGTTCGTCGCAGCTGGGAGCCAGGTAAGCCTACTTGCTCTCGACAAACGCGAACCACTTCTATATGACCCCGGTAGAAACGTGATTCCGAGTCAAACTCGGACAATCTGGGTTGCCGCGGGAATAATCCGCCCGTGGAGAAGCGTCCTATCCCCCGCGAGTCACAAGGTGATGCGAAACATTCTTTCCCCTCATCCACTGACGAATCCGGAACACGATTTCCCGATGTCCACCAAGCCGCGCCGACCGTGGAGCGGCAAATTTGGCGACGCCTTGCGGGGCCTGAAATTGGGGATTCGTGGTCATTCGAGTTTCTGCGTGCATTTTTTCTTCGCCGCCCTGGTCATCGCCGCTGCCATCGTGCTGACCTGCGACCTACTGGAATGGTGCCTGCTGCTGGGTTGCATCGGTTTGGTGTTGACGGCGGAATTGTTCAATAGCGCCATCGAAACGCTGTTTCGCGGCTTGGATGAGGCCGCCAAGGCGCGCGTCGCTGGCTGCCTGGATATTGCCGCCGGCGCCGTGTTGTTGGCCAGCGGCACGGCCTTGGTCGTGGGCCTGCTCGTCTTCGTTCCCCGCCTGTTGGATTTGTTCGGTTGCTTGTGAAACGGGAGGCCGCGCGGGCCGCTCACTGCTTCTTTGCTCAAATTTCACTGGCGGTTCTGCCTATCTTGGATCATACTACCGTTTGAATGATGCGTTGTTCCTGCACGTTTTTCACGGGGAGAATCCACCATGAAACGGCTAGGCGTCGTGACGTTGGCCATTGGTATCTTGATTGTCGCCGCCACTTTTTCCCGCGCCGTCAAGGAGAATGGCCATCCTGCCGATTTGCACGTTCAACGCGAGAACCGCAATCCCTGGACCAATCTCAACCTCAACAACCATCCCGAGGACTTCCGCTTCGCCGTCGTCAGCGACCGCACTGGCGGCCACCGCGCGGAAGTCTTCTCGCGGGCCGTCGATCAGCTCAATTTGTTGCAACCGGAGTTCGTCGTTTCCGTCGGCGACTTGATCGAAGGTTACACCGAGGATCGGCCCACCCTCGACGCCGAATGGCTGGAATTTCAGAGTTTTGTCTGCCGATTGCAGATGCCGTTCTTCTATCTGCCGGGCAATCACGACATCACCAACGCCGTGATGGAGAAGCTGTGGCAAGAGAAGTTTGGCCGGAGTTACTATCACTTCGTCTATCGCAATGTTCTGTTTTTGATGCTCAATTCCGAAGATCCGCCTGGCGGTCTGGGGAGTCTCTCCCCCGAACAAGTCGCCTACATGCGGCAGGCGATCAACGATAACTCCAACGTCCGTTGGACGTTGTTGTTCCTGCACAAACCGATCTGGAATTACGCCAACCTGGAACGCAACGGCTGGCTGGACATCGAGGCGGCTTTGGGCAACCGGCCTTACACCGTCTTCGCCGGTCATCATCACCGCTACCAAAAATTCATCCGCAATGGCCGGAGCTACTATCAGCTAGCCACCACCGGCGGCATCAGCAAAATGCGCGGTCGGGAATATGGGGAGTTTGATCATATCGTCTGGATCACCATGAAGAAAGATGGCCCCGTGCTGGCCAATATCCTACTGGACGGCGTCTATCCCGAGGACATGAAGAAGATCGTCACCGATGAGCCTGGCTATGTCATTCGTAATCGCCAGCAGACCCATCCAGTCCAAGCGACGGTTTATTACGAAGGGACGCCCTTGCCCTCTGCCTATGTCGTCTTCCAGACACTGGACCCGAAGGCAAAAGTGCGCGTCCGCTCCGACGGCATCACCGAGGCGGATGGCGCGGTGCGGCTCAGCACTTACACGGCCTTCGACGGCGTGCCGGCAGGGGATTACGCTGTCACCGTCGTCTGGCGCAAACCGCTGTACACCGCCGACGGCCAACCCGGCCCCAATCTTCTGCCCGAACGCTATGGCCGCGTCGAGCACTCTGGCCTCAAAGCCACGGTTCGTTCGGGGAAGAACGAGTTCCTGTTCGAGCTGAAAAAAGAAGAATGACCTTCCGCATCGCTATCGTTTAGCGTGTGACCCGCGGGGGAGCGCTGACAATTCGCGCTCTCCCGCGGCGTGCCGCTGAACATTGGACCGGGAATCGCTACAATGATCTCCATCTTGACGACACCCACACCATACCACGGACGCGCATGACTCCTAAACTCGCTAAATTGGCTCTGGAAGATGGCACAGTGTACACCGGTCGGCACTTCGGCGCCGAGGGGGAATCCTTCGGCGAAGTGGTTTTCAACACCAGCATGACCGGCTATCAGGAGGTGCTGACCGATCCGTCCTACACCGGGCAGATCGTGGTCATGACCTATCCGCACATCGGCAATTACGGCATTAACCACGAGGACATGGAATCGCAACGGCCGCGTGTCGAAGGCTTCGTCGTCCGCGAGCTGACCCAGGTGCCAAGCAACTACCGCGCTCAGCAAAGCCTGGCGGAGTACCTGGCCGCGAACGGCATCATCGGCTTGGAAGGGTTGGACACGCGGGCCTTGGTCCGCCGGCTGCGCGTGCGCGGCACCATGACCGGCGTGCTATCGTCCCAGGACCTCGATGACGTGTCGCTGGTGTGCAAGGCGCGTGGCAGCCCGAATATCGTGGGGCGTGATCTGGTGCGCCAGGTCATGCCAGAGGGGGCCTTTGAGTGGCGCGAAAAATTGGCTCATCCCTTGACGACCTACTTGCCCGACCAGCCGCCGACGCATCATGTCGTCGCCTTGGATTTTGGCATGAAGTGGAACATCTTGCGCTGTCTGACGCAAGTGGGCTGTCAGGTAACAGTCGTTCCCGGCACGGCCACGGCGGCGGCGGTGCTGGCCCACGATCCGGATGGCATCTTCTTGTCCAACGGTCCCGGCGATCCAGAGCCGTTGACCTACGCCCACGAAACCATCCGCCAGCTGGCCGGCAAGAAACCGATCTTCGGCATCTGTCTGGGCCATCAATTGTTGGGTCTGGCGTTGGGGGCGGAAACCTTCAAGCTCAAGTTCGGCCACCGTGGCGCCAATCAGCCGGTGCTCGATCAGCGCACCAACAAGGTCGAGATCACCACACAGAATCACGGCTTCGCAGTTCGTACCGAGACCTTGCCCGCCGACCTGGAACCGACCCACATCAACTTAAACGATGGCACCTTGGAAGGGATGCGCCACCGCC
>JBKBIP010000062.1:0-15218 GCA_046297495.1 Gemmataceae bacterium | reverse complement strand
CGCTTGCGGCAGAACCTGAAAGAGATGCCGGCGACGGCGGCGGCCTACAAGAAGTATCTGCAAAAGTTCGACGATCAAGAAGCGGAGATCGAGAAGCTGCAAGGGGAGATCAAGACCTTGCAAACGGCCATCCTCAATCAACAGAAGGCGCTGGACACGCATTTGTCGAAACTGAGCGTGCAGTAAACGACCTATTTCGACAAAGCATGTCGGCTCATCCAAGCCCCGGTCCATTGTGGCCGGGGTTTTTTCATTGTCGAGAATCGTTGCCCCTTGTCGCGGGTGGCACGACTCGGGGAATTCGCCTACGGCTGCGGAACGGGGGGAGGGGGGAGTTTGCCTTCGGGAATGCGTTGGCGCCAAATCTGGATGGCTTTCTGGCGGGCGGAAGCATTGGCGGCGGGATCGTAGCCGATCGAGCGGGCGCCGTCCTGATCCAGGATGACCAGTTGACACCAGGCAAGGTCGCGCACTGCCAAGTCGTCATGATTGAGCAAATCGAGCAGCACGGTGTAGGTTTCCGAACTAGCTTCTTGGCGTGCCGGCATGGGGAGCAAGCGCAGGATCAAAGCGGTCTTTTCCACCGAATAGCCGCGCTGTTGCCGCAGAATGCGCGTGAGTTCTCGTTGCTGGGTGGCGCCGCGGCTCATCCCGATTTGCATGGCCAGGCGCGCGGCATTCCGCGCCTCGAAATGGCGGTGGTCGTCCAAGCGATCCACTACATGAGACAGGTGCTCCATTGCCGCCAGGAAAAGAATGCCCATGGCGCGCGTGGTCGCATCCTCGGATTGCCGAACCTGGGTGAGTACCGTATCGAGCACGTCCTCATTCTGGTCCAACAACGCCGACCATTCCCCCAAGCTAATCAAAGCCAAGGCTAATTGTTGCTCGCGCGGGTCCTCGGAGTTCACCAAGTCATCCACCGCCAGTTGCGTTAACAGGTCTTGCCGCAACCACCAATCGGGCAGCGCGGTCACGCTGCGAGCTTGGGGAACAGGTTGCGTGCTCGTCCATTGCACGTGACTGCGGGGGCCGAGTGCTAGTGGTTGGTCCCCGGCGTGTAACATCGCTCGGCCTTTGACAATCAAGTTGCACAGAGCCACGGGCGCCGGCAACGACTCTGGCGGCGGACTCAAGCGCACGCGCGGTGTGTAGCCCCATAACTCCACGACCGCCTCGGTGGCACGCTCCGGCAGCGTCACATCCCAGATTTCCCGATGAAAACGGAGCCGGACTTTCGTTGCTTGGTCGTTTTGGGATTTCAGATAGACTCGGCCCCGATCCACGGTGAGGTCGGCGGCGAAACCGGGCGGCGGAACATGCAACATGATGCAACTTTCCAACACCGGCAACTCGCTCGACAATTCCATGACATTACCCCAGAGGATGAGGTTCAGGCCGCTATCCAGGGCAATTTCACTGCGAAATCCAGGCAAGCTCAGCAGATAATACCCCGTCTGAATGGGGTTGCCCGGCTTCAAACGCCCCCATGGCGCATCCGTTCCTTGACGCTGCAACAGGATGCTAGGCGGTTTTCGTGGCCCCAGATACAAACCCACCACCCGCGAATCGGGATTAGGTAAAGTCGGCGGTTCGGGATCGGCACGCGGCGGCTTGGGATCGGCACGCGGCGGTTTGGGATCGGCACGCGGCGGCGTTGGGGTCACGACCAGCTGTTGAGACGTTGGTTCGGTGGTGGGCCGCGTGGGATCGTTCTTTCGGGACGGCATTCCCAGCACGACCGCCAAGACGATCAGACCAAGCACGCCCACGCTGATTCCGATCCAGACTGCCGGCGACACTTGCTGGAGGACCGACGCTACCCGCCGCGCCGGGCGAACAGCAGGAGAAGGGCGTTCGAATAATTCTTGGTTCTCACGAACCGTTCGACCTTCCGGGGGCGGCGCGATGCCAGAAGCTTGGGCGAGTGAGGACGTGGCCGCCGCGCCGCGCGGAATGGATGGCGTGCTGGGGCAAGCCGGCTCCGCGCCCGGCTTTGGAGTCAAGTCGAGAGCGACGATGTGCAGAACTGGGCCAGTGTGCCCCAATTGGATCGCATCTCCTTTGGCAACTGGCTGTCGATCTAATACTCTCTCGTCGTTGAGAAACGTTCCGTTGGTTGAACCTAAGTCACTTAAGAAGGCCCCCGCGCTAGTCAGTTCGAGCTGAGCATGGTGAGACGAGACATTATCCGCGCTCTTGCCCTGAAAGACGAGATCGCAGTCGGCAGCGCGGCCAATGCGCACGGCGGCGCCGCGTCGCTCCACATGGTAAGGAGTTTGCCCGGCACTGGAGACCAACAGGCGAACCTTCATCACACGACCCTCGCGAAAAAACGCTGTTCACCGAGCTGAAACTGGCATGTGCTTGAAATGGGAATGGAGTCAATGCGCAGCCAAACGCCATTGACAGACTTGGCGTTCTCTATCTGCCAACGGCCGCGGTCGTCGCGGCGCAATCGCGCGTGCCGCGGGCTGACCAAGGGATCATCCAAAACGATGGCGCAGCGTTGAGGATCGCGCCCGATCCAAGCCTCCGTCTTGTTCAGTAAGTGTCGCTCCCCTTCCCCCTGAGGAGACAATTCCACCAAGGATGGCAAGAGGTGAGAGGGAGTGATTTTTTGCCAACCGCTGGTTCCAGTGGCAGGCGGTTGGTCCGGTTCAGCGCCGGCTCCGGGGGCGGGCAAATCAAAGCGAAAGCGGTTGGCGCCGATCATCAGTTCCTGGCCGGCGCGCAACAGGCTGCGCGACACGCGCGCAAACGTGCCATTGAGACTTTGCAAATCAATAAGATGCCAGCGATAGCGCCCCCCTTCCAGGCGCCGGCTGACTTCGGCATGGCGCCCGGACATTTGGCCGTCATGAGAAATGACCACGTCACAATTTTGGCGGCCTATCGTCACGGAATCGCCGCGAATGCGCAGCCATTCCCCTTCTTGCGAACCATCGTCGAGGATGCACAGCAACAGCAACGGCGGGCGCAACACCGGGCGATAGACGACGGTGTCGTCAGCGGGACCAGCGGCTGTGGGTGTGGATTTTCGCTGGCGGCTCAACAACGCCTGGCGGATTTCCTCCATCGATTCCACCCGTGTGGAAATCGGCGGAGCGCCCTCCTCATCGTCACGCGGTGGGTCTGGAACAAGGGAAGCAGACATGAGGATTCATCACGGCCTAAAAAGAGGTCGAAGAAACTACGAAAACACCAAAAGCCGACGAAACATCAACCCGGCGCGCCTCTTGGCGTGGGGGGCGCCGGAGGCATGGGAGCGGCGGGATTGCCGTTCCCTGGATTGGGGAACGGCAACTCTCTCCGGGGATCCATGTCCGGCGGCTGGCGCTCTGGCTTGTTGCCGTATCGCGCGGCCCGGCCCTGCACGTCGTAATCGCGCAACGCATAGTACAAGGCCTTATATTCCGCGTAGCTGCCCGGCGTCGCGGGCGCGAATTCCAAACCGTTGGCCTTCATGTATTGCACCAACTCGGCCACGGTGCTCCCACGGGCGGCGTAGTCATTGGAGAAATAGCGGGCGGCGTCCGGCTGTTGCAGCGCCACTAAGGCGGAGTCCAATTGCTCTAAATAACTCCTGGCGTCCATGTACATCGTGGGGGTCCAATCCACTTCTTTTTCAGTGGATCGGCGCGCTTCCGCGATCAGCTTCCGCCGCAAGTCTTTGACCGCTAGTTGGAGGTCCCGGAAAGCCTGCGGATCGACCGTGTCGTCCGCCGTTTGGCGGATCACCAGGGCTACGGTTTGATCGATGAACTCCAGCTCCGAAGTGAACGCGGGAGCATATAAGAGGATCGGCCAGCGCAACCGCCCCCCTTTCAACAAGCCAATGTTCGCTCCTCGGTATCCAGTCGTGACATTGATTCGCGCCAACAGCGCTTCACTCAAGGGATATTGGCCGGCGGGAACATCCGCATAGATGGTCACGGCATCTTGCAAGAGCGTGTTGAGAGCCTTGGCCGACCAAATTTCCGTGATCGGCGGATTGTATTGACTACGCCGCAGCGCTTCCAATTGCTGGCGTTGGCGTTCGTCCTCGAAGGTCGGCAGATACTCCCGCTCCCAGAGCCATTGCTCCAAGATGGATCGGCGGGTCTTGATTTTCTCCTGCAAGACTTCTTGACTGATCAGCCGGGCTTCTTGATTGTCCTTGAGGAACTGTCCTTGGGCGCGGATCACTTCGGCCGCGCCTTTCAAGTAGGCGCCATCGTCCACTTGAATGTTGTAAAAATTCGATGATGAGAGAAACAATCCCGGCGGACGTGCGTTTGTGAGGGGAGAGAGGCACAGCATCCCGGCAAATCCCAGCAACGCCAGTGCGCGGACGAGCCAACGGTTACTCCCCATGATAGGCCCCTTTACAAGATAACGACTTCGTGACGATGGCCAACGGATTGGAGAACACCTGATGGATTAGTTTAATTTAGGAAATGGTCTTTCGCAACAGAGTTTGATCAAAGGAATGAATAAATCGAGCGTTTCGATCATCATGGAATTTCCGAACCGAACACGCGGCTGGCGAATATCCCCGACGTCTCAGCGAATATCTCGATAGGCATCCCAGCCCAGGTAGATGAGCAAGCCGCTGGCGAGAATCAGAATAATGTCGAGCACCGTGCTCATCCCCGAGAAAGGCAAGAAAGACGCACTGGCCATCCCCATAATCAGGTCGAGCGCGAACAAGACGAGCAAGATGAAACCGACTCCCATGGAGCCGAAGCACAACCATTTTTCCATCGCCAACCCTTTCGCCGCCATCATGGGTCATATCCAGGGGCGTTCGCGGGGAGAAACGCCGAAGTTGCCGTCGGTATGTTCTGCGGGATAAACAGTGTGTTCATTGTAACGCTGGACGGGTTGGCAGCAACGGTCGGCTTGGTCAGAAAATGAGGAATCTCGACTTCTCCCGTGCGCAGGTCCGCCATAGCTGGTACAATCCGCAATGGATAACAACGATTGTACGATTTGTTCACTGGGATCATCTGTTGGGAGCAGCGCTCATGTCCGCCGATCATCGCCAAGCCAGTTCTTATCTGCGACGAGTCCTGTTGAGCCGGACGGCCGACGAATTGGCCCAACAGCTGACGCCGACTACCGAGAACCCCGCCCCGCCAGTCCCTATGCATCGGCATTGGACGCCTGAAGCGGTGGCCAACCGCTGGCGGGTGTTGCCGACCGGCCAGGAAGGGCGAGAGATTCTCTACGATCCGCAAACCCAAACCCACTTGGAACACTATCGCGGCCACATCGAGAACCTGATCGGCACGGTCAAGGTGCCGGTTGGTCTGGCGGGGCCGTTGCGGGTGCGTGGGGTGTTCGCCAATGGGGACTTCTACCTGCCCCTGGCGACCACCGAGGCGGCCCTGGTCGCTTCGTACAATCGGGGCGCCCAGCTCATCAGCGCGGCGGGGGGCTGCACGGCCATACTGCTTAACGAAGGGGTGAGTCGGGCGCCGGGGTTCGCCTTCGCGGATTTGAAGGAGAGCGGTCGCTTCGTCGTCTGGGCCACCGAGCAGATCGAGGCGTTCCGCCGCCAAGCCGAAAGCACCACCCGGCACGGCAAGCTGATCGACATGCGCATCACCATCGAAGGGAATCACGTTTATCTGAATTTCGAGTACACCACCGGCGATGCCTCGGGACAGAATATGGTCACACTGGCCACCGAGGCCATTTGCGCCTACATCACGCAACATAGTCCCGTGAAGCCCAAGTATTTCTTCATCGAAGCCAATCTGTCCGGCGACAAGAAAGCGAGCGCTCAATCGTTTCTCCTGGTCCGTGGCAAAAAAGTGTCGGCGGAGGTCGCGTTGTCGGCGGAGTTGGTGCGGCAACGCTTGCACACCACGCCGACCACGATGGTCGATTACTGGCGCATGTCGGCGTTGGGGGGCGTGCTGAGCGGCACCGTGGGTGTGCATGGTCACTATGCCAACGGCTTGGCGGCGTTGTATCTGGCGTGCGGGCAAGATGTCGCGTGTGTGGCGGAATCGGCGGTGGGGGTGACACGCTTCGAGACGACTCCCGATGGCGGCCTGTATGCAGCGGTGACGCTCCCCAATATCATGGTCGGCAGCGTCGGCGGCGGCACCAGTTTGCCCAGCCAGCAAGCGTGCTTGAACATCCTGGGGCTGGCTGGTCCCGGCCAGGCGCAGGCCCTCGCCGAAGTCTGCGCCAGTATGTGCCTGGCCGGGGAACTATCGATTATTGGCGCGTTGTGCGCCGGGGACTTCAGCCGGGCGCATCGGCTGTTGGCCCGTCGCCGGCCGGCCACCACGGAGAAAGCAGCCGATGGCTAATCGTTGGTGGGTTTATCAGCGCGAGCGCTTTCCGGTCTTGGCGCATGGGCTGCTCATCGCCGCCTTCAGCTTTTCCGCCGTCAGCTTCTCCGCTCTACTGCGCGGACCAGGGACGTATCCCGCCTGGCAGTCGGCGGCGGTGGCGTTCGTCACCTCCTTCATTTTCTTCTTGCAACTGCGCATCGCCGACGAGTTCAAGGACTTCGACGAAGACGCCAAATATCGCCCCTATCGTCCGGTGCCGCGCGGCTTGGTGACGCTGAAAGAGCTAGGGCTAGTCGGCATGGGAGGAGCCGCCGTGCAATTGCTCTTGGCCCTGTGGCGCGAACCGACGTTGGCCCTGTGGTTGGCCGTGGTCTGGCTCTATCTGGCCCTGATGAGCAAGGAATTTTTCGTCGGCCGCTGGCTCCGACATCAACACGTTCTCTACATGTTGTCGCACATGCTCATTCTGCCGTTGGTTGATCTGTACGCGACGGCCTGCGATTGGTGGCCGGCCCAGCAACGCGCGCCACACGGCTTGCTGTGGTTTCTAATCGTCAGTTACTTCAACGGCATCGTGCTGGAGGTGGGGCGGAAGATTCGGGCGCCCGAAGACGAGGAAGTTGGCGTGTCCACCTACAGCCATCTCTGGGGCCGCAAGCGCGCGGTATTGGCCTGGCTGGGAGCATTACTTGTCACCACGCTCAGCGCGATCTTGGCGGCGCGGGAGATTCGCTTCGTGTTACCGGTCGTGGCCTTGTTAGGATTCCTCCTCATGATCGCCGGCCTGTTGTCGCGCCGCTTCCTGGTGAAACCGACCACGGGCCGAGCCAAGCTCATCGAAGGCTTCTCCGGCGTGTGGACGTTGTTGATGTACTTAAGTCTGGGCGCGGTGCCGTTGCTGGCGCAGGCGTTGGGGAAGTGAACGAGAGCACGACGAAGTTGTTGTGAGTCAGGTTGGCGCTGGCGACGGCGGTTCGAGAGGAGCCGCGAACGGAGCCATTACTCGGCGAGAAAGCCGTATTGCTGGTCCAAGTCGCGTTGGTGAATGTCCACGGCGCCGCTCAAGACTTCCTCCAGGGACACCGCGCGGCCAAGGGTAGCCGCTTCGAGGATGGCGTAGGCCGCCGCCAAGTCGCGTAGGCCTTCCTCGCCGTTGGTTTCGAGATGCTGGCCGCCGCTACGAATCTCTTGTAGCCATTGCCATTGCAGGACCGCGAAGGGATCCCGCAAGCCCACGGGAAAGAAGCGAGCGCGGCGTTCTTCGTCGAGATCACGCTCGAAGCGTTCCAACAACGGCTCGCGGCTGCCGTCATCGAGGATCAAGTGTCCCGCTTGCACGCAGCCGGCGCTGCCGAAGACCGCCGGCGCTCCCGGAATTTCCAGCGGCTGACCGTGACCGGCCCACGACCAGAGCAGCTGAGCGATGGCATCGTGATCAAAGGTGACACTAGCTAGATAGGTATCCTCGACATTCACGGGACAGCGTTGGCTGACATTCCCTTGTTCATCTGCCCAGACCCGCTCTGGCTCGAAGGTGCGGACCAGCGCCTGCACGGTGCGTATCTCGCCGAAGATATAGCGCAAGATGTCGAGCTGGTGGACACCAATGTCGATGGCCGCGCCACCGCCAGCCAACCGCTTGTCATGGCGCCAGGGAGTCTCGGCGACGATGCGGTTTGGAGACCACAAGCCCCCTAATGAACCCAGTAAGGCGAGCTGCGGCCGGCCGAGCAAGCCGGTGTCGAACGCCCAACGCACCGCTCGTGTCCAGGGGCGATAGCGGGCGTTCTCGAACGTCCCCAGGCTGAGCCGGTTCCGCCGCGCCGTCTCGACCATGGCTCGCGCCGCACGCACGGTCACGGCCAACGGTTTCTGCGTTAGCAGGTGTAGCCCCGCCGTCAATGCCGTCAGACCAGCTTGATGGTGCAGGAATACCGGCGTCGTGTCCAACACGGCATCGACGCCGCCGGCATCGATCATCCGGCGATAGTCGGTATAAATCCGGACTTCGACATCCGTGTGCAAATCGCTGACATAAGTATGGGATGCCGCCAATGGGTCCCCGGATGCGGGAGGCAGCACCGGCGGGCGCGGCGGCGGTCCCTGGCCGCGCGTGTGGAACATCCAGGCATCGGCCTCCCGACGCGCCACCAAGGCGGTGATGCGAAAATCATCGACCCCTTGGTGCCGCAGCCGCAGGAAACCTTGCAGGTGTGCGTTCAAAATCCGGCCACAGCCGAGAATGCCGATGCGGATCATGTCTGACTCTTTTCCCTCTGATCCCGCGCTATCGGGGTTTGCCCCGGCTTCGAGGATTTGCTAAGGTAACTAGATTCAAGCTTCCCTGTTCCTTTTCATACCAGAGGATGGGCCAAATGGCTCCCGACCTTTATGATTTTTGTCCCTGTGGCAGCGGCAAGAAATTTAAGTGGTGTTGCCAACCCATTCATGTTGACATCGACAAGGCGTTCCAACAAGACGCCAACGGCCAACATGAAGCGGCCTTGATCACCATGAAGAACGTGGTGGCAGCCAACGCCGACAACGCGGAGGCCTGGGGCCGCTACGCCCAACTGCTGTTCATCAACGATAAGGCCGAGGAGGCCGAGGCCACGCTCCAAAAAGCGTTGGAGATTCACCCGCAATATCCCTTTGGCTATTTGCTGCGCGGCATGTTTCGTCAGCACGAAGGAGAGATTACGGGGGCTTTACTGCTGTTTCGCAAGGCGGCGGAATACTACAATCCCGTCGCGGTCGATCAACTCGCTCAGCTTTATACCATGATCGCCAACTGCGAAATCAAACGGAATGATCCGGTGGCGTACCGGGCAGCACTGCAGATCGCGTCCAAGCTGCTGCCGCACGATCAGGAACTCCGCCAGATTCTCGACCAACTTTCCAGCGAGCAAGTACCGTATCCTCGTTCCGCCGTTCAGATGCATACCTTTCAACCCGCTGATGCGACCGCCGACTCGCAACGCCGGCAGTCCTGGGATCAAGCCTTGACGGCGGCGGCGACCGGGAAACTCAGCGACGCTTTACGCGCTTTTGAACAATTGACCACGGTGGACGAAACCGATACCGCCGCCTGGTACAATCTGGGATTAGTCCGGGCTTGGCTTGGTGACAATCGCCAGGCCATCGAGGCCTTGGATCGGTACGTGACCTTGGAAAGCGACGAGATCAAGGCCGCGTCCGCTTGGGCGCTGGCCGAGGTGCTGCGCCAAGGGCAGGATCTGGAAGATCTGTCCGATTATGTCGAACAGTCTTATCTGTATCAAATCCGGGATACGCAGCTAATCGTAAATTGTTTACAAGAATGGCAAAACCAACAACATTTACTCCTGCGCCAACCAACCCCAGAGGAACAACAAGCCGGTGTGTTGCTGGGTGTGGTGCTCGATGAAAGCACGCAGCTGGTGGTGAGCGGAACGGAAGGCCCCAGTTTCCCACGCTTGGGAGCGTATTTTCTCCTGTCCGGTCCCGTGCTCCGTATATGGCACCTCAATACCGAAGCGCTGGAACGGGTACGTCAAGACTTATTAGCCAAAGCAGGTCCCGGTTTGGTCGAAATCCAGTCCCAGCGGCGCCCGGCGGCTTTTACCGATATTTTGACGGAAACACTGACGTTTCCAAAGAATGCCCTGAGTCCCGAATCGGCCCGCGCGGGGGCGCAAGAACAGGCCCAGCGGTTTTTGGAGGAAGTGTGGCTTCATCGTCCCTTGCATTCCTTGGGGGGGGTGTCTCCCCTCGACGCGGCTGGACACGGTACGCTGGGCAAGAAATTGCGCGGCGTCCTGCAATTCTTGGAAGAAAGTGCTGCGCTCTCGGCCCGCAGCTTGAACTTCGAGCGCCTGCGGCACAAGCTAGGCTTAGCCGCTATCCCCCAGACCACGACCGAACCAGGCCCCAGCGCTGAAATGGATTTCTCGGCCATGAACGCCGCCGAATTGGCTGGCGTGACGCCCGATACCTTGACCGACGACCAATTGGAACAAGCGTGCCAGGCGGCCGTCAAACTCGATGCCCGCGACTTGGCGGCTCATTTTGCTCAGCAGCTAGCGGCGCGGCCGCCCCATCCCGACCACCCCGACCGCTACCCCCTCTTTTCCCAATTGATTCAGATGGCCTTGACCAGTAACGATGCCGAGCAAGCGCTGAGCTTCGTCGATGAAGGACAACGCAGCGATTGTGAACACAACGAGGGCCGGCGCCGCAATGACTATGAGTTGCGCCGCGGTCAGATTCTCGTCAAACGTGGCGATGCGGCTGCCGCGCAAGATACCTTCGACCGTCTCATTGCGCGCGTCCCCACCGAGATGCGCTATCGCAGCAGTGCCGTGGAAGCCATGCTCTCCGCGCGCCAAGGCGAGCGCGCCTTGAGTTTGGCCGAGCAAGGCTTGACCCAGGCTCGCCAACAACAAGACCGGGACGCCGAGCACCATTTCCTGGAGCTATGGAACGCCGCCAAGAAAATGACAGGGGGCTGATTTCCGGGAAGGCAACGCCCAGCCCCCTGCGTGGCGGTGAGCAGCTCCGAACCGGGTGGGCATGGTGTCTGTCAGCCGTTTGGCTCGGGCAAGGACGTTGGCCGCGTGCTTGGCTGGCGCGTGCCGTTCGGCAAATTCAATTCGCGGATGTCGCTTTCGTCGCGGTACAATAATAACGGATGACCGCTCCGACTTTTCCGACCCCTTGGTTTCGCCATGTCTCCTAGTGGTTCTTCGCCAGCCGAGCCGCCGGCGCACGGACACCTTGCGGCGGGAGAAAGGGAAGACCATGAATCCAGCCACGACCTCTTCCGGAACCTCGACGCGGCTTCCCAACGCGCAACCCCTGGATACTCCGCGCCTACCGCTGCGCCGATCCTTGCTGATCAAGTATGCCGTCTTCGTGGCGTTGTTGGTGATTCTCACGTCCGGCATCCTGGGACACTTGGCCTATGTGCTGGCCAGCAACATCTTGCATGACAACATGCACGACCATTTGCAATCGTTGGCGGTTGAACGCGGCATGATGTTAGAGGCGTTCGCGGCCCAGCAACGGGAACGAGCCGCCTTGATCCGGGGACGCACGCGGCTGCGGGAGCTGGTGCATAACTACGTCAACGGCCAGATTCCCCAGACCGATTTCCGCCGCGACGCGCGGCGCATTTTGACGGATGCGCGCCAGAGTATTCCCCAATTTCACGCCTTGTGGATCACCGACGCCAAGGGACAGGTCATCGCCGCCACCGACGACCAATACCTGGGACACTCGTTCGCGGAGCATGCCGATTTTCGGGCCGGTCAAACGCGCGAGCACGTCGGCATTCCTGAAATCGTCGAGGATCAATACATCGCCTTGGTGTCGGCGCCGTTCCACACGGCGGAGCATGATTTGGATGGCGTGCTAATGGCGCGATTGGATGTGACCGAGTTGAAAAACATGCTGTACGACCGCTCTGGACTGTCGCCGACGGAATTCATTTTGGTCGGCTGCCAAGAGGGAGATCACATCCACTACTTGCTGCCCCCGATGGCCGGGACGGCGCGCACGGTCCCCGCCGCGCGCGTGCCGTTGATGACCAAGGCGTTGGCGGGAGAGGAAGGGACGGCCGTCACGACCTATGACGGCGTCGAGGTGCTGGCAGCGTATCGTCCCATTGCCTATCAACCGTCGGATTATCGCCGCTGGGGTCTGGTCGCCAAGATGGACTTGACCGACGCTTATGCGCCCGCGACCCGATTACGGCAGGTGTTGTTGGGAATCGAGGCCGTCCTGCTGGTCGTGGGGGTGACGGTCTCCTTTCTTCTCGCCCGGCGGCTGACTCGGCCCTTGCTTCAGATGGCCCAAACCGCGACCGTCCTGGCGAAAGGCAATCTGGATGTGCGCGTCCCGGCGGATGCCCATGATGAGATCGGCGTGCTTGGCAGAGCTTTCAACTACATGGCCCAACAACTGGCCGACTCGCGCAGCCAGTTGGAGCGCCGCGTCGAGGAACGCACCGCTGAGCTGACGCGCTCGCAACAGGAATTGCGACAGCAAACCGCTATTTTGCAATCGGTGCTGGATAGCATGGCGGATGGAGTAATTGTCACCGATCAAAACGGTCAGTTTCTGCTGTGGAATCCCGCCGCCGAGCAGATTGTCGGCATCGGTCCCCAAGAGGTCACGCCTGGCAACTGGTCTCGCGTTTATGGCTGCTATCTGCCTGACATGAAGACCCCTTGTCCTGACAACGATCTGCCGCTGGCACGCGCCATGCGGGGGGAAGCGGTCGATGCCTGTGAACTATTCATTCGCAACGCCGCCGTGCCGCGCGGGGTCTGGATCAGCGTCAACGCGCGGCCGCTGCGCGACGAACACGGCGTCACGCGTGGCGGTGTCGTCGTGTTGCGCGACATCACCGCCGACAAGCTGGCACGGCGAGAGCTACAAGCCAGCGAAGAAAAGAACCGTTCGATTTTGGCTTCCGCCCATGAAGCTTTCGTGGCCATCGATGAAGCGAGCATCATCCAAGAATGGAACGAACGGGCCGAGGCTACCTTTGGTTGGTCCAAAGCGGAAGCACTGGGCCGATCATTGGTCGATATCATTATCCCCCCCGCCTGGCGCCAAGCCCACATGCAAGGCATGCAGCGTTTTCTAGTAACTGGCGAAGGCCCCGTATTGAACCGGCGCTTGGAATTGACCGCCTTGCACCGGGACGGTCATGAGTTTCCGGTGGAAATCACCATCACCCCGATCCGCCAAGAGGACTCTTATCTCTTTTGTGCCTTTGTCCACGACATCACCGCTCAGAAACAGGCCAAGCAAGAATTGGAACGGGCCAAGGAAGCAGCGGAAGCGGCTAATCGAGCCAAGAGCGCCTTTCTGGCCAACATGAGCCATGAAATTCGCACGCCCATGAATGCCGTCATCGGCATGACCGAGCTGGTCCTGGACTCGGAATTGACCTCTTCCCAGCGTGAATACCTGACGATTGTACGGGAATCGGCTGAATCCCTGCTGGAAATCATCAACGACATTCTTGATTTTTCCAAGATCGAGGCGGGGCGTCTCGAACTGGATCAGGCCCTGTTCGACATTCGGGAAACTCTGGGCGATACGATGAAGTCCTTGGCGATTCGCGCCCATCGCAAGGGGCTGGAGCTGGTGTGCCACGTGCATCCCGAAGTGCCCGCGTTCGTGATCGGTGATCGCTATCGCTTGCGGCAGATCGTAGTCAATCTGGTGGGGAACGCCATCAAGTTCACCGATCATGGGGAGATCGTTCTCGACGCCTGGCGGGAGTCCCAGACCGGCGAGGAGCTGATACTGCATTTTTCCGTCCGCGATACCGGCATCGGCATCCCGCGCGACAAGCAACGTCTCATCTTCGAGGCCTTCGAGCAGGCCGATGAATCGACCAGCCGCCGGTTCAGCGGCACGGGCTTGGGACTGGCCATCTCCGCGCGCCTGGTGGCCATGATGGGGGGGGAATTGTGGGTGGAAAGTGAAGTCGGCCACGGCAGCACCTTCCATTTTACCGCCACGTTCCGCTTGGGTGTGGATGCGCCCCTCGTCGTTTCACCGCCGCTTCCCGAAAAGCGCTTGAGCGGGTTCCGGGTCTTGGTGGTAGACGATAACGCGACGAACTGCCTCACTCTGGAGGAAGTGACTCGGAACTGGGGAATGTATGCCCAATGTCTCACGGATAGTCAAGACGCGCTGCGCGTGCTGCGCGACGCCCACCAGCGGCGCGAAGGCTTTGATCTGGTCATCGTGGACGCCCACATGCCCGGCTTCGATGGCTTCCAGTTCACGCGAACCATCCAGACCGATCCCGACTTGCACAACCTGTTGACGGTGCTGCTGATCGAGAGCAATCGTCCCGAAGACATGAAACGCTGCGAGGAAATGGGCATCCATACGTTCCTCACCAAGCCCGTGAAACAATCGGAGCTTTTTGATGTCATTGCCAAGGTTCTGGGAGTGAAGGTGGCGGTGCGCGAGGCCGACGCCATCACCGGCAAGGAACACTTGCGCCGACTGCCGCCGCTGCGTATTCTGCTCGCCGAAGACAGTCTCTTCAATCAAAAGCTGGCGCGTGCCCTGCTGGAACCGCACGGCCATACGGTGGTCGTGGCCAATAATGGACAAGAGGCGATCGCGCTGTTGGGCCAAGATCATTTCGATATCGTCTTGATGGATGTGCAAATGCCGGAGCTGGACGGCTTTGAAGCCACGCGGATCATCCGCGCGCGCGAGGCCTCATCCCATCGCCATGTGCCCATCGTGGCCATGACGGCCCATGCCATGAAGGGGGACCGCGAGCGCTGTCTGGAAGTGGGCATGGATGACTATGTGGCCAAGCCCATCCGGGCCGAGGAGCTGTACGCCACGATGGAACGGGTCCTGGCGTGCTCGTCGGCGTCGAGCGGCCCCCAGGATGGGCGCTCGTGCCCAGGCGAATCCCTTACCTGTGTCAAACGGCAAGTCGAAGAATCAGCGGATGAGGTATTCGCTTGGGAAACCGCCTTGAAACAAGCGGGGATTGATATGGCCACCCTGCGCGAGATCGTGACCATCTTTCTGAACGAAGCACCGAAACTGATCGAGGAGATGCGGGCCGCTCTCGACCAGCGGGACGCGCCGGCGCTGCGCCGAGCCGCGCATACGATGAAAGGCTCCGCCGCCGCCTTGGTCGCCAAAGCCACGCAAGCCGCCGCGCAACGGTTGGAAACACTCGCCAAGGAAGAACAATGGGATGAGGCACAAGCGGCTTACACGAATGTCGAACATGAAGTTCAACGCTTAACGCCGCTGCTGGCCTCGTGGTGTGAAACGGCGTCCATCCAAGGGGAAAGAACCGATGAGCCTCTCCAGCGCCAATTTGGTCAAAGTCCTGCTGATCGAGGATAACCCCATTCACGTGCGCTTGGTCCGGCAATTGCTGGCCGG
>JBKBIP010000061.1:0-15688 GCA_046297495.1 Gemmataceae bacterium | reverse complement strand
CCCAGGAGCACGCAGCGCGATCCCGTGCCGCACAGCCTCGCGCTGCGTGCTCGGTGGCATCTTGGACTGCGAATCGTGACGGAAAAATGGACCGTGCGGAACTTTCCCAAAATCTTCGTGCCAGGCACGGTATTCTCCTCTGGCGGAAGAGGCCCAGAATAGGCACAATAGGAGGTTAGAACCTATGGTCCATTTTCTTAATCTTTACAGTACGGAAAGGACTTCATTTCCATGCTGACGACCCTTGCTTTCGCGGCGGCTTTAAGTTTGCAACCGGCCCAGGTGGGGCAACTGAGCTTGGCCAATGATCGGCTGACGTATGGGCTGCTCGGCCCGACTCGGCCCGATGCCAAGGTGCTGCCAGGCGACATTCTCTATGTGTCTTTCGACATTCAGAACATCACCGTCAGCCAAACGGGGGATGTGAGCTACGCCATCGGCATGGAAGTCTTGAACCGCACAGGCCAAACCATGTACAAGCAGGACCCCCAAGAGAAGCGCACGGTCAATTCCTTGGGCGGCAACAGCTTGCCGGCCTTCGCCCATGTCTTCGTCGGTCTCGATCTGCCTCCCGGCGCGTACACCTTGCGGGTCACGGTCAACGACGTGGCGGCCAAGACCAGCGCCGTCTTGAATCGGCCCTTCGAGGTGCTGCCCCCCGATTTCGGCATGGTGCGGCTGCAACTGAGCAGCATCGGCGCTGACACCCCCGAACAGGCCCCGCCGGCGCCGCCGTTCGCCGCTCCGGGACAAAGTATGTGGGTCTCCTTCGGTCTGGTCGGTTTCTCCCGCGACAGTGCCAAGAATCCGAATTTGACCGTCGAGATGCGCGTCCTGGATGCAACAGGCAAACCGACGTTGCCCAAGCCGTTCGTCGGCGCGGCCAACAAGGGAGTCCCGGAAAACTTGCGCATGGTGCCGCTGCAAATGTGGCTCAATCTCAATCGCCCTGGCAATTTCACCATCGAGTTGAAAGCGACCGATCAAATGACTAAAAAAACCGCGACGATGTCGTTTCCGATCCAAGTGATCGCCACGAAATGAAGCCTGACATGTTAGCCCGCCGCGCCCGCGAGGTGGAAACAGCCCTTAGGGGCGCGTCGAGCTAACTCGCCGTCGCTGGCGCAAAGGAACCTCCCATGAGCCAACTGCAAGAGCAAATCGCCCAATTTCGCAAGATGGCCGACGATGACCCCGATAACGAATTGGGGCATTTTCGTCTTGGTCAGCTTCTCATGGAGGATGGACAAGTTGACGAAGCGGTCAAGTGCTTTTATCGCACGTTGGAAATCAGCCCTTACTTTTCCAAGGTGTATCAACTGTTGGCCACTTGTTTGTTGCAGCTCGGTCAGCGCGATGAGGCGGTGAAAACCTTGCAACAGGGATTCGCCGTCGCCGACGAGCGCGGTGACCGCAAGCCGCTCGAACTCATGGCCGATATGCTGCGGCAGCTTGGCGCCGAGGTGCCGGAGTCCAAACAGTCCACCCCGGAGAAGGAAACGGCGGGGGCGGCGTTCCGCTGCCAGCGCCCCGGTTGCCCCTACGGCTCCCGAGCGCAGCAATTGGCCGCGCCCCCCTTCAACGATGAGTTGGGACAACGTATTTACACCGACATCTGCGCGGGGTGTTGGAACGCCTGGTTCCGCGATTATAGCATCAAGGTCATCAACGAATTGCGCTTGGATTTAAGCCTGGAACGCGGCCAGGCGGAATACGACCGCCACATGCGTGAGTTTCTGGGTCTCGATTGAGCCGCCGGTTCTAGCCCTGATGCCGGGGGCCATGCATCGTGCCACTACCCAATCACTTTGGGACGAGACATCATTCCCCCATGTCCCATCACGAATACTTGATTCATTATGGCAATGCTGGCGATCTAGGCCAGTTTCACTGCGATGAAACTTTGACCTACCAGCGCGGCGAGCGGGTGGTGGTACGCACCGTCTGGGGAGTGACATTGGGCGTGGTGCTGTGCCCGCTATCCCCCGCCGCGACAGCCTTCCCCGACAAGCCCGCCAGCGGCGAGTTGCTGGGCCGCGCGGACGCCGCCGCCGATGCGCAAGCCGAGGCCACGCGCCAACTCGGTCAGCGTTTGTACGCCGCTGCCGAGGGACTCATCGCCGAGTGGAACCTTCCCCTGGTGTTGCTGGATGTGGATGTATCTCTCGACGGTCAGCAAGCAACTTTGCATGTGCTCAACCGCGAGCCATTCGAGGAGCAAATGTTAGTTGATGCCTTGTCGCCACGCTTCGTGCCGCGCCTCTGGTTACGCAATCTCGTCGTGGCGGAAGTTGCCAGCGGTTGCGGCCGGCCCGACTGCGGCCACGAGGCGGGCGGCTGTTCGACTTGTGCCAGCGGCGGCTGCTCATCGTGCGGCGCCGGCAAGGCCGATGAGGTCGCCGCCTATTTCACCAGCCTGCGCCAACGCCTGGCAACGGCCCCGCGAGTGCCGTTGCTGTGACGTATCCTGCGGTTGAAGTTGATCTTAGAAGAAATGGCCAGGACCGCGAGCGACCGCTTGTGAATGGCCGCCAGCGCTGGTAGGCTAAACTAGGTGGATTCGTCTCCAACCCCGTAAATTGGATACTAAGAGGAAGCATCAACATGGCGGACGCCAAAACTATTCTGGTCGTGGACGACGATCAAGAACTGAGCGATGGGTTGCGGGTAGTGCTGGAACGGCTCGGCTACAAGGTGTATCAGGCCCGCGACGGCCAACAAGGCAAGCAACTGGTGTATCAACAACGCCCCGACTTGGTGATTTTGGACATGATGATGCCGCGCATGGGCGGCTATCCGGTGCTGGAACACTTTCGCGGGAAAAGCGACGCGCCGCCGATCATCATGATCACCGCCAATGAAGGCAGCCGGCACAAAGCCTATGCCGAATACCTCGGCGTCATCGACTATATCCGCAAACCCTTCGCGATGGAGCGGCTGCTCGAAGCGGTCCACAAAGCTCTGGGAGATTCCTCCAAGAAGGCGGACGAATCTCCGGGGGAGGAATGATGCGTGGATGCTTTATCGGTTCGCGCGGATTTTCAACTCGCCGCGCGAATCGATAAAGCAATCATGGAGAAGAACCTTACAGTTTCAATGCGCTTTTGAAAACCAAGGAATCCTTTTCGTTCATGGTCCCGCCAATTGCTCCTCCAAATCCGTGCGGCGGATTAGCTCGCGGTCGCGTTGGCCGCGGTGTATCTCGTAGATGCCCGGCAACTCCAAGGTTTCATGCGGCGCCAGTTGACACGTGGCTTGCTTGGCCCGGCTGTGGCGGAACCACTCCGCCAGGCAATTCGGGCAGGTCAAGGCATAGGTTTTGAGTTCGGAAGTGATGCCGTCGCTCCAACGGGCGGCGATCTTGTAAACGGCCAATTCCTCGCAAGATTGGCTGTAACAGCGGATGGGATATGGCGGCATGGGCATGGCAGTCACGCTCAATCGGCAGTGTAGGGGATGGGATCGCCGTTGATGTGAGCCAGGGCGTTCATGGCGGCCTTCTGTTCGGCCTCTTTCTTGTTGCGCCCCCAGGCGGCGGGAAAGGTATAGCGGCCGATGACGGCGGCGATCTTGAAACATTTGCTGTGGTCCGGCCCTTTTTCATCCAAGAGCTGGTATTGCGGCGTGGCGTTGAACTCGCGTTGGCCTACCTGCTGCAGCAGCGACTTGTAGTTGCCGGCGTGGGCTTCCTCGGCCACCTCCTCGATGATGGGGGATAGGTAGCGCAAGATGAATTCGCGGGCCGCCTCCAAGCCGCCATCCAGATAAATCGCCGCCACCAGCGATTCATAGACGTCCGCCAACACGCTGGCTGGCACATCCACATGGGCGTTCATCCCCTTGCCCAAGAATAAGAAATCCCCCAAGTGAAGCTTGCGACTGATGCGAGCACAGGTCCGCCGGCTGACGACGACCGATTTGATCTTGGTCAGGTCCCCTTCCTGGTATTCGGGGAAGCGCATATAGAGCTGCTCGCATGTCACCAGGCCGAGCACGGCATCCCCCAGAAATTCCAGCCGTTCATTGGAAGCGCCGCGCGTGCTAGCCCCGGAAGAATGCGTGAGCGCCGCGCGCAGCAACTCAACTTGGCGAAAGCGATAGCCGATAGCCTGCTGGCATTCCGCCAGGATGTCGGCTTCGTGACTTGTCGTTAATTCCTGCTGCATAACCCTTGTAAATTGCTTAAATAAGGCAATCCTACCCCAAATTAGCATTCCGCGTTGCTTTTGTCAACGTGGTGGCCGGGAAGAAGAAGGGGGCGGGAGGGTTCGATTCCCGCGGCGCGGACGCCACGATGGAATCTCTCATCGCCAATTCAACCGCCATCTATGTCAGGCAGCCTGCGATAGGGCATCGGGTTCTGGCGCCTGAATGCGGGCCGAGGGCGTGCGGTTGATCGGCGCGCGCAGGATGGTCACCAGGGCGGCGCTGAGCAGGAGGAAGGCCCACACGTAAGCGCCGTACACCTGCGCCAGTTTGGCGAACGGCTTGCCGAGCAAGCCGCTGCTCGTCGAGGCCATCAGGAAGGTGACAAGAAGGAGGGAGCCGATTAAGTGGTAGCGGAGCGGCCTACGGGGCCGGCAGACGGCCAGGTAATAACAGAGCGTGGCGAAGGGGAGCAACAAGAGGACGCAATGATGCTTCCAGGTCCGCTCGCTGAACAGCAACATCCCCAAGGCGATGAGGCTGAACTCGGCCAACAGCCGCCAGCCCGGCGCGTGGTCCCGCGCCGTCCGGCAAGACCAAACGATCAACAGCGCGAAGATGCCCATGCAGCCTTTGACCAGCCAGCGGGCCGTCGCTTCCGAGAGGGACAGCAGATTGTGATAATCGGTTGGCGTGTAGATGTCGTTGATGTACGTGGAAAAGGACGGACTATCCGTTAGCAAGCGCGTCGTCAGGCCGGGCAGCGATTGGTTGTTATGCTCGGAATAGAACACTTTGCCAGAAACGACGAACGGCTTGACCATTTGCTCGAACCAGCTGGCCAGCAGCTCGTTATTGTTGTCCAAAAACATGCCGGGAACGATCCAAAAGAACAACACCAGCCCCACGGCGCAGCCGGCCAACGCTTTCCAGGCCCGCTTCCACAGAAAATAGGGGACGAACAACAAGGGTGTCACTTTACAGGCAATCGCCAAAGCCATCGCGGCGCCGGCCAACCAATCCCGGCCGCGCGTGAAGGCGTACAACGAGGCAACTACCAAGAACAGGATCAGCAGATTGACATTGCCATGTGTCAAGTCGCCGATGATGGGGCGGATGCTCAAGGCGATGGTCAGCAGCTTGGCCCAAACGGGAATGGTCCGGCCCGCGCTTTCGACGATGCGAAACACCATCCAGAAGGTCAGCAACGTCATGCCGACCTTGAGGTAAAACCAAACCAAAGCGCCAGCCACGGGGGGCAGCTCCGTGAGCGGGCGCAGCATCAACCCCATGATGGGGGGATTGGGATACAAGTAGCGTTCGTAGATATTCTCGGCTTCCAACTGTTGAATCTGGTCGCGCCAACGTAGGAACGCCGAGCGGTTCTCCAGCGCCTTGTCGGTGTACTGAATACTGACACCCAGAAAAAGCAGCATCAGACAGACGACATACCAGCGCTGCGGCAGGGCATCGATGTAGTGGAGAAAACGGCGGATGAGCATAAACCGTGCATCCTTGCGCGGAGGATGGATCGTTTCGCCAAGAAACTATCCGAAAACTTCGCCTTCCTTATCAAGGGGGAGGGAAGTAAACCAGAAATTACCTTTTTCGGATAGTTTCTTAAGTGTCGGGGGCGCGAGCCGATGAATCCTCCCCATCCATCGGATTCAAAGAAGCTGACAGCGGCGCACACTGTACCGCAAACGCATGGTGGGAACAATGGAAAGTGACCAGATGAAAACGACGTGAAGAAAGGAAGAAGGGCGGCTTGGGGAAAAATCAACGGGCGAGCGGGGGGCCGAAAGCCTCCCGCTCGCCGCGCGGATGCTTACAACAGTTCGGGAACCATGTCCCGTTCATCGAGAATGTGCATGGGCCGGCCGCTGCCGTTGAGGAACGTCATCGCCGGATCAATGCCCAGCACATGATAGATGGTGCTGAGGACGTTCGGCGTCTTGTAGGGTCGGTCCTTGGGATATTCGCCGCGGGAGCTGCTGGCGCCGACGGCTTGCCCCATCTTCAAGCCACCCCCCGCGATCAGGGCCGACATGACCGGCGCCCAGTGATCGCGGCCCCGGCTGCCGTTGACCTTCGGCGTCCGGCCAAACTCGCCCCACATAACCGTCACGACATCTTGATCCATGCCGCGGTCGTGCAGGTCTTGAATGAGGTTGGCCACCCCTTTATCCACTTGCGGCAGTTGCCGGCGCAGGGTCTCGAAGTTGTTGCCGTGCGTGTCCCAGCCGCCGATGGCCAAGGTGACGCAGCCGACGCCCGCTTCGATGAGGCGGCGCGCGGTCAGGAACTGCTCGCAACCCTTGTAGCGGTCACGGGTGCGTGGCTCTTCCCGGTTCAGGTCAAGGGCCTTACGCACCGTGCCGGAAGCGACCATGTCAAAAGCGCGGGTGGTGTACGCATCCATCCCTTGCATGGTGCCGGTCGCGTCGATGTCCCGGCGGACATTGTCAAATTCCTTGAGCAGGTGCTTGCGGTCCTCGAAGCGGTCCATGTTTACGCCGTTGGCCAGGCGCAGATTCTCAAAGCCGGGGCCGCTGGGAGTGAAAGGCCGATGGGCTTTCCCCAGGTAGCCCGGTTCCGTGCCGCGCGACATGCCGCGCAGGCTGACAAACGGCGGGATGTCGCCGTTGCCGTCGCGCAGCTTGGAGATCACCGCACCGACGGATGGATGATCCGCCGTCTGATTGACCCGGTCGGAATAGCCGGTCATGACCAGCGAGTCGGAATGTTCATCGACGGTGACAATCGAGCGAATGCAAGCCAGCTTATCCCACATGCGCGCTTGCAGCGGGAAGTGCTCGCAGATTTGCACGCCGGGCACGTTGGTCTGAATGGGATTGAATTCGCCTCGGAACTCGACGGGCGCGTCGGGCTTGAGGTCATACATGTCCATGTGCGACGGTCCGCCGGGCAGATAGATCATGATGGCGGACTTGTTCGATGGCGTGGTGGCAGCGGCGCCTGCCTGGCTCCGCAGCCGCAGTAGGTCGGCCAGGGTCAACCCCGCGCCGAACGCGCCGATCTTCAAGAAATTACGGCGCGAGATACCGTCGCAGAATTGCTGCCGGTTTCCCCAAAGCGTAAACATGACAATACCCCCCAAATTGATACAAAACATCCACACGGGGCGATGCTGGAATCATAATCTAGCCAATTCAAAGAGGCAATCGAATTTTCGCAAAAAGCCACCGCCGCCACAAGAGAGGAAAACGAGCAGGCCGGCCGCGTTGGCTCGCGCCGTGTGCTCCCCGGATTTCGCGCCGAGGTAAGGGCACCGCTTCCCTGGCCACCAACCACTATTTCTCACACGGTATCGCCTCGCCCCCTTTGGACAGGTACTCGGCATCCACCGGGTAATTGGCGAATTGAATCGTGTAATAGGATTCAAACCATTTCTTGATGTCGGGCACGACCCCTTCATCATACGCGGGGGAGACGTGCAACGTCTTGCCGTACCAGTCCTGGCGGATTTCGCCTTGCTCAACGATCACCGCGCCGTCCTTGATGACGAAACGGGGCAGCTCGAACATGGCTTTCTTGTCGGCGCTGGGGGTGTAGATGGTCACGTCGGCGTCTGCGCCGGGGCCGAGATGCCCCTTGTTCTTCAAGCCTAACATCCGCGCGGGACCAGCGCGGGTGATGATGGCGATTTCATAGAGGGAGTATTCGCGGTCCAAATCTTGCAGGACGGAGCGTTGCCGCACGCGCGGATGGACCCGTTGGAGGATTTCCTGGCGATAGGTGCGATCCATGAGCAGCTGCACGATCTCCGGGTAGGCCAAGAACGAGCCGCCGTTGGGATGATCAGTGCTCATGGCCACCTGCCAGGGGTCTTGCACTAGCAAATACCACTCCAAACCGATGGCCCATTGCAGGGCGTGGACGAAGCTCTTGTCCTTGTAAGTGATGGGCACGATGCCGCACCCGGCTTCCATTTCGGTGTCGCCGTTGAACCACTTGCGGCCCGTGACTTTGTGTAGATAGTACCCCAGCGGTCCATCGCCGGTCATGGAAGTCGTTTCGCCAAACAACACTTGGCCGACATCGACCGTCAAATTCGAGTGTTGATTCACATACTCGGCCAGTTGTGGCACATGGGAGCAAAACGTCCCCTGGTCGTCGGGACCGCCGCCGTAACTATGGAATTGAATGTGGGTCAGATGCGCGCGGCGGCCTTCCAGTGCCTTCATGGTGTCCAGCGTCGTGCTCCAATTGCCGGGCAGGCCGAGATTATTGCAGTGAATGTGGACTGGGTGCGGCAAGCCCAGGTCCATTGCCGTCTGGGCCAAGGCGGTGATGATCTGCCGGGGGGTGACGTGGAAAAAATCGACCGGATCATCGAGGCCGGAGACATTGCCACGTCCTTCTTTCCACGCTTCGACGCCGCCAGGGTTGACCAGCTTCATGCCGTAGCCCTTGGCCGAGTTAAGCAGCCAAGCGGCGAAGGCCCGCAATTTCTCCGGTTCGTTGGCCGCCACCTGTTGCATGACATAGTGATTATTGCCGAACAGAACGAGGAACCCCTTGTCGATCACCGGCGTATCGTGGAATTCCTCGTGGGAATGGCGGGCGCCCAGCGGCGGAATGGCGGCATCGAAGGCGGTAGTGTAACCCAGCCCGGCATACAAATAGCCGGTGGCGAAGGTGCTGGGCACGCTGCCCCCGGTGCCGGAGCGAGTCAACGGCGTGCGCCGCACGGGCGGGGCCTTGCGCTTGTCTTCGGGGCGCATCTTACGAGCCACGTTCACTTTGGGGCCGGCAATGTGGGAGTGCATATCAACCCCCCCCGGCATCACGACCAAGCCGGTCGCATCGATCACCTTGTCGGGCCGCGCCGCCGGGTCGGTCGGGGCAGCGATGATCTTGCCGTCCTGCATCCATATATCTTGAATCGCGCCATCGATTCCGTTGGCGGGATCGTACACGGCGCCATTGGCAATTTTTACTAAGGACATGGAACTTTCGGTTGGTGAATCATTGATCATTCGTCCGCTCGTGAACCTTTATTGTACAACCTGTCCACGGAGAAGGCAGGCGGTGGGGAAACAAAGATACAGGAAAAGAAATCGTTTGGCACGCGGCGCTACGTACCCCCAGCCGTATTACTCCGGCAGGAAAGATGCTACTACCGAGCACGCAGCGCAAGCAAGCGCGGCACTGGCTCGCGCTGCGTGCTCCTGATCCCCTTTCCTGGCGTGCTTTTCCCATATTGGATGGCGGTCACGGATGAAGGAATGGGCTTTTCATTTGCATAGAGAGTAAAATGAGCGTAAGCTCATGCAATAAGATCGCATGTCCGCGGGTTCTGAACATTGAGGCATTCATGCCGAATACCGTGCCTTTCTGGCGCCGGTGGGATTGGCTCCGCTGGCGTAAAGCATATATCGCATATACTCCTGCCAGTGAACGGCGTGCTTGGGTGCGCTACTCGTGCAATTTGGCGGGCTTCTGTCATCCTGCCGAGGGAAATGGCCAAGCCAACGCATTGGCCATCGTGCGCAACATTTCTCTGGGGGGAATGAGCCTGGTCACGGATCGCCCCTTCGCGTCGGGAACGCTGCTCAAGGTGGAAGTCACCAGTCCCACGGATAACAAGACCCGCTCGCTGTGGGTGCGCATTATCCGGGTGATGCACATGCCGGATGGCAAATGGTCGTTGGGTTGTGCCTTTGCCCGCCCGCTGGCGGAAGCGGACATCCATTCCCTGCGCGTGGAACGCCTCCGGCCCAAGGCGCCCGACCGGCGCGAATGGGTCCGTTTTCATTGCGATACGGAGGTGCTCAGCAATCCCTTGGATGATCCCGCCGCGCCGCCATTCCCCTTTCACGTCGTCAATATCTCTCCAGGCGGCATCGCGGGGCAGGTGCGACGGTCCTGCATGGTCGGCAACTTGCTCCGGCTGAACATGCAGGGATCGGAAACCGCTGGCTTTGAGCTGCTGGCGCGGGTGGTTCACGTGCAACCAGCGTCCGAGGACGTTTTACTCGTCGGCTGTGCTTTCGTGCGTGAATTGAGCGATGAGGAATTAGCCTACTTTTTCTTTAGCTGATGCCCCGCGCATGATCAGGGAGCAAGGAGTTGGTTGCAGATTCCCCTTCCGGGAGCGTGCAGAACCAGTCTTTGCCCATGTCCATCAGCAGCCAAACCGCGACCAACACCACGCTCAGAGGAAGCAACGCTTGGGCGCCAGGAATCAGGCCGCGTAGGCCGCGCTCGACGTCCCCCAACGTGCAGAGTACCAGGATCAAGTACGCGCTGCCAAGCCAGTAGCGCACCAGTCGATGTCGCCAAGAAGTCACTAGACCCCAGCTCAGCAACGGCGCTAGGATGCCGTAGGTGACTTGCTCGCTGGCCGGTCCAAAGAGCAACTGCCAGCACAGCCCGCCACCGAGCACCCAGGTCAATTGCTGTCGTAGTGGCAGTGGCCGCCGCGCCCCCCACAAGCAGAGCAGAAACACGGTCAGCGCGGCGCCCAGCTGCGCGAGGCGATAGGCCAACGGCGAAACCGGTCCGAATTGCTCCCAAATCGTCCAAGCGTCCCGGAAACCCGGCCAGCGTGTTTGACTAGTCGAAGTCAAAGAATGCCACCATTGCGCGTAACTGTTCGCCACCGCGACCGGCGACCGAGTCAGGAACGGAATGGCGGCCAGCGCCAACAGGGCGATCAACATGGGGCCGGTCATGCGCTTGGGCCAGCGGGCGAGCACCAACAAGACCACGGCCACGGCCCACACCTTGATGAACACCGCGGCCACCAACAGAAAAGCCGCCAGCCACCAGCGTTGCTGGCGGAGGGCCGCCAAGCCGAATGCCACTGCGGCCAACAACAGCGCGTTGCACTGCAAGTTCCAAACCAGGCTAATGCCCGCCAGACAGGTAAGCAGCAGATAACCGATACGGCTGTCGTCGTTTTCGGTTCGCGGCAACACATGATCCCACAGAACCACTGCCGCCCCCAGCAGGGCCAACACGTTGGCGCCGGCCCACAAGGCTCCCCCCACGGCAGGCGGCAGGAAAGCCAAAGGGGTCACGGCAATGGCAAAGGTGGGACTGTAACGAAACAAATCCAGCCCGGGGTAACTGTGGTACAACGGCTGGCCGTGCCACCAATGCGCCGCGCTGGCCTGATAGACCGGCCAGACCGTGTGGCTATGCGGCACGAGAAACGCCTTGCCACATACCACCAGCAACAGCAACGCCCACGCTAGCCACGCGACGCGGCTATGCCATGACAATATACTGGGAACGCCAAGGACAAGGGACCGTTGGCCAGCGCCGATCGACATAAGTTGTTCTCAAATCTAGGTGATTGACGGTCAGGGGGATAATGCTAATATCTTGAAACGGCTAAAAGTTTGCCCAACTTGAACTTGGCTTGTTCGCTCTGTTTAGAATCTGGGAAAGATAGGATGTTTTTCCGGCATGATCCTCACTTTCATTCGCCGCCGCGCCGTCAGGGAAAAGGATCGCTTGTTCCAGCTCCGGCAAGCAAGAAACTCCGAATCGCGACCGTCAGGGAGTGGTTTGGTCCGCTCCCTGACAGTCGCATGCAAGAAAATCACAAGAGCACGCCGCGCGAGCCAGTGCCGCACTGGCTCGCGCGGCGTGCGCGGTAACATCCTTGTTGCCGGTGGAATAGTAGCCTCGATGGGAATGGAAGTGGGCTACGGCGTGTGGCGGGACGATTCTTTCTCCTTGGCTGGTTGGGGCGGCGGCAGGGTGCAGACGCCATCTTGACATGGAACGAGCTGGAAACGATGGCGTGCGATCCACAGGTAAATTTTCTGTCCCAAGGTTGGCACGCCAGGGACGTACAGGAACGGCGCGAGGGGCCACAGCGGCGGCAAGCGCCATGCCAGCCAACGAAACGCCCCGAAGCCGTGATACACATGCCGGCTATTGGGTGTGATGAGGTGCATTTCCTCCAACAAGCGTTCCGGCTTCAGCGGCGGCTCGCAGGCCGGGATGTTGGCTGCCTCGCGGGCATTGAGGTAGCGCACCTTGCCACGCCAATCGAGCCGGCGCAGAATCGCGACCGACCGCTGGCACAGGGGGCAATCACCGTCATAGAGAAGACAGGCCTGGTTCTCAGCAGGAGTGATGCAACAGGTCATATATATGTCACCATAGTTAGGGATCGGTTGGTTGCTGGTGTTCCGTGATGGATCGGTGCGCCTGCGAGGTCGGTGGCGAGCGCGAGCCGATGAATCTAAGAAATTTGCTCCAATTCAGCAATGATCTCCTCACAAGGCACGACTCCTTTTCCTTCAATCAGGTCTTTCATTGCCACCCCGCCCCCATTTCCTTCATTTTATGCTACGAACGGCTTTCCTGACGAGGCGGGTTGCATTATTATGTCGGTCGCTGGGTGGTTCGGGACCGATTACCAATCTCCATACATATACACGCCAGATGCACCATGACCGCAACCAAGAAACTGCTCGCGTTTGATTTGGGGGCCGAGAGTGGCCGGGGGTTGATTGGCAATTTCGATGGTCGGCAACTCCGGCTGGAGGTGGCGCATCGCTTCGCCAATGGCGCGGTGCGGACGCTGGACACGTTGCATTGGGACGTGTTGCGGCTTTATTCCGAGATGCTGACCACGCTACGGAAGTGCGCCGCCGACTTTGGCGGCATCGACTGCCTGGGCGTGGACACCTGGGGGGTCGATTTCGCGCTCTTGGGGCGCGACGGCACCTTGCTCGGCAATCCGCGCCATTACCGCGACCCGCACACCGAAGGGATGTTGGAAGCGGCGTTTCAGCGCGTGCCGCAGCTGGAGATCTTCCAGCAAACAGGGATTCAGTTCATGCGGATCAACACCCTGTATCAACTGCTGGCCCTGCAACGGGACCGCTCGCCGTTGCTAGAGGTGGCCGAGCATTTCTTGATGATCCCTGATTTGTTTCACTACTTTTTCACCGGCATCAAGGTCAATGAATTCACCGACGCCAGCACCAGTCAACTGATCAACCCGCACACCCGGCAATGGGCCTATGACTTGCTCAACGCCTTTGGCTTGCCGGTGAAAATCTTCGGTAACCTGATCACGCCGGGGACGGTGCTGGGGCCATTGCGGAAAACCATCGTCAGCGATACCGGCGTGGGGGCGGTGCCAGTGATCGCGCCGGCCACGCACGACACCGCTTCCGCCGTGGTGGCAGCGCCCGCCCAGGGGGAATCGTGGGCTTATATCAGTTCCGGCACCTGGTCGCTGATGGGGGTCGAGATTCCCGAACCGCACGTCGGCGCGGCGGTGTTGCAAGCCAATTTCACCAATGAAGGGGGCATGGGCGGGACGGTACGCTTTCTCAAGAACATCATGGGGCTGTGGTTGGTGCAGGAATGCCGGCGAGCGTGGGAGCGGGCCGGCAAGACCTACACTTACGACGAGCTGACGCGCATGGCCGAGGCCGCTGCCCCGTTCACCTGCATCGTCAACCCGGACGACGCCGCCTTCCTGCTGCCCACCGACATGCCAGCGGCACTGGGGGACTTCTGCCGCCAGACCGACCAGTCGGCCCCCAGTGATCCGGGGACGGTGATCCGCTGCGTCCTGGAAAGTCTAGCCTGTCGCTATCGCTGGGTGTTGGCCAAGCTGGAGGAATTGCTGGGCCAGCGCTTTGAGGTCATCCACATCGTCGGCGGCGGCAGCCAGAACGCCTTGCTGTGTCAATTCACCGCCGATTGCTGCAATCGTCCAGTCGTCGCCGGTCCCGTCGAAGCCACCGCCATCGGCAACGTCCTGGTACAAGCCCTCGGCCTCGGCCTGCTCGGCTCCCTCGCCGACGCCCGCGAGGTGGTGCGGAACTCGTTCGAGGTGAAACGCTACGAACCGAAGGACGCAGACAAGTGGGAGGAAGTGTACGGGCGCTTCACGCGATTAGTCGGATAATTGTCCTCCGTTATTCCCCGGCTGAGAAATTGCCGAGCCGCAACCTCATTGGCAGACTGCAATTTAGTCCCGTTGACCGGGCTAAGGGCAGCCGCTTTACGGGAGCGGCGTTTTTCGGTAGAATGGTTAGCTGTGGCATTGGTTTCATGACATCGGATACAAGTGATGTCACCTTCAAGGGAACACAACCACCACCCACAACTTCATCGTTGTTGGTGGTGCGTTAAGCCGAAATTCCGCTAGGCGAAACCCTTTGGTGATATTTACTTCCATCCTTCAACCGCCAGTGAAAACAACGCTCCGGAGAGGTGCCAGAGTGGCCGATTGGGCCGGTCTCGAAAACCGGTGTGGACGCAAGTCTACCGAGGGTTCGAATCCCTCCCTCTCCGCTTTGCAATTCGATGCAGGCTGATGCGGCTTGGCGCGAGAAACCCCGTTTTTGTCGGGGTTTCTTGCGTTTTCTAGCCTCCTGATCTCCGCGTCCGTCTGCCTGTTTTCGGTGCAATCTGGTGCGGGTTGGGACGCCTCCGCTCATACGCCGGACGGCTGGATGTCTGGGAACTGACGGACAAATGGAGCAAAGCTGCTGAACAATATCTGCAAGATTATTCCAGCAGGTCCGAGCGCGTCGCCACCTCCTCGATGCTCGTCAGCAGCAGCGGCCGCTGGGAATCGAAGATGATCTCGTCCTGGTCGGTATAAAGCTCCCGCGTGGCGAAGCCGCCGCCGGTGCTGAGCCGGCACATCGCGTCAGACAGCCACGGCGGCACGTGCGACAGATTGTCGTAGGCCAGGCACCACGAATTGTTGGCGGCGATCATCAGGTCGCGGCCGTCGTTGGGTTCGGCCCGCAACGGCGCGGCCTACTCGAACAATTTGCCTTGGCCGCGCTTGCGGTCCGCCTGTTCTTCCGGCGAGAACACGTTGTCCTCGACGACGCTGCGCCAATTCGCCGTGAGCTTCCCCAGGGCAGCCAATTCGGAGGTGGGCGATACATCCTTCGAGCCGCAGGGCCTCGAGCGGGATGGCGCCGCCGCCGGCGAACAGGTCGAGGACTTTCGGGGCCGTCGTCGGACGCCTCGAATGGCCCGGTTGCCTGAACCGGCGGGGCGCCGGTTTCACGGAACATTCTTTGGCCGCCGAACATCGTCACTCAATCAAATCCGCCTCGCGCAGCGGCTCCATGACGCCGTTTTGCAGCTTGGCCTTGTCGAACCCGTTCTCGGACTCGGCATGGATCGAGACCGTCACCTTGCCGGCCAGGTCGGCGAGGTTGGCGATGGCGTTCCAGGCGGTGAACAGGCCGTTGCGGTCGGCGCTGAAGGTCAGATCAACCGTGTTGTTTGCTGCGGCCGGCGGTGTGACCTGGCCGCCGCCTGGCGGGTGGCACAGGCTGTCAGCCTGTGCTAGTGTTGCCTCGCCTGCTCCAGGAACCAGGTGGCACAGGCTGTCAGCCTGTGCCACCGGCTCCGGCTGCGGGATCGCCTGCGCCATCATCAAGAACCCGGACTCCAGGTCGATCTCATCTTCCGCGACCGGCGTCCTGAACCGGACCTTGTTTGCCGCGACCTCGAACTTGCCGGCCGCTGAGAGGCCTGGCTTGGGACCGGTCACGTATCCGAAGTGGCC
>JBKBIP010000060.1:0-15776 GCA_046297495.1 Gemmataceae bacterium | reverse complement strand
GGTCGTCGATAATCAAGAAGTGAGCATGATTGTCGTGCTGACTAACGAACGCGCTAACATCTCCTCCAAGAAGTAGTGACCAGTGACAATTTAGCGTGCGAGCCGCGGGCGAGCAAAAGCTCGCCTGCGGCTCGTTTCTATTTCACGTCCCGTAAGATTTCGCGGGCGGCGTTGTAGCCGCACGCTCCCATGACGCCGCCGCCAGGATGGGCCGCCGCCCCGCACAAGTACAAGCCGCGTATGGGGGTGCGGTAGTTGGCGTACCCCGGCACTGGCCGCAGGAAAAAGAGCTGCCCCAAAGTCATCGCCCCTTGGAAGATGTTGCCGCCGGTCAAGCCGAAACGGCGTTCGATGTCCAACGGCGATAACACTTGCCGGTCGATCACCGATTGTTTGAAATTCGGGGCATACTCATTGAGAATGTCGAAACAGCGGTCGGCGAATTGCTCCTTGATGTCATCCCAATTCCCCTCGCGCAGCTGGTACGGCGCGTACTGAATAAACATCGACATCAAATACATGCCCTCTGGCGCCACGGTGTCATCGACACTGCTGGGAATCGTGCATTCCAGGATCGGCGCTTGCGACGGCCTGCCGTACTTGGCGTCGTCGTAAGCCCGTTCCATGTAATCCAAATCGGGGCAGAGGTGGATGGTGCCGCGATGCTGCGGGCCAACCGTTGTGCCCGGCAGGGCGGTGAAGTTCGGCAATTCGCTCAAGGCCACGTTGATCTTCAAGGAGGGGCTGGCATAATCGATGTGCCGCACCTGCGCGACGAACTCATCGGGGAGCTGGTTGGGGTCGATCAGCTTGAGGAAGGTCACGTAGGCGTCGGCGTTGGAGGCGATGCACTTGGCGGTAAACTCCGTGCCATCGGCCAAGACGACGCCGTGCGCGGCTCCATTGTGGATGGTGATTTTGGCGACCGGGGCATTACAGCGGATGTCAGCTCCATGTCTCTGAGCCGCCGCCGCCAGCGCGTTCGAGATGCCGCCCATGCCGCCGCGCACGTAGCCCCACACGCCCCGCGCTCCGTTGCACTCCCCCATGACGTGATGAAACAGCACATAGGCCGTCCCTGGCATCGAGGGGGCAGCGAACGCTCCGATGACGGCGTCGGTGGCCAGCGTGACTTTCAATTGCTCCGACTCGAACCAGCGGTCGAGGATGGTCCGGGCGGCGCCGGTGAGAATGTCAATGGCTTGGGCACCGTCGCGGCCCAGTTGGCGGAACCGCCAACCCAGTTTAAGCAGTTGCCACAGATCGCGCGGCCGCCACGACCAGGGATCGGGGGGGGTCTCCATCAACGTCGGCTCGATGAAGTCGGCCACTTTCAACAACATCTGCTCGTAGCGTGGCAGCGCCTCGGCGTCCTTGGTCGAGAATTTGCTGATCTCTTGGTGGTTCCGGGCGGCATCAGGACCCAGCAACAGATACCGACCATCGGGAAACGGCGTGAACGACGACGGATTGCGTGGCAGCATCTCGAAACCGTGTTTCTTTAGCTCCAACTCGCGAATGATTTCCGGACGCAGCAGGCTATTGACATAGGCCGCCGTCGATACCTTGTAACCGGGCCAAACTTCTTCGGTGACGCAGGCACCGCCGACCAGCTCACGCCGTTCGAGCACCAGCACCTTCTTGCCGGCCTTGGCCAGATACGCCGCCGTCACCAAGCCATTGTGCCCGGCTCCAATCACGATCACGTCAAAATGGGCAGCCATATTGCACCTTTCATCCGAATGGAAAAGAATGATGCCGTCCCGGATGATGTACGTTACCAACGGAGCACGATGGGTTCAATGTTTTGATGGCAGACGCGCGGTACCATTTAGCGGGCGAGCGGTCGGCTCGCCAACTCATCAGGCACTGAAACGAGGCCCGCTCCCCGCGGGTATCCAGAATGAGTACCGAAGTAGTCGAACGCGCTGATTTCTCCCGGATTCGCTACGCCCAATGCTGGGAAGACGCCGACATTTTACTAGCAGCTTTGGACATGCAGCCGGGAGCGGTCGGGTTGGCCATCGCCTCGGCAGGGGACAATGCCTTGGCCATGCTGGCGTGCGGGCCGGAGAAGGTCGTCGCCGTTGATCTCAATCCCGCACAGCTGGCGTGTCTGGAATTGCGCGTGGCCGCCTATCGTGAGTTGAACCATGAGGAATTATTGGAGCTAATCGGCTCCCGGCCCAGCCGGCGGCGGATCAAGCTGTATCAACGCTGCCGTTCGCAACTGTCAGCCTTTGTACGTCAGTTTTGGGATAGTCAATCCCCATTGATCCAGGTGGGGATCGGCTCGGCGGGGAAATTTGAGCAGTACTTCGCGCTGTTTCGCCGCTGTGTGTTGCCCTTGGTCCATTCCCGGCGCACGGTTGGGCAACTATTGCAAGGGGGAGATCGAGGCGAGCGCTGTTGGTTTTACCAACAGCGCTGGGACACTTGGCGTTGGCGGCTGATGTTTCGGCTGTTCTTTTCCCGATTCGTCATGGGGCGATTGGGGCGCGATCCTAGTTTTTTTCGCTATGTCGAGGGGAGCGTGGCGGATCGGATTCTGGCGCGGACACTCCATGCCTTGACGGAATTGAATCCCGCTGAGAATCCTTATCTGCAATGGATCTTGACTGGCCGGCATCAGACCGCCTTGCCGTTCGCGCTGCGGCCGGAAAATTTCGCGGCCATTCGGGCCAACCTGGATCGTTTGGAATGGCGTTGTCAATCCTTGGAGGAATGTGTCACGCACTGGACCGGACCACCGATTGACAGTTACAACCTGAGCGATTTGTTTGAGTACATGTCGGCGGAGAATTATCATCACTTATTGGAAAAGCTGATCGCGCGCGGCAAACCAGGGGGCCGATTGGTGTACTGGAACATGCTGGCCCCTCGCCGCCGACCCGATGACTTGGCGGCGCGGTTGCGGCCGCTGCCGGAATTGGCCGAACCATTGCACCAACAAGACAAGGCATTTTTCTACAGCGCCTTGGTGATCGAGGAGATTCACGAGGCATGAATCCGTGGCTGGGCATGGGCATCGTGCTGGCCGTGCTAGGCGGGTTGATGGTGCTGCTGAGATTGTATCAGCGCCACTTCGACCCGCACCCGGAATGGGTGCGCAAGCTCTTGCACATGGGCATGGGGCTGGTGACGCTGACATTCCCTTGGCTGTTCGCTGAAGCCTGGCCGGTAGTGCTGCTGGCAGGGCTGAGCGTGCTCGCTCTCCTCGCCACGCGCTGGCTGCGCGGCTTGAAGCACCATCTGGGAGCGGTGGTCAACAGCGTCAATCGCACGTCGCTAGGTGAAATCTATTTTCCCATTGGAGTCGCCATTTTGTTCGTGTTGTTCCACTATGAAACGCGCGGCCCCTTTGCCCAGCGTGTCCTCCTCTATGAAATCCCCATCCTCATACTGGCGTTGGCCGACGCCCTGGCGGCGTTGGTCGGCATCCGTTTTGGTAGACACATATACGACACTGTTGACGGCCGCAAGAGCACGGAAGGATCATTGGCGTTCTTCGCCGTCGCCGGAATCAGCACCTTCTTCCCCTTGTGGCTGTGGGGCGAAGTGGCCCCCGACGATGCGTTGTTGACGGCTGTATTGGTCGGCTTCCTGGCCATGATGTTCGAGGCCATCGCCTGGCATGGGTTGGACAATTTGCTCCTGCCGTTGACCTGTTTTCTATTGTTGCGCAGTTACCTGCACTTGGAGTCGGCCGAACTGACGTGGCGATTGCTTGTCACGGCGTTGCTGGTGGGGATCGCCATGTCCTACCGGCATTGGACGACTTTGAGCGCCAACGCCCTGATGGGTTCCGTGCTGGTCGGTTACCTGAGCTGGTCGCTGGGGGGCTGGTTGTGGCTGCTGGCGCCACTGTTGTTCTTTTCCTGTTACGCGCTCTTACCCGGCGGACCGATAGTCGGTTGTCAGATTCGGCATAATATCCACGCGGTCTTATGCATTTCCTCGGCGGGGTTGGTCTGGCTCTTTCTGGCCAATTTGCTGAAGCGACCGGATTGGCTGTCCCCCTATAATCTGGCGTTCGCGGCGCATCTGGGGATCATCGCCCTGGTCCGGCTCAAACGCGGTTATCCCAAGACGCATGCCGTGCCCGTACTGCTCGTGGGAGGCGCGGCGGGCGGATCACTGGCGCTGATCACGGGACTGCCAGAATTTGGCTTATCCATGTCATTGTTGACCTATCTCGGTATTGCCGTGCTCGGCGTGGTGCTGGCCGTGTGCGCGTTCGCCAGCATTCAACCGGGCTTGCACGACTGCCCCACTGACACGCCGCGCTGGCTGCGGCAAGCCTTGGTTGCCGGCCTGGCATCGCTGCTTGGCTTGATGCCGGCCTGGTGGCACCTGGCGAGTTGACCGCCAACGTGTCACGTTCGTCGGGGAACTTCCATGCCGTGACGCATCCGATTGAATTATGTTTCAGTCACGGCCAAACTAAGGGGACGTCATCAAAGAATTTTCCTTATATTGATCAATGTTTAGTTCGTGCAAGTTTAGCGGGCGAGCCGAAGGCGAGCAATCGAATGTACCACGTTATCCAACCCACCACCCTGGCCCAGCGTGAACAATTTCGCGCCGCACCGGGGTTTGTGCCAATCAATGACACTCAATTAGCCGAACAAACTCCCGATGACCTGGGTATGGTCTGCGACGACGCGGAGAACGCGCTCGGGCGCTGCTCCCTTTGGTGGCGGCAGGCGCCCCCTCATGCCGAACATCGTTTAGGTCTGATCGGCCATTATGAGAACACCGGCGATGCGACGGCGGCACGCGTGTTATTGCAATGGGCCTGTCAGCAACTGACGGAACAGGGATGCACCCTCGCCGTCGGGCCGATGGACGGCAATACCTGGCGCCGCTATCGCTTGATCACGGAACGGGGTTCCGAACCCCCTTTTTTCCTCGAACCAGACAATCCTGACGCTTGGCCGACACACTTTCAAGACGCCGGCTTCACGCCATTGGCCCAGTATTACTCGGCATTGAATGACAACCTGGAACAACATGATCCACGCATCCCGGAACTCATTGAAAAACTCTCGATAGCAGGAATTACCATTCGACCGCTGAATCACGCGCGATTCACGGAGGAATTGCACCACATCCACACAGTGTCGATTGATAGTTTCCGTAACAACTTTCTTTATACTCCCCTGTCCCAAGAAGAATTTTTACACATGTATCAACCGTTGCAGCGCTACATCCAGCCGGAGTTGGTGTTGTTGGCGGAACGCGCGGGAGCCACCGTTGGTTTCATCTTCGCCCTCCCTGACTTGGCCCAGGCGCAACGGGGGATGGCCGTCGATACGATCATCATCAAAACGGTGGCTGTGGCTTCGGCACTGTCCGGCAGCGGTTTGGGAAGTTGGCTGGCGCATGCTTGTCATGAAGCGGCCCGCGCGCTCGGTTATCGCCGGGCCATTCACGCCCTCATGCACGAAGGCAACCGCTCGCGCAAGATTAGCGTCCATACTGCTCGCGTGATTCGCCGCTACACTCTGTACGCTCGGCCGCTGGGCATACTGCCATGAACATCGTCGAAATCCTGCGACGACACGCGCGGGAACGTCCTCATGTCCCGGCCATCATCGACACGCAGCGCGGCCGCGCTCGTGTCACCACGTTCGCCGAGTTGGACCAAGCCTCCGCCCAGGCCGCGACGCTGTTGCGACAACACGGCTTGCGTCCCGGCGCTGCCGTGCTGATACTGCAACCGATGTCGCTGGAGTTGTATGTCGCTTTACTAGCCCTGTTTCGGCTGGGGTTGGTGGCCATGTTCCTCGATCCCTCCGCCGGGCGTGAGCACATGCGGCGCTGCTGCGCCTTGCAGCCTCCTGCCGCCCTGATCGCCAGCGGCAAGGCCCAGTTATCGCGCTGGCTAACCCCGGCTTTATTTTGCATTCCCACCATCTTCGCGCTGGGGCTGACGCTGCCTGGTGCCATTCCTTGGTCACGATCGCGCCGTTTGCCCCCCTGTTCGGACCTGTTTCCCTGTGCCGCCGATACGCCAGCTTTATTGACCTTCACCAGCGGTAGCACCGGCCAACCGAAGGCTGCTGTCCGCTCGCACGGATTTCTCATCGCCCAACATCGTACCCTGGAGAATAGTTTGCGCCTCCAGCCGGAAACCATCGATTTGACCACCTTGCCCATTGTGTTGCTGGCCAATTTGGCATCCGGTGTCACCAGCTTGATTCCCAACGCTGATTTGCGTAATCCGGGAGCGGTCGATCCCGTGCCGATCTTGTGTCAAATCGATCGCCATCGGCCGGCCAGCTCCGCCGCCTCCCCCGCCTTCTTCGAGCGCCTCATCGCGGCATGTGTCCAACAGGGGCGCGCCTTGCCGAGTTTTCGCCGGCTGTTCAGCGGCGGCGCCCCGGTCTTTCCACGCTTGCTCGATCAGTTACAGAGCGTGGCTCCCCAAGCGGAAGTCGTCGCCGTCTATGGCTCCACCGAAGCCGAACCCATCGCGCACATCGCCCGTCACGAGATTTCAGACGAAGACATGATAGCCATGCGCGAAGGCAAGGGGCTGTTGGCGGGGGGGCCGGTGACGGACATTCAATTGTGCATCCTGCGCGACCAGTGGGGCACAGCGATTGGGCCGTTCACCGAGGAAACTTTCCTTCAAGAACGTCAGCCAACTAACATCCCCGGCGAAATCGTGGTGAATGGCGACCATGTGCTGACAGGCTATTTGCACGGCCAAGGGGACGACGAGACGAAATTCCGCGTCGGGGATGCCGTATGGCATCGTACCGGCGACGCGGGCTATCTCGATGAGCAAGGCCGATTGTGGTTGTTAGGTCGGTGCAGCGCCCGTATCGGGGATGACAAAGGGGAGCTATTTCCCTTCGCCGTCGAGAGTGCCGTCTATCAGGATCCCGCCGTGCGCCGCGCCGCCGTCGTGGCCCATGCGGGCCGGCGGCTGCTCCTTGTCGAGCCGTTCGCGGGAATGGCGGTTGACGTGGAGACTATCCAACGCCAAGTGGCATGGGCCTGTCTTGATGAAATCCGTCTTTGTACTCGCATTCCCGTGGACAAGCGCCATAATGCCAAGATCGATTACCCCGCGCTGCGGCAATGGCTCGAACGCTGAACCATTTTCATTCATGGAGAAACCATGTCCATATTTTTCGTGATGCTCATGATCGGCGCCGCGAGCGTTTTGGTGTTAGTCGTCGCCGTCCTCGCGCTGGTGTACTGGATGGCGAGCCGCGCTCCCACCGAAAACCGGCCCCGGCGCGTTCATCACCATGAGGAGGAACAGGACGCCACGTAACGCCGCGGGTTGGAGTTTCACGCGCCAGTCACAGGCAAGCACACGAAGATTCGCACGGCTTGGTATCTCTCAGCGAATATCGGTGATTCCAACGACCAGATGCACGATATAAGATGAAAGGCACCGTCGGATCAAAAAAACCGGGAGAAAAGCTCGAATTTGGTGATACTCAAATAACCACCGGCAAGGCCAAAGAGCAAGCCCGCCATCATTTTGCCGAAACCTCCCTCAGCCTTATTGGGATCGCCAGCGCTAATGGCGCCGACCAAGCCGCCGATGACACCGCTCAGAATGACGGCCAAGATTTGTCTGGCAAGGCGGTTGGGGATGATGCCGCGCAGCGTCTCGTTCTGAGTCAGCAGATAATCGGCAACTAAACCCATCAAGATGCCAGCGATCAGCCCTAGCACACTCGCGATGAATCCACCCACGCGCCGATCCTCCGAATGAAGGGGGAAGTGTACTCCTATCTCATCAATTCCTTATAAACCTATGGAAGGGAACCGTCAATGCGTGGGCCGAGCAAGCTTTGGGGGCCAGCTGACGGCTGGCGCGCTAAGCAGACAGGGTGGCGCCGTTCCTCTGTCGCGCTCCGTGAACTCCGGGCGTGAAACGATGAGTCCCTCATTATCTATTTGACAAGATACTGAAATCGCTCCAAGACGGGATGATACATCTCGATGTCCAGACAATTCGCCGGCGGCGGGACATGGGGGCGCCAGCGGGCGATGGGATAGGGGGGCAACACTTGCCATTGCCAGGGGATCGGGGCTGCGTCGGGCGCGGGGATGGCGTATTGCCGGACCCAGAGAACCAGCTGGCGCGGCGGCGGGCGGTCGAGATGTTCCCGCTGATAGACCCGCTCGCGCCACCGCAGATACGCTTTGATGCACTCCCCGTCGCGGCGCACCTTGTTTTCGATGCGTTCACGCCATGCGTCGGCGACCTCGGCTTGGGAACGGTCATTGCTCGTCAAGATCACTTCCAATCCGCTGGCTTCGTAACGGCGCAGCCGGAAGCGACCGACACGCCAATAGGAATGCAGGTTGTCCGGCTCATTGTCGGACAAGAGGAAGAAGGAGGGATAGGGGGACGAACGCGCGGCGACTTCCCATGCGGCGACCTCGCCGGGATGCTGAGCGGCCAACGGGGACAGCCGGCCCGCGATTCCTTCAGCGGAATGGGGATCGTCATCCCAACGCAGCTCGACGGCGGGAAAGGGGCTAACTGCCGCGACATTGGGAGCGAACAGCGACCAGTTTTGCGGTTGGCCGGTTAGCTCCCCCCAGCGTCGGGTGATGCCATTGAACATTTCCGAAGCGTCATGGAAATGTTCCTCACCGGCGACCCACCGCGGCGCGACGGCGGCCATCCAGTGTGGTTCCTGCCAATCCAGGCGGTAGCGGTCGAGGACGCCGCCCAGATTGCCCCCGATCAGAAAGATCAACTGCCAGACGATGAACAGCCCCAGCACGACCTGGGCCGTTGCCGGTTCTCGCGCGGCAGAGTGGTTCAAAACAGCTACTCCTCTTCCCGGTAACCGGCAATGACCAGCGGTTTATTCAACGTCTTGACGGTCATGATGCCGGCGGGCAGGCTCAATATGGCGACGAGAAACGCCACGATGGCGGAAATTTCGTCATCCACCAGGAACAAGATCAGTGGCATGAACACGACACAAGGAATGGCCATGTAACCGGCGACCATCGCATACATATAGGATTCGAGATTTTGCATCTTGGCCGCTCCCCCAGCGATGGCAGCCGAATAGACGAATGCCAGCACGCTGCACACGATCCGCAGCAGAATGCCCGGCAATTCTTTGCGAAATTTCGCCTTGTTGTGGACTTCCAATTCTGCCCGCTGTTCGGGGCGCAGGTCTTCCCAGGCGACATCCACCGGTATCCCCTTGCGCGTGAGATGATCCCTCGGCTGAACCCAGTGCTGCTTGAACATCAAGTTCCAGGAGAAAATCAACGTCATGATCAGCCAGAACAAACTCAAGAGTAGGCCGCTGGCCAGCAGCAAATTGGACGGCTTCATGACGGCATCTTGAGCCGGCAGCCGCTTACTCTTGCCGAAAGGGTCCTTGATCGGATCATCGTAAACCGATTTCTTGGTCTTGCCGTCCTTTTCCTCGGCGTGGTCGTCATGAAAGCCGTAGGTCCCGCCTTCGTCATCCTCGTCGAGGGCTGGGGGCTGCGACTTCGTCCGTCCGCCCACATGGTTTTCAGTGATCTTGAAATCATGACCACACTTCGGACAGAGCACTTTCTTACCGATGGTGGGTTCTTTACTGAACTTGAGGGTCGCGTTGCACTCAGGACAGGATAATTTATGTTCGGGCATGGCTTATCACCTTACCATGAAGAAACTGAGGGGAATTAAAGAAAGAAACCCCGCGAAGCGCCCGAAGTTGCAGGAACGGGGAACTTAACAATCATTTTATCCTATCCCCTTTTTCCAGTTTTTGCCAGACCGTCAAGGCCGCGGCTTGGCCCAAAACCTGAACGCGCAACTGGCGCGACAACTTCCACCCGACCGCGCGGGCCGCCTCCCGCAAGGGAGGCAGCTCGCCGACCAGCAACACTGCTTTCCCTTCGGGACGCAGGATGCGGTTCATCTCCCGCACGGCCTCTCGATACAGGGGGCCAATTTCCTCTGGACTGCTCAGCTGTTTGCCAAAAGGGGGATTGGAGATGATGCGCTCGACGCTGCGACTGGCCAACGGCAGCCGCCGGGCGTCCCAGCGGACCAGCAGCGGTTCTACCCGCTGACGCAAGTTGCTCCGGGCCGCGCGCAGGGCCGTTATTTCCAAGTCGCCCCCCAGCAGCGTCAAGGGAAACTGACCGCGTCTACGGGCATCGTCCCATTGCTCGGCCAAGATGGTACCGGCGCCGCAGAAGGGGTCCACCACGACTTGCCCAGCTTGCGCGCCAGCCAACCGGACCAGCGCTGCCGCCAGCGTGGGGCGCAGTGACGCCGGCAGATGTTCGACCTTATAAGTGCGATGGCGCATGGTGCGATCCGACAAGCGCAAGCCGCATACCGCCGTCGCCCCGTGGATGGTCAGCCAGATTTCCACGGCGGCGTTCTCCTCGGCGTGCTTCCAGCTGGCCGGCAGCTTCCCCGCCAGCCCTTGGGCCAGCGCTGTGCGGGCATCGACGCGGCGATAGACATGCTGGCCGGTCATCTGCGCCACCAGCCGATAAGTCGGCTTCCCTTTCGGCTTGGGGCGGATGTCATGATGGAGCCGCAGCAATTCTTGCCAATCGACCTCCTGGGCCGTCCAGTGACGAATACTTTTCAAATCTTGAGCACGATACGTCAGTTGATCGCTGCCCCAAGCCAACAGAAACACATCCTCCACCGTCCGCAGCCGCAACAGCCGCCGGTTGATTTCCGGGACGCGAAACACGACCAAGCCGCGGTCGCTTTTTTTGATCGTCCCCCCCAGGTCTTCCTCGATCTCCTGGGCGGCAATCGGCTCCAGGCCGGGTATGACCATTGCATAGCAGGCAGGAAGTTCGGGAGTGGCACGGTGGCGGGACATAGGGTGGATGGACGCGTTGAATGGATCGATTGGTGTGGAAAGTCCAAAACGGTCGTGAATCGATCAATCATTGGATGATTTATCGACTGATCCTCAATCCCGCTCCTTTCACCAGCGCTTCGACTTCGGCGCGGGTGATCCAGGCGAAGTCGCCGGGGATGGAATGCTTGATGGCGCTGGCGGCGACGCCGAAATCCAGTCCACGTTGTAAGTCGTTGTCCAGCAAGCCATCGATCAGCCCCGCCGCGAACGAATCGCCCGCGCCGAGACGGTCCACGATCTCCACTTCATACGTCTTGGTGCGCAGGACGGTGCCATCTTGATACGCCAAGGCCGTCCAGGAATTCTTCCACACCAGCGGATTCTCGCGCAAGGTAATCGCCACTACCTTCAGCGGGAAACGCTGGGCGAGCTGGGCGGCCACATCCTCGAATCCCTTGCCGGTGATTTGGAAGACGATGTGGGTATCCTCTTCGGTGGTAATAAGCACATCGCACAGCTCCATGAATTGCGTCATCCAGCGATTGGCCTCGCTTGGTGACCATAGCTTGCCGCGATAGTTCAAGTCGATGCTGGTGGACACCCCGGCTTGGCGGGCCGCTTGCAGAGCCGCGCGCGTCGTCTCGGCGGCGCTTTGGCTCAGGGCCGGCGTGATGCCGGTGACGTGAAACCATTTGGCGCCGGCGAACACCTTGGCCCAATCGACCATACCGGGCTGAATGGCCGCGATGGCAGAGTTTTTGCGATCATAAAGTACGCTACTAGCCCGTGGCGCGGCCCCGAATTCGAGGAAGTAAACCCCCACCCGGTCGTCGTTGGTCCAGACGACATGCTCGGAGCTGACGCCGGCCTCGCGGGCGTGATTAGCGATGAGCCGGCCCAGTGGATTATTCGTCAGCCGCGACACCCACGCCGTCGAACGCCCCAACCGGGCCAAACCGACGGCGGTGTTCAACTCCGCGCCGCCAACCTGCACGTCCAAACTGCGGGCCTGCTCCAAGCGGCGAAAGTTCGGCGGACTGAGCCGAAGCATCGCTTCGCCAAAGGTGATGACATCGAATGGCATATTTATTCCTTCAGGGATGATTCATGAACCCAAGCCGACTGCGTGGCAGCTGGTCGCCACGCGACCGGCTTGGGTGGAGTCCAATTTCTTACTTCCCCCCGCGCACCTTTTTCACAATCTCCACATACTGCCGCGCCACATCACGGATGCGGTCGAAGTTTCGTTCGGCGACGGCTTTCGGTTCGACAAGCTGGCCGCCGACACCCAAACAACAAGCACCCGCTTTCAGGAAATCGGCGGCGGTATGGAGATCGACACCGCCGGTCGGCATCAAACGGATTTGCGGCAGCGGGCCGCGCAGCGCCTTGAAGAAGGCCGGCCCCACTACATCGGCGGGGAAGACCTTGACGATGTCCGCCCCGGCTTCCCAAGCGGTGAGAATTTCCGTCGGCGTGAACGCGCCCGGCATCACCAGCTTGTCATAACGGCGACAGAGACGAATCACCTCCAGGTTCAGCGTCGGCGCCACGATGTACTCGGCCCCGGCCAACAACACGGTCCGCGCCGTCTCGGCGTCGAGCACGGTGCCGGCCCCGAGCAAGACTTGATCCCCCAGCGCTTGCCGGACGCGGCGCAACACGTCCAGAGCGTTCGGCACCGACATGGTGACTTCCACGACCGTCACGCCGCCGTCGGCCAAGGCGCGGGCCACCTCGACCAACTGCTCGCTATCGGGGGAACGAATGACAGCCACGATGCCGCAATCCAGGACACGGCGCAATTGTTCTTCACGGTTCATGGGATGGACACGGTTGAGGTTTCGAGGATGGTAATGTTACCATTATAGTTCGCGCTTTCGTCTTGGACACGGTGAAACGACGCCACGCGGGAGACAAACAAGCGGAGCCTCGAAACGAGCAGGAAAAATGAATTCTATTCACTTCTTATGGTGGCATAGGCCGCAATCTTGACTATACTCTTCTTTCATTCTTCCCAACGTGAACCTTAACCAAGGATACTGTGGATAATGTGGGCAGCTAGTGATTCCCTGTGGCATCAACCCTTAAGCCCGCTGGGTGATAGTTTTATTGCGCGTGTTTTCTCCACCTTCTTCGCGGCGCTGCCGGTGCTGGTGTTGTTCTATCTGCTGGTACCGCGGCGCTGGCTGGCGCCGAAGGCCGGTGCTGGCGGGGCCATCACGGCTTTGTTGGTGTCATGGATGATCTTTGGCATGCCCTTGGAAATGGGAGTCATGTCGTTCGTGAGCGGGGCGGCCTTTGGGCTGTTGCCAGTCGGCTGGACCATCTTCAATGCCATGCTGCTGTACAACATCACCGTGGAAATGGGGCAATTCGATATCGTGCGCCGCTCCGTGGCCGGGTTGTCCGCTGACGCCCGCATCCAGGCGGTGCTGATCGGCTTCTCCTTCGGGGCCTTTCTGGAAGGGGCAGCGGGGGGCGGCACGCCGGTGGCTATCTGCGGAGCCATCATGGTTGGGCTGGGGTTCACGCCGTTCATGGCCGCCGTGCTTTGCCTTATCGCCAACACCTCGCCGGTGGCCTACGGCGGCTTGGGAACGCCGCTCATTGTGCTCGGTGATGTTACGGGATTGCCCCGCGAAACGCTAAGCATCATGGCTGGCCATCAGTTGCCGTTCTTGTCCGTGCTGGTGCCGCTGTACATGGTCAAGATCATGTGCAGCTGGAAACAGACTTTCGAGATTTGGCCCGCGCTGCTGGTCGGGGGCGGCTCGTTCGCCATCTTCCAATTCATCTTCGCCACGATTCATGCTTACATCCCCAGCCTGGTGCTCTATCCCATGACCGACATCGGCGGCGGCATCTTCTCACTGGTGATCATGGCCATCTTCCTGCAATTTTGGAAACCGCGCAGCGAGATGCGCCTCACTCCGCCACCCCCGCCAGCCGCGACCCCCAGCACGCCGACCCCGGTGGTCCACACCGATCCGCACCTGGCCGAGGCCGCCGCTCTGATCGATGTCGAGAAGCCGGTCACGCCGGACCAGGAGCCGCCGTTGACCGCCTGGAATATCACCGTTGCTTGGATGCCCTATGTGCTCATGTCGATTTTCCTGCTGCTGACCGGCCTAGTGCGGCAACAGGAGGGACATGGGCCGGTCCACATCATCGGCCCGCTTCAGACCAATTACCTGATCCCCATTCCATTTTTGCACGAACGGTCCGTCCGGGATGCGAGCTTGACCGAGGGGGAGGCCAAACCGGAGGATGCCAAATTCAACTTCGCCTGGCTGACGGCCCCCGGCACCGCAGTCTTTTTCGCGGCGATTGTCTCCATGTTCATGCTCAACATGAATCGGTCGCAGATTGGCCGCGTGTTTCGCCGGACGTTCTACCAGATGCGCATTCCCATTCCGACCATTGCCTGCATGTTGGGCTTGAGCTACATCACGCGCTACGCCGGCATGGATGCTACCTTGGGGGTGGCCTTCGCCGAGACGGGCTTGCTCTATCCCTTCTTCGCGGCCATGCTCGGTTGGCTGGGAGTGTTCCTGACCGGCACCGACGCCGGCAGCAACGCCCTGTTCGGCTCCTTGCAAAAGATCACGGCCACACAAGTGTACAACACCTATCCGAGTGTCTTTGAAGGGTCCTTGACGCAGCATCAAGCACAAGTGCTGATCTGCACCGCCAACAGTACCGGCGGCGTCATGGGGAAGATGATCGACGCCCAAAGTATCTGCGTGGCCACCGCCGCCACCCACCAGCTTGGCAAGGAGGCGGACATCTTCAAGGCAGTCTTCTGGCACAGCATTTTCCTGGCCGCCGTCATCGGTGCCATGACGTTGATTCAAGCGTATCTCTATCCGTTCACGCTCATGGTGCCGAAGTAGGGGACAAGTGAATGGAAAACCGGGAACTAGCGCCTAGATTAACGATTGTCTAACTCACGCCAGTTCGTTTGGACACGCAACGAGGTCAGGAATGTCATTACCGGAACTGTCGGAACATCTGTATCAAGAATTGAATGAACACGAAATGGCCTGCGATCCATTCGAGCAATTTGGCCGCTGGCTGGAGCAATCGCTGGCCGCCAACCTGCCCCAGCCCAACGCCATGACTTTGGCCACGGCGACAGCGACTGGGCAGCCGGCGGCACGCATGGTCTTGTTGCGCGGCTGCGACGAACGCGGCTTCGTCTTTTACACCAATTACGACAGCCGCAAGTCGCGGGAGTTGATGGAGAACCCCCAAGCGGCGCTAGTGTTCTACTGGGCCGAGCTGGAACGGCAGGTCCGCGTGGAAGGGAGCGTCGAGCGCGTGGCCGACGCGGAAGCGGATGCGTATTTCCAGAGCCGGCCGCTGGGCAGCCAGCTGGGCGCGTGGGCGTCCCCCCAAAGCCAAGTCATTCCCGACCGGAGCACGTTGGACCGGAGCATGAGGGAAACACAGGAACGCTTCGGCCAAGCACCCGTCCCGCGTCCCCCCTTCTGGGGCGGCTACCGCGTGGTGCCCCACCGCATCGAGTTTTGGCAAGGCCGACCCAACCGCCTGCACGACCGCTTGTGCTACGTACGGCACGATGGCCGCTGGCTCTTGCAACGCCTGGCGCCGTAGCGTTCAGCACCCCCGTTTTGCGCGAACTGTGGTTGCCGATGGTTGTGGAAATTCTTGACTTCGACTTTTCCCCAGAAGATACCGCTTGGTATAGCATAAATAATACCAATCAGCCTTCCGACACCGCGTCTGTTAAAATGACCGTTTCATTGTTCCATTCTACCCCACCCCCCTATTTGAGATCACAAACAAATAGCATGTAATGAAACGATAAATCGAATATAAAAACGCTTACGCCGCCGCGCCGAAGCCTGCCGCGCCAGCAAGGGACTTCCTTTAGGGGAATTTTTGGAAAATAGCGAATTTTTCTCTTGCCAAGCAGCGCGGATA
>JBKBIP010000059.1:0-16266 GCA_046297495.1 Gemmataceae bacterium | reverse complement strand
GTCCCCCTCCTCCCACCCCAAAAACAAGAAGTATCCTCTCTGCTCGGCTCCCCCCCCTCCCCCCCCCGCCCGCAGCTCCGTGGAAGAGATGTCCAGTCGAAAATCGGCCTCGGCGATGGCGGTGAATAAATCCTTGTATTCGCTGGGAATGGCAAGCTGCTCCAGACCGCTGAACTTCCCCTGGGCATTGACGCGACCAGCAACCAGGAAGCGACAGCCCTGTGCCCGGATGTGTTCCAGCGCGGCCCGCATCCGCGCCGCGCTGTCCTCATAATACTTCGGAATGACGATGCGGCTGGCGGTGTCGGCCCCCACGACGAACAGGGCGCCGGGAAACAGAGTGGCTTTTTCCATGAAAGTCGGCGCACGCGTCAACCACACCGGCGCTTTCCAGGTGAAAGCCCGCAAGCGTCGTTGTACCTCGGCGGGAAGCAGCGGCGCTTTGTCCACGTTGGTGACACTCAGCTCAAAGGCGACCGGCAAGCCGGTGAGGCGCTGGGCGACGGCCGCCAAGCCCCAGTGTCCCGCATGAACTGGATTGAACGAGCCGGGGAGCAGCAGCGGCGGCAAGTCGGCGTCCTGGTGAAATTGGCCATCGCCAGTCACGCGGAGCGCCGGCAGCTCGCCGCGATAAAAGGCCGCCAAGCCGCCTGCCTCCGGCACGCCTGCGACCTCCAGCAACTCCTCCGGCATCAGGGCCAGCGGCACGCGCTCGGCCAAGCCCGCCACCTCGGCCAAGGCGTTGAGCAAAACGGCATCCACCACCGCTTCCTCGGCCAGTCGGTCGCGCGTGCCTTTGCAGAGGATCAGCGAATAGTCCACGCGCTGGAGAGAAGTTTGAACGCTGATGTGAAACCGATGCTCGCCACGCTTGGGGCGGTCGGTCGCCAGGCTGGCCGTGCAACCCACACCCACGGCGTTGTTACCTGGGACCAGCCAACAAGCCCGTTCATAGGCCCGCTGCGCCATCCGCTGACTCGTCGCCAGCGAGCAGGCTTGTTCGGGATGATGCCCCAGCCATTCACTCAACGCCCTTTCGTGATACGGCACGACGATTTCCAGGATTGTCCGCGATCCGCCGGGTACCCCCAGCAAATGCGCGGCCGCCGTGGTGCCGCCCCCGGCCAACGCCAGCACGCACTTCATGCCGGTATGATGAAAGGCTTCAATGAGATGGCGGAGGTGCGCGTCCATTGCCAGAAATCAGAAGTCATCGTTTAGCGGGCGCGCCGGCGGCGCGCCACGGATCGCTAACGCTTGCCCGCGATTTCACGTTCGACGGTCTGGATCAGGCGCAGCGTCTCGGCGGGGCTGGCTGCTTGCCGGAGACCAGACACGAAGTCAGGCCGCTGCAACAGACGGGCCAAGCGGGCCAGCACGCGCAAATGGGTCTGATCATCCCGACAGCACACCAGGAAAAAAATATCGGTCAGGTTGCCATGCGCCGAGCCGAACGGCACGCCTGCGGCGGTGCGACCGTAAGCCATGACCGCTTCCCCCAGCGCGTTGGGCAAGGGGCGGTGCGGGTGCGGGATGGCTACTCCCATGCCCATGTCCGTGCTGTTCATTTCCTCGCGCTGGCGAATGGCTTCTAGGATGGCGTCGGGATCATACACCTGCCAGGATTGCTCCGCCAGCTGCACCAAGGCCCGCAACACCGAGCCGCGCGTGCTGGCGGTCAAGGGAACAGCGAGACACTGTTCCGCCAACAACGGCGTGATGACCAATTCGGGATCGGCGCGATGCTGTGGGTCTCGTTCCAGCGCCAGCAGTTGTTGCTCGCTATACGAGGGCATCTGCGTTTCGATCCAGTGGTTGATTTCCACGCGCACGAACCGCCATTCCCCCCCCACCTTGCGGGCGGGTATGGTCCCCCGGCTGGCCAACCGACTCACTTCCCGCGGGTCTCGTTTGAGATACGTCGCTAGTTGTTGCAAGTCCATCAAGTCACTATTCATGCCATCCTCTCCTTCCGGTGGTGGGGGAGTGCAAGTTGGTGGGTTGAGCATGAGGACGCCCGTCCGCCGCTCTTGACCCCTCTCAAGGCAAAGCTCAAGGAATGAATAGTGTATTATACACCTGGCGCACGAATCGGCGATAGAGCGAATCGATGAAGGAATGATGAGAAGTGGTATCACGCGCCACCTGTTAATCCCTGGCACGACCGCCTAGAATGGAAGGGGTGAATTCGCGGGCATCTACGAGTGCATGGGAATGCCGATCATCGAAACGTCCGGGTTGACCAAAACCTACCGTGTCTTTCGCAAAAAGGAAGGGCTACGGCACACGCTCATCAGCCTGTTTCGGCGCGAGTACACCTTGGTTCGAGCCGTCGAGGATGTCAGCTTCGTCATCGAACCGGGGGAGATGGTGGCTTTTCTGGGACCGAACGGCGCAGGCAAGACCACGACCTTGAAGATGCTCTCCGGCCTCATTTATCCGACCAGCGGCACGGCCCGCGTGCTGAATTTCGTGCCGTGGGAACGAGCCGACGCCTTCCGGCGCCGCTTCGCCTTGGTCATGGGTCAGAAAAATCAGCTGTGGTGGGACCTTCCTGCCGCCGATAGCTTTCAACTGCACCGCGAGATTTATTCCCTCTCTCATGCGGACTTCACCCGCACCCTCGACGAACTGACCGAGATGTTTCAGGTTCGGCAGCTGGTGCGCCAGCCGGTGCGTGAACTCTCGTTGGGAGAACGCATGAAGATGGAGCTGATCGCCGCCTTGCTGCACCAACCGCGCCTGTTGTTGCTCGATGAGCCGACCATCGGTTTGGATGTCGTGGCCCAGGCGACGATTCAACAATGTTTGAAGGAGTACAACACCACCCGCAAAGTGACCATGCTGCTCACCAGCCATTACATGCGCGATGTCGAAGCGCTGTGCCCGCGGGTGCTGGTCATCAATCATGGCCGGCTGATCTATGATGGACCACTGGCTGGCATCACCGAGCAGTTTGGGCAAGCCAAGCTGGTGCGTTTGCAATTCGCCGACGGGATGCCGGACGATTTGTCCCGCTTCGGCGAGGTGATCAGCCGCGTCGGCCCGACCGCCGAGTTGAGGATCGAGCGCCGCCGGGTGGCCGAGGTCCTGGGGGCCATCTTGGATCGGCATGTGCTGGTGGATGTCGGCGTGCAAGACCCGCCGCTCGATCAGGTCATCGCCAAGGTGTTTCAGGAGGGGCGCGCCAACCATGAGCCGGCTTGAGACGGCCTTGCTGTCCCTCGACTTCCTGCCGTCGACTCGCCGCCTCGCTTCTTGGCGGAAGTACGTCAATATCTTCCGCGTGTCGCTCATCGAGCGCATGGCCTATCGCGGCGACTTTTTCCTGGCCAGCATCTTGCGCTTCCTGCCGATGGTCACGACCATCTTGTTATGGCAAGCCATTTATGCCGGAGCGGGCGGCGGCACTATGGCCGGCTACAGCGAACGCCAGATGATCGCCTATCTGCTGTTGGTACATATTAGCCGGATGTTCTCCAGCATGCCCGGCTTGGCCGCCGGCATCGCTCGCGACATCCGCCACGGCGATTTGAAGAAATACTTGCTCCAGCCCATCGCCATGATTCCTTTCCTCTTGTCGTACCGAGCCGCTCACAAGATCACCTACATCGCCACGACCTGCTTGCCCTATGCCGTGTTGTTCTTCCTGTGCCGGCAATTCTTCGATGGCTTTCCCGCTTGGCCGATCCTCGCCGCCTATGTCGTGTCCTTGCTGCTGGCGTTCGTGATTGGGTTCTTCTTTGAATGCTGCATGGGAATGTTGGGCTTCTGGTTCCTCGAAGTGACCTCCTTCTTATACGTCGTCAACACGATCAATTATTTCGTGTCGGGGCACATGTTCCCGCTCGATCTGCTGCCGGCGCCGTGGGGGACGCTGCTTAAGACGTTGCCGTTTCAGTACCTCGCCTATTTCCCCGCCACGATCTTTCTGGGCAAGGTGCAAGGCTGGGACCTGGCGTGGGGCTTGTTGGTCGAGGCGGCCTGGGCGGCGCTCTTTTTCTTGCTGGCCCAGGGTCTGTATCGCATCGGCTTGCGGCGGTACAGCGCCTATGGGGGATGAATCTTCTTCGTCACTCGATATTCGTGGATCGATGATGCACCATGACCAAAATGACACGCTACTGGCGTTTGCTACTGGCCCTGGCGCGGTTCAGCCTGGCCCAGGAATTGGCGTTTCGCGGCAACTTCCTCATCAAGATCACCGTGGAAGTGTTGTGGCTCGGCATCCTACTGATTTTCTATCGCACCATCTTCAGCCGCACATCCGTCGTGGCCGACTGGAGCGAATACCAATATCTGTTTTTCATCGGCTGCTACTACGCCTTGGACGGCCTGATCGAAACCTTGTTCCTCGCCAACTGCAACGACTTTGCCAACCTGATCCGCACCGGCGATCTGGATTTCATTTTGCTCAAACCCATCGACGAGCAATTCCTCATCAGCTGTCGCGGCATCGACTGGTCCACGGCCCCGAACCTGTTGCTCGGCATAGGGGTCATGGCTATGTCGTTATGGCAAATGGGCTGGCAGCCGAACCTGGCGCAAACGGCGGCCTTCGTGGCCCTGTTTCTCTGCGGCGCGGTGATGACGTATTGCTTTCTGCTGGTGCTCATGTCCACGTCAGTTTGGCTGATTCGCAATCAGAGCTTGTTTGAACTGTGGTGGTTGTTCACCAGCTTGGTGCGGTATCCGCGCGAGGTGTTCACGCGCGGTTGGGCGGCGCCGGTGGGTTGGTTCTTCACGTTCATCGTGCCGGTGATGCTCGTCATTAACGTGCCGGCGCGGATCATGGTCAAGACGCTGGAACCGGCCTTCGTGGCCTACACTGTCGCTGCCACGCTGGTGATGCTGGTGGTCAGCCGGCGCTTCTTCTATTACGCCTTGCGACGGTATCGCAGCGCGAGTAGTTAATCGCGCCCCACGCCCAGACAGTGGATGGGCGATGCGACTGGCGATGCGCGCGAGCAAGTGTGGCACTTGCTCGCGCGGCGTGCTCCTGCTTGCTTACCCCACCACCGGGTTCTTCAACAACCCGATGCCGCCGATGGTGCATTCGACGACGTCGCCAGGTTTGAGGAAGACGGGGGGCTTGCGGCCGGCGCCGACGCCGCTGGGGGTACCGGTGACGATGAGGTCGCCAGGTTCCATCGTCATGAAGCTGGACAAGATCGAAAGAATGGCCGCCACCGGGAAGATCATCTGGGAGGTGTTGGAGTCCTGCATGACCTGGCCGTTGACTTTGAGCTGCAACGGCATGTTGGTCGGGTCGGCGCCAGGGCCGGCGGCCAGCACGCATGGTCCCGTTGGCAAGAAAGTGTCATGCCATTTGCCGTGCAGCCAGTCGAAGAACGAATCCTTGGGCCGATCCTTGCGGTCGAGGTTGAGGCGGAAACGGCGGTCGGAGACATCGTTGCAGACGGTGTAGCCGGCGACGTAATTCAGCGCGTCTTTTTCGCTGATGTCCTTGCCGCGTTTGCCGACGACCACCCCCAGCTCGATTTCCCAGTCGATGGCATTGGGGGAAATCTTGGGAATCCGAATCGGCGCGCCAGGATCGGTCAGCGTGGTTGACGGTGGCTTCCAGAAGAAATAGGGGAAGGTTTCCTTGCGTTCGGGAGCCTCGCCGCCGCCTTCGCGGATGTGCTCGGCGTAGTTGCCGGCCAAGAGGATGACCTTGGGTGGATTGGGGACCGGCACGCGCAGCTTGGTGCTGGTCAGTGGTTGGCCGAGCCGCTGCTGGTCTGCCGCCGGCAGTTTCTCGAAGCGCTCGGCCAGCTGCCGGGCCGCTTGCGCCGAAGCACCGTCGGGGGGCAGGTAATCCAGGATATTGTCCGACATCGGCGTGGGGAGCTTCACGCCCAAATCCGCCGCCAGCCGGTTCAGGCTGGCAATCTGGGTATCGGTGTATAACGCCACTTCCACGTTGCCATTGTGTTGATAACGGCACAATCGCATGGCCCATCTCCTTGAAAAAGTCCTCTGGACAACAAGCACACCGGACGTTAGTGTCCCCTGCCTTTATAGAAACTGCCAGTGTTTTTTTCCAAAATACGCAAGCGTTCGGCTAATAACGGGCCACCTTTCAACCCAACATCGCGGAACGCTTCTCCAAACAAGGCGGAGGCGGAACCATGATGCGAATGGTGGTGCTGGGTGGGATGGTGCTGGCCGGAACGCTGGCGGGCTGTGAATCGACCAAATCGAGGCAACCAGAGCATTTGCAGACGCCTGGCTTGCTGAAGCCAACGCCGGCGGGAAATCACTCGTCGAAGACTGTCCCCCATCCTCACCCGAACCCCGGCGTGCGCCAGGTCAGCCACGTACAAGCGAACACCGAGACGGCGGCGCGCGTGGACGCGCTCGGGCGAGACATCATCGCCGCCAATCCCCAAATCGGCATTCGCCCGTTGTTCCGCACGATTGGCAGCCCGCACCCGGAAATCTTTCATCTCGGATCTACTGAGCTGCTCATCAGCGAGGGGTTGGTCCAGCAATGCGCCAGCGACGCCCAATTGGCGGCTATCTTGTGTCATGAATTAGGCAAGATGGTATCGGAAAAGGAAGGGGCAGTCGATGCCCGCTCGCGGTTGCCGGATCGGGAACCCCCTGTGGACATGCGTGTCGGCAACGACGGCGGTGGCTCCTTTGGCTACGCCGATCAGACGCGCCAGGCTGAATTGGCCAAATTCCAACGTCAGACCGGACACCGGCCGAATCGCGCCGCTCCCACCAAGCCCATGTTGCCCCCCGATCCTCAGGTGTTGGCCCGCACCTATCTCACCAAAACCGGCTTCGCCGCTACCGAGTTGGACGCCGTGACCCCCTTGTTAAAGGCGGCGGCGGCACATCAGACCTTCGAGAAACAGATGACCGGCTCCCCCGCCAAGCTGCCTTGGACGCCGTGAGAGTAAATGCGATGCCCACGACATTTGATGTCACGCTCAAGGATCTGATCGAACACTACGCCGCCGACTGGTTGCGATTGGTTGGGCCACTCCACTCGCACCCCCATCGACGTCATCGACGCCGACTTGGCCACGGTTGCCGCCTCGGCGGACCAAGTGATTCGCATTCACGAAGACCCCATGTGGTTGTTGCACCTGGAACCGCAAAGCAGCCACGAAACCGACTTTCCCGAACGGGTGAACCTGTATAATACATTGTTAGGCTATCGGCATCGGTTGCGGGTGCGGTCGGTCATGCTATTATTGCGTCCAGCAGCCAATTCCCCCCACTTCACGGGCTTGTACCAGGAACAGTTTCTCAAGGAACCGGCTTATCGGATGTTCCGGTATTATGTGTTGCGCCTGTGGCAGTTGCCCGTGGAACAATTCCACCAAGGAGGATTAGGTACATTACCCTTGGCATTGTTGGCGGATGCGCGCGAGGATATGTTGTCCACGGTGTTGCATCGAGTGGATGAACGATTGCGGCAAGAGGCCGCACCGGAACAGATTCAGCTACTCGGCACGGCCACCTTCTTGCTGGCCGGACTGCGGTTGGCCCCCGATCAGGTCGTGGCATTATTTCAAGGAGTCGCATTCATGAACGCATTGCGGGAATCCTCCAGCTACCAAATGATCTTGAACGAAAGGCGCGCGGAAGAGGCTAGAACCTTGTTGCTCCAGCTCGGCGCGAAGCGTTTTGGTCCACCAACCGCGGACATCAAGGATCGTTTGGAAGCCATCACCGATGTGGCACGCTTGGAACGCATCGGGCAAGGATTACTTGATGTCAACAATTGGGAGGAATTGCTGGCAATTGCCTGAGCGCCGTCGTATTTTCGTATGAAGCGAAGTATCACGAAACTCTGTTCCACTCTCTCAACCACGAGTTCGCATCATGAGATTGTATCCTTTTGTGCGTTGGTCATTGCTGGCCTTGGTGGTCATGGGCCTCACCTCATGCAGTCGGTCCAACAAGCCGACTGTCGCATTCATCAGTAATAATGCCGAGGAATTCTGGACGATTGCTCGACACGGCGCCGAGCGAGCGGCGGCGGAGGAAGACGTCAACCTTGCCTTTCGGATGCCGGCTGACGGCTCCGCCTCTGAACAGCGAGCTATCATCGAGGATTTGCTTGTCAAGGGAGTTAAGGGAATCGCGATCAGCGTCAAGAATCCGAAGGACCAAGCGGAGTTCTTGCGAAGCGTCGCCGCCCAAGTGCCGCTTCTGACGCAAGACAACGACTTGGCCGCCGAAGACACGAGCATACGTCGTTGTTACATCGGCACGAACAATTATGAAGCCGGTCGAGCCGCTGGCGAGTTAGTGAAAAAAGCCATTCCCAACGGCGGCAAGGTCCGCATTTTCGTCGGTTCGCGCGACGATCTCAATGCCATCGAGCGCCAACAAGGCGTCCTGGACGTGTTGGCCGGCATGAAGGACGCTCCCGGCGAGCCAGTCGTGGATGGCCGGCGGTACGGACCCTATCATGTATTGCCCACCATGACCGACGATTCCAAAGCGGAGAAGTGCCGGGCCAATGTCGATGACACGCTCGTCAAACATCCCGACATTGCCTGCCTGGTGGGATTGTGGGAATACAATCCCCCCGCGATGCTGCTCAGCGTGGAAGCCCACAAGAAACAAGGGCAAATCGCTCTGGTGGCATTCGATGAAAATGAGGAAACGTTGCGCGGCATTAAGGAAGGAAGCATCATCGGCACGGTTGTCCAGGACCCCTACAAATTCGGCTACGAATCGGTGAAAATCCTCGCCGCCTTGGCGCGCGGCGATGAATCGGTCCTGCGACGCGACGACATGGACGAGCAAAAACGCATCTTCATTCCCCACCGCGTCATCACCAAGGACAACGTCGAGCAGTTCCACGCAGAGTTGAACCAATTGAAGGGCAAGTGAGTATCGTTAGGCGAGCGCGCCGCGCGAGGAGCCTTGTCGCGCCTCGGCGCCGCGCTCGTTAATTCATCGGAACGTGGTTTACAAAATCCCCGGCGCCGATACCTTGATTCCCTTAAGGATCATCTTGAACTGTTCGGGATTGGGGGCCACCTCCAGGGCGGTTTCCTTGCTGATGTCGCCGCGATCCACCAGAATCCGCAAACTCTCGGTGAAATCGAGCATGCCTTCAGCGTAGCCAATGCGGATGGCGTCGGGCAGCTTCTTGTCCTCGGCCTTGAGGATCAAGTCGCGGATCGTTGGATTGACGGTCATGATTTCGTTGGTGGGCACACGTTGCACCCCTTCACGGATGCTGGGAAGCAGTTTTTGACAGACGATGGCCTTGAGGTTGAAGGCCAGGCTTTGCCGCAATGACTGGTGCATGTCCGCCGGGAATAGGTCGAGGATGCGGCCAATGGTGCTGGGAGCGGTCGAAGCGTGGATGGTGCCGAAAACTAGGTGGCCCGTCTCGGCGGCGTGCATACCTGCCTCGAAGGTGTCGCGGTCGCGCATTTCGCCGACCAGAATGATGTCCGGGTCCTCACGCACGGCATGTTTCAGGGCCGTGTGCCAGTCCTTCACGTCCAAACCGACCTCACGTTGATTGATCACCGCTTTCTTGTCCACGAACGTGAACTCGATGGGGTCCTCGATGGTCAGGATGTGGACGCGCTCCCGCTCGTTGATGTAGTCCAACATCGAGGCGATGGTCGTGCTTTTGCCGGAGCCGGTCACGCCAGCCAGAATGATCATGCCCTGGTCGAAATGGCACAATTTCTCAATCGACGGTGGGAGATTGAGCTGCTCGAAAGTGGGAATCTTGGCATCGACGCGGCGGGCCACCAAGCTGTATTTGCCGCGCTGCTTGAACAGATTCACACGAAATCGACACTCATCCTGGCCGATGATGTGCGCGAAGTCGCAGCCCCCGGTTTCATCGAGCGTCTCCCGTTGCTTGCTGGACATGATCGGGTGCAACAACCGTTCCATGTCCTCTTGGGTCAGCGGCCGCATGTCCATTTGCCGAATGACCCCCTTCAGCCGCATCATGGGGGGCAGGCCGACTTTCAGGTGCAGGTCGGAGCCTTCGTGCTTCATGACCATGCGGAACAATTTATTCACTTCCGGTTCGCGGCGAATCTCCACGGGGGCCTTCGGTTCACCCACCATTGGTTCAGCGTCAGCGGTAGCCATGAAATTCCTCCCCTGAGATGCAAGTACGCCTATCGGATTAAACTGGATGAAAGGATGTCACCCAACGGGTATTCTCAGCAGCGCATCGGCACGCCATGCTCGGCCAAGTAGCGCTTGGTGGCTGGGATGCCGAATTCGTCGTAGTGAAAAATACTGGCTGCCAAGGCGGCGTCCGCCTTACCTTCGGTCAAGACGACATACAAGTGTTCGGGGCAGCCGGCCCCGCCGCTGGCCACGACCGGAATCCGCACGGCCTCCGACACCGCTCGCGTCATGGGAATATCGTAGCCAGCCTTGGTGCCGTCGGCGTCCATCGAGGTCAGCACGATCTCACCGGCCCCCAACTCCTCGACGCGCTGGGCCCACGCCACGGCTTCCAGTCCCGTCGGCACGCGCCCGCCGTTGATGTGTACCTCCCAAAATTCCTGACCATCACGCATCACTCGACGCGGATCGATGTTGACGACGGTGGCGCAGCTGCCAAACTTGCGAGCCACTTGGGTAATCAGATCGGGATTCCGCACCGCCGCCGAGTTGATGCTCACCTTCTCCGCCCCTGCTTGAATGAGCCGGGTGGCGTCGTCGATGCCCCGAATACCGCCGCCGACCGTGAACGGCATGAACAGCTCTTCCGACACTTGCTGCACCACTTCCAGCATGATGTCGCGCCCCTCGTGGCTGGCGCTGATGTCGAGAAAGACCAGCTCGTCGGCGCCGTCGGCCTCGTAGCGGCGGGCCACTTCCACCGGATCGCCAGCGTCGCGCAGGTTCAGGAAGTTGATCCCCTTGACCACGCGGCCCCGGTCCACATCCAAGCAAGGAATGATACGTTTGGTCAGCGGCATCGAGAATCAGAAGTCAGGGATCAGTGTTTAGCGGGCGAGCCACACAGGAGCGCCAAGACTCCCTACCGTATATCTAATCTAATGAACCAATGGAATGGGGTCAACGAGATCGAGGATATTGGTCCGCATGGGAGGTGGCGGCATCCAAAAAACAACCCGAACCGCGCCGTGCCAAAGACCGCGCGGTTCGGGTTTTTCAGATAGGATATTCACGTAGGCGGAGTTCTCCTGCCTCCAAACAATAAGCGTTTGGCGCTTCGCGCCTTAGCGCGGTTGGGTTTAACCAGTCCGGTTTGCCATCACCCACAACATGTAGGCGACCCGTTCTCGTAGCACTCGTTCGCGGTGGAGTTGGGCGCGCATGTAATCCCGGTAAGCGTAATAGATCACCGCGACTGCCAATGCCCCCAGATTGCAATAAATCATTTGCATGGTCATGGCACCGTTAAAATAGATTGCCTGGGATGGTTATCTTGTCCGTTGTCGAACAGTCGAACGATTTCTACTCAACAATAGGTCAAGATTAGTTAGTCGTCAAATAAGAAACGGGAAAGAGCACGGATTCCGTGGACATGTGCTGTTGTCTCGATCATGAAGTTTTGGTCAGCGTCATCGTCCAGGAGAGAATCATCATGCTGGAAACCACTCGCTGGTTGTTGTTTCCCTGGCAAGTCGCCGGGACGCCAGCGAGTTCCCAACGCGGTTGGTTCCGAACCATCGCCGAAGCGGACAGCGGCAAACCTTTGGGCCGGGCGTACTGGCGCCCTTCCCGGCTGCCGCGTTGGTTGGTCTGGTTGGGACAGCCCGAGCTAGTCGTCGTCGAAACCGAGGATGAATCTCACTTATGTACGCTGCGTTGGAGCTGGTCGCGTGGCTGGCAGCTGTGGGACGCCGAGGAACGCTACGTCGGCATCATTCGTCCCAGTCACCTCCGCGATCCCTATGGCTATTGCCTGGCGTGGCTCCAGCGTGGCACTGGTTCCAGACTGCGCATCCAAACCCCCGAAGGGCAAATCCTGGCTGCCGCCATTCCCAGCGGTAAAGGGCTGGAAGTCTCTCTAGCCGAGCGCGTGGCCGCTGATCCCTTCACCAAGATGCTGCTGCTGGCCGCCGTGCTCGTTGAGGCGCGAACCCCCGTTGGATAGACGCTTGCCTCTAAATCCCCTGCTAAGTGGCGAGAGATTGCTCTGGTTGATGACGTGACACTGTTGCCGCCGACCGGGGAGCGTCAGCTCCCTGGTAACGCACTTCACCGAAGGACTGACACCCCCCGTTCGCCATTTCCCACGCCAAGACAGGTAGGCTCTAAGAAACAAATGGCTTCGTGATTGGATCAATCTCGTTGGCAGCACGCGGTTCAGCATGTAGAATTTCGCTGATGCGTCAGGGGAAAGCCGCCACTGAATGAGGAGCAAACCCAAGATGATCGATGCCGAGGCCTTCAGGAGATTCGCCGTCGAAGTGCTTCAAAAAGTTGGCGTTCCGACCCAACAAGCGGCCGATACGGTGGCGCCGTTGGTCTGGGCGAGCTTGTGCGGCATCGATACGCACGGCGTTCGCAACTTGAAGTCGTACTATGTTGATCCGGTGATCAACGAGCGGATCAAGGCACGCGCGCAATTCACTGTCGAGTTCGAAACGGCGATGTCGGCGCGGGCCGACGGCGACAATGGGCTGGGACTGGCGGCCGGCTGCTGGGGGATGCGGCTGGCGATCGAAAAAGCGAAGGCTGCCGGCATCGGTCTGGTCAGCGTGCGCAACTCCAACCATTTAGGCGCGCTGGGCTTCTTCGCGGAGCTGGCGGTCGAGCATGATATGATCGGATTGTGCATGTCGGGGCATCTTTACGCCGGCGGCACCGACCGGGGTATGGCGCCGGTGTTCAGCTGGCAACCCATGTTTGGCACCAATCCGCTGAGTGTTGCCATTCCGTGCGGCACGGAACCGACCTACGTGCTCGACATGGCGACCGCCGTGGTGCCAGTCAATCGTGTCATGAAGGCGAAAGAGGATGGTCGGCCGATCCCGCTGGGCTGGTGCCTTGACGCCAACGGAAGACCGACGACCGACCCCGCGGCGGCGAAAATCTACTTGCCGTTGGGCGGCACACGCGAAACCGGCGCTCACAAGGGCTACGGGCTGGCCATCCTGGTCGAAGTCATGACGGCGCTTCTTTCCGATGGCTGGTCCAATTCGTCCGGCAAGGGGTACACGCAGGACAAGATCGCGCATTTCTTCGGCGCGATTCGCATCGATTTGTTCCGTGAACCGGGTGAATTCAAGGCGGCGATGGATGCTATGTTGCGGTCGCTACGTCAAGCGCCGCCGGCGCCTGGACACGACCGCGTGTACACGCCCGGCGAGATCGAACACGAGTTCGCGCGGCAGCGCCGCGTGTCCGGCATTCCGTTGACCGATCAGGAGCTGCGGGAGCTGCGCGAGTTGTCGTCCACTTATGGCGTTCGGCTGGAGCTGATGGCTTGATGGTCCAATTCACACCAGGAAACAGAAATCATGACCAAACCTGATGCAACGCCTACCGGTATCGTCGGCAGCGACGACTTCGTTTACCAGGCGGATGATGCGTGCGTTCGACTGCCAGAGGGGATTGCTCTCGGCGAAGCGGTCGGGGTCGCCGTGGATTCTCAGGACCAGCTCTACGTCTTGAATCGCGGTGGTCATCAGCCGGTGATGGTGTTCGACCGCGCGGGCAACTTCATCAAGATGTGGGGGGCCGGTCAATTCGTCCGACCGCATGGCATCTTCATTGGACCGGACGACTCTGTTTACTTGACGGATGATCGAGATCATACCGTGCGCAAATACTCCCCCGACGGCGAACTGCTGATGACGCTCGGTACGCGGGGCTGCGGCAGTGATTCAGGCGTCGTCAACGCCGACTACCGAACCATCCAACGCCCCGCGCCGCCGTTCAATCTGCCGACGAATCTGGCGATCGCGCCCAAAGGCTTACTCTATGTCAGCGATGGGTACGGCAACTGTTGCATCCACAAGTTCGCGGCCGATGGCAAGCTGTTGCTGTCGTGGGGAGAGCCGGGAGACGGACCCGGCCAGTTTCAAATCCCTCATGGAATCGGCGTCGATAGTGTAGGAATTGTCGTTGTCGCCGACCGCGAAAACAGCCGTTTGCAATGGTTCACGCCGGATGGCGAATATATCGATGAATGGACCGATGTGGCTCGGCCTTGCGATGTCATTTTTGATGAAGACGACAATATCTACGTCGCCGAGCTGGGTTGGCAGGCGGGCACGCCGGATCCCCGGCCCCATGAAACCGGCGGCCGCGTGAGTATCTTCAACCGCGAAGGCACCCTGCTGGCCCGCTGGGGGGGCGGCAAGAACCCCTACGCCGCCGATGATTTCATCGCGCCGCACGACATCTGGATTGACTCGCGTGGCGATTTGTACGTCGGCGAAGTCACCCTTTCAGCCGCCGTTGCTCGCGGCCTCGTCAACGCGGATTGCCCCTCGCTGCGAAAGTTCGTGAAACAGTGATGGACCACGCACGTCCGGATCGGAAGTGAATCCCCCTCAAACGTCCGCCCTGGCCGCAGCGAAGCACCACGCGAGACGCCGACGGTGACACAAAAATCATCACGAATATGCGCCAAGAAAAAAATAGGCTTGCGGCGCGTGCGTCGCAAGCCAAGTGTCAGTGAGTGAATCTCATCCAGTCGGGGCGACTGGATTCGAACCAGCGACCTCCTGGTCCCAAACCAGGCGCTCTAGCCAAGCTGAGCTACGCCCCGTGTGTAATTGAAGGTAGGGACTCATCCGAGGAGAATCAAGAGCAGTCTTGCGAAACGTCGGCGAGCGGGGGGGCGTCGCCCGCTCGCCGGGGTGGGTCATTTGCCCCGCAGCGCTTCCACGATGCGTTCGAAATCGTCGTTCGATTCGAAGTTCAGGATGAACTGGCCTTTGTGGGTGTCTCTGAGCTTGATCTCCAGCTTGACGGCCAAGAGCTGGCGCAGTTCGTCCTCGATGTCCTGAACGTGGGGGGTCTTCTCCGGTTTGGATTTGACGGCGCCGTTGCTGGCGGTTGGAGCCGCCGATTCTTCGGGTTCCGGTTTCGGCTGCTTGAGGATGGTCTCCGTCTCGCGCACGGACAGGTTGCGGGCGATGATGTCCTTGCACAAGTTGGCCTGCTGAGTCGGGTCGGCCCCCTTGAGCACCTTGGCATGGCCGAGGGTGATTTGCCCCAGACGCAGAGCGTTCTGCACCTCCGCCGGCATGTCGAGCAGGGCGACCAGATTGGTGATCTGCGACCGCGACAAGCCGAGCCGAGCGGCCAGCTGCTCATGGGTCATCTGAAAGCGGTCGAGGTATTCCTTGAAGCCTTGAGCCTTTTCGATGGGGTTCAGGTCGGCGCGCTGGATGTTCTCGACCAAGGCCGCCTCCAACACTTGCTGATCGTTGAAATCAACGACGCGCACCGGCACTTCGTTCAGCCCCGCCGCCTGGGCTGCCCGCAAGCGACGCTCACCGGCCACCAATTGATACGAGCCGTTCAGCGCCCGCACCACCAATGGCTGCAAGATGCCATGCTCACGGATGCTGGCCGATAGGCTGGCCAATTCCTCGTCGTCGAATTCCTTGCGTGGCTGATAGGGGTTGTGCTCGATCCGCGCGACCGGCACCACCGACTGCGCCAAACCGTTCGCCGTCCCTGTCGGCGTTTCGGTCGCCGTGCCTAACAGGGCGTCCAAACCACGCCCCAAGCGTGCTTTATCTTTCATGGCAACCTCCTTGTTCCGTGAAGTGTCCGAGGGATCGCATTCAAGCGGCGGCATTGTAACGAGTTCCCCGTTGGCGGAAAATGCGAATTGTTTAGCGTGTGCGCCAGTTGTTTAGCGTGCGCGCCACCGGCGAGCATGAGAGCCATTTCATTGTTTCATTTTACCCCACCCCCTAATTTCTGCAGGTGTCGTTCGGATGTGGAATGAAACGCCCTGTATTGGTTCGTGTGAGTGCGGGTGCATGTCGAGGGGGACATGTTCCATGTGGAACATGCGGCGGAATCGGTGTGATGGTTTTGGCTGATGCAAACGGCTCACGTGTTCCACGTGGAACATGGAACACGTGAGCCGGGGTTCGCGCTCGGAGACGACAGCCCGCCCGAAGGGTGGCCGGGGTAGAGCGGAGCGATGCCCCGGCCTGTCCGTACCGGGGCTTCATTTCGTTCAACCCCGGCCACCTACGAGTCTGTTTGAATATTTTTTCCCAGCGAGGGGGGGGGGGGGGGGGGGAAAAGGGGGGGGGGGGGGGGGGGGGGAAGAAACCGCGCATGGGGTGTTTTTTTTGG
>JBKBIP010000058.1:0-16533 GCA_046297495.1 Gemmataceae bacterium | reverse complement strand
GGCGTGAGGCGGCAATTCAGCGCCAACGGGATGACGCCGCTGAGGCCGAACTGGCGCGGCTGAAGGCCATGTTGGCGAAACAGGGGAAGGACAGTTCGACCAGCTGAGTTCGTCTTACTGCTTGCCGATGGCTCGCACGCTAAACGTATGCATGTCTCTCAGATTACGCCGCGTTGTCGTAATCCTGCCACTTGTTCGTCATTCAATCCCAGCATCTGGCGCAACACTTCTTCCGTGTGCTGGCCCAGGGTCGGCGGCGGGATCGGTTCGGGCGGGGTGACGCCAGCGATATGAAAGGGGGGGCCGATGAGATCGACGGTTTGGCCGGTGGGGGTGCGGACGGGGATTTTCAGGTGGCGGGCATCGGCTTGGAGATGGGCGAATAGCTCGGCGTAGTTCCACACGGGGGCGTGTGGGATTTCCGCTTGCACCAGCAGTTTTTCCCAGTCTGGTGTGGTGCGCGTGCGCATGAGGGCTTCAATCAAGGGCACCAGGATGTCCCGCTGTTGCACGCGTTGGGTATTGGTGGTGAAACGCGGGTCGGCGGCCAAGTCGGGACGCTGGGCGACGTGGCAAAAGCGTTGCCATTGGCCGTCGTTGCCCACCGCCAGCACGAGCCAGCTGTCGGCCGTGGCGAAGAGTTGATACGGCACGATCTGCAAATGGGCGTTGCCCTGGCGCGGCGGCACTTGGCCGTTGGCGAGATACGCTTGGGCGACGTTGACCTGAGCCGCTACGGCGCAATCGAGCAAGGCCAGATCAATCCAATACCCATGACCCGACGCGCGGCGGGCGTGCAGACAGGCCAACACGGCGATGGCGGCGAATAGGCCGGTCAGCACGTCGGAGATGGCCACGCCAACCTTGCACGGTGGCCCCGCGACGGGGCCAGTGATGCTCATGAGACCACTTAATGCTTGGATGGCGAAATCGTAGCCGGGCAAGTCGCTCAGTGGTCCTGTTCGACCAAAACCAGAGATCGAACAGATAATCAATTGTGGATGGATGGCGTGCAGCTGCTCCGGGCTGAGTCCGAGCTTATCGGCGCTGGTGGCGCGGAAATTCTCCAGCAAGACATCGCAATGTCGCGCTAGATCACGAAACAGCCGCTGGCCTTCCTCTTGGCCCAAGTCCAACGTGAGGCCGCGCTTGTTGCGATTGCAAGAGAGAAAATAGGCGCTCAGCTCGCCGACAAAGGGAGGACCCCAGGTCCGGGTTTCGTCACCGCTGCCGGGACGTTCGACCTTGAGCACTTCTGCCCCCAAGTCTCCCAGCACCTGCCCGCAGAACGGCCCCGCCAACACGCGCGAGGCATCGAGAATGCGAATCCCGTGCAAGGGGGGGTGAAGATCGGTGGTCATGGGAGGATGGAACCTGAATGTTTAGATTGATGATTTCACGTCACAATCCGGCAGTTGGCGCGAAACGATAAATCTCTTCTCTTGGCGCTCCCGTGACGCGCCGCTACTCCATAAGATATGAAAAATTGTCCTTTGTACCGCATCGTGTTCCGGGAGATCGACATGATGTCCAGCCAACAAACGGCGGCAGTGTATCAACAGCTGGCTGATCTCGAAGAACGTCAGGGGGACCGGCAGCGCCGCGATCAGTATTTGGTGTTGGCGGCGGAAGCATCCTTGACAGCGGGGCGCCATGACGAGGCGGAGCACTTACGGCAGCGATTCTTACGGGATAATCCGCATCATATGTTGGATCAGTACGGCAGCATGGCAGAAGCGGTCCATTCGCCAGATGTCCGCAGCTATCTGGACGACTTACGCCGCCGCTGCCCGCCGGAAACGGCGGAGCAATTGCTCGAAGCACTGCGTGCCCGCGCGGCAGCACGGGCGGCCGTGGACGACCGCCGTGAACCAGCTCCGAAGCCTGCCGTTGCCGATCCCCCTATTTACCAGTTTCGAGAACCCAAAGGCGAAGCCGCCGCGATCCCCACGCAACGCCCCGCTCCTCGTCCCGCCCCGGTGCCATTGGCCCAGCCGGTGGCGCCCGCGCCGTTCTCTTATTCCTATCAACCCCCTGCCGAGCCGCCGACACGCTCGGCCCGCGTGCCGCGCCGGCACGAACCACTTCCATACCCTGGTGGTTTCTGGGTTGCCTCGGTGCTGTTCCTGTTGGCTCTGGGCACTGTGTTAGCGCTGTTGGGATACGTTCTCTCTGGACCCTGGCTGCCATCAACATGGCAATTTCCAGGGGGATAAAGCCATCGAGAAGATAAGAGAAGGGCGAGATTCATCGGTTCGCGCTCAGAGAAACACTCCTATTCTCCCACTGCTAAAAACGAATCATCCCTCCGCCAACGGTGGCAGGTCGCGCAAGGAACGCAGGCCAAAGAGCTGCAAGAATTTCTTCGTCGTGCCATATAGCACGGGCCGGCCCAGGGATTCATCGCGTCCGACAATGCGGATTAAACCTTTCTCCATGAGCTGCCGCAGTACCTCGCCGCTATGGACGCCGCGAATGGCCTCGATCTTGGCCCGCATGATCGGCTGGCGATAGGCGATGATGGCCAGCGTCTCGCGCAGCGCGACGGAGAGCTTCAAGTCCGTCGTGGATCGGCCCAAGCGGGTCAACCAGGGGTGAAATTCCGGGCGAGTGAGCAGCTGGAAACCGCCAGCGATTTCCTGCACCTGAAAGGCGCTGCCGTCCTGTTCATACAACTTCTGCAACCGCTCCAAGGCGCGGCGCACGGTGCTCGCGTCGTTTAGTCCCGTGACAGTCGCTAGACGGCGCACGTTGAGCGGTTCCTCCGCCGCCATCAGGACTGCTTCCACCAAGGCCAACGCATGATCACGAGCCAGTTCTCCTTTCCCTTCGGTGCCGCGCGTACGATCGAGCACCCGCTCCATCCGTAGGGCTGGCGGTAAACAATGATTTTCCGGTAACTGATCCGCTCTTCGTCGAGCCAATGGGCCACGCCGTGCTTGCCCGCGCATGAGTATTTTCCTATTCGGAAAAGTGGGAAATGCTTGCCGATTGTACCGATGAGAAATAGAGTAACGCCCATCATAGAAATCGCACGGATAAATACTGGTTCCTCACCTCGTTCCCAGGTAGCAACCCAGGGACGAGAACTCAAGATAAGGAATCCGCGATCGTGACGGAGTTACTCACCCCCTACTTGGGACCCACGTTGGCCGGTATTGCCGTTGGCATGATCAGCGCCATCGTCCTACTTACCTTCGTAGCGGTGTCGGCGATTTTCTTCATCTGGCTGGAACGCAAGGTGGCCGGGCGTATTCAGGATCGGCTTGGTCCCACCCGCGTCGGCGGCAAATTCGGCTGGCTGCAAACCCTCGCCGACGGCATCAAGCTGTTGGTCAAGGAAGACATCATTCCCGCCAGCGCTGACCAGATGTTGTTTCGCATTGGGCCGTACATCGCTTTTTGCGGTTCCTATGCCGCCTTTTTGGTGCTGCCCTTCGGCAATGGCGTGGTGGCCTTTGACATCGACATCGCCATTTTTCTGATGCTGGCCATCATGTCCACAGAGATCTTCGGCGTCATCCTGGCGGGCTACGGCTCGGGCAGCAAGTGGTCGCTGTTCGGCGCCATGCGCGAGGCGGCTCAGGTGGTCAGCTATGAAGTACCGATGGCGATTTGCGTCGTCGTGCCGGTGATCGTGGCCGGTTCGATGAACCTCAGCGAAATTGCTCGCCAGCAATACGGTATCTGGAATTGGTACGTGTTTCATGATCCGTTCACCTTCGTGGCCTTTTGGACCTACTTTACCTGTGCCACGGCCAGTTGCAAGCGGGCGCCGTTTGACTTGGCCGAAGCCGAGAGCGAGTTGGTGGCCGGTTTCCATACCGAATATAGCGGCCTACGCTGGTCGTTTTTCTTCATGGCCGAATACGGTAGCATGTTCGCCGTCGCCGGCATTGCCGTGACGTTGTTCCTGGGCGGCTGGAGCTTGGGCTTGCCGTGGGAGTTGACGACGTTGCTCGGCCCCATTTTTGGCAACATCATCAACGTCGCCGTGTTCATCGTCAAATGCTGGGTGTTGGTCTTCGTGCAGATGTGGGTGCGCTGGACGTTGCCCCGTCTTCGCATCGACCAAGTGATGATGATGGGTTTGAAATATTTGCTGCCGATTAGCTGCGTGTTGTTGCTGGGTGTCAGCATTTGGCAAGTCGGCGTGCCTTCGACTGTTCAGACTATCGTGAGCTACTTGATCTTCGCCGCCAGTGTGATCGGATTCATTTGGGTGCTGATCAAGGTGGCCAGTCCCAGCAGCGCCCCGCCGTTGGCCGGTATGCCCAGCCCTGGCCCCTGGCAAGCGGTCAGCGGGCAGTCCGTGGGAAGTCAGTCGTAAAGGCACCAACCCAAGCCGGTCCCTAGGGGGACCGGATAGTCGAGAGCGAGCGCGAAACGATAAATCAAAAGTGATTGTGACATGGAAATAAACCTAACTCCCATTCTGTTCTGGATCATCGCGGTATTGACCGGCTTGTGCGCCATCTCGGTGGTGTTGACTCAGAACATCGTGCGGGCGGCGGTGTTCCTGCTGTTCTCCGTGGGCGGCGTGGCGGGCATCTTTTTCTTGCTGGGGGCGAACTTCATTGGTGCCGTGCAGTTGCTGGTTTATGTCGGCGGCACCTTGGTCTTGGTCGTCTTTGGTGTCATGTTGACGGCTCAAGGGCCATTCATCACCATGAAGAGCGGCGCGGTCGAGTGGGCCGTTTCCATCGTCGTTGGCTTGTTGTTGTTCAGTGTTTTGTCCGTGACGGCGGTCCTCAGCTTTCGCGCGCCGGAGCTGTTGGGCCAGCCGGTGGCCGAGGAAACCGCCCCCAACAGTGTGATCTTGGGGGAAGCCTTGCTTGGCATGGACAGGGCGACGCCAGAAGCCCACCTTACTGGAGTACCCACCGGAGAATCGGCCCCCACCCGCAAGCAGTTGGCCTACCTGCTGCCCTTTGAAATTATCTCAGTGCATCTATTGGTGGTCTTGATTGGCGCGGCGTATCTGGCCCGCGCCAAGCGCCGGCGAGGAGCGACGCCATGAACGACGTGGGCTTGACGCATTACTTGGTGCTGGGGGCGCTGCTGTTCGTGTGCGGCGCGGTGAGCATGGCCATCAAACGCAATGCCATTGGCGTGCTTATGGGGGTCGAGCTGGTGCTGAACGGCGCGAACATCAACTTCGTGGCCTTCTCTCATTACAACGCGACCTTCGCCGTCGAGGGGCAGCTGTTTGCCCTCTTTGTCATCGTCATGGCCGCCGCCGAGGCCGCCATCGCCTTGGCCATCGTGCTCAATTTTTATAACAATCATTGGACCGTGGATGTCGATACCGCCGAGGAGTTGAAAGGATAAACCATGTTCGACTTCTCCGCTCACCCCGGATTGCTATACGTTTACGCCACTCTGTTGCCGTTGCTGTCGTTCCTGCTGCTCTTTTTGGCGGGGGGCATTCGCGGCTTGGCGCGGTCGTACAAGGGGTCCGGCCTGGGGAGAACCATTTACGATCTCTTGGGCGGCGACACGCCGCGCCGCACGGGGGCCTACGTGGCCACGGCTGCCATTGCGCTGTCGTTCGTGCTTAGCCTCGTGGGTTTCCTTCTTCATGCCCAAGATGTGGCTCACCACGACACACACGAGCATCATGCGGCAGCAGGGCATCACGATCCGCATGATCATGACCACGACAAGAAGACATCCCACCACGACGAGAGCCGTTGGACCGATGACTGGACGTGGGCGGAAATTTATGTCCCCGGCAGACCAGACGCTCCCGCCACCAAGTTGACGTTGGGCTACTACATTGACAGCCTGACGGCGACGATGTTCCTGATGATCACGCTCATCGCCACCATGATTCACTTGTTCTCCATCGGCTACATGAGCGAGGAGCTACAGCAGACGGTGGAGGATCATCAGGTTCACACCGAAGATGGCCACTTGCACCGCAAAGGGCGTTTTGGCCGGTTCTTCATGTTCCTGTCGCTGTTCTGTTTCTCGATGCTCAACCTGGTACTGGCCGATAATCTCTTCCAAGTATTCGTCAGCTGGGAGCTAGTCGGCATTTGTTCCTTCTTGCTCATCGGCTTCTATTACGAGCGGAGCAGCGCCTCCAATGCCGCCAACAAGGCATTCATCACCAACCGCATCGGCGACGCCGGTTTCATTATCGGCCTATTGATTCTGTGGACATACGTTGGCACCTTCAACTTCCAAGAGATATTTCAACACGTGCGTGGTCCGTACAACTCGCACGGCGGCGCCGACGAGTTGACGGCTCACATCGTGCGCGGCGACCCGGCCCCAGCGAAAGACGGTGTGCCCCAGTTGCGACTCGATCCGCATGGCGGCGAGGTCGTGCTGTTTCAGAAAATGCCGAAAGTCGATCATTACCACCTGCCGCATGAAGGTGAGGTAATTCCGGTCAACGCCAGCGCGCAGTTCCATGAGGAACATCCGTCGTATTTCCAAACCAGCACCATGCCGTATTGGTTGTTGGTGGCGGCGGGTTTGGGGATTTTTCTGGGCTGCGTTGGCAAGTCGGCGCAATTTCCGCTGCACGTCTGGCTGCCTGACGCGATGGAAGGCCCGACGCCGGTCAGCGCCTTGATCCACGCGGCAACGATGGTGGCGGCGGGGGTGTATCTCGTGGGCCGGGTTTTCCCACTCTTCGCGCCGGAAGCATTGCTCGTCATCGCCTACATCGGCGGCATCACCCTGTTCGTGGCGGCCACCATTGCCATTGTCATGACCGACATCAAAAAAGTGCTGGCCTATTCGACGGTTAGCCAATTGGGGTACATGATGCTGGCCCTGGGGATCGGCGGCTGGGCGGCGGGGATGTTCCATCTGATCACGCATGCCTTCTTCAAGGCCCTGTTGTTCCTGGGTTCCGGCAGCGTGATTTACGGCTGTCACCACGAGCAGGAAATGCCCAAGATGGGTGGGCTGTATCCTAAGATGAAGATTACCGCCATCACCATGCTCATCGGCGTGCTGGCCATTGCTGGGACGCCATTCCTCAGCGGTTGGTACAGCAAGGACGCCATCATTGCCCAAGCGGTTGGCTATGTCATGGTCAACCCGCAACACTTGCTGTTATTGCTGCTGCCGCTGATCACTGCCGGCATCACCACGTTCTACATGTTCCGCATGTGGTTCCTGACGTTCACCGGCACGCCGCGCGATCATCAGGTGCATGAACATGCCCACGAGTCGCCGTATGTCATGACCGTGCCGCTGATGGTGTTGGCTTTCTTCACCGTGACGGTAGGCTGGGGCTGGCCGTTGTGGGACGCCGAGGCCAGCCATTTGGAGCACCACATCCACCACTCGCAACATGTGGCGGTGGCAACCGGTTTCGGAGCCATTGAAGGGGAGGAGTTCCTCGGCGCCGGCCTGGAGCGAGAACGGCATCTGGCCCAGCAGTATCACCTGCTGGCCGGTGGCTTGGCCCTGTTCGTCGCCGTGTTGGGGGCCGTGTTCGCCGCCTTGGTCTATTACTTCCACAAACTCGACCCCGCCGAGGCCAAGGAACAGTTTCCCGGTTTGCATCGGTTGTTGTGGAATAAATGGTACTTCGATGAGCTGTACAGCGCCATCTTGGTGCGGCCGGTGCTGGTCGTGGCGGCATGGTGTCGTAACTTTGATTTGAAAGTGATCGATGGCCTTATCGATGGCAGCGGTCGGTGGACAATCAAAATTGCTGACTGGAATGGCTTGTTCGACAACGGCGTCATCGACGGTTTGGTCAACCTGACCAGCCGAGTGATTTACGCTGCTGGTGCTTGGCTGCGCAACGTCCAGACGGGATACATTCGTAGTTACATCCTGTTCCTGGTGCTGGCGGCCATCGGCGTGTTCGCGCTATTGACGTATTTCGTCACTCAGGTGACGGCGGGGTAGAAAAATTGATTCAGCGAGCGGGGGGGCGTCAGCTCCCCGGCGATGCCCGCCACCAGGGGCCTGACGGCTCCCGCTCGCCAATGATTTGTGGTTCGTTCGTGAATCGACATTTCAGATAAAGGACAGGCGTATGCAGCGGGACTTGGTGTTGATGTCCCTGGTGATTTTCTTGCCGGCGGTGTTTGCCATTCCGCTGATGTTCTTCCCGCGCGGCAAGGACGAGAAAAGCCAGGAATCGTGGAACGAGATCGCGCGCTGGTGGTCGCTGCTCGGCACGGCGGTCACGTTGGTAGTCAGTCTGTTCATCTTCGTGGACTACTACCATGACATCTTTCAGCGCCATCAGTCCGCCGTGGAAGGTTCCTACTTGACCACGCGGGCCGAAAACTTGCGCCTTGCCCAAAGTGAAAGCGCGGCCGCGCGCGAGCGCGGCGACGACTGGGTGGCCCGGCGACCGTGGATCAGCAGTTTCAACATCTACTATTATCTCGGCATTGATGGCATCAGTATGCCATTGCTGTTGATGACAACGATTCTCTCCTTTTTGGCAATGTTGGCCAGCTGGGGAATCACTAAGCATGTGCGCGGCTACTGCATCCTGTTTCTGCTGCTAGAAACCGGCATGAATGGCACCTTCCTGGCCCTGGATTTCTTCCTCTTCTACGTCTTCTGGGAAGTGATGCTGTTGCCGATGTACTTTCTCATCGGCGTCTGGGGCGGACCGCGCCGGGAATACGCCGCCATCAAGTTCTTTTTGTACACCCTGCTGGGCAGCGTGTTCATCCTGATTGCCATACTTGGCTTCTACTTCACCAACGTCCGCGATTTTGTGCCGCAAGACATCGTCGCTGCCACGGCCAAGGAGCAGAACGTCCCGGAAAAGGATGCAGTGGTGAATTCCTTCGACATCATGCTGTTGCACCAGGTCGGCAAAGCGGCGGCGGTTTATTTACATACCGGAGACGCCAACCAAGTCCATAAACAAGGGCTTACTACTGTTGGGGACGATGAGGAGTCGCGCCAGGCGGCGACTGCCCGCATCGAACAGCAGAGTTTCTTCCAACCGTGGTTTCAATACACCATGTTCATTCTGTTGTTCATCGGCTTCGCCATCAAGGTGCCGGTGTTCCCGTTCCATACCTGGTTGCCCGACGCCCACGTCGAAGCCCCGACGCCGATCAGTATGATCCTGGCCGGCGTGCTGCTCAAGATGGGGGGCTATGGCATCTTGCGTATCGCCTACCCTATCTGTCCGTGGGCGGCGGAACAGTTGGCCTACTACATCGCTCTGTTCGGCATCATCAACATTGTCTATGGCGCCTTCGCGGCCATGGCCCAGACCGATTTCAAGAAGCTGGTGGCCTATAGCTCCATCAGCCACATGGGATATGTGATTCTCGGCATCGCCGTCTGGTCCGCCTCTGACCGCACGCAATACTGGTCGTGGGGCATGAACGGGGCCATGTTCCAGATGATCGCCCACGGTGTCAGCTCCGCGGGCATGTTCTTCCTCGTCGGCGTCATTTATGACCGTGCCCATCACCGCGACCTGAACGGCTTTCGCGGCCTGTACGAGCCGATGCCCCTCTATAGTGGCATGAGCGCCGTCATTTTCTTCGCGGCCTTGGGCTTGCCGGGATTGTGCGGCTTCGTCGGCGAATTCTTCGTCATCCTGGCGACCTGGAATTTCAATCGCGCCTTCGCCGTCATCGCCGCCTTGATCGTGGTGATCACGGCCGCCTATATTCTGTGGACCTTGCAACGGGTCTTCCTGGGAACCAATCCCAAGTACAAGGAATACCCCGACATGAATCTGCGCGAGGTGTTGTGTATCACTCCGTTGGCAGTATTCGCGGTCGTGCTGGGGGTGTTCCCCTTCCTGCTGCTGAATTGGATGGAACCGAGCCTGCGCGGCTTGGTGGACTTTTTGGCGCAGCGGTAGCGATTTAACCAAATCGCCTCGTTCCCAGGCAGCAGCCCAGGAACGAGAGAAAATGATCAACCGAAGCCCATCGAATTGTGAGTTCGCTTATGTTTTTGCATCCGCAATTAGTTGACAGGCTCCTGGCTGATCTGGGGGACAGCTTGGTGGCGTTCCTGCCGGAATTGATCCTGTGCGGCGCCATCGTCATCATGCTGCTGCTACGGTTGGTTTCCGCGCTGGATCGCGTTCATCTCGGTTGGCTGGCGCTGGCCGCCGTGCTGGGGGCCTTGGGGGTCAGCTGGGGCCAGTGGCAGGGTTGCTGCTTCTCCGCCTTGCCCAAGGGAGCGGAGATGTTCACCGGCTTGTTGGCCTATGATAATTTCACCATCTTCGTTCGATTGTTCCTGTTCGGCTTCACGGCGTTGGTACTCTGGCTGTCGCTGCTGACTGGCATTCCCGACCGTGAGGATTCGGCGGATTTCAATACCTTGTTGCTCGGCTCCACAGTGGGTATGGCTTTGATGGCCTCGGCCAATCACTTGATGATGGTGTTCATCGCCGTCGAGATGGCCAGCTTGCCGAGCTTCGCCTTGGCAGGTTATTTGAAGGGACGCCGACAAAGCTCCGAGGCCGCCTTGAAATACGTGGTGTACGGCGGCGGCTCAGCGGGGATCATGCTGTATGGCATCAGCTTGATTTCGGGTAAGTTCGGGACTGGTTATTTGCCCGATTTGGCCCAGGTATTACCGACGGCGGTGGCGACTGGTTTTGATCCCGTGCTGTCGCTCGGCTTGGTGTTCGTGCTTATCGGCATCGCTTTCAAGCTGGCGGCGGTGCCGTTTCACTTCTGGTGTCCCGATGTGTTCGAGGGGGCCGCCACCGAAGTAGCGGCGTTTCTGTCGGTGGCGTCTAAGGGGGCCGCCCTGGCGCTGTTGGGCCGAATCACGCTGGTGCTCAACCCAGGACTACCGTCGCAAGCCGTCCACATGGCTCCGTATCTCATTCCTCTGTTGGCCGTGCTTGCCGCCCTGACCGCGACTTTCGGCAACCTGGCCGCCTACGCGCAAACCAACCTGAAACGGCTGTTGGCTTATTCGACCATTGCCCACGCCGGCTACATGATGATGGGACTGGCCACGCTGACCACCGAAGGCGCGTCGGCGGTGCTGTTTTATCTGGTTGTCTATCTATTCATGAACCTGGGCGCCTTTGCCGTGGTCGCTTTTTTGCGCAATCAAACCGGCTCGGAGGATTTGTCGTCCTATGGCGGCCTGATTCTCAAAGCGCCGGTTATGGTCATCACCTTGGGCGTATTTCTACTCAGCTTGTTGGGGCTGCCGCCGTTGGGGGGCTTCGTGGCCAAGCTGCAAATCTTCCTCGCCCTGGTCAACGCCGGCACCCGCTACGTCGCCACGGGTTCGCCGGGGCTGGGATACATCATGTACGCCTTGCTGGTGATTGGCGGGTTGAACACAGTCTTCAGCGCGGTGTATTACATCAAGGTGTTAAAGACCATGACCATCGACCCGCCGCCGGAAGCCGCCGATGGAAAGGAACCCACTCCGCTGCCGATTCCGGTATTGTCCAGTGCCTATGCGATTGGCTTGGCGGTATTGGTGACGGTGCTCGGTATCCTTTGGAATCCGCTGGCCGTGGCAAGTGACAAGGGTGTGCAACAATTCACACTCCAGACAACTGCTTCCGTTCCTGCCCCGAAAGTAGCCGAGGTGCAACCGTGATCGACGCCGTCACCTGTCAATTGCTTCAGAACGTCTTGAGCCGGGAAAGCCGGTCGCTGTTGCAGTATGTCGGCGATTCGTTTCCCTGGGTGACGCCGGAGGAGCCGGAATTGTTGGCCACGCTGGAAAATATCATCGCCGAGGAACGGCAAGTGCTGACCCAGCTCGGACGCTGGCTGACACGGCAACGCTGCACGATCCCGCCGCTCCCCCCTTTTCCATTGTCGTACACCAGTGTGAACAACACCGAGTTGAAATTCGTGGTCCCCCTGTTGATCACAGAGCAACGCCAATCCCTGGAACGGTTGCGGAAAGTCCAGAATCAGCTGAAAAATGAGGAAGCGCGTAGCGAGCTGCAACAATTGATCGACATCAAACAGCGACACCTGCACCAGCTTGAAACTCTCCCCAGCGCGCACGCCGAACCTGCGGCCACTTGACATGTCCAGCGAACTGATCGACACCCATGCCCATCTCGATGATGAGCGTTTCCAACGCGACTTGCCGCAAGTGCTGGAACGAGCCGCCGCCGTGGGCGTGCGGCGTATCGTCACGGTGGCCACCACCGCTGCCTCTAGCGCCGTGTGCGTTAAGCAGGCGGAGCAATACCCCTGTCTTTCCGCCACTGTCGGCATCCATCCCAACCACGCCGCCGAGGCCGCTATCACGGATTGGGACCAGGTCAGGCAGTTGGCCCAACGTCCCCAAGTGGTCGCGGTCGGCGAGACGGGGCTGGATCGGCATTGGGATTTCACGCCGTTTGCACTGCAAGAGGAGTATTTTGCTCGCCATCTGGAATTGTCACGTCGTCAACGCCTCCCTATCGTCATTCACTGCCGGGAAGCCGATGCCGACGTGCTGCGTATGCTGCGTGAGGACTATGCTCGTCACGGCCCACTGCGGGGCGTCATGCACTCCTTCACCGGCGACAAAGTCTTGGCGGAAGCCTGCTTAAACATAGGTTTGCACATCTCGTTCGCCGGCATGTTGACGTACAAGAGCGCGCGCGATCTGCGCGTGGTCGCTCAGGGGTTGCCGTTGGATCGTCTCTTGGTGGAAACGGATTGTCCTTACCTGGCCCCCGCGCCCCGTCGCGGCCAACGCAATGAACCGGCTTTTGTCCGCCACACCGCCACCTGCCTGGCTGAGACGCTGGGACTGGATTTCGAGACGGTGGCCATCCAAACAACGAGGAACGCGCGGGAGCTGTTTAACATAAATCACTAAGCCACGCGAAGCCCAAACCGGATTTGAAAACTTCAGCGGCTCGCGCCCGGATTGGAGAAGAGCGCGAACTGATGAATTTCGGTGAATAACCACAGCCGAAGTTACTTGCTGCCATCGACCCACAAGCCGCCGCGGAAACTGGAATCAAAAGCGAAGAATTCCGTCAACACGTTCAAAGTGGCTAGATCGAAAATACGTAGCGTCGGCAAATCTTCCGGTCCTCTGCCAGTGACTAACTCCATCCGACCATCGCCGTTCCGATCCACCATGCCGACGCGCACGCCACCGCTCGAATTTGTGGGATAAGCCATGAAGCTGGCGCGCAGGGCCGCGTTGCCACCGTTGAAGACCTTCACATGCGGACCGCCGCCGGTGCCTGCGCCAGTGATGATCTCCGCTCGTCCATCGTTGTCGATGTCCCCTGCGGCAATGTGGACGCCACCGATGAAGGTGGGGGCATAAGCCATGAAGTTGGCCAATACCGCGCCATTCTGGCCGAAGACGCGGACGTGCGGCCCACCATTGGAAGCAGGGGCGGTGATAATTTCATCACCGGGCAAACCGTCGAAGTTGGCTGCCGCCACGTTGACCCCACCGGTGAAGTTGGGAGCATAGGCGAAGAAGCTGCCCAATGGTCCCGGCAATTGGCTGACCGTGTTCCCCCCGACTTTGAAAACGCGGACGTGCGGCCCGCCCCCCGGACCAGCTCCGGTGACGATTTCCAGGACGTCGTCGCCGTCGAAATTGCCGACCGCGATATGCACGCCGCCGGTGAAGTTCGGCGCGTAGGCGAAGAAACTGGCCACCACGTTGCCGGTCCTGCCGTCAAACACCTTGATATGCGGCCCGCCGCCCGGTCCAGGCGCGGTGATGATGTCCGGCACGCCATCGCCGGTCACATCCCCCACTGCCACGCGCACGCCGCCGGTGAAGTTCGGCGCGTAGGCAAAGAAACTAAACCGTAGCGCTCCGGTCAACGCGTCGAAGACACGGACGTGCGGCCCGCCGCCGGCATCAGCGCCAACGGCCACAATGGGCCGGGCCAGCACTTCGATGGTTACTTCATCAATGCCGACGCCGGTATCATCATCGACCACGGTGAACCGCGCTGTGTAGGTTCCCGGCAAGGAAGGATGGAAGGTGAAATTGGCCCCGTCGCCGCTGGCGACCTGATGGCCTTGATTATCGAAAATGGTCCAGGTTTGCGTGTGCGTGTCCAGGACGCCGGGGTCGGTGAACGTCCCCTGCAACTGGACCGGCGTGCCCAGGAAAACGCTTTGATCCGAGCCAGCGTTGGCGGTCGGCGGCACGTTTTTCACCAACACCGTTTTGCTGGCGGAGGTGGAGTTATTAGTCGCGAGATCAAATATCGTCACCGAGATGGTCACGTTATCCTGGGGCGTACCACTGGGATTGTCATCCAGATAGCCATGTTGAGCAGTAAAGAATTGCTCCCCCGCCGCCAAATTGATGCGCGTTAGCGGGGAATTGTCCCCCCAGTTGATGATCACCAGATGCCCGTGCGTGCTGCTGGTGGAGGTGAACGTCCCCGACAGTGACACCGATTGTCCCTCGAAAATACTGCTGGCGCTCAAAGTCAGATCACTGGTGGTGAGCGTAGGCTGTCCTTCCGGCAAGACGGTAATCACGACGATCTTGGAGGCCGATCCGGTGTCGTCGTCCGTCACGGTCAAGCGGGCGCGATACGTCCCCGGCTCCGTCAGCGTGAACGTGAAGGATAAGTCACTTGCAGGCGTCGCCGTCGGGAAATTTTTCGTTACTATGATGTTGTCCTCTTCGTCGAGCACCTCCCACAGTGCCGTGTGCGTGTCCAACGGTCCCGGGTCGGTGAAGCTGCCCGTAACCGTCACCGGATTGCCTTCGACGATGGTTTGGTTCGAGCCAACCGAAACGATGGGATCGAGATTCAACACCGAAAGAAAGTAAAAGATGGTCTTTTCCATCTCATCGCCATCGGTGATGGTGATGGAGATGGCACGCACGTCACTTTTGGTGCCGGAAGGATCGTCGTCGGGATAAACATGCGGTGCGGAGAAGGTGAACTCACCGGGAGCCAAATGGAGCACCGTGTTGGGAGTCCCGTCGTCCCAATCTATCGTCACGGTATGACTTCCCGACCCAGCCGTATTGCGGAACGATCCCGTCAAGGTGAACGGTTCGTTCTCATGGACCAGGTCCCCAACCCCGTCGGGCAATCCGACCTCATCAATGATGATGGCATCTGGAAACTCGGGCAGGTTGCTCAAGAAGACATCCTTGACCTTACCGTTGACATCTACCGGGATCAGATCGCTGGCTTCGCTCTCGAAGGCGACATACCCGCCAGCGGGGCTAAAGACTGGTTTCTCCGACTTACCGTTGCCGGAAAGTCCAAGGCCGTTGACACTGATGAGTATGGTGATCTGCCGTTCCAGATCGCGCACGAAGACATCTTGATCATCGTTGAAATCGTTATCCACCAGATCGTTGGCCTTGCTGTCGAACGCGATCCTATTGCCATCGGGGCTGAACGATGGATTCTTTGACTCACCATTGCCGCTGTAACCATCTGGGGTGATGCTAACCAGGCTGACTTTGCCGGTGGCGATCTCATAGAGGAACACGTCCTTCTTGCCGTTGATGTCGTTATGGACCAAATTAAAGGCGTCGCTCTGGAAGGCGACAAAGCGGCCATCAGGGCTGAAGACTGGCTTCTCCGACTTACCGTTGCCGGAAGCGCCGGACGACGTGGCGCTGACCAGGGTGATCGTGTTCTCCCACCGATCATAAAGGAACACATCGGTTTTGTTGTTCGCATCTCCTGGCACGAGGTTGCTGGCGTCGCTCTGGAAGGCGATATACCGGCCGTCCGGGCTGAAGGAAATGTCTCCCTTGGTATGGCCATTAGCACCCGGCGTCACAGTCGTGATAGTGCCGCTGGACAGGTTGTACAGGAATAGATCCATGCGAGCGTTGGTATCGCCGGTCACGCCTTGAAGGTTGCTGGCCAAGCTGATGAAAGCCAACACGCTGCCATCGGGACTGAATATCGGCTTCTCCGATTTGGCGTTGGCCGTCCGGCCCGCGCCGCGGGTGCTGACGAGAATCAAGTTGCCAGTTTGCAAATCCTTGATGAAGACATCGGATGCGTTGTTGTTATCGACCGTGGCGAAGTTGCTAGCGTCGCTCTGGAAGGCCACGTACCGGCTGTCGGGACTGAAAACGGCATTGTCCGACTTGCCGTTCCCTTCCACGCCGCTGGCCGTGACGCTGACGCGTGTGATGATGCCGGTGTCAATCTCAAACAGGAACACGTCTTTTTGGCCGTTGGTGTCACCGGCTACGAGATTGCTGGCGTCGCTCTGGAAGGCGATATACCGGCCGTCCGGGCTAAACACAGGCTTATCCGATTTGCCGTTGGCGAAACCGCCAGAGAGACTGCGGCTGACGAGGATGATGTCCCCCGTCCATTGGTCGTACAGGAACACGTCCTTGGCGCCGTTGTTGTCGCCGGGCAGAATGTCGTTGGCCTCGCTCTCGAAAGCGATGTACCGGCCATCGGGGCTGAAGACTGGCTTTTCCGATGCGCCGGCTTTGTTCTTGCCCCCTGCCGTGGCGTCCGTGATACGGGTGATGGCCGAGGAAGATAGTTCAAAGGTGAAGATGTCGGCGGCGTTATTGGTGTCGTCGAGAACCAGATTCGACGCCTCGCTGACAAAGGCAATCAAGCTGCCGTCCTCGCTCAACACCGGTTTCTCCGAC
>JBKBIP010000057.1:0-18722 GCA_046297495.1 Gemmataceae bacterium | reverse complement strand
GACCGGCAAGCGACACCGTTCCCCGACGCGGTGGAGCACATCTACGTCGCCAAAGATAATCGGCAAGCAGGTTTCGAGAACCTTTGTATCCATGAGTAGTCGCAGAGCGATTTCCGGCCCGATGCCGGCGGGGTCTCCCATCGTGACGGCGATGCGCGGCAGAGTTGTGTTCAAGAAGAACTCCTTATGACGTAAAAGAGACAGCCAAGCAGCGGTCCACCAGCGCGGCGCGCGGTTCGAGTTATTATATGTGTTTGGCCGGACGACTGCCGCTAGTAGCCCCCGTCAACCGCCGCGCACGCCCTTGGCCACGGCATCGACGATCAACGCGCCGCCGTCGCATACCAGGGTTTGGCCCGTCACGAGGTCGGAGCCGGTGATCAAGCTCATAATGGCGTCGGCCACGTCTTCTGGTTGGCAAGCACGTTCCAACGGGACCGCTGAAGCCCATTCCCGTTGGGCCTGCTCGTAGCGATCCCCCAGCCCCTGTCGCATCCATTCGCCGGTCACGAAACCCGGCGCCACGGCATTGACGCGAATCTTGGGGGCCAGAACGCGGGCCAGGGCCTTGGTCAGGGTGATGACGCCGCTCTTGGACACGGCATAGGGAATGGAGCTGCCCACGGCGACGATGCCAGCGATGCTGGCCACGTTGATGATTTCCCCGCCGCCACTGGCCGCGATAGCCGGCGCCGCCGCCCGCGCGCAATGAAAGGTTCCCTTGACGTTCACTCCCAAGATCAGGTCCCAATCCTCATCGCCGAGGGCGTCCAAATCAGCATGGGGAATGAAGCGCGTTACCCCGGCATTGTTGACCAAAATATCCAGCCGCCCGCACTCGCGCATGGTGGCCGCGACCAAGGCGCGACAGTCCGCGTCGCGCGTCACATCGCACGGCAAGGCCCGCGCCGTCACCCCCAAAGCGACGACCTCGCGCGCCGTGTGCTCGGTCCGCTCGCGCATCGCTTCCAAATAACTCAGCACCACCGCACAGCCGCGACGGGCCAGCGCCAACGCCGTGGCCCGGCCAATACCCGCCCCGCCGCCGGTGATAAGTGCGACTTTGCCTTCGACGTTCATGGTGACGCCTTCCTTTCTTCCGCGATAGGACGGGATAGCTCGGATGGTAATTGGCTGTCATGCTCCCGCAGCAACTGGGCTAATCGCAGGAATAAGCGATCCCGGCGTATGCGCCGTTTATCATTGTCATTCGAGGGGTAATCGTGGAAGCCCCGGCCACTTTTGTATCCCAGGTATCCCGCGTCGATCAGTTGCCGCACCGCATCGGGAATCTCCGCGCCATCGCGCAAAGTGGGGACCAGGTTACGGAACGCGCTGGCCTGAATGTCCAGGCCGCCGAAATCGTACACTTCCAACGGTCCTTGCACGGCCAAGCGGAATCCCATGCTGCCGCGAATGGCCGCGTCGATGTCATCCACGGCGGCCACCCCCTGTTCCACCAGGTTCCACACCTCGCGCATCAGGGCCACTTGCACGCGATTAACCAGAAAGCCTGGCAGCTCCTTGCGAACGTGAATGGCGTGTTTGCCGATCTGGCGCAGCAGACGCAGCGCGCGTTCGGTCGTCTCTGGGCTGGTGCGGGGACCGGGCACCACTTCCACGACCGGGACTAGATGCGGCGGATTGAACCAGTGTGTCACGACCGCGCGTTCGGGATGGCGCAGCCGGTCGCCCGATTGGGAAATCGGAAACGCCGACGAATTGCTGGCGAGAATGGCATCGTCCGCCACCCAGTCCTCCAATCGGGCCAGCAAGGCACGTTTGACGTCCAAGTCTTCCCAGACTGCCTCCGTAATGAATGGGGCCTGCCGGACTGCTTCTTGCTCCGATGCCGTCAAGATCAAGCGTTCGAGAATGGCGGACACGTCCGGCGCGGCGAGCAGCCCCTGACGAACTAGCTCCCGCAAGTTGTTGGCCACGCGCTCATGGAGTGTCTGGCGGACCTCCAGCCGTTCCTCAAAACAATAGACGGTATGCCCCGCGCTGGCGAATGACTGCGCGATGCCGTGTCCCATTGTTCCCAATCCCAAGACGGCGACGGCGTGGCTGGCTGGCGGTGGCATGACAAGTTTCTCCGCATGTTTCCATTGGCTTGAGTTCGACCCAACCTGAATTGCCTAGAAGTTCCTCTGGCCTGGAGCTTCCTTTCTTCCGATTTCGTCGCGGACGTGGGAATGTGCCCGTGGCGGAAAAGCCGCGAACCCAAGGGTCGCGGCGTTCGCAAACGGAAGGAAGAAGTACAGGGCGACCACCACCGTTCGATAACGAGTCTCGGTTTTCTTGCCGGTCGCCCACTTCTTGGCACAGATGTTTTATCCAAGCGGCTGGAAACTGAAAGGGTTCGGGTTATCGCTCGTTGAGACGCAGTGATGACGCCCGTTTCCGCGGCTTCCGATTGCCGCGTTCCGTCTCTCTTCCGCAAGATTCGCGTCTCTGCGGACAACTCCGAAATAGACGGCGTACCTAAACGTCAGGTCACCTTTCAAGGAGCCTGAGCGTTCTTCGCCTCAAGCAGGCCGCCTTGCGCGTCCAGACCGCATCGGACGAAGAAGTTCCAGAATCCCCGCAAGATGGCCTTGAGTCGGGTGCGAACCCGAGGCTCAGTGGGTCTCGGCGTTTCGGATTTTAACGCACTCCAACCTACGAGGACATTATGCCACTCGACATCGACAAGGAGATGGCCGCGCTCGAACGCATGACCGCCGGCCAACTCGCGGAGCGCTTCGTCGAGTTGTTCGGCGAGCCAGGTCGGCGAAGGCTGGTCGGCGCTCGCCCTGCGCTACGATGACGGCGGCTTCACCGGCGGCAACATGGAACGGCCCGCCCTGAAGCGGCTGATGGCGGACATCGAGGCGGACAAGGTCGATGCCGTGGTGGTCTACAAGGTGGACCGCCTCAGCCGCAGCCTGCTCGACTTCGCCCGGATGATGCAGACCTTCGAGAAGTACCGGGTGTCGTTCGTCTCCGTGACGCAGCAGTTCAACACCACCCACTCGATGGGCCGGCTGGTGCTGAACGTGCTGCTGTCCTTCGCCCAGTTCGAGCGCGAGATCATCTCGGAGCGCACCCGCGACAAGATCGCCGCCGCCCGCCGCAAGGGCAAGTGGGCTGGGGGGCACCCGATCCTCGGCTACGATGTGGACCCTCAGGGGTTCAAGCTGGTGGTCAACGAGCCGGAGGCCGAGCGGGTGCGGGCCATCTTGCAAATGTACCTCGAGTCCGACGGGCTGCTGAAGGTGGTGGACGAACTGAACCGCCGGGGCTGGAAGAATAAGGAGGTCCGCACGTCCAAGGACGAACCTCGCGGCGGCAAGGCGTTCAACAAATGCACGTTGTACGCGCTGCTGATCAACCCGATCTACATCGGCATGGTTCGGCACAAGACGAACGTCTACCCTGGCGAACACGAGGCCATCGTCGATAAGGACGTCTTCGAGAAGGTGCAGAACCTGATGCGGAAGAACGCCCGCGCTGGCGGGCCGCTCATCCGCAACCGCTACGGTGCCTTGCTTCGCGGGATTTTGTTCTGCAAGGGGTGCAACCGAACGATGGTTCACACCTTTTCCGCCAAGGGCCACAAGCGCTACCGCTACTACACCTGCACGGCGGCGATCAAGGAAGGCCGCAAGGCGTGCCCGTCGCCGTCCTTGCCAGCGGCCGAGGTCGAACGCGTGGTCGTCGAACAGATCCGCGACATGGTCACCGACATGGCCGGCGGCGGATCGTGGACAAGCCGCCGCCCACGCAGACGGTGCCCGAAGGCCGCGTGCCCCGGCTGTCCAAGCTGATGGCCCTGGCCCTGCAGTTCGAGGAACTGATTCGTTCGCGGAACTGCCTCGACATGACCGAGATCGCCCGCGTGGCGATGGTCACGCAGCCGCGGATCACCCAGGTGATGAACCTGCTCCACCTGGCCCCGGACATCCAGGAGGAGATCCTGTTCCTGCCGATGGTGCTGGCTAGCCGCGACCCGATCCACGAAAAGCAACTGCGGCGGATCTGCCAGGAGCCGAGCTTCGCCCGCCAGCGTCGGATATGGCAGGTGCTGACGCGCAGCCGGATGGGGATTGCCACAGACTGACCGGCGGGTTAGCATAGTGCCATGTTTACTGTTTACTGATTTACGGTCGCTCAGCCCGAGCCGAACCGAAGTCCGTTGCACTATGCCACGCATCTTCGACAACATCGACCAGTCGTTGCTGCCAGCCCTGCGCGAGACGCTTGCCCTCTCGCAGCGGGCGGATTTCTGCGTCGGCTACTTTAACCTGCGCGGCTGGCGACAAGTCGATGAACTCGTCGAAGCCTGGCCAGGCGGGGATGGCCATTGTTGCCGGCTTCTCGTCGGCATGCAGCAGATGCCGCAGGATCAACTCCGTTCGGCGCTGAGCCTCCTCCGCGGCGAGGAGGAAATCGACCAAGCGACGGCCATCGTCTTGAAGCGGAAGCTGGCCCAGGATTTCCGCGACCAGCTGACGATCGGCATTCCCACCAACGCGGACGAGGCCGGACTCCGTCGCGTCGCGGCGCAGATCACCGCCAACAAGCTGGTCGTCAAGCTCTACCTGCGGCACCCCTTGCATGCCAAGCTGTACCTGCACTTCCGGCCCGACCCGCTGAACCCTACCATCGGCTATCTGGGCAGCAGCAATTTGACGTTCGCCGGCCTGGCCAAGCAAGGCGAACTCAACATCGACGTTCTCGACCACGATGCGTGCAACAAGCTCGCCAAGTGGTTCGAGGACCGCTGGGACGACCGCTTTTGCATCGACATCTCGAAAGAACTGGTCGAGATCATCAATACCAGCTGGGCGCGTCCCGAGCCGATCCCGCCGTACCACATCTACGTGAAGATGGCGTATCACCTGGCGCAGGAGGCACGCGCCGGCCTCAACGAGTTTCGCATTCCCGCCGACTTCGGCAATACGCTTTTCGAGTTCCAGAAGGCCGCCGTTAAGATCGCGGCCCACCACCTCAACAAGCGCGGCGGCGTCGTCATCGGCGATGTCGTCGGCCTCGGCAAGACCTTGATGGCGACGGCGCTCGCCCGAATTTTCGAGGACGACCACGGTGTCGAAACACTCATTATCTGCCCCAGGAACCTGGTGCCGATGTGGGAAGACTACCGCCAACAATATCGCCTGCGGGCCAAGGTTCTCTCGGTCACCAACGTCCAGCGTGAACTGCCCGACCTGCGCCGCTTTCGGCTGGTCCTGATCGACGAAAGCCACAACTTGCGCAACCGGCAAGGCAAGCGCTATCGCTCCATCGCCGAGTACATCAATACCAACGACAGCCGGGTGATTCTGCTGTCCGCCACGCCGTACAACAAGACTTACCTCGATCTCTCCAATCAGCTTCGCCTGTTCATCGACGAAAACGACGACATCGGCGTCCGCCCGGAACGATTGCTGCGCGAGCTGGGCGAAACGGAGTTCATCCGTCGGCACCAGTGCCCCGTGCGGTCGTTGGCCGCGTTCGAGAAAAGCGATTTCGCAGACGACTGGCGCGACCTGATGCGCCTCTACCTCGTCCGCCGGACGCGCAGCTTCATCCAGGACAATTACGCGAAGCTCGACCCCACGAACAACCGGAAGTATCTGGAGTTCGCCGACGGCACCCGCTCCTACTTTCCGCTCCGGGTTCCGAAGACCGTCAAGTTCAGCATCGACCCCAACGACGCCGAAGACCAGTACGCTCGCCTGTTCGCGGACGATGTCCTGAAGATCGTCAACAACCTCACCTTGCCCCGCTATGGCCTGGGCAACTACCAGAAGCCCTCTCCCCATAAACCGCCAACTCCGGACGAAGGGCGAGTCCTGGGCGATCTGTCGCGGGCCGGCACCCGGCTCAAGGGCTTCTGCCGAACCAATATGTTTAAGCGCCTTGAAAGCAGTGGCCACGCTTTCGTCCTCTCGCTCGAGCGCCACGTTCTCCGCAATTTCATTTACCTGCACGCCATCGAGAACGATCTGCCGCTTCCCATCGGCACTCAGGACATGGGCTTGCTCGATACCTGGGCCAACGACGAGGACAGCGAACTGTGGGACCCCGCTTCCGATGGCGAGGACGGCGACGGCGATCCGACGAAGCACGTGGCCAGCGTGATCACGGAAGCGGACTACAAGACGCGGGCCGGGGAAATCTACGAGCGCTATGCCAAGCAGTTCCGCCGACGCTTCAAATGGCTACGCCCCGGTTTGTTCGAGGACGCCCTGGCGAAGGACCTGCGCGCCGACGCCAAGGCGCTCATGAAGGTGCTGAAACTCGCCGGCGCATGGGACCCCGGCCGCGACGCGAAACTCGCGGCGCTTGTCGACCTGCTGCAGAAGCGCCATCCGAAGGAAAAGGTTCTGATCTTCACGCAATTCGCCGACACGGTGGAATACCTTGCCGATCAGCTCCAGGCCCGCAAGGTTGCCTCGGTCGCGGGCGTCACCGGGGATTCGGAAGACCCGACCGCCATTGCCCACCGCTTCAGCCCCGTGAGCAACAAAAAGCATGACAAGATCACGCCTGCCAACGAGCTACGGGTCGTCATTGCGACGGATGTTCTGAGTGAAGGGCAGAACCTGCAAGACTGTGCGATCATCGTCAACTACGACCTGCCTTGGGCCATCATTCGCCTGATCCAGCGGGCAGGCCGTGTCGATCGGATCGGCCAACAAGCCGACAAGATTCTTTGCTACTCGTTCCTGCCGGCCGACGGCGTCGAACGGATCATCAACCTCCGCAGCCGCGTCCGCCAGCGCCTGAAGGAGAACGCCGAGGTCGTCGGCACGGACGAGGCCTTCTTCGACGACGAGAAGGACGACAACCCGCTCCTCAATCTCTACCACGAAAAAGCAGGCATCCTCGACGGCGAAGAAGACACCGAGGTTGATTTGGCCTCCTATGCCTATCAGGTGTGGAAGAACGCCATCGATCGTGATCCCGAGCTAGAAAAAATTATCCCAGCCATGCCGAATGTCGTCTATTCGACCCGGTCCCATCAACTGACGGCTGATATGCCCGAGGGGGCACTTGTGTACATGCGAATGGCTCAAGGCACAGATGCATTGGCTTGGGTCGATACCAATGGCCGCAGCGTCACCGAATCACAATTCACAATCTTGAAAGCCGCAGAGTGCCCTCCTGACGAACCGGCGGTGCCGCGCCACGACAATCATCACGAAATGGTCGCCCAAGGGGTCAAGTTGATCGTCGAGACGGAAAAGTCGGTCGGCGGCCAGTTAGGTCGGCCCTCCGGCGCTCGCTTCCGCACCTACGAACGGCTCAAGGCGTTTGCCGAGTCCCTCAAGGGCACACTGCTGGCGAATCCCGAACTGAATAGGGCGATTGAAGAGATCTACAAGTATCCATTGCTCCAATCCGCGACGGATATTCTCAATCGCCAACTGAAGAGCGGTATCGACGATGCGGCACTGGCAGAACTCGTTATTTCCTTGCGACAGGATGCCCGCCTCTGTCGGGTGACCGACGACGATGACGATGCCGAACCGCAAGTTATTTGCTCGATGGGACTTAGGAGCGTGTGATGAAGTTTGATCCTAAAAAAGTTCGCCAGTGCCTGAAAACCTTCGACTTCAGCACGCTCTTCCGCGAGCACCTGGGCTGGGACAAGCACCAAGCTGCGCTCGACATTCCGGTCGATGGCGAGACGTACCATCTCGCGGCGGTCGCCCAGAAGCGTGGCTTTACCGCCTACGTCTGCCCCACGATTCCCGACCGCGACGCGCGTCGCAAGATCGACCATCAGGTCACCAAGTCCGCACGGGAACACTTCGTCATCTACACCGACCAGCCCGCCGGCCAGCAGGTTTGGCAGTGGGTGCGGCGCGATCCGGGCAAGCCGATTGCCAGCCGCGACCATCGCTTCGATGTCAAAACTACCGGGGATGCTCTCATCCAGCGGCTCGATCAGATCGCCGTGGCCCTGGACGAAGAAGAGAACATCACGGTTGTCGATGTCGCCAGCCGCGCACGGGCTGCCTTCGATGTCGATCGCGTCACGAAACGCTTCTATGACCGATTCAAGGCCGAGCATGCCGCCTTCCTGAAGTTCATCAAGGGGATCAGGGGCCAAGCCGATCTGGAGTGGTACACGTCGCTGATGCTCAATCGGCTGATGTTCGTGTACTTCATTCAGAAGAAGGGCTTCCTCGACGGCGACACCAACTACCTGCAAAACCGCCTCCGGAAGGTCCGCGAGATCAAGGGACGTAACAAGTTCCATTCCTTCTATCGTTATTTCCTCATCCGTCTCTTTCATGATGGCCTCGGCAAGCCCGAGAATGAACGCTCCTTCGATCGCGATCTGGAAGCGCTCCTTGGCAAGGTGCCCTACCTCAACGGCGGCTTTTTTGAAGTCCACCAACTTGAACAACACTACACCGAGATCGACATTCCCGACCAGGCGTTCGAGAACCTCTTTACTTTTTTCGATCAATACTCCTGGCACCTCGATGAACGCCCCCTGCGAGCCGGCAACGAGATCAACCCGGATGTCGTCGGCTACATCTTCGAGAAGTACATCAACCAGAAGCAGATGGGGGCCTACTACACCAAGGAAGACATCACCGAGTACATCAGCAAAAACACGATCATTCCGCACCTGTTCGACGCTGCCCAGAAGAAGTGCCCCATCGCCTTCAAACCCGACGCCTTCCTCTGGCGACTGCTCCGCGACGATCCCGACCGCTACATCTACGCCGCCGTCCGTCACGGCGTCATTTGCTCCGATGGCTCGGTGCTCCCCGAAACGGAGTTGCCGGACTTCGTTCAGAAGGGCTTGCACGATGTTTCGGCCCGGATGCACGACAAGCGATTCAATCTCGAGCAGGCCCCCAAGGACGATCCGATCCGCTTGCCGACCGAAACCTGGCGCGAGTACATGTACCGCCGTCAGCGGTGCCTTGAAATCCGCGACAAGCTCCAGCGCGGCGAAGTCCACCAGATCAACGACTTGATCACCCTCAACCTCGACATCTGGCAGTTCGCCCGCGATGCCATCGTCAACAGCGAAGGCCCAGAGTTGCTCCGCGCGTTCTGGCATGTCTTGATTGGCCGCATTCCTGAGAAGTCCCACGAGAAGCACGAACTTCCCTTGTCCGTTCTCGACCCGACGTGCGGCTCCGGCGCGTTCCTCTTCGCCGCCCTGCGGATTCTGGAAACGCTCTACAGCGACTGCCTCGAACGCATGCAGCGGTTCATCGAGGACCTGTCCGTCGGCACTCATCACCCGGAGAAGTACAAGGACTTCAAGACCATCCTGGCCGACATCCAAAAGCATCCCAACGAACGCTACTACATCCTCAAGTCGATCATCATCCACAACCTGTACGGCGTGGACATCATGGAGGAAGCCGTGGAAATCTGCAAGCTGCGGCTCTTCCTGAAGCTGGTGGCCCAGGTCGAGTCCGTCGAGCAGATCGAGCCGCTGCCGGACATCGACTTCAACATCCGCGCGGGCAATACCCTCGTCGGCTACACCTCGCTGGAGCAGGTGCGGGAGTCGCAGAAAGGCACGCTCGGCTTCGGGCAGAAGGAAATTCAACTCATCGAAGACGAAGTGGAGGCGGTCGAAGCGATTTTCCGCATGTTTCAGCGGATGCAAACCCGGCTGGGCGGCCGGGTGACGACGGAGGACAAGGAAGAACTGCGCGGACGGCTGGCGAAACTGAGCGAAAAGCTCAACCGCTACCTGGCCGGCGAGTACGGCATCGACGCGGATCGTACCGAGAAGGAGTACCTCGCCTGGAAGACCAGCCACCAGCCGTTCCACTGGCTCGCGCAGTTCTACGGCATCATGCGCAACGGCGGGTTTGACGTGATCATCGGCAACCCACCGTATGTGGAGTATAGCAAGGTAAAGCACCTTTATACGGTCCAAGGCCTTAAAAGTGTGAGTTGTGGCAACTTGTATGCATTTGTCCTAGAACGCTCACTACACATGCTTAATCAATCCGGTTATTGTGCCCTTATAATACCGCTTAGTGTAGCTACGACCGAGAGAATGAAACCTATACAACAGCACTTCTTGCCGAATCGTTTCACGGTATGGATTAGTCACTATGATGTATATCCCTGTAAGCTATTTGAAGGAGCAAAACAACGGCTGTCAATTCTAATATCGACCACCAAGCCTTCGGCGGCGACAGTTTATACGACACGTTACAATCGTTGGCGTGGTGAAGAGCGAGAATTTCTTTTCCAGTCATTGAGATATGGTGTGACCAACTATCGAAAAGCACTTTGCTCCATTATAAAAGCGCCAGATACAATTATGCAATCACTACTTGACAAACTATTGTGCCACTCACCTGCAAATTTTATGAATGCTACCTCAGATATCTCATTTTATGTGCATCGCATACCATACAATTATATAAAAGCAATTAATTTTGTTCCATATTTCTGGAACGAAACTAATGGGACAAAGAAGTCAGAGGACTACAAGCCTTATTACATATTCAACCCCGCTGATACAGATCTGCTTCTAGCAATGTTGAATTCTAATCTCTTTTTCTGGTGGTGGTATTCCTTATTTGAGGGCTATCACTGCGGTAAGCATGAAATCTGCTCATTTCCTGCTGGATTAGACAACATGTCCGTCAGAGTCAAATCCAACCTAGCCGGTCTTGCGATCAAGCTTATGGACGATCTTCAACAACACAAAAGACGAAGAAAGTGTCAATACAAGAACACTGGCAAGGTCGAGTATGACGAGTTTTTTCCTCGTTTAAGCAAACCCATCATCGACGAAATCGACACCGTTCTGGCCCAGCACTACGGCTTCACGGACGAGGAGTTAGACTTCGTCATCAATTACGACATCAAGTACCGGATGGGTCAGGACGGCGACGACAGCAACGAGGAATAGGAAGCGAGGTCGGATCATGGCCAAGCACGTGTTCGGAGGCGACTGGACGAGCGAAAAGCTGGAGCGGGTCCGAAAGTACCTCTGCGCATACACGAACATTTTTAAGAAGAACCCGCGCGCGGCATATTTCACGACCGTCTATGTCGATGCGTTCGCCGGGACCGGTGAGCGAGTCGAATCAGCCGGGCGTTGCCCAAAGGCGGCGGCGGTCTTGGACGAGGAAGACCTCGCCGACGCGGATGCCCTGCAGAAAGGGAGCGCTCGCATCGCCCTGGAAGTGGACCCGCCGTTCGACCGGTTCCTGTTCATCGAACGAAGCGCGAAGCGGGTCAAGGAACTCGAGAAGTTGCGGAGCGAGTTTCCTGACCGGGCTGCCGTGATCCAGATCGAGCAAGGCGACGCCAACGACGTTCTTCAGCAATGGTGCCGAGATTCCGACTGGCAACGGCATCGTTCCGTGGTCTTTCTCGACCCGTACGGCATGCAGGTGGACTGGGCGACCATCGAAGCCATCGCCGCGACGGCGGCCATCGACCTGTGGATTCTGTTTCCGCTCGGCATGGCTGTCAATCGCCTGTTGACGAAGAACGAGCCGCCGCCGCCCCTGTGGGCGGACGCACTGACTCGCTTCTTCGGCAACGAAGAGTGGAAGCAGGAGTTTTACCCGAAAAGGAAGGAACTCACCCTCTTCGGGGAGGAAGAAACGGAGCGCAAGGAAGCAAACTTTGAACGCATTGGACAGTTCTTCCTCAAAAGGCTCAAGACCGTCTTCGCCCAGGTCGCGACCAACCCGCTGATCATGAACAACTCGAAAGGCGTCCCGATTTTCCTGCTCTGCTTCGCCGCCGGCAATCCCAAGGGCGCGCCGACCGCGGTGAAGATTGCCAAGGACATTCTGAAGTAACCGGAGAGGACGGATGGCCACGAAATCGACCATCGAATGGACGGAGATGACCTGGAACCCGGTCACGGGTTGCAGCAAGGTGAGCGAAGGCTGCCGTCACTGCTACGCCGAGCGGATGGCGCTGCGCCTGCGCGCCATGGGCAATCGCCGCTACGTCAACGGGTTTGAAGTGACGTTGCATGACGACCTGGTGGACTTGCCGAGGACGTTGCGGCAACCGCGCGTGATTTTCGTCAACTCCATGAGCGACCTGTTTCACGAAGACGTGCCCGAGGAGTTTATCGCGAGGGTCTTCGACACGATGGTTGCGTGCCCGCAGCATACGTTCCAGGTGCTAACCAAGCGCAGTCGGCGGCTGAAGGAAATGGGAGATCGGTTGCCGTGGCCGAAGAACGTGTGGATGGGCGTGAGCGTGGAAGACGCGCGGGTGCTCGGCCGAATCGACGACCTTCGGCAGGTGCCTGCCCAGGTTCGTTTTCTGTCCTGTGAACCGCTTCTGGGACCCATGAGCGATTTGAACTTGGAGGGGATCGCCTGGGTAATCGTTGGCGGGGAGTCCGGGCCGGGCGCTCGGCCCATGAAGCCCGAGTGGGTCGAGACGATTCTGAAACAATGCCGACGGGCGAAGGTCGCCTTCTTCTTCAAGCAGTGGGGCGGCACTCGCAAAGACATGACGGGGCGCGAGTTGAACGGTCGAACCTACGACGAATTGCCGTTGGCTCTCGTTCCGGGCGAGTAACGTTGGGGGATCGCGACGATGGGTGGTGTGATCGCAGCACTGGCCGAGCATGCGTTCGAGCATCTCTTCATCGAGTGCCTCGGTTGGAACGCGGGGAGGGCCGACGATGCCGCGTGAGCGAACGTCAGCGTCGTCACCCCGGCGAAACGGCACTCGCGGTCGTTCGTCAGACGTGGCGGCATGGATAGTCAAGCATGATGGCACGGACGTGCATGGCATCGGCGATCAGGCGATCCTACGGCGCAAGTGTCTGGGGCTGATTTGCTCGGTGCAATGCCCCGGCAGCGTGGTGATCAAGACGTTCGACGCCATCCGTGAATTGCGCGATGCCGGCGTCGTCGTCGCGGGCGGCTTCCATTCGCCGATGGAAAAGGAATGCCTGGAGTTTCTGTTGCGGGGCGAGCAGCCGGTGATCGTGGTGCTCGCGAAGGGATTGGGCCGGCCGCTCTTGCCGGAACTATGGCGAACGGCCATCGACGCGAGGCGATTGCTAATCCTGTCGCCTTTCGATGGCACCGTAGGCCGTACCACCAAGGCCACGGCGCAGAAACGAAACGAGTTCATTGCCGCGCACGCCGCCGCCGTTCTGATCCCGCATGCTTCTCTCGGCGGCAAGGCCGAGGCGACTGCCCGAACCATCCTCGAATGCGGTAAGCCTCTGTTCACGTTCGACGATGAGGAGAACCAGGACCTGCTCCGACTTGGCGGGCGGCCGTTTGACGGAGATGCGATAAGGGTATTGACCGCTTGAAGCTATTGGAATCGAAAAGAGCTACATCATGGCGGTGAAACGACAAATCTTCGGCCAGGTGCTCCGCGAGGCGCGGTTGGCAAAGGGCATCACGCTGCGGAAGTTCGCGGAGATGGTTGGCATCAGTCCGACCTACCTATCGCAGGTCGAGCAGGACAACGTCGATCCTCCGACCGCCGAGCGGGTGAAGACGATGGCGGAACTGTTGGGCGCGAACTCCGACGAATGGATCGCCTTGGCCGGTCGTGTACCCGAAGACTTGCCGGGCATCATCCAGAAGGAGCCGACCGCGATGCCGGAACTGCTGCGCGAGGCGAGCGGCCTGACGCCTCAGCAACTCGCTGAGCTACTGGAGAAGGCCCGGAACCTGAACGCCAAAGGGAAATCCGACTTCGACGAAAGAGGTAAGCGATGAAAGACGACGTGCCATTCCTCCGGGACAGCGAGATCGAACAGGAGACGGCTTTGCTGCTGGCCGAGTATGCTCGGGATCACCAACCGGTTCTTGAACCGCCGGTTCCCATCGAGGACATCGTCGAACTGTACCTCAAGCTGACGTTCGAGCTGAAGGATTTGGAGCAACTCTGCGGGCACCGCGATGTCCACGGGGCGATCTGGGTCAACGAGCAACGCATCGCCATCGACAAGCAACTCGATCCGGTTCTCTATCCGACGAAGCGCGGCCGCTACCACTTCACGCTCGCCCACGAAACCGGCCACTGGCGGCTGCACCGCAAATACTTCCTCAAGCGAGCTGAATGTCTGCTTTTCGATGGCGTGGCCGCCCCGCCAGACTACATCGGCCGCTCGGGCAACAAGAACCGCGTCGAAGTGCAAGCCAACCAGTTTGCCGCGTACCTGCTGATGCCGCGCCCGCTCATGAAGCAGGAATGGGAGAAGTGGCACGGCAGCCTTGAACCGATCTACCTCGACCAACTGGGCGACCGGCGGCGGAAACTGCTCCAGGCCGAGATTCTTCGCCGTGGGAGCGCCAAGCCGGGCAAGGACGGCGATGACGACATGGTCTTCGAGCAGCTGAGTCGTCCGCTGGCCGAACGATTCCTGGTGTCGCCCGAGGCCATGCGGTATCGCCTTGAAGGGTACGGCTTCCTCGCCCGCAAGAAGGAAGCGTCGCTGTTCGGGTGAACGGTGGCTTTTTCTGGACCTGGCGTTTACTGTTCATTGAATGAAAAACGCCGCATTTGTGGAGGGCCAAGCATGCCCAATTCGTTCGACCTACGCAAGGTGCTCAAACAGATCTCCAACGTCCACATTCAGCAGTTCTTTGCCAAGCGCGGTGAACTGCTCGACGTCCCCTGGGACGGCCTCAAGGAGCACAAGATCGCCCCCATCGTCGAGGCGATCCAGGCGCTGTCGCCCGCCAAACGGCGGCAGGTACAGATCTTGTTCAAGAGCTTCCTTCGGCTGGCCGACAACGGCGGGTTGAAGGTGCTGCTCGAAGAACTCAGGGAACGCCATCCGAAGAAGGTCAAACACTGGGATTCCCTGAAACGCCGACTCGACAAGGTGGTGTGGACCTACCTGAACGCGCAGGACGCCTTCGAGGAGGCCGTGGTGTTCGCCCGCGCCGATTCGCTCACTGCCACGCGGTACTGGCAGCGCTGGCCCGCCGTGATTTGCAAGGACTTCGCCGTGACCGAGGAGAACATCGCCGCCTTGAAGGAGGCGCTCTGCGCGCATTATCAGGAAAAGGAATTGCGCGGCGAACACTGCGAAATCCACCATTACACGCGGCGCAACGGGGCGGAATACCTCTTCGCCTACCTGCCCGACTGGCCCGACAACTTCATGGTCTTCAATGACGAAGGCGAACTGCAATCGCTCGACGTGCCGACCGCCTTCACGAACCTGTTCGTATACACGTCGGCGACCGGGGCACTTGAGATGATCGCGGCCGGCGGCAAGCCGGTGCAGCGTGAACTGCATCGCCTTTTCTGCCAGGGGATGCTGGGGCTGCCCCAGATCGAGGACACCGACCCGGAGCGCCCGACCTATCTCCTCGACCATCTGCTGACACCCGGATTCACGTTCACCTGGGAACCCGCGGATCGGATCAAGCATGTGCAGGTTTCGCGCATGCTGCCGTCGAGGGTCTGACCGGCCGCGTTCGCGTCAACCTGGACGCGAACTACCTCGTGGACGCGGGCAGCCGGTCGGTCCTGATCGACGAGGGGAACTTCGTCGGCTGGTTGATCGCCCGCATTTTCGCGGCGCTGCTGGTGCGCGAGTTCGGCGAGAGCGCGTTTCAGACGCATCGCCCCCGTTTTCCGCAGCATCCGGCCAGTGCCCGCTCGGCCGAGGAGGTGTGCGCATGAGCCTCCTCGCCAAGGTCCAACGCGGCCGCACACCCCGGCCGCCCCGTCTCCTTGTTTACGGCACGCCGGGTATCGGCAAGTCCACCTTCGGGTCGCAGGCTCCGAAGCCGGTGTTCGTGCCGACCGAGGACGGCCTCGACGAAATCGACTGCGCCAAGTTCCCGCTCGCCGCCAGCGTTGATGAGGTGCTTGCCGCGATCACCGAACTGCGGACCCAGCCGCATGATTTCGAGACGGTCGTCCTCGACTCGCACGACTGGTTGGAGCGATTGATCTGGGACCGCGTGTGCGCCGAGTTTTCGGTGAAGAACATCGAGAAGGCCGACGGCGGCTATGCCCGCGGCTACACGCACGCCGTGACCCACTGGCGCGAGGTGATCGACCAACTCAACCTGCTGCGTTCGCAGCGCGGCATGGTGATCGTGCTGATCGCCCACGCCAAGGTCGAGAAGTTCGAGGACCCCGAAGCGCCTCCCTACGACCGCTACTCGCCGCGCTTGCACAAGCACGCCTCGGCGCTGGTGAGCGAGTGGTGCGACGCCGTGCTGTTCGCCACGCGGAAGTTCCGCACCGCCAGCGAGGACGCCGGCTTCGGCCGCAAGCGGACTATCGCCCATGCCATCGGCAACGATGGCGGCGAGCGCATCCTGCGCTGCGTCGGCGGGCCATCGTGCGTCGCAAAGAACCGTTACGGACTCACCGACGACCTGCCGCTCTCCTGGCAGGCGTTCATCGCGGCTCTTTCCAACCCCACCACCCAACACGGAGCGAACTGACATGGCGAATCTTCACGGCTTCGACGCCAACCAGGTGGAACCGTCCAGCGACTTCGAGCCGATCCCGGCGGGCAAGTACCTGGCGCTCATCACCGAGTCGGAAATGAAGGCCAACAAGGCCGGAACGGGGAGCTATCTCCAGTTCACGTTCCAGATCCTCGAAGGCCCGCACAAGGAGCGCAAAGTCTGGACCCGACTGAACCTGGCTGGCGCTGAGAACATGGCGGCGATCAACCACCCCAGCGTCGTGTCGTGCTTACTATTGGCTGGCCAGTTTCCATCAGAGTTTTGAGACTAGAAAGCACAGCCGGCCAGCCCATTGAGACGGCTGCGTGCATTTCGTCATCAAGCTGCTCGTGCGTAACTGTCAGTCGCACCGAGTCCTCGAACGGCTGTAGCTCGAATGTCAAGCGCGAGTGAGCGGCTGGGTCAGAGGCTTTCACTGGGTCCGCCCAGCTCAGGACCAGCCGATTTGGAGGAAGGCTCTCCAGCACCTTGCCGACGATGTCCACCAGGGATTCATCGGCATAGTCGCGATGTTCCCAACGTGAACCCGGCTGCCAGTCGGAGACGTTGCGGTGATGGCCCCAGAACAGTTTGGTCATCTCAGGATCGAGCAGTGCCTGCCAGAGTTTTTCCGGCGTCGTCTTGATGTAGGTAACGTAGACGTAGTCAGGTTTGGTCATGCATCATCTCCTTGTTCAAGGGCATGTTTTAGATCTTGCAAAGCGGCCAGTCGCTTGTGTTCGTATTTGCTGATCCAACGATCAGCGATCTCCTGTATTGGCACAGGATTCAGGTAATGTAGTTTTTCGCGTCCACGCCACACGCACACGATCAACCCTGCCTCCTCCAGCACTGTCAAGTGCTTGGTGATGGCCTGCCGGGTGATGGCCAAACCTTCGCACAGCCCGCTCAAAGTCTGTCCGTTGCGTGAATGCAAACGGTCCAACAACGCGCGACGTTGTGCATCAGCCAAAGCTTTGAAAACGAGATCGTCAGCCATGTCCACGCCTAAATTATGCAACCAAAAAGTTGCATGTCAAGGTCCAATCTGACAATTCTCCAGACGTGCCTGATCTTTGCCAGCGGCGTGAAGCACGGCGAACACATCGTCTCGGTGCTGAAGACGGCGCACCGCATCGACTGCGGTTTCGTCACGGGCGATACGCCGATCGACGAGCGCGATGCCGTCCTGGCCCGGTTCAAGGCCGGCGGGCTGAAGTACCTGTGCAACGTCAACGTGCTGACCACCGGGTTCGACGCCCCGCACATCGACTGCGTGGCGCTGGTGCGGCCGACGCTGTCGCCGGGACTGTACTACCAGATGGTCGGTCGCGGCTTTCGGCTGCATCCGTCGAAGGCGAACTGTCTTGTGCTGGACTTCGGCGGCAACGTGCTGCGTCATGGGCCGGTCGATCAGATCCGCGTCCGCGAGCGTGCCATCGGGGTCGGCGACGCCCCGGCCAAGGAATGTCCTGAGTGCCAGGCCCTGATCGCGGCCGGGTACGCCGTCTGTCCCGAGTGCGGGTACGAGTTCCCGCCGCCGGACCGGGCCAAGCACGCGGCCAAGGCCAGCGACGCCGGGATTCTGTCGGGCCAGGTCACGACCGAGAAGTTCGCGGTCGAGGACGTGATCTTCAGCGTTCACACCAAGCGCGGCGCGGCCGACGACGCGCCAAAGTCGCTGCGGGTGGACTACAAGATCGGCTGGCACCGCTGGAAGTCGGAGTGGGTCTGCCTGGAGCACGACGGCTTCGCCCGGCAGAAGGCGGTCGCCTGGTGGAAGAAGCGGTCGAAGGAGCCGGTGCCGGCGACGGCCGCAGAGGCGGTCGAGATCGCCAACGCCGGCGGGCTGGCTTCGACCAAGTCGATCACCGTGCGGTCGGTCAGCGGCGAGGAGTACGACCGCATCACCGATCACGAACTTGGCCCGATCCCGGAACTGCTGGATCGCGGTGATGACGCCGAGTCCCTGACCGACGACGCGCTGGACTTTCCGTTCGGCTACAACGTGACGACCACGGAGGAGGAGATACCGTGGTGACGCGCGACGAGTTGCTGAACGCCGCCCTCCGCTATGCCGACATGGGCTACCGGGTGTTCCCCTGTGCGCCGGGCAGCAGCACGCCGTTGACCGACCACGGCTTCCTCGACGCGACCACGGACGCCGAGCAGATCGAACGCTGGTGGGCCTTACACCCATCGGCGAACATCGCCATCGCCGCCGGCGGGCTGCTCGTGGTTGACCTCGACCCGTGGGAGGGAGGCACTGCCAACCAGTGGCTGCGGGACGAACCGGACAGGCTGCTGGAC
>JBKBIP010000056.1:0-18749 GCA_046297495.1 Gemmataceae bacterium | reverse complement strand
CAGACACGGAACCAAATTGAGTTTTTCACCTGGGAAATCGCCGTGGTGGCCATCTTCGGCGGCGCCGCCTTTGCTGGCGCTAACACTCCCAATGGCATCAAACAGGGCGGCATCGTCGGCATCATCTCCGCCGCCATCTTGGTGGGGCTCTATCTGTATAACGGCATTCCGCCGACGATCACGCTCTTTTTCGACCTCATGCGCTTTCAGGTTCCGGGAATGCACCCTGCGTTGCTCTATTTTTCGCAGACCGTTCTCTGTTGCGTGGGGCTGGGACTCATGGGGGGATCGTTCGGTGGTTCGCTGCTGCCGCCAGTGGTCCCGTATCCCCGTCGTGAAAAATATCTGGACATTCCTTGAGCCACCCTGGCGGCCCACCTTGAACGTGCGTGCCGTCGGCGAGCACCAGAGGCGTTTCCGTGAGCGAATCGATCCTTGCGTTGCCTGTGCTTCCCCAATGGGATTGTCACGGCTGCGGTTTCTGTTGCCGGGAATATCGAGTCCATGTCAGCGCTGAGGAGCGTCAACGCATTGACGCCTTGGACTGGTCGGATTTACCCTCTCAGCCGCTGTTCGTCCGCGACGGTCCGTGGTGGTCGCGCCGCTATCGGTTGAATCAGCAAGCGGATGGCAGCTGCGTCTTCCTCAGCCCGGAAGGACGTTGCCGCATCCATGAGCGGCATGGTCCCGCCGTCAAGCCGCTGGCGTGTCGCGTGTATCCCTTCGTGCTGGTGCCTACCGGTAGTCAATGGCGGGTGGGCTTGCGCTATTCTTGTCCATCGGCGGCCGACGAACAGGGCCGGCCGTTGTCCGTTCACGCCGACGAATTGACGCATTACGCCCATCAATTACAGGAGCAAAATCCCGACATCGACGCGCCGCCGCTGCAAGGCCGCCAGCGCGTCGCTTGGGCCGACTTGCTGTTATTCGTGGCGGCCATCGACGGGCTGTTGCGTCAATCGCGTCTGCCATTGGAACGGCGCTGGCGGCTCATTCTGGCCCTGGCGAGCCAATGCCGGCGCGCGCGGTTCGAGAAGATCAGCGGACCGCGTTTGCGCGACTTCCTCGAATTACTGACCGCCGCCGTGCCGGCTGAGGTCCCCCCTTGGTCGCTGACGGTTTCCACTCCCACGCCGTTGGGCCGGTTGCTGTTCCGGCAATTACTGGCCATTTACTCGCGTCAGGATCACGGCCCCGACCAAGGCTTGGCCGCGCGCGGACGCCTAGCCCTGTTTCACGCCGCTCTCCGCTTCGCGCGCGGCCGGGGGCCGGTACCGCGCCTACACGCCCAGCTGCCGGACATCACCTTCGAGCACATGGAACAGCCCGTCGAGCCTTGGCCCGTCGAGGTCGAGCAACGGCTGGAACGATACTATCGTGTCAAAGTCCAATCCCTGCAATTCTGCGGTCCGATTCATTATGGTTGGTCCTTCTGGGACGGCCTGGAAGCGCTGGCCCTGACGCTGCCGGCCATCGGCTGGTTGAGCCGCGCCTGGCCGAAGGTGCCGCGTCGAGAGGCCGTCACTCGCGCCCTACGCATCGTCGATAACAACTTCGGCTTCAACCCCCTGCTCGGCGGCCGCCGCCAACGCCTGAGCCTGGCGATCCTGCGCTACCGCGACGAGCTGACGCGCTTGGTGGGGTATTATGGGCGCTGAGATAGAAAAGGGGACGCGACTCGAATTTGCTGGACGAAGAGCGGATCGTGGCGTCATCTGACAACCAGCGAATTCGAGTCGCGTCCCCTTTTTTAGCCGTTCACGGTTGCAGCGTGACTTGGACTCGTTGGCCGATGCGTAGGGGGGGTTGGTCGGGGGTGAGGGTGATGATGCATTCCAGGGTGCGGATGTCGTTGGTTTCGCGCGGCTCGCGGAGGATGGAGCGGCGGCGCGTGTACCAGTCGGAGATGCGCGTGACGCGGCCTTGCCAGGCCGTGGCCCCGCTGGCGTCGTCGCGGATGATGGCGACTTGTCCTTCCTTCAAGCGGTTGGCGTATTCTTGAGCCACTTCGGCGCGGACGACGCGCGGCCCCTTGGGACAGAAATACATCGCCGGCTCGCTGGTGGCGGTGATCATTTCTCCCACCCAAGCATGAATGCGCAGCACGGTGCCATCGGTGGGCGCCCGCAAGATGCACTCGTCGAGGGCCAGGCGGGCTTGCTGGCAGCGGGCCTCGGCGGCGGCCAGCTCGGCCTCACTTTGGGCGATGAGGATGGCCGGGTCGCTCAAGTTGAGTTCCCGTAATTTCTCGTATTCCGCTTTCTCGGCGGCTTCCAACTGGCGGACCTGCTCGACCTGGGCATCGACTTCCTTGGAATTCATCTGACCGATGTTGGCCAGTTCACGCTTGCGGGCCAACATGAAGCGGGCCGCCGCCAGATACCCCTTGGCCGAATCGATGGCCGCCTGTTGCTGGGCCACGCGCGAGGCGTGCTGGTCGGGGAACTGCTTCACTTGTGTCAAGCGGGACTGGGCCGATTTGACGGCGGCTTCCGCTTCTTGCAGCAGATAACGGCACATGCGGCTATCCAACTGCAACAGCGGCTGCCCTTGCCGCACTTCTTGCCCTTCCTGCACCAACACATCCATCACCCGGCCTGCTTGCGTGGGGAAGAGCGCCACCACGCCCGGTTCGACATCGACATGGCCAAAGCACACGATCCCTTCCCCCGCTGTTTTCGGGCCTAACGGGGCGTGCCGGCTGTCCTGGGCGGTCGCGGCGGGGAGGTTGAGCTGCGGCTGCCCTTTGTTGCAGCCGGCCAAGGTCCCCAACAGGACCAAACCTGCTAGAAATGTCAGGGGTTTGCCCATGATGCCCCGTTCCCCAGCCCCGCCCAGCTCCCATCCGGAGTGAATCGGCGCCCGGCCCGTCGGACGCGCGGCGCGGATCGGCGGCGCGGCCGGTTGGATTTCTCGGATGGTCACGAAGTGGAACGTCATACGACTTTCCGCGAAAGAAGAGGTTCTCCCTGACCCATACACGATAGATGTCCATCTTCCATGTGCAGCACGCGGTCGGCATACGGAATCAAGCGGGCATCGTGTGACACAATCAAGACTGCCGTATGCCGGGCGCGAGCGGCTTCGCAAAACAGCTCGACGACCTGCTTGCCGTGGGCCCAGTCCAGGGCGCTGGTTGGCTCGTCGGCGAAACAGATGGCCGGCTCCTTGATCAAGGCCCGGCCAATGGCGACGCGCTGCTTCTCACCGCCGGACATTTCACACGGGCGCAACTTGGCCTTGGCACTCAAATTCAGCGTCGCCAACAAGAGATCGGCCTGCTGTCGTGCTTCCCGCGCCGACACGTGCTTGCCCCAGCGCATCACGATTTCCAACTGCTGACGGGCGGTCAACGCCGGGAAGAGATTGAAGCCTTGAAAGATAAAGCCAAAATGATGCAGGCGGAACCGTTTGCGTTCTCGGTCGGACATGCGCCAAAGGTCTTGATCCAAAATGCGCACCCTGCCGGCTTCGGGGCGGAGCAGGCCCGACAACACGGCCAACAACGTCGATTTGCCACTCCCCGACGGTCCCATCAACAGCACCACTTCGCCGGAATTCAGGTGTAAAGAGACATCGTCCAAGGCCACGGTTTGCGCCGACCCTTTGCCAAAGGTGTGAACCAAGCCATCCCCTAGTAGCACTCGCTTGCCCGCAGCCAAGTTCCAGGCTCCTTCAACGCAACAGGACGGCAGGCTCCGCCAGACGCAGAGATCGCAACGCCCATAGGCCAGAAAGCAATGCCATTGTCAAGGTCACTGCCGACGCGCCGAGCACCAGCGACGGTGGCAACAACATGGTAGTTCCCAGATAGGTCAGCCCTTGCGCCAACCCCAGCGTCAGCGGAAACGCCAACACCACGCCAAATAAGCCGACCAACAACGCCTGTTGCAGGATCAAGGTCGCCATCCGTCCCGTGGGGATGCCCAAGGCTTCCAACACGGCGAACTCGCGGGCTGAGGCGGCGACCGCGCCAGCCAAGGTCTGGCTGGTGATGGCCGCGCCGACGATCAATCCTAGTAGCGACGCATAACCAAGATTCAAGCCCGCCTTGGTACGCGTCAACCAATACCAGCGCGTGCTGAGGGAAAATTCCTCGCGGGTATAGGCGGAGATATTCGGATTGTCGCGCAACTTCTGGACCAAGCTCGTCGCCGCTTCGGGCGACCGGCAGCGCGCCAGGATGAAGATGGTGCGATCCGGCCCCAAGCCCAACGGCTCCAGCAGCATCCGGGCGGTTTGCAGCGAGCAAAAGAGGTAGGCCCCGCCCAGCCCCTTGATACCTGGCAGGAAGCCAACGACGCGCACTCGGTGCCCGGCCAGCTCGGCGACGTGCCCCACGTCCCGAATGCCCAGCTGGTCCTTGTCCCCTTCGGCGACGACAATGGTGCCCGGTTCCATGAGGCGGTAGCGCATCTCCGGCGTCAAGCTGCCAATGGCCCCCAGCGAATCCGCGTCCAGGCGCGTACCGACCACCAGGCACATCTCGACGCTCCGCCCTGGCTGGCCCCAAGGGATATACCCCTGCACGTAAGCCTCCGTGCGCTCCACTTCGGGATAGCGGGCCACCTGATGCCGCCAATCCTCGGGAATGGGCAGACCGAGATCGATGCTTTTGACTCCCGGATAGCCCACCCATACATCGGCCTGGCTTTGATCAATGGGGATGGACACAATGGCGAACACACCGATCAGTAGGCCGAATTGCAAGGCGATCAGCAGGGTGCTGAAGGTCACGGCCAAGATGGCAGGCAAAAAGCGTCGGCGTTCGCTCCACACCATGAGCAGTGCATAATCCATTCCTCATCCTCAAGGCGAAAGGTGCCGGCGTCCTTCCGTCTCGCGGCTCCTGTTCCGCTGTCCCGGCCATGTTATAATAACGGGAACTTTTTTCCAGGAAATAGGAAAGATTTTAGAAACCTTTGGCAAGATAGCCAAGAGAAATAGCTCAAGCATTCTGTATCCCGCCAACGCGCTTTTCCCACTGAGGACTATGCCATGCCCTCTCCCTACATTCTGGCCATCGATCAAGGGACGACTAGCACGCGGGCGCTGGTTTTCGATGATACTGGACAATGCCTGGGCAGCTTCCAGAAGGAATTCTCGCAGTATTATCCCCGGCCTGGTTGGGTGGAACATGACCTGGAAGAGATCTGGCAATCGGTGGTGGCCGTGGTTCCGGCGGCCTTGCAAGCCGCTGGCGTGGATGGCCGACAGTTGGCGGCCATCGGCTTGACTAATCAGCGGGAAACGGTGGCGCTGTGGGAGCGCGGCACCAGTAAGCCGCTGGCGCGGGCCATTGTCTGGCAAGACCGCCGGACCAGCGATTATTGCCGGCAACGCCTAGCGGATGAACCCTGGCTGTTTGAGCGCACCGGCCTGGTCCTCGACCCCTATTTCTCCGCTCCCAAGATGCGCTGGTTGCTCGACCAGGACCCCGCTTGGGAGACGGCGGCCCACGCGGGTCAACTGGCCTTTGGCACCATCGATGCGTTTTTGATCCATCGACTGAGCGGTGGCCAAGTTCATCGCACGGATACCACCAATGCCTCGCGGACCTTGCTCATGGACTTACACCGTTTGTCTTGGGATGAGGAGCTGTGCCGTTATTTCGGCGTGCCGCGTGCCGTGCTGCCCGACATCACCCCCAGCAGCGGCGATTTCGGCGTCACCGCCGGGTTGGATTTTCTGCCCGACGGCGTGCCGATCACGGGAGTCCTCGGCGACCAGCAAGCAGCCCTGGCGGGACAAGGGGGGTTCACGGTCGGCGCGGCCAAATGCACCTATGGAACCGGCGCCTTTCTACTGCGGCATATCGGCGCTGAGGTGAAAAGCTCTCGCCATCGCCTGGTCACGACCGTGGCGCCGATGTTGGACGCTCAACCTCAATACGCCTTGGAAGGGAGCGTGTTCGTGGCCGGGGCGGCGGTGCAATGGCTGCGCGATGGTTTGCGGCTGTTGGCCAACGCGGCGGACAGTGAGACGTTGGCCGCCCGTTCCGATCCCGACCAACCGCTCGTGTTCGTTCCTGGTTTCGTCGGTTTGGGAGCGCCGCACTGGTTACCGGAAGCCCGAGGCGTCCTATTCGGGCTGACGCGCGGCACCACAGCGGCGGAATTGGCCCGCGCCGCCTTGGAGGGGGTGGCCCACCAGGTCGCCGACCTAGTCGTGGCCGCCGACGCCGACGCCCCCGTTCCTCTTCATGAACTGCGCGTGGACGGCGGCATGACGGCCAATGCCTGGTTCCTGCAACGCCAGGCGGACTTGCTCGGCTTGCCGGTGGTGCCGTCCGCGAATCCCGAAGCTACCGCTCTCGGCGCGGCATTGATGGCCGGCTGGCGTGTCGGCCTTTGGACCAGCACCGAACAGTTGCATCGACTGACGCCATCTGGACAAACGTATGTGCCAAAATTCAGTGACGAAACGCGCCGCCGCCAGCGCCATCAATGGCATAATGCCGTCCACGCGGTCAAGGTGTTTTATGGGCAGCAAGAATGACTTATCGTAGGCACCATATGTCCAAGAGCATGCAAGCCATCCGAACTGCTTCAAGGGGTGATCTTGGGAGGAACTGCCGTGCAAGTACTGATTCAGATTGGCTTGGTGGCGATGGGGTCGGCCTTGGGAGGCTTGGCGCGGTGGGGAACGACGCTGGGCATGGCCCGGCTGCTGGGCGCGGCGTTCCCTTACGGCACGTTGCTCGTCAATATCTCGGGGAGCCTGTTCCTGGGCTGGTTCTCCACGGTGCTTGCCGAGCGTCTGGTGGGTTCCGAATCTTCCTGGTTGCGGCCAGACGACTTACGCTTGATGGTGGCGGTGGGCTTCACTGGCTCGTTCACCACGTTTTCGACGTTCGAGTATGAATCCCACAACTTGTTGCGCGATGGCGATGGCTTGGCGGCCATGACTTATGTATTCGTCAGCTTGTTCTTGGGATTGGTCGCGGTTCGTTTCGGCATTCTCCTGGCCCGGCGCATGATGTAAAAGGTTCACCATGAAACTCGAAGGGGAACAGACGCTGTTGCGTGTCCATCTGCGCAACACCGATAAATCCGGTTGGCGCTCGGCAGCGGAAGCCTTGGTGGAACAGGCGCGTGCCCAGGGACTGGCCGGGGCCACCTTACTACGCGGCCACATGGGACTGGATGTGACGGGCACGCTGTTAGAAACGAGGGCTTGGTCGCTGGTCGAACACATCCCCATTATCATCGAAATGGTCGATAATCCTCAACGAATCGGCCATTTCCTGGCCGAGGTTGATGCGATCGTGCCCGAAGGGCTGGTCACGTTGGAACGCGGTCATGTGTTGCTCTACCGGGAACAAAGTTCGGAAGCCGAGCGCGCGCGGATGCGGCGCGATGTTCCCACCAATGGGACGCCGTTTGCCTTCCTCCCTTCCCCTGAGGAGTTCTCCATCATGAAATTGTCGGAACAAGGCCAGTTGTTACGTGTCTTTATCGGCGAATCTGATGTCTGGCAGGATGAGCCGCTGTATCGTGCCATTGTCCTGAAAGCCAAGGAGCTGGGCTTGGCTGGCGCCACCGTGCTGCGCGGCGCGATGGGCTTCGGCGCCAACAGCCGCTTGCACACCACCAAGTTGCTTGAGCTGTCCACCGACCTCCCCATTGTCGTCGAGATCGTGGACAGCGCCGACAAAATCCAATCGATTCTGCCGTTCCTGGATGAAGCCGTGACCGAGGGTCTGATCACCATCGAAGCCGTTCGCGTGCTACGCTACCTGGCCAACCGCGAACGGACCCACCCAACAAATTCTCCGTGACGTGTCATGCCAAGAGCAACGGTCTGATGCGCGGAGATCGACCCAGTTGGCGGGATCGCCTGCTCTCACCCCCGGCTCGCCCGCTAAACGGAATGTTGTTAGAATCCGAGACGATTCAACCGCGCGCGTTCAATCAGGGTTTTGCACTAATCCGAGGAGCACCAACCGATGGCCGTGGTCTTGATCGGCACGCTGGATACCAAGGGGGTCGAGTTTCAGTTTGTCCGCGATCTGTTACGGCAAGCGGGGCTGGCAACGCTGGTGATCGACGCCGGCGTCGTGCAGCCGCCGCACTTTCCGCCAGACGTGCCGCGCGAGCAAGTCTTCGCGGCGGCAGGGACCAGTCTGGCCGAGGTGCTGCGCGTGGCGGATCGGGGCCGGGCCATCGAAGCGGCGGCGCGCGGCACGGCCAAAATCGTCCTGGACCTGTTCACCCAAGGCAAGGTCGCGGGCGTATTGGGACTAGGGGGTTCGGCGGGAACGACCATCGCCACATCGGCCATGCGGGCGCTGCCGTTCGGCATTCCCAAGCTGATGGTCAGCACGTTGGCCAGCGGCCAAGTCAAGCAGTTCGTCGGCGTCCGCGACATTCTGATGATGTATTCCGTCGTGGACATTAGCGGTCTCAACCGCATTAGCCGTACCGTGTTGACCAACGCGGCAGCAGCGATGACCGGCATGGTTCAAGGTAAGGTACAGTTTAGCGAGCAAGCCGCAGGCGAGCAGATCGCCCGTGAGCATCCCCTCGTCACCGCCACCATGTTCGGCGTGACCACCCCCTGCGTCGAAGCGGCGCGGAAAATCGTGGAAACAAACGGTTACGAAGTGCTGGTCTTTCACGCCACCGGCACCGGCGGCATGACGATGGAAGCGTTCATCCACGATGGGTTGATTGCCGGCGTGCTGGACCTGACCACGACCGAGCTGGCCGATGAATTGGTGGGCGGCATCCTGTCAGCGGGGCGCGATCGGCTGACAGCAGCGGCCCTGCGCGGCGTCCCCCAAGTGATCTCCATCGGCGCGCTCGACATGGTCAATTTCGGCCCGCGCGACACCGTGCCGGAGAAGTTCAAGGACCGGCTGTTCTACCAGCACAATCCCAATGTCACCCTGATGCGCACCACGCCAGACGAAAACGACCGGCTCGGCAAGGAGATCGCTGAGAAGGCCAGCGCCGCGCAAGGACCGACCGCCGTGCTCGTCCCCAAAAAAGGGGTGTCCGCCATCGACGCCGCGGGACAACCTTTCTGGTGGCCGGAAGCGGACGACGCGCTGTTCAAAAGTCTGCGCTTATGGATGAGTCCCCACGTCGAATTGATCGAGTTGGACCTGCACATCAACGATCCCGCCTTCGCGGCGACAGCGGCCCAAACCTTGTTGCGCTTGATGGGCAAATGATCGTTTAGCGAACGAGCCGAAGGCAAGTTGACTAGAGGGAACTAGAGGAGAAAGGAAGCAGCGCCATGTTTAGAGCAGAGAAAACATGATGAAATAATTACCAAACCCCGTGACAATCGCCACGCCCGCGATAATCCACCAAGCCGCCGGCAGTTGATCGGGGCTTTCCACGCGGCTCGTGCCATGTTTTAGGATAAAGGCTTCCCGGTCCACCGCGAATATCAAGCCTCCCAATCCCAGCACGGCGAAAAAGGGGAAAAAGATACTGGCGCCCATGGAAAGCGCTCTTTCTCCTGGCGGCTTGGCGAGGAAATCCCACCAGATCCAAATGGAATAACCAACGCCGAACACGAACATCAGCAGTCCCACGACGCGCTGAATCCAATTTGGGGGAATCATAGCACCGGCCCCTTCATGCAATGAAAAGCATCATACAACGTAAAACAGATTGAACTTGCATTGCGCGTGAAGATAGGCTGGGAAACCAGACGGCTTCCGGTTCCCCCAGCCTTGCCCATACGGAGAGTCGGATGGTACGCAGCGAACCGCTCTCTGGTCATGGATGAAAAGGATAGTCGCAAAGAGATAAACTATCCGGCAGCATTAATTTCATTTAACTAATATATTTCAATCTTCTCGATGTCAAACGAGAGGCGGTGGAATTTGGAGATTTTGGGGAAAGCATATGACGTTTCAGCGTGGCTGATCCTGTTGGGTGGCGGGTTGTCGGCGCGAGCGCCAATGCGGCGGATGCTCCATGAACCACCAGCGGTCCCAATGATGCTCCGGTGCCGCCGTCGGTGCGAAAGGGCCGGCGTGGTCAGCGGCGTCCGGCGGGAGCGGAGCGGAACGCCGGGAGTTGGGCACCTGAAGCGGCGGCGACACGGACTGGACGTTGGGGACATGCGACGCGGGACCGCCATGTTGAGCATTTTCCAACCTGTCTTGCGGCTGTTCGCCGCGTTTATTCAGGCTACGGTGCAAGTCTTCGCTGATCTTGCCGCTATTGATGTCAATAGTATAGCTGTGCTTGCCGGGTCCACTCGGCGTGCTTTGAATGTCGTACCAATCCAAATACCAGCCAACTCCCAAAAAGAGTAACACGATCAGGGCCAGGAACGAAAGCATGTTGCGCATGGCTAATCTCCTTGACTTCGGACAGAGCGACGGCCTCTCCCACCGGCCGCGGGCCACCGCTGTAGCATGTTCACGGGCATCGGTCCAGGGCAACCGGTTCGGTTCCGCTAAGTGTCCAAGAAGAAAGTGATAAGCTGGATCTAACCTCGCGCCGTTTGCCTCTGGTTGCCAACGCAAGGATGATATTCTCTATTTCGTGGAGCTTGCCCTGTTTAAGCCGCCAACAAAACCGCTCTTGACAGTACCCCGGACGCTCCGCTTATGCTCTATCTAATGGGTTAGTGCCGGAAGGTGTTCCGGACGGAGGTAGAAGCGGAACGGCCCGCCCGAATGCGATCAAGCACCCATTTGTGCGTGTTCTGAGGGATGGGAAGAAATGTTGGCAAGACGGATAAACTGGTACGGTCATTGCGAATTGACGAAACGATGGGGTCAGGTTAGAATTAACAGGTGACGGAGAGAGCAAAGAAGGGGCAAAGGGGAAACGAGCATCCCCCTTTGAGCCGAGCCGACCCGGTCGTTTGGCAGTGTACCATCATGCTTCCAACCGACTCCATTTTTCTCATCCTTTTTCCAGCACGACCGACTCCGGGCCTCTCGTTCCGATCCCGCCTCGCTCCTCCGGCTGCAAGGGAGGATGGCCCATCCGCCGCGGTGGTGAAATTCCTCTCCATTCTGTCGGACTCGACTGACGAGATCCTTGGCCAGACTTTTCCGAGCAGCGTCTCGTTCCGGCGCTGCCATTATGGGAGGTGACGACGATGTCCACGGGCAAAACCATTCTCGATGCCTTGCGCACCAAACTCAATTTGAGTGACTATCGCAAAAAACACTGGGAGGGTACGTTCGAGGAGTATCTCGACATCGTGCGCGAGCACCCGGAAGTCACGCGCACGGCGTATCAACGACTTTACGATATGATCATGACGCACGGCACCGAGGAGGTTTACGAAAACAAAGAGAAAATCATCCACTACAAGTTCTTCACCGAGTTCGCCACCCAATTCGGCGACGCGATTTATGGCCTGGATCGCACCATCATGCACTTGGTCAACGCCTTCAAGTCCGCTGCCAAGGGATACGGGACCGAACGCCGCGTGTTGCTGTTGCACGGCCCGGTCGGTAGCTCCAAGAGCACCATCGCCCGCCTGCTCAAGAAGGGGTTGGAGCAGTATTCCAAGACCGATGAGGGGATGATCTTCTCCTTCGCCTGGAAGGGGGACAACAACCACTGGCAGAAGTGCCCCATGCACGAGGAGCCGTTGCACCTGGTTCCGCATGAGCTGCGCCCCGCGCTGATAGCGCAATTGAACGAGGGTCGGCGGGACGACGATTATCACATCAACATCAAGGGGGAACTCTGCCCCTTCTGCCGCCAGATGTACAACGAACGCCTGGCCAAGTATGATGGCGACTGGAACCAGATGCTGGACGAAATCAAAGTGTATCGGTTGATCCTCTCCGAGCAAGACCGCATCGGCATCGGCACCTTCCAGCCCAAGGACGAAAAAAACCAGGATTCGACGGAACTCACGGGTGACATTAACTATCGCAAGATCGCCGAATATGGCACCGATAGTGATCCGCGGTGTTTCAATTTCGATGGAGAATTAAACATCGCCAATCGTGGCCTGGTGGAATTCATCGAAGTGCTCAAGCTGGACGTAGCGTTTCTTTACGATCTGCTGGGCGCCTCGCAGGAACACAAGATCAAGCCGAAGAAATTCGCGCAGACGGACATCGATGAGGTAATACTCGGGCACACCAATGAGCCCGAATATCGCCGTCTGCAAAACAACGAGTTTATGGAAGCGTTGCGCGACCGTACCGTGAAAATTGATGTACCCTATGTCACGCGGCTCAAGGATGAGATTCAGATTTACGAGAAGGACTTCAACCCCAACCGCGTCAAGGGGAAGCACATCGCGCCGCACACCATCGAGATCGCGGCCATGTGGGCGGTGCTGACACGCTTGGTTCAGCCCAAACATGCCAACCTGACGCTGTTGCAGAAGCTAAAATTATATAACGGCAAAACGCTGCCGGGCTTCACCGAGGACAACGTCATCGAGCTGAAGCGCGAAGCCCTCAACGAAGGGATGCACGGCATCAGCCCGCGCTACATCCAGGACAAGATCAGCAACGCCTTGGTGGCCCACCCGGAAGAAAGCTGCGTCAATCCGTTCATGGTGCTGCACGAGCTGGAAGCCGGTTTGCGGCACCACTCGTTGATCACCAGCCAGGAACAGTTGCAGCACTTCAAGGAGCTGCTCGGCGTGGTGAAGGAAGAGTACGAGGACATCGTCAAAAATGAAGTGCAACGCGCCATCGCCGCCGATGAAGACGCCCTGGCCCGCTTGTGCTCGAACTACATTGACAACGTCAAGGCCTACACGCAGCGCGAGAAGGTCCGCAACCGCTACACCGGCAACTACGAGGAGCCGGACGAACGGCTGATGCGCTCCATCGAGGAAAAGATCGACATTCCCGAAGGGCGCAAGGACGACTTCCGCCGCGAGATCATGAACTACATCGGCGCCCTGGCCATCGACGGCAAGAAGTTCGACTACAAGACCAACGAACGCTTGCAAAAGGCTCTGGAGCTGAAGTTGTTCGAGGATCAGAAGGACACCATCAAGCTAACGAGCTTGGTGTCCACCGTGGTGGACAAGGCGACGCAGGAAAAGATCGACGTGGTCAAGAGCCGGTTGATCCGCAACTACGGCTACTGCGACGTGTGCTCGACGGACGTGCTCAGCTTCGTGGCCAGTATCTTCGCGCGCGGCCATACGAAGAAGTAGTCCACCGTTTAGCGAGCGAGCCACCGGCGAACGCAGGGATCCGGCCCAGGAAGCGAACAATGAACCTTCCCCGTGGCTGCGGCAAGCACTGGACAAAGGACAAGACTTGGCCATGACCAGTGAAAAAGCCCGCAGCGAATTCATTGTCGCCCCGATCCTCATGGCCTGCCGCGCGATTCTGGGGCATGACTTGTGAATCTTCTCGGGCGCTCTGTTGAATGTCGATGAACAGCGCGGCTTGAAGGGGGAGTGTGATTTCATCCTGGCCCGTAGTGAATCGTCGTATGTCTTGCAGGCGCCGCTCATGGTGATTCTGGAAGCCAAGAAGAATGACATCGAAGAGGGATTGGGCCAATGCGCGGCGCAAATGCGGGGTGCCCGGCTGTATAATGAAAGAGAAGGAAATCCGCTCCCTTTCATCTTTGGGTGTGTCACGACCGGCGAATCTTGGCAGTTCGTCAAGCTTCGCGAGGGGGAATTCCTTATCCATCCGGAACGGTATCCGATCCAGGAGCTTGAGAAATGTATTCGAGAGTTCGATCCTGAAAGGGCTGAGGAAGCGGCGGCGTGAAGGAAGTGAGGATTGGAAATGAGTGAATGATTGGTGACAAATGATTTATCGATTCGCACCGGCTGCCGACTATCCACGCGAACCGATGAAGCCACGGGAAACAACTTTTTCCATGGAAGATCACCGCCGCCCAACCAGCGGAGTCAATTGAACTATGGGACAAAAAATCGAACGCGATCACCAACGCTTCCGCAAGCTCGTGCGGGGCAAGGTGAAGAGCAATTTGAGCAAGTACATCAGCCGAGGGGAGATGATCGGCAAGAAGGGGAAGGACCTGGTCAGCATCCCCTTGCCGCAGATCGTGATTCCCCAGTTTCGCTATGGCCGGAAAGGGTCCGGCGGCGTCGGGCAGGGGCCGGGAGAACCGGGGCAGCCGCTCGGTCCGCCGCAGGGGGAAGGCTCGTCCGGGGCCGGCGATCAACCGGGCGGCCACATCCAGGAAGTCGAGCTGACGATGGAGGAGATGGCCGAAATCCTGGGCGAGGAGCTGTCCCTGCCCCGCATCCAGCCGCGCGGCAAGAAGAACATCCAATCCACTCGCGACCGTTACACCGGCATTCGCCAGGCGGGGCCGGAGTCGTTGCGCCACTTCAAGCGCACTTTCAAACGCGCCTTGAAGCGGCAAATCACCGCCGGCAACTACGACCCGGAACGCCCCATGGTCATTCCGGTGCGGGAGGACAAGCAGTACCGCAGCTGGAAGGAAGTGCAGCTGCCGCAAAGCGTGGCTGTCATCATTTACATGATGGATGTGTCCGGTTCGATGACCGATGAGCAAAAAGAGATCGTCCGCATCGAGGCGTTCTGGATCGACACCTGGATCAAAGCCCATTATAAGGGGATCGAGACGGCGTACATCATCCACGACGCCGTCGCCCAAGAAGTGGATGAATACACCTTCTATCACACGCGCGAGAGCGGCGGCACCAAGATCAGCTCGGCCTACGAGCTGGCCGACAAGATCATCAACGCCCGCTATCACCCCGACGAGTGGAACATCTACGCCTTCCACTTCTCCGACGGGGACAATTGGGGGGACGACATCCCGCACTGCATCGAGATTCTGACGGAAAAGCTGCTGACCAAGGTGAATCTGTTCGGCTACGGCCAAGTGGAAAGCCCCTACGGCAGCGGCGAGTTTTATGAGTACATCCACGAAATGCTCGGCGAACGCGACAACGTGGTCGCCAGCCGCATCCCTGATCGGGAGGCGATTCTGGGATCGATCAAGGAGTTCTTGGGAACGGGACGGTAGCCACACGAGCGGACAGCGTGCCATGACTAACTGGAGTCAACTAGCGGCGACATCCCATTATCAGACGGCGGTGGCCGTCGATCAGGCGCTGCGGCGCGGCGCGCTCGCGGACGCCCAAGAAGGGATTCAGGAGTTAATCGACGCCTTGGCCCGATCGGAAAGACGTGCCCTGCGTAGCCAGCTGATCCGGCTGATGGCGTACATCATCAAGTGGCGCAGTCAGCCGGACCAACGCTCACGCGGCTGGCGGGCGACGATTCGCAACGCCCGCGCCGAAATCGCCGACATCCAAGAGGACACCCCCAGCCTCAACCGCGCGGTGATCGAGTCGCTATGGGACAAATGCTTCCCCTTGGCCAAGGAACAGGCGGAAGGGGAAATGAATCAAACGTCTTCCGTGACGAAACTCACTTGGGAAGACGTGTTTGACGCCGAATATGAGGTCGCATGATGGGTATTCCCTACGACACCCGGCTGCCAGCTGACTTGCGGGCCTTGAAGGAAGAGATCGAAGGCTACGCGCGCGGCTACGGCCTCGATTTTTATGAAACCATCTTCGAGGTCATCGACGCCGACGACCTGAACGAGATCGCCGCCTATGGCGGGTTCCCGACGCGCTACCCGCACTGGTCCTACGGCATGGCCTATGAAGAGCTGAAAAAAGGCTATGAATACGGGTTGTCCAAGATTTATGAAATGGTGATCAACAACGACCCGTGCTATGCCTACCTCATGCGCTGCAACCATACCGTGGATCAGAAGTTAGTGATGGCGCATGTGTACGGACATTGCGACTTTTTCAAGAACAACGCCTACTTCGCTCACACCAATCGCAAGATGATGGACGAGATGGCCAATCATGGGGCACGCATTCGTCGCTACGTCGAGAAGTACGGCGAGGATGAGGTCGAGGCCTTCTTGGATCGCTGCAAGTCCATTGATGATTTGATTGACATTCACTCGACAGCGATTCGGCGGCGCGATGAGTCGTCGCGCTACAACTTCAACACCGATCCAGACACCGAGGATGAGATCAAGCTGACACGCTTCAAGAGCAAGACGTACATGGACGACTACATCAATCCCAAGGAAGCGCTGCGGGCTGAAGAAGAGGAACGCCGGCGCGTGCAGGAGGAAGCGGCACGCAGCTTTCCCGAACGGCCGGAAAAGGACGTGCTCTTGTTCCTGATCGATTATGCTCCGCTCAAGCCTTGGCAGCGCGACGTGTTGTCGATCATCCGCGACGAGGCCTACTACTTCGCGCCGCAGGCGCAGACGAAGATCATCAACGAAGGCTGGGCCTGTGTCACTGCCGGGTCGCTGGTCTATACCTCTGGCGGGCTGCGCCGAATCGAGGAAGTGGTCGATCAGCGCCTGGCCGCGCAGGTGTACGATGGTTCCCGCTCTCAGCCGATCTATGACTGGGCCAAGTTCGCGGATCGAGAAACAGTTTGGGTCCGCACCCGGCGCGGCTTGGAGTTGGAAGGTTCGTTAACTCATCGCCTGTTGCTTCCCGATGGCAGTTGGCGTTCCCTGAGTGAGTTGCGGCCAGGGGACCAGGTGTGCGTGGCGGGAGGCGGCAATCTGTGGGCCACGGAGTATGTGTATTTGGATGAGGCGAGGGAGTATGTGTATTTGGATGAGGCGAGCGGGGGGCGTAAGTCCCCTGACAACGTCCTCCTTCACCGGCAGGCTTACGCCTCCTGCTCGCTGGTTTCTTGCGGCAACTCTTCCTCTGTGAACTTTGAGTATGAAACAGGACTAGCCACAGCCACGCTCGCAACCAACAAGCGGCGCGCGATTCGTGTTCCGGAAATCCTGAACGAATCGTTGGCGGCCTTCCTCGGCTATCTGATCGGCGATGGCCATATCAGCGCGACGAAGCGGGTCATCGGCTTGAGCAGCGGTGCTGAGGAGCCAGCACGCCGCTTCGCCGAGTTGACGGAAGAGTTGTTCGGCATCGTGCCAAGAATCAAAGGGGGCGACGGCCGGTATCGGGTGTTGTTCAGTGCCCGCCACGTCGAGGATTTTTTGAAACACCTGGGACTGCCAACGGGAGTTTCGGCGCGGACCCAGGATGTCCCCGCCGCCATCTTGCAGTCGCCGAAATCCGTGGTGGCCGCCTTCCTGCGGGCCTACTTCGATTGCAATGGCCATGCCGGCAAGACGGGGGTGATCTTGTCCACCAGCAGCGAATCGATGAGCAAGACGGTGCAGCTGCTGTTGCTGAATTTTGGCATATTATCGAGCCGGCGCGCGCAACCCAAGGGTTGCTGGCACGTCCATATTACAGGGAGTTCGGCCGCCGTCTTCGAGCAAGAAATCGGCTTCGGTTCGGGCCGGAAGCAAGCAGTCCTCCAAAACTACATCGCGGAGCGGCGCTGGTTTAAGGAAGAATCGTGGGAAGACACCATCGTCGCCAGCGAGCGGCGGCGGGCCGATGTCTATGACATCTCGGTGGCCGACACCCACCGCTACGCCGCCCAGGGATTCATCAACCACAATAGCTACTGGCACTCGACCATCATGACCGAGTGTGCCCTGGAGCCGTGGGAGTGCATCGATTATGCCGACCATCATTCCGGGACAATGGCCTCCAGTGGCCGGCTCAATCCGTATAAGCTAGGGATTGAACTCTTGCGCGACATCGAGCACCGCTGGAACACCGGCAAGTTCGGCAAAGAATATGAGGAATGCGACGATTTGGATAAACGGCGCAATTGGAACACGCAATTAGGGCTGGGCCGGCAAAAAATCTTTGAAGTGCGCCGCGTGCACAACGATATTACTTTTATCGATACGTTTTTGACGCCGGAGTTCTGCCGGGAGCATAAGTTGTTCTCGTTCGCGTATCACGACTCGATCAACCAATATGTGATCGAATCACGCGAGTTTGAGAAGGTCAAGCAACGGCTGCTGTTCAGCTTGACCAACTTTGGCATGCCCTGGATTTACGTCGTGGACGGCAACTACCGCAATCGCGGCGAATTGTTGTTGAAGCATGAACATAATGGAATCGATTTACGAATCGATTGGGCCAAGGAAACACTGACCAATCTTCAAGTCATTTGGAGTCGTCCAGTACATTTGCAAACCATTGTGGACAACAAGCCGACGCTGCTGTCGTTCGATGGTTCGGAACATACTCAAAAAACCACGGGAGAAACTGATGACGCTAAACGATCTGCTTCTGGAAAAACTGGCTAATTGGCGCCCCGCCGCCAAGGAACGCGCCACGCTGGCCGTCACTGATGAGAAATCCGGCTGCATGGCGGCGCTGACTGCCGACCGCTGCGACGATTTGAGCTGCCTGGTCTGGGAGCTGACGATACGCCGTCCGCGAACGGACGGCACGCCCCCCTTGACCGACCGTGCCCGGCTGTTGGCCGAGCACGTCACCGGCTTGCTCGAACCGCTCAAAGTGGTGGAAGTCGATGCCGCCCGCGACGAGGCCATCCTCCGCAGTGACGAACCCACCTACCGTTCCGATGATCTATTCTACTACGAATTGCGCCTCAAGGGAAACGAGGAAGCGACCTTGCGCCGTTTCCAAGGAGCCACGCCGACCGGCCGGCGCCAACAGATTTCTTTTGCTCTCACCCATGAAGCACTGGCCAAGATTGCTCAAGATCTCACCGCTGAGAAGTGAGGCTTGCTCTCACTTTGGCCGCTTCCTCTTGATGCCGTGATGGTCGTTGTCTATCGAATGCCTCTTCAACCTGCGCATGGCGCGGGAAGGGGGGGGGGGGGGTGCAGTTTCCAAAGGGGAGGACACGACGCGGCCCCCTTGACTTTCCGAGACCCCCC
>JBKBIP010000055.1:0-19355 GCA_046297495.1 Gemmataceae bacterium | reverse complement strand
ATGAACTCGGTGCAGGTTTTCATTGCGAACGAACAGAATATCCGGTTCCGGCGCGTGGTGTTCGTCGAGGCGGCAGGCGACACGAGAACCAAGTACTAAACCTAGATTTTTTAGATCGGCAAAGTCCAACATTAAAGAGAAAAGCCAACCAAAGAGGCGATTGGCGTCGGTATTCTCTGGCGAGGCCACGTAGATAACTCCATCGATCAGGTCCGCTTTTTGATCATCGCGGATCAAGGCGCGGAAATCCTTATAGGTGAAGGTTCCGCTGCGTTGGGTCGTGTGAATAGGCGGAGTCTTTATTTTCATGGCAACATGGCTCGCCTGCGGCTTGCCCACTAAACAGGGGCGAACAACCGACAACTAACAACTCCTACCGGCCGCGAATGCCGTGATACTCCAAGGGGAATTCGTAGTCCTTACGCAGAGGGTGGCCAACCCAGTCATCCGAGAGCAGGATGCGCGTCAGGTCGGGGTGGTCGGTGAACCAGACGCCCCCCAAGTCGTACACTTCCCGTTCGTGCCAATCGGCGGTCTTCCATAGGCCGGTCACGGACGGTACTTCCGGCAGCTGGCCGGGTTGGTCGTCCTTCCAACGTGGCAACATCACCTTGAGCGTGAAGCGGTGACCGTGTCGGAAGCTGGACAAGTGATAGACGACTTCCAAATGAGGCTCGAAGCCAGCCTTGGCGGCTTTCTTCGGATCGAGTTCCAGGTAATCGACGCTGGTTATACAGTTCAGTACGGAGAAATCGAGCCGTTCATCGTCACGCAGGAAGCGGCAAACTTCCAGCAGGTCTCCCGCCTCGACCACGACGAAGGGGTCCAGGGCTTCGGTGTTCTTGGACTTGATCTTGTCGCCGAGTTGCTGTTCCAATACGGTGATGATTTCTGGGCCAGTCATAACGGCATATCCTATCGAGGGAAACGAGAATCGTCATTTAGAGCAACGACAAACAAAGAACCGAGAACCAAGAGGGCGGAAAGCGAAGAACCAGGATCGGGAAACGTTCTCGCGCTTCTTCCACTCTCAATTCTCGGCTCGCATCTCTCAAGCCTTGGCCGGCGTGGCCAATTCTTTCGTGCGCTTGGCGAAGGCATTTTGCTTCTCGATGGCCTTTTGCGGGTCGGGATCGTCCAGTTCCGGCGGCAGCAGTACGTAGCCGGTACGGGCGGCCATCGGCATATCAATCGGCTGTCCTTTCGTGAGTCCCTTCATGCCACGGACCTTGTCTTGGATGCGCATCAGCCCTTCGAGCAGCGCTTCGGGGCGTGGCGGACAGCCGGGGACATAGACATCGACCGGCACCACCAGATCGACCCCTTTGACCACGTTGTAACCGTACTTGTAATACGGGCCGCCGCCGCAAGTACACGCCCCCATGGCAATGACGAACTTGGGATCAGGCATCTGGTTGTACAACCGGCGCACTCGACTGGCCATCTTGAAATTGACCGTGCCGGCGACGATCATTAAATCGGCCTGGCGCGGCGTGGCCCGAAAAGCGCCGGCGCCAAAGCGGTCGATGTCGAAACGCGACGCGCCAGTGGCCATCATCTCGATCGCGCAGCAGGCCAAACCAAACGTCATGGGCCACATGCTCGATTGCCGGGCCCAGTTGATCGCCTGTTCCAGTGATGTGGTGATGACGCTTTCTTCAAAACGTCCTTCCAGCCAACCCATAGTGACAAGCTCCTGCAAATGTATATCGGTTCAAGGCGCTTCGGCGAAACGCCGCTCATTTATCGCGTTTCAACTAATTCTTGTTCCGGTGGCGCCGGCACCTCCAACTCCGCCATGCCGCCTTGCGTGGTGGCTAGGCTGCGCACCCAGTTCAGGTCGCCCCGTTTCCACAAGTAGGCGAAGCCCACCAACAAGACGCCGAAGAAGACGAGAATGTCCCCCAACGACAGCCATGCCAGCCGGCGCGCGGTGGCTTGATTTTGCGCGACGACGGCGGCCGGTATCAAAGCGTCAGCGTTTTGATACCGCGCTAGCACGGTTTGGTTCTCCGGGTAGGGGGGCACCAATTCCCGTACCAAGTTGTTATAGCGTTCTTGCTGAGCAACCGTCTGAGGCGGCGACATGTTGGCCAAGCTGTTGGCCTTGCCGAACACCACCGCCCACGGGAAGAAGAAGGCCACTTCCACGTCGAAGATGACGAACAGCAGCGCTACCACATAAAAGCGCAGGTCGAATTGAATCCAAGCGCTACCGATGGTTGGCTCACCGCACTCGTAGATCGTCAGTTTGTCCGGGTCGGGTTTGGCGGGTCGAATCAGTTTGCCGACCAACAAATGCACGAGGATGAATCCAACCCCCACGACCGTGAACAGCACGAAATATCCGACCAGTGGCATTGAGACGCCTTTCCTTATCGAGAGCAGCTTGCCGACAGCTCGCTAAACGGTGACTCCTGATACCTAGTTCGATTATCCGCCGGTTCCTGGCAGTGATACCTCGGCGGCTGGACCGCGCAAACCGGTCTTCGACAATTTGCGCCGACCGGCGAAACCCGCGTCGATCTCATGCCAGTGGCCGACTTCCGGCTCCCCTAGTTTCCAACACAGATACACCTCGCGGCCATTCATCCAGCAGGGAAAGTCGATAAGACCGATATAGTAATCCTTCAGCTCCACGCCCAGCCGCCGTAATTCCTCCTCGTAGGCTTGCATCCGTTCTTGATCGCGCTCGAATTCTTCCTGGATGTGCTGAATTTCTTCCTCGTGCAGCGCGTCGAGGTGAATCCGACTATCGCGCGGCAAGACCCGCGCCAGCCGCTCGTGCCGTTCGCGCAGCTCTTGAGCCAGCTGGGTAATGTCTGTGACAATGGCCCGCACTAAGGGTAAAGTGGCGTTCGCCTGCGCGGCGGTGAAATACTTCTTGCCTGCGGTCGGTTGGGGGGGAGCCATCGTAACACCTCTCTCTCGTGCCAAATCAGGAAAACATGGTATCTGGATGAGCGGAAGCCGTCAGGCTCCTGGTCCAAGGCGTCATCGAGGGGTTGGATGCCGCCCCGCCGCCAAAATTAGCATCGTTAGCTCTTGGCCGGGGCGGGTTTCTCCGGCGGGGGCGGGTCAGGAGGCTTGGTCCAAACCGGCTCGCTGACCAGCTTGGAGGCAGCCACCGCCGTCGGATTCAAGGAAGCCTGGCCCCAGGCGACTTCTATGGGCAGCTTGGCGAAGTCGATGATCAAGCCATCCCGGCTGTAACAGCTTTGATCGTAGGTTGAACCCATGAAGATGCAATCAACCGGACACGGATCGACGCACAGTGCACAGAACATGCACTTGCTGTAGTCGATTTTGAAGCCGTTGACCCGGAACCCCTTACCAACTGGGTTCTTGATCTTGTCAATATAGATGCAATCGACCGGACAAGCGCGGGCGCACTTGTCGCAGCCGATGCAAGTAGTGAGATCGAAGCGATGAAATCCACGATAACGCGGCTTCACGGGCACTGGCAGTTCGGGGTACTCGAAATACTGGGTGAACGCCTTGCGGCGATAGGTTTGCAGGAAATACCACAGCGTTCGATACATGCCCAAGGCAGTCGTCACCACGGCTTGATGGACATTGCGTAGCCAGTCTTGCATGGTTCTCTCGCAGAGTCAACGCCTCGTGGAAGGCGGGGGAATAGGGAAAACCTACTGTTATTATAAATCGATCCTCGTCCCTCGCAATAGGGGGACGAAGAGGAAACCGGCCTCAAGTCAAGCAAGGTTCTTTTGTTAGGAATCTACCTCCGTTGCCGGTGGGGCCGTTTCGGCGGCTTGGAAGCCGGCGGTCCGATGGGTGCCATCGCAAAACGGCTTGCGCTGCGAATGACCACAGCGACACAAGGCCACCGCTGGCTTATCAGCGGGGATAGCGAACGAGTTGCCCAGATGATCGCACAGCTGAATCGGCCCCTGCACCACCAGCGGCCCATTTTCCCGACAACGAATGATCACCGGTTCAGCCATGAGTTCTTCCTTCGTGTTTGAGAAAATCAACGCGCCCCCTTCACCGATACCATAGCGAAACAAGCGGCGATGTCCACGTAATCCTGCGAGACAAAAAGCCGATGAGCCGGTCGCGCGGGCTTTGCTCCAGTTGGCACGAATCGATAAATCATAAGGTACGAGGAATCGATGCTTCATGGTACGGCGTCGGTGACATTCATGGAACTTCACCACTCATGACCATACTTCGCATTATCAATGGCCGAGTGATTGATCCCGCGCAGGGAATCGACTGTGTCACGGACCTATGGCTGGATGGGGGGACGGTGGCTGGCATCGGAGCGCAACCGCCGCCTGCCGATGCCACGCTTGACGCCACTGGCAAGATCGTCTGCCCTGGCTTGATTGACATGCATGTGCATCTGCGCGAGCCGGGGTTCGAGGAGGATGAGACCATCGCCAGCGGCACGGCGGCGGCGGTGGCGGGGGGCTTCACGTCGGTAGCGTGCATGCCGGACACCGAGCCGGCCCTGGACAGCCAGGCGGCGGCGGAGTTCGTCTATCTGCAAGCGGAACGGGCCGGACAAGCCAACGTCTTTCCCGTCGGCGCTATCACCAAGGGACGCCAAGGGAAAGAACTGGCCGAGATTGGCGGCTTGTGCGACGGCGAGGCGGTGGCCTTCACCGACGACGACGCCCCCATCGTTAGCGCCGAAATCATGCGGCGCGCCTTGGAATACTGCAAGATGTTCGACCGGGCCGTGCTGAGCCATGCCGAGGACCTGGATTTGACTCGCAACGGCGTGATGCACGAAGGTTTCGAGAGCACGCGGCTGGGGCTGCGCGGCATCCCGGCGGCGGCGGAAGAGGTCATCGTTCATCGGGACATCGCCTTGGCGGAATTGACTGGCAGCCGGCTTCACATCCTGCACGTCTCCACCGCTGGCAGCGTCGATCTGCTCCGCCGGGCCAAGCAGCGCGGCGTCCCTGTCACCGGCTCTGTCTGCCCCCATCATTTCGCCTTGACCGATGAATGCCTGCGAACTTTCGACAGCAATTACAAGATGTTCCCGCCACTGCGCACCCCCGCCGACGTGCAGGCGCTGCGCGAGGGGCTGCGCGATGGCACGCTCGACGTGATTGCCAGTGATCATTCCCCCCTAGCACCGGAAAAGAAGATGCGCGAGCTGGATCAAGCGCCGGCGGGCGTCATCGGTTTAGAAACGCTACTACCCATCGCCATCGTGAGACTCATTGAACCCGGCATTCTCACTTGGCCACAGCTCATCGAGAAGTTGACCATGCAGCCGGCGCGGGTACTGCGTCTGCCCGGCGAGCGGGGCACGTTGCGCCCTGGCGCTGTCGCTGATGTGACGATCATTGATCCTGACGTGGAATGGACTATCGACCCAGCGTGCTTTCGTTCCAAGAGCCGCAATTGCCCTTTCATCGGCTGGAAAGTGCGCGGCCGGGCTTGGGCGGTGATCGTCAGTGGTGAAATACGGTTGCGACGGGATTGACAAACGGGGGTACAATGAAAAGGTAGCCCCCTTGTTCCATCGATTCAGCGGTTCACACGCCAAGTCGGCAGCGTGCCCGAACCGATGAATCCACGGCACGAGAAAATATGCTGCTTCAACATGATACTTTACCGATGATCCATGACCTCCTCTCCGCGCTTCGCTTGTGACGCCATGTTGGGTAAGTTGGCCCGTTGGCTGCGGGCAGCTGGGTACGATGCTTTCTGGCAAGAAGGGATCGACGATTGGGACTTGGTGCGCCTGGCCCAGCGCGACGGGCGGGTGCTACTCACCTCGGACACCGGCATCCTGCGCATCGGCATCGTTCGAGATGGTGATTTGCCGTCGCTATTTATCCCGCACGGCCTGAAGCACAACGCGCAACTGGCCTTCGTGCTGGGCCGCTTGCGACTCCCCATCGGCGAACCGCGCTGCATGGCCTGCGGTGGTCAGTTAATCGAAGTGGACAAAGAAAAGGTGCGTGAGCGCGTGCCGCCGCGCAGTTGGAACTGGCAACAGCAGTATTACGCATGTGACCGCTGTGGTCGGCTATTTTGGCAAGGCACGCACTGGCAGAGAATTGGCCGACAACTCGACGCGGTGGCGCGCGAACTGGACCATCCATCCACGCCAACAGGAGAAGCTGTCTCATGAGTACGGATCAGCCACCGCCAGCTGCCGCCGCGCCGCCGCGCATCGACGGCATCAGCGCCATCACCTTGGCCACGCATGACATGGCGCGGGCAGTGCGTTTCTACCAAGGTTTGGGCTTTCGGCTGCTATACGGTGGCGAAACGGCCTCTTTCAGCAGTTTTCGCGCGGGGACGGACTACGTGAATCTAATCGCGCAACCAGTGGACCTGAACTGGTCCTGGTGGGGGCGAGTGATCTTTTACGTTGAGGATGTCGATGCTCTGTACCAACGAGCCGTGTCACTCGGCTATCAACCACAAGCCGCCCCGCGCGACGCTGAATGGGGCGAGCGGTTTTTTCATCTGACTGATCCCGACGGCCACGAGCTGAGCTTTGCTCGGCCGTTGTCGTGAGATCTTCCCAAAACTGCTCCGTTTCCTGCTTGCCTTCGCGCTCTGCATGTCGCACAATTCGCACTAATCATGTGACAAGTGTACTCCTTCCATGAAGCGATGCTCTCCATGTTGACAGCGGAAAAAACCATTTTGGAACCGTCCTTATGGGCGGCCCTATGCACGGCGGCGGCGTTAGTGGCGCTGCTCGTTCTGATTATCCGCTTCAAGTTTCAGGCGTTCGTGGCCTTGATCGTGGTCAGCCTGGTCATGGGACTGGTGGCGGGGATGCCACCGGTGCAGGTGGTTAAGGCGATTGGCTCCGGCGTCGGCGGCATTCTCGGCAGCGTGGCCATTATCCTGGCGCTGGGGGCCATCCTGGGGCGGATGTTGGAGGCGTCCGGTTCCGCCGAGGCCATTGCCCGACCATTGATTGACATTTTCGGCATCCAGCGGGCGTCGTGGGCCATCCTCATCGCCGCCTACCTGCTTGGCATTCCGGTTTTGTTCAACGTCGGCTTTTTGCTGCTCATTCCCATCATGTGGCGCTTACAGCGTGACACCGGGCAATCGTTGCTTTGGTTCGCGCTGCCGATGAGTTTCAGCCTGGGCATTACCCACTCGCTGATTCCGCCGCATCCTGGCATCATCGGCGCGGTGGGGAACATGAAGGGGAACATGGTGGAGACGATGATTTTCGGCTCCATGCTCGGCATCCCCTTGGTGATCGTGGGCTGGGCGATTCCCGCCCGCTTCTGGGCCAGCCGCCAGATGGTGATAGTGCCGCCCATGGCCGGCGCCGCGGTGGAAGCCGAGAGTGACAAGGAGGAGGAATCAAATGAAGACAAGCCATTGCCCTCTTTCTGGCTCGTCGCTGCCATTGTGACGTTGCCGTTGTGGTTGAGCTTGGTCGGTTTCAGTGTCGATCTGCTGCAACGTTCCGAGAGTTTACCCGTCTGGATGACGGCCCCCTTGCTGTTCGAGCCGGGCACGGTTCCGGCCTGGCTGCGGATTGGCACGGCGCCGCTGGCCGAGTGGCTGCTGTTCCTGGGCCAGCCGATGATGGCCTTGCTCATTCCCACCGGGGCGGCCTTTCTGTTTCTCGGTTGGCGGCGCGGCATGGTGGCGGGGCGGCTGACACAGATCGCCAACACCGGCTTGCGCGACATCGGCGACTTGGCCCTGTTGTTCGGTGCGGCGGGGGGCTTCAAGGAGGTTATCGAGCAATCCGGGGCCGGCGCGTACATCGCCGAGCAGATGATTCAACTACCGTTATCGCCGGTGTTGGTCGCATACCTGACGGCGGTACTGGTGCGCATCGCCTTGGGATCGGCGACGGCGGCCATCCTCACCGCGTCCGCCCTGCTGGCCGACATGACCACGCAGATGCCGGGACACACCACAGTCCTGATCCTGGCCGTCGCCGTTGGTGTCACGTTTATGACTCAACCCGCCGACAGTGGTTTTTGGATGGTCAAGGAATACATCAATCTCAATGTCAAGGAAGTGATGCTGTACTTCAATGGCTGCCGCATTTTCATGTCGTTGACGGGGGTGGTTATACTATTGATTGTCGAGGCGTTGTTGTTGTAGCTTCGCTGTCTTTCCCAACTCGACGTTGTCGCCATGATATTCTCGAGATAACAGCGAACGTGGCTCGGAGAATCATTATCCTGTCCCGCCATTGAAAATCATCTATTTCCCCCCTGGCGGTTGGTGTCGCGGTGATGCCGCGCCGCGGGTGGTCCGTTTTCACTGAGCGCGAACCGATGAATCGATCCCGCCGAAGCAGCACATATCCCAGCGATTTTTCCCATTTTCTGATGAATGTGTGAAAAATCTGTGGCCGATAGATGGAGAACAGATCAATTTGGCCGAACTGTGCTTGACGTGATGGCCATGCTTCTGCATCCTGCAAGATGAAGAATTTGTGGCCCTGGCAGGGAGACACTATGGCATCCGCTCCTGACACGATTCAACAAGCCGCCGCAATTCCGATTCGGGATGGCAAGGTGTGCATGATCACTTCCAGCAGCGGCAAGCGCTGGGTCATCCCGAAGGGTTGCCGTGAACCAGGCAAGACGGCGGGGGAAATCGCCTTGCAAGAAGCCTGGGAAGAGGCGGGCTTGACCGGCTTGCTGCGCGGTGAGCCGGTCGGCAGTTATTTGTACGGCAAGTGGGGCAATGTCTATTACGTCACCGTGTTTCTCATGCAAGTTACTGAGGAAGCCGACGATTGGCCGGAACGCTCACTCCGGCAGCGGCTGTGGCTCAGCCCCACGCAAGCCATCACCCGCGTCGAGGAACCCGGCCTGCGCGAGATCGTGCGTGGCACGCTCCATTCATTGCGTGACTTGGATATTAGTGTTGGCATCGCCAGTTGGTGACGCGGAAACTATCATGAACATCGAACACATCGCGTTGAATGTGGCCGATCCGGCGGCGTTGGCCGATTGGTATGTGCGTCACCTGGGTTTACGGGTGGTGCGCCAAGCGGATGCCCCGGTGGTTGCTCGCTTCTTGGCCGATGCGTCCGGCAAGACCGTGTTGGAAATTTATCGTCAAGACGCGCCGGTTCCCGACTACGCCCGCATGGACCCGCTGACGCTGCACATTGCCTTCACCGCCCCGGACATTCACCAGACACGCGCCCAACTCCTGGCCGCCGGCGCGACCGCTGTGGGAGACGTCACCACCGCCCCCAACAGCGACGAGTTAGCCATGCTCCGCGACCCGTGGGGGATGGCGATTCAATTGGTGAAGCGTGCGCGCCCCTTGGTGTCGTCGTAAGGGCAAGTCACGTTACCCCTCCTGATGAACTATGACCTCCGATCCAGCTTCAGTCGGACGCACGAACCGTTCGGCGTCGTGGCCGCTAAAGCGCCAAAACAACCCGGGGTGGATGAGGAACTCGCAGAAGGTGGAGGTCAGTAAACCTCCCAAAATGACCGTAGCCACCGGGTAAAGAATCTCGCGGCCCGGCTGCTTGCCTCCCAGGACCAGCGGCAGCAAAGCGATACCCGCCGTGAGAGCTGTCATCAGAACGGGAGACAAACGCTCCAAACTACCGCGCAACACCATCGCCGGGGTGAAACCTTCTCCCTCTTCGCGCATCAAGTGAATATAGTGAGACACGAGCAAAATCCCATTACGAACCGCGATGCCGCCCAGCGAGATGAAGCCGACCAGACTGGCCACGGTGAGCGATTGTCCGGTCAGCACTAAAGCCAATACGCCGCCGATGAAGGCGGTGGGCAGGGCGTTGAGAATTTGCAGCACGATGCGTCCCGACGGAAACAAGATTCTCAGGACCACGAACATACCAATAATGGACACCCCGGCCAGCACCACGATCAACGTCGTCGCCCGCTGCTGGCTCTCGAACTGGCCGCCGTACTCGATAAAATACCCTTCCGGTAAAGATACCCGCGTCCGCACGCGCTGGCGAATGTCGGCCACCACGCCAGCCAGATCGCGTTGTTGAGCGTTGCAGCGAATGACAATGCGCCGCCGCACGTTCTCGCGGTTGACGGCGTTGGGGCCGGTGCCGTCGCCGATGTCGGCCAATTCCTTCAGCAACACCTGGCCGCGCCGGTCTGGCAAGTCGATGCGCAACTGGCCCAGCTGGGCATAATCGGTGCGCTGCTCGTCGTGCAAGCGGATGAGCAGATCGAAGCGGCGTTGCCCTTCCAGCACTTGCGACACCACTTGCCCTTGTAAGGCCGAGTGTAAAAAGTCGGCGACATAAGCGCGCGTCAAGCCGTGATAGGCCAAGTCATCGCCGCGCAGCCGAATGTGCAACTCATCGGTCTGCTGTTGGGCTTCGATGACGGGGGGCGAGACGCCGGGGATGTCCCGAACAACCGCCTTGATCCGTTCGGCGGTTTGCCGCAATTGGTCCAGATCGTCGCCATAGACCTTGATGGCGACCTGGGCCGTGATACCGGAAAGCATGTGACTGATCAGGTGGGCCAACGGTTGTTCCGCTTCGATGTCCACGCCGGGCAAGGCGTCGCGCAGCTCGTCCAGTAAGTGCTCCAACATTTCGTCCCGATTCTGGTTCAAGTCGGGATTCATGCTCAAGATGTACTCGCTGGCGCCAACGGACTGCGCGTGCTCGTCGCGCTCGGCCCGGCCAGTGCGACGGACGAAGTTCAAAATGGCGCCGTGGGGATTGTCGGCGGTCTTTTGCATTGCCAAGAACTTGGCATCGAGCACCGCCGCCGCCCGGTTGGACGCTTCCAGCGACGAACCGGGCGGCAAGGTGACATTGACTTGTACGCTCCCTTCGTCGAAATCCGGCAGGAAATCGGCCCCCAGCCGCGTCAGCTGCCAGACACACAAGGCGACCCCCAGCCACGTCAGCGCTAGCAACAGGCCGGCACGCGCCATGCTCAAGTGGATCAATGGCCGGGCCAGCGCCTTGAGCCAACGGATGAGAAAGCTATCGCGCGTCCGGTGCGTGGCCGGCGCCTGGGGCAAAAGGTAGTACGATAACACCGGCGTCACGGTCAAGGACACCAGCAAGGAAGCGAGAATGGACACGATATAAGCAATCGCTAGAGGGGTGAACAGCCGCCCCTCGACGCCGGACAGAGCGAACAACGGCAAGAACACGAGAATGACCACGATCGTACCGAACACAATGGCACTGCGGATTTCTCGACTGGCCTCATAGACCACGCGCAAGGCGGGGAGAGGATGAGGAGTGATGTTATTTTCCCGCAGGCGGCGAAAGATGTTTTCCACATCCACGATGGCGTCATCGACCAGTTCCCCCATCGCTACCGCGATCCCGCCCAACGTCATGACATTGATAGATAACTCCGTGCCAGTAATAAGACCGATGAGCCGAAACACCAGCACTGTCACGGCCAGCGATAACGGAATGGCGGTCAAGGTGATGAACGTGGTGCGAACATTGAGCAGAAACAGAGTCAAAACCAGCAGCACCAGCCCAGCCCCCAGCACCAGCGCCTCGCCGACGTTGTAGATACCTCGGTCGATGAAGTTTTTCAGTTGGAACAACTCATAATGAATGACCACGTCTGGCGGCAGAGCGGCTTCGCTGTCCCGCAAGGCGGCGTGAATCTGCTCGGTCAAAGCGCGAGTATCGACATGGGGTTGCTTGACCACCGTGAGCACCACCGCGGGCTGGCCGTTGACGCTAGCATCCCCTCGTTTCAGTTCGGCCCCTTCGCACACTTGGGCGACCTGTTCGAGCAAGATGGTCCGGTGGGGCGTGGTTTTTACCGGGATGCGGCGTAGCTCGGCCAGCACCTGTTCGGGGTGTGGGCCAAGCCGGCCCAGAATGCGAATGGCTTTCTCGTTGTCCCCCTGAATGGCGAAGCCGCCGCTGGCCGTGAGGTTGCTTTCGCGCAAGGCTTGTTCCACCTGCTGGTAGGTAACGCCGAATTCCGTCAGGGCCTCGGTTTGGACATGAACTTGATACTGTTTGCGTTCTCCCCCCAGGATGATTACCTCGGCGATGCCGGGGATTTGCAGCAAGCGTGGCCGGATGACCCAATGAGCCAGCGTGTTCAGCTCCATGGGACTAGTCGCGCCATTCCGCGACGACATGCCGACGTGCAAAATTTGCCCCATGATGGAGCTGGTTGGCGCCATTTGGGGTTGGATGCCCGGCGGCAAGGCGCTACTGACAGTTGCTAGACGTTCTTGAATTGTCTGCCGGGCGGCGCGGACGTCGGTGGCCCAATCAAATTCGACGTAAATCACCGCTAGCCCAGCGGAGGATTGACTCCGCACCGCCTGAACGCCGTTGGCTCCCAGTATGGTCGTCTCGATGGGCTGCGTCACCAGCACTTCGACTTCCTCGGAAGCCATGCCGCCGCACTCCACCAGCAACACCACGCGCGGCCGGTCCAGATCGGGGAACACGTCGATGGGCATGGTGGTCGCCAGATAACCGCCGTAGAGCAGCACGGTCAAACAACTCATCACGACCAACGACCGATAGCGCAATGACCAGCGAATGATGGCATCGAGCATGGCGTGAGCTCCTATAGATCACGGACCTCTGTGTGACTCACCTGCGGTTTACTCGCTAAACGTTAATGCTCATGGTAGGTGCCGTCGGCGTGCCAGTGGCCGCCGCCCCCGCTACCACTGGCCTGACTTGCTTTCAGCGCCCGCTGAAGCGCCGCCGCGCCGTTGTGGGCGACGATCAAGCCGGGGAAGATGTCACCATCTTGGGCCAGCGCGACTTGGCGGCGATCCTCGTACAGCACGCGCACCGGCTTACGGTCGAATTGATCACCGTTTTGCCGAAAGACGTAAGCCTCCACCCCCTCGCGCACGACCGCCTCCGCTGGCAATACGATGGCATTATCCAGCCGCTCGATGGGCACGTACAAGCGCACGCGCTGGCCGGGTCGGAAACGCCAGGTCAAAAAAGTCTGGCCGTCACGTTCGTAGCTGTGCCATTGATTGACCAAAGGAAGATAAAACGGCAACGTCCGGCTTTCCGGGTCCACGACATTGCCGATGGAGCGAACGACAAAGGCATGTTCTAATGGTTCCCAGTCGCCCGCATCCGTACCGAACTCGACTTGCACCGGCCAGCCGTGGCGGGCGGCGTGTGCAACCCAAGCCGCTTCCGACTTGAAAGCGCGCCCTTCGATGTACAGGGCTTGGTGATTGGCCAACACCGCCAGCGCTTGACCTGCTTGGACCTGCTGGCCCAGCTCCACCCGCAATTCCTGCACTTCGTAAGTGAGGGGCGGGTTTGCGGACAACGAAGACAATTGAATATCAACAGACTCCGCGATTAGCGTCGCTTGCTCTGGGTGCGGCGGCGGGGCCACGACGGTAACTTCAGTGACGAATTGGCCCTCTTGAACGCCGTCCACTTGCGGGGTCGTCAGGCCGCGCGCCAGAAGATCATGGCGAAGCGCCTGCATGGCCGCCCGCAGACGCCGCTCTTGGTTCTCCAACTCGATCAACCGGGCGTGGGATACCGCCCCCCCCGCGACGACAGCGCTCAGACGCTGGACCTGTTCTCGGTTCAATTGTAGCTCGCGGGCGGTCTTGAACAATTCGCTCTGCGCGTTTTGCACATACTCGCTGACCAGCCGCAGGGTAAACAGCCGGTCGCCGGGCCGCAGTGTGTCGCCAGGGAAAGCGTGAACTTGGGCCACCGTTCCCGCCACCGGAGCGGTGACGCCCCGGTCGCTGAAACCGGGGCGATCCACCACCATGCCCGGCACCTCAATGGTTTTCCAGTAGGGCTGCACCCGGATCGGTTGGTTCAGCACTCCTAGCGCTTGCACGGCTTGTTCGCTCAGTCGCACGCTATCTTTTTCATCGTGCGGCGCCGGGGCGGCTGCTTCGTCATCTTCGGCGGCGCCATGTCTCCATAGTGATGTCAAATAGCCGTTATGCCATAGCAGCGTGCCCGCCGTCGCGCTGAGCACACCCGCCACGACAGGAATGATGATCCAGGAACGGCGCATGGGGCACCTCTTGGGTTAGAGAAAGTTGGCCAGTGAGCGGAATGCGTGAGAACAACTGGCGCCAGGCGGGATTAGTGGCCATACAGCCCCCGCTCGCCTTGTTCTGATGCAAAGCATGTCACCACGGACGGAGAACGATGACACTCCGTGGCAAAAAGAAGTGCTTAACAGCGCAGGCTGAGAATGGCCAGATAGAGGGGACAGTGAGAATAAGCGGAACCCACCACGGGGGGCGGCAGGGCCACGGGATCGGGAACATCCAACGGGGGCATCGGCTCCAACGCGCCCGGGAGCGATCCCATCATGAAAGAAGATAGTGGGTCGCCAACGAGGCTGGGCTTGGTGGCGAGAAACGGATCGTTGGCCACGTACACCGCGTCGGCGTCGTGATCTGCCGCATGATCCGCATGATCATGATCATCCAGCCAGAATAGGAAACGGGACAGGTGCAAGTGCGGACGACGTGGGCACGCGCCTTCCACCTCATGTTCATGACACAAAGCCGGCGTCATGAGCTGGAAAAGGATCAGAATGCCGCCCAGGAATTGCCGCACGACCGCCCCCATGTTGGTTGGACTTTCCCATTATCCCAAGGCTCCCCTCCAAGTCAATGACGATTGCGCTGCTTGGATATGCGTGCCGTGTGTCAGGGATGGGTGGCCGGGGCAGATCGCAGCGATGCCCCGGCCACCCATCCGCAAAAAGAGCATTTCTCCTGGCGAGCCTGGATCGGATAGAATAAAGAGGCATTGGGCGGCAAGCACGTTTTCCTTTTAAGGACATCCCATGTACATCGACCGCATTGATATGTATCTGATCGCCATGCCGTTATTGTCGCCGTGGCGGACGGCTTACGGCGAGGACGCGGTGATTGAATCGGTGCTGGTGAAGATGACCAGCGGCGACTTGGCCGGTTGGGGGGAGGCCAGCCCGTTAGTGGCGCCAACGTACAGCCCGGAATGGGCCTTTGGCGTGTTCGAGATGGGGCGGCGTTGGTTGGCGCCGCAGCTGGTGGGGCAGCGGCTGCACGGCGGGGAGGAGCTGCAACAACGGCTCGCCCTGTTCAAGGGGAACTATTTCGCCAAGGCCGCGTTTGATCTGGCTTGGTGGGACCTGTTCGCCCAACGCGAGGAGAAGCCGCTGTATCAATTGCTAGGCGGGCGCGCGGCCACGGTGACGGTCGGCGCGGATTTCGGCGTCATGGATTCCATTGACGAGTTGTTGCCGCAAGTCGAGGCGGCGGTCCAAGCTGGCTTTCAGCGCGTCAAGCTCAAGTTTCGGCCCGGTTGGGATGTGCCAATGGTGCGGGCTGTTCGCCAGCGCTTTCCCGATACGGTCTTTCACATCGACTGCAACAGCGGCTACCGCCTCAGTGACACCCCTTTGTTTCAGGAGTTGGACGAGTATCAGCTGGCCATGATCGAGCAGCCGTTAGGGCACGACGATTTGCTCGATCATGCCGAATTGCAAACACGCATCCGCACGCCGATCTGCCTGGATGAGAGCATGACCTCGCTGGATCGGGCCAGACAGGCCATCGCCATCGGCGCGTGTCGGTATGTCAACATCAAGCCGGGTCGGGTCGGCGGCTTGACCAACGCGGTCGCCATCCATGATCTATGTTATCAACATGGCATTTCGTGCTGGGTCGGCGGCATGTTGGAATCGGCGGTCGGCGCCGCCCACTGTCTTGCCCTGGCCACGCTCCCCGGCTTCACCTACCCCGCTGACATTTTCCCTTCTAGTCGCTTCTATCGCCAGGACCTGGGGGAGCCAGCCATCGAGCTATCCGGCCCCTCGCGAATCCGCGCCGCGGATCGGCCCGGCATCGGCACGATTCCCCACCCGGACCGACTGGCGCGGATGACCGTGCAACATGCGGTGGTGTTGCCTGTTGACGCAAGTGCTTAACGATCTGTTTGGCGTGCAACCCGCAGGAGAACGCCGTGCCTCAGGTGGGCATCTGTGCGGCGTCCTTTAGGAACCAGGGTTGCGGGCCGCCCGAATAGACGACGAGATAGGCGAAACGGGGCTGTTGCGGATACCACAAGACGCGGATCGTGAAGCCGCCGCTGTCGGTGGCAGGTCGCCGGCTCAGGTCCTTAAGTGTGTCCATGTCGAACTTGCGCGCGTCCAGAATGTACACGCGGGCCACGGCGCCGTCGCGGGGGGTGGCGAGAGCGGTTTCTCGATTGCGGACCAACACCAGCTGCGGGACCATCCGTCCCTCGAAATCGGTCAGGCCGAAATGCGAGAGATAATCCAGGTTCAGCGTGGCGGGAACCACGGTATCCACGCCCAAGGCGGCGAAGTGTGCCTCCACCTTGTCCGGCGATGTGTACGCTTGCTCCATGGCGCGGGTCAATACCACTTCGGGATCGACGCGCGGCAAATGGTGCAAGTGCCAGTGGAGCGCCAGCCAGCCGATCACGGCCGCGGCGGCCGCGGAAGCCACGCCGCCCACGGCCCAGCGGCGATAGACGGTCCGCCGCTCGCGTGCCAAGCGGGTTAGCAGCCGCTCGCGCAGGTCATCTGGTACGGGAACGGCCAGCATCGCCCGGCTAATGCGGTTGTCGGCTTGGCGTTCCCATTGCGCGGCCGCGCCACAGTCGGAACAGTCGGCCAGATGGGCCTCCAGCTCCTCGGCTTCGTATTCTTCCAGCTCCGTGTCGCCGGGACGGGAATAATGCAGCAACAGACGGGCGGTCTTACAATCCATCGTGCGCCCTCCGTCGGTGATCGGCCACGACTTCCGGCGTGGGCGGAACCAACCGCGCGCGCAGAAAAGCCTTGGCTCGTGCCAACCGTGACATCACCGTTCCAATTGGCAACTCCATCTGCTCGGCGATGTCGCGGTAACTAAAGTCCTCAAAATAATACAAAATGATTGGGGTACGGTACACTTCCGGTAACTCATTCAATGCTTGCTGTAACTGTTCCGGTTCTACTTCAGGGAATTCGCCGGTAGGTGGCTCGGCCATGTCCCCCAGGCTGTCCAACGATACCTGGCGATGTTGCCGTTCGGCGCGGACGTGGTGCAGGTATTCGTTGCGCAAGATGCTAAACAACCACGCTTTGGCCCGTTCCGGCTCGCGTAGCTGGTGCCAATGCATCTGGGCTTTACAGAAAGCATCTTGGGTCAAGTCCTCGGCATCGACCGCTGAGCCGCTGAGACGATAAGCATAGCGATACAACGACGCGTAATGCTCCTCGACCAGCTTCCGCACATCCCGCTGTTTGCCGGGCAACTTCATGGCGATAACCCTTCGTTAAGATAAGAGCCAGTCGTAGGAGTTTTATTCCCTTGGTTCACGGCATCCACACCCCCTCCCGGACAGGCAGGTCGCTTTACCTTACGTTCTTCGCTCGCCAACCGCCAGCATAATCAAGGAAGAAAATTCCCCGCGCCTCCAACCCAGAGGTGGAGAAATGGCACGGCAAATATCGGCTCATTTGCTCCTGCCACTGCGGAAGGTTGGAGCAAATCAAAAAATTCGGGAATAAAATCGGCAATTGGGTATCCAGAGATATGTGATTCCGCCAACGACGGGGGGCGTTGGTATGACAACCTTGACTTACTTCAATCGAAAGGATGGGACTACCGTGAAGAAACTTCTTTCCCTATGCTTGGTGGCGCTGTTCTCTTTGTCATTGATGGTCGGTTGCGGCGGCGACGCTGGGAAGACCGAAAAGACCGAAAAGACTCAAAAGACTGAAAAGACTGAAAAGGCTGAACCCAAACCCACTGAAACCAAGCCGGACGAAACTAAGCCAGATGAAACTAAGCCGGATGAAACCAAGCCCGATGAAACCAAGCCGGACGATCAGAAACCGACTGAAGAAGAGAACAATTAATTTTGTTCGAATTCCCACAGCATGAACATTCCAAACTTCGTAACAGTTCAGGGGAACTATCTTGGCCGAGCGGTCGGTCGAGTTTTAACGTGCGGTTGCACTCATTTGATTTGAAAGGATGGGTTAGACTGTGAAAAAGCTGCTTTCGTTGTGCCTGGTCGCTCTGTTCTCTCTGTCCTTGATGGTCGGTTGCGGTGGCGGCGACGCTGGGAAGACCGAAAAGACCGAAAAGACCGAGCAAAAGGCCGAACCCAAACCCGCTGAAGGTGGTGCCAACTAGCGATTAACCATCGTTGTGTTTTGGAGTTTCGATTTTGGCAGAGGCCGGTCGTGCGACCGGCCTCTGTTTGTTCTTGCGCTGAGGATTGCCATGAGCCGTTGGCTGTGCTTGTTGCTGGCTTCCCTACTATTGGCCGCGACGGGGCTGGGATGCGGCGGCGACCGGGAGAAGGGAATCTATCGCTCCCTGGACGACCGCCCCAAATCCGCCGACCAAGGCGATTGATGAAGAAAAGGGGGAAGACCTTGGATTAGCGATCCCTTAACGAGCCCGCGTGACGGGAATCAACGTGGGGACGGGGATCAGCAGGGCTTGGGGAATCGTCATGTTGCCGACCCGTTGGACTTGGACCTGGATCGAGAAAAAGACATCCGTGAGACCGCATACCACGGGGCCGCGAAACAGCACACGAGCCGGTTGGCGGGCGTCGTACACGGTGATGATTTTGGTGCCGGGCACCGTCGCTTCGGCGATAAACTGGCCGGGTTGCAGCAGATACGGCCGGCTGCGTTGCGGGATGCCGTTGACGGTGATTTCACCCTGAACGTACACCGGGATGGTGCTCTCGTTGCGGAAACCGAGCGACGCCGCCGAGGCCGGCGCCGGCACGACCACCACGACGACGGTGGCTGCCAACATTGTGGCTAAAAGTGGATAGCGGATCATGGACCAGCCCCTTTCCGGCTTCACACCCTACGATAGACGCAACTGCTTGGGTTGATTCCGGTTGCTTCTTCTGCGTTCCGATGCACCCTGAGCATGGTTATTTGGTTTCGCTAGAGGAACGAAGCACGAGCGAAAACTTGCGCGCGAAAATTTTGCCTGCTGCCGTGTTCAGCACGGTACCGACGGCTTCACCAAACCCGCCAACACCTGCATTCCCATCATCACTTTATTCGATTAAACGGCAGCGGGGGCGCCCGGATTGATCTGGATTCATTTTCTGAACTTGTGTATAATATAGAAAAGAGAAAATAATGATCCCCTTTCATTGTTCCATTCCACTCCACCCCCCCCCTTTTTGCTGGCGGTGCGATGCGGATGTGGAATGAAACTGGATTACTGAGAGGCTGTTTGGCTATTTCCGCGAGAGGAAACGCGGCGCCAGAAAATATCCCAACAGACTCTGAATCCTGTGCCGAAGAATTGGCCTCCTGCACAATGATTGATTAGTTGGATAGCGGCACGTCTCTTCAAGCTGCTTGGGGGTTGACTTCGAGTAGCGCCGCGCGCAAACGCAGACAGTTATCGATCAGCGC
>JBKBIP010000054.1:0-19769 GCA_046297495.1 Gemmataceae bacterium | reverse complement strand
CGCAAGGTTCGGCGTGGGACTTTGGTGATGGTGCCAATATTCCTCGTTGGCTCGTCCATGGTGTTCTCGTTCGGGGGAACCCTACTGGATGGAGAAAATGTTCTGAGCGAGCATGGGATCGAACATTGCCATAGGTTTATTGTGCGGGGAAAGGAAGAGATTTGCCAGAGTTTCTTTTCTTTTTTGCGCAGTCACGCGGTCAGGCGGCTCGGCGCCGCTGCTGGGTCTCGCCAACGCGCGGCAAGGCATGGTCTAGCCAGCTATCGAGATCGCCGCTCGTCACGGTCGGTTGCCAAGGCTGCTCAGTCAGCTGGCGCAGGCGCTCCTGCAAGGCATGAGGATCACTCGTCCCGGTCAGACACGGGGACGCCGGCAAGCCAAAGCAGCGCCGCAGTCCTTCCCCCTTGCGCTGGTAGTATTCATTGGCTGCGTACAGCACGGTGGGAATATGTTCCTCCAAGGCAAACAGGGCCACATGATAGCTGTGACAGACGACAGCCGCACACGCTTTCACCAAGCCGGCGATGGCCTGGATATTGTCCCCCGCATCGACCAAGAACCACGGGGCTTGGCGCTGGCCTTGGTCGAGCAAGCGGGCCAGCACTTCCACTTCCGGCATGGGGGGTTGTGTTTCAATGGGAATGGCCGCCACCACGTAGCCATTCGCCGCCGCCCATTCATCGACCTGGCGGACGGTGGCTTCCAACTCCTGCCAGGAGCGCCCGATATAACCGGCCATCCGCGCCTGGAAACCCAACACAGGGCGGCCGGCGGGCACGCCGACTTGAGCCAGCCGTTGGCGCGTTTGGCACGGGGATTCCAACGTCATTCCCAACGCATCGTCCCCCATGGGGCGCGCTGGACCGTCCGGCAAGCGTTGTTCGGCGAGCAGCTCCGCTGACAACGGATCGCGCGTGCTGAAGGCCGCTGCCCGTCCCACGAACAGGCGCAGCATCCGGGTGATGTCCTCGTTCAGCGGGCCGATCCCTTGGCCGGTGACAATGTAGGGAACTTGATGAGCGACCGCCGCCGCCGCCAGCGCCGTCCGCCAAGCGGTGATGTCCGGCCAATAACTCGCCAGGTTGCCGCCGCCGCTAAACAAGACGGCTTCGCAAGACGGCAAATCGATCTGTGGATGCGTTGCCACGGTGGAGGTTTCCTGAAAATGTTTCCGCAATTGCTGGACCAACCCCGGATAGCCTTGACAACCTCGGTGCAGCCATTCGATGGGTAAGCCGCGACAGATTTCGGCGCAGGTGCCAGCCCAGACGCCGAGAGTTCCCAGCGGCGGAATGGCGGTGCCGTCCGTGACCACGATCGACAACCAGTCGGGACGAACACGCCGCAGCCGCTGCAAGGTTCCCAATAGAATGGCATCATCCCCATGATTGCGGACGCCGCCCGACCCCACGACCAACAGCCGCCGACTGGGGGCAGCAGGTTGCGCCGGCAAACGCAAGATGGCATGATCCTCCAAATCGTTCCAGGCTGGGCTTTTCCAAAGATAGCCCAGACGCGGGTGATGCACGCTGGCGCAGACCTTCTCCGCGGGGATCGGCCCATTGACCACGTATCGGCGGTGTACTTGCCGGGTACGCGTCTGATAGGTCGCCTCCTGCGACATGGACAGTTGGTATTTCCGATAATACCCCACCACGGTTGGCACATACGTCATGGCATGGCCAAGCCGCATCAAGCGAACTACTAGTTCCCAATCATAAAGATTGCAATGCTCGGTCTCGAACCCACCCACTTCTAGCAACGGCTCGACGGCCACCAGCGACATGGTATCGATCCAATTGCCCCACACGATGTCTGGCTGGAGACGCTGGTTTCCCACCACGTTCAAACAAGTGCCGTTCGGCTCTTGTACGATGATGTTGCCATATGTCCACAACGCCTCCGTCAGCGTGGCGGAAGCATACAACTCGGCTGCCCCTTCGGGATGCAGCTGATTATCGGCGTCGAGCAACAGGGCGTGGCGATGGCGGCTTTGGCGCAGCATGAGATTGAGGGCGCGCGGCGCCCCGATGTTGCGATCGGTGGCCAGCACGCGCACGCGCGGGTCGCGCTCTTGCCAAGCCCTTGCCACCTGACGGCTCTCGTCGGTCGAGGCGTCATCGAAAACCACGACTTCTCCCGGTACCGGCAATACGTCCAGCGTGGCCAAGGCGCTGCGCAGCGCGTCTCCCACCCAGGCGCCATGGTTCCAACAGCTGATCAGGATACTAACACCTTCTTCTCTCTTTTCGATAACCTCCAGCTGACGCGACAATTCCATTTGGGCTTGTTCTTGTCTGGGCAAGCGGATGACATGTTCCAGCATCAACCGGCTCTCGTGCAGACTGGCATGGGTTCTCAAGACTTCCAACAAAATCGCATCGAGACGCTGACGATTATGTGATCCTTCATTTACGATGTGACGTAGCAGGTCCAACATTCCTTGGGCTTCGGTATTCCGCCAATCGTCCCAGGTCCGCGTCATGTGCAGCAGCGCGCGGCCGAAGCGGGGCAAATTGCGGAACAGCCGCGCCGAGCGCCGGGGCAGGCGGCGCGCGATCCCCAGAAACCGTCGCATTTGCTGCCAAGTAGGAATCATTGGCGTTACTCCTCTCAAGCTGCTTTCCATTGGGAAAGAACTTGTGTCAGGTCCCGTTCCAAACATCCCGCGAGCACGACGGACAAGCCGCGTTTCAGCCGTTCGCGGCGCGCTGTCGGCGTTAGCCGAGGGATGGCGCCGGTGGCGGGAATCGGCAGCGTGAACGCCTCCAAGCCCGCCGGCAAACGAGCGACCAACTCGGCGTGATCTTCCTCGGTCACGCACTGCAACGGCAAGCAACCGTGCCGCAACGCCTCCAGAACCAGGATGCCGTCGAGATCACGGCTATTGCCCCACCAGACGCGAATGAGGCTATTGCGTTGAATGCGGCTTGATTCATCGAATGGCGTGCCATGGTCGGTGCCGCCGGCGCTGTCGCGGGGCAAACAGGCTACCCCCACTCCCCAGGATTCGGTCAGACGCCGTAGCAAGTACGCGCTATCGGGACCTGCCACGTCGAACAGGCACCAGGCAATGGGACGCGCCCAATTGGCCCGACAGACTTGGAGGATTGCCAATCCTTCTGGCAAACTCGGTCGCGGCGGCAGCGGCCAACGCCCTGGCGCCGGTTCCGTCCAGCACAAGTGCAGACGCGGCGACGTGGTGGTTTCTGGCGCCTCGGTATCCAGTCGGGTCACCGTTCCTGGCAGCAAGCGGCGCATGGCCGGCGATAGCAGAGGAATACTTTGCTCCGCGCCAACTTCAATGACAAGATCATGGCCGATGCGTGAATCCGTTTGCCGTGCTGCCGGATGACGGGGGCCGAGCCGCGTCTGGATTGCCCGGTGTAATTCATGGAAGCCGGACGAAGCGGGCAGGTGATCGTACACATCCGCCCACATCGCGTTGAGAATCGGACTATCTCGGTATGGCAACGCGGCGACCGCTTGGGGAGTCAACGGTCGATCAAAGAGATCGTACTGCTGATCGATACCCGCGATTCGCAAGGCGCATGCGGTGCGCAGGCATTTTTCACACTGACCGCAGTTTCGCTCGGTGTCGGCTTCCCAGCACACTTTCAAACGCGCGACTGCTTCGGGATGTGCCGCGATCCGTAGTATCTTGGCCGTTCGTGTCCTCTCGCAACCATCCACTCGTAGGCGGGTGCGCTCCGTGGACCACAACGGAACCAGATCGGGATGGCTGCCCGTGGGGATGTGGGCTATGTCGTTCCACAACTCTCCGGCCAAGACGACCGCTTCGAGCCAGCCACCCAACGCCAAGCCGATGCCGGCCAACACGCCGCCATAAGCCCGGTACCAATCCACGAACCGATCCAGCAGCTCGCGGCCGTTGAAGGTAACAGGGAGCAGCGGCCAACCCAAGACGGCGGCGGCTTCCTCGGTGCTCCGTAGTGCCAGCCGCCGATTGCGGGACGAGTACATGACATCGATGGCGGGAACATAGAGCAGATGGGTGATTCTCTCCGCCATGCCACCTGCCTGGGCACGCAGCGCGGAGTACCAGCAATCCACGCCGCGCGTGAAGAACAGTCCCGCTCCGGCCGCGCCGGGCCGATGCCCTGCTTCTTTCGCCTCGGCGATAATCGAGACGGCGTCCGTGTTCCACCAGGTTCGATATTTTTCCGCGGCGCTATTGGCCCCATGCAGGAGACGGGGTGACACCCCCGCTTCCACCACCAAGCGTTCCCCAAGCGTGCCGGCCAACAGATGCAGCATCGGCACATAGGGATTGCCCGACATATCGAGCCAGCCCACATAAACGCGGGGAACGCCGATGGTCAGCTCGAACGGATCGAACGCCTGGGTTTCACTCTCGACGCGAGCGACCAGACGTGCCTCCTCACTGTCAACACTCAGGCGCGGCGGACGCACGATCATAACGGATTCCTCACGGCCCGGAGAAAGGCAAGAACAGCGTCTGGAATAGAATGGACGACACGATCAAGGAGGAGCGGTCATAGCGACAGCGAAAAACGCTGTCAAGGGGTGTCCTTCCCTGACAATTCGCTTGTGCAACGGGAAAATGAGGAAAGCGCGGTAGGATGAATCATTGGGGTCTCTTGGGCTATACTGTATCCGACATCCGCACTTGACTGGGATTCATCGGTTCGCGCGGGTTGCCAATGTTCGGCGCGAGAGGGGGTTCGAAATGACGCCATGACCACCACACCCATCAGCTTGTTGGAACGGCTGCGCCAGCCTTTTGATCCCGATGCATGGGCACGGTTCGTCTCCTTGTACACGCCGCTGATCTACTCGTGGGCGCGGCAGGCCCAACTGCAAGAACCAGACGCTCTCGATCTCGTCCAGGAAGTCTTCGTCACCCTGCTGCGCGTGCTGCCCACCTTCGCCTACGACCCCGATCAGAGTTTCCAGCATTGGCTGCGAACCGTGACACTGAATACCTGGCGGAATATGCGCAAGCGGCCAGGCAACCGCGTACTTCCAGGGGGGGCTGAAATCAATCAGGTGGCAGGTCCCGAGGAACTGATGACGTTATGGGAAGTGGAATACAGGCAACATATCGTCTCAAGGGCGTTGGATGTCATGCACGCCGATTTTCACGAATCCACCTGGCGCGCGTTCTGGGAGATGGTGGTCGCTGGCCGTCCGGCGCGGGACGTGGCCGCTGATCTCGGCATGACCATCGGGGCGGTCTATGCCGCCAAAGTGCGCGTCGTGGAACGTTTGCGCGCAGAGTTGCGCGGTTTGCTGGATTGATGGGAATTACTCATCGGACGGACAAGTTATCTTCTGCTGAGCCTCATACCATCCATGTCGGGGACAAGCGAGAGATCATGACCCGTAAAGGCGGAATTTGATAGAATGAAAAAAACATTGGAGAACCTGATCATGGAGAATCCACTGCTCCCAACCACGTTTGTCATTGAGGAAATCCAAGACCCATCCGCGAGCGAGCACAACCGGCGACAGCACGAACGTGCTGAACGCAATCGAGAATGGTTACAAACACACGGGGAAGAGTTGTTGCCCCGGGCGCGCGGCAAATTCCTGGCCATCGCAGGCCAAGAAGCCTACGTAGCCGACACCCCAGAAGAAACGTGGGCGTGGATACGCTCTGCTCATTCAGACGACAATGGGGCTTTCGTGCAATGGGTGCGCTCTGAACAAGAACCTCGCATCTATGCCAATCGCAGGGTTTTGGCTGCTGTATGATGATGGAGTGGCACGACCTCTGCTCGAAGGCAGAATGATTGCCGCGGATGGTCAATCATGCCTGGCTCACTTTTTGCTGGAAGGTGATCAATTAGGAGCCGCGGAATCATGCCCATCTGGACCTTGGCGAAAAAAGACCTGCGCTTGCTGCTGCGTGATCCGCGCGCGGGGATAATCTTGCTCGCCATGCCGTTTCTGTGGATTCTGGTGTTGGGGCTGATTCTGGGGGAAGGCTTCGGCCAGAAGCCGGACGACCGTTTGCGCGTCGCGCTGGTCGATTTGGACGAAGGCTACCTGGGGCCGAAAGAGGTCCGCGCGCACGCGGCCTGGCTGATGCTCGCGCCGGGGCCTGGTAGCGTCAACTTCCCGGCCCAAGTTGCCAGCGTGGCCAGCTTTCAACAAGCCTTGCCGGAGTTCGTGCCCTGGTCGCGGATCGTGCAACGCGATCTGGTGCAGACCGGCGGCATTCGCGTGGAGGTCATCGCCACGCATGCGGAAGCGGAACGGTTGGTTCGGCAACGACGACGAGCCGCCATCCTGGTCTTCGGGCCGGAATTCAGCCAGCGGGTCCAGGAATGTTCTTTTCTGGCTGATGGCCGGAACCCTTTTTTCCGCGACGGCGTCCAGATCGAGGAGTTGGACGCTCACATGCTGGAGGATGACACACAAAAGACGGCGGCTTCCATCATCGAACAGGTCGTGCAAGTGACACTGCTGCGCGTGGTGCTGCCGTGGATGATTGGGCGGGCGTTCGAGAAGATCGGCGATCCGGCCTTCATCGACCTGCTTGGCCAGCGCGTCGAAGTGCCGGTGCCGGTGCTGGGACGCATGCGGCTGGATCGGCTGCTGACGACGGTGCAGCAAAAACAAGCCGTCGGCGAAGGGGTGCAAGACGCCATCGCGGAGTTGTTCCCCAAGTACAACTTGACCGGCAAGACTTGGGCTGACCTGACCCGTTCGGAACCGGCGCGGGATACCGGCACGACCGCCATCCGTTTCCGCGATGAAGGCGGGATCGGCGTGTTGCGGCGCGGCGCGGTGTTATACCAAACGTTGGTGCCGTCAGCGACGGTGGCATTTGCCTTCTTCCTGGTGTTGACGATGGGCTGGCTCTTCACGTCGGAACGCCGGCAAGGGACCTTCAAACGCCTGCGAGCCGCCCCACTGACGCGCGTGGAAATCCTCTTGGGCAAGCTGGCGTCTTGCTTGACCATCTCCATCGCGCAGGGGTTTCTCCTGCTGTTGGCCGGCAAGCTGGTGTTTGGCATGGACTGGGGCAAGCAGCCGGCCTTGTTGGTTCCCGTGGTGGTCACGACCTCGCTGGCGGCGATGGGACTGGCCCTCTTCGTGGCCACCCTGGCCCGTACCGAAACTCAAGTCGCCATCTACGGCACCTTGTTAGTGTTGCTCTTGGCCGTGCTGGGAGGCTGCCTGATCCCGCGCGAAGTCATCCCGGAAAACATGCAACCCTTGACCCTCATTACACCGCACGGCTGGGCGTTGAGCGCCTACAAAGAGCTGCTCAGCGAGCAAACCAACCTGGCCATTGTTGCTCAAGCCTGCGCCGTGCTGACTGCCTTTGGCATTAGCTTGGTCGCCTTGTCGTGGGGCATCCTGCGCGTGCGTGAGGAATAAGGTCCGGCCCACCCGTCGCTGCTGGCTTATCGCAAGCGAATATCACAGGAGCACGCAGCGCGAGCCAGGGCAAGCGTGGCACTGGCTTGCGCTGCGTGCTCGGTAGAATCTTTCCTGCCGCGGCTCTTCCCCTCCCGGCACTGGACCACTACAATGGTTCGAGAATGCAATGCCAAAGAGGGAACTTTCATCATTGGAACTCGTTTTGCTGGAAAGCGTGAATTGATCATCACACTTCCCCGAACATGCCGGTAAAAAATTTGGAGAGGTGACCGAGCGGCCGAAGGTGCGGCACTGGAAATGCCGTGTGGGGGTCAAACCCCACCGCGGGTTCGAATCCCGCCCTCTCCGCTTGAACTGGCAATCGTGGGCCTCATCCTGCTATCCCACGCGCCAGCCGGTGCCGCCGGGACGGTCTTCCAGGGTGATGTTGAGATCACCCAAGCGTTTGCGAATTTGGTCGGCCAGGGCGAAGTTCTTGGCCTTGCGCGCCTCGGCACGTAGATCGATGAGGAGCTGCATGAGGCCCTGAACGAGTTGGTCGTCGCCGCCGGTCTTGGCTGCTGGCGGTTCGCGGAATAGGCCGAGAATCTGGCTCAGCTCGCGGAGCACAACGGTCCCCTTGCGAAACTCGGCCAGGGCATCGGCGGATTGGCTCGGTTCTTCCAATTTCTTCTCATCGGCGAAGCGATTCAGGGTCGAGAGCAATTCAAACAACACCCCCACCGCGCCGCCAGTGTTGAAATCGTCGTCCATCAATTCCAGATAATGATCGCGGTGTTTGGCGATTTGTTCCAGAAAGGCCGTGCCGGTCTCGAACGGTTGCCGAGTCGTGGGGGCCTTCAACTCGTAGAAGCTCTGGCCGGTGATGCGTTGGTAGCGCTCGGCGAAGCGGTGGAAGGATTCCAAACTCCGTTGCAGCTCGTTCAAGCGCTCTTCGCTGTACTCAATCGGACTGCGATAGTGCGAGCTGAGCAGCAACAGCCGCAGCGCATCGGGAGAATGTCGTTTGAGCACTTCATGGACCACGATCTCATTGCCCAAGCTCTTGGACATTTTTTGTGGTTCATCGTCTTTTTCATTGGGATCGCTCTTGATCTTCCGGCTCTGCGAACGAATTTTCATTAGCCCATTGTGCAGCCAATAGCGAGCGAACGGAGCACCGGTGAATGATTCCGATTGGGCCAATTCGTTCTCGTGGTGCGGGAACTGCAAATCGAGACCGCCGCCGTGAATGTCCAGCGTTTGTCCCAATAGTTTCATGCTCATGGCCGAGCATTCGATGTGCCAGCCGGGGCGGCCCGGTCCCCACGGGCTATCCCATTTCGGCTCGCCCGGCTTGGCCCCTTTCCACAGGGCGAAGTCGCCGGGGTTGCGTTTCTTGTCGCTGACCTCGATGCGAGCGCCGGCCTCCATCTGCTCCGGGTCGCGGTGGCACAGCTTGCCGTAATCCTCATCGCGGGTGACATCGAAATAGACATCCCCCCCCGCCGGGTAAGCGTACCCCTTGTCGATCAACCCCTGAATCAACTGGAGAATGTCATCGATATGATCGGTGGCCCGCGGAAAATGATCGATACTGGTCACACCCAGCCGTTGCAAGTTGGCCAGGTAATCAGCGGTGACGCGCTCGGCCAATTCCTTCCACCCGACCCCCTGCTTGGGCGCCTCATTGATGATTTTATCATCGATGTCGGTGATGTTGACCACGAAGGTGACTTGATAGCCCACGTAGGTCAGATAGCGCTTGATGGTGTCAAAAATCACTGGCCCGACCATGTGCCCGACGTGACTCGGCTTATACACCGTCGGCCCACATAGATACATCCCCACCTTGCCGGGCCGCACGGTTTGAAACGGTTCCTTTTGACGAGACAAGGTGCTATAGACACGTAGAGACATGGTCATCCCTTACAAGTTAGTGATTTCGCAATAAGCTAACGAATGGACGTTTTCATGAAAAAATGTATTTGTTTGATTGATTTATCGTTTCGCGTTCGGCGGCGGTAGTGTGCACAAAACGATGAATTAACCAATCTGTTCTTTTTCATCCTTCATCCTTTCAATCAACGCCACCACCTGACAAGCAATCGCCTCTCCTCGTCCAATATGCCCGACGTGTTCGCCGGTTTTGGCTTTGACGTTGACGGTCTCGACCGGCACGCCGAGCAGCTCGGCCAAGTGGGCGCGGATTTTGGCTTTGATTGGCCCCAGTTTCGGTTCTTGGGCAAGAATGATCACATCGATATTGACCACGTGCCAACCGTGTTGGTTCAGGCAGTCCAGGGCGGCTTGCACGAACACTTGCGAATCGGCGTCGTGGTAGGCGGGGTCGGTGTCGGGGAAGGCGTCGCCGATGTCCCCCAAGCCCGCCGCTCCCAGCAGGGCATCGGTCAGAGCGTGTAGCACTACGTCGGCATCGCTGTGTCCGATCAGGCCGCGCGGGTGATCGAGGCGCACGCCTCCCAGGATCAACGGCCGGCCGGCCACCAAGCGATGCGTGTCGTGTCCAATGCCTACGCGCATGATGATGTTTCTCAATGGGAGAAGTCGCCCCCGCGCTGGATTGTAACGCGATGCCGCCAAGCCTGACAACGCGAGTCTGGCCGATCAAATATCCGAGCCAAACGGCACATCGACAGCGAAATTCTCGAAACGCATGAACTGCTTGACGAAAGCCAAGGTCACTTCGCCGGTGGGGCCGTTGCGCTGTTTACCGATGATGACCTCAACGGTGCCATCGTGCTGTCCGGGTTCGTACATCTCGGGTCGATGGAGTAGCAATACGGTGTCCGCGTCTTGCTCGATCGAACCCGATTCCCGCAAATCCGCCAACCGGGGCCGGTGGTCCTGGCGATCCTCGGCACTGCGATTGACTTGGGCCAGGGCGATGACGGGGATTTGCAGCTCGCGGGCCAGGAACTTGAGCCGCCGCGAGATGACCGCGACTTGTTCTTGCCGGCTGTCGCGGCGATTGTCCGGCTCGATCAGCTGCAAGTAGTCGATGGCCACCAGCCGAATGTCATGACGTAGCTTCAGCCGGCGGGCGTTGGCGGCGATGCGCAACATCCCCTGGGCCGGCGTGTCGTCGATAAACAGCTTCGCTTGCCGGAGATGATCGCCAGCTTCGATGAGCTTTTCCATGTCTTCGGAATTGAGCCGGCCAATACGGACCTTGTGGCTATCGACACGGGCTTGACAACACAGCAACCGCTCCGCCAATTCGACGCGCGATTGTTCCAGGCTGACGAAGAACACCGGCTGCTTGGCGTCCACGGCGATGTGACGCACGATATTCAGCGCCATGGCCGTCTTCCCGACGGACGGCCGGGCGGCAATGATGATTAGCTCGGAATTTTGCAAGCCGGCGGTCTTTTCGTCCAAGTCGATGAAGCCAGTAGGCAAACCGCTGATGGATAAATGTTCTTTCTGCGTGCGTGTGTCGATGCGGTCGTAGGCTTCTTGCAACGCTTCTTGCAGCGTCACCGTTTGGCCGGTGACGCCCAGCTGGGCAATGTCGAGAATCTTGCGCTCGGCCCCTTCGAGCAGCTGGTCGGCGGGTTGGGCTTGATCGTAAGAATCACGCAGAATCTCGGTGCTGGCATGGATCAGATGACGGACAATGGCTTTGTCGCGGACGATGCGGGCGTAATACTCGGCGTTGGCGGCGGTGGGGGCGGCATCCCACAACTCGCCGAGATAAGCATAACCGCCGATGTCGTCGATGTGCTTCTGTTCCTTGAGCAATTCCGCCAGCATGACCAGATCAACCGGATGGCCGCGATCATAGAGCGTGATCATTCCTTGGAAGATTTTCTGATGCGCGTCGGAGTAGAAATTGTCGGGCCGGATGATTTGCAGCACATCACCGATGACGCTGTTCTCGCGCAGGATACTGCCTAAGACACAGCGTTCGGCATCGCGGCTTTGCGGGGGTAACCGCTCTGGGCCGCCCTGTTCCGGGGCCATGTCTCACCTCCCTGTGGTGAGTAGGTAGTACCAGAGATCAGAAGAAAACCGTCCGAAAAAAGGACGGTCTTCGGCTGAAGCTGACACCTGGTAATAGTGCAATCCGTTGCGGGAAACAAACCGAACAAAAAGCAGTTTCGTGAGGCGGGCCGCAGACCTGCCCCACGGGATGGGTGACTCGCCGTTGGCTCGCCCGCTAAACCGTGGACCTTACTTCTTATCCTGTTGTTTGACGACCAACACCTTCACTTCGGTTTCGATGTCGTAGCCCAGGTGAATTTTTACGGCGTACAAGGCGCATTCCTTGATGGGGCCTTCCATGCGGACCATGTCTTGCTCCAGGTGCAAATTCTTGGCCTTGAGAGCCTGCACGATCTCGGCTGCCCCCACCGAGCCATACAGATGCCCTTCCTCGTTGGCGTTGGCTTCAATGGACAAGGTGATGCGCTGAATCTGTTCCGCCATGGCCTTGAGGTCGGCCAAGCGGGCATCGCGGGCTTGCTGCACCCGTTGTTTATAGCGTTCCAGCAAGCGCAAGTTATGTTGCGAGGGAATCGTGGCTAATCCCTTGGGCAGCAAGTAGTTGCGTCCATAACCGGGCCGCACCTCGACCAGCTCCCCCTGTTTGCCCAAATAGGGGACGTCTTCAATCAAAATCAGCTGCATGCCGCCGTGGCTGCCTTTGGGAATCTGTTGGCGTTTTTTGGTTTTCGTTGCCATGAGTCAACCTGTTTCTTGTGCTGGGAAAAGCGAATACCTCAAAAGGGAATGTCATCCTCATTGGGGGCGGCCGGTGGATCAAAGGAGTCCGCTTCGGGGTAGCCAGACTCACTCAGGCCCGCGCTGGGGCCAAAGTCCGAGGGCAAAGCGGCCGGTGCGGCGCTGCGATACCCGGAGGACCGTTCGCCGCCGGCACCGTCCTGTTTCGAGTCCAGAAATTGGATATTATCCACAACGATCTTTAACTTGGATCGTTTTTGGCCGTCTTGGCTCATCCATTGATCCAATTGCAAGTGCCCTTCAACAAAGATTTGTCTCCCCTTGGTCAAATGCTGTTCCACTAAATCCGCTTGCTTGCCGAATTCGCCGCGATTGAAGGCTTCGACATCGAGATAAACCGGCTCATCTTCCCATTGGCCGGTTTGGGAATTCTTGCGCCGGTTATTGACGGCGAAACCGAATTTGGCGACTTTGCCACCATTGGCAAAAGTACGTACTTCGGGGTCGCGCGTTAATCGGCCAATCAACATCACCTTATTTAAGTTCGCCATGGGCATTCTCCGGGGTAATGGGGATGGAGTAAGAAGTATCAGCACCAACACCAAAGGTATGTAGTAGTATACATCCGTCCGGATATGCCGTGCAAGCTAAGCAGGCGAAACTTCGCCCCACTCGCCCATTGCATGGCCGCCATTCCCGTACAGATAGCCCTTCTTGGCTGGAGGCGTGCCGGGTCAATCGCGCCCGCCGTCCCTCTCATCCCCAATGGGAATTCCTTCCACTTCCTCTTCCTCCTCGCTGGTGGCGACTTGCAAGGCCAAGGCATGTTCATCACGGGCCACGGCCAACAAAGCTTCCTCCAATTTGGGATCGACTTTAAGCAGCAACAACCGCAACACCATTTCGTTGAGTTTGAAATCGTGTTCGATGTTGGCCAAGTGGTTGCTCTCGGCGCGGAAATACGTCAGGTAATATAAGCCCTTCTTTTGCTTTTTGATGGGATAGGCCAGTCGGCGTTCATCCCACGGGCGGCTGGCGAGAATCTCCGCTTGGTTCTTTTCCAAGATGGCGTGCAGCTTCTGGGCCGCGCCGGGAACATCGCCGGCCACTTTGGTGGTGTCCAGCAAGAACATGCACTCATAAACATTCGCTGACATAGGATTTTCCTTCACGCTGCCACGAAGCATCGCTAACCATTAAACCGATTCATGCTCACTTCAATGCCCTCACGCAGCCAAACCAGCACGGCTTCGGCGGCGGTTTGGATGGCCTCCTCGATCACCGGCTTCTCACTGGGCCGAAAGCGGCTTAGCACATGATCGACGGCGTCTTCCACCGGGGCGCCGACACCCAAGCGTAAACGTGGATACGCGGTGGTTCCCAGGTGGTTTTGGATGTCGCGCAAGCCATTGTGGCCGCCGTGGGTGCCGCGCGGCCGCAGCCGCAGCTTGCCCAACGGCAGATTCATGTCATCACAAACAATCAGGATATCCGCCAGGTTGACCTGGTAGAAATCCACGATTTGGCGGACACTTTGGCCGCTCAGGTTCATGAAGGTTTCCGGCTTGACCAATAATATCTTCTGCTCGCCGTCGCGCCACTCGGCCACTTGGGCTTGGAAGCGACTGTGGAAGCGTTCCACGCCGGGGCCTTGCGCCAATAAATCGATGACGGCAAAACCAACATTGTGCCGGGTGCCGGCGTAACGACTTCCCGGATTGCCGAGTCCGACGACCACCTTCATGATTCAAGCTCCCGCGGGCGAGCGGAGAGCGTTCGGATGCCGAATGCCTCCGGGGCGCCAAGGGCTATCTAGCCCCCGGCCCACCTAGCCTTTTTCCTCTTCCTTCTCCGGCTTGCGGATCAGTTCCGGCTCGACGACCGCCGCCGCTTCTTCCTCTTCCTCTTGCGGCGGCTTGATTTGCACCACCACGGCATCTTCCTCCGCCAACACCTTGACGCCAGGCGGCAGGGTCAGATCGCGGATGTGCAGGACATCATTCAGCTGCAGGTTGCCGATGTTGACTCGGATGGACTCCGGCATGTTCAGGGCCAAGCATTCGATCTCGACATGGTGCAGCGGCTGTTCGAGGATGCCACCCCCTGCTACGCCGGGAGCCGTGCCGCGCAGCTCAAGGGGAACCGTCACCACCACGCGCTCGTCGGCGGAGATCCGGTAGAAATCCACATGCAGGATTTCCTTGCCGAGATAGTCCCACTGAATCTCCCGAATCAAGGCTTTCTGAATAGTGCCGTTGGTCTTGAGGTCCAGCACCCGCACCCCGTGACGTAAGGCCTTGACCACGTCGTCCTTCGGCAACGTCAGCGACACGGTTTCTTCCTTGTGCCCATAAAGCACCGCCGGCAGCTTTCCCTGACGCCGTAAGCGCCGCATTGCTTGGCTGCCATGTTCCTGTCTCACTTGCGCCACCAATTCCACCGTCTCGGCCATGTTACACCCCGGACCACGTTCCCCACGGAAACCACATTGTCGCCCACTCAAGGAGCGTGGAGTGATTGTACGGAAAAATCAGAAAGGGAGTATTATTTCACCCAAACCAGCAACTTGCAAGGGCACAAATGAATAGGAGAGGCGGAAAAGGCGGAATTATCGTTTAACGGGCGAGCCAGCGGCGAGCCAAGACAAGTGGTTCGTCAACCGCGAATGGACAGGGGATTGATCGGTTCGCATCCGGAAAACGTGCGCGAATCGATCAATCCAATCTGTTGCTCGAAGGTTACTGAGGTATGAGAAACCTCAACTCACCGTCACCACCTCCGTTTGCGGGTTGAGGCGCGGTTGTTGCTGGCGCAGGACGATGCGGTTGATGGCTTGCAGATAGGCCATGGCGCTGGCTTCGAGGATGTCGGTGCTGACCGCTTGGCCGCGATAGAGGCCCCCCTCAAATTCGACTTCGACGCGGGCTTCCCCTTGGGCGTCCTCGCCGCTGGTGACGCTGCGCACCTGGTAATCTTTCAGCTGAACGGCGATGCCGGTGATGCGTTCGATGGTCTTGAACAGGGCATCGACCGGCCCATCGCCCACCGCCGCGTCTTTGACGATCCGCCCTTCCTTGTGCCACAAGCAGACGGTAGCCGTCGGAATGGCGCCGGAAATGGCTTGAAACGCCTCCAGCACCCACATGGCCGGCCCGCTGTGAATTTGCGCCTCGGCCAAGGCTTCGATGTCGGCGTCGTAAATCACTTTCTTGCGGTCGGCCAGGATTTTGAACCCCTCGAAGACATTTTGCAATTGCTGGTCGTTGAGGTGATACCCCAATTCGAGCACTTTCTCGCGCAGGGCGTGTCGGCCGCTGTGCTTGCCCAAGACCAGCTCATTCTTGGGCAAGCCAATGTCTTCCGGTTGCATGATCTCATACGTGGTCCGTTCCTTGAGCATGCCGTCTTGATGGATGCCGGCCTCGTGGGCGAAGGCGTTTTGACCGACGATGGCCTTGTTGCGCTGCACCGTCAAGCCCGTGACCCGCGCCACCAGTCGGCTGGTCGGGTACAGGCGTTTGGTGTGGATGGTCGTTTCCAGCTGGAAGTAATCGGCCCGCGTCTTGACGGCCATGACGACTTCCTCCAGGGCGCAATTGCCGGCCCGCTCGCCGATGCCGTTGATGGTGCATTCGATCTGCCGGGCGCCTTCCTTGAGGGCGGCCAGGCTGTTGGCCACCGCCAAGCCCAGGTCATTGTGACAATGCACGCTCAGCACCACGTTGTCGATGCCGCGCACATGCTCTTTCAGATAGCGCATGATGCCGGCGTAATGGCTGGGGACGGCATAACCGACCGTATCGGGAATGTTAATCGTCGTGGCACCGGCTTCGATGGCTTTTTCAACCACTTCGGCCAGGAAGTCCAGCTCGGTGCGGGCGGCATCCTCAGGAGAAAATTCGATGTTGTCACAATACCCCTTGGCCCGTTGCACTCCTTCGACGGCTCGTTTGACGATCTCTTCCTTGGCCATGTGCAGCTTGAATTCCCGATGGATGGCGCTGGTGGCCAGGAAGACGTGAATCCGGGGCCGGGCACAATCCTTCAGCGCTTCCCAAGCCCGGTCGATGTCGGCGGGGTTGCAGCGCGCCAGACCGCAGATGACCGGACCCTCCACTTGCCGGGCGATGGATTGCACGGCTTCGAAATCCCCCGGAGAGGCAATGGGAAAGCCCGCTTCGATAATGTCCACCCCCAAATCGCGCAAGGCCAGAGCGATTTCGAGCTTCTCGGCCAAGTTCATGCTGGCCCCTGGCGATTGTTCGCCGTCGCGCAGCGTGGTGTCGAAAATAATCAGGCGGTTGTCGGACATGGTTCGGCCTCTCCAAAAAAGCGGTCAACGATCCACATGGTTTAGTGAGCGAGCCAACGGCGAGCGAAACGCCGGAAAGCGGACGCAAAAAAACAAAAGCCCTGGAACTTCACGTCCCAGGGCCGGTATCTGCGATTCGATCCAATTGTCGCGACTGCCAGCGTACCCAGGACCTATCCCCCGAATTGGGGGAGCAAGAGGTCCAGAAGAAGCAGCGTATCGCGGAATCTCATGGGTTGTATGAACCTTATTTGAGGTTTGAGAGTAGTTTAGAACTTCGCCCGCCGAAACACAACGGGAAAATCAAGTTTTTTCCTCTGCTGGCGCGTCCGGCGAGTTGATCCCCTTGTTTGCCACCTTTACCATCGTGCCCTTCTTTTTCCCGGACGCCAGCGACACGGGTTGTTCGGCGAAAACCATCTCCTTCCGCTATGCTAATCATACCGTCCCATCCCACAAAACGTCCTCCCCGCGCAAACCCACCGTTTGCAACGACTTGTTTTTTTAGCCTTGATTCCGCGTAACAATTCAGTGGCGTGATTGGCCGTAGGACGGAAGATTGGTTATACTTCTTTGTGCAGCTGTTGCCCCTGCGGTCGCAGGCCCTTTGCACCAACCCATTTCTTTGTAATCCCATCGCAGGGTGAAATCGTGACTGATAAAGAATTCGCTTCGCATTGGCAAATCGAACGCTACGGCGATTTCTGGTTGACCGACGCCATCCGCCCCGGATTGGAGGTTCCCGTGGCGCCGCGCCAGGGTTATCGGATGGGCACGTTCCGCAACCCCCAAGTGGGACTGCAAGTGCCGGTGTTGGCGGCCGCCGTGTCGCGAGAGAATTTGTTTGATGTGTTCCTGACCCTTTTGGAACCGCTGGGGGAGGTGGTCGATGTGGTGTTGGAAACCAGTCACCACAGCTCCAACGGTCAGCACCAGGATTTGTGCCGACAATTCATCGATCAGCCCGTGTTGCAAAGCTATTTCTGTGATTTCGAGGAGTTGCTGCTGCATGACGGTTGTACAGGCGTGGCGGTCCTTTCCACCACGCAACCCATCGAACTGCAATTCGATGAACACAAATTGCTGATCGTCTATGCGCGCGAGTTGCGACCCTTCGAGAACCTGCTCCGTTCCTACGCCGTGCCGCGCCACGATGACTTGAAGCTGATTAGCGAGGGGGAACACCTGCACGGCAGCCGGCCCGAATTCGCCGACGCCTTCGAGCAGCTGTGCTGTCGTGTCGGCGTCAGTGACAGAGCCGAGCGGGTGAGCTGGTGAGCCAAGGCGAAGGCACGGCTCGATAAACCAACCCATCGCCAACGCTCTATGGCAACGGCAGATTCTTGAACTCGAACGGAACGTAGTGTTGCAAGGTTTCCCAATCGTAATAGATCAGTTTGTCCGGCGGGCCGATTGGACCATTGTTCGGATTGCCGAAGAGGACCATGCCCGTCACGCTGTTGGGGCCGGAGTGCATGGAATTCCAGCCATAGCTTTGATATTTGTTCCCTTTGGCATCCTGTAATTCAAGGCGTTGATAAAGGCTGTTGGACCAGAAATAATCGTGTTGATTGTTCTGGGCCGCGCCATTTTGAATCGACATACTCACTTCATACTGCCCATTCACTTGTTGGGCGGAGGTGATGTTCAAGCTGATCTTGCCCGCCTCGAACTTCTTGTCCTTGACCGTCAACACTTTCTCCACTTCGATCAATGGTTTCTGCTTGGCCAGCAGCAAGACAGGAAGCGTCCCTTTGACGAGCTTCATGGTTTCCGCTTCTTGGGATGGCCGCACCAGTTGTACCTGCGTCTGCAAGAAATAATTGCGCGAACCGCTGTAGTTTTGATAATGCGTGGTATGGTTATGGTTCTGCGCCGGCAGCATGGAGTTGCCGCGGTCATCCAGCGCCACGGTCAATTGGGGTTGTCCTAATCCCACCAGCGGCAGACGCGGCTCCGAGCCAATGCCGAAGCTGAATTGCAGATATTCCGAACGCTGGCCGCCGCTGTCCCCTTGACGCGGCACGGTGGCGAAATTGATGTTGCGATTATAGTAGAACCCACTGGCCACCAGGCGAAAGGGACCGTTGTGGCAAACGTAAGGGACTCGATAATCCTGCGTGTAGAGATAAAAGGCGTCGTTCCCCCCTTGCTGCAAAACCAAGCCGGTCTGGTCGCAAATACTGTCGAGCACTTCCCAAAAGGGTTGGTTGTCAAACTCGAAATCATAGACGAGATTGGCGCGGCCATCGGACAACTGAAACTTGTAGCCGGTCTGCTGAGTGATTTGGTCGATGGCGGCTTTGAGGGGCTGTTGTTTGAGCCGCAAGGTGACGCGCTTAGGGGATAATAACTCAGCGTGCTCCAAGGCGGGGAGTAACTGCTCGACGCGCCGCCGGACTTCGAGATCGGCATGAAGGCGAGCCGCGCGCAAGGCGGGGAGGGCTGGAACGCCCATTTGACGCAAGGCGTCGCTGGCCCGTTCCCGAGTCAGATGATCGGGATCGGCCAATTGTTCAATGAGCTTGTCCACCGCCGAGGGACTCGTCGTGATTTCATGTCCAGCCGCTGTCACGCTCAGGCTCAAGCACACGCCCAGTACGCCGACGATCCATTTCATGGTAGCTACCTTGTTTCGGGAGTGATGGAATTGACGGAACGCTTCGCACAGATTACCATCAACTTCCCGAGGATAACGTACTTTGCCCCTCTTTGACAAGCTCCAACTTCACGGAAGTTACAGACATTTGCAAAAGTCGGTGGTTTGGATCGGCACCCATTGGCGGAACCGCGTGAAAAGAGCTACAATAGGAAAAATCTGGCGCCGGATAGGCCGGGTGGATATGAGAATGGTCATGCCGTGGCGCGGCACCCAGAAACCACGAAAGACGGCCAAGGAGGATCCATCGGTTCATGTTCGAGTCCGCGTGCCCGAACCGCTGAATCCGCTCCCGCTATTTTCCGAGTAGTGAGCAGGGCTTCGCGCTGGGGCATGGAACCGGCGCTGAATGCTTACCTTGAAACGAATCCACGCTTATGCCGTTCCTCCTGCTATTGTTTTTGACACTTGCTTGTATGCCGGTGCAGTGGCCCCGCTCACCGCTGGGCGTGCATTATGTGGGGAGCACCTTGCTCACCATCTTGGCCATGAGCAGCGTGGTCGGCATGGCGGAGGTGATGGCGCGCTACACCAGCCGACAACTCCGACAGCATCCCGCCCGGCGCGAATTGATTCTTCATGGTTACGGCTTGGGGCGTGTGTGTCACTTGTTTGGCATGTTCGTCGTGTACGCGGTCGTCCTGGCGGCCTTGGGCTGGGGATGGACCGTGCAATCGCTCTGGCCGCGCGGCACGGTCGATTTGCTGCCGGGGGTGGAACTGCTCATTTTGGCCC
>JBKBIP010000053.1:0-20115 GCA_046297495.1 Gemmataceae bacterium | reverse complement strand
CTGTACGACATGCACGGCAACGCACTGGAGTGGTGCGACGACGGGGTGAAAGGTGAGGACGGAGTCATCAGGCGCGCAATGCGAGGCGGCAGTTATTATGACGGCACTTTCAATTGCCGGACGGTCCTCCGTAACCCCCACAGGCCAACAGACCGAGAGCCAACCTTCGGTCTCCGCGTGTCCCGCGTTCGCGTGGTTACCGAGGCAGTTTCACTTCCACCCAGGATTGCGCTCACACCTCCGCCACCTTCCGTCGCTCTCACCGCCCTGTGCCGCGACCAGATTCCACCGGCGGCCCTGGCTTATGCCGGTGACGGCAATCCGCAGAAAGCACCGGCCACCCTGGTCGCCGTGCTGGGCGAGCCAGAGCCGATTCATACCAGCCGCGCCGTGTGCCTGGCGTCCAGCCCCAATGGACGCTGGCTGGCCTCCGGCAGCGAAGATCGCACCGTTTTGCTACGCGACGCTGCCACCGGAAAGGTGGTACGTGTGCTGCTCGGCCACAAAGCGCTGCTGACGCTTGTCGCCTTTACTCCGGACAGCAAGACTCTTCTCTCGGCCGATGTGGACGGCACGGTCAAGCTGTGGTCCACGGCGGCGGAGGGTGAGCCGACCAACGTGCATTTCAAGATCAAGAAGCTGCCGGTGAGGCGCCTCAAGCCATCGTATCGCGGAATCTTTCGTCCGAACTTAATCAGGACGTACTTTGCCGACAAAGTCAGGACGGCCGAGGAGCCGTCCGAAGTCTCCCAGAGGACTTCCTCAGCACACGAAACGCCATCCCGTCATAGCGGTTGGATGGCCCGCAGATAGCCCTTTGCTGGTACCTTCCGCTGCGAACAGGCAAGGATGAGTAGCCGGTTCATCGTCTCGCCTTTCTTTCCAGGAATCCATCACCTTGCTATAAATCCTTTAGTACGCAGAGTATAGGTCCCGGTATCTGGACTTACGTACACAGATCGGCTCTGCCAGTCCCGGATTCACCGTAGTCACGACGCCAGGCAGTCATTCGCAGCCGCCGCGGCGCCTGCTTTTGCGCGGCATCGCCGCCTCTCGCCCTGGGGATTCTTCGTGCTGGCCTGTAGCGCGACCAGGTTCCCCGGCCAATGCTACTGTAGCGGAGGGGCGAGGTTGATTCAGGAGCCCTCGGACGATGCTGGATGTGTCAATACCTCTGGCCGAGAACCATCCTGTAGCCGTTGTGCTCAAGGACCCGGCGATCCGAACGCGCCTGTGGAACGCTGCCCGTGCGTTCCTCGGCAAGCGCAACACTGAGCTTTCACCGACGCAACGGACGGCGGAAGCCGAAGCAATCGTCCAGGAAGCCGCCTGCCGGGCCTGGAAGCGCCGAGACCAGTTCGATGCCTCGAAGGATGTCGTGAAATGGCTGGTCGGTTTCGTCATCAATGTCGCCCGTGAGTTTGCGAAAAAACGCCCTCGCGACCCGACTGGCCCTCCCAAGGACGGTCCCGACCTGGAGGCGCTGGCCGTCGATCCATCGCGACCAGTGGACGACCTCGTCACGGATAGGCTGCACGCGACTCAGCTTCTGGAACAGCTACCCCCAACCGACCGAGACATCGTCCGGATGAAATACTGGGAAGAATTGACGTGCGCTGAGATCGGGGAGCGGATCGGCATGAATGAAAATGCGGTCCGCGTCCGGTTGCACCGGGTGATCCGGAAGCTCAAGAACGTGTGCGGTCTCACCGGGGAGGGCCAACCATGACCGACCGGGAGAACCAACATCGGCTCGATCGACTTGCTTTGCAATATCTCGTCGCTGTCGAGATGGAGGACTTCGACACTATTGATTCTCTGTGGAGGCAGGCAGGCGATGATGCCGATCTGGATGCGATGCTGCACGGGCTGAATGCCGAACTGGTGGCAGAGCAGGATGCACAGAAGCAGGCCGCCATCGCTTCCGCTGTTCTCGACAGCGTCGAACGGCATATGCCAAGCGCGGAAATCGTCCGCCCGACAACCGGCCCTCTGACCGTGGCCGAAGTCGCTGAGCATATTCGCCGGCACCCGCCGGCCGGTTTGACGACCGACGACTTAAGGCTCAACGACGTGCTACGGAAGGCGAGAGAAGAGGTTCCTTCCGAACTCGGCATCAGCCAGGTGATCCGTTGGGGGACGCGGTTCGGTTTCGCTCCCGAAGCGTACTGGCGGGCGTTCCGCGAGGTGGCGCTTGATCTCTGGATGGAGCGGACCTCGGCAGCGAACTACCAGCTAGCTGCCCGCCCCCAACGCCCGAAGCGGCCGGGGGACACCAAATGAACCGCGACGAAGAGAAGGACTGGATCGCCCGCGTCGTCGCCGAATTGCGCTCGGCGTGCCAACTGCCGGAGGACCCGACACGCCACGGACCGGTCCCGCTGGAGCGTTTCCTGGCCGAACACACGCTCCAGCTGGTCGAATTGCCCCGGCTGTCACGCGCGGCGGTCTACGACTACCTGCTGGCGAAGGGCAGTGTCCCGGGAGAACTGGGGGAAGACGAGGATTTGGCCGGGTTCCTATACATCGCCGGCCCCTTCGGCCGGGTATTTGTAAACGCCGACGATCCGGTTCCGCGCCGAAGATTCACCGCGGGCCACGAACTCGGGCACTTCATCCTCCACCGTGAGTTGATGGGAGGCAAGGTGTCGTTCGGCGACAGTCCCGCGACTGTCGTCGAGGTCGAAGACGAAACCGCAGTGGCGATGGAGCGTCAGGCGAATCGGTTTGCGGCTGAGATACTCATACCGGCGGAAGTCTGCCGGGCGCGGGCAGAGGCGTTTCGGAAAACGTACCGTGTGTGTCCGCGGACACCGTTTGCGTACCACCTGGCGGCCGAACTGATGGTCAGTCCGGAGGCGATGCGCTATCGGCTGCGGGACCTGGGAGTGGCTGATGAGTAGCGACGATGCCATTCGCCGCTTCTTCCGCCGCCATGCCGGCGCCGCTGTCGGTATGTACCCCGTCCAGAGTGAGCTTGAAACCGTGTCCGAGAAGCGCGACGAACTTATGGACTGGGGAATCGAGCAGCCGGCGGACGAATGGAAGCCGGTCGTCCTGCCCGAGACGCCGGCACATCCCGGGAAGGTCCCGGAGCGATTCATCGACGGGTGTCAATCGGGGCATGCGGTCGCCTGCCTGCGGGCGCCGGAAGTAGGCTGGCCGATCCCCGTGTTCCTGGCGGAAGTGGGCGGAGTCGCCATGCGCCTCAAAGGCCGCGAACTGACGCGCGATTTCTTTGGCCTGGACCGAGTTGTCAGTTTCGTCACCGATGCATTCCCCTGGCAGGAGGTGGAAGCCTTCGCGGCCGCCCTCGCGAACCTGTCCGGATTTCCGCTCCGTGTCCTTCCAACGGATCGGCCCAGGGTGGATGACCCGATAGACCTGTTCGACTACGAGAAGATGCGGAAAGCGGCCCAGAACCGGGCCAATAACGAGATGGCAAACTGGGAGGCGATCGCGCTGGCAGCCGACCGCACCACGCCGACTTTGTGCAACGGCCGGCTGGAACCCCGGCTACGGTCAGCTTCGGCCGCTGACCGCTTCAACCTAGTCGTCGGCGTGGTGAAGACACACTCAGCAAACCTGCTGCATCCTCAGGGATGGCGCACGCTGTTGGACTTGAAGCCTAGTCAGCGGACCCCGTTTTTTCGGATCGCCCAGACCTCGAAGGGCGAGGCGAATGACCTGCCGGTGGTGACCTGGTTCATCAAGATGGCCGGCGGCGACAAGGTGATGCCCAACTGGGCCGCCGTGCGGGTCGAAATACCGTGGATTCAATTCCAGCGGCAGCCAGAGGCAGGCCGCACCGGGTTCGTAAATCGCCTGTCCCGGTGGTTGATCGACGCCCGCTGCCGCCAGCAGAGTTACGCGCGGATGGCCGTCTCACTTGAGCCCATCGTCCGGGCAGAAGACAGTTTGAAAAGCCTGTTCACCCCATTCGGGGTGCTGCGGAATCGGTTCCTACGGCACGCCGGTGTTATCGGGAGTGCATCACCATGAACGACAACAAAGTCACCGAATCCCTACTGGATGACTCCAGGAACCTCGACTTTCCCGACGGCACCCTGGTCGATGCCCAGCGGCTAGGCAAGGTCGCCGCCCCGCCGAACAAAGAATCGACCAACGAGTTCTTCTACTTCTGGGTGGAACGCGCCAAGCTCGTCGAGCGGACGCAGATCGTCACCACGTCCAGCGTGCTGGGCGACCGCACGGTCAAGTTCGTGGGGCTGGTGGAAGAGGTATACCGCCAGAGTCGGCAAAAAGACATCGGCGAAGAGGTGGACCGGTTCGACGCCGACTCGGGAATGGCGCCGCCGTTTGCGTCCGCCGGGTTTACCTATGCCAAGGTGACCATTTTGCGAACCGAGCCGGTCACGCACGCTCCGCCCACCGAAGAAAGCACCGTGTACCTGGGCGGCAAGCGCGAGGCCGAGAAGGGTTATGGTATCGACCGGATCAAGGAGGAGAACAAACTCCGCCTCGGCCTGCTGCGGAACGGCGGAACCGAGTTCGCTGGCCCCGCGGTGATCGACCTGGCCTATCTGCTCGGGGAAAACGGCGGACACCTGAACGTCAACGGCATCGCCGGCCTCGGGGCGAAGTCGAGCTTCCTGCTGCACGTCAACTACCTGCTCCTCCGCGAGGCCGCCGAGCAGGCAAAGAGGTTCCCCGGGAAGCCCGACCGCCTCCAGATCGTGTCGATTATCTTCAACGTCAAAAACTACGACCTGTTCTTCATCGACCGGTGGAGCAAGGAATGGAAGACGAAAGAGGTTGAAGCACGCGCCGAATGGAAAGACTTCGCTGGCGTGGACCGACCTGCGCCTTTTACGAAAGTGCAGTTCTTCGCCCCGCAACTCAAGGGGCAAGCCATCCCGGTGAATGTCGGCCGTACCGACAACGCCGTGCAACCGTACAGTTGGTCCCTTTCGGACATCATCGAAAACCGGCTGTTCCGGTTCCTGTTCTCCGAGGCCGACATCTACGACGCTAACTTCGGAGGGCTGGTAGGGGAACTGGAAGACTGGCTGACCAACGGGCCGCCCGAGGCTCCCCGGCTGCGCATCACTGACGATGCCCCGCAGACATTCGACGCGCTACTCACCTGGTTCCGCGACAACCGGGACAACATGTTCATGGACTTCGTGTCCGGCACCAAGAGCAAGCTACTCCGCCGCCTGAAGTACATCGTGCAGGAAGGCGACGGTGTGCTCCGGCGGACCGATCCAAAGGGCAATCCCCTGGTGCTGCCCAAGGCGGGAGTCGATGGCCCGATCGTGATCGACCTGTTCGGAATCCGGCTGACCCCTTCGCTCCAGCGATTCGTGGCCGCGGCCGTGTTCCACCAACTGGTATTGAATCGATCTGGGAACACGACGGATGGCCTGCGCTATCTCGTCACCTTGGACGAGCTGAACCGCTTCGCCCCGAAGAACAGCTCCGATCCCATTACCCAGCAGATCGAACAGGTGGCAGCCGAAATGCGCTCGCAGGGAGTGATCCTGCTCGGCGCCCAACAGCAGGCGAGCCTGGTTTCGCCCAAGGTCATCGAAAACGCTGGCATCCGCGCGGTTGGCCGCAGCGGCACCCTGGAGTTGTCCGCCGAGGTCTGGAAGGTCCTGCAACCGGCCGACCGTCTACAGGCTGCCCAAATCCAGGCCGACGAGAAACTGCTACTGCAACCCAGCTTCCGTGCTCCCATGCTCGCCAAGATCCCGTACCCACCCTGGGCGCTCAAGAAGGAAGACGTGGATGCCGCTGCGGGGGACGGTGAGCCCGTTGATGGACCATCCGCCGCGCTACTTCCGAAAAAATCGCGGCGGGAGGCGGATTTCGCGTAGCGCGCGGCCGGGGCCGGGCCAATACAGGTCAGACGAGAATCGTGGGACGGGCGAGATGGCTCATGCCGGGAATCGGGCCGCCGGTCCCTGCCCGCCGTCCGGAGGAGGAACGATGCGCATCATTCACACCGCCGACTGGCACCTGTGCGACTGGCTCCGCCAGGTGAACCGCACGGACGACCTGACGGCCCGCGTCGAGGTCGTCGCAGGCTTATGCGAGGAACATCGGGCCGACGCGCTCTTGATCGCGGGCGACCTGTTCTCCGAGCAGGCTTCGGTCGAGGACATGACGCAGGCCCTGACGCACCTGCACAAAACATTCGCCTCTTTCTTCGATCGCGGCGGGACGATCCTCGCGGTCACGGGGAACCACGACAAGGACGCCCGCATCGAGATGCTACGCGCCGGGATGCGTCTTGCGGCCCCGGCAGCGGGCAGCCGGCAGTTCCTATCGGGACGGATGTACCTGCTCAATCGTCCCTATTTCGGCACGCTCCAGACGCGTGCCGGCGACCGTGCCCAGTTTGTCATGATCCCGTACCCAACGGTCAGCCGTTATGCCGAGCATGATGACGAATTCCGTTCCAAGGACGAAGAGAACCGTGTCCTCCAGGGGCGTGTAGCACAGGAAATGCAAATCGCCGCGGGTCACGGCGAGTTTGACCAGACACTGCCGACGGTCCTGGCGGCACACCTGCACATTCGTGGGGCGGAAGTTCACTCTTTGTACAAGCTCACCGAGCGGGATGATGTGGTGTTCGATACCGGATTCCTGCCCACGGCCTGGGCCTATATCGGCCTCGGCCACATCCACAAACCCCAGTGCCTGGGCGGGATGCCCCACGTCCGCTATCCCGGAAGTCTGGACCGGCTCGACTTCGGCGAGCGCGGCGATGACAAGGGCGTTGTGCTGCTCGACCTTGGGCCGTCCGGGCTGCGCTGTGAGCCCGCCTGGATTCCGATTCCCGCGACGCCGATGCACGATGTCACGGTCACGGACGCGGCAGCGGAGTTACCTGCCCTCGCCGGGCAATACCCGGACCGGGAAACCGCCATTGTCCGCATCCGGGTGACACACAATCTCGCCGGCCCGAGCCGGCATGCGATCACCCAGGAACTCCGGCGCCTGTTTCCCCGCTACGCGGACATCACCTGGATCAAGCCGGACGCCCTGGCCCGCGACTCCACCGCGAGCGGGTTCAAACCGCAGGCCGATTACCGGACCACGATTCGAGATTTCCTGACCAGGGAACTGGATGGCGACGCGGACAAGGAGGACGTTTTGACCCTGGCCGAGCAATTCCTGACTGCGGAGGCCGCGTCATGATCCCCAAACGGATCGAACTGGAGAACTTCCTCAGCTTCGGTAAGCCGGCGGTGGAATTCATGTTCACCGACGATGAGCCGCTTTGGGCACTGTGCGGGCGCAACGGCGTCGGCAAATCGGCCGTGTTCGATGGCATCACCTATGCCCTGTACGGGGAGCATCGCGGCGGCACGCAGAAGGCCGAGCAGCTCATCCGCCACGGCGCAAACGGGTTTCGGATCGTGTTCGAGTTTGAGTTCGCCAGCGTCGAGTACCGGATCACGCGGGTGCGGGCCGGCCGGACCTCGCAGAAAGTGGAGCGCCGCCTTGACGGCGAATGGGAGGCGGTTCCCGGAGTGAACTCTGCGCCCGATGTCAAGAAATGGGTCGAGGAAACGCTGGGGCTCGAGTACAAGGCGTTCACCACGTCGGTCCTGCTGCGCCAGGGCGAGGCGGACAAGCTGTTCTCGGCTAGCCGCGACGAGCGCATCGCGGTACTCAAGGGGATCATTGGTTTCAAGCGCTTCGAGGAGGTCTCGGGGCGGGTCCATGCCGCGACCCTCTGCCGCGGGAATACACTCGATACCCTGCGGCGGCAGCTTAGTGCCTTGCTGCCGGTCACGCCCGAGGAGCTGGAAGCCGCGGAAAATGCCGTCACCGCTGCGGAGCAGAAGCACCAGGAAGCCCAGACAGCCCTCACCGACGCCGTGCAGCGCGTCGAGCAGGCCAAGCAGTGGGAGGGATTGGAAAAGAAACGGGCAAGCCTGGAACAGCAGCTGGCTGCGGCTGAGAAGCGGGCGGTGGAGGCTCCGATAATCCGCGCCGCCAAGGTTCGGCTCGACGATTTGACCGCCGTCGTTCCAGAGTTGGAAGCCCTGGTCAAAGTGCGTCGTCGGATCGCTGGCCTCAATGAGAAACTGCACGCCGCTCGCCTGACTCTTGGGACGAAGGAACTCGCTCAAGATATCAACCAAAACTTCAAGCTGTTGAACGCCGTTGTTGTCGTCGAGAACCTGGAAGGATCGCTTCAACAATACTCGCCCGAGCTGGACACTCAAATCGAGGATGCCCTGGTCACCGAGAGAAAGGCGGAAGAAGACTCGATTAAAGCGGCCGCCGTCAAAACTCGGGCTGAGACAATGTTGGAACAGGCCGTCGCCCAGCATGAGCAGTTTTCCGATGTCGCCGTTGGAACGACCTGTTCTCGGTGTGGGCAGTTGGTCAGTGCTGAGCACGCCGAGACCGAGCGAATCCGACTCACCGAGCAAGTCAGCCATTGGCAGACAGCCTTCAATGCGGCCAAGGTCAACGCCGAGACCGCCTCGAATCGATTCGCCACGGCCCGGCGTCATCGACAAAACCTTGAGGCTCTCCGAAAAGACCGCGATGCTCTCAGAATCCGTCTCGAAGCCCAACGTGACAACCTGTCGACTCTGGGCGAGGTCGCCTCATCTACCGAACTTCGTGCTCGCCTTACCAGTTTGTTGAAGCAGTGGGCCCAAAGAGAAGGACATCCTGATCGAGATGTTGGCCTGCTCAATCCGCTGCCGGACGAGAAGCGTCTCGATGTCCAGAAAAAGATCATTGAAGGAGAGCTGAAGGCCGCCAAGCATGAAGTCGAAACGCTCGACAAGCAGTTGGCCACTGCCCACGGTGAGGAGCACACGATCCTGAAACGGCTTACCGATCCCTGGAAGGAGCAACTTCCGAACCTGGACGCTGAACGGATCGCGGAGCTTACGGCTGAGCGAAATCGACTGCAGCAGTCCAGCGTGGCGGACAAGTTTGACTTGCTGCGGCAGGACGAGGAAAAGCGAGCGGAGCGGAAAGAACAACTCCAGGCCGTCATATCCGAGATCGACCGCATCCCGGACGATGCGCGGATACCGGCGAAGGAAGCCGAGCACCGGCAGCGCGACGCGACGGCGCAGTTGGATATAGCGAATGGCGCCCGGGACGTCGCGGTGCGAACGCGGGACGGACTCCAATCCCGCACAGAAGAGTATCAAAGGTTGACGGCCCAGCTGCGGGAAGCCGAGCGGGAGCACGACCTCCACAAGAAGCTGGATGACCTCCTCGGCCAGAACGGGCTGCAACGGGAACTGGTCCGTGATGCCGAGCAGCAGATCGTCGAGCTGGCCAACGACACGCTCCAAAACCTCTCCGACGGCGAACTGTCCCTTGAACAGGATGACGAGGCCGCCGGGCGGGACGATAAGGCATTTGCCCTCCGCGTCCGGCGGGCTGGCGACCCGTTGCCCATCGGGGTACTGTTCCTCTCGGGGAGCCAGAAATTCCGCGTCGCGGTGTCTGTCGCGCTTGCGGTTGGCCGATTCGCCAGCGGGCGTGCCAGGCCCCTGGAGGCGGTGATTATCGACGAAGGCTTCGGCAGCCTCGACAAGGACGGGTTGCGGGCAATGGCGGATGAGCTGAAGCGGCTCCAGCGCTCGCAGTCGCTGAAGCGGGTAATCCTCGTGTCGCATCAGGACGAATTCACGGACCAATTCCCGGTAGGTTACCGGCTCAGCCCCGGCGAAAACGGGACAATGGCAGCGCCGTTCCGGCGCTGAGCTGCTTTCGTGCCGACGCCGTTTGACGCCGACACGAAAGCAGGCTGAATCACCTAACGGATTTCATCAAGGAGATATTACCATGTTGGCGCTTCCAACCGCCGACCTGATCCCGGTGCGCGCGCTCAATCAGGCGACGTACTGCCCGCGGCTCTACTATCTACAGTACGTCGATGCCGTGATGCCCGTCAACGAACACGTCGAAGGCGGACTCTTCGACCACCGCCGCGTCAACGATCCCGACCTTGCCAACCGCACCCGCAAGGACGGCGACACCCGTTCCACGCGCAGCGTCACCCTGAGTTCCGAGCGGCTCGGCATTACGGCTGTGCTCGACATGGTCGAGGAAAAGTGCGGCGTCGAGTACCCTGTCGAGACCAAACACGGCTCTGCGCCGCGTGATGGGGAAGGCCATCCCTCGGTTTGGGACAACGACGCGGTCCAGCTCTGTGCCCAGGGCCTCCTACTGGAAGAAAACCTCGGCTGTCCGGTCTCTCACGGAGTCCTGTTTTACGCCGGCACCCGCGAACGGGTTGAGGTTCCCTTTGATGAAGCGCTGCGGACCAAGACGCTGGCCGCCATCCAGCAGGTTCGTACTCTCTCCGCCTGTGACGCGCCCCCCGAGCCTCTGCCCGCCGAGCTGCGCCACCGGTGCCACGGCTGCTCGCTGGCGACCATCTGCCTGCCCGAGGAGACGCTCTATCAGATTAGTCGCCCTGCTGGTGCGACTGAATCAGCGCCTGCCGGCATCACCCGCGTGATCCCGCAGTCCGATGAAGGGGCCGTCCTCTACCTCCAGGAGCCTGGCACTCATGTCGGCAAACGCTCCGAGCATCTGATCGTGCGCAAGGACGGCCAGGAACTGAACCGGGTGCCGCTGCACGCCGTCCGACAGGTGGTGGTCCTCAGCAGTGTGCAGATCTCGTCGCAGGCTCTGGAAACTCTGGCCATGAACGGTATTCCGGTGTCGTTCGTGACCAGCTACGGCCGGTTCATCGCGACGCTATCTCCGGCTCCGGCGAAGAACGTATCGCTCCGCGAGGCGCAGTTTCAGCGATTCGCCGACCCTTCTGAGGCCCTCGTCCTGAGCCGAGCGGTGGTGCGGGCGAAGCTGACGAATCAGCGGACGCTCTTGATGCGCTGTCTTCGGTCGCGACCCGACGACGCCACCGAGGACGGAAGCCGCGGCAGCGACGAGCCGGCGGCCCGCGATCTGGCCGAACTGCTGACACGCGTGGAACGCGCCACCGCGATCGACTCGCTGCTTGGCCTGGAGGGACAGGGAGCCGCACTGTATTTTGGAGAGTTCAACCGTTTCCTGAAGGCCCAGCCGCCGGGACGCGGCTTTGATTTCAAGAGTCGCAACCGCCGCCCGCCGCGCGATCCGGTGAACGCTCTCTTGTCATTCGCCTACGCCATGCTGCTCAAGGACTGTTTCTCGGCGCTCTGCATCGTCGGCTTTGATCCGTACCGGGGATTCTTCCACACGGGCCGCCACGGGAAGCCCTCGCTTGCCCTCGATCTCATGGAGGAGTTCCGGGCCGTGATCGCCGACAGCGTGGTGCTGACGCTGGTCAACAATCGCATTCTGGAACCGGGGGACTTCCTGACCTGGCGGGAATCGTGCCAGCTGACCGATGAAGGACGCAAGAAGTTCTTTGGGGCTTATGAGCAGCGGCGCGCGACGGTCGTGACGCATCCGCTGTTCGGTTACAAGATGTCGTACAGCCGGATGCTGGAAGTGCAGGCCAGGCTGCTGGCGGCATACGTCCGCGGCGATGTGCCGCAGTACACGGGGTTCACGGTGCGTTGAAGGAGTACCGTCATGGACAGCTACATCGTGGCCTACGACATATCCGATCCGAAGCGGCTGCGGAAGGTGGCGACGACGTGCGAGGACTTCGGCGTGCGCCGGCAGTATTCAGTCTTCCTGTGCCGGTTGAGCGCAACGGACTTTGTGCGGCTGCGGTCCAGGCTGTATGATCTCATCCATCTGGAAGAGGATCAGGTGCTGTTCATTCCCCTGTGCGCCAAGTGCGTGCAACTGATCGAGGCCATCGGACGGCCAATGGAGGCAGCCGATGCACGGGATGTAGTTGTGGTGGTGTAAATGCGGCCAAGGCGAGTTCCTCCCGAAAGCTCCAAACGAGGTCCTTCGCAACACTAGCCAAAAACGGAATACGACGTAAAACGCAACTACCGAAATGGTACCGGCCGAAAAGGCTTATTACGTTATTTCACCATCCAAGGAACTCCATGACTTGATGGTGCGGACAGGGCATTCAAGCCATTGCAGGACTATGAGCACTCACACCTTCGAATCTTGGTTTGGCACCCTTACTGGTCATCCATCCCCGCGCTCATGGCAGGCTGAGTTGGCAGCAACATCGACCTGCTGCGATCGGCTGATCCGCATTCCGACTGGTTTGGGAAAAACGGAAGGCGTGCTGGCCGCCTGGAGCTACCATCGCCTGCATCGTGGCGACGACGGTTGGCCCCGGCGGTTGGTCTGGTGCCTACCGATGCGCGTGCTCGTGGAACAGACGGAACAGGTCGCCCAAGAACTCGCGGATCGAATCCCAGATGCGCACCACCCGATGGTCCACGTCGCGATGGGCGGTGAGGACGCTAGCGAGTGGTTTCTTTATCCCGAACGACCGGCTATCATCATCGGCACCCAGGACATGTTGCTGTCGCGGGCCTTGAATCGAGGTTATGCCAGCGCGCGGGCCCGCTGGCCGATGGAGTTCGGCCTGCTGAACCAGGACGCCTTGTGGGTGATGGACGAAGTCCAACTGATGGATGTCGGCCTGGCGACCTCGGCACAGCTCCAGGCGTATCGCGACAAGCATCTTCGACCGTGCCACACCTGGTGGATGAGTGCGACGCTTCAGCCTGGGTGGTTGCAAAGCGTGGACACCGCCGAGCATCACCGCTCCTGGGTCCAAAACCCTTGCGAGGTTCCGGCTGGACAACGCACCGGCGGGCTGTGGGACATTTCCAAGTCGGTGATCACGGAAACCATCGCTTCGGACAAACATAACAGTTTCGCAGCACGAATTCTCGAAGAGCACGCCAAGCTGAGCGACGGCGAATTCGGCAAGATCACCTTGGTTGTCTGCAACACGGTGGAACGGGCGTGTGAGACTTTCGATGCGATCGTGAAGAGCCGCAAGGAAGAGACGCGGCTGATTCACAGTCGCTTTCGCCCCGCCGAACGGGAGAACTGGCAAAAGGAGTTTCTGAACAAAGCCGCGTGTTGCCGGGGCGTGAACCGGATCATCGTGGCAACGCAGGTGGTGGAAGCCGGGGTCGATATTTCCGCAGGCTGCCTGGTCACCGAACTTGCACCGTGGCCCAGTTTGGTGCAGCGGTTCGGCCGCTGTGCGCGGTATGGGGGCAGTGGCCAAGTGGTGGTAGTTGATCTTCGGAAGAACCCCGACGATGCCGCCCCCTATCAACCCGAAGAACTTGAAAGTGCCTGGGAAACCATTCAACAGCTACGCGACGTGGGAATTCAGACTTTGGAAGCCCATGAAGCATCGCTGAGCGAAGAAGCGCGCCAGCGGCTCTACCCGTATGCACCATCGCATCTGCTGCTTCGCAAAGAGTTCGACGAACTGTTCGACACCACGCCGGACCTGACGGGCGCGGACCTGGACATCAGCCGGTTCATTCGCTCCGGCGATGAACGGGACCTGCATGTGTTTTGGTTGGAAATCGAGCCGGACAAAAAAGGTGAGAAACCCAAACGGCCACCCGAGAATCACAAGCCGCACCGAAGGGAACTGTGTGCGATCCCTTTCCTGAAGGCTCGCGACTGGCTGTGTGGCGAAGAGACCAAGACAAACAAGAAGCCGAAACTCCGCGGCGGAATGCGGGCCTGGGTCTGGGACTGGCTCGACGGTGAGTGGGTCGAGGCCACCCGCGCGAGTCTGCTTCCCGGCCGGGTCGTTTGTGTCGCCAGCAATTGTGGCGGTTATCGCACGGATCGCGGCTTTGATGCCGAATCGAGTGCATCGGTTCCGCCGGTTGTCGAGCCAGTGGTGCCTCAAGCAGCCCAAGCGTTGGAATCAGCCGACGATCAACAAGACGGCGAGCAGTTGAGTTTCAACCCCTGGAAGACGATCGCGTGCCACACCAAGGAAGTCAAGGAACATGCGAGGGAGATTGCCCGAGAACTGGGCCTGCCTGAACCATTGCAGGGACTGATCGAACTGGCCGCTCTCTGGCATGACTGGGGCAAGTCTCACCCGGCGTTCCAGGGGGCCATGCGCGGAACGAATCGACCGTCGCGTAACGATCTGGCCAAAGGCCCCGAAGGAGCGTGGCGACGACCGCCAGATATGTATCGCTACCTCGACGACAGCGAAACCCGACCGGCGTTTCGCCACGAACTTGCCAGTGCCCTCGGTCTGTTCGCTCTGCTCGATGTCTACGCGCCGAAACATGACGCCTTGCTCGGCCCCTGGGTGGCCGTCTTCGAGCAGATGAAGCAGCCGTTGCCCGAGCTGAAACAGTCTCCGCCAACAAACCCGCTGATTGAGCGGCTGCTGAAGTGCAAGGCGGAGGAATTCGACCTTGTGGCTTATCTGGTGGCCAGCCATCACGGCAAGGTGCGGGTCGGCCTACATGCCGCACCGAAAGATCAGGAGTACCGGGACCGCGACGGCCGGGGACTGCCGATCCGCGGCATTCGCGAAGGGGACCGCTTGCCCAGTGTAGAGTTGGTGCCGGGCGAACCGCCGCTCCCGGAAGTGACGCTGACTTTGTCTCCGGCTGCGGTGGGGCTTTCTTGTCGAACTGGGATCAGTTGGCGGGAACGATGTATCGGGCTGATGGAGCGACACGGCCCGGCGGCCCTGGCGTTTCTCGAAGCGATCCTGCGGGCAGCCGACGTGCGGGCCTCCCGGCTGACCACCAACGACCCGGCCTTGGTATCGGAGGGCCACGCCTGATGATGCACTTGCACATTCTGAAGGGATGCTCCCCGGCTCCGCTGGCCAACTATCTAAAAGCACTCGGCATCTTGCGGTTGGTCGGCGAACAGGCCGACCCCCAAGCCCGCGGCTGGTGGGACGGCGAACGCTTCTGCCTACTCAGCAAGCTGTCGAAGGAGGAGCTTGAAGCGTTCTTCCTGGAGAAGTACGAGCCGACGCCGCTGATTGCGCCATGGAACGGCGGCAGTGGGTTTTTTCCCAAAGACAATCGGAGGGCGATTCAAGCAATCCGACAATCGACGACGACTCGTTTTCGCACCTATCAAGATGCAATCAACAAGGGGCATTTGATCGTTCAAGGTCTGGGCCAGAAGCCGGACAAGAAACAAAAGCCCATGATATTTCGGCGGTGCGTGATGACATGGAGGGGACGACTGCGAAACTGGCTGGACGCGGTCGTCGCTTTTGATGGAACGGGGCAGGCTCGCTTCCCCTCTTTATTGGGCACCGGAGGCAATGACGGTCGGCTTGATTTCACACAGAATTTCATGCAACAACTCATGGGCCTATTTGATTTTTCCTCCGGATTACCTGCCTCTTCAAATACGTGTGAGTTGTTGCAACAGGCTCTCTGGTTTCTACCCTCGAATCGCTTGTCGCAAGCGTCGATTGGCCAGTATCAGCCCGGAGCCGCTGGCGGAGCAAACAGTTCGACAGGTTTTGAGAGCGGAAACCTGATCAATGGATGGGACTACGTTTTCATGATGGAAGGAACCATTCTGTTTAGTAGTGTCGTTTCGAGACGGCTGGAGTCCAGAGATGACAGCCGAGCCAGTGTTCCCTTTGCCATCTATGCCCATGCAACCGGTTTTGCCTCAACAGGATCGGAAGATGCCCAGCGGGGCGAGCAGTGGATGCCTCTTTGGTCGCAACCATTGCTGCTTTCGGAATTGCAGAGCCTGCTCGGGGAGGCCCGCATGCAATTGGCCAGAGAGACGGCAGCACGTCCCATTGACGCCGCCCGTGCGATCAGCCGGCTGGGTGTGGCCCGTGGCATCGAATCGTTCATGCGATACGGATATCTTGTGCGAAACGGACTCTCAAACCTCGCTGTGCCGCTGGGCCGAGTCCAAGTTCGTCATCACCCTCGCGCCTACCTGATCGATGATCTGGCCGCGTGGCTGGATCGAGTTCAGCGACGAAGCCGAGACAAGAACGCCCCGGCCCGACTGGTTCACGCGGAACGTCGCCTGGCCGATGCCGTCTTTGCCGCGTTGACGCACGACCACACGCCCGATCGCTGGCAGGCCATTTTGCTGGCCGCGGCTGAGATCGAAGCGATCCAAGCCACCGGCACCGGCATTGAGGCCGGCCCCATCCCCGCTCTGCGGCCCGACTGGGTCGAAGCGGTGGCGGAAGACTCGGCAGAGTTTCGCCTCGCCCTGGCCCTGGGCAGTGCGGCCGCGAGTTACAATCGCGAGGGTCGCCCCTACGACCCGATTCGCCACCACGTTCTGCCCTTGGAAGAGAAGAACCCGAGGCGATTCAAGACGGCCGACAAGAAACTGGCCAACGATCCGCGCGTTGTCGTTTCCGGACGTGATCCGCTCCGCGATCTCGCCGCGATTGTCGAGCGTCGCCTGATTGAAGCCACTCAGAAGGGCCAACGTCGTTCTCGGCTCTTGGCTGCGGCGGGGTGTGGTGCTCGGTTCGACGATCTGTCTCGATTGCTGAGCGGGGCGGTGGATCTCGACCGACTGTTCGGCCTGGCCCGCACCTTCATGGCCATCAAGTGGGACCAGTGGTCGCGCGAGCACCTGCCACGAACCTCCGCATCAGCCGAAACTCCCGAAGAATGCTGGCTGGCGGTGCGGTTGTGCTGCCTGCCCTGGCCGCTGGCGGGGGATCGGGACATTCCCGCCGATGAACGCCTCGTGCGGTTGCTGCTCTCCGGTGATGCCGTGCGAGCGATCGAGATCGCGCGCCAGCGGTTGCGGTCGGTCGGCATCCGCCCGCCGATGGTTGCCGGCACGACCGATCCCGATACGGCCCGCCTCTGGGCCGCCGCCCTCGCGTTCCCGATTCACCGCAGCACGGCCCTTCGTGCCGCCGCTATTCTGGACCCCTCGATGAAAGGATTACTCCATGCTTGACCTCAGCCCACTCGACGGAGTCAGCCGGCTCCTGATGACGGTTCCCCTTAAGCCCGTTCAGGGCGATCGCTTCCAGCCGACCGGCTTCCCCAGCCTGGGGGCGGCAACCTATCAGACACGGGAAGGCCCGAAACTTCTGGTCGAGAGTGCCCAGAGCATGGCCAACCGGCTCGAGACGACCTGCTGGGACACGGCGACGAACAAACCGGCCGCCGCACTCGATGGCATTAGTCATGTCACCGTCACCCGCAAGGGAGCGTTTCTCACCGATTCGATGCTGGAAGCTCATCGCATCAACAGTCCTTACTTATTGGAAGGGAAAGACCGAAAGTTCTTCGACAATCTCAAAAAGGAACTGGGCGGTCTCGAAGAAGGACCGATCGACCGCAAGAAGCTGGCCGAGGTGCTGCTGAAGTACGACGTGGGCAGCCTCATCCACGGCGTCTTCCTGGCCAAGAAGGATCTCGCTGGTGGTCGTCTGCGCATCGCACGAGCGTTGTCCGCGTTCATCGAGGCTACAGGGGCTGCCGTCGCGGCCTCGGGTGGGGTGAAGAACGACCATGTCAACCCATCGGGTGATACCAAGAGCGGTTTCGGCAACGTGCCCTTCGCTCGGGATGAGTACGTCGCGGATCGGATCGACTGCCACTTCAACCTCGATCTGGCCCAGATCCGTGGCTACGGGCTCGATCCGAAGGTGCAATCGCTCCTGATCCTTCTCGCCCTGTATCGGGTGCGGAAGCTCCTCGACGGCGACCTGCGGCTGCGGACCGCGTGTGACCTGGAACCGATCGATCGAGAAAACCTCGTTGCAACTCGACCCGCCGGCTTCAAGCTGCCTTCGCTTCCCGACCTCGAAGAAGCAGTCAAGGCGGCGATTACCGAGTGCAAAGACCTGATGGTGCATACCACAGTCACCTTCGAGGACGAACTCAAGAAGGCGAAGGACGAGAAGAAACCCAAGGGAGATGACGCCGACAATACCGGCGATGACGAAGACAACGACACCGAGAACGATGACAACTGAGGTGCCCGCCATGCCGACCGTGAAACTCCGGTTCCCCGGCGGGCGTTACCATGCCACGCCTTGGGGGCACCACGTCAACGAAGGGCTGATCGAGTGGCCGCCCAGTCCGTGGCGGCTGCTGCGGGCGTTTGTCGCCTGTGGCTTCTCTAGCCAGGGCTGGAGTGACGTTCCGCCGGTCGGACGATCCCTGATCGATAAGCTGGCCACGGTGCTGCCGCTGTATCGTCTGCCTGCTGCCAGTGCAGCACACAGCCGACATTACATGCCCACGATCGAAGGCAAGGCGCAGAAGACGACGCTCGTCTTCGACACGTGGGCCAACGTCGGTGCGGGGGAACTGCTCATCCACTGGCCGTGCGAACTCGACGCTGCGGAAGCGGAACTTCTTGGCAAGCTGGCCTCCGCGCTGGGCTATCTGGGTCGCAGCGAGAGTTGGGTTGAGGCGGAGCTACTGCCTCTGGCTCCGCATGTCGAGTGGAATGCGGTGCCGTGTCAGAACGGAGAGCATCGCGGCCCCGGGTGGGAACAGGTCTCGCTGATCGCCGCCATTTCACCGGCTGACTACGAACAATGGCGCGCGACTCAAGTTCAAGAAGCGTTGCAACCCTTTCAGGGCCAAAAACAGACTGCGCCTGTGAAGAAGAAGCAGGCACAAGCCATCGAGCCTTACCCACCCGATCTGTTGTCCTGTCTGACCAAGGACACCGCCTGGTGGAAAGGCCACGGCTGGTCCCAGCCGCCCGGTTCCCGACGCGTCCTCTACTGGCGGCGGAGCGATGCCTTGCAGGTTGGGGTCCCGACTGCACCGCGGTCAGCCTCAGCACACACGGTCACGACAATGCTTCTGGCCATAACCACCGCCAGCGGGAATCGATCTGCCTTACCTCCTGTCGCGCGAACACTACCCCAGGCCGAGTTGTTCCATCGCGCCGTTATCGCTCGCCTTGGCGACGGCCAGCGCGTACACTGCCCCGAACTGACCGGGAAAGACGAGTTCGATCGGCCTCTCCACGACCACCACGAACACGCGCACACTATCCCCGTTGACCTGGATGGCGATGGCCGCCTCGATCACATCCTCATCTATGCAAAGATGGGATTGCGTGAGGCTGCCCAACGAGCCATCCGCACTCTACGGCGAACGTGGACGAAAGGCGGGGCTGGTGATCTTCAAGTTGCCGTGGTAGGTAGTGGCGATCTCGAGATGCTGCGGCGCTTGCCGCCCCCTCTCAATCTTGAACTCGAAGGGATTCTTGGTCCGCCCGAAGGGGCTCAGGTCTGGGAAAGTGTGACGCCGTTCGTGCTGCCGAGATTCCTCAAGCCCCGCGGCAAGAACTCACTTCGCGGGCAAATCAACGCCGAACTTGCATCGCGAAATCTCCCGAAGATTGAAAGCGTGTCCGTCGATCCCCATCTTACGCGCGCGTTACGGCGCTATGTCCGGCAGCGGACTCACGGGGGCGTCGCTCCGCCAGCCGACGCGGGTTACGGACTCCGATTGACCTTCTCCGCTCCTCTTCGAGGACCTCTCCTGCTCGGTTATGGCTCGCATTACGGGCTCGGAATGTTTTTCGCCGCTCTTGCTGAGAACAATGCGTCTGCTAGTGATGCGTAATATCGCGGTCGGCGATGATGACGAGGATTTGCTCCGGCGAAATCTGGTCGGTGTTTGAAGCGGAGCGGCTGACCATCGGCAACGGCTACCGACAATTCCGTCCTGGCATCCGGTCTTCTGATTGCGGCGGATTGCCACCGTGAGACAGGCGTATCTGGCACACGAGCATTCTCACGGTCGCCCGACGCGGCGCATGCCGGCGTATCCTTCGATGGCTATAATCATCTGGAAGGCGGTAGGAAACCTCCACCGATTGGCCTGACCGCACGGCGAGGACCAGCTGACCGAGGGATGAATTCCGGCCGCAACCGGCCGGTTCCTTGTCCAGAACGCGGGAAGACGACGGCCATCTATTCGCCAAAAGGAGGCCGAGTGCGGAGGCGATGAACTGGACGCGAACGCCTCTTGGCGTCGGAAGTTCTTTGACAACGTGGGAGATAGAACACGGTTCGGCTGTGCGAGCCGCTCGCAAGACCGAACTAACTGCAATCGAATGGGTTGCGAAGGATGGTGACTGATGACTCGGCCTGTGAACACGACGACAAGACGTGCCGCTCGCGGAAGGCCACGTAATCCCCGAAAAAATGGCCACTTACGACGCGAGCGGTCATCCCCGGCGAGCGATCCGGGGCCGCATTGAAGCCGCCACGTCCGCCCACAC
>JBKBIP010000052.1:0-21952 GCA_046297495.1 Gemmataceae bacterium | reverse complement strand
ACGGCAAGAACCTCTACGAATTGGTGGACGGCGCCCTAGTGGAGAAAGCAATGGGCTTCCGCGAATCGTTGCTGGCGTGTTTTCTCATCGAGGTTTTGGGGAATTACGCTCGAACGCACCAGCGGGGGTTAGTATCCGGTGAAGGGGGAATAATGCGTTTATTCCCCAACTTGGTGCGTATTCCCGATGTCGCCTTTGTGTCTTGGGAGCGACTGCCGGGGGGACGAGTCCCCACCGATCCCGTTCCCGACCTGGTCCCCGATTTAGCCGTCGAAGTGCTCAGCGCCGGCAACACGCCCGCCGAGATGGCCCGCAAGCGTCGCGAATATTTCGCGGCAGGGGTGCGCGTCGTGTGGATTGTCGATCCCAACGCCCGCACGGTGGCCGTCTATTCCGAACCAGAACGATTCGTGACTTTGGATGAAAGCGCGAATCTGGAAGGCGGAGAGGTGCTGCCGGGCTTCACGCTGTCGCTGCGCGACCTGTTCGCCGAGCTGGATCGGCACGCCAGCCCGGGGCTAGATGGAGGATAATGACATGGCATCGACTCTCGCTTCTCCCCCCACCACGGAAACGTTGGCCGATCTGGTGGCACGGCTCGGCAACATCCCGCTGTGCCGCATCCGCGCCCGCCCCGCTCCCGGCCTGGCCACCGAAGAGGACTTATTGGCTCAGCTGCACGACGGCAAGAACCTCTACGAATTGGTGGACGGCGCCCTAGTGGAGAAAGCAATGGGCTTCCGCGAATCGTTGCTGGCGCTTGCTCTGGGGAGTATGTTGCGCGCGTTCGTCCTGGAGCGGAATCTCGGACTGGTATCGGGGGCGGATGGCATCGTTCGCCTATTTCCGGGACTGACACGTATCCCAGACGTTGCTTTCGTTTCTTGGGAACGTATTCCCGAAGGTCGGATCCCCGAAGAACCCATCGCCGACCTGGTCCCCGATTTGGCCGTCGAAGTGCTCAGCGCCGGCAACACGCCCGCCGAGATGGCCCGCAAGCGTCGCGAATATTTCGCGGCAGGGGTGCGCGTCGTGTGGATTGTCGATCCCAACGCCCGCACGGTGGCCGTCTATTCCGAACCAGAACGATTCGTGACTTTGGATGAAAGCGCGAATCTGGAAGGCGGAGAGGTGCTGCCGGGCTTCACGCTGTCGCTGCGCGACCTGTTCGCCGAGCTGGATCGGCACGCCAGCGAGCGACGGGAGTGATGGCCAGCAAGAGGGACCGGCGCGTTTTCGCTTGCCGGTCCCTTTTGCTAGCCTCGATGCTATTTCACGGTCACGCGCGGCGGCTGCACGAAACGGGCGCTATGAGCCGCTACCTCCGGGACATCCATTTGCCCTTCTTGCAACCAGACGCGATAGTTCACGTCCAAGGGCTTTTGTTCCGTCAGCTCATGAACGAAGTAGGAACCAAGGCGGCCGTAGTCGCGCTCGCTGAAGCGGGCCTCCTTGGGATTGTCGGGGCGGTCGAGATAGCAAACGGTGTAGCGCTGGTCGCCAAGCACGAAGCTCATGGCATTCCACGGCAGATTGACATGGTCCTTGAACTGCGGCCAGTTGCGCGTGGCCCCCGGTTTATCAGCGCCGGTGGGGCGGATGTAGATGGTTTGCTTGTTCGTCTTGCTGGCGACTTCGTTGTCCGCCCGGAAATGGAAGCCGGCGTGCTGCGGATCACCGTCGAGATGCACCGGGCTTATCACCGGCTTCAGTCGGGAGGCAAATTCGATCAGGATGCCGCCAGGAACATGGTATGCCGTCAGCTCCCGTTCTTCCTCGGCGAACACTTCCTTGCCGACGCCGTGCCAATGAATGGCCAACCGATGCCGGCCCAGCACGGGTCCTTCCTCGTCGCTGAGAAATTTCTGGTGCGACTGATGCGCGTCGCCGCCACAGTGCCAGACGTCGCACTTCTTGCCGTCGCCGTAGGTGACGCGATTGAAGCCATAGAACAGGCCGCGATGGTGCGTGTACTGCCCCCCCGCCCCTTTGGTGACGAGGCGCGCCCCAGAGGGATCAAAGACATGATGAAAGACTTTATACGTTTGCTCCCGGCTTTCCTTACTGGAGTCGTCGAGAGGCTGATACAGGTAGCGTAAGACGGGCCGATCACCGAAACGTAGCTCCGTGAACTTTCCCGGCGTGTCGTGCCAGCGGAAGGCGACGGCCTTGCTCGACGGCTCCGTGGCCAGCGTCGCCGAGGCGGCCAATGTCTGCCCCGCCTTGATATGGGGCAGGATGAAGTGCAGCTCGCGCGCCACCGCGTCCCCCGGGGTCGGCACCGGCTGGGCGAGCAGGCTGGGCGCGGTCAATTGGCCGTCGATGGTTTGGCCATCGACGCGCACTTGCACGGAACGCGCCGCGGCCAGCTCCGGCGGCACCGCCAGCGGCACGCGCACCGGCACGTGCCGCTGCTCTTCCTTGGTGCCCGTGATGGTCAGCTCATACGTCTTGGTCGCCGCCTGCGCGCCGCCAGCCAGCAGACCCGCCGCGACCACGATCGTCCAATGCCAGCGTTTCATGGTATGTCTCGCAAAGAATGATTGATAGATGTTTCCCAATTGCGGTGCTCTGGAAGGGGTATTCACTTCCGCGAACCCCATGTCCCGAAGGTATTCATGGGCAATAAACCTCAAGTCACTCTGCCGTTACTGCCGCGTTCACGTCAAGGTAGAGGAGGGAAGCATGAAACCACCCGCCGTGCCGGCGCGATGCGGTAACGTCAGAATCACTTCCTTCTCAGTATATGGTTGGGTATGGCTCACCGCCTAGCCGCGCCGACGGAACAGGTGCTCTACCAACGCAATCAAGGCTGCTTCACCCACGTTCCTTCAGGGACGGCAGTCGTTGGCGCCGGCTCAGTCCCACCAGAAGAATGATCACCGCCGCGATGGCCGGCAACGGAGCCAGCTTGAACAAGGCGGGGGCGAAGGTGGTCATGCCGGTGGCACTCTTACCCACCAGGGCCGGCCCCGCGAAACCGCCGAGGTTGCCGATCATGTTGATGAAGCCCGTCGCGGACGCCGCCGCCAGCGCCCCCAGCCACAGCGACGGCAACGGCCAATAGGCGGGCAGCGTGGCGAACAAAAACGTCCCCACCAGGAATATCGTCAGCGCCACCGTCAACCAACCGTAACCATCGAACAGGGCCGTCAATGCGATGCCACCGCTAAGACACAACAGCGGAACAGCCGCGTGCCAGATGCGCTCGCCGGTGCGGTCCGAGTGCCAGCCGTTGATTAAAATTCCTAGCAAAGCCATCAAGTACGGCAACGCGGTCAAGATGCTGGCCCAAAAATTGGATACATGGGCTTGTGACTTGATGATGTCCGGCATGAACATGCCCAAGCCATAAATGACCATAAGATAGCAAAAATAGGCCGTGGTCAGCAGCGCCACGACGCCAACATGACGCAGCCACAGCCAGTGATGCGGCTGGCGCGGGTTTGCCTGGCCTTGCTGTAATTCGCCGACAAGCCAGTCGCGTTCCGCTGGCGGCAGCCAAGCGGCCTTTTCCGGCCGGTCGGGCAAGAAGAACAGCGTGGCGAACCCCGCCAGCATCGGCACAATCCCCTGCAAGATGAAAATCCAGCGCCACCCTGGCAGACCGAACCAGTGTACACCCAAGAGCAATCCTGACAGCGGCGCGCCCACCAAGCTCGATAATGGAATCGCCGCCATGAAGCTGGCAATCGCCTTGGCCCGATCCTGTGCCCGGAACCACAGCGACAAATACACGATCACCGAAGGGAAGAAGCCCCCCTCGAAAAAACCGAGCATGAAGCGAAAGAAGTAAAATTGATTGATGGGATCATACGGAAGTTGATTGAAAAATCTTGCCAGGTCTTGAAACCAAGTCAGGGGGTCAGTGTAGTTCCATAACCGCGCGAGCCAACCAAAAGCCAAGTCCGTGCCGCGATCGAGAGTGGAAATGACGGCGGCGTCTTCGGGGATCACTGGCAGCCAAGCGAACAGGCTCGTGGCGAACGGCATACCGATGACACCGATCAAGGCACAGGACAAACCCCACAAGACCAGGATGCGCACGAAGACCCAACGCGCTCCCCATTTCAACACGCTGAGGCTGCTGGGAATTTCCAGAATCCAATATCCCCAAAAGAACATCCCCGCGCCAAAGCCGATGATGGCCCGATCAAAGCCCATGCCCCCTTCGGACTCGGGGGCCATCATGCCGAGCGCGGCCACGGCCACATTGGTCCGATCCAGATACGACAACACGTACAGGAAAAAGAGATATGGAATCAGATACAGCGACACGCGCCGCCGCGTGCGTTCGGCCAACGGCAATGTCGGGGAAAGCCATGACAATGTCATGAAGAATCCTACTATCGGTGTTTCCTTCGCTGTTGAGGGAACGAAAAACCACTTTACCCAACGAATTGTGCGCGCTCCAGTCAAGCATTACAATGCACCTTCTCACACTGCCCCGAAGTGAAACCGCATTCCTTGTCACGGAGTCGTTCATCATGCCAAAGACCATCAAGGTGGGAGTCGTCACGCACGCCCAAGGGGCGCATCTCGAAGCCTATTTCACCGCTCTGGCGCAGACGGAAGAGGCGGCGGAAGTGGTGCTGGCCGATCCCAGCGGCCAGACCGTGCAGCGGGCCGAGAAGGGGCTAAAAGACAAACTGACGAAAGTCTATCCGGACACCGACACGATGCTGCGCCAAGAGAAACCACAGCTGGCCTTGGTGAGCATGGAAGCGGCACAGGCGCCGCCGGCCATCGATGCCGCGCTGGAGGCGGGTTGCCATGTCTTCGCCGAAAAACCAGCCTGCGTGCGCGTGGCCGACTTCGAGAAGCTGGCCCGCAAGGCCGAGATGAAACATCGCTACCTGATGCTGGCCTTGGCCAACCGGGTTCATGCGCCCGTCCAGGAAGCCCGCCGGTTGATCCAAGAGGGGAAGCTCGGCAACATCCACGCCGCCAATATCTTCCTGGTGGCCGATCAGACGCGCTTGCGCCGGCCGGATTATCAAAAGTCCTGGTTCGCCAGCAAGGAACGGGCCGGCGGCGGACATCTGATCTGGCTGGGAATTCACTGGCTGGACCTGGCGATGTATCTCACGGGCTTGTCGGTGGCCGAGGTCGCCGCCTTCACCGCCAACGTCGGCGGACAGCCGGTGGACATCGAAGATTCCGCCGCCGTGGCCCTGCGCTTCGATTCCGGTATCGTCGGCACCATGTTGTCCGGCTATTATCTGGACAAGGGGTATCATTCCCACCTCCAAATCTGGGGCGAACACGGTTGGCTCAAGCTCCAGGCCACCGAAGACCTGCCCTTGGAATGGTACAGCGCCAAGGACAACCCCAACCCCCAGGTGCAACGCTTTGCATATCCCAAAGGCCAGCGCGGCTACACCCCGTTCGTGCGGGCCGCCGTCCGCGCCTGTGCCGGTTTGCAGGAGACGCCGATCACCACTGCTGATAGCCTGCGCGTGTTGAGGACCATCTTCGCCGCTTATGACGCCGCCCGAACCGGACAGGCGCGGAAGGTGTGACTGAGATGATGGCTTCATCGTTTCGCGTTGGGGTGATCCGATGCGCGAAACGATGAAGCGCGGTGAAACCAAATTAGGATGTTCTGGATCGCGCGTTCTCAACGAGGAGAGGAACGTCGATTAACTCTTCACCTTGAGCAATTCCAAATGCTCGAATTGGCCGCCCAGGATGGCTTGGCTGTCACAGCCGAGCCACTGGTCGAGTAAGGTGGCGTATAGGCGGCGGAAGTCAGTGTGATACTTCAAGTCGCCATCCCCCAAGTCGCTCAGACTGGGGTGTTTGCCGATGGGGCCGCCTTTGACCGCCGGGCCAGCCACGAACAGGCACGAGGCGGCGCCGTGGTCAGTTCCTTGACTGCCATTCTCATCGACGCGCCGGCCAAATTCCGAGAAGGTCATGGTGACGACGCGCTGGCTCTGGCCGTTGCCGTTGAGCCGGTCGTAAAACTCGGAGATGCCCCGGGCCAGTTTCTCCAGCAAGTCGCGGTGCGTCTCCGCTTGGCTGGAGTGGGTGTCGAAGCCGTCCAGCGTCACGTAATAGACCCGACCGCCGAAGCCGCGATTGATCAGCTCGGCCACCAAGTCCAACTTGTCGGCCAAATCTCCCCGGTTGAAGAAGCGCCGGAAGCGATTGCTTTCCGTCTGTGGCAACAGCTCTTCCAGCTTGCTCAAGGTGTCAAAGGTTTGAATCTGGCGGCGCTGGACGAAGGCGAGCAGATCGTTGGGGTCTTCCTCCTGCGGCGCTGGGGCCAGGGCGCGCATCAATTGCAAGCGCTTTTGGCGTCGCTTGGCGGCCTCATCCACGGGAGCCTCTGGGGAAACTTCGACAGGTTTCACAGGCTCGTCAAATTTGATGGCATCATTACGGTCGAGGCGGTCGTGTTTGTCCAGCCGTAGGCGGAACGGTTTCTTGTCATTGATGCTGACGACACCGCTGGCGGCGCCGCGCAAGGCCAAGGGCAGGTTCTCCGGCCCCAGGTGCATGATGGGGATGTTGCCGTCCTTGTCTTGCAGCTCGGCGACACCACGCGCCAGCCAGCCGGTGCCGGACAGCTTACGGCCCACTTCCGCCGACTGCCAAATGTCCATCGACTCGAAGTGAGAGCGGTTGGGATTGGGATAGCCGATTCCCTGCACGATGGCCAGCTGGCCGTTGCCGAGCAAGAACTCCAGCGGACGCAAGGCGGGATGCAAGCCGAGGTAATCATCGATCTTGACTACCTGATCCTTGGTGTAGCGCAGGGTGGGGCGGTACTTGTGGTACAAGTCGTCGCCGTAGGGAATGACTGTGTTCAAGCCGTCGTTGCCGCCGGTCAACTCGATGACGACAAGGATGTTGTCTCTCCCTGGCTCGGCGGCGGCGGCGGTGTTGAGCAAGAACTGGGGGACGGCGGGCGCCAGAGCCACCAGCGACGAGGCTTTCAGGCTCCGCGACAAAAACTGTCGGCGATTCAACATGGGGCATGTCTCCTCATGAATGGGAGTGAAGCGACGCTTCCGCGAAGCGTTGCTGGTTCAGGATGATTCCAGGTTCTCTGCTCTCTCTGACTTCTAACTTCCGCCCTCTGCCTCAAGCGGAAGCTCGGCTGGATGGTGCGGCATGGTCGGGTGGCTCACTTTGTTCCAGCTGGAGCAGCTGGCGTTTGATCTCCAGACCACCGGCGTATCCAGTCAACGCGCCGCCGCTCCCCACGACCCGATGACAGGGAATCACGATGGGGAGAGGATTGCAGGCGTTGGCGGCTCCCACGGCCCGCGCCGCTCCTGGTTTGTCGAGCTGGCCGGCCAAGTCGCCGTAGGTCGCCCGTTGGCCATAAGCGATGCGCCGCACGATTTCCCAAACCGCGCGTTGAAACGCCGTCCCTTCGGGGGCAAGGGGAAGGTCGAAGGTTTGACGTCGGCGGGCGAAATACTCGTGAAGCTGCCGCGTGGTCTCGACGAAGGCGCCGGGATCGAGCTGCCAGCCGGCTTCCGGCGCGGCGCTGTCAAAGGCGATGCGCCGCAGCCCCGCGTCGTCCCCCGCGATCAATAATTTCCCGATGGGCGTGTCTAGATACGTGTAACGCATGGTGCGACTCTTTCCGTGCAAGAGAGCGACACTTAGTGAATGATGGATGCGTTGCTTGCCGACCGACATCAGGTGGCCCATCGGGTGGCCATTTCGTATCATCCCGATCCTTCCCCTTGGATCAATCGAAGCGCATCCGGGCAGGTTTCCCCTTGGCGGTCGGGCCGGGGGAAGCGATGCGCCGCTTGCGGACCAAGGCGCGGGCGAACGTCAGGTTGCCGTCTCCTACCCGCAGAATCTTTCCCCCTCTCAATGCGGCCACGAGGTCGAATTGTTTCAAGGTTGAGGACCTACTCCGCGCCATCATGGACAACCGATATGCCATCTCATGCCAGCTGATATTCTGGCATGGTCATGATCAGGTGGAACGTCTCGCGGATGCGGTCATCGAGCTGGTCGTTCTTGGGCTGGCCTTCGTTCAGAAAGGCCAACACCTGTTGGCGCGTATCGGGGCGGACATCCCCTTGCAAAACCAAGTCGAACATCAGCTCGGCGATCTGGGCCGGTTGCTTGAGCTTGGCCTGGCGCACGATGGCGGCCGGATCGACCGCCACGGCGAAGCGCGATCCCTCATCCAGATAATTGATGAACGGACTTCCCACGGTCATACCGTGAACGAAGTTATGCCGGGCCAACAGGGTGGCGGTGTTCAGCCAATGCCGGCCCATGTTCCAACCCTTGACGTTCGGCGGCGCGAACAGCTGCTGTCCCATTTCCTCCAACGGCGTGATCAAGGCTCCCGGCGCGACCTGGCCTTGCCCCACGTCGCGGGCCGCCCCCAACACGAACTCCACCGGGCTTTTGATGCGCTGGCGGTAGGCATACGCCGAGAAGAAATGACGCGACGATAGCATGGTCCGCACCAGTGCGGCGATGTCGTAACCGCTTTGGCCGAAGGAGTCGGTCAGCGGTTGCAGGAAACGGTCCGGCGGCGTCTGGCTCTCGCTGATGAAATAGCGATATAGCTTGTGAACCAGGAAGCGCGCGGCGGCCGGCTGTTCTAGGACAATGCGGACGATGTCGCCGCCGTCCCAGTTGCCTTTCTGGCCGAGCACGGTCTTGTCGCTAAAGTCATGCACGCTCGCCGCAAAGGTGAATTGTTCGTTGTCCGTGTGCCAGCCGGTGAAGGCGCGGGCGGCTTCTTGAACGTCCTTCTCGGTGTAGTTGCCGACACCCAGGCTGAACAGCTCCATCACCTCGCGGGCGTAGTTCTCGTTGGGCTTGCCCTTGACGTTGCTGTTGGAATCCAGCCAGATGAGCATGGCCGGGTCCTTGCTCATGGCCAGCAACAGCGGCTGGAACTTGCCCAGGGCGTGATCGTAAAGCGTTTGGTTTTGCGTGAACATCAAGGCAGCGCTTTGCACCTTGACGATGCTGGTGGCAAAGTGGTTGTGCCAAAACAGCGTCATCTTCTCACGCAGCGGATGGGCGTTGTTCATCATCCAGTACAGCCACCAGCCGCGCAGGTTGGCGGCCTTGTTCCCCTTGGTGACGGGGCCTTTCATGCTGGCACGCAGCTGGCGATCCCGTTCCGCGCGGCGCGGGTCGCCGTCTAGCACGCGGTTCAAGGTAGTCTCGAAGCCGTCTTGCACGGCCTTATCCAAATCGACGGTCGTCGCGCCAAAAGCGGCCCGCCGATACAGATGGGCCGCCCACTTGCGGTCCCACGGTTGGGCGGCGCTGGGTTGCCACGGCTGCCAAGCCTCGGTCGGGTCGATCTTCTCCAGCGATGGACGGGCAGTCTGTGACATGGTCTTTCCTTTTTGATTGGAACCACGAAGATCATACGCGTCAGAACGGTATTCGTCATTATCCATCCGCCATTTGAAAATGGCAAGCAAAAGCGGATCGGGATACAAGTCAAGACGGCCAACTATTACCCCCGTTTGGAAAACGATCCACACCGCAGCGCCAGGGCCAGCGAGCGCAGGCGCGTGGCGGAGCTGTCGGCGCGGGACATGAACACGACAGGACAACTGGCTCCCCATAATATGCCACCGAAGCGACAATCCGCTGTGTACATGATGGCCTTGACGGTCAGGTTGGCGGCCAGCAGATTGGGAAAGAGCATCACGTCGGCCGCGCCGAAGTCAGGATCGTGGAGCCGTTTCCGGGCGGCGGCTTCCTCGGCATACGCCAGGTCAAACGACAGCGGCCCGCGCACCCGGCAGCCGGGAAACTCTCCCGCTTGCTGCCGGCGTTGCAGCTCGGCGGCCTCCAGCGTCTCCGGCATGGCGTCGGTGGGGGATTCGGTGGCGGCCAGTACGGCCACGCGCGGCTCGGCGGCCTCCAGTTGGCGTGCCACCGCCACGGTGCCGCGCAATATGTCTGCCTTTTGTTCCAAGGTGGGCTGGATGCAGAGGCCGGTATCCGCCAGCAGGAAACGCCGGTTCGTGGGACCAATTTCCATCAACACGATCTGGCAAATGGTGCCTCCGGTTCGCAAGCCAAACGCCGGATCGAGCACCGCTTTCATCAGGGCCGGCGTGGCGATTTGCCCCTTCATCAGCAACGCCGCCCGTCCCTGACGCACCTCGGCCACCGCCGCCGGCGCGGGTTCCTCGGTATCCACGAGCCGAAACCCGCGCAAGTCGATGCCGCGTTCCGCTGCCAGTCGGCGGACATCCGCTTCAGGCCCCGCCAGCGCCGGCGCCACCCAGCCACGCTCCACCGCTTCCCGCAGTGCTTCCAAGACCGTGTCATCCGCCCCACCCGCCACTGCTACCGGCACCGGCTGGGTGAGCTGATCGGCCAAGCGGAACAGATCATCGAAGGATGAGAGAGACATAGCACCTGACTTGATTCATCGTTTCGCGCACGTCCACTACCCGACCGCGTGCAACGTCCTATTCAGAGAAACACCCCCTGGCGTGAATTCCATCGGGCCGAGTCGATCGCTACTTCCCCTGCCACTGTGGTTGGCGCTTTTGCAAAAACGCTTGCATCCCTTCTTGAGCATCATGCTTCAAGGCATTGTGCGTCATCACGTCGATGGCCTTTTCATAGGCGGTCACTTCATCCAGGGGAAGTTGCTCATAAAATGCCCGTTTGCCGAGCTGCACGGTGAGATAACTGGCCCCTTTGATGGCGTCGGCCAACTCGTGGATGGCGGCGTCGAGTTGGTCGTGCGACACGACGCGATTGACCAGCCCCAATTCCAACGCCCGCGTGGCCGAGATCGGTTTGCCGGTGAGCAGCATTTCCAGGGCGGCCTTGGGGGGAACGGCTCGCACCAGCGGCACCATCGGCGTTGTGCAGAACAGGCCGATCTTGACGCCGGGGGTGGCGAAGGTGGCATCGGCGGCGGCGACCGCCAGGTCGCAGGCCGCCACCAACTGACAGCCCGCTGCCGTGGCCAATCCCTGCACGCGAGCAATGACCGGCTGCGGCAAGCGGCGCAGGTGCAGCATGACCCGCGCACACAGAGTAAACAAGTCCCGATATTCTGGCTCCGTGCCGCCGGTCAGCTCTCCCAAGTCGTGGCCAGAACTAAATACATGTCCCGCCGCCGCCAGCACGACCACGCGCACCGCCTGATCCTTAGCGATGCTGGTCAGGGCCGTTTCCAACTCTCCCAAGAGATGCCGCGACAGGGCATTGCGCTTTTCGGGGCGATTAAGTGTCAAGGTGGCGACCTCATGCCGCACTTCAACCAACAGGCTCGGAGCGGTGGTAGTTGCATGTTCCATGATAGACTGCCCTTTGGGTATCGGTGGTCTGCCGTTATTGTACGAAATCCACCGGCCCCGAGCTGCTTTTCGCAAAAGGAGATTAGCGATCCTCTCCCTGGTGAACCGCGGAGATGTCAATGGTCCGAAGTGGTTGCCAGAATCCTCGGAGCTTGCGACAATATCGTGCATTAGGTGTGTTCGGTTTGCATCATAACGGGATTGGAGAGATGATGGCGGATGCACCAAGAGACATTCGAGGCAAACCGGAGATGAATGGCATGACCGCACTTTCTTGCGCCTTGCATCGTTGGGCGAATACGGTCGGACGGGACGTTCGTTTCCTTCGTGGGCTGGGGCGTGGTCCGCTGTGGCTCGTGGCGGGACTACTGCCGTTGTGTTTTGGTCCAGGGGCACGGGGGGAAGCGGACAAGACGTTCGCGCGGCTGGTGGCTCCGTTTTTGAAGGAGCACTGTCTTTCGTGCCACGGGGAACGCAAGCAGGAAGCACAAATTCGCTTTGATCACCTTACCGACGTAGATAGTGACAACCGGAATTTGTGGACGCGCGTGCATGAACGGGTCGCCGCTGGGGAGATGCCTCCCCCAACGCGCCCGCGGCCCGGAGAGGAGGAAACACAGCAAGTTCTAACCTGGCTGCGGGAACGACAGCGGGCCATCGGTTCTGGGAACACGCGGCGACTCAATCGGCGCGAGCTGGCGGCCGCCCTGCGAGACGTGACCGGCTTGGGCGTGGATTTCTCTCAGGCGCTGCCGGGGGATGGCACGGTGGGAGGGTTTGACACCGGCGCTGACGGTTTGCAAGAGGCCTCCGACGCCGTCGCGCAATGGTTGGAAGTGACCCGGCGGGCGGTCGATGGCATTCGTTTTCTGGAGCCGGCCGCGGGCCAGGTACTCACGGTCAACCTGCGCGCGGCGGCCGATCCGCGCAAAGCCCTGGAAGCCTGGAAAAACGAGGGAGCGCAGGTGAGGGGCATCCGCTACAGTCAGCCCGGCCAGGGGCTGCTGCTGGAGCCACGAGCGGTCGGCGAGCGCGACACGCTGAATGTCGTCGTTCCGCTGCCGCCGGGGCGTCCCGGCATCCTGCGCTTGACCGTGGTGGTCTCGGCTCTGAAGCCATTGGACGGCATCCCCAATCCCCGCCTGTGGGTGCAAGTCGGCGGCAAGGACCTTGACTATGTCGAGATCACCGGCACGCTCGACCAGCCGCGCCGCCTAGTGTATGAAGTGCATCTGGCAGATGTGGTGGTCCAATCCAAAGGAGTCAGCATTCATCTGAGCAACAAAGTGGAGATCCCCTACGCGGTCGAGGGTTTTCCGAACGAAGACCGGAGCAATCCCAACGATCCCATTCCGGGCGGGACGGGCTTGTTCCGTCCTCTCTTCGACCGGAAAAGCCTGCCGCCGGAGAAGCAACCGGCGCCGTTCATCGTGTTGCAGGCCATGACCATTGAACCGGACCTGGTCGCTCCCTGGCCGCCAACGGCGTGGCGGGCGGATGTCGGCCAACTTCGAGATGATGCCGCGTCCGCCCAGCGGCTGCTTCACCTTTGGATCGAGCGCGCCTGGCGGCGGCCCGTGACCGAGGTCGAGCAGGCTCCTTTCCACAAGCTCTACCAGCAGCTGCGTGCCGATGGCATGTCGTTCGATGACGCCCTGCGCGCTGCCTTGCAAGCGGTCTTGCTCAGCGCTCCGTTCCGCTATCAAGATTCACCGGCGCACCCCGACGCTACGCTGGCGCAATACGCCATCGCGTCGCGGTTGAGTTTCATGCTCGTGGGAGAGCCGCCCGATGCCGAGCTGCGCCGTCTGGCGGCCGCCGGCAAGCTCCGCGCGCCAGCCGTGCTCGATGCGCAGGTGGACCGCTTGTTGGCCGATCCCCGCAGCCAAGCCTTTTTCCGCCCCTTCATCATCCAGTGGCTCGAAATGGAGCAACCGATCACCATCGCGCAGGATCACCTTCAAAAACAAGACTTCCGGTTCGCCCGCTATCTCAAAGAGTCGATGCGCGAGGAGACCATCGCCTACATCAGCCAGTTGGTGGCCGACAATCGGCCCGCTCAGGAGTTGATCGTCAGCGACTGGACCATGATGAACGACGCCCTGGCGCGGCACTACGGCTACGACGGGATCGAAGGGGGCCAGCTGCGCAAAGTCAAGCTACGATCCGATGATCCACGCGGTGGCGGCATCTTGGGCCACGCCGGCCTGCAATCGATGCTGTGCTGGATGGGGGAGAACTGGGTGATCTATCGCGGCGCCTGGACCTTGCGTCACATTCTGGACCATCCGCCGCCCCCCCCGCCTTTGGAGGTGCCCGAACTCGATCCCTCCGAAGCGAAGAACAAAGGCAAAACCTTCCGCGAGCTGCTCAAGCTTCATCAGCAAGATCAGCGCTGCGCGGTCTGCCATCGGACCATTGATCCAGTCGGTTTCGCTTTTCAAAACTTTGACATCAGCGGCCGCTGGCGCGATGTGGAACACGAAAGCCACGTCCGCGGCGAATTGGATGGCCGCATCGCCTGGCACGGCGTCGGCAAGACTCGCCCCGTGGACACCGCCGGCCAGTTGCCACGCGGGGAAGAGTTCCGAACGTTCGCCGAATTCAAACAAATTGTCATTAGCGACTACCAAACCGACCTGGTGCGTGGTCTAATGAAGAATCTCATGATTTATGCGACTGGCCGATTGCCAGGGATTGACGAAACGCAAGAGATCACGACAATTATGAAAGACCACCGCCCCAAGAACTATCCGCTCCGCGATCTGCTCAAGGCCGTGGTGCGCTCCCGTGCCTTCCACGAACAATACGAACCACCAACCGAATCCTCCATTCCCACCGGCAGGAGATGACGATGAATCCCAAAACCAACCCGATCACTCGGCGAACCTTTTTGCGCGGTTTCGGCGCCACGCTGGCCCTGCCGTATCTGGAAATCATGGGGGGGACCACGCTGGCGGCGGCTGCGGGCAAGCAGGAGCCGCCACGTTTGGCCTGTTTCTACATTCCCGGCGGCATCAACCATTATGATTGGTTCCCCCCGGACACAGGTTTCGGCTACACCCTGGCGCCATCGCACCAGCCGTTGGCCCATCACCGCGACCAGTTCTCGGTGCTGTCGAATCTCTCGCACATCCAGGGGCGCATCAGCGGTCATGTGCATCCCTACAACTGGTTGACGGGGCATAACATCAACCTCACGCCTGGCACGATCACGAACACGGTCTCCATGGATCAGGTGGCGGCCAAGCATCTGGGACCGACTTGGATTCCATCGTTAGCCCTGTCGTTCACCGATGGTGTCGGCACCGCGACGTTGTCTCGGAACGCCCTAGGGGTGGATATCCCTGCGATCGGGAACCATCGCACGATCTTTGAACGCTTGTTTCCCCCCGCCGACCCAGAGCAGGTTCGCGCAGCCCAAGCACGCTTGGCGCTCAATCGCAGCATCTTGGATACCGCCGTCGGCAGCGTCCATGATTTCCAACGTCATCTTGGTTCGGTGGATCGGCAACGGCTCGATCAATACCTGGAAGCCATCCGAGACGTCGAACGACGTTTGCAGGACAGCTCCGCCATTCTCCAGCGCGGCCGGCCCCCCTTCGACGAGGAACAAGTTCGGGTCCAGCCAGAAGCGAAGAATAGTATGCGGGAGCACATCGAATTGATGCTGGACCTGATCGTCTTGGCTTTCCAGACCGACATGACCCGCGTGGTCACGCACAGTCTGGGGGGCGAAGGGGGACCGAACTACGATGAGTACCGGGAGTGGGCCAAGCAGACCGGCGCTCCCAGCCGCGGCGCTCACGATTTCCACCACAAGGGAACCGGCAACCGTGGCGCCGACAACCCGGACGTGAAGGTCTTGGGATTGCGGGACAGAATGTTCTGCGCCTGTCTGGCCCGTTTGATGGACAAGCTGAAAGCCATCCCGGCGACCGAAGGTACCCTGTTGGACCACACGGTATTGCTGTTGGGCGGCTCGCAGATTACCAGTCACTCCGGCAAGAGCTTCCCCATGTTGCTAGCTGGCGGTCGGAAGTTGGGCTTCAAACACGGCCAACATCTGAAGTGGAAGGGGGACGAGAAGCCAGCATCCAATTTGTACTTGACTATCCTCCAACAGCTCGGCTGCCCGGTGACTTCTTTCAAGGAAAGCACCGGCACGTTGTCGGAGCTTTTGGCCTAGCGCTGCCGTGGCGGAAGTGGGATGGAGATGGCAAAATTCATCCTGGTAGGGGGCGTGCTGGCTATCGCCGGTCTCTTGATGAGCAGGGGGGGCCTCCACGCCGAGGGGACGGCGAAGGAACCAAACCAACCTCCTTCCCGGATTCTGCGCGGGCATGAGCAATTGGTTGTCGCCGTGGCCTTCAGCCCCGACGGCCAGCGGATCGTTTCCGGGAGTGAGGATGACACCCTGAAAATCTGGGACGCGCACAGCGGCAAAGAGTTGTTAAGTCTGCGCGGCCAAGGCAAAGGGGTCACGGCCTTGGCGTTTCATCCCGATGGCCGGCGCGTCGTCGCGGGGCACTGGAACGCCACGTTGACAATTTGGGATACGCGCGACGGCAAGGAGCTACGGACCCTGCGCGGCCATACCGAAAACGTGACCGCCGTGGCCTTCAGCCCCGATGGCCAACGGATCGTTTCCGGGAGCGGGGACGATACCCTGAAAGTCTGGGACGCGCGCAGCGGCAAGGAGTTGCTGACGCTCGATCATGGCAATGAATACGATGTCACCGCCGTGGCCTTCAGCCCCGACGGCAAGCACCTTGTCTCCGGCGACGGGGAAGACACCTTAATCATCTGGGACGCGCGCAGCGGACAGGACTTATTCACTCTGTATGGACATGATGCCGCCATCACCGCCGTGGCCTTCAGCCCGGATGGCCAGCGCATCATTTCGGGGAGCATGGATGACACGATAAAAATCTGGGACGCGGGCAGCGGCAAGGAATTGTTCACCCTGCGCGGTCATACCGATGATGTCACATCTTTGGCCATCAGTCCGAATAGCAAGCGCATCGCCTCCGGGAGCGACGACGGTACCGTGAGAATCTGGGACGCGGGCAGCGGCAAGGAACTGTTGACCCTGCGCGGGGCCGCGAAAAATGTCGCCTCGGTCGCTTTCAGTCCCGATGGCCGGCGCGTCGTCGCGGCCAGTGGCAATAGCGTGCAAGTCTGGGAATTGGCCAAGAAAGTCGGAGCGTCTGTCCACTAAAAAACTTAAGATCACAACAAATACGCATAATTCAACAATTGATCGTTTAACGCGGCGGCGGCTTCCGCCATGCGCTTCTTATCCCCCGAACCCATCGCCACGCGCACTTGTCGGCACAGCTCGCGCAGCTGCTCGCGCTCCCGCAGGTTTTCCACCTTGGGGATCACTTCTTGCTCGGTTTTGTGCAGGACTTCCAAGGCGTCGCGGTATTCCGGCGTGCTTTCCAGCTCTTGCGTGCGTTCCAACATCTCCTCGTTGATCCGCTTCATCTTCATGACTTGCTGGGCGTTGAGCTGGTCCTCGCCGGCTTGCTGGATGGCGAATTTCTTGCTTTGGCGCGTTAGGGCATCGTAGATGGTGACCGTCAAGATGCCGTCATCGCCATATTCGTAAGTCACTTCCAAAGCGCCGTCGCGCTGCGAGCGCGGCGGATTGAATTCCCAGGGGATTTCCGCCAGCTTGACATTGTCGGGACTTTCGGGATGGTCGTAGTTGTCCCCCTCGTACACCGAGATGATGACGCGCTCGGCGGGATCGGCGACCGGGTAATAGGTCTTGGTGAAGGAACAAGGGATGTCCGAACCCCGGCGGATGATCGGATCGAGATACACCTCGCGCCGTTCGTTGATGGGATTGGCGCACAGCGAATGCTCTAGCTTGACACTGTAGGCGTAGTGATCCAAGCCCGGCGCCCCTTGCAAGATGGCGGAGACAATGGCCGCCCCCTGGGCCACGCAGGTCATGGGATCGACATGCGTGAACGGTTCGGGCCGCTTGCCGGCCAGTTTCTCGCTGACAAAGCGCTGTACCAACGGAATCTTACTCGTGCCGCCGACCAGTAGCACCCGGTCGATGTCGCGCGGCGTCATGGCGCATAAGCGTAGCGCTTCGTCGATGGCCGTGCCGGATTGGACAATCAACGGCATGATGGCTTGCTCGAACGTCTGCCGGTCGATTTCCTCTTCGAGACTCAGATGCCGCACCGGCACCAGCTCGGCCTTGCGGGCCACGGTGGTTCGTTCGGTGGATAGGTCGATCTTGGCTTGCTCCACCGCCAGCATGAAGGGTTGCCGATAGGGGGAGTGAAGAATATCAAAGCCAGTCTTTTCCTCAAAGCGCTTGGCCAGTACCTCGGCCAATGCCATGTCCAGATCATCGCCACCGAGCTTGCCGATCCCCTTGCTGCTAATTTCCTCGAAGACGCCGTGGTGCAGTTTCAAGATGGTGACATCGAGCGTGCCCCCGCCGAAATCATAGACCAACACCGTTTGTTCTTCCTGCGCGTTCAAGCCGTAGCAGATGGCGGCGGCGGTCGGTTCGTTGATGAGCGTCAGCACGTGCAAGCCGGCGGAGCCGGCGCAGAGCTTGGTCGCGTGCCGGGCCAGCCCCTTGGAGTTGGCCGGGATGGTCACCACGGCCTTGCTGAAAGGTTCCTTGAGCCGGGCCTCGGCGTCTTTCTTGAGCAGGCTAAACAGCATGACGGCGATCTGCTCGGCCCGCAGCATCTGCCCCACGAGCGGCACCCGTTCCGCCGTCCCCAAGATGCGTTTGATGGAACGAATCGAGCGGGTCTCGTCGAAATTCTCCTTGGCTTCTTGACCAAAGGCCAACGTCCCATCGCGCCGGAGTGTCACAATCGACGGCGTCCACGGTTGGCCTTCCTGATTGGGCACGACCTCCGCTTGACCATAGTGAAAGTTGGCCACCACGGAATTGCTCGTGCCGAAGTCGATGCCGATGTAGGGCATGGTTTGTACCAGTGATCAGTAATTAGTGTTTAGCGGGCAAGCCAGCGGCTCGCCACTACTCCGACACAATCACCTTGGGCCTTCGTAGGATGAAATCCGGCTGCTGGCTGGCGTAACCCGGTTCGCGCTGCTCGGCGATGCGCGCGGGTTCCATCCCTTCCAAGTGGACGCCGCCGACGCGCTCGTGCAGCGCCGGCTGATACGGCGTGCCAATCACTGCGTCGAAGCGATGGATGCCGTGCCGTTGCAGGGCGGCTCGCACTTTGCGCGATTGCACGGCGACGGCCTCGGCCCAACGACCGGCGGCTTCCTCCGGCAATGGCGGCTGGGCGGCGACGATCTGTTCCAGGTCGAGGGCGATTTCCACCAGCTCATACATCAGAGCCAAGCTGACGCGTTTTTCGCCGTGCAGCTCCTGGCGCAGCTGCTGGAAAGCTCGTTGCGTGTCCGCGGCGAAGTTGTTGAAGCTGCTTTGCAGAGCGTCGCGGGTGCGCGACAGGTGCTGCTCGAACATCTTGTGCTGGCGCTGGTTGGCCTCGCGCAAGGCGATCATCTCCTCGCACAACCGATACGAAGTCGAAGCCCCCAACGTATGATCCGGGCGCGGGGCAGGCGCGGAACGGGCGGGCAGGGTTTCGGGAATGAGATCGTCATTCATGGAGCATGATCCTGTCGCCCGTCGGCGGCGAGGGGTAAGTTCCACGGGTCCACGGGGGCGGTCGCCAGCTCGGCGAGCAAGCGGGCCACCACGGGAAATTCCAGCGGCACTTCGGGAATCCGCAGCCGCGCACGCACTTCCTCGGAGCGCGGCAGCGCCACCTCCGGCACATAGGTGGCTAAATCCTGTTCAGCGTCCCACGGCGGCCAGCTGGGGCCTTGGCCCAGATGATAGCGTTCGCCGAGCTGGAGCAGCACGCGCGCGCTGGTGTCCAGGTGCAAGGACGCGCCATCCGCCTCGATGCGCCGTTCCACGTCGCGCAGCACTTGCCTGGCCCAGTTGATGTCCTCCAACGGCGTGGCGATCCGCCGTTGCCGCGCCCAGATGACATGCTGGGCCCAGCCCGCTTCGATTTGCTCCGCGCTAGCATCCCGTTCGACACCCAGGAGCAAAAAAGGTCCCAGTTGCTCGCGCGGCAACGGCGCTAGCTCCAGAACCACGGGTTGAACTTCTTGATTCATCGTGTTGCTTGGACAGTGTGGGAAACGTGTTTGGGTTCATTCCGGGGATTCAGCGATTCGCGCCCGCTATCAATTTCTCGCGCGACCCGATAAATTTTCAGTCTTAGAGAATATGTTTGAAAATACCATGTGACTTGCGAAAGAGAAACGGGGGAATCGCAAAAATGGAAGCGGGAAGCAGTGGTCGAATCGAAGCAAAAAATGCCACGAGCGGATGAACCGCCCGTGGCATTTGGTTGTGGTCGATGATTCGGTCCGGTTGGCTTAATAGCGCCGACCGCCGCCATACCCACCCTTGGAACGATAACCGCCGCCGCCGCCGCCGCCAAAGTCCCGTCGGCCGCCGCCACCACCGCCCCGCTCTTCGCGCGGGCGCGCTTCATTGACGGTAAGCGTCCGGCCATTGAGTTCCTGCCCGTTGAGGGCTTGGATGGCGGATTGGGCTTCTTGGTCATTGCTCATTTCCACGAAGCCAAAACCTTTCGAGCGTCCGGTGTCCCGGTCCATGATGACTTGGGCCGATTCGACCTGGCCATGAGGCTCAAACACTTGTTGCAGATCGCTGTCGGTTACTGTGTAGGGCAGATTCCCGACGTATAACTTCTTACCCACTGTGGGGCCTCCTGAAAAACCGTGCGACAGAATCCACTACCCACCATGGGTTGAAACAGCCGCAAGGAACAAAGCCTGGATTCATCCAAGAAAAATTGGGACAAGAGAAACGGAAATGGCGGGATGGTAAACACGAACATCACGTCCATAGGGATTCTGCAAGACCCAAGGATGTGTGAATCATACGTTCACAAAGAGGGAAAAACAAGCGTTTCTGGATCAAAAAAGCAAAAATTCCAGAGCCGAGCGATTATTCCAGCCGCGGCAAGCCCAGAAGCTCCAGCCGCTGAGCATGGCCAAGACATCCAAAAGGGAAAGGAGGGGCCGACATGAGAAAATCCTCCAGAGCCTGAAATGGACCTTTGCTTGCTTTACCCCACGATCCCCTTTCTGCCAACCTCAACCATCGAACGGCCCTGCCCCCTTACCGGGGACCACCCAATTGCAATTGACAATCCCCCAAATCCGACTAGGATTCATAAATCACGGGGCGTAGCTCAGCTTGGCTAGAGCGCACGGTTCGGGACCGTGAGGTCGGAGGTTCAAATCCTCTCGCCCCGAATCTTCCTAAATCATTTGCTGAACGTAAGTGATGTGCACCTGTCGGTGGTCGGCAGCGTGGCTCGGGAAGTCGGAAATTCCGGGAGTTTACCGGATTTGACCACTTCGGAGTTCACGTTATGCCCCGATCGCCGCATATTCCTTCCTCACGCCGACATCGAACTTGGAATCTCGGCGTCGTCACCCGCAATGGCAAGGACATCTATCTCGGCAAATGACCTGCCTCGTGCGCGGAGCTACCCACCCCCGTGCGCGAAGCCTACGACTGGCTCATCGCTGAATGGTTGGCCGCCAAGCGCCCACTACCCCGACCATCGAACGCAGGGCCGTTTGCTGTTTCAACAAGGTAAGGCGATTCGACGTAAGTTCAAGAACGACGTAGGGCTCACTTTACTCACCTTGAAATAGCAAACGGCCCTGCCATCGAACGGCCCTGCGAGAAAAGGATACGTTGACAACAACAGCGGCTGCCGCTAGTATCCTTTTCAGTTCATTCGCCCCGCTTCCTCATTTGGCCCCTTAGCCAAGCGGTAAGGCAGCGGATTGCAAATCCGCCATCCCCGGTTCGAATCCGGGAGGGGCCTCTTCCCTTCATTCGTTGTATCTCGTGGGAGTTGTTTAACTTGCGTCGGCCAGCCCATCCAGGCCAGACTCTGCGGGGGGCTGGGTGTCACGTGAAGTGTCACGTTCCTGCGGTTTTTCCTTCTTCGGCTGCTCTACCGCCTTCTCGTAGGCTTCCCACACCACGTCTGCCGTAGCCTGGGCACTGCGACCGACGTAAAACCGCATGGTCGTGTCAATGCTCTCGTGCCGCATGAGTTGCATCAGCACCGGCGGCATGACCCGGAGAGCCCACCGGTCGCCGAAGGCCCTGCGAAAATCATGGGCCGAGGCGTATTTCTTCTTACCTGACCTGGCCTCGACATGGACGACAATGCCCGCCTTTTCGCCGATAGCGGCGATGAGCTTCGTGACCCGGTTTGTTGTCAGTCTTTCCCCTCGCTCCCGTTCCGCCATGGGCTTGAATACGCGGCCCGTCTCGGAGTCCTCGTAGCGGATGACCCAGAAGGGACTATTGCCCGGCTTCGCCAACCAGATTTTCGGCCCACCGTTCTGCATCGGCCCCTCGGTTAGCAGTCCCTCTGGTCCTGCGACAGGATCACGTACTCGATCCAGTCCCGGCCGTAGACGTAGGCGTGCCGGTGCTTGTAATACACTCGCAACCCGCTCCTCCTCGCGGCTCGCAAGGTGGAGTTGGTGATGCCTAGCCGATGCTTGAGTTCGTTGAGGGTGTAGAGTTCATCGGGACGGATGACGCCCCGATTCTCCAGACTGGATGGTCCGGAAGAAGT
>JBKBIP010000051.1:0-23505 GCA_046297495.1 Gemmataceae bacterium | reverse complement strand
CGGGGGTTAGCCCGAGTCACCCATTTTTTCCTCTTTTTTCGCCCCTCGCCCCTCCTCCCGCCCCGAACCGATCTATCCCAAGAGCATATGGTACGCGGCTGTTTTGCCGGGCTTTTCCTCACACCACCCGGTTGCGCGGCTGGCCATCCAGAAATGCTAGCACATTATCCACCACGCCCGCGTTCAGCATTTCCATTCCTTCAGGCGTCTGGTCGGCGTTGTGCGGCGTTAGCACTACGTTTTGGCAGGTCAACAGCGGATGATCGCCAGGCAACGGTTCCACATCGAACACATCAAGGCCCGCGGCGTTGCGCGGGTCCGATCGCAACCAGGCGACCAAGGCAGGCGTATCCACCACCGCCCCGCGCGCCGTATTGATGAGGATGGTCCCCGGCCTCATCCGGCTAAATTCCCGCGCTCCGATCAGGCCGCGTGACTGCTCCGTCAACGGAACGTGCAGGCTCACCACGTCGGCGCCATCCAACAGCTCTTCCAAGGACACAAACGAGACACCCAGCGATCGCGCCCGTTCCTCGGAAGGGTGAAAGGTCCAGGCCTTTACCGTCATACCGATGACGCGACAGAGGTGGGCCATCTCCCGACCAATGGGGCCGGCACCGATCAGACCCAGCGTCTTGCCGCGCAAGTAGACATTATCCAAGGCGGTCCAACGGTCCGATTTCAGCTCGTTGGTCTGAAACCAGGCCCGCTTGGCGACGGCGAGCATCAGGCCGAACGCATGCTCCGCCACGATGGGAGCGGTGCGCCCCGGCAAATTGCAGACCGTGATGCCAAGCTCGCGCGCCGCTGTCAAATCGATGGCATCGGTGCCGATGCCGCACACCGTAATCATTTTCAACTGGGGCAGCTGCCGCAACACCGCCCCCGGCCAATGCAGCGAACTTCGAGAGTTGATCAGACACACGGCATCCTGCGCCCGCTCGATCTGTTCCGCCACGCTCGTCGGCTGATCCGTGTACAGGACAACTTCCCCCCGTTGCCGCAGCCGGTCCAAGTGCGGTGAACCTTGCACTTGAGGGGGATCGTCGCCGGGAATCACAATCCGTAGGGTTGCGGTGCTCATGGTGTGTCCTTGTCAAAAGGTGGTGGTTAGTAGTTGTCCATAGTGTATGGAAGTTTTCCCGCGTTCCCAGGAATGAGAAAACCGGCATGGCTTATCATTTGCCCATCTTGAACAGTGCCTGTATGTCCCCTCGTCGCCGGCCACCGATTGTTCGGCTTCCATGATTCCCGTTTCTTGTCTATGGTGCCGCCGCTGGAGGAGTATGATGCGATGCGACGCGATGGTTGGCTGATCGTGGCATTGGTGGTAGGGGGATGTGCTTCCCCGGAGGAAGAACGGCTGCGCTTTTACAACCAACAAGCCGATCACTTGTTCCAAATGGGTGATTATCGCTCCGCTGGAGAGCACTATCAGGCGGCCTTGAGCCTGCGCCCCGAGAATCCAGAGCTACTGTACCATTTCGGTCAATGTCACGACTATCAAGGCGATGTCGCTCGAGCCGAGCATTACTACCGTGAATGTTTGCAACGTGCTCCGAAGCATGCCGCTTGTCGCCGCTCACTTTCCGCGTTGCTCGTCCGCACGAACCGTTGGTCCGAGGCCAGCGCCTTGGTGGCCGACTGGATGCAACAAGACCCCAAAGCCGCCGACGCTTATACCGAGGATGGCTGGTTGTGGCTGCAACGCGGTGACGTACCCAAAGCCCAGGCGCGATTTCAGCAAGCCTTGGGATTCGATCCGCACAATCCCCGCGCCTTGGTCGAGCTGGCGCGGCTCTATGAAAAGATGCACCGCCCCGACCGTGCCCTGGTGTTGTATGAACGCTGCCTCCTCAAGAATCCCCAGCAACCCGACATCGAAAAGCGCATCCAGCAATTGCAAGCGCAAGGGGTGAATTACCCGATACCGGAACATTGAGGGATGGAACCAGGCGGCGAGCGGGGGCCGTCAGGACCCTGGTGTGTCACTTCTAACCGGGGGCCTTATGGCCCCTGTTCGCCGATCTTCGGTCGGCGCTGGTGCCAATCGGTGGCTTGCTGATAGGCATGGGCCAAGGCGATGAGCGTGGCTTCGTCGCCGATCTTGCCGGTGAACTGGATGCCGGTGGGCAAGCCGTTGGCACCGAAGCCATTTGGCACGGAGAGCGCGGGTTGTCCGGCGATGTTCCCCGCTTGAATGATGGGGGGACCGGCGCCGCGATAATCGGGGTAGGCTTGGTCGAAATCTTGACCAATCGGATAGGCGACCGTGGGCAACGACGGCGCCACCAGGGCGTCATAGCCCGCATACGCTTCCGCCAATGCTTGCCTCATCGGGCCGCGCGAACGGAGCGCTTGCAGATAGTCAATAGCCAGCACCAGCGCCCCGGTATAGCCGCCCCAGCGGTCGTTCGCGTTTCGCAATGCCGCCGCCTTACCGCTGTCAAGCAAGTCTCGAAAGGCACTGGCCGCTTCCGCGCGCACGATCAAGCTGATGGCCGAGCTGAACGGCAAATCGGGCAAGGCAACATCGGCGTTAATCTCCGCCACCTTGGCCAACACGTTCAAGGCGGCCTCGAAGTTGCGACGCACTTCCGGCATGGCCGATTCGGTGGCGCCTTTAATGACGCCGATACGCCATTTCTTGTTCGGGGCGGCGGCGGCTTCGGTATGAGAAAAGGGGACCGGCAACGTCGTTTCGTCGCGGGGATCGGGACCGGCGAGGGCGGCCAGGACCAGCCCGCAATCGTCGGCTGTGCGGCACATCGGCCCGATCTTGTCCAAGGTCCAGCTCAAGGCCATGACGCCAAATCGGCTCACCCGGCCAAAGGTGGGACGCAGCCCCGACACGCCGCAAAACGCCGATGGGGTGATGATCGAGCCGGATGTCTCCGTGCCGATGGCGAAGGGGACCAACCCCGCCGCCACCGCCGCCCCGGAGCCGCTCGACGAGCCGCCAGACCAGAACTTGACATTCCACGGCGTTCGACCCGGCCCGGTGAACGAAGCGTCGGCGTTGTTGTAGCCGAAGCCCCCGGCCAGCTCGACCATGGCTAGCTTGGCGACCAGCACCGCCCCGGCGTCTTGCAATTTCTCGACGACGGCGGCATCGTAATCGAACACTTGCTGGCGATAGGGGGCCGCCCCCCAGGTGGTGGGAATCCCCTGGGTCGCCGCCAAGTCCTTGACGCCATAGGGAATGCCGTGCAGCGGGCCGCGACTCTTCCCCGCTTGCAATTCCTGGTCGGCCCGCCGCGCCTGGCGCAACGCCAGCGCGCGCGTGACCGTCACAACCGCCCCCAGCCTCGGCCCGATCTTTTCCAGCCGGTCCAGATAGGCTTCCGTCAAGGCCACAGAGGTAATTTGGCCTTGCCGCAGCGCCTTCCCCAAGGCACGCACGGTGGCAAAGAGCATGTCGTCCGAAATGGCTGGATCGGCTGGCATGAGGTAGTACCCCAAAGAAGGTGGAACACCAGGGCAGCCGGGATCAAGCACGAATGCGTTATTATGAGGATTCAGTCACCGATGCCGCGCCACCCTATCGTTGCTTATGCTACCATTGTGCGGATTCCGGGGCGCCTTGCACACCCTTCATCTTTTTATTGTTCCATTCCATCCCGCCCCCCCTTTTGGGGTGGTTGGTGCATGTTCATGGAACGAAATCTGGTTCAGAGAGGGGAACAAGTGAGACTTGCTTCCGCGGCGCGGGCGTGGATTGAGTGACTTGAGGGACATCACCTATCTTGAGTATCGACGAAAACGGTAGGGGCGGGCAAGGTTAGCCGGGGAAAATTCAGCGTGGAGATGCTGCCGAGCACGCAGCGCGAGCCAGTGCCTGGCCAGAACGAAACTCCGAGCCGCGACCGTCAGGGAGCGGCACACCGCGCTTCCTGACGGTCACGGTTGGTCATGGTTGGCCGCCGGTCAGTCGTTGCCGTAGCCAGGAGCGGAATTGGCGAACCAGCTCGTTTTCATCCACGCTGCCGGAGCGCGACAGGAAAGCCAGCAAGTCACCGGGAGAGATAATCGGAAACGCCAAGCTGTGCGGTTGCTCGGCATACTGGCCAGCGCTGCTCAGGACATGAAACGACAAAGTTTGCCCTTCCAGCCGCCACACTTCGGGCACGCCCAGGGTGGCGTAAATGGCTAGGCGATCCAGAGAACTATGCGTGACATCCACTTCGACTGCCAGATCGGGGGGCGGATCGCCGCGCAGGTCGATTTGGCGTTTTCCCCGCACGCGCGGTTCGTTGGCGATCCACCACGACAAATCCGCTTCCAACCCCCGCCGTTCGCGGCGCAGGCGCAACGTCGTGGATCGCCCCGCCTTGATCGGCAACCCCAATTCCTCGGTCAACACGACGACCAAGCGGCCCAGCAAATCCACATCACTTTCATGCTCGTGCAAAGGACTCATGATCTCCAAGGTCCCCCGATCATACGTTAGCCGCACCGACGGCCGTTCGGCAAAGGCGTGCAGCAGCCGAGTGTAGGTCGGCCAATCGACATCGCGCAATAACAACCGATTGCGAGGACGTTTCGTAAGGGTGGACATGATTCAATCGTCCTTCTCAGCGGGTTGCTTGTTGTGGACAAGGTTCGGCATATTCGATGACGGCCACCGAAGCCAACAGCTTCAGCCCCGCCTCTCAGAGATAATAGATGGTCAAATACCGCTCCAACGGCGTCTTGGCATTGTGCGCCTGCCGACATAGCCGCGCCAACGGCAGCGGCAACCAGCGGCTCAGGTCTTCATCGCAAGTAAGGCGCATGGCGACCGATCCTTGGAAACATCATGGTGACATGCCCATCAGTACCTAACATTCGCTCTTCATCTTAGGACAGAAATTCGGCGCAATGCCAGAAAATTCTATCTAGAAAGACGATGAACGATGCGAACATTCCGCCGGCGTGGGAATTCCCTACTTGGCAAGCCCCGCGCGGGCGCGTCGGGCTAATGGGGCGGCGCTTGAATCCAGATGCTCACTGGGCGCCGCGCGGCGCGATGTGCTTATCGATGTCCGCCTCGTTTTGGAACGGAGGGACGCCGCTGAACAACTCCCAGATTTCGGTATGTTCGATGGTTTGATTAGGTCGCAGGCGGACCAGGGGGCTGAGGGTCTCCAATTCCAGCATGTCGGCATTGGTGAATGTCTCGTAATTGCTGCCGCCGTCGGGATAGGTTTTGCCGTCCAGGTAAGGGAAACGCTTGACGAAGAGATTCCCGCCGTTGAGATAGGCCACCCAGCCTTGTTTCTGGGACATGCCGAGCTTGGTCGGCCCCTTGCCGGCTTGCTGCTTCAAAGTGATGTACTTGTCGCCGAAGTGCCAGCGGGGGTCGGTGAACTCGAAATAGGGCCAGAGGGCGAACGTCTGATTGGGGGCAAAGTCGGCGGCGGACTTGGCGGTCTTGGGGCCGCCCGGATGGGGTCGCTTCGGCGCCAGCGGGATGACCTCGACGCCGCCGGGAGCCATCACCGACAGTGCCCAGATGGCCGCCTCGGTCGGCTGGCTGCCGCTGTTGGTGAGACGATGGGTGACGGTGACTCGGCTGCCGGTCGGCGCCAGGGTCACATCCATTTCCTTGATGAGGCCGTGCTTGGTGTCCTGGTGGGTGACGCGCGCCGTGCCACCGTCCAATTCCTGGAACGTGACCGGCCCATTGTCCGGCACGTAGGTGCGGATCGGGTCTTCCGGGGACACCCACAGGCGATGCCCGCCGCGAATCATCCATTCCGACTCGCCCGACTTACCGAGCTGATCGGCATATTCCTTGAACACGTTCTTGCCGTCCGCCAAGCGGTAGCTGATGATCCGCGGCCCCACGTCCAGCGTGATGATGACTTCGGCCTGACCATTGCCCAGCCGGACGTTGTTGTCCCAGCCCTGATAGGGGACCTTAGCCACCATCACCTTGCCGTCAGCGGGAGCGGCGCCGAGCTGGTTCGGCGCGGAGCGCGGGTTGCCCGCACACCAGACGACCAGGAACAAGCCAAACGCTACTGGCCACGGCACGGCCCGCCACAGGTGGGTACGCACGGACATTCTCCTCTGAACAAACAGAGCCAGTGGATTGAAGAGATCGCGTCGGAAGCCGCGCGCCGCGGGTTGCCGCCGTAGTTTAGGCCACTTCTTGCGTCGCGGGTTCCTCGTGCGGCAACTCTTTGCTGCCGACGATGGTTAAGTTCATGCCGATCTGCACGGAAACCGCCTTGCCGTCGATTTCGATGGTCGTCTTGCCATTGAGATACCAGCCCAGCGAGCCGGTGGAAAATTCCTTGACCTCGGCCTGCATGGGCACGTCGTTGATCTTGACAATCACCGGCTTGGCGTGGCGGTGAAAATCCGCCCGGCTAATCGGGCACGTCGCTTTCTTGGCCATTATGCGCCTCCTTGTCGAATCGTGAAATTGGGACAAACTTCCCCAATCGGCCCCCATCATACCATGCTGCCCCCCAAGGGGAACAAGCCCGATTTACCCGTTCGCGCGCTTTGCCCGGATGAGCGTGCGCGAACCGATGAATCACCTCACGATGCCATCGGGAAGTGATGATTCGACATTTGCCAAACGACTGAGCTAAAGGGGCGCAGCGCTCCTATTTGTTGCGATTGCTCAAAAAATGGATGAGCGCGCCTAGCCCACAGGCGAACAGGACGGCGCCACCGCCAATGCCGAGCAGGAGTAAATCACGGCGGCTCAAGCCTAAGCGATTGACGGAAGGCGGCGTTGGCGGTGGCGGCGGCGGGGAACTAACACCGGCGGGAACCAGCTCCACGTCAATATCCAGCCCTGCCGGGAGCGCGGGAGTCATCTTGGCCGTCGCGGGAGCGGCGGCGGGGATAGGTTTGGCAGGGGGCGGCACGGCGGGCTTGGCGACCGGCGGGGATTTGGATTTGCGTTTGGCCCGTTGCCGCTTGGCAGCTGCCGCAAGATGACGCGGCACCGGCGAAGGGCCTTTGATCTTCATGGTGGCCGGTCCACGACTAGCGGACTTAGACGGTTGATCCCCCTTCCGCCCTGAAGCATTCGGATTGTTTTTTTCCAGCCAGTTCAAATACGAGTTCAGCTGTGGCTCGGCGGGATTGCGCGCGGCGTCGGCTCCTGCCGCCAGGAACACTTGCAGCGCCTGCGCGGCACGCTCCGGCGTCGGATAGCGCTGGGCGGGGTCCTTGGCCATCATCCAATTGAGGATTTGTTGCAGACCATCCGGCACTTCTGGGCTGAAGTCGCGCACGGGCCGAGGGGTTTCCGTGGCGTGGCGCACCATCTGATTGATGATATTCGTATCGGGGAAAGGGGGCTTGCCCGTCAAGGCGTGGTACAACACGCAACCCAGGCTGTAAATGTCGGCGCGAATATCCACCGATCGGGCGTCGCGGGCTTGTTCCGGGGCCAGATAATCAGGGGTGCCGAGCAAGACTCCCTCGCCGGTCAGCTGCGGATCGGGAATCACCGGGGAATTTTCATCGAAGAACGACCGTCCCAAGCCGATGTCCAAAATTTTCACGGTGGCGCCGGTCGTGGTGTCGGGCTGGCCGGGAGTGGGAGCCGGCGTCAGCATCAAATTGGACGGCTTTAAGTCGCGATGCACCAAGTTTTGCTCGTACAGATGCTGCAACCCCAGCAAGGTCTGGTAGATAATGCGCACCGCTTCGGGGGCGGGGAGTTTCTTGCGGCGTTGGAGCACGTCGTCGAGTGTCTCCCCTTCCAGATACTCCATGACGATGTAGTGCAAATTGTTGGCGTAGCCGACTTGAAACGCTCGGACCACGTTGGGATGCTTCATCTTCATGGCCAAGCGTGCTTCGCGCTGGAAGCGAGCGAGCAACTGGGGATCTTTGGCTTTCGAGGGAGGAAGGACCTTGATGGCCACGACTTGACCGAGGGAATGCACGGCCTTGTACACCCCCGCCATGCGTCCCCGGCCAATGCGATCGAGGATTTTGTACTGGTCGATGAAAAATCCCTCGGCGTGGCCTCGCGCCAACAAGCCGGCTTGATAATCCGTGACATACCGCTGGACCACCATCCAGCGCGTGAAGGCGTCGGTGCTCGTCGCGGCTTGGCCCCCTTCTTTTTGCCATCTGTCGAACAGGGTCTTGCACTCCTCCAGGGGTAGCAGCTTGCTGCGGATGAGTAGCCCGTAAATGTTCTGAACCGTGAACGCCATGAATCTCACCTTCAACAGCGCGGGATAAGGTAGCGATCAACCTCTGGGGTGGACATGTTTTCGGCGCGAAACGGGTCGCCGACCCACTGAGACGCTTATTCTTATAAAGTATCATGGCTGGTTTTTCTCAGAAAGGCAAAAAGAAACTCCGCCGGATTTCCCCTTTCAAAGTCAAAACCACGTTCGTGTCTGATGGGCCGGAAGATATAATGGGTATATGAACCTGGACGCCTATCTCAAGCTGTTGGCGAATGATGTTTCCGCCCCGGTGGATGTCGCGGAAGTGGCCCTGTTGTTGGCTCGTGATGAGTATCCGCTGCTGGACGTGGAGGCTTATTTGTGCGAATTGAACGCCTTGGCGCATGAGGCGCGCCGCTACGTGCGGGGGAATCTCGCCAGTCGAACGCACGGGCTGTGCCGCTATCTGTTCCATGAAATGGGCTTTCGCGGCAACGTCCAGAATTATTACGATCCGCGCAACAGTTATCTAAACCAAGTGTTGGATCGCCGCACTGGAATTCCCATTACCTTGTCAGTGGTGACGCTGGCGGTGGCGGGGCGCGCCGGCTTGCCGGTGGTGGGGGTGGGTTTGCCGGGCCATTTCATCGTCAAAGCCGTGACCGCGAATGAGGAAGTGTTGTTCGATCCCTTTCATGGGGGGATGGTGCTGACGCCGGAAGGTTGTTCCCACCTGGTCGAGCGTGCCACCGGCACTCCCTTCCAAGCCAGCGCTGAGCAGCTGAGCGCCACCCCGCCTGGCGACATCGTGGTGCGCATGCTGAGCAACTTGAAGAACATCTATTTGAAGGATGGGGATTACGCGCGGGCGGTGCGGATCGTGGAACGGCTGCTCCAGCTGCAACCGCATGATCCACGTCAACGCCGCGACTTGGGCTTATGTCTCCTACAAGCGGGGCAACCTGGACCAGCCATCGACCATTTGAGCGCCTACCTGGACGTGGCTGGCGACGAAGGGGATGTGCCCGTCGTGGAGAAGATGCTTCAACAAGCCCAATGCGAGGTGGCCCGCTGGAATTAGCGGCTGTTCCCTGGCGGGTCGCACGCTAAACGGCCATCTCTTGTCACTTCTTCTGTTGCCCTTTCTCGATCTTGGCCCAGGTATCGACCAAAGTGACAATGCGATTGAAAATCGGTTGTCCCGGCTTGGAATCGATGGGATCGACGAAGAAGTACCCCAACCGCTCGAACTGAAAGCGGCTTTCCGGGGCGGCGTGGGCCAAGCCCGGCTCGAGCTTGCAATTCATCAGCACTTCCAGCGAGTTGGGATTGATGTTATCCAGGTAGCGCTTCCCTTCTTCCACATCATCCGGATCGGGTTTGTTGAAGAGATGATCGTATAACCGCACTTCGGCCTCGAAGGCATGCGCGGCGGACACCCAATGAATGGTCCCCTTGACCTTGCGGCCATCGGGCGCGTTGCCGCCGCGCGTGGCCGGGTCGTAGGTGCAGTGTAGCTCGATGATCTCCCCTGTCTTCGGGTCTTTGACAATGCTCTGGCATTTGATGAAATAGGCATAGCGCAGGCGCACTTCCTGCCCTGGCGCCAGGCGGAAGAATTTCTTGGGCGGGTCTTCGCGGAAATCATCCTGCTCGATGTACAGCACACGCGAGAACGGCAGCTTGCGAGTGCCGGCGCTGGAGTCTTCGGGATTGTTGATCGCTTCCAGCTCCTCGACTTGGTCTTCGGGATAATTGGTGATGACCACTTTCAAGGGACGCAGCACCGCCAGCACGCGCGGGGCCTTCTTGTTCAGATCGTCGCGGATGGCGTTTTCCATCCGGCCCATGTCGATGACGCTGTTGAACTTGGCCACGCCGATTTCCTTGCAGAAATTACGGATTGCTTCCGGCGTGTAGCCGCGCCGCCGATAGCCGGCGATGGTCGGCATGCGCGGATCATCCCAGCCGCGCACGTACTGGCCCTGCACCAGCTCGATGAGCCGGCGCTTGCTGAGCACGGTATAGGTGAGATTAAGCCGGGCAAACTCGATCTGTTGCGGGTGATAGATGCCCAGGTTGTCGATGTACCAATCGTACAGGGGCCGATGATTCTCGAACTCCAGCGTGCAGATGGAATGCGTGATCCCTTCAATCGAATCGGACTGGCCATGCGCCCAATCGTACATGGGATAGATGCACCACTTGTCCCCGGTGCGATGATGCTCGGCGTGCAGGATGCGGTACATCACCGGATCGCGCATGTTCAAATTGGGATGGGCCATGTCGATCTTGGCCCGTAGCGTCCGCGAGCCGTCGGGAAATTCCCCTTTGCGCATACGCTCGAACAGATCGAGATTTTCCGCGACCGAGCGGTTGCGGTAGGGGCTTTCTTGTCCCGGTTGTGTCAGCGTGCCGCGATATTCGCGCACCTGGTCCGGCGTCAAGTCGCAGACATACGCCTTGCCCGCTTGGATGAGCCGTACCGCCCAATCGTAGAGCTGCTGAAAATAATCCGACGCGAAGAACTTGCGGTCTTCCCAGTCGAAGCCGAGCCAGCGCACGTCGCGCTCGATGGCTTCGACGTATTCCATCTCTTCCTTGACCGGGTTGGTGTCGTCATACCGGAGATTACACTTGCCGCCGTATTCTTGCGCCAGGCCAAAGTTCAGGCAGATCGACTTGGCGTGGCCGATGTGTAAATAACCATTCGGCTCCGGCGGAAAGCGCGTGTGAACGCGCCCCTGGAACTTTCCGGTTTGGAGGTCTTCCTCGATAATGTCCTGAATGAAATGAAGGTTGGCGGGGGTGTCGTTGGTGCTCATATTGGGTCGTTTCCTGTGAACTCCGAATCCTGGAGATGGTATTCAAAATAGCGAGAACGCGAAATTTTTCCAAGGGCTGGAACGAGTCATCGTCTCGCGCGGGCGCCAAATAGTTCGTCATCCGGTTTACCTGTGTATGCCAACCGTCTGCCAGCCGCTTGAATGCGGTTCAGTTTTGGTCGCCGATAGTCAAATCGGCATATGGTCCACGAGTGTTTCCCATGCGTATCCCCCCTTGGTTGCTGGAATGGGTCGAAACCACGCGGTGGCGGCTGGTCCAACATGGCATCGCGCGCTATCCGGGGCTAAGCCAGCGTGAGCGCAACGATGCCGTTCAAATGGCTATTTATCATCTTCTGTTTTCACGCCTGGCCGCGGCGCGAGGATGGCAAGCGGATGACCAGTTCTTATTCTCAACGGACGGTGCCGGCGCGGGGGAGCCACTCTGGCGCACGGTCCACGGTCTGGACCTACCCCTTTGCCCCTCGGAATGTTCAGCGTTGCCGGTCGAGATTCTCGGCCAGCTCCACGAATACTTCCTGGGGCATGTCATCCAGTGGACGGCGGATCAGCGGGTCGTGATCGAAGCGAACCTGGAGGTCCAGAAAGCCGGCGGCGTTTTTTATACTCCGGCCCCTATCGTGGATTACATCGTCCGGCACACCGTCGGGCAACGGCTGCATGATCTTTGTATGTCAGTCATCAGGCCGCCTGTTCCAGAGCTTGCCATTCTCGATCCGGCTTGCGGTTGTGGGATGTTTCTGCTCGGCGCTTACCAATATCTACTCGACTGGCATCGGGACTGGCACTTACGAAATGGACCAGACCGGCACCCGCGCGAACTTTACCAGGGAACGGACGGGGGTTGGTATTTGACTCTCGCCGAGAAGAAGCGTCTGGCGCGCCATCATATCTTTGGCGTGGACATCGACCCGCAAGCCGTCCAAGTCGCCAAGATGTCACTATGGTTGAAGATGTTGCAAGGGGAATCGCGGGACTCGCTGGCACGCCAACGGCGGCTGGGATATGACTGCGACCCGCTCGATTTATCCGGCAACATCCAGTGCGGCAACTCACTGATCGGCCCGGATTTCCGCATAGGACATCACCATGCCATCACGGACGCGACGGCACGTCACTGGATGAACGTGTTCGACTGGCGGCAGGCTTTCGCGTCCCTTCGGACAAGGGATCATTTCGATGTGGTGATCGGCAATCCCCCTTGGGGGCAAAAGAGTATCACGGCGGACATGAGGTTAAAAAACTATCTCCGCGCCACCTATCCCTCCAGCGCCGGCATTTTCGACCTGTTTCGTCCCTTCGTGGAGCAGGGCATTCGCTTGCTGGCCGATGGCGGCTGGTTTGGCATGGTGTTGCCGGACATCGTCTTGTTGAAGAACTATACGGCGACCCGGCGGTACCTATTGGAAAACTTGCGACTCGAACGCATCGACTGGTGGGGAATGACGTTCACCGATGCCGTTATCGACGCCGCTACCATCATTGGGAGCAAACAACCTACTTCCATGAATCACCTGATTCAGGTCGCCAGCCATGACGCCGACACTCCCTTCTCCCAACAAATACCACAAGCCGATTTTTGGACCAATCCGCGTTACATGTTTAACCTATATTTGACACCTTACAAGCGGATGGTGCTGGAACAACTGAAACTGTTTCCAACATTGGGTGATTATTTTGAATTACATGAAGGAGTACATAGCGGCAACATGCGCCGCGAGCTATTCATCGACCGTCCCATGAATGAAACCTGCCGCGAGTTATATTTTGGACGGGGGGAACTGACGCCTTATCGTCTGTGTTGGAACGGTCGCTACCTTCACCTGGCCGCCGTGCCAACCACCAAGACCCGTCAACGCTACGCCAATCTGGGGAAGCCGGACTGGCACGAGCGCGAGAAACTGCTCGTGCGCCGCACCGGCGATCAGGTGCTGGCCGCCGTGGATCGGCACTGCCGCTACGCCAGCAACAACTTCTTTCTCGTCTTTCCCAAACGTGACTACTGGCTTACTCTGGATGGCCTGTGCGCGTTACTCAACAGCCGTTTTATGACGTGGTACTTCCGCGCCATCGAACCCCGACAGGGGCGCGTGTTCGCCGAACTCAAAATCAAACATCTGGCCACATTCCCCTTGCCTCGGAGCAAGGAGGCCTGTCAGACATTGAATCAACGAGGAGTACAACGCGCCACGCTGGCCGCCCGGTTGACCGACAATCGCGCTCCCCTGGACGTTCGACAAGCGATAGATGACCTGAATAGAGCAATCGAGATGGTGGTACGTGACACGTTCGGCCTGCCAGAGAACGGCACGGAGGACTTTACTCACGAAAGGAAGCCAGGTAGTATTCTCAGAGGCTGATCAACCTATCTCTATTTTCTCTCAGCCGTTGTCACCTGGGCGCCGCACGACTAACAACGTTTGCTCATCGGCGTGGAAAAGACCTGAAAGCGGTTGCTGAGATGGATCGGTTCGCGCGGGATGTCGTCCCCAAGCGCGAACCGATGAATCAACAAACCAAGACACTTGGAAACGGCAGAAGCCCGAATCTGCTTGTTTTTCCGATCACCATTGCCTTGCCAAACTCGTTCACGGCACCCATTCGGTTCGCGGCGTGATGCGTTGGCAGGCTTCGGCCAGTAGTCGGGCGGCGCGGTCGAGGTCGTCGAGGTTGACCACTTCGACCGGGCTGTGCATGTAACGGTTGGGAATACCGATCAGGCCGGTGGCGACGCCGTCGCGGGCTAGTTGGATGGTGTTGGCGTCGGTGCCGGTGCCGCGTGGGGCGCCGCGCAATTGCACGCCGATTTCTCGTTCGCGGGCCGTGGCGTGCAGCAGCTCGAAAACGCGCGGGTTGATGTTGGGACCCCGATAGATCACCGGGCCGTTGCCCAGCTTCACCTCGCCGATTTGTTTCTTGTCATTGCCGGGAGTGTCGGTGGCGTGCGTGACATCGACGGCGATGCCGACTTCGGGATGAATGCCGTAGGCGCTGGTGGCGGCGCCGCGCAGACCGATTTCTTCTTGCACTGTCGAGACGCAGTACACCGCCGCCGTGATCTCTTGGCCGTGCAGCAAACGCAACGTCTCCATCACCGTCCACAAGCCGACCTTGTTGTCCAAGCCGGGACTACACAGTAAGTTGTTGCGCAGGTCCCGACAGTGCAATGCAAATGTCACTGTATCGCCAATGGTGACGAGCGTCTCGGCCTCCTTGCGGTCGCGGACGCCGATGTCCACCCAGATGTCGGTGAACTGTGGCACTTTGTTGCGTTCCTCGTTGGTCAGCAGGTGCGGCGCCCGCCGCGACACCACGCCAGCCAACGGGCCTTCGCGCGTCCAAACGGTCAGGTTCTGGCCCAAGAGAATTTGCATGTCCCACCCGCCGATGGGCTGCACGTAGAGAAAACCGCTGTCGTCGATGTGCTGCACCATCAAGGCGATTTGGTCGCAGTGTCCCGCCAGCATGACGCGCGGCTGCCCGCCAGGATTGCGCACCGCGATGACATTACCATGCCGATCCGTGCGCGTGTCGTCGGCATAGCGCCGCGCCCAGGAGCGAACGATTTCCTGCACCGGCTGCTCGTAACCGGAAGGGCTGGGGGTTCGCAACAGGTTTTTCAAGAACGACAGGGATTCATCGTGCATGGTGGTCTCGCTTTCTTCGCCTTGTTGTCAGGCTGCTCGGAACATAGGGGGACCGGATTCAGCAGTTCGCGCATGCGGACGCGAACGCGAACCGTTGAATCCTCTTGGTCGGCTTTCCTTCTCATGGTTTCTGGGTGCCGCATAGCGGTATTTTGCTGGACGGAAAATTGGTCGTGGCGTAAGCTGATAACCATCGAAATTGAGTCGCGTCCCCTTTTCTGTGAATGTCATGTCATCACCTCCTGCCGCGATTTTAGCGGATGGCAATGACGAATACCAGCGCGAGGGGTTCATGTTGGCATCATAGGGCGCACGACACGGTTTGCGCTGTGGATGAGAGACAACGGTAGGCCCACCGTAAGGGGTGTGGTGGGCCTTGAAGACTTGGCCCACCCTACACGAACTGAAACGCTGGGGTCATGCAATTCTCATATATGATGGATCATTTCATTCCACGTTTGAAGTTGAAATAGGGGGAGAGGGGGGGTGGGGCGGAATGGAACAATGAAACGGAAGAAAACTGTCAAAATGGTAGGAAGGGGTGGGAGAAAGTTCTCCCACGTTTTCACTATATCGATTTTATCTCAATATGGGAAAATTAGTTAAGGAAAACGTGCCTCGCAGGCATGTCCTCTCATGTCCATGAAGAGAGATCAGAACCGTGAATCGCTTCCGGCCTCCTGCCAACCAGCTATTGCGGTTGCACGCCGACATCGAGGATGCGGACTTTGGGTTGCGCCAGGTCCACGATGACCGCTTGGCTATGCTCGGCGGCGCCGATGTTGCCGGCTCGGTCCACGGCTTCGACCTTCATGAAAAAGCGATATGGGACGCTCCCCTGCGGCATGCGCCAGATGTAGCGGCCGGTATTCTCCAGATTGGCGGCGATCACCGTCCAGGGGCCGCCGGCTTGCTCGGCGTAGGAGATGGTAATCGGTTGGCGTCCCAGGTTCTTGTCGGTCGCTTGCCAGGTAACGGTCAAATTTCCCAGGTCGCTGCCCCGTCCCACCTCCACGTTCATCACTTGCACGACCGGCTTGGTGGTATCCACTTCCACCCAGATCTGCGGGGCTTCTCCCACTTGCGGGGGACGCTGTCCCAAGCCCACGCCGCTGCGAACCAACAAGGTGAAGCCATACAGCCCCTCCTCGCTGACCTCGAAGACAAAGGGAGGCGGCTGCGTCGTTTTTTGCTCGAATTGGCGTTCCTCGTATTTCTGCCAGCTGCGCGTGTCGCGCGTGTACCACAGCTCGACGACCGACAAACCGGAGGGGCCGATCTCCTCGACGGCGTAGTTCAAGCTGATGCGCTTGCTATTCACCATGCGCACCGTGGGATTTTGCGGAGCAGGGGACTCGGACAGGGGGGCGGCGCCGTTGCCCGCGTAGGCCCCTTGGGAAATGGTCGTTTTGGCCTCTCCCCAATTCTCAGCCCGGTCGCGCACCCGCAGCCGCGCTTCCAGGGGAGCGTTGGTGGCGGGATTCCAATACTTTTGCCCCACCGCGCTGGCCCCTGGCAGCGGCACGGTTTGCCAGGCGCCGTTGCCGGTCAAGCGATACTCCAATTGCAGGCTCAATAGGTCCAGGTTGTCGTCGCGCACGTTCCAGCTCACGCCAACCATCCCCTGATGGCGCGGCAGCTCTTGCAAGGTCACGCTGGGCGGCACGGTATCCACGTACACTTTCAATCCTGGACGGAGCTGGTCCAGGGTCGGCGGGTGCATGTTGCCTTCTTGATCGACGGTACGTACGGCGAACCAGAACAAGCCATCGCGCTCGGCCGTGAACTTGAAGGACGCCTGATCCGGCAGGGCATTGGCATACGGAAGCCATGATTGCCCCTGGTTAATGGAGTAATGCAGCTGAACTTGTTGGATGCGGCGCTCGCCGGGGTCGGTCTGAAAAGGAATGCGAAAGATCGGATGCCGGGAATAGACCACATCCGAGTTCGGATCCTGGGCGCGGGCAAGACTTGCCAACAACACACTCAGCATTAGCGGCCAAGACATTCGCGGGAACATGTTTCCCACCGCCTTCCTCGTTCACCGAAGTACGCACAACGAACACCCACGGAATCCACCGCCCCAGTCAGCGGTCAGCTCCCGCGCGTTCGCGCGGCGATTCGGAGTCATTGGCCTCGTGCCTGTTGTCATCGCCTCCTGCTCACAGGATGATTGGATCGTTCACACTGGATGTTGCCCTTCAACGATATTCTACTTGATCCGCGTGGCGATACCGGCAACGCAGTGATACACTTCGCGGGCCGCCGCGGCCACCACTTGATTGGCCTCTCCCAAGGTATCTTGGAAGCGGCGCGCCAGCGCATTCGCCGGCATAATGCCGCAACCCGTCTCGTTGCTGACGATGATCACCCGCGCGGGGATCGTTTGGGCGACATCCACCAGTTGGGCCACTGCGGTTTGAATATCGGCCGGCTCCTGGGGCGTCTGACGTGGATAGCCGGTTAGGCGATTCGAGACCCATAACGTCAAGCATTCCAGCAACAGACAGCCGCCAGCCTCATGCGTGGCCAGCACGCGCGCCACGTCCCAAGGTTCCTCGATGGTTTGCCAGGTCGGCGTCTGCTCCTGGCGGCGGCGGCGGTGCCAGGCAATGCGCTCGGCCATTTCGGCGTCACCCGCGCCAGCGGCGGCCAAATAGATGACAGGCTCATGGAGCCGGGCCAACTGCTCGGCCCAACGACTTTTGCCGGAGCGGACGCCGCCGAGCACCAGGGTCAAATGGGCCATGTTCCCTCCGGTGGACCAACTCGTCGTCCTCTACTTATCGACCGTTAAAGTGGGCGGACTTGAAAGAAAAAAAGATACCGGGAAAAAGAGGAAAACAGCGGCGGGGGTATAAAAAGTCAAGGACGGTTCCGATCCATGGCTGATGGGATAGGTTCCCGATCCCGCTGTGGGTGCGGCACTATCGGAAACCTACCCCAACCAATCGCGAATGGGCTTCTCCCCGGCTGATTACGCGGAGGTTCTCTGGACAGCGGGGCGTGCCGGCGGGATGACCGCGGGGGACGGCGGCTGATCCGCGGCGCTGTCGATCAAGGTGACACGATTGAAAACGTCCAGCGCGTGAACCAACGCCGCCTTGCGCAGTGCGTGGCGATCCTTGCCCTCAAAGCGATACTCTCTTGTCGGCAAGCGGTCACCGATGCCGCTCAAGATACGGCGCACGCTTTCGCCGGGGACAAAGGAAAACACCATCGTAATCATGAACAGGCTGAATGTCTTCAAGCCCATGAGGGCGCCGATGCCGGTGTGCAGCAGCACGGCACAGCCGACCATCAAATTACGCAGCCGAGGATGCCAAACTAGGAAGGGGAAACCAATCTCCAGAAACAGCGTGTACACCACACCGCCGCCGATGACAATTTCCCACAGCCAACGGTGTCGGCACAGGAAGGCCAGTGCGTCGTGGTACCACTGATGATGGAGAGGGGTGAAGGCGTAATTGGCGACGATCATCCACAGAGCCGTTCCGTTCCACCAACTTCCCCCCAACAGCTTCGACAGTCCCGCTCCCAGGTAAATAAGGCAGAAGTTAATCTGGAGCAAGCGCAAGGCGACGTTCGCCGATACCGAGGGGTCCGGCGCGGACAAATCCGGGGCCGGCTGACCGCGCCGCAGCGCCCGCCACGTCAGCCAGTAGCGCCGCGCGAGACGATCCACCGACAACGCCGCGCCGCTGGGACCGATCATCAGGTAAATGAGCGAGAGATTCATCATGGTGTCCACGCCGAACAGCGTCACCGGCGAACGCTGGATGTACGACAACGCCGCCAGCCAAGTCATCACCGAGGTAATCCGGGTGCAGAAGCCGATAGTGAACAGGAACATGATGCCCAGGAACCCAAAATGGATGGCACGCATCCAACTGGGATCGGTGACGTGGAACCAGACCGACCACAGCGGCTGTCCTTGCGCGTAGGTGTAGCGCGGATCGACACGCCAAATTTCATAGTATCTTTTAATGTACTCGATCTCTTCGGCATCGGTGGGGGGCGGCAACGGGTCCTCGGTCTGAAAGCTGTCCGCCACCTTGAGGGCGGGTCTGCGGTAACGCAGCTCATCGGCGGTTTCCGTGTCCACCCAGGCATTGGCGCCGAAGAATTCTTGCAGGTCGGGGGTGTAGGCAAAGTGTATGTACATCACCAGCAACCCGGCACAGATGCGGATCAATCCCAAGGTGGTCGGATCGCTGGGCGTGAACCAGAACCAATTCCAGGTTTTCACCAGATAGGTCAACAAATTATCCGAGGCTTCCGGAGAAGCATGCGCCTTCTTCATTGTTCTTCTCCCCAGGGATCGCTCCCCGCGTGAATCTTCAGGGCATCGTAGTAACCCTTCAGCTTCACGTCTTTCAAGTCCGGGGGCAGCATGAATTGGATCGTCTGATTGTGAATCGCATCAACCTCCGTGCCGAATTGCGGGATGATGGGAATCAACCAGTACAACATAGGATCGTAGGGGTCCTTCAAATTGCCGTCCGGGTCGAATTCCCCCATGTAATACGGATGAAACAGCCCTTTACTAAGCGGATGAATGTCATCGCGGAGAAACATCTCCGGTTGGAGCATGTGATGCACCACCAGGTAAATTTTGACACTTTTTACTTTGGCCTTGGGGTTCATCTCGTTCGGGTACGCTTGGCACAGACGCCGCGCGTAACTGGGTAGCAACAGCGTGGCCTGCACGCCAGCGGGACGATATTGCATGGCTTCGCCAACGAAGGGGTGCATGGGGATACGACCGCCGGGATGGTTCGTGCCCGCGTTCTTGCGCATGGTGATCATGGTGTTGTTCACCACGGGACTGGCTCCCATTGGCTGATTCAGCAACTCCGTCAACGTCAGCCGGCGAAAATATTCCTGTTCCAACGGATCAATCGAATGTTCCTTCCGATTGGGCAGCTTGACCCAGCGCGTCGAGTTATCGTCGTAGTAGATGCAGCACCACAACAGATGCGGCGGGCCGGGGTTGGGGGAGTAGAAGTGATAAGCGTTCGTCAAATACATGAATTCCAGGTAGGGGCGATAAACCCGCGTCCATAATTGCTGCGTGATCCAGGGGCCGGGACGGTCGGGGGGCGGCACGGACAAGATGGAGGTGACGATGCCGCCAAAGTGAAACAGCACAAACAAGCTGAACAGCACGCGGCGCATCAACACCGGCCAGACGAGCAAGGGGCCATAGAGCAAAGCGGACACGGTCAAGACCACCGCGATGACAATCGTGCGAGCTTCCACCTTCACGGCGAAGAACCAGCCGATTAGGCCGAGCACCGCCACGGCGGCGGTAATCTTGAGCATCACACCGACAATCAATTCCTTATCGGGGAGAATGCCGTCGAGAAATTCGGGGAAATAGAGAAAGGCCGCCGTCAGGGCCACGCCTGTCAGCACCCCCATCAACAGCCGGGCGGAATCCCAATCGGTATTTAGCCCCCAATACGAGATGAAAGCTACTGCCGCCGCCACGCCCAGCACGACTGTGGAACGCGGTTGGATGACGACCGCGCCCCCGGCGACCAGCACGCCGATGACGATCAGGGCGGCTCGCACGGGATACCAGCTTTCGACATCGGGAATGATTTGGGCCAAGAGAAGAGCCACGGTGGCGCATGTCACCCCAGCCAGCAAGAACGGCCAGGGATTACTCAACGGCCAATCGTCCGATTCATGCGCGGCAATGTCGTTGGCCATGATGACTACTCCTTGATGGACATGTTAGAATGTTGGGCGCTCTGTTTGATTCGACCGAGGAAACGCTTTGGGCCGGAAGAAGTTTTTCCTTATATGGTAAAGATAACCGATGCGATTCCGCAAGGTGCGCTAAATAGCCGAAATTCTCCGCGCTGAGGGTGGGAACGAACTCCAACGAAAAGGAAACGCTCGATTAGGAAATGCTTGCGCATTTTAAGCAAAATGCCTGAGAAATGGGACCGGTTCCAATTTTTCCTTGCAATGGCGGCTCCAGCAGGGATGATGAGGGGCAAACCATCGGAACTTTTGCAATCCACACATAGGAGAACACGCGATGTCAACCATCACTCGCCGGCATTTCTTGCAAGCCACCGGCGTTGCGGCCGCCGTGGGACTGGGGGTCGTTCCTGGGCAAACGGCGGCCGCGCCGGCTGCCGATGCGCCCCCCTTTCAACTGGGCCTCGTCACCTACAACAGCGCGGCCCTGTGGGATTTGCCGACGTTGTTGAAAGTGTGTCAAAATGTCGGCTTGGCGGCGGTTGAGCTGCGCACCACCCACAAGCACGGCGTTGAGCCGTCCCTGAACGCCGATCAGCGCCGCGCGGCGCGGCAGCGCTTCCGCGACAGCGGCGTGACGTTCTGGGGGTGCGGCTCGGTCTGTGAGTTTCATTCTCCCGATCCGGCGGTGGTCCGCCAGAACATCGAGACGTGCAAACGCTTCGTGCAATTGGTGGCCGACGTGGGGGGAATCGGCGTCAAGGTGCGGCCCAACGGGTTGCCCAAGGAAGTGCCGGTCGAAAAGACGCTGGAACAGATCGGCAAGGCATTGCGCGAGTGCGGCCAAGCCGGCGCCGATGCCAACGTGGAAATCTGCCTGGAAGTGCATGGCCCCGGCACTGCCCATCCCCCGCATGTCAAGACCATCATGGAGCACTGCGGCCATTCCAAGGTGGGCGTGACCTGGAATTCCAACAAGGATGACATTAAGGATGGTTCGGTGGCGGAGTATTTCCACCTGCTACGCCCCTGGATGCTCTCCTGTCATATCAACAACCTCTACGGGGACGCGACCGGCGGCTATCCCTATCGGGAGCTGTTCCGGTTGATGCGGGAAACCAAATACAACCGCTACACCATGTACGAAGGGGGCCGCGCCTCGACGGACGTACCCTTGGGAGAAGAGCTGCTGCGCTATTACAAAGGGCTGTGGCTGGAACTGGCACGCGGTTGAGAAATGGACCAGATTCATGGATATTCTGTTGTCAGCAGAACGCATTCAGCAACGCATCGACGAGCTGGCCGTGCGAATCAAGCAGGATTATGACACGCAACCTGTCACCATCATCGGCGTGCTGACGGGAAGCATGATCTTCTTAGCGGACTTGGTGCGCCGGCTCGATCTGCCGTTGCGGATCGGCTTGCTTCAGGCTTCCAGCTATCGCGGGACTACGACGACGCCGGGCCCGCTGCGCGTCTCACCGGAACTGCTGCCGGATGTGCGCGGCCGGCATGTGTTGTTGCTCGATGATATTCTGGACACAGGCCAGACCTTGGCTCACGTGACGGCGCATTTGCGCGAGCTGGGGGTCGCTTCCCTGCGCGTCGCGGTGCTACTGCGCAAACAGGGCCGGCAACGGGTGCAGGTGGAGCCGGATTATTGGGGCTTCGACATCCCCGATCGCTTCGTTGTCGGTTACGGTCTGGACTACAACGATGAATACCGCCATCTCCCCTACCTGGCCGTGCTGCCGGACCACGGCGCGGAGACAACGGCGCCCACGCCGCCCGCGTGAGCGACCTATCTAGGACACAGCACTATCCATTCGATGGTTTCATTCTTTCATTCCACCCCACCCCACCCCTTTCCCTCGCTTTCAACTCCAAGCATGGAATAAATTGACCCATCGTATATGGCAATGGTACCCCTTCACGAGCACGCCGCGCCCGCCAGCGCGGATTTCCGCCATTTTCCCTGGCCTCCCCCGCACGCCACGGCTATGATGGAGCATGCGAATCTTGGGGCTGTTATGCCGTTGTCCAAGAGGATAAGCGCCATGTCCGCTGTCACGACTTCGACGTTGTTGGATGCCATCCGTCACTATGAATTGCTCGATGACGAACAGCTGGCCGAGGTCGGGCGCTGGCGGCTGACGGACCTGCGGCAGTTGGCGGGGGAGCTGGTGCGGCGCGGCTGGTTGACGACGTATCAGGTCAATCAGTTGGCCCAGGGGAAAGGGGCCGACTTGGCGCTTGGCTCTTATGTCCTGCTCGAGCCGCTCGGCGAAGGGGGCATGGGGGAGGTGTTCAAAGCGAAACATCGCACGCTCAACCGCGTCGTAGCCTTGAAGCTGATTCGCAAGGAACGGCTGGCCAACGCCACCGCCGTCAAGCGCTTCCAGCGTGAAGTCAAGGCTGCCGCGCAGCTCATCCATCCGAACATCGTTCACGCCTTCGACGCCGATCAAGTCGGGGACACGCATTTCCTGGTCATGGAATACGTCGTCGGCGCCGATTTGAACGCCCTGGTGAAAAAGCATGGTCCGCTGCCAGTCGCGGACGCTTGCGACTACATCCGCCAAGCGGCCCTGGGTTTGCAACACGCCCACGAGCATGGCATGGTGCATCGCGACATCAAGCCGCACAATTTGTTAGTCGGCTGTGGGCAGTCAGCCGTGGGCAGGAAAGACCCAGCGAAGAAGGATTCTTCCTTGCCCATGGCCGACCGCCCACGGCCGACTCTGAAAATTCTGGACATGGGCTTGGCCCGCGTCGCCCGGCTTGATAGTGGCGAGGATTCGAGCACCTTGACCAAGGAAGGCTCGGTGATGGGGACGCTCGATTACATCGCCCCGGAACAGGCGATGGATTCGCATGCGGTGGACATTCGGGCCGATATGTACAGTTTGGGCTGCACGTTTTACTTTCTGCTGACGGGGCAAGTCCCTTTCCCCGGCGGTGATGCCTTGGCCAAGCTGATGAAGCATAAGCTGGAGGAACCGGTGCCGGTGGAGCAGCTGCGTCCCGACGTGCCGGCCCCCGTGGCTGCCGTGGTGCGCAAGCTGATGGCCAAGGAGCCGCACGACCGCTACCAGACGCCGGCAGAATTGGCGGCGGCGCTGGCGACCCTGGCGAGCGGGGGGCGTCCGTCCCCTGGTGCGGTGT
>JBKBIP010000050.1:0-29742 GCA_046297495.1 Gemmataceae bacterium | reverse complement strand
CATGTGGGTGGTCTTGTAACAACCCAGGGTACGCCGCCTCCTTCAAGCTTTCATCCACAACTTTCGATCATAGCTCCCCGGTCTTGCCACATTCTCTTCCACGCAGCAGGCCCGGCTGGGTCAGTCCTGCGACTGCCACTTCACCTTGGCCTTGTGGCCGGCCTTCTCGACTGCCTTCACCAGCGTGTCACTGCTTACCGTATGTCCCTGCTTGATGCAGACCTGAGCCTCGGACTTGGCGTAGCTGACTTTCGCTTCCGCCACGCCGGGCACCTGCGCCAGGGCTTTCTGCACGTGGGCGGCACAGCCTTCGCAGGTCATGCCTTTGATCTCCAGCAGGTAGCAGCGGCTCGCTTTCGTGGGTGTCTGGGCGTGCAGTTCTCCGACCGGCAAGGAAACGCAGCAGCCGCACCACGTCAGGGTCAGGCCCAGAATTACCGGCAACCGATTGAGCATCGTCCTCTCCTTCACATGACGCCCCCCGCTTTTCGGCCGTTCCATCGGCTAACCCCAGGCGAGGGCAACTCCGGGGTTTGTTTGTTTCAGCGAATTCTCTGCAAGCAGCAAGTTACTTCCTGAACGTCGCGGAATATCCCGCCTGGCGAGCAGCCTGCAAGATGGCGTCGCGAGGCACTTCCTGCCCCTTGGGGACAAAGACCACCGCTTGCTTTTTCTCGTAGCTGACGGCAGCGGCAGAAACGCCCGGCACGCTCCGCAGGGCCTTCTCGGCCGTTGGCGCACAGCCCTCACAGGTCATGCCCTGGATTTCCAGCACCACACGCTGGTTATCCTCCGCGTTGAGCGCTGCGGTCGAGTTGCTGCCGCCGCCTCCGAGGAACAGCCCGATCCAGTGCGGGAACAGGGCGAACAACACGATCATGACCGTGGCCATCCACAGCATCACCTGGTTGAACTGCCGCATCGTGAACCGCCGACGGATGGTTTGACCAGCACCGGCCTTCGCCCCAGGGGCACAACAATCCGCTGGTTCCGGCTCCGCTTCGATCCCGCAGCAGGAATGAGCCGGAGCGGAGGTAGCTTCGGAGGCGCAGCAGGCTTCGACAGTGAGCACCGGAGCCGGCTTGCCCCTCAGACGTGCCCAGGCCCGCCAGATGGCCGCACGGTAGGCGAAGTACCAGGCGACGCCCAGCAGGGCGAACGTGACGGTGAGGAAGTACGGACGGTACTGCTCGAAGAAAGTGCCGACTCCGGCGGCGGAGAAGCCGAAAGCGATCAGGAGCAAAGGCAGCCAGCAGCAAGCCGATCCCAGGATCGCCGTAAAGATGGCACCGAGAGTCGCCAGGAAGGCTCCCTTCTCCTTGGGCTGACCTCCCTTGGCCGAAACCGAGGGCGCGATGTCCGCCACCGCAAGCTGGCCGTTGTGCTGCGGCTGGCCCGTTCCCGCTCCGGGCAGCGAGGCGACCTTCGCAGGGTTCGCGGGTGTCTGTACCCCTGAGTCGAGCATGTTCAATTCCTCCTGTGCGATTTTGATGCCCTTGGCCACACTCCCCAAGCAGCACGAACCCGACGGATTCTCCCTCTCGCAGCGGCAGCCAGGGACTTTCATCTTCGCGCGAATGTCTTCCAAGGCGTCACTGCGGCCTTTCGTGCGAAGCTCCTTTTTGATGCTGGCCACGGAGTGGCCGAAGCAGTAGCAGAGTGGGCGGTCGCCGGCCTGTTCCTTCACGCCGACCGGAACTTTGAGTTGCGACTTCGTAAAGGTCGTGTCACCTTCCTCGGAGAAGTACACTACGTCGCAGTCCTGCGAATCGCAGAACCGCCAGCCGGTGTCTCCGTTGATCGGCTGGCAGCCTTCGCCGGTTGTGCCGCAGCATGAATGGCCGTCCGCAGTGAAGCGTTTGGCAAATTCCTCTTTGAGCAAAGCTCCCAGCGTGACGGTGCGCACCTGTTTCGCTTTTTTGCCGCACGATGGGCATTCGACACGCCGTGCCGTTTTCGTTTCAGTCTGTGTTTCAACCGTCATCGAGCATCTCCTTGATCTTGTGGGAATGCTGGTCTTGCCGAACCATCGTTCTACGGCTATTATCGACATTGCACCTGAGTGCAAGGTCAAGGGCACTTTGGCTTTTTTCTTTGAGTTTTCCTCGGACGGGCTAGCAAACACGCAAGTACCGTCCAGCAAAATGGATGCGGAAAGCGATGCGCGGACGCTACACCATCAGCCAGTTAGCCCACGCTGCCGAGGTTCCCACCACCACCGTCCGTTACTATGAGCGCATCGGGCTGGTGCGGCCGGAAGACCGTAGCCAGGGGAATTACCGACTTTACGGCGACGAGTCGTTGCGGATGGTGAAGTTCATCCGGGCCGCTCAGGCCATCGGCTTCACCCTTGACGACGTGAAGGCCCTGCTGGCCGCGCCGGGCAGCAATGCCGCTTCCTGCCGGAAGGTGCAAACGCTGATTGAAGAGCGCTTGACCGAGGTCGCCCAGCGATTAAAGGACTTACGGCACGTTCAGCATGTGCTAAAGCGGGCACTGGAGAAGTGCCAGGAAACGGAACGCGCCGATTGCTGCCACGTGATCGAGACGCTGCGGGAGTCGTCGGCATCATGACGCCTGTGAAACGCGATCAAGTGCCGATCTCCTTCGCCGCCGTTTTCATCCGCAGCGCGGCTGCTGCTTCGATTCGACTTCCGTGCCGCCATCCGCGAGGCGCAATCTCCTCCAGAAAATACCGAGCGCCTCGCCGGATCGCCAAGGCCCGCTGCAAGGCGCTCTGGGCCTTTCTTTACCGCGACGGTGGCTGCTGGTCGTTCAGGCCCCAGTCGTAGTCCAAGAAGCGTACTCTCACGTCAGGGTTGTCCACCAAGCCTGTGGCACCTGACTCGGGCAAGAGGGGACGAAGTGCCCGCAACTGGTCAGCGGTCGTCGGCCCAAAGTCCTGGCCGTACCACTTGAGCAACGGGGTCAGGTGGACTTCCCGTTTGCCTGGGTCGGCGCGGAAGCTGTCCGGCCGGGCGAAGAAGCGCTGGCCGTTCGCGGTCAGCTCCGCGTCGAGTCCCGTCGCCGTGTACGCCTTGTTCGACAGCGGCGGGCAACCCTTTGCTCCGCAGACCAGGGCGGCGTGAACGCGCGGCTCACTCATCTTGCGCAGGATCTGGTGCTCAATGTCGTCCAGCGAGTAAGTCTTGTTATCAACCCACAGGAGCAGATCCTTCCAGATGTTGTAACCGCCAAGACGGGACGTGCGGTCGCGAATGCTCTTGATGGGGTACTCGCGGAGAATGCCCTTGAGCGTTAGGGCGTTGTAGACGTTGACCCAGAACGCGACCTGCGCGGCTTTGGGCGCGGGCTTCTTCAGATCCACGCAGCCCGCGCGGGTCAGGTAGTCATCGAGGGCCTGCGTGTCGGCGACGCTGGCCTTCCACTTGGCGTAGGCAACGAGGCCCTTGTCATCCACGTACTTCTGGAGCAGGGCCGTGAAGGGAGCGTGGGCGACCTCGGCCAACGAAGGCCGGTTCGACTCGCCGCAGGGCTTGCCGACCTGAACCTTCGGACCCGCCCAGGCTGGTTGGCCGAGCAGGGTCAGCACAGTCCACGCAGCTGTTGCACAGAGACAGTTGAACAAGCTGTGTCTCATCTCTTCTCCTCTTGAATTAAAAGCATTACCACGGACTACGGCCGATTTGGCGGCGTGGGAGGCGGTGGGCCCCCCACGCCGGAGGGCGAGTAAACGGATGGATGCATGTTGAGGAGCCGGCCGAAAACCCAGCCTACCGGTTCCTGTTGACGGAAAGAAGCTTCTTGGTACGGTGGCGGTTGTTTGACTTCGGGACGAAACAGGCCAGTAGCCTTCCACCCGACGCCCACAAGGAGTATTGCCGCCATCACAACCACGAGACGTTTCAGCAACTTCCTCGCCTTGCGACTCATACCCGTCCTCCTCTCCTCTTTGATTGGGCAGTTCCGGCCTCAAGGACGCACTCGCCGGGGCGTCAACTCGCGCCAAGGCGTGAGCCGAATTGTGGGGCAGTTGCAAACGGTAGGACTACAAAAACACGAGAACATGTCAGATCCTCTTCCTTGAGGTTTCAGGATGGGTGAGCTTCGATCTGATGAATTCAACGATGACAGTTCCCCGACGAACAGCTTCCGGAGGAACTGTTCTCGGAAGAACCATAGTTTGTCGAGTGCCCGCTCTTGCAGGATCGGCAGGTTTGACAACCCACGCACGACCCGAGCAGGAGAGATGACAGGAGAACGTACATCCAGGACTTGAACATGACACAAGACTCCCTTCTTGTTTGCGGATTGATTCACCTGGATAAAGCGATCAGGCTTATCCGTCTTCTCAGAGACACCTTGACCACCTATTCAACGCATTCACACACCTGCGGAAGGAACCCCGGTGCATTTGCCATGATGGTTGCATGGTCTGATATTAGGATTAGTCGCACGAACGAGGCGATCCTTACACACGCGATCATTTTTTTCATTGTTGTGCCGCGAGCAGATCGTTGATGAATGATGAATTGTCTCGGCCGAATGATAAACCTGGCACTTTAGCGCGTCCAGGCGAGCCCCATTTGCTCCCTTGCCCAAAGGCCTCGGCGCACGGCATGCGGCTGCTGCGGCCATCACCGCCTCGACCGCTGCTGTGTCAATCGTGGTCTCCCAATCCACCGGAACCATTACCGTCTTCAAGTCGGGCCAGATGGTGACGGACATTCACAAGCCGATCAAGGAGAGCGAGCGAACACTCTAATCTAACCCCTCAAACCTGGACATTCCTCGCCGTACCACACAACGGGCTTCTGAACTCTACACCACGGATGATCGCGGCAGCCGCTTGGGCTACCGCGCGAACATCGGCCCGAACTTCAATCTTCATGAACACTGCTCCACTTTGGATTCGTCGCCCAGCATCAGGTTGTGCCAGCCTCCGGCAGGCGAGACGATCTTGTCGACATCCGTCGGCCCCCAGGTATTCCGCTCGTATTCGTGGACCGGCGTGTCCGCCTTCAAGACCGGATCGACGATCCGCCACGCCTCTTCCGCATAGTCCTGCCGGGCGAACAAGGTGGCGTCTCCCTGCATGGCGTCTCCCAGCACGCGTTCGTAGGCGGACCGCTCATCGGCGTTCTGCTGGCGGCACGCCACCATCTCCACCGACTGGCCCGGCTTCTGCTCGTCGGAGCCAAGCACATTCATGCCTAGCGCGAAGAGAATCTCGGGACTGATCCGCAATCGCAAAGCGTTTGGTGTGAGATCGAGTTCTTGATACCGGGTCGCGGGCCGACGCAGCCGGACCACGACTTCGGTGCAGGTGATGGGCAGACATTTCCCGGCTCGGAGAAAGAACGGGACGCCTTGCCAGCGGTCGTTCTCAATCTCCAGTCGCATGGCGGCATACGTCTCCACCTTGGAATCTGCCGCCACGTCCTTTTCGTCTCGGTAGCTAACAAACTGCCCGCGAACGAGGTTCGCCGCCCCGAGTGGCGGAATGACCCCCAGGACTTTGACCTTTTCATCGCGAATGGACTCGCTATCGCTGCCGGCTGCCGGTTCCATCGCCAGATTGGTTAACACCTGGAACAGGTGGTTCTGGATCACATCGCGGATGGCGCCCGTTTGCTCGTAGAAGCCGCCCCGGCCCTGGACACCAAAGTCTTCCGCCAAGGTGATCTGCACACTCTCGATGTAGTGGTGGTTCCAGATCGGCTCCAGAAATGCATTGGCGAAGCGGAAGAAGTGCAGGTTGTTCACCGGCCGCTTCCCGAGAAAATGGTCGATGCGAAAGATCGCCGACTCGTCGAAAGTTTTGCGCAGGATTCGGTTGAGTTCCCGGGCGGAGGCCAGGTCTCGTCCGAACGGCTTTTCGACGAGCACGCGCGCACCCTTGGCGCAGCCGGACTTCTCCAGGTGCTCCACCACCGTTTCAAACATCTGAGGCGGAATGGCCAGGTAATGCGCGGGCCGCTCGGCTCCGCCCAATTCTTTGCGCAGGGCCTGAAACGTTGCCGGCTTGGTATAATCGACGCTTACATAGCGCAGCAGGCCAGCGAGTTTTTCAAGAGCGGCAGGGTCCACTTCCCCCTGCTTTTCCAGGCTCTCGCGTGCCCGCGCCCGGAGCTGGTCGGCAGTCCAATCCGACCGGCCGACCCCAATGACCGGCACATCCAGGTGGCCGCGTTTGGCCATCGCTTGTAGCGCTGGGAAGATTTTCTTGAAGGCCAGATCGCCCGTGGCACCAAAAAAGACCAGGGCGTCGGACTGTGAAGTATTCATCGTGGCCTCATTTCAAGATCGATGTGCCAGACATCATTTCACTCATGACGCCTCCCCTTACCTCCCCTTACTGTTGAGAGACCTGTTGAGAGACCTAACGCGAATTCGATTGATACGAGGATTGTCCATTATGCGTCCCGGTTCCCCCGAATCTCCACCGCACAATCCTTTCCATCCCATCGATCCTCGTCTGTCCAAAAGAAGGTAAAACGAATGGAACCGGATTGTCCCTTCGCGACAGGGATGTCGACGTAATGGATATTCAGAGCCGTGGCCGTGGCGGGGGTCTCCTGCGTCGTCTTCCATTCATCCCGAGACCAGCGCAAGCGAAAAGAAGCCGGCGCCTGAATCCGCAGCGTCACTCCGGGCCGGATGGTGCGGATGCGGCGATTGGGTTTCCAGATCTCCAACGTCATGCAGTCGCGACGATGCTGGTAGCGATCGGCGACTGCGGGAATCAAGTCGAAGACCTTGCCGTCAGGGCAAACGCATCACAAAGTTCGCCTGCTATCACGAGTTATGGAATGTAAAGATGCGCAAAGTCATTTTTGTCTCTCGAAATAGCGTGAAAACCGCCAAGAAACCGATGGACCGCCATTCTAGCGCCACCGCCTCACTGGGCAAGGCTTCTCACGCAGTTCTTGAGCGAATAGGACCTGATCTTGATCGCCCCTTCTTTCTGGGAAAATAACGCTGGTGCGTTCGCCCTGACCTTGCCGTCACTTGCCGAGCGGAGCAGCTTGATGTACTCGGCATGTGCCCACATCAGCGGAGTCGCCGCACCCGTTTGTCCGCCGAAACGTAAGTGCAAGTCAGGGCGATCCGGCTCGTCCCAGACCTGCTCGGGCAACAGTCCCGTGGAATTCGCAAAGCCTTCGAGCGCGCGAAGATAAGGAGTGACGTCGCGGCCCGCTGCGAATTCGTAATGTCCGCGTTCGCCCGTCAACAGCGGCCAGGCGCGCCCTTGCCCCCAGCCCTCGAAGGGACCGCCGTCCGCACGCTGTCCATAGCCGTCGTGGTTGTAACGACGCCAGCACGGGCCGAACGGTGTGTCAACTTTGAGCAGAGCATCCACCACACGCAACGAGTCCTCGATTAATGGATCGCCCGGCTTGCGGATACCGTACCGCACCAGTTCCAGGAAGCCCGCATCGATGATTTCCTTGGCCGGAAACTCGTACCTTTGCCCGGGCCCCGCATTTTTGACGAGCAATGTCCCGACGTTCGGATCATCGTTTGGTTCGAAATCGGTGACATCAACCGGATGGATGCGGATGAAGTGCCGGGGAATCTCCGGCACCAGCATCCCCTCGGCCGTGACCGTCCAAGGTTCCACGTGGCATTCGAGAAAGTCCGCGTACTGCTGGAGAAACGTCGCGGTCGCATTGTCGCCCCGCCCGCGGGCGAAGCTGGCGGCACACGTCAGCGCGGCGATGTTGGAAGCCAGCGTCGATGGTGAGTACCCGCTGTTTTCCTCCCAGCGTTCCTGGGGCGTCGCCGGTCCCTGTCGCACCAGATAGCTGGCGGCCCGCAGCACCATCGGATACGGGTCGAAATCGCGCAGCGCGCCGGCCTCATGCAACCGCCACGCCAGCATGATGGGAAAGGCGACTTCGTCGAGCTGGATTCCGGTCCAGTACAAATCGCCGTTGATCCAAAAGTTCTGGTGAAAGCCACCGTCGGGCAGTTGCGAGCAGGCAAGATAGATCAGCGACCGCAGCGGCGTCTCCGAATTGCCCGCAGCGAGCAATCCGGTGGCGCTGTTGACCATGTCACGCGTCCAGACCAGGTGATACCCGCCGATATCGTCGTCTCCGCGCGCCTCACCCCACGGGATGCTCAACGAGGCGATCATCGCACCGGGATAGGTCTTGTCCTCGTGGGCCAGAAGCAAGCTGTGACTGGTGTGATACAGGCGGCCGCCATCGCCGGCGACGTTCTTTTTGACCGGCAGAACGTTCTTGCAGACCCGCTCCCACTGCTCGATGAAGCGCTCGCGATGATCGGCAAAGGGGACTCCCAGCGATTGCAGGAGTGTGGTGACCGCATCGTGCTGCCCGCTTCCGAAGGCCAGCCCCAACGTGAACGCGCGGCCGCTTCGTAAATCCAACTCGCCGGTGAGCGCGATGTTGCCGTCCTCCGCCGAATTGAACGCCCAATCCATCTGGAAGTTGTCCGCCAGGTCGGTCCACCCATCCGAACTCCCGACGTAGCCGCACGAACGACGCACAAACGGAAGCGACGCGGCAATGGCCAACCAGGTGTCGCCCTTATGCGCCACTTGAATCGTGCGGCCCGCTACATCGATCGATCGCCCGGTGTTTCCAGAGCCGCCGACTTCCAGGTGGGGAGCCAGGAGTGAAAACAGCCTCAACTTGCTCTTCAGCGGTTCTTCGGCCTCCAACCGCGTATGGATCAGGACGCAGGCATGGTGCGGGTCGGAGATGATCTGTTTGAGAATGCGGTAACGCCCCTCGCGATCAGTGCTGGTGACTTCATAGCCCAGGGCGTGGTGAGACAACTCGCGGATGCTGTGGTCCAGATGGCGGCGCTCATCGTGGAAAAACGACTCGCCGTCCGTAATCAGATACTGAAGATCGCGAATCTGCGGCCGGTCAAGCGTCGGGTAGTAGACTTCGTTCAGGATACCGGCCGACAGCGTAAACCAGACGCGGCTCGAAGCGGAGTACGCCGTCCCCACCGCGTCCTTGTTGCCACGCGTCCAACGCGGCGGGATGCCGGGTTTTCCAAACGCCGCTCCGTTGCTGGGCGTATTGATCCTGTTGAGCATTCACTCTACTCCTTGGTGCCATCGAGCTTCTGAGCGGGTGGGAAGTCCACCGTCGTGTCGTGGACGTGGTTGAACAGGTTGGAGAACGTGGCCAAGCCGATGTAGCCGATGGACTCTGCGATCTGGCCGTCGCTGTACCCGACTCGGCGAACAGCCTCAATGTCCTCGTCCTTTACAAAACCCTTGGTCGCGATGACCTTGCGGACGAATTCGAGCAGGGCGGCCCGCTTCTTATTGGGAGAATGGAATTGACGCGCGGCCAGCGTCTCGTCCTCGGACACACCGATGCGCTTGGCAAGCATCGAGTGAGCCGACACGCAGTAGTGGCAGCCGTTGCTTTCGCTGACTGCCAGGTACACCACTTCGCGGTCTTCCGGCGAAAGGTCACCTTCCGCCAGCGCGGCCGACATCGACAGGTACGCCCGCAAGGCGGCCGCACTGTTCGCCATGCCCTGAAAGATATTCACGACCTTGCCCATCTTCGTCGTCAGGTCGTCATAGATCTGTTTGACGGGGCCAGTTGCCTGATCGGGCGAAACCACGGTTAGTCTGGGCATTGGAAATCGCTCCTTATGTCGTGAGGCATGTGGTTGAATAAAGGCGGGACACGGGCGCTCACCGCGTCCAGGCCAGCCACTTGTTGAAGAGCCGCTTCACAAACGGCGTCACTCGGGTGCGACTATATTGATCGCCGAGCTTGCGAATCGCCTCAGCCTGTGTCGGATACGGGTGAATCGTACTGCCGATCTGCTTCAGCCCCAGGCCGTGAGTCATGGCTAGGGTGATCTCGGAGATCATGTCACCTGCGTGGCCGGCGACGATGGTTGCTCCGACGATCTTGTCAGTCCCTTTCTTGACGTGGACTTTCACGAAGCCTTCGTCTTCTCCGTCTAGAATCGCACGGTCCACGTCACGGAATTCCTGCACGAATGTGCCAACCTCGATCCCCTGTTTCCTGGCCTCCTCTTCGTACAGGCCGACATGGGCGATCTCGGGCGACGTGTAAGTACACCAGGGAATCACCAGCGACGTGGACTTTTTGCGGCCCATGAACAGCGCGTTCTGAATCACGATCCGCGCCATGTAATCTGCCGCGTGCGTGAACTGAAACGGCGAACAGATATCTCCGGCGGCGTAAATCCTGGAGTTCGTCGTCTGCATGCGTTCGTTGACCTTCACCCCCTTCTTGTCGTAGTCCACGCCCACGGCTTCCAGATTCAGATTCTCGACGTTCGGCGTCCGGCCGACCGAGACCAAGAGCTTGTCGATCGGCTCGTCATACCCCCGGCCGTGCGATTCGACCGTGAGCCGGATTCCGCCGCCGTTTTCGATCTTCAGTTTCTTGCCGCAACAAAGCAGGCTAACGCCGGCTCGCGCGATTGCCTTCTGCACGATCTCGGCCGCATCACGGTCTTCGCGCGGCAGGATGCCGTGCTGGGCCTCGACTAGAAACACTTCTGAGCCGAGTTGGGCGAACGCCTGGGCCATCTCGCAGCCAATGGGACCAGCGCCAATGACGCCGAGTCGCCGGGGAAGCTCGGTCAATGAGAACAGCGTTTCGTTCGTCAGGTAATCGACGGCGTCCAAACCGGGAATCGGCGGCGCGGCGGCGCGCGCACCAGTCGCGATCACGGCACGCTTGAAGTTGAGTTTCGTGCCGTCCACGTCCACGGTGCTGGAATCCGCGAACTTCGCCTGTCCGAAATAGACGTCGATCCCCAGGTCACGGAATCGCCCGGCCGAATCATTGGGACTGATGCGGGCGCGCAACCGTCGCATCCGCTGCATGGCGGCGGCGAAGTTCACGTTGACGCCGTCCGGCACTTCCACCCCGAACTCGCGCGCATTCCGCACGGCTGCCGCGACACGGGCCGCGCTAATGATCCCCTTGGAAGGCACGCAGCCGACGTTCAGGCAATCCCCGCCCATCAGGTCGCGTTCGATCAACGCGACCTTGGCCCCCAGTCCCACCGCTCCGGCTGCCGTCACCAGCCCGGCGGTGCCGGCTCCGATCACGATCAGGTTGTATCGGCCGCTCGGCTTCGGGTTCACCCAGTCCACCGGATGAACGTTGTGAACCAACTCCCGATTGAACTCGTCCGCCGGAGCAGTCTGCGGCAATCGCTCGATCACCGGCTGATCGACAAGTGTTGTGTGATCTTCCTGTAGCACGGAATCCTCCATCCTGTTCTTATCGAGACTGCTTGTTGGCAAGGCTGTTCAGCGTCCAATCGTAGGGCAGCCACTCGACAGGCGGCGAAGAGCCGCTTGCCAGCGCCTGTTTCAGTTCCGGCGAGTAGCGTGCGGCGAATTTCGTCCGACTGCCCGCGACTTGTACGAAGTCGCCGCCGTACCAGTCGTAGAGTTTCGTGAGACGGACGACGTTGGATCGCGCATCGAACTCTAACCATGTCGCGTGCCGGTGAACATACCGGGCCTGTTCCCCCAGTTGCTGCTCCAAACGAGACGGGTCGTAGGCTTCATTGCGCAGCGGCGGGCAGCCCACGGCGGCACACACCAATGCGAAATGCACGCGCGGCTCGATAAACTTGGGCCGAATCTGTTCGTGTTCGATCTGGCTCAGGCTCCACACCTGTCCGCCGACGTTCCAGCGAACCGCGTCCCAGCGCTCCGCAGCGGGAACGTCCATGATCGACTGCACCGGCAGGCGTTCGACGATCAGTTTCAGCGTGAAGGCGTTGTAGGCGTTGAGCAGGAAGGCGAGTTTCTCGTTGCGCCCCATCGCATCGAAGGGCGCGGCAGCGACCGCCGTGAGGTATTCATCCAACCTGGCCTCGTCCTTTTTCAATCCGTCGTAATCGACCCAACCATCTGCATCGACGTGTTGATGAAGCAGTGAGTCGAACGCGGAATGATCGAACGCCGGGCCCGCCGCGTTCTCGGCGTATGCCTCTTTCATTTCCACGCGAGGCGGTCCGAACCGTCCCACCAGCCAGCGGTCGATCGTCGCCGCGGAATAGTACGTGTAGGCCGTCGCACCGACCATGACGAGCGCCACCGCGGCCAGAATGATGGTGTTTCGCAGGCGTGGAGCTTCGTGTTGATCGCGCTGGTCCTTGTCGTTGGGCGACGCATCGCTGGCCTCGGCCGTTTCCTTCATTTGCTGTTGCAGCTTACGGCGGGCCAACCACGTGATGTAAACCGTGACAGCGGCCGTCGCCAGCAACCCCACGGCTAACATGAGCCACTCGGCGGTCGTCCGCTCCCGGTCGGCCCCAACTGCCGCACCCGTAACGTGTCCGAGATAGACGTAAAGAAACGTGCCAGGAAGCATGGCCAGCCAGCTTGTGACAACGCAGGGCCAGAAGCGAACCCGCGTCAGCCCGTACAGATAGTTTTGCAGATTGAAAGGAATCGCCGGCGACAGTCGCAGCATGGCGACGATCTTCCAGCCTCCTTCACCAATCGCCCGGTCGATGGCGCCGAAGTTGCGGTGACGACCGGCCATTGCGGCGATCTTGTCGCGGGCCACATAGCGGGCGATCAGAAAGGCGAGCGCCGCTCCCACCGTCGATCCGATCGAAACCGTGATCGTCCCGACCACCAATCCGAACATTGCGCCGGCCGCCAGCGTCAGGATCATTCCTGGCACGAACAGCACCGTGGCCACGACGTACACAATCGCCAAGACCACCGGCCCCCAGATTCCCAGTCCGTCGATCCAGCCTTTCATCGCCTCCATCGCCTGGCCAATCGGCAACTGCCGGACGATCAGCAGTACGCTCACCACGATCAGGGCGATAGATACCCACTTGATGATGATCGCGTACCGGTTCACGGTCACTTTGAGCCCTCGGTGCGTGCCCTTTGTAGAGACATCCTTCTCCTTGGTAGCGCTCATGATGACCCTCCGTTCGTGCCCTGTAGATCCGCCGCGCGTGCGGGCGTCCGACCGGGACTCGCGATCGCACCCTGGCATCCCGAACCGCTTTCCGCCGTGCAGCCGTAGCAGTGCTGGCCCGTTATGATGCGACGCTCCGAGAGGAACTCTCGCTCAAAGTCACGGATGTGCTCCGGCAGGTCTGGTGCCAGTCCGAGGTCGAGCATCTGGTTGAAGTCGCAGTCGTACAGTCGCCCGTCCCAGCCCACCGATAGCGTGGTCCGGCACATCACGCCCGCTGCCGCCGCTGAGTTGTAGGCGGCGACCAGCTTCTCCATGTATTCATCGTACCGGCCCGACTGGACCAGGTCGTCCAGGAACCGGCTGATCGGCATGTTGGTAATGGTGAACAGCCGGGTGAAGACCACGCCGTAGCGCGCGGACAACTCCCGGCGGTAGGCGTCCTCCAGGGCGGCCTGCGCGGGCGGCAACGACGGGCCGACCGGATTGTACACCAGCATCAGTACCAGCCCCGTGTCTGGCTGGCCGTAGCCAACCTCGTTGAGCCGCCGCAGCGCCGTGATGGATTTCTCGAACACCCCTTCGCCGCGCTGCCGGTCAGTGTTCGCGGGCAGGTAGCAGGGTAGCGAGGCGACGATCTCAACCTGGTGTCCTGCCAGGAACTCCGGCAGGGTTTGATAGCCGGGGGCAAGCAGGATGGTCAGGTTGCAGCGGTCAATGACGTGACGGCCGAGGGCATTGGCCTGCTCGACTAGCCAACGGAAGTGCGGGTTCATCTCCGGCGCGCCGCCCGTGATGTCCAGCGTCGGGATGTCGGTCTTCGACAGGACATCGAGGCAAAGCTGCATCGTTTCGCGCGTCATCACCTCGCGGCGATCCGGTCCGGCATCGACGTGACAGTGCCGACACGTCTGGTTGCAGAGCTTGCCGACGTTCACTTGAAGCACCCGAATGCCGATGGCCCGCAATGGCCAGAGCCCGTCCTCCGCGAGAACCTGCTCGAACGGGCGGTGCAGGTCATTCCCCAGCACACGCCGTTGCTTCATGGGGTCGGCCAGGGGGCTGCCCTGCCGCAAAAGAGTCAACGAGGCCATGATCGCCTTCCTGTTCTGGGTGTGCTCGGTCTAACCGCAAGCACCATTCGGACCACAGCAGGAGTTGCTGGCATCCGTGGTTGTCGCGTACTCCGCCCCTTTCGTCTCGCGGGGGTGCCGGCGTGCTGAGCGCCGACAATCGAAGGCCTGGGCCACGTCGAGCGGGACAGGCTCCAGCGGCTCGACCGGCTCGAACATCCCGACGTAGGGTTCACGCTGCAAGAGGTGAAAGGTCTTGTCGCAAACCGCCATTCGCGCGCCGCGCGGGAAGACGTGGCCGTCGTCGTCCTCGACTTTCTTGAACGGCCCCCGGTAGATGAGGGCCTGGTTGCGCTCCAGGCACGGCCCCTGCTTGCCCTTGTGGGCCACCACGGTCACGGAGCGGAACTCGATCCCTTCCACTGTCCGCCACGGTCCCGTCTGTAGCTTGACGACCTCAATGCCGTGGAACCCCGCTTCCTCGAATGCCCGCAGGAAAGCCTCCTCCCGGTACGCCCCGGCGATGCAGCCGGACCAAAACTGCAGATCCCGCTGGAGGTGCTCCGGCACGTCCTCGTCGGCGACGATGTCGCTCACGGCCACCCGCCCGTGCCGCTTGAGCACCCGGTACATCTCGGCGAACAACTGCCTGCGGTCGGCGGGCCGAACCAGGTTTAGCACGCAATTGGAAACCACGCAGTCCACGCTTTCGTCCGGGATTAGAGGCCGCTCCCGGCGCAAGCGCTCCTCGATAGACCTGACCGCCAGCCAGCCCCACTGATCCTGGACCGGCTGCCGGGCCAGCTCCTCGGCCAGCAGATCCAGGTCGAGGCGCAAGTCCTGGATCAGGCCGCAGCGGAACTCGATATTGTTGTAGCCAAGCCACTCGGCCACGGTGGGTTGGTGTCGCCGCGCCAGGGCCAGCATCCCCCGGTTGCAGTCCACGCCGATGACCCGCCCCTCGCGGCCAACGATCTGGGCGGCGATGAAGCACACCTTGCCGCCGCCCGCACCGAGGTCCAGGACGGTGTCGCCGGGCCGGACGTAGGGCGTGGGGTCGCCGCAGCCGTAATCCCGCTCCAGCACCTCGGCGGGGATGACTTCCAGATAACGCGAGTCGTAGGCCGCCGGGCAGCAGAGGGCGACTTCTACCTCCCTGGCCCCGGCACTGTAACGCTCGCGGACGGCCTCTTCCACTGGCAGGACCGCCGACTCGTTCTTTTGCATGGAGATCATCAGCCTTTCCTCTCAACTCGAATCAAGCCACTTGGCAACCGTCACCGGGACAGCCGGTCCAATTCCCGGAGCAACTCTTCCGGTTTAGGACGGTCCGAAAAGGTCTTGCCGCAGCGCTCGTAGCGGATGACCCCATCCTTGTCGAGGACAAACGTGGCCGGGCGGTTCGACCACTCCGTGTGAATGTTCATCTGGAACGCGACCCCGAAGGTGGCACTCACGGTGTGGGCGGGGTCTGCCAGGATCGGGTACGTCAACTCATCCGCCCGGTGGCCCACCGACCGCAGCATGTACCGGACCTGGTGCGACTCGTGGGGATCCACGGCGACGATCTGGGCCCCGCGTTTCTCGAATTCGCTGATCTTGTCGCGCAACTGCGCGAGCTGGCCGTGGCAGACGGGTCAGGTGTCGCCATAGACGAACACCAGGACCACCGGCTTCTTGCCGCGAAAGTCGCTGAGCCGGACTTCCTTGCCCGCTGCGCTGGTGAGGGTGAAGTCGGGAGCCTTCTCCCCGACCTTGGCCGTCCCCATCTTCTTCGGGTCGTAGTCACGCAGCGCCTGGCGGATGGCCTCGGTCTGCGGCTTGTCGTCACGATCCATTGCAAAAGCCGCGTGCGAACGGACGTCGCGGTTGGCATCCTTCTGTCGAAGGGCCCGGTAAGGCTCCTCCTCGGGGAGCTTACCAAACATGCTCAGCGCGTCGAGGGCGTACAGCCGGACGGCCGGGTGCTTGTCCCGAAGGGCCTCAGTCATCACGGCCTTGGCGGCGGGGTCGGGGAGCAAAGCCAGTGCCTGGGCGGCGAACACGCGCGTTTCGTCGTCGCCCTTCTTGAGTGCGTCGGTCAGGACCGGCACGGCCTTATCGCCGGCACGGGCGAGGTTCTGGAGCGCTACCAGCCGCGCCTTCCAGCCGGTGTCATCGAGGGGCCGCATGTACTCACGGCCCGTCAGGGGCTTCCACGCCTTCTGGAAGTCGGCCAGTGCTTCCGAAGGCTGTCGCAGCGGCTCGTCTGCCGCCGCCACTGTCGCCAGCAGGGTGGCGGTGAGCAATCCCTGCATCAGACCAAGAAGTTGATTTACTTTCATGCTGTGGTCTCGCTACTTCGACTCGGGATAAAACGCATGCCACGTCTGGCGGTACGACACGATAGCGGGCAAGGCCTGCAAGTGGCTGTCCTTCAAGGCGCCGTCCACGGCCTGCCCCGTCACCGGCTCCCAGGTGCTGCCCGTCTCCCGATCGGTGATCTTCCCTCCGCGAGACTCGAAGATCAACTCGCGGTCCTTAACCTTGCGAGAATAAAGCCTGGCCGTCACGCTGTCACGGTCGAAGAGGACAACTACAGGCTGACCGTCCCAGGTATCGTTGACTGCCGGGGCCTTGGCCAGCCGGTCGAAGCCCCAGGCCTTGGCCTTGCCACCCTCAGCAATTCCCAGCACGAACTGCGCGGGGTTGCCGTAGAACTCCGTGCGGTACTCCTTGCTGGTGCGGCTGAGCAGCGCCACCGTTCCGTCGGGGTGTTCCTTGCTCCAGGTCTTCCAGTCGGTCATCACGCTCGGAACCTGTTCCAGCTTTTTGCCGCGCAGCGGCCCTTGCTTGGCCACCCCGAGGATGTGGCTCCAGAGACTTCCGGTCTCCTTGTCGTACATCACCAGGCTGCGGTTCCAGAGCATCCCCGACACGCCGAAGCTGAGCCTCTTGCCGTCCACGTCCCTGGCATACACGATGCCATTGTGGCAGAGGTGTCACCAGGTGGCCACGATGGCCTTGCCGCCCAGCGCGTCGTTGAGGATTTCGCGCTGCGGCCCGGTCAGCATGTTGATCGGGTAGGCTCGCGACTCCTTGCCGACCATCACGCCGAGGACCAGCTCCGAGGGGTTGAGGGCATCCCGCGCCTCGCGGACGGTCTTGACCGGGAACTGAGTGATCGGCGGGAAGCTGCCCAGGACACGTCGTGGCTGGAAGTCGGGGTCGCGATCCTGAGCGGCGAGCGGAAGCCCGACGGCGAGCACCAGGACCGCGCCGAAGACCGGACGGACGAGCCATTGCATCAGGGGTTGTTGCTGGTTCATCGTGATAAGACCTCGTTAAAATCCGCTCTCTGCACCCGGCAGAAAAATCTGTTCATTAATGTCAGCCGAAGCGACAGGGACGATCCCTGACGACCGACGCGGGCCCGCCCACGCCTTCGCGGACCCACGGCGTATCACCCTTGGGGCCATCCGACCGCCAAGCGGCCCCCGTCTGGCAGCCGGTGAACGAGAGCGCTGACAGGACCGCCAGGACGGCCAACCCAGCTAACCGGAACTCGAAAGATCTCTTCATCTGTTTTCCCCTTCCTTGGTAATGGCAGGGCCTCCGTGCTCCTGCCTCTCTCTTTGGTTCTCTGCGAAGTCGGCCTCTGCGACGGTCACTACTCAACCGTGATCCACACGGGTCTCTTGGGGCTGGGGCAGGAACTCCTGTCGCCTCTTCCGTACCTCCTCGCGGTCGATGGCTACGCCCTCGGGCGCCTCAAAGGCCAGGCGGACCTGGCCGTTCTTCACGGCGACCACGGTCAGCAGGATTGACTCCCCGATCCAGATCCGCTCGCGTTCCCTGCGGGAGAGAACCAACATAGTGACTCCTTTCCGGTCAACTTTCTGGCCGCCGCCCCGCCGCGCAGCAGGTGACCGGCAGACCGGGGCTGACCCTGGCTGGTGAGGATTCCTTGAGTTAGTCGGCTGAGAAGGCCGATCCTTACACCCCGGCGCCGAGGATCGCCTCGGTTACTGGCCCTCGTCCTCCAGGACCTGCTTGATGCGTGCGCGTGCCTCCGGCGACAGTCGGGCGTTTGTCAACACCGCGCCCTCCTCGCTGGCCTCGCCGAAGGCGTGGGCCGCGTCGTGCAGGAACAGGATCTGGCGGCGAAACCGAGAGCAGAGCGAGCACATCAGCAAGTGCAGGCGCACGGAGAACCGCTGCCAGAACGGGAGATCGCGGTCCAGCGACTCGGAGACCAGGCGGGATACTTCTTTACAGGAAGGCATGAAGAGCATGACGACCCTCACTTCTTGGTGCCGAACCAGTTGACTTCCAGGCAGCGCCACAGACCCAGGCGCGCCCGGTGGAGCATTACCCAGAGGTTGTTCGCCGACACGTTCAAGACCTTACAGACCTCTTGGCTTTCCAGCTCCTCGACCTCCCGTAGCGTGAAGGCACTAGCCAGCCGCTCCGGCAACTTCCGCAGGCAGTCGGCGAAAGCGGTCCAGAACTCCTCCTTCTCGAAGGCCGCGCTGGGATCGGGCCATTGCCCCGGTTTCTTTCGCCAATTCCCCCGCTCGTCAAACAGGGCGTCGGTCCACTGGTCCGAATTGGTGAGATCGGTCGCCGGCTGCTCGCGGCCCCTTCGCCGCAGGTGATCGACTATTTTTCGTTTGAGGATGCCGACCAGCCAAGTCCGCTCCGAGGATCGGCCTGCGAACTGGTCCCTGGCGCGGAACGCGGCGAGGAAGGTTTCCTGGATGAGGTCTTCGGCCACCTCGGGTTGACGCAGCCGGGCCAGGGCGTACCGCAAGAGGCAATCTCCATGCTCATCGACCCATCTCGATGGGTCCATTTCTTGTCCTGAGAACCGCTGATCTGCCATCAAAGCCCCCCGCCTTGTTCGGGCCGCCGGACTTCGAGGGAGTCACGCCTCCCGTCCACGCCGGTCCATGCGACTCTTCGGCGTGGCGACAACATGCATGCCGCAGAATCATTGTACTTGGTCGGAGGACATGCGTAATCCTTACACTACGGCCCGACCTTGATCTCTGCGGCAGTCCCGACGCGGGGGTAATCCCAATTGGGGATCTTTATTTACCTCGACCTTCCGGCGATCCATCCCAGAAGGCCGCCGTAAACGAGGTGGCCCATCAGCGAACTCATGGCCGCCAGCACACCACCCGCGTTGGCGGTGAAAAAGCCAGCGCCCATCATCGGCATGACCACCACTTGGGCCAGAAGCCACAGGACGCCGCCCCAGGCGATTCCCTTCACGGCCGAGCCGCCGGGCAGTACGCCGTAGAGAACGAAGGCGTAGATCAGTGGGAAGACGACCGTGCCGTTCACGAAGTGCAGGACCATGCCGGCCCACCAGCTGTTACCCAGCATCGAACCGAGCATGCTGGCGATGTCCATCGGTTGGCCCAGCATCATGGGCGCCACAAAGTACATCATCATCGTGATGGCCACCGTCCCGACGAAGCCGCCCAGAAAGGACCGGGTGAGGTCCGGCCTCGTCCAATGGGCAATTCCGGTCACTCCACAGCAAGTCAGCCATTTTTCGCGAGCGCGTTCCGATGTAGTTGCCATTTCATCCTTCCAGGTTGAGTAAAATGGGCGAGAAGCTATTCCGATACGTCCACAACATTAGTCGGATGGCTGGCGCGATCCTTACGCTTGCACAGTGGTCGGATCGAAACCGATTCAGTCTCGTGTCCTAGAGTCCTGTGTACTGCCGCTCGATTGCAGCCTTCCGCCCGCAGCGCAAGAAAAAAGGACAAGCACTGGAGCACCTGCCCTTTTGAGCCTTCCTATCGATTTCCAGGCTCGTTCTTCTTACTTGCCCTGATTGAGCGGGCAGCACAACGGGCAAGGGAGTTCCTCACCCGTGGTCGGGCAGACGTAATCCTCGTCGTGGCAGCGACGCGGGAAAGCGGAGTTCTTTAGGACAGCAGGAGAGCACTTGTTTGGCCGAGTCAGATCGAAGCTCATTCTTCACAGGACCTTGACACAAAACAGACAGGTCTGTATACTTCATGCATGAGCAGGCAACGAAGCAGGAAGCCTGACGCCCGGCAGCGGATCGTGGAAACCGCCGAACGGCTGTTTTACGCCGAGGGGGTCCGAGCTGTGGGTATCGACCGCATCATTGCCGAGGCGGAAGTGGCGAAAATGTCGCTCTACAACCACTTTCTCTCGAAGGACGACCTGATCCTCGCCGTGTTGCAGTACCGGGAGGAAAAGTTCGATGCCATGTTCGAGAGGTGGTTGGGACGGCACGTCGATGCGGGGTTGGACCGGTTGGAAGCCTTCTTCGCCGCCTTGAAGAACTGGTTCGAGAGTCCTGGCTTTCGGGGCTGCATGTTCATCAACTCCCGTGTGGAATTGGCGGACGCCAAACACGCCGGCTCGAAGTTCTCGGCCACCCATAAGGAACGATTCCACGCAATGCTGCGAGGGATCGTTAAGGAAGCGGCGGGAACCAACGCGGCGAAAGCCACCGCCCCCGCGATTGCCTTGCTCGTGGAAGGAGCGATTGTGACCGCCCTGATGGAGCAGTCATCGACACCGGCTGACGTGGCGAGAGACGCAGCATTGGCATTGGTCGCCAAGGCCAAACGGAAATAATCGAACCAACCGGTTTGTTTTTGCGACAGAGTATACAGACCTGTCTGTATTGTCCGTCGAGACGCCTCACCCAAAGAGAATGGTTGACCCTGACGTATACAAAAATGGGCCTGGTTCAATAGTGCCCGTTTTTGGGTAACAAGTACGGACGGAGGACGGTGGGCGGCGGTGACGAGGTGCAGCGGGTGCCTCAGTTGCGTTCGAAGCGCTGGTAGCCGAGCAATTCCAGCCAGTGCGGATGCGCCGCGCCGGTGAGTAGCTCCGCCGGACTCTTACCGACCCGCTCGGGCCGGTCGCTGCGTAGGAAGCAGCGATGGTTCAGGTAGAAGCGGAGCAGGTCGAGATAGTCCGGTCCCAGGTGCCGCCGGAGGAAGAAATAGCCGCGCAGGCGGCTGTTGAGGTTCTCGATCACGGAACTGGCGCGGACGACCTGATCGGCCACCGTCTCCACCGCTTCGTGCAGGGCGAAGAAGCGACTGCCGAGTTGGCGGCGGAGGTCGGCTTCGCGTTGCCAGCGCGTCGGCGCGTTGGGGTGGAGCGCCTGCACCAGCAGCAGCTCCCGGAGCGCCGTCGGCGCGACCTGGTATTCCTGCGCCAGGCGAGCGAGTTGCTGATCGAGTTCGGCGGCAAAGGCGAGCAGATCGTCGCGTTGGTTCTTCAGGAGGCGGACAACGGGACCGATGCGGTGCGGACAGAGCGGCTGACGCGCTTCCAGCTCGGCAACCACGAAGTCGAAGAGCTGGCAGCGGCGGGCGTGGTCGGGGCCAGCGACGGCCAGGATGTCCTCACGAAGCCAGCGTGCCAGGAGCGCCACGTCGTCGGCCAGGGTGATCGTCTGGGCTTCTTCCTGGCGGAGGATGGCCAGACGTTTGGAATGGGCGTTGCCCTGGCCTTTGCGCTTGGCGCGGTCCATGCGGCGTTCCTCCTTGTCGCGGGCGGTGATGCAGCCGGCGGCCCGATTTTCCAGGTAGGAAACCACCTGACCGATGTCGCGGAGCGCATGGAAGACATCGCTGCGGCACGGCACACCGGGCATGGCCAGCGCTTGACCGGCACGCAGGCCCTGTCCGCCGTCGGCGATGGTCGCTTCGGGACGCAGCCCCTGATCTTGCAACTCCAGGAGGCGAATGCCCCAGGTCTCGGCATCGCGATGCTCTTCGAGGCTCAGCAGATAGCAGTAGGTGGAGGCCACATCGGCGCCGACCAGCACGGGCTGGGTGCTCTGGAAGAGTTCGTCGTGGGCGCCGATGCGGACGCGCGACAGATCTTGCTGGCCGTTGATGGTGCGGGCCGCGGCCACGGCGTGGGCGAGCGTGTTATGCACCGTGCCGAGCGACACGCCCATGTCGAACAGATCGCGGAGCAGAACCACGACGCCCCGGAGGGAACTATGGCAGGTGAGAACCAAGGCGAGGATGAGTTGCCGCAGCCAACTCCTGGTGACCGGCAGATAGAAGAGCACGTCGTCTCGGGGCGGTGGCGGAGCGAAAGCGGCGGCGAGAGCTTCTTGGGCCTTGCTGGTCTGCTGGTGGATGAACTTGCGGCTGACCTGGAACTCTTCCGCCAACTCGGTGATGGGCTGGGTGCCAGCAAGCACCTGCACCGCCAGGTCTTGCCGTTGCGGCGCAGTCATGCGCTTGGCCGGGCAGGTCGCGGGCTGGGACAGCGGCGTGCAAACGGTAGAATACCCCACGTCTGTTTCCTCCATGAAACTGGGGATGGGAATGTTCCACCAGTCTGGGGGAAACAGACAATTTACGCAGCCCCAACTTGCCGGGGGTTGTTACCCGAGTTTGAACCAGGCCCAAAAATGTGACGCACCTGCTGCTGCCGATCTCTTTGATGTCGTGGAAAACTTGTTCGATTGCCGCACGGTCGGCCACCGCACGGAGAATCTGCTCCACAGTCGCCTCCGCGTCGGTGCAGAAGAACGCCGCCCAGCCGTGGTCCTCCTGGACCAGGACGACCCGGATTACACCACCCACCACGGCATATGTCGCCAGGAACGTCTTGAAGGTCTTGGTGACTTTGCGGCCGTAAAGAACGAACTCGGCCTGCTGCCAGCCCGCGCGGTGTGCTGCGCGTTTGGCCAGGCTGATGGCCTGCTGGCCGTAGGTCGGTTTGCGCCCGGGCTTCTTGGGGTCGCCGGGGCGCGGCGGCAGTGGCAGACTCCGCAAGGCGGCATCCTTACGCAACCGGCTGACCAACACCGCGCCTGATTGGAGAACCGCCTTGATGAACTCGCGCTTGGCATAGGCGCCGTCGGCGACGAACCAGATGGGTTTGCCCAGCGGCTTCAGCCACTTGACGACCCAGCCGACCAACTCACCGGCCAGCTCCAACTTGGTGCGGAAGGGAAAATGCTGGCGGTTCCACGGCGCGATCTTACTGAGGCTTTTTTCCCGGATGTAGAGCAAGGCGCGCAGCGGCAGGCCGATCACACCCCAGCGGGGGTGCTGCACGATCCAGGCGATGGTGACCCAGACATGGCCGTAGAGGAACTTCTGCTCGGCGGGTCCCGGCGTGGGGTGTTGTGGTGAATGCCGGCCCCCTCGACTTGGGGACCGGCGCGCTGGGTGGGTGTATCGTCGATGGCGAACAGCAGGATGTCGCCTGCGTGGACCCGGGAGGTCACCAGTCGCAGCAAGCACAGGGCAATCCATTCGACCTTGCGTCCCACACTGCCGAGAAGGTAATAAAACCGTTTGTAGTCTTGACCGAGTTCTCCGGCCCGCAACCAACTGGCGACCGTGCGCCGGCCCCCGGCGAAGGGCGAAGAGCATGCCGCTGAACAACAACACCAAGCGCCAGGCGAGGCGGCCATGCAAGGGACCGCTGAGGCCGTCGATCCAAGACGCGACTTGGCGTGGGAATGTCCAGGTTGCCATCCTTGGCCCTCCTGTGTACGTAAGCGATCGGTAGCACCGCTATCGTGCCAGGAGGGCTGTCTTCCGACAAGTCGAATCAGGCTCGGCAGGCCGGTAACGCTAAGTTTTTCTGGGATAGTGCAGTCAAAGAAGCAAGTGGCCCCCGTCATCGAGCAGTTGCAGGGTCGCATTGCGGAACTCGAAGCCGAAGTTAAGCGCCTCCTCAGCGGGGTCAGCCGGACTGGATAAGCGAGATCATGCCTTCGATTGCCTGGGCCTGGACCAAGGAAATGAGGATTAGCCAGAGCTACATGGCGACCGTGGCGAGAACAAGCGGATGAAGTCGCAGACACATGGTCGATTCTCTCTCCTTGTGGTTGCACCCAGGCTGACGGCCACAGCAACCCCGACCGGCGGGGCACAGATGGAGAGTAACGAAAGGACGAATCGGCTCTACTGAAGCTCAGGCGGGTTGGCGACAGGCGGGGGATTCTTGCTATTCCTCACGTTTACCGCCATAGCCACAGCGTCCAGTGCTCCTGCGGTTGGGCCAGGATCATGTCGGGCTCGACCGGCACAACCTCGCCCTCGTAGTTAATCGAACGAAGCAGGTAGCCGGCGCGTTCGATCTCGTGCAGGAGGCCGACGGTCTGCGGCGGGTCACGCTGGAGGTGCAGTTCCAGGACGACGGCGGCGTGCGGGAAGCGGCGAAGGGTCTGCTGCATGCCTTCCCAGACCAGGGCCTCCGCGCCTTCGGCGTCGATCTTCACCAGGTCGAGGCGCGACCAGTCGGCGCAAAGACGGTCGAGCGAAACGGCCGACACCTGCACGGCCCCGGAGCGGTGCGCGTAGGCCCAGCGATCCAGGGAACTCGTGGCGAAGTCGCCTTCGTTCAGCACGAATTCCACTGCCTGGTCGTCGAGGTTGCCCACGACCTTCGGGCAGATCTCGACACCGTGGTAGAAGCCGTTCAGCGCCAGGTTCTGCGGCAAGTACGTCTCGGCTAACAGTGGATTTGGCTCGCAGGCGACGACGCGGCCAGTAGGACCACAAGCCCCCGCCATGAGTAGTGTGTAGTAGCCGTAGTTCGCGCCGACATCGACGCACCACATGCCGGGACGTAAGTGGCGGGCGATGGCCAGCGTGACCCACGACTCCCAGAAGCCGTCTAGCACCAGGCGTGGACCAAGCATCAGGTCGCGAGTATCCACGAACGCGAGGAAGTCGCCCAGGAGGCGGCAGAGCAGACGGTATTCGCCGTAGTAGACGCCGGCGGCTTTCTGGCGGCTGACCTGCTCTAACTCCTGGCGATTGCTGCGGACGTGATCTGGCAGCAGCATGGTAATCTCACCAATGCTTGTGGTTCTCGTTGCGCAGAGACTCCGGCAGCTCCGGTAACGGCGGCAAGCCACATCGCTCAAGCAGTCCATTGACCGCCGCAAGATCGCCCAAGATCAATGATTCGTACACAGCAAATGTCCACGGCAGGTCACCGATGGCGGAGAAAATCATATGATAGGCCCGGTGAAAGTCACCCGTGCAGGCGTGGTTGCGGATATGGGAGCGTTCCGAACATGTCGGATCGCGAACCGTAACCACACCAAAGGGATCGTAGCCAGACTGCTGGATATTGTCGAGCAGGCGATGCAAGTCCAGCCAGCAGCCATCAACGCCGTGCGGCAACGACCGAAAGAACACGACATTGCGACCATGTGCTGGCGGTAGAGTGACGCGGTCCCACTGGCCGCGTAGGTCCCACGGCTGGTAATGCCCGCCGTGGCCGGCGCATCCGGCGGCGACCAGCAGGCGTGTCACCAGACGGTTGCCGCAGCTGGTCGGACCGCAGACCAGGTAGCAGCGCGGCATATTTCCCTCCTCAATCCAGCGGGAAAAACTCAATGGGCATTCGCTCGTGATCGAGCCATTGGCCTGTCCAGATGCCGTCAATGTTCTGTTGCAGATGACAGGTTGGTCGGTCGATCCGGCTTAGGGTCAAGATTGTCCTGCCGTCGTCAATGTTGATATCCCACCGTCGTTCACAGTCGGCTGCGCCTTCACCGACATTTGCTCCTGGCTCAAGGCGCATCGGCCGTTCGTCGTAGCCGACTCGGCGGTATAAAAATCGCCGACCAGTCAGCTCGTCGATGACGCGTTGTTCTTCGGGTGTTGGTTCTGGGTTGTGCCAGAGGACACCGCTCCATCGCTTGCGCAGCTCGGCCACCAGATTGAAGCACAGCTCCTCGTTGGCCAACGAGTTGTTGCGGCGGTTGCTGCCCAGCCGCCACTTGTCCTGGCAGCGGTGCTGAAAGACGATCTGGTCGGCGAAGTCGTATTGTACAATGGTGTGCTGGTTCCAGCCGGGCGCCTTGCGCGGCATGGCGTAGTCGGTGCCTAGGAATCGCCAGGCCAGGTGAAAACACTCTTTGTCGCCGTACACGACGCGGAACACAAAGTCAGAATGCTCGGCATACCACAAAGCCATGCGCAGCTCGCGGTCACAACGGGTCTTGTCGATCAAGTACTGGCCCGACTCGAAAGCTACCTCCTTCTGAGCTTCCGACACCATCCAATCCATGCCAAAGATTTGCCAGACGTCGGGTTTCAGCGTCCAGCAGGCGTAGTCGGGCCAGAAGATCGCCCCATGAGCCTGGAACTGCGGTGTGTCGAACAGGTAGGTCGGGTCGCGGATGACGCCGTTGTCGGCGTCCAGGAACAGCACCTGAGCGAACGGCGAGTGAAGCGTCGAATACGGCTTCAACTCCCAGCCGCAGAGGATGCGGCAGGGGATGCCGGCGGATGTCGGCCCCCTTTTCTGTTTCCTGGTGATTCGGTAAAATCCCTCTGTCGGATTCGACAATGGCGATGAACTGCTTCTCAACGCCCAGAAAAACTCAGCGGATGGAAAATAACAAGAAATCGCATGGGCGGCAGCGCGGCCCGAAACGCCGACCGCCCAAGGTCTGCGGCTTGAACGGCGAAAAGCTGATCCCCTTCGGGTGGTATGGGGGAAAGTTCTCCCATCTAGCGTGGCTTCTCCCACTTCTCCCGAAGTGCCATCATTATTGCGAGCCGTTCGCCGGGTCTGGAGCCGTCCTTCTGAACCGCGCACCTTCCGCGATTGAGACCTACAACGACCTTGACGGTGAAGTCGTCAACTTCTTTCGGGTATTGCGGGATGAGAAGGACAAACTGGTTGAGGCCATTGGCCTGACGCCTTTCTCCCGAGAGGAATTCGCTCTGGCTTGCAAGCTCGACCCGAAACTTCCAGCTTTGGAACGTGCCCGGCGCTTCTACGTCCGCGCTCGGCAAGTCAGGATGGGCCTGGCGCAAACAGCTTCGCTGGGCCGCTGGGCCAATTGCAAGAACACGTCGCGGGCCGGTATGAGCGGTGTCATTAGCCGCTGGCTCGGCGCTATTGAAGATTTGCCCCAGATCGCAGAACGGCTCCTGCGCGTCCAGATCGAAAACCGGCCCGCCGGCGACGTGATCCGTTTGTATGACTCGCCTGATACTCTTTTCTACTGCGATCCACCGTATGTTCATGACACGCGCGGCGATTCCAAGGCATACGCCTACGAGATGTCGAATCAGGAACATGCGGACCTTGCGAAACTGCTCAACAAGGTTCGCGGAATAGTTGCCGTATCCAACTATCAATGTGACCTGATGGATGAACTCTATCGGCCCCCGAAATGGTACAAAACTCTGAGCGGAGAGCGGACGAACCATGCTACCAAGGGCACCCGCATTGAAGTCCTTTGGACGAATTACGACCCACAGACCGCGGTGACGAAGTCAAATGGCGAAGGATTCCTGTTCGGAGATTCTTGAGAATGCCTTCCGCGCCGCAGAGGCTCGCTTCAAGAAGAGCTTCGTTTCAGATGACGCGCTGGCCGTCAAGATCGCGTCTGTGGCGCTCTGCCCTGGCAACAGAGCCGGTGCGCGCTTTCTTTTGGCCGCAACCCTTGCAAAAGTCGATAAGCCGAGCGTTGACATTCGGAAACCATTCATCCAGGCATACCCGAACGAAGAAAAAGCCGACGCCTACGGCGGTCGCAACTACGACGAGCAATACGTCTTCGACTTCATTACAAAGCGGAAGCTGCCGTGCAGTTCCACTACAGCATTCTTGACGCCCGCCTTTCGGACAAAGAACATCGTCTTGGATCTGAGGCAAAGCCTTCGCGGTCGTCCCGCTGAACTATACCGAGCAATTCTGGAGATCCTCGACGCAATTCAATCCGGAAAGACGTCCGCCACGACGGTACTCAACGAGTTGGTGCGTCTTCTAATCATTGAGCGTAATGAGCGCCAAGCGCGCCTGGAGAGCTTGAAGAAAGGGCTGCAAGAGGAAGCCGGTGATCTGGCGCTGTCGTCCGAGGATACGGTGCAGCTGATCGAGCAGCACCTTGCTCTCAAGCACTCTTCACGGCTTCCGGTCCTCGTTGTCGCAGCAGCCTACCGCGCGGCTTCGGATAAACTTGGGGAGAACGTCTTGCGGCTCCATGCTCATACGGCTGCCGATAAGCAGACTGGTGCCCTTGGCGATGTGGAAATCACGCTTTTGGGTGACAACAAGGTGGTCACAACTTACGAAATGAAGGATAAGCCCGTCACCACGGGCGATATTGACATCGCCATCCAGAAGATCGCGGATGGCGCGGACGTGCAGAACTACATCTTTGTGACGACCGCGTCCATTGACTCCGCTGTCCGCGAATACGCGAATCAACAATACAGAGAACTCGGCGGCGTCGAAATCGCCGTGCTCGATTGCGTGGGGTTCCTGCGACATTTCCTTCATCTGTTTCATCGCCTTCGCACAAGATTTTTGGACGAGTATCAAGAGCTAGTACTTTCTCAGCCCGAGAGCGCTGTGAACCAGGCTCTGAAGGAAGCATTTCTTGCCCTTCGGAGAGCTGCTCAGGCGAACGATTAGCTTCGAACAGGGTTTGCCAGGTTTTCGTGTCCACGTCATAGCGCTGTACCACACCGTCGTAGTAGCCGTCGTCGTCGGGCACATTGCTGGTGATCATCACGTGTGCCTGGTAGTCACCATCGTCCAGCCGCACAATTGCCCAGCGATCCTCTTCCTCACTCTCCTCGACCCACAGCACCCGCGCCGAGCCGTGCGGCACGTTGCGCAGCGCGTCCGTCTCTCCTGCCTCCATCTCCGCGAAGTCATACAACTGGTCGGGATCGACCCGCAGCCGCACCGGCGTGACGCCCGCCACGATCCCCCGACCGATGGCGTCTTGTGCCAGGGGGTCCAAAAGCACGGCGTAGCAGCCGGCCCGCGGCGGTTCAGCCGGTACATGACCGTCGAAGCTGACTTGGTTTTTGAACTCTCGCAGGTTATCTGCCGGGTCGATGATCGGCTCGCGCAGCTCCAGGATGTGAAAACGTTCCTGGTCAGCGCCGCTCTGGTTGCGAACTTTGACGATGCCGGTCTGGCGGAACAGCTCGGCCGACTCAGCCCCCTGGTTGTGCTGTCGTGCACGCACATAGCGCGACGCATCCAAGAAGTTATTGAAGGCTTGGGCCGGGATTATCAGCTTCTGGCCTGGAAGCACCTTCTTTTGCGGATCGCCCGGCATACTAGACTCCGATTCCCAGGAGCGAGAAATCGCCGTAGTCGTAGACCCGTTCAACGTAGGCCGCAATCGGTTGCTTCACCAGCGTGTTCTCGTCCTCGGCATCGGCGTAGCGCACCCACAGGTATTCCCAACCTTTCTTTTCGATCCCCTGGATGTCACCGACAGTGAGGTCTGTGGCGTTAGGGCTGGCGGCGAAGCGGAAGATGATCTCCCAGTCCTCGGTGCCAAGCGTAAAAAAAAAAAATGTGGAATTCCTGACGCTCACTCGCGATAATCTCGCTAATGGGGTAGGAGGACATCACTATGACCGAAGAATCGCTGTTTGAACAGGCTCGGCAACTCTCGGCAAGCGAACGCATTGCCTTTCTCGACCGCGAATGCCCCGACCCGGCGTTGCGGGCACGAATTGAGGCCTTGCTGGCTGCCGACGCGGCTTCGCAGTCGCCGCTGGATGCGCCGCCACAACAACCCGATGTCCCGACTCTCACCTATGGGCCGAAGCCGGTGGAAACCAAAGGTGCGATCATCGCGGGGCGCTACAAGTTGCGGCAGCAGATCGGCGAAGGGGGCATGGGCACCGTCTGGATGGCCGACCAACTCGAGCCGATCAAACGCAAGGTCGCCGTCAAGCTCATCCGCGTTGAACGCGGGCAGTCCAAGATGATCCTCGCCCGCTTCGAGGCCGAGCGGCAGG
>JBKBIP010000049.1:2879-30054 GCA_046297495.1 Gemmataceae bacterium | reverse complement strand
GAAGCAGACCAACCGCGCCTACCCCCTGTCAGCGCCGAGCATCGCCGCATCGCCGTCGCCCAATTCGAGAAGGCCAACCAGGTCATCGCCAGCGGCAATCACGACTACGGCATCGAACTCCTGATGACGTGTTGCAAGATCGATCCGGGCAATCTCATTTATCGCCAGGCGCTGCGCAAAGCCCAAAAAGCCAAATACAAGAACAACATGCGCGGCGCCTTCATGGCCACGATTAGCAACTCGGCCGCCTGGGCCAAGCTCAAGACCAGCAAACAGACCAAGGACCACCTCAAGGTTCTGCTGCTGGGGGAGGAGATTCTAGGCCGCAATCCCTGGGACATGGCCGCCCAACTCGACATGGCCGAGGCCGCTGACGCGCTCGGCTTGCTCGATGTAGCCATCTGGATACTGGAGGAAGCCCGGCGGAAGGACGCCCATCAAATTCACCTCAACCGCGCCTTGGCCCGCTTGTACGAGAAACGAGGCAATCTGGGACCGGCCATCGCCATGTGGGACTTGGTGCGCAAGGCCGATCCCGCCGACAAAGAGGCTGGTCAAAAAACCAAAGACTTGGCCGCCAACGCCACTATCCAACGCGGCAAATATGACGATGTCGAAAGCGCCCCCGAACGGTCGCGGATGATGCGTGGCCGCGCCGCGCCGGTCGGGGATCGGCTGGCACGCGAGCTGACGGAAGCGCGGAGCGTGATCACGACCGATCCCACGCAGCCCGGCGCTTACTTGCAATTGGCCGCCATCCATCGCCGCGAAGGCCAGATGGAGCAGGCGCGCGCGGTTCTGCAAGAAGGCTTGGCCGCCATCGGCAACGATTTCGAGATCGCTGTGCAGCTGGCCGAGCTGGAGTTGGAACCATTCCGCCGTGACTTGGCCCTGATCGAGGACCGCTTGGACAACGAGCCGGACAACGACAACCTGCGCCGCGCGCGCATTCGCTATTTGAAAGAGATCAACAGCCGCGAATTGGAGCTATTTCGTCAGAAAGCCGACCGCTTCCCGTTGGAACTAACCTATCGCCTGGAGCTAGGCATTCGCTTGTTGCGCGCCGGCCAGTCCGACGAAGCCATCCGCGAGTTGCAAGCGGCCCGCGCCGATACGCGCTGCGCCTGGCGGGCGTTCATGTACCTGGGCTTCGGCTTCAAGAGTCGCGGCAACTGGCGGCTGGCGCAACGCAACTTCGAGGAGGCCCTGAAGAACTTGCCAGCCACGGAAGAAGACAACCGCAAGGAAATCCTCTTCCAGCTTGCCCAAGGGTGTGCCGACGCCAGCGACTGGACCGCCGCCATCGATTGGGGGCACGAGCTGGCCAATCTCGATTTCAGCTACCGCGACATCGGCCGCCTGCTCGATGAATGGCAGCCAGAAAAAGGGGACGCGACTCGTATTTGCTGATGGAGAGTCGATTATGACGGAATCTGATGATCATCGAAATCGAGTCGCGTCCCCTTTTTCCCTCACGCCAGAACACGAACGTTTGCAAGAAATCACCGATGAGATTTTCCAGTGGCGGCGCTGGGGGCCGTATGTCGCGGATCGGGCTTGGGCGTCGGTGCGCGAGGATTATAGCGCCGACGGCAACGCTTGGGCCTACTTGCCCCACGACCTGGCGCGCAGCAAGGCGTATCGGTGGGGCGAGGACGCCATCGCCGGCTTGTGCGACCGCTATCAATTTCTGATCTTCGCCCCCGCCTTCTGGAACGGCCACGATCCGATCCTCAAGGAACGGCTGTTCGGCCTGACGCCCCATGAAGGAAATCATGGGGAGGATGTCAAGGAATACTACTTCCATCTGGACAACACGCCGACCCACTCGTACATGAAATTCCTCTACAAGTATCCGCACCAGGAATTCCCCTATCGCTGGTTGGTGGAGGAGAATCAACGGCGCGGCGGCCGCGGCCCGGAGTTCGAGCTGCTCGACACGGGCATTTTCGACGCGGATCGGTATTTCGACATCTTCATCGAATATGCCAAGGTGGATGCCGAAGACTTGGTGCTGCGCATCGAAGCGATCAATCGCGGACCGGAGCCGGCCACGCTGCACATCTTGCCGCACCTGTGGTTTCGCAACATCTGGGCCTGGCCGCCCGCCGCCTGGCCAGGGAACGGCGCTCCCGACGCCGTGCCGGTCGAACCGGTCATCCGCTTGCGAGACGTTGGTCCCGCCGCGCTGTGTCTCGTGGCAGACAACACCCAGGTTCCGATTCCTCTCAATGTGCCGGTGCGCTATCAATTGGGCTTGCGCTATCTTCATGCTCCCGCCGGTGGCACGCCGCTATTCACGGACAATGAGACGAACGGCCCGCGCGTCTTTGGCGCGGGGCATGTCAGTCGCAAGCCCCACGTCAAGGATGCGTTTCACCGCTGGCTGATCGACGGCGAACCGTGCGTCAATCCGAGCCAGGTCGGAACCAAGGCGGCCCTTCACTATCGCTGGGCCGAGGTGCCGAGCGGCGGCGCGGTGGTGCTGCGGCTGCGTTTGACGGACAAGGCGGAGCTGTCCGATCCATTGGGCGCGGTGGATGCGCTGATCGACCAGCGCCGCCGAGAAGCGGATGCGTTTTACGCCGCCATTCACCCCCCCGACGCCAGCGCCGAGGAGCGCCTCCTTCAGCGCCAGGCCTTCGCCGGCTTGCTGTGGACGAAACAAAGCTATCTGTTCGATGTCGCGATTTGGCAGGATGGAGACAATCCACAATGTCCCCCGCCTGACAAGCGGCGTGCCGTCCGCAACCAGCACTGGCGCCATTTGAACTCCATGCGCATCATGACGGTGCCGGACAAATGGGAATATCCGTGGTTCGCGGCCTGGGACCTGGCGTTTCACTGCGTCACCTTCGCCCTCATCGACCCGCGCTACGCCAAGGAACAGTTGTGGTTCTTGCTGTTTGAACAGTTTCAACATCCCAACGGCCAAATTCCCGCTTACGAATGGGAATTTTCCGACCTGAATCCGCCCGTCCACGCCTGGGCGGTCTGGCGCGTGTACAACATGGAACGCATCCGCACCGGCAAGGGGGACCGGGACTTCCTGGAGAAATGTTTTCACAAATTGCTCATCAATTTCGCCTGGTGGATCAACAAGGTGGATCGGGAAGGAAACAACATCTTCGAGGGGGGCTTTCTCGGTCTGGACAATATCACGGTGGTGGATCGCAGCGAGCGGTTCAGGGATGGCGCGCAGCTGGAACAAGCCGACGCCACCGGCTGGATGGGAATGTTCTGCCTCAACCTGATGCGCATCGCCATGGAGCTAGCCACGGAAAACCGCGTGTACGAGGGGCTGGCCACCAAGTTCTTCCAGCATTACATTTACGTCGCCGCCGCCATGAAACACATGGGCAATCGCGACTATCAACTTTGGGATGAGCGCGATGGCTTCTTTTACGATGTGTTGCGTTACCCGGATGGGAAGTTCCGCAAGTTTCGCGTGCGCTCACTGGTGGGCTTGGTGCCGCTGTTCGCCGTCGAGCGCTTGGAGCCGGAGTGGATCGAGCCATTTCAGGATTTCTCCAGCGGCTTTTATTGGTTCCTGCGCAACCGCCAAGAAATCGTGGACCAGGTGGTTCACCGCATCGACCGCGGCGGCAAGCTCACTTACGTCTTCACCATCCTCGATCAACGCCAAATTCAACGCCTCTTGGAACGCGTCTGGGACGAAACGGAATTCCTGTCGGCGTATGGAATTCGGAGCTTGTCCAAGGTGCATCAGGACCAGCCGTTCGTGCTGGATGATAACATCGTGGCCTACGAGCCAGCCGAGGCGGAGTGCAAGATCAAAGGGGGCAACTCGAACTGGCGCGGTCCAATCTGGCTCCCCACCTGCTTCCTGCTGATCGAAGCGCTGCGCAAGCTAGGCACGACGTTCGGTACCTCGTTCCAGCTATGTCCCCCAGCGACCGGGGGACAGCCCATTTCTTTCCTGGACATGGCCCAAGAGGTCGCTAATCGGCTGCTCCGGATTTTCACGCGGGATGCCACGGGCCGACGTCCCTGCCACGGCGCCGCGCAAAAGTTTCAGGAAGACCCGCACTGGCGCGACCTGCCGCTGTTCCATGAGTATTTTCATGGTGACAACGGCATGGGTCTGGGCGCCTCCCACCAAACCGGCTGGACCGCCCTGGTGGCTTCGCTCATCGACGAATGGCGCCGCCCCCTGCCGCCTCAGTCCACGGCGCGCTGAAAGATTCCCCCGCGCCCACCGATTTAGCGGAACCAGAAAAAGGAACCAGCGGAATTCCAAGAAACGGCTTGCCGAGGCGGGATGGTGTGCTAGAATGAGTTTTGGATATGGTGATTATCCCTCTATCGGGCATCACCATTCTGTGGCCAACCACCTGAACCGGGTTGGCCGTTTTCGATGATTTATTATGGAAAAGCGGCTGTCCAGGAGTCCAAACCACTATCCCAACCTATAATCACAAGAAATATTCCACCTTGGGGGCGTAGCTCAATTGGTCAGAGTACCGGACTGTCGATCCGGTGGTTGCGGGTTCGAGTCCCGTCGCCCTCGCTTGCATTGATCCGTCGCCGATCCTGGTGCAACCTGATGCGGATTGGCGCTGATCGGTGTGTAACGTCCTACCCCGTTGCCTGGTTGCGGCGACGGGGTTTTTCCTTTGCCCAATCGTTTCCGGCCTTCCGTCGGTGCAATCTGGTGCGATCCGTAGCGCCGGCGATGCGAGCAGAACGGCACCATTTTCGGCACCCGACGGCACCACTGTGGGCACCTTTTCTGGGCCGTCCGTGCCCGTTGCCCGCAGCGCAGCCGCTCCGGTTTCCGTCCCGTCGAGCGGCGGCACCGGGGGAAGTGACGCCAGCGCCGACGCCTGGTCGTGGACGGTGAGCGACGTGTACACGTTCATCGTGAGGTCGATGGTCGAGTGCCGGGCCAGCGATTGCGCGGCCTTTGGCGAGATGCCGGACTTGACCATGTTCGTGATGAACGTGTGCCGGAGGGCGTGGAAGTCAGCGTAGCGACCGCTTTCGTCCACGTAGGGAATACCCGCCGCTTCCAGGCCGTATTTCAGCATCGCACCCGCTTCCTTTCCCTTTGCCCAGTTGCCGGGCCAGACCAATTGGCCTTCCGGTTTCGCACCCAACCAGGGTCGCAGCAAGGCGACCAGACTCGCGTGAAGCGGAAGGACGTCTTGCCGCCGATGTTTTGAATAGGCCGCTTCAACCGTCACCGTCGGGTGACCTTCCTCCAGGTCGAAGCTCTCCGGGGTCAGACTGGCCAACTCGCTCGCCCGTAATCCAGTATACACGGCGACCGCATACAGCATGGCCCGGTCGGGGCCACTCATACGCCGGACGGCTGGGCCTTCGTTCGCGGCCTTGAGAACCGTGGCCAGTTCGACGTCGGAGAACGGTCGTCGGTCGTGCCGGCGATCAACCGACACGTTGAGCATGGCGACGTGAACCAGTGGATCATCGGACGCTCGGCGGTCCTTGACGAGCCAGCGTGTGAACTGCTTGATGGCCCGCAGGTAGTGGTTGCTGGTCTGGACGCTCTTGCCCTTCTCACGCAGATCGGCCAGGTACGCTTGAACTCTGCTTGCCGAGATGTCGCCGATGAATGCGGCACTGCATCCTTCGACGATTCGTCGGGATCGAGAGGCAACCAGCTTGACCTGCTCGTCGCTAACGTCCTTGGACTTGAGATGCCGCTCGAAGTCGTTCAGGTGGTCGCCTATGGGCCGCTTGCGGTGCTCCTCGAATCGATCCACGAGCCCAGCCATTCGCCGCTCAACCTTGTTGACAAGCTCGTTGAGCATGGCCTGGGCGGCGGCCTTGTCCACGGCCAGGGGAACGCGGCGCTCGACGCCGTTCTCGTCGCGGTAGCGGCCCCACCACTTCTTCGACTTCGTCTTGATCTTCTGCCCGGTTTTCGGGTCGGTCACGTTGACCGGCTTCTTGTAAAGACTTGCCATTCTTGCTCTCCTCATCGAACGATTTTCGACCATGACCATCCTTACTCATTTTCGGGCACACCTCAAGGCAATCCGCCTGGCCGGCGCAGGACGTCGCGGACATCCTCACCGTCGCTCTCCTTGAACTCAGCCGGCAGCACTGCAATCCGCACCGCCTTGGCGACGCCCCGCAGAACCCGCGCGGAGAACTGGCTGCCGTCTTCGCCGGCCCGATCACGGTCGGGGATCAGGACCACCTCGGTGCTGGCGAAGAGGCGAGTGAACTTCGCTGCCAAACGGCAGGTATTCAGGCCGCACGCCAACAGGCCGAGACCATGAAGCGCCGCCGCGTCTTTTGGACCTTCAACGACGTGCCAGATTTCGCCCGCCTGAGGAAGACGAACCTTGCCATCGGCATGGGGGAAGAATAGGCCTGCGGGCTTGCCCTTGGCGAACAGGCCCTTGCCGCCTTGCACAGACATTGTGAACGAAGTGCAGGTCTTACCGTCTGGGCCGTAGGCGGGCAGCCGGACCAGAGAAGTCGAGACGGCTTGAGCGCCGAACGCGCGGAGGGATTCGGGGGTGATCCCTTTCTGCCGAGCGATGGCCGTGATGGGGTCGGCCGCCGGCGTCGAGTTGTTCGACGGCGGCTGAAATACGCCCATCTCGACGAGCAGGGCTTTGGCTCGCTCGCCATCGCCTTTACCGCGACGTTCAGCTTTTGCACCACATACTGATCGCCGTGCCAAGTGTGATGCATCACCATATCGACGATCGGCGACTTTTCGGCGCGCAGCTCCAGCAAAGCACGAATAAGACTGGGCGTCGTGCCAGGGAAAGTCGTCCCAAGATTCTGCTTGGCGGTCAGTCTCCAGTTGGGACTGGTTGCGGGCTCGGCGAGAAACCAACTGTCGCCGATGTGAACCGCGCCGACTTTTTTGGTGACAAAAATGACGACCGCGTCGCCTTTGGCGAGCTTGCCGGCCAGCGACTTCTCTGAGTCGAGTTGCAGAACCAATGCCCGCTCAGCCGCTCGCCCAAGCCGGCCCTTGCTGAGTTCCGAGAATGCCACCGCTTGACCGAGGCGCGCAATGTTCTTTTCGGCATCGATCGATTCGACTTTAGCGGTGATGATGTCGTCGGCGGATTTGTAGACCTGACTGAGCGGCAGGTCTGCCTTGATCACCGCGAAGGCACGCGGCGAGGAAAGTACGAGCCAACAAAGGGAGAAAAAAGCGTGCCATCAATTCGCATGTTGATGTCTCCAGATTGTCTCACTTACTTCAAATGCTTGGCGAGAAACTCGGCGACCATCGTCTTGGCTTCGTCGCTCTTGAATTGGGGCCCGCCGTGTTTGGCGCCTCGCATCGGCACCAAGTTCACCTCAACGCTCGCTTTCTTGAGCGCCTCCGCCAGAAGCTCGCTCTGGTTGAACGGCACGGTGCTGTCCTTGTCCCCGTGCATGATTAGGAACGGCGGATTGTCCTTGGCGACGTAGGTAATGGGGTTGGCATTGGCCGCCTTTTCCTTGTGCTCCTGGATCGGGCCGCCGATCAGCTTGGATTCCGGTGAGCCGGCGTCGTTGTGCCAGCCGCCCATTTGCAGGAAATCGGTGGGACCATACCAATCGACGACGGCCTGAACGCGGCTCGATTGCTCCAGATTGTCGCCCTTGTCGAAGTCCTTGACACCGCCCGTGGTGCCAAGCATGGCCGCTAAATGGCCGCCGGCCGAGCTGCCCATGGCGGCGAAGCGGTTGGCGTCCAGTTGATACTCCTTGGCGTTGGCACGCAGCCAGCGCACCGCCGCCTTACAATCCACGATTTGGGCGGGAAATAGCGCATGCTGGCTCAAGCGATAATTGATGGCGGCAATCGCGTAACCGTGCTCCAGCAGAAACAGAGCCTCGCCCTTGACCGAGTCCTTGCTGCCCAGAAACCAGGCGCCGCCGTGAACGAAGACCACCACCGGATAAGGGGCTGTCCCCTTGGCAGGTAGGTAGAGATCCAGCCTGTGGCGGTCGTGGCCGTTAGAGACGTAACGCAAATCTCGGAAGGTTCTGCCGGCCACGGGAGTCTTGGCCTGTTGGGCCGGCAGAAGACTCAGGGGCGGCAGAGAAACGCAGCCCACAGCCAACACTACGATCAAGCAGCGGAACATGGAGGTTCTCCGTCAAAACACAATCGGCTTGTTGACACATCAGTTCTTTTTCATGGCCGGCGGGTCGGCGGCCTTTGCGGTGTTATCGGTCCTTTTGCGATAGAGAAACGAATCAGAAATCAACAGTGCCGTGATCAAGGCCTTCATGCTGCCGCCGCTTTCGACGTAGGCACGGTCTGCGGCGACCAGTGTGGGGGCGTCGTCGAGTGTTTCGTTGCGTCCCATCCAGTAACGGAAGGCATGGCGAACGAAAACCTGACGCACCCGTTCCGACTTCGCCAGCTTGCGAACCAGTTCCAGGGCGTTGGGGACTGGGCCGTCCAGGTCTTTTTCACCGCTGCCGTCAATGCTGCCCGAAGCGTCCACCGGTTTGCCGAGTTCGTTGCTGCGATGTCGGCCAAAGCCGTCAAACATCTCGAACGTCAAGCCGAGCGGATTCATCTTCTGATGGCATTGCCAGCAATACGCAGCCTGCGTGACTTTCATGCGCTCGCGAAGAGTTTTGGCGGGATCTTCCGGAAGCTGGGCGTTTACCGAGATGGGGATGTCGGGAATGGTCCCGCCCAGGAGTTGCTCGCGAATCCATTTGCCGCGCAGGATGGCATGATTGTCCATGTTTTCGGAGAAGGCGACCAGCCAGCTCGGCTGCGTGAGAATGCCGGCACGCTGATCGGCGGGCAAGTCGATCGGTTGGACGGCATCGTCGGGCCGGGCGGCGAGGTTGTACGACGGGGCGGCGTTTCCGCTCAGCCGAACCGACTCGGCGAAGCTGCGTTTCACGCCCGGCTTCTGCTCCCAGCCGACGAAGCTCTTGCGCGTCGTCAGCAACTCATAGAGCACGTCCTTGTCCCGAGCCAGGATGTACTTGACCAGCATATCCGTGTCGCTCACCAGGACGTTGGGCGCGTGGTCCTTGAAATCTTCCGCGTTCTTGAATACTTCGGGCGCTTTGTGATAGCCGAAGTACTCGCGAAAGAAGCGCAAGATGCGCGGCTTGTCGTCGTCTGGAAGCGCCAGCAGTCGTGCCACCTGCTTCTGCACGCCGGCGTGAGTGTCGAGTTCCCCCTTCTCGGCGGCGGCGAGCAGAGCCGCGTCGGGACGCCTGTCGGTGATGGCAAAGGCCAGCGCGAAAGCAATCTCGCGCGGCGTTAGCCGCACGCGCCCATGTTCGTCGGGAGGTCCCTTGCCCACCTCGGTGCGAAACAAGGCTTCCGGCGTGAGCAACACGGCCGTCAAGGTGACGCGCGCTCCCATCTCGACGCCAGCCGCCTTGATGTTCTTTTCCATCAACGTCACGTAACGCCCCAGCTCTTCCCGGGTGGGATCACGAAGAAGAACGAGTTGAAACTGCTGGCGAATCGCCGACTCCATCAGCATCTTCGACGGCGCTGCGGCACTGACCAGGGCCTGGAATTCCTTGGAAGGGCTAACCGGTTGCTTGCGGCCTGGCCGCCCGCCTGGGGAACTCTGGAACGTGACCACATCGGTCGCGTTGCGGATCAACTGCTCCGCCGTCGCTTCGTCGATGTCGAGCAAGGCCGCGTAGTCCACAAACCCGGTCTCGCCGCTTGCGAACGGTTGCACAAGGCCGTTCTTTCCCGGAACCATCAAGCTGTGAATCATGGCCTGGTAATTCGGCGCGCCTAAGCGCCAGAGGCGCGGCGGGCCAAACGCGACGGCGTCCCTGGGTGGATGGAACAGGGCATGATGATCGACGCGATTGCCGAAGCGCGGATGACTCAGGTCCGGAGGATTCCGCAGCGTCACCTTGCCGTTGGCCCGCAGCTGTTCGGTGAGCGTGTCGATGATCTTCCGGACCAAAAATGCATCGGGCCGCGGTTCCTTTTCGGGAGGCATCTCGCCGGCCAGCAAGCGATCGCGGACTTCATTCCAGCGCTCCGCATCGGGACCCTTGACAACATCAAAATCAAGGGTGTCGAGCCGGAGCTTGCCGTTTTGCTTGTCGGGGCCGTGGCACTTGACGCAATGGGCCTTCACGAACGACGCCAGGGAGCCGTCCTGAGCCTGGGCCACCGAACTGCTGACCAGGCAAAATACCACAATGCCAAGGTTGAGTGCGCGCATGATTTCCTCGCTTCGATCATGAGGCGGCTGAAGCTACGCCAAGATTTCCGTCAACGGACCGTCCTGATTGATGTCGCGCAGATTGAGATCGGGAAAGCCGAATCGTGCGCGGCGAACGCCCACGGTCTGTAACAGCGCGGTGTACAGGTTGGCGACGGTGCGGTGGCCGTTCTGGCCGTACGATGGAAAGTCGAGATAGCGTCCGCCGGCTCGCAAGCGTCCGCCCAGCCGGCCGCCGAGCAGGACGATGGGCCAGTTCACGCAGGTCGAGTGATGGGCCTCCGCCGCGTCACTCAAAAAGACGATAAGGGTGTTGTCGAGCATGGTGCCGTCGCCTTCGCGAACGTCTTGCAGACGCCGCGCCATGCGGGCGATCAGTTCGGCATAAAAGCGCCGGATCGTTTGCATCAGCTCGGCCGAAGTTTTGCCGTTCTCGCCACGGCCGTGTCCAATCGGATGCGTACCAAGAGTAATGCCCAGTCCGCGGTAGGTTTGGTTGAAGTCCGTCGAGAGGGTGACGACATTCGTCAACCCCGAGACGAGCGCTGCCGTCGCCAGGTCGAATTGCGCGTCCAGCCGGTCGGTCGTTTCCGCCGACGTGTAGCGATTGGTAACGGTCGGGGCGTGCCGGCGAAGCGATTCCGCGTTGTCGTTGAGCCGGCTGCGGCGTTCCGTCATGTTCTCGAAGGCTTGCAAATAGCTTTGCAGTTGCCGACGTTCCTCGCCGCCCAGGGCACCTTCGACGCGGCGGATGTCATCCACCATAAAATCGAGCAGGTTGCTGCGTGCCTCGAAGGCCTGCCGGCCTGCACCGGCCGCGACACTGCCGAACAACTGGTTGTAAGCCAGGTCCGGGCGACATTGTAGCGCCACGGGTTGGTTCGGTCCCGCAGCCGAGCGGCCATAGTTGATGGTCACCTCGTGCTTGCTGTGCAGTTCCTGGCCGAAAAACGAAAACGTGGCCGGCCGGGCGCGGGACAGGGCCAGGTCGATCGTCTCGGCCATCACACCGCGTCGCGAGGAAGGGTAGCAGCCCAGCGCACCGTAACCCGTGGAATGTCCGCCCCCCGCAACCTTGCCAGACAGTCCTTGAAGGATCGTCACCCGATTCTTGAACGGCTCCAGCGGTTCGAGCATCGCGGGCAGGCGATGGTCAGCCAGCGCCACCTCATGCAGTTGGCCGTTGTTGCGGCGATTGCTCTCGATGGTGGCCGGTTGAACCCAACCAGCATTGATGCCGTTACTAACGGTGACAAAGACGAAGCGTTGCTGCGCGGCAGCTGGGTCATTCGCCTGCGCCTCCAGGCGGTCGAGAAAGGGAGCGAGCAGGACGGTCCCACTCCCGAGAGTTACGCCGCGCAAAAAGGTGCGTCGATTCAACGGGTCCCTCAACATCGCATGATCCTTTCCCATAAGGCGTTCTTTCTTGGTTTCAATCGCCAACAATCCAGGCGACCGTGTCGAACGAGCCAGCCTCCAACCAGACCGACGCCGGCCTCGCAACCAGGTCTCGAAAATCGCGATTCGTGCGTGTGTTCCGGGAGGTTCGCAAGGTGCGAACCTGTGGTGGACCATGCGCGGAAACAACTTCGATTTCGATCTCGATCGGTGCGCCGCGCTTGAGGCGGTGCTGACTCAAGATCGTCCCGCGCAAATCGGGCGGGCGTTCCGTCTTGAAGACCTGCCGGGCCGGTGCGGTCAGCGTCGTTTTCTCCTTCCACGATTCGACTTCAACAGTCCCCTCGGTTACGTCCACTTCGAGGAGCCAAACGGGCATCGTTTTCTTGCGGTCGTCCTTGGCTCTCTCCGGCAACAGCAAACCGACCTTGAATTCGGTCCCCAGAGCCGTGACGTTGCCGGCAACGGTCTGCACGCGAAACGCGCCCTTGCCTTTTTGCACGCGGAAAGCCCCTTCACCCTCAATCAACTCGACCACTTCAAGAATGTCGCCCACCTTGCCGTGAAAGATCGCGACGCTGGCGGGACTCAATTCGGTTCGCGCGCCGCCCGGCAATGTCAACAGCGCGGACCTGTCTTGGGGTGCTTCCACGCGCTGGCGCAGCGGAACCTGAGCATCGCCCTTGGGATCGATCACCCGGCGGCCTGAATCTTGTTCGGCCACGATTGATGGCTCTCCGGGTAATGACAGTTCGGGACGAAACCGGGCGAACCAAGTTGCCGAGGCCGCCACGGCCAGCAGGATTGTCGCTGCGGCCACCCAGAGCCATCGTCGCTTCCTGGCGATTGATACCCTTGTACTCAGCCCCGCTTCCCGCGAGGGGCGCAGAGAGCGATTCGCCAGGGCCGCGTCGAATTCCGCCAGCCGAACCAGAGCGTCAGCCGCCGTGGGATCGTTGGCGAGCAAGTGGTCCAACTCGGCCAGTTCCGCTTCCGTGGCAACCTGGTCGAGGTGCCTTTCGAGCAGTTCGTACAGACGTGCTGGAGCCGTCATGCCGGACCTCCGTCCAGTTCCGCGAGCCGACGCTGGACGCACTCACGCAGTTGCTGGCGAATGCGGACCAACGCTTTATGAATCGCCTCCAACGTGCTGCCTGTGCGCTCCGCAATCTTCGGAAGCGCCAGTGTTTCCTGGTAACGCAAATCCACCAGCCGGCGCGAGCGCGGCGTCAACTGCTCCAGACAATCGCGCAGGGCTTCCATTTGCGGCCCGGCTTGCGGCTCCCGCCGATCAAAGGCATCGACCACGCCCTGAATGGCCGCCGGCGAAAACGGCACCGGAATGCGCCCGAGTTTCTCCCAGTGCTGCAACAGTTTCTTCGCCGCGATGCCGCGCGCCCACGCCCCGAAAGACCGGGCACGGTCATACTGCTCAAACTCGCGCCACAGGATGAGCGCGATTTCCTGCAAGAGGTCGTCGCAAGCGTGCGAATCGCGGACCAGAGCACTTACGAAGGTCTTCAGCTCGCTCTGGTGACGCAGCAACAGCCCAAGAAATTCTTCGTGTGGATCCATGCCTCCCTCACTTACTAATTCCGCTCAGCGAAAGAAAGCGGGACATGGAATTCGATCTTTTTTTCGGATCACTCCACGACGTCGCGGCCGACCAAAACGCAAACACGCTGGACACTGCCGAAGTTGGCCTGTCCAGCGTGCTTTCTGGCGGTTGCGATTGTTTTAGGGCTGAAACCCGATCTCAACGAATGACGACGTTCCATTCGTGAGGGGTGATCTCAGCGTTGCCGTTGATGTCCTCCGCTTGAGCGGACAGACTAACCAGGCCCGGCTTGATGTTGTCAAGGACTACTTCCCAACACCCGTAAGAAGTAAGTATCCGAGCCTTCTGGCCGTTAACGGTAACGTGCCTGAGTTCACTGTTGTCGCTGGTCGTGCCTTGAACGATGAGTTTGTTGCCGTCCTTGCGAACGTGAGTGATGACCGTCATCGGCAAAGAAGACGACGATGGTGTCGTCCTCCAACCCGTCGGTCTTCAGGGCGTCGAGAATCTTGCCGACCCGGAGATCCAGTCCCGAAACCGAGTTCAGGTAACGCGCCCATTCCTCGCGGGCCACGGCATGGTCAGGGTAATACGGCGGCGGCTTGACATCCTCCGCTTTGGCGATCTGAGGATGCTCCTTTTCACCGACCCACTCGACGCGGGCTTTCTTGGCGGACTTCCGGTCATAAATGTCGTACTCGACCTCCGGAGTGTTGATCATGGCGAAGAAGGGTTGCCTCTTCCTCAGATCGGTCCACTGATCGGCCTGATAAATCTTCCCTTCGTTGACAAAGTTGAGGTCGAGCTTGCCGGTTCCCACTATTGCGTTTCCAATCCGGCTGATGTTGAAGGTGGAATAACCGGCGTCTTGGAGCCAGTGCGTCAACGGACGAACTCCCGGCGGCAAGCGGAAGTCGTCGTTGCGGTGCGAACGCATGTGGTGAGTGTCCGTGGTCGTCTGGTACATGCCCGTCATGAACGCCGAGCGACTCGGCGCGCAAACGGGCGAGGTCGAGAACACCCGATTAAAGCGAACTCCCTCGCCTGCGAGGCGGTCCAGGTTGGGAGTCTTGACATGCTTGGCACCGTAGCACTCCAGATCGAGGCTGATGTTCTCCGCGACGATCCAGAGGATGTTGGGCCGTTTCTGCTTCTCGCCGGCGTGGACCGGCGACGGCATCACCACCGCCATGAGGACGGCAGCCAAGCACGCAAAAAGGGAAAACCTCGCGGGTTGACCTCGCATCGTGGAGCCTCCTGAGTCAATTGATCCGCTTCAGTCGGGTAGCCACGAATGGGGTATGCACCGACGAAAGGATGCTGCCGTCGTCCGCGAACCGAGCACTTCCATAGATCGGCGCTCGCGAAGGGCTGCCCTCATCGATGAAGTACGCGACCGCCGGCTTCCCCTTCTGGCTCTCGACCGTCATCGCGGCGACCTGTTGCTTCTCTAGATCCAGTCGAAACAATCCGAACGTATCGATGCGGGCGGTGTAAAGGAACCGCTTGTCGGGATCGTCCGGGCCGAAAAAAACCGACCCTTCGTTGTAGAGCCGCGTGCCCTCGAACGGACCGGCCTCGTTGGTTTTCCTTCCTCCATCTTTTGGCGGCATGGCAAGGACGCCGTGGAACGAGCCGTCTTTCAAGTCCCAGTACCAGATGTACCACTGCTTCGAGCCGAAAGCCGTCGCGTACAGCCGACCGTGTTTCTCATCAAGCGCGAGCGAGGCCCCCGCTCCACCTATTCCGGTGATCGGTTCCTCCACGTTCAAGCGAAGGCTCTTCTCCTGCTTGCCCGCTTCGTCCAGCCAGAGCAACTTCGCGCCCTCAATGAGCAGCAGCTTGCCCGTTCCATCAACCGCCATGCCGCCAAAGTTCTTGACGCTGCGGCGGATCGTGGTCACCTCCTGTTTCTCCAGATCGCAGCGGCGCAAGGCGAGTTGGTTCTCCGCGTCGAGCAAGTAGAAATAGCGACGATCTGGAGAAGCCACGAATCGTGGACGCGCGGTGTAGCTGTTCCTGCCAAACCGGGCACGTGAGAATGGGCCATCGAGGTAGCCGCGCGCGCTGCCGGCGACGATGTGGACCATCTCGGTCTCGGCATCGTAAGACAGCAACAAGTTCCGGCCCCCTTGGGTGACGCCGTAGAGTAGATCGACTTTGCCCGCGACCGGTTGACTCTGACGGCGCGGGCCATCGAGAAAACCTGGCGCGGACGAACCGGCAAAATGCTCCTCCACCTCCCAGCGGGCGTCCGGATGCCAGACGGGGACCGCGAACTTCGCAGGTTTAGGTTCTTGCCCTTCATTGGCCATGATGGGCGCGGAGGCGATTAGCAGCACGACCAAGAAGACTACCCGGCTCCATCGCCTCAGGAAGTAGTGGATCAAGCCACCAGTGGACGTTCGGTTATCGGCCATCGAGTATCTCCTCATTTCTTGTCGCGCTTCGCAGCCGGGCCAGGGATGATGGTGGGAATGCCCGCTAGCGTTCTCGAATGCGAATGTTTCGCAACCAGAGGGGCTTGGCGTTGTCCTGAAAGCCAATGAGACCGCTGCCTCCCAATACCCAACAGCCTGTGCCGCCCAAGGCGACGGTCAGGACGAAGTTGCGACGATCGATATTCATCACAGTTAGTCCTCGCGGAGGAGAGGTGAATGGTTCAGACAAGCCGGGTCCTGGCCCACATTTGGCATTCGCTTCATGGTTGCCCTTCCGTTTTCGAGGTGTTCGTTTCTGCCTCGCGTTCCAGTGCGATCACCTCGATCAAACGCACGAGTTTCCACTCGACCAGGTCAGCGGCTCTGCATCGGCCAAGTAACGCACGACGACGCTGGCCCGATCCGACTGCGACGGATCGGTCGCATACTCCAACTGCTCAACGCGGAGGTTCAGGCCCGAAAAGACCTGAACCAGGCTGGTTAATGCTCCGGGCGAACCGGCAAAGGTTACCCGAAAGACTCGGTGTGTCTCCCCGTTCATCGGGGAGTTAAAATTCCCAGCACGCCAAAACCTCCTCGGCGGTTCGTCCGCCGCTCTGCCAAGTAGTCGCGGAGGTGCGACCAAACCTGCCTGCCGGTTCAAGCCCGCATCGAGACAGTGAACCAGCACGATGTCATGGTAAAGGCGGCTTCGATGACGGGCAAGATACTTGACCATTTGACATATTTGTTGTAATTGTGTAAATAATGCGCCACAAGAAGCCCGCCTCGACACTACGGACCGAAGCCGCCCAGGAACTCGCGCGGCTGCACCGCTCACCGAACCTACTCGAACAGGTGGAGTCGATCCTGCGCCAGGCCATCGCGGAGCGGCGGTTCGCCGATGATCGGCTGCCGACGGAGATGGAACTGGCCGAGCAACTGGGGGTCAGCCGGGAGACCGTCCGCCGGGCAACCGAAGTGCTGAAGCGGGAGGGCTTGCTCGTCAAGTATCGCCGCAAAGGGACGTTCATCGCCGCCCAGACGCAGGTGCTGTCGCTGCCCCACGTTCCGCCGTGTCTAGACTACCTCCAAGCGCGTTACGATGCGAGGCGGGTGGACGAGGAAGCCGTCTGTAGGGCCATCGATGGGGCCATCCTCCAAAGGGCTATCGACGAGGCGGGCGGCCACGGGATGACGCTTCTCGTGCAGCACCTTCCTCCTTCGGGCGGTCGCGAGGTCGTTCGGAGCCTGGCCGGAATGGCGGCACTCCAGGGAATGATCTTTGCCTCTTGCGATGATGAAAAACTGATCCGCAGCACGATGGGGCGCGGTGTCCCGGTGGTGCTAGTCGATCACGACTTCCACGCGGTCCGCGTCAGCACCGTCCGGGACGATTCGCACGAAGGCAGCCGCCTGGCTACAATGTGCTTCGCACGGCATGGCGATCTATCGCTGACTACCGACGCACTATAGCCACAGCGTCCAGTGCTCCTGCGGTTGGGCCAGGATCGTGTCGGCATCAACCGGCGCAACCTCGCCCTCGTAGTTGATCGAGCGGATCGGGTAGCCGGCGCGTTCGATCTCGTGCAGGAAGCCGACGGTTTGCGGCGGGTCGCGCCGGAGGTGCAGTTCCATCACGACGGCGGTGTGCGGGAAACGGCGGATGGTTTCTTGCATGCCTTCTTAGACGAGCGCCTCCGCGCCCTCGGCGTCGATCTTCACCAGGTCGAGGCGCGGCCAGTCGGCGCAGAGCCGGACGAGCGTGATGGCCGGGGCCTTTTTCGACGCCGTGGTAGAAGCCGTTCAGGGCCAGGTTCTGCGGCAGGTACGTCTCGGTGAGGATTGGGTTCGGTTCGCAGGCCACGACGCGGCCTTGCTTGCTGTTACTTGTTCCCTGAGCCGACGGGAACTCGGGCCAGGCGGAAGCCCAAGAGGCGGCTCCGGCCCGACGGCGCGCCCCTGACGCGGTACGCCGCCCGGGCATGGTGACCAGGGCCCGCTGCTCCAGTTCGATCGGCTCGAACGGCTCCGCGGCATCGGCCTCACCGCCGGCCGGGGCATCGGTGTAGAGGATGCCGGCGAAGTCGGCGGCGGTCTCAGCAGCGGCGATCACCGCGAGAGTGAATCGCCGCAACTGGGCGAACAGCGGGAGGGCCGGGGTGATGTCCGGGATGCCCCACTTTGGCGAGCAGTCTGCGCGACTTGATCGAGCAGGCGGGGCGGCTATGTCGCGGCGACCTGAGGTGTTGGTTGAGGCAGAAGAGTAGTGCTCATGGCTTCCTCCTTCGAGGGGCAGCAACGTGGAATTGGGCATAAGTATACTTTAGCACACACTCTGGGCAGTTCCCTGTCAAGAAAAAATGGCTCGCTCCCCCGGCCCTCTTGACTGCGAGTTGTAGGCCGAGTCTTATGGCAAGTGATTTGGAGGATTGGCCTTAATAGACAGACCGGTGCCCCGAAATAACGTGACTGGCGCGGTAATAGACAGACCAGTGCCGGTCGATCTAATCACCAGTTACAGCACGCACACCGTTCCCCTCTCCCATGCAAACCCCACCCGCTCCACACGGCTACCCCGTGAATCCTTGCGCGTGAGGACCGGATGCTGTTTGTCCCAGACGATGCCCTGCGAGAAGTACAGTCCGTACTTCTTGAGGAACGGCGGGTAGTTGCCGAGGTTGGCATAGCCGCCCCAGATGTAGAAGCCCCGGCCCGGTTCCAGCACACGGGCCATGTTGCCGAACCAGGCGTCGAGGAGCGCGTCGAACGCCTCGTCGGAGACGAAGTCGTTGGCCAGCGGCCGATCTTTGGGGCGCATCTTCTTGGTGGTCGGCTTGGACTTGGTCTTGTCGCGGGCGAGGTCGAACCCCTGGTGGTGCATGCCGCCGGCGTCGGCCGCGTCGATGGCCCCCTGCTTGGTCGCGGGGAAGCTCGACAGCCCGGCCGCGATGGCGTTGTTGGAACGCGGCTCGACCTTCACGTTGTACGGCGGGTCGGTGTTTACCAGGTGGATGCTCGCCCCGCCAAGCAGCCGGTCCACGTCGGCGGGATTGCTGCTGTCACCACAGAGGAGGCGATGCTCGCCAAGTAGCCACAGATCGCCGCTCTGGGTTGTCGCGGCGTCCGCCGGCGGGCCAGTCGCCCGGCCTCGCGGAGCGTGTCGGCGATCACACCCGGGTCGCGGCCGATGGCGGCGATCTGGGTGACGACGTACCGTTCGACCTCGACGGCGGGGATCGACTTGGTGGGGCAGGTGTCCCAGCCCCGCTTTTGGGCGCTGGAGCAAACGTAGTAGCGGTAGCGGACGGTGCCGCCCCGGGTCGAGTGCGTCGGCGTCATGGACGCACCGCACGGCACACAACTCATCAGACCCTTGAGGACCGCCCCGAACTGGTTCCGCACCATCGTGCCACCGGTCCGCCCGTTCCGTTGCAGTTTGACCTGGACCCGCTGCCACACATCCGGATCGATGACGGCCTGGTGTTCGCCGTCGTGGACCTCGTCCTTGTAGCGAACCTTCCCGGTGTAGGCGACGTTCGTCAGCAGGTGCCAGAGGCTGTTCTTGTCGAACGGCCGGCCGCCGCGTTCCTTCCCCTTACGGGTCGTCCACCGCTTGTTCGGCCAGCTGCGGCGTTCAAGTTCCGCGACCACCTTCAGCAGCCCGTCGGACTTGAGGTACATTTGGAAGATGGCCCGCACCCGCTCGGCCTCCTCCGCGTTGACCACCAGCTTGAACCCCTGAGGGTCCACATCGTAGCCGAGGATCGGGTGCCCCCCAGCCCACTTCCCCTTGCGGCGGGCGGCGGCGATCTTGTCGCGGGTGCGCTCCGAGATGATCTCGCGCTCGAACTGGGCGAAGGAGAGCAGCACGTTCAGCACCAGTCGGCTCATCGAACTGCCGGTGTGAAACTGCTGCGTGACCGACACGAAGGACACCTTGGAACTGTCGAAGATCTCCATGATCCGGGCGAAGTCCAGCAGGCTGCGACTCAGGCGGTCGACTTTGTACACGACGACCGCATCGATCTTCCCAGCCTCGATGTCGGCCATCAAGCGTCGCAGTGCTGGCCGGTCCATGTTCCCGCCGGTGAAGCCGCCGTCGTCGTAGCGGAGCGCGAGCGGCGTCCAGCCTTCGCCGACCTGGCTGCGGATGCTGGCTTCGCCGGATTCGCGCTGGGCGTCGAGGGAGTTGAACTCCTGCTCCAACCCCTCCTCGGTGGATTTGCGGGTGTAGACGGCGCAGCGGACAGCGCGAACGCCGGGCCGGGCGGCGGTTTTGGTCTTGGTCATTTCCCGCCCTCCAAATTGAAGAAACGGAAGCCGTTGCAGTGCGTGCCGGTGACCTTGCGGGCGACTGCCGACAGAGAGCGGTAGCGTTCGCCCTCGAACTCGAAGCCGTCGGGCCGGACCCGGACCTGCACCAACTGGCCCTTGTACTTGCGAGTGATGACCGTGCCCGGCGGCGGCAGGCGGTCGTCCTGGTGCAGCTCCAGCACGCGGGTCTGGACCTGCTGCTCCAGGGCCTGGCCAGCCTTGATGCTCGGCGGATTCAACCGCAGGTCGGCGTCACGGGCCAACTCGGCCGCCCGGCGGCGGGCGCGGTCGCTCAGGTCGCCCTCGGCCAACGCCTGCATTCGCCAGGCGATCCGCTTGACGAGCCAGGTCTTGTTGTGGCCGTTGGTCTCCTCGCCGAAGACCTCGGCGTACTTCTGTCGCAGTTGCTTGACGGTCAGCCGCTGCAGCGCGGCGACCTCTCGGGCCAGGGTTTGGATCATGGGTGTCCTCCGTCTCGGGTCTCTCGGCGGGCGTCAACCGTCCTGGACACTGAGCACGGTTTCGCCGGGAAGCTCAAGGCAATCTCGCGTCACTTCGTCGAGGTTTTCCGGGGCGGGCTGCCCGGCGAGCGCGGCCGACTGGGCGGGCCGGTCGAGCAGGCGCAGGACGCCCGCGGCGAGGAGGCGGGCGACTGCACGAAGGCGTTCTTCAGGGGAGAGAGGCAGGGAATCGTCGTACTGTGGCACGGGGACCTCCGAGGGACGCGCTCACGGCGACCGCTATCGGTTGGCGAGCTGAAATGGGAAGCCTCTACCCGTTATCTACCCGGTGCGAGTTCGAGGTGACGCACAGGGGTGCAGAATCGAGTGGGATACGGAACGAAGCCATTCCGTAACTGCGAGTGAGACAGAGATGGTAACTCGCGGGGGGTTGTCAACCAGAGAGTCTGAGAGTTTTTCCGCGAGATTTCGGCGGCCCGAGCGTAACCCGGCGGGTCGCACTCGGACCCCGGCTGATCTCGCCCGAACCAGAGAGCGCGAGCGGTAGCGGCAGGATGACGAAAACCCCACAAAATAGGCCAGAAACGCGAAACGCCGAGGGCCGCAGCTCTCGGCGTTTGGTGTCAACCCGTGTGCGGGTTGGCTCGTAGAAAGTTCAAAAAGCTCCCCGAACCTGTCTCAACTCGATTCACATTTTATCGAGCGAGGGACGTTATCTGTCAAGAGGTTACGGCGTTCGCCTGTCATAGTGCTTTTGCCCTGGGGCGCGGATTTCCCCGAGAAAGCCGAATCGAAGCCTGAACCCAAACAAACCCGCGATCCGCTGAAACTCGCCCGACATTACCAGGCACTGCTCGACAGCGGCAAGTTCGAGAACCGGGCCGCACTCGCCCGCCACCTTGGCGTCAGCCGGGCCAGGGTAACGCAGGTGCTGGGGCGGCTCAAGTAACGTCCGGGGCATCTCCTCTTCAGTGGGCCTGATCAATCTACGATTGCCGCGCCTTCGGATAAAATAGTGGCTCGAAAGTTCACGGAGTGCAAAGATGACCACGCGAGAAACGGCGGTTCGATTATGGATCAAACCAAGTTGCCGTGCCTTGCCTTAACACTCATTCCCAACTACCGGTCTCTATTTGATACGGCCCACGAAGCCTGACTCCTTGATGGCCTTGAGGATGTCGTCATTCGGGAGCGGGCAGCAGGATTCGGTGGAGACGATGGCCTGCTTGTTTGCGTAGTCCACCTTGGCATTCAGCACACCCGGCACGTCCTTGAGGCGGCTCTGCAATGCGACGGCGCATCCTTCGCAGGTCATGCCCTCGATGTCGATGGTCGTATTGATAACGAGCGGGCTTTCCACCACGGTTTCGCTTGCAGCATCGCGGCTGGCGAGCAGAAACCCAACATACTGTGGAAAGAGCAGGAAGGCGACGGCCAGAATTGTCACGACCCAAAGCATGACCTTGTTCATGGCCATCATGCTGAACCGGCCCTTTGTAGCAGGAGCGCAGCAATCGGCTTGGGCGGCCCTCCCGGCGGACGACACCGGGGGACAACAACTGTGTCCCGCTTCGGAAATCGCCTTTCTCGGTCGGTAGGTGAAGTAAAACGCCGCCGCCAGGAAGCCGAATGTCACGACGATGAACAGCGGGCGATAGGTCTCCAGGGTCGCGGCGATGCCGGCCCCGGAGATTCCCACGGCCAATAACGCCAACGGTAGCCAGCAGCAGGCCGAGGCCATGATGGCTGAGAAGACCGTACCGATTTTGGCAATCTGCTCACCACGATTCGTTGGTGGCCTGACAGGCGTCGCGGCCGGTCCGATTTCTGAGTCGTTCATGGTCAGTTCCTCCTGGGCAATCTTGATTCCATTCGTCACGCTGCCCAGGCAGCACGAGCCCGACGGGTTCTCCGTCTGGCACCGGCAACCCGGGTCTTTCATCTTGGCCCGGATGTCCTGCAACGCGTCGCTGTGGCCTTTCGTGCGCAGTTCCTCTTTGATGCTGGCGACCGAGTGACCGAAGCAGTAGCAAAGCGGCCGCTCTCCCACCTTGTCCTTGACGCCGACGGGCACACGCACATGAGACTTCAGGAAGGTGCGATCCCCGGTTTCGGAAAAGTAGACGACATCGCACTCCTGCGAGTCGCAGAATCGCCAGCCCATGTCAGCCCCGAGCGGCGAGCAGCCAGGGCCGCCGTTGCTCTTTGCATCGCAGGATGCCTGCTCGCCGCCGCTGAACTCGTGTGCGAACTCTTCCTTCAGCAAGGCCCGCAACGTGGCCAGACCGACACGTTTTCCCCTGGTTCCGCACGAGTGGCAGACCAAGCTTGTTTGGGTTATCGCTCCAACTGGCATGGCGTCTTCTCCCCTGAATTGAATTGCCCATCGGGTTCCTTTCCTGTATTATCGACCTTATACTTGGGTACAATGTCAAGACCGTTTAACGGGATTCTTGAATTCCCCCGAACAATGGTCGCAACGCCTTTAACTTCAGTGGGTTAAGCAAGAGGATGAGCAAGCAGTACACCATCAGCCAATTGGCGCACGCAGCCAACATTCCCACCACGACGGTTCGCTACTACGAGCGGGTGGGACTGGTCGAGCCGGAAGACCGCAGTGCGGGCAACTATCGGCTCTACAGCGAGGAATCGCTCCGCAAGCTGAAGTTCATCCGGGCAGCGCAGGCCATCGGTTTCACGCTGGATGACGTGAAGGCCCTCCTTTCCACGCCGAGTAACACGGCTGCGTCTTGTCGAGATGTGCAGTCGCTTATCGAAAACCGGCTGGCGGAGGTCGATCAACGGTTGAAGGATCTTCGACACGTTCAGCGAGTGCTTCGGGCATCGTTGGAGAAATGCAAGGATACGGAGCAGGCCGACTGCTGCCACGTCATTGAAACGCTGCGAGAAACGTCGGGGGCCAGATGACGGCTCTCGAACGACACCAGATTCCGATCTACTTCGCCACCGTTCTGCTCGGTTCGGCGGTCGGGCTGCTGCTGCCCGATTCCGCCTCCGCGCTCGAAATGTTGATCTGGCCGGTGGTCGGCACGCTGCTGTACTTCACCTTCCTGCAAGTTCCGCTGATTCAATTCCGGCAGGCGCTGGCGGACGGGCGGTTTCTGGCCGCCATGCTGACGGCCAACTTCGTGTTCGTGCCGCTGGTCGTGTGGCTCTTGCTGAAAGCCCTTCCGCCGTCACCCCCAATCCTGCTTGGTGTCGCACTGGTATTATTGACTCCCTGCACCGACTGGATGAATACTTTCACGCTGCTGGGCAAGGGGGATGCTCACCGCACGTTGGCGGCGACTCCGCTGCTGCTTGTGACCCAGATTCTCTTGCTGCCGCTGTTCCTCTGGCTGATGTTGGAGAGCCATACCAGCCGCATGGTGGCAACATGGCCGGTCGTGCTGCTGGCGGTCACGGTTCTGGTCATCGCCGCTTCTCAGATTCAGCAGGTGCTCGAAAACGCTCGCCAACTGACACTCGTGACGCTCATCTTTGTCGTGTACGTCGTACTCGCCGCATTCTTAGTTAGGCTGGCTCACCGTCAGGCTCTTCTCGCTGCCACCGAAAACAGGCCGAGGAGTGATTTTCAGCACCGGCACCCGCAACTCGTTCGTGGTTCTTCCGCTGGCCTTAGCACTTCCGCTCGAATGGAAACTCGCTGTGGCGGTGATCGTGATTCAAGCGTTCGTCGAAATGCTGGGGATGCTTGTGTTCATTCGCCTGGTACCAGCGTGCCTCTTGCGCGACGGCGTTGCGGATTATGCACCAAACCGAGACGACGTGACGCTACCCGCCAGAGACGACGGAAGGCATTGAGGAAACGCTAAACTCACGATTTGTCGGTTCGAGCAACCAGGGGCTCGCTTTGGTCTTTTGGAGCGTCTCCAGCCGACGGTATTGGGGGAGCCGGTAGAGTCGCCACTTCGACAGCCTCCTGTTGCACCACATTGACCGCCGAATATCGTACACGCCGAAGGCCGTCCGTGAACTTTGGCAAATCCTCGACCATTCTCGGCTTTGGTTCCGTCAAGTCGTGCTCTCTTCTAAGTTGCTGAAGTTGCAGGCGCACTTGGTCAGCCTCAAGGCTGTCGTCGAGGACGGCGTCGATCTCTTCAAGAAGCAGCATCGCATCCTCGCGACGGCTCGAAGCCGTATGATCTCGTAGGAACGCCTTAATCGACCTGCCTATACGCTGCGAGATACGCTCTTGCATCGAATCGCGTTCGGCCTGACGCTGCAAGTGTGCCAGTCTTGCCAGAAGCACCTTGAAGTTCTGCTGGAAGGCACCAAGGTCGCCCTCAGAAATCGTGTACTCCTTTTTGGCGTGGTGTAGTTGCACGACCTCCACCACGGCCCGCGCCAGTCCAACCTTGTCAATATGCGCGTCCGCGCCGAACTCCCGTTGCACCACTTCCCCAATTGCGTCGTAGAGGGTTTTCTCTCCAGTCCCTGCCGCGATAAGTGTCGCCGCCGTTACCTTGCCGGAATCGATTGGCGACGTTCCGCAAACCGTTTCCAAATAGCGTTGAACCGCAATCGCAACGATGCCAGGCGGGATGAAATCTTCAGTCTCGACTAGCTGCTTTCCGTCCGGCAACTTCACGTCAGCCTGGAGCTCAGCAAGCCCCTCCACCATAAGGTTGCAATTTCCGATGAAGGTGGTTTCAGCGACAAATGCGCCGAAAGACGAACGAAGCGGCTCGTAATGATTCTTGGAAGCGTCGTTTACGACACGGGTTCCCTCGTCGTCAGTGCCCTTTTCAAGAACGCGGATTCGCTCGCCGTGGTTCCTGTCGATCAGGAACGGTGAGTGCGTCACGTAGACGACCTGTACAGGCTGCCGCTCATCCTCCGGTTCTGCGAAGGAGTTGAATATCTTCAGGAGGTCTTGCTGCCCCTGACTCGACAGGTAGGCATCTGGCTCGTCCATGAGAAGGATTTCCTGCCGGCCGGCGGGTGCTTCGTGGGCGAGGTACTGAATGTAATAGCTGAGGAAGTATTTCAAGCCATTGCTTCGCTCGCCGAAGGAGTATTCCGTCTGGGTCCGGTCGCTGATCGTGAACACAAGATCGTCGTCCCGAGCGGATACGGTGAGACGGAAATCACGGTCCTGCACCCACCATTTGGGAAAATTCAGGGCCGTGGCGAGACGCTGGTTGATCTGTTGCAGAATACCGTTTGCAAGCCCTTCGTCCTCTTGCGAAAGTGCGTCAGACAAATCCTGAATTGCAGCCTTGTCGATCTTGGCAACCTTGAAAATCAGGTCTTTTGCCAATGCGAAGGCCCGGTCGCCACGATCTCCATTCGCCTGCCCATTGCTCGTTGTGACGCCACCGCTGAAAAATCGAGAGAAAGACGAGAAGATCGAAGCCGCGCCGCCTTTAATCGCCTCTTCAGTCGCAAGCGAGGAGGACAAGCCGTCAACGGTCTCAATCAAATCGTTCCTATCCTTCCGTGGCCACCGCCGTTTAGTGGTTCCACGCAGCCAAGAGAGTGGAACGCTGCTCGGGAGCGCAACCGACGAGTCGATATGGAACACCTTTGGCAGCAAGACGCTGCCCATCAGGTCTTGCGGCCTACTTACGGTATGGTTGCTATAGGAGTCGCCGTTTGGAAGCCAGAGTTCCAACGTGCTCCGTGCCGAGTGAATCAGCGTGAAGCTGTCGATTGCACCGGGTGTCTTGATCCCGGCGACTTTCCTCAGCTCTTCCTGATCCTCCCTGGTCAGTTCCGCAAACTGAAAGCCGAAATCTGGCCAGCGCATTCTTCCTTCTTCGACGGTGAAGAACTGGGAATAGCGGCAGAAGTCACGCCGCGTAATGTCCGCACCGGACAGTCCCTTCTCAATGGCCGAAAGCAGGTGGCTTTTACCGGACTCGTTCGCGCCGACGACGGTCGTGATGTCCTTTAGCAGAGGAACCCGAACGAAAGGGAACCATGCGCCGTCGATCAGTTCCCAAGGCTGTTGGGTGGCGGTCGGGTGATGCTTTCGGAGGAAGTCGTAGTTGAACGACTTGAAGAATCGTATTAAAACAGCTTTGAGGTACATCGTTGCCTGCTTTCAATATCGTGGTGCTGCTCTTCGCATGACATACCGTGGCCGCATACGGTTCGGGACCGCGATCACGCTGCCCCTTCTTCTCGGATTTGTTCGTAAACCTGCTTCAGCAGGTACTCGGACACAACCTTTCGGAAATCACCATCGTTCATGTACTTGGCGAAGATTTCCTCGTTCTGCTCCATGCGGTCGATGAACAGCCCTTCGAGGGCCTTCACGAAGACGTAGCGGAAGTTGTCCAGCGTGTTCGCCGTGGCGGCCTGGCGCAATTCCTCGTCGGAGATTGCTTCCTCGCGAAGCTGGTGGAAAAACAATTCATCCGCCTGGGTGAAGTCAGTACCAAACCGCTCGTTGATCGAATCAATGAGCCGGGATAGCTCCACCTGGGCGTCCGTTGCTTTGCCGGTGCCGACTGCGGTCGGGCCTTCCACCGGGACGTTATCGCCTTGGTCGAGGCGAATCGTCCCCTCGCTGATTTTCTGAAGGCGATAGAACTTTAGCGACACCTCGTCATCGAAGGCGTATTTTTCGCCGCTGGAGCGGGGCGGCAGCTTCGATGCCAGAAAACGGGCGTAGCTGTAGAGCATTTCCAGGTCGCTATCCTGGAACGGAACGACCTGGGACAGGAAGCCGTAGAGGTTGCGGAACGTGTTCAGCAGCCCCCTGAATTCATCCTGGGCTTCCTCGTCCAGTTGCCGGAAGCGCCCGACTGCCGGGTCAAGGAACGAGTTCATCATCGCGTGGTCTGATGGCGACTGTGCGGCCTTCGGCTTGAAGAA
>JBKBIP010000049.1:0-2779 GCA_046297495.1 Gemmataceae bacterium | reverse complement strand
CGGTAAAAGACCTGCATCGCCTCCAGTTTTCCTTGCAACTCGTAAAGCTGATGCGAGTCCGCCTGCTCGCCGATGATGGTCTGCTCATAATACGGCTTGAAGGCGTTCTGGATGTCGTCAGCGTTATTGACGAAATCGAGGACGAACGTGTCTTCCTTGCCAGGACAGGTGCGGTTGAGGCGGGAGAGAGTCTGCACGGCCTGGATGCCGTCCAGCCGCTTGTCCACGTACATAGTGTGCAGCAGCGGCTGATCGAAGCCGGTCTGGTACTTCTCGGCCACGAGAAGCAACTGGTATTCCTCGGTGGCGAACTTATCCGGCAACTCCTTCTCGCGGATGGGCCGGCCCGCGCTGTCGCGGTTCATGTCCGGCTCGGTGTAGGTCACTCCCGGTGCGTCCGGGTCTTCCACGGTGCCGGAGAAGGCGACCAGCGTCTTGATTCCCGTGTAGCCTTTCTCCTTGATTTGCCGGTCGAACTCCTGCTTGTAGCGGACGGCGTGCAGCCGCGAGCTGGTGACAACCATCGCCTTGGCCCGCCCGCCGATTTTATGGCGGGTGAAGGTGTGGAAGTGCTCCAGCATGACTTCCGTCTTTTGGGCGATGTTGTGCGGATGAAGGCTCATGAAGCGGGCCAGTGCCTTGGCTGCCTTGCTCTTACTGACCTGGGGATCGTCTGCGATGGCCTTCACCAGCCGGTAATAGGTCTTGTAGGTCGTGTAATTCTTCAGCACGTCGAGGATGAAGCCCTCTTCGATGGCCTGCCTCATGCTGTAGAGATGGAACGGCCGCGGCTTACCGTCCAAGCCTGGGCAGCCGAAGACTTCAAGCGTCTTGTACTTCGGCGTAGCCGTGAACGCGAAAAAACTGATGTTCGGCTGGCGCCCGCGCTTGGCCATCGTGCGGAGGATCTCTTCCTCGTGGTCGGTCAGCCCCTGAGCCTCGGCTTCCTCCTTTACCTTTTTCTTGATGGCGTTTGCTGCTAGGACTCCCTTGAGTTCTGTCGCCGTTTCGCCCGATTGCGAGCTGTGGGCCTCGTCCACGATGACGGCGTAGCGGCGGTCCGGCAGATCGCCCACCTTGTCGGCCACGAAGGGGAACTTTTGCAGGGTCGTGATGATGATCGGCGTGGCGGTCTTCAGCGCCTTGGCCAATTGCTCCGAATCCTCGTCGATTTTCTGGACAACGCCTTGCTTGTGGTCGAACTGGTAGATGGTGTCCTGCAACTGCCGGTCGAGAACCAGCCGGTCTGTAATGACGATGACGGAATCGAAGACCTTCTGGTCCTCGGCGTTGTGCAAACTGGCCAGCCGGTGCGCCAGCCAGGCGATGGAGTTGCTTTTGCCGCTGCCGGCGGAGTGCTGGATCAGGTAGTTGTGGCCGACACCTTTCTTCTTCGCGTCCGCTTCCAATGTGCGGACGGCGACAAGCTGGTGATAGCGGGGGAAGATCATCGCTTCCTTGCGAACCTTCTTCCCGCCAATGGTCTTCTCATCGACTTGCAGATGCACGAAACGGCCGAGAATTTCGAGCAGCGAATCCCGCTGCCAGACCTCCTCCCAGAGATAGGCGGTCTTGTATCCGTTTGGATTGTCAGGGTTGCCCGCACCTGTGCCGTTGCCCTTGTTGAAGGGCAGGAAGTACGTCTTGTTGCCGTCGGGTCGGGTCGTCATCCAGACGACATCGGGATCAACCGCGAAATGCACCAGCGTCCGGCGCTTGAACTCGAACATGCGCTCGCGGGGGTCGCGGTCAGCCTTGTACTGGTGCTTGGCGTGCTCGGCGTTTTGCCCGGTCAGCGGATTCTTGAGTTCCGCCGTCGCCACGGGGATGCCGTTCAGGGCGAGCACCACGTCAATCGAGTTTTCGTGTTTGGTGCTGTAACGCACCTGCCGCGTGATGGTAAGGCGGTTGGCTTCGTACAGCCGCCGCGATTCCGGGTTCATCCCATGCGCCGGGGCGAAGTACGCCACGCGGATCAGCTTGCCAAAGCACTTGAAGCCGTGGCGGATCACCGCCAGTGCCCCGGCCTGGCCATCGAGGGCCTTGGTCAGGTCGTCGAGAATAATGGTTTCAGTTTCCGCTCCGTGGAGCTTCTCCAACGCCTGCCACACTTCAGGCTGCGTCGCCTTGACGAATGCGACAAACTCAGCGGGGAAGATGGCCCGCTGACGGTCAAAAGAATTGGGGTCACCCTGGGCATAACCACCCCTGGCCAGCAGTTCATGTTCGATGGCGGCCTCAAAGGCCCGCTCTTTGTGGTCTACGGGCACGGCCTTACTCCTTCCAATCGTATTTGACTTTGAGTTCCTTCAGCATGGTGAACGTGTTCTGGTATTCGACATCGAATTGCTGGCACACGTCTGGCAAAAGTATTCGGCTTTTCGAGTCGGGCCGAGGCTGCTCATTCGTCACCACGATGCCTGGATGCACCCTGGCATAGGCCACGAGCCAGCCATCCGCCTCGGTGGCGAACTTGGCTTTGGCTGGTTCCGTGTACTGGCCACTGCGTTGTGCCCAAAGCATCACCTCCGTGAAGGCGCTGACGACCTCTTTGCCATCGGTTGCCCGGAAGAACTCTTTGGGCACCTCCTTTTTGGTCCACTGCACCAGATCATCCGTGTCTCTGCCGGCGAGGATTTCCCGCCGAATGGCATCGATACTGTAGATGCGATCCTTGCCGTGGTGGTGAATCAGGCTCTTCCAGAATCCAGGGCAGATTGAAAACCCGTAGTACGCGTTTTTCGCGGCGATGAAGACATCAGCGTCCAGGTAATAATGG
>JBKBIP010000048.1:2114-30139 GCA_046297495.1 Gemmataceae bacterium | reverse complement strand
ACGATGCGTTCATCCCCTATGCCGTACCGGCTCTTGGCCCCTGGGTGCGTGGCACCTTGGTGGGGATTGCCCTGGGCCTGTCGGCGGTGTTCGGCATCGCTTGGTGGCTGAATCCGTATCAGCCGTCGGGCGAGGCGCGACGGATGGAGACGCACCGTCAACTTGGCTTGCCCCCATGCACCTTCAAGGTGCTCAGCGGCTTGCCCTGTCCGTCGTGTGGCATGACGACCAGTTTTTCCTTGCTCATTCGCGGCGACCTGTGGAATTCGTTGCGCGCCAATGGCGTTGGCACGCTGTTGGGGCTGTTTTGCCTGGCGGCGATTCCCTGGTGTTTGCTCAGCGCCGTGCGCGGCCAGCCCCTTTTTTTGGTGTCGCTGGAGCTGGTGCTGATGCGCATGGTGTTCGCCTTTCTCATCTTGATGATACTGCGCTGGGTGGTCGTCGTGGCGGCGCTCTGGTACACCGGCGCGGTCCGTCCGGGCGGGTGAGGGCAAGGAAGGAATACCGGCAACATTCACGGAGGAGAGACGATGGCACCTCGAACGCGGCGCTGGCAGTGGTCCGCCTTGATCCTGGCAGCCGCGGTGCTGGGGGCTGGCTGCAACCCGCTCACCGCCATGTTCTTTTTGTTCCCCGGCAAGGACCCTGGCATTCCCCCCAAGTGTAAGCTGGCCTCCGATGACAAGGAGAAGGAAGTCAAGGTCCTGGTGTTGACCTACGCGCCGCTGGAAACCCGCCCGGAGTTCCTGCGCGTCGATTACGAGATCAGCCACTTGCTCACCCAAAAGCTGCAAGCGGCGCATAAGGAGAAGAAGCAAAAAGTCACCATCATCCCGACGCACAAGGTCGAGAAGTACAAGGATGAACACCCCAACTGGCGCGCCCAAGGGCCTATTGACATCGGCCAACACTTCAAGGCCGATTACGTGATTGTCCTGGAAGTGGATGCCATCAGTCTCTATCCGTCCAACAGCCACAACTTGTTCCTGCAAGGCCGGGCGCAAATCTCGGTGGACGCCATCGACTTGAACAACCTCGATCATGGCCCGGTGTTGCGGGAAGTGTACACCATCGAACACCCCCGCGCCCGCGGCCCCGTCCCCACCAGCGACACCAACTTGCAAATGTTCCGCCTGGCGTTCCTCAACCGTATCGCCACGGAAATCTCCTGGTACTTTGTGCCACACACCTACAAGGAACAGTGCATGTTGGAATAAGCCAACGGCAACGGCGTTCATCCGCGCACCTAGTCGGCGTCGCGTGGCTCTGCGGCCGATTGCTAAGAATGGCGCGCGGACGGCATGCGCGGATGAACGCCAGGAAGACCGTTCCAAGCACACTAGGAAGACCATCTAGAACGCCTGCCATCCGTGGGCAATCCGCTTTTCTTGTGCTTTTTTAGCTCCCTCGCGTCACGCTTTCTCGACTTTCCGCGATCCGCTCTTTCCCTGATGAACGAAATTGCTTAGAATCAAGTAAAACTTCGTATTTCCTTACGGAGACTTTATGATGCAGGCAGTAACTCGGAACGGATGGCTGGTCGGCGGCTTAGTCTTTTGGACTCTAACTGCCCTGATGACATCGGGTTGCGGCAGCGCCCCGGACGATCCCTGGCCCGATAAGCCGGGGCCACGCGTGCTGGTGTCGTTCGCGCCGCTGGCTTCCCTCGCCGCCAACGTCGCGGGGGATGATGCCAGTGTGTTGTGCCTGCTGAGCACGACGGGGCCGCATCATTTCTCCCCCACGCCGCACGATGTCTCGAAACTGCAACGCGCCGACTTGTTCTTGATCAACGGCTTAGGCATGGATGATCGCTTCTGCACCAAGCTGCGCGACTCGTGCGGTAACAAGAAGCTGACGATGGTGAAACTCGGTGAAGCGATCCCCACCAGCCAACTGCGCCGTTACGACGAGGCCGGGCACGACGCGCACCACGAGCACGGCCCCGGCTGCTGCCACCACGGCGAGTATGACCCGCACGTTTGGCTGGGCATTCCCGAAGCAATCTTGATGGTGAAAGCCATCCGCGACGAACTCAAACAGATCGACTCCGCGCATGCCTCAGGTTACGATCAGCGGGCCGAGGCCACCATCGCGCGCTTACGACAATTGCAGGAAGACGGCATGACTGCCCTTCAGGACAAAAAGGACAAGAACCTACTCACCTTCCACGATTCACTCCACTACTTCGCCCGGACCTTTGGTTTGAACGTGGTGGACAGCATCGAGCCACGCGCAGGGGAAGAGCCTAGCTCGGCCAAGCTGACGCAGTTGGTGGATACCTGCTTGAAACATCATGTCCGCGTGTTGGCGGTAGAGCCGCAATACCCCAAGAACACCTCGGCCAAGGCGTTGTTGGATGAGATTCGCAAAAAAGGCTTGACGGACGCCGTGTTCGTCGAGGTCGATCCCCTGGAGACTGCCACATTTGAGGAGTTGGCCCCTGATCAGCTCCCGCGCTATTACGAAACCAAGATGCGGGCGAATATCCAAGCCTTGGCCAACCATTTACGATGAGCGCCAATCTCGTTACCATCCGCGCTTTGCGCGTCACGCTGGGCGGCAAGCCGATTCTGCAAGGAATTGACACCAGCATTGCGCGCGGGCGTGTCACCGCGATCATCGGCCTGAATGGTTCGGGCAAGACGACCTTGCTGCGCACCCTGTTGGGTGAGGTGCCGTACAGCGGCCAGATTGAATTTCAGTGCGCTCACAGCCGGCGCGGGCCGGGGCCGGAACACATCGGCTACGTCCCGCAACGGCTGCACATTGACGCGCGCTTGCCCATCACGGTGCGCGACCTGCTGGCCCTGGCGTTGCAGCGCACGCCGTTGTTTCTCGGCATTAGCCGACGGACCCAGACGCTCATGCGCCAATTGCTCGACCGCGTGTGGGCGCCGGCCGCCCTGCTTGACCGCCCCGTGGAGAAACTCTCCGGCGGTGAGCTGCAACGGGTGCTGCTGGCCTTGGCTCTGCATCCGCAACCGGAATTGTTGCTGCTCGACGAACCCGCCACGGGCATCGACTTTCGCGATGAGGAAAAGTTCTACGAATTGATCGGTGATCTGAACCGCCGAACGGCTGTCACCGTTATATTGGTGTCCCACGATTTGAGCGTCGTCAGCACCCACGCCCAACATGTGCTGTGTCTGAAAGACGGCCGCATTCGTTGCGAAGGCCCGCCCCGCGAAGTCCTCTCCGGCGATATGCTCACGCACATCTTCGGTTCCGACAAGGGACTGTTCGTGCATGCTCACGAAGAATGAGATACAACCATTCAAGACCCTCGCTAACGCGTCGGACTAACGGCTAATTCTTTTTATTGTCACCTGCTTTTTAGCTTTTCAGACCGAAACAAATTGCCGTTCAATCCCCGATTTCGCCGGAACCATTTGCCTTGCCATGAATCGTTTCGCGCGGCCAAGCGGAAGCCCGCGCGAAACGATGAATCATCCGGTCCTCTCAGCCCACCTTAGCGAAGTATTCCTTCGAGCCTTCGGGGGTTGGTTTGATAGTGGCCGAGCCAGGCTTCCAGTTGGCGGGGCAGACTTCACCATGCTTTTCAAAGAACTGCAACGCATCTAGCACGCGCAGCACTTCATCGACGCTGCGGCCAATCGGCAAATCGTTGACCGTGATATGACGGACGATCCCTTCCTTGTCAATCACGAACAGGCCACGCAGAGCGATGCCGGCGTCTTCCAGAAGCACGCCATAACTCCGGCTGATGGATTTGTTCAGATCGGATACCAGCGGATAAGACAGCTTGCCCAGCCCGCCATCCTTACGCGGCGTCTTGCACCAGGCCAGATGCGTGTAGTGGCTATCGACAGACACGCCAAGGACCTGAGCATTGCGCTGCTCAAACTCCTTGTGGCGGTCGCAAAACGCCACGATTTCCGTCGGACAGACAAAGGTGAAATCGAGCGGATAGAAGAACAGCACGACATACTTGCCGCGATAATCGGACAGTTTGACGTCCTTGAACTCATCCCCCACGACCGCCTTGGCCGTGAATTCCGGGGCCATCTTTTGCACCAACGACATGTTGACCATCCTTTCCGTCAGAGTTTGGGAACTAAGGGCGTCATAAATTGCAACTAATTCTTATTTAGGAATTATTCTCAATTCTGTCCAGGGAAGCAAGAGAAATTTTGGGGCACTAGGGATAATGTATGGAGCGTGTCGCCGGTCGCCACGCGACCGGCTGGGGTTTCGCCTCGTTACCAACCTGTTACAGCGCTGAGCGTTGATATTGGTTACACTTTCCAGAGAGGATGACGAGCAATCTAAACCGGTTTTCGCTCGTCGAATTAGTAGAGTCCGATCCATTTCTTGGAAGGAGAAAAAAATCATGTCACGTATCATCGGGACGACTCTGGCCCTGCTGGTTCTGGCAATCGCTGTCCGCGGCCCAGCAGTGGCGGACAACCAACCCATTCCCATCCAGGGACAGCCCATTGACGTGGTACTGTGTTTAGACACATCCAACAGCATGGATGGCTTAATCGCATCGGCCAAGCTCAAGCTGTGGGACATTGTCAACGACTTGGCTCGCGCCAAGCCGACTCCCCACCTGCGCGTCGCCTTGTATAGCTACGGCAACGACGGCTACGACGCGAAAACCGGCTGGGTGCGTAAGGAGGTGGACCTCACCACCGACCTGGATGAAATTTACAACAAGCTCAACGGCCTGACCACCAACGGCGGCACCGAGTACGTCGGTCGGGTGAGCCGCGACGCCATCACGCAACAGCAATGGTCCAATGATGCGAAAGCTTTGCGGATGCTGTTCGTGTGCGGCAACGAGCCAGCGAATCAAGACCCCGTCGTCCGTCTCACGGACCTGGCCAAGCTGGCCAAAGAGAAGGGAATTTACATCAACGCCATCTACTGCGGCAACGCCGATGACTCCGATGCGGCCAGCTGGCGTCAGTTGGCGTCCCTGGCTCAAGGCCGGTACATTAACATCAATCAATCAAGCGGCACCGTCGCTATCGCCACTCCTTTTGACAAAGAGCTGGCCGAACTCGGTGGCAAGATCAACCAAACCATGGTGGTCTATGGCGTCAAGGCGGAACGCGAGATGAAACAAGCCAATCAGCTGGCCCAAGACGCCAACGCTGCCAAGGCCGGTGTCGCCGCCGTTGCTGGCCGGACGCAGACCAAGGGGGGCGCCCTGTATTGCACCGCCGATTGGGACCTCGTGGATCGCTGCAAGCGCGATCCGAATTTCGACATCACCAAGGTTCCCGACGACCAGCTCAGCGACGAATTGAAGAAGATGAAACCGGAAGAGCGCGTCGCTTACGTCAAGCAGAAGATGGCGGAGCGCGACGCCATCCAGAAACAGATCGAGGAGCTAGGCGCCAAGCGACAGGCTTACATCAACGAAGAGTTGAAGAAGAACCGCGACGCCGGCGACAAGGCGTTCGACGCCGCCGTCCGCGACGTGCTTCGCCAACAAGCCGCCCAGAAAGGAATCCATATCCCAGAGTAAAGACCGACCGGCTTTATCGGTTCGCGCTCGTTCGAGAGAGGGTGCGCGAACCGATGAATCGGTTCTTATCCAAACGTGGCCAGGATGTGCTTCGGTTGCGTTTGCGAAAATTGACATCCCACAATCCATTTTTCCTGATACTGCTCGCAGTGACGCACGCGCACCGCGACCCAGGGGATACTCAACGACGCGCTGGCGGCGCGGACGCGCAGCCATTCCCCCGGCTTGAATGGTTGTTCGATCACGATGCCCAAGCCTCCGGGGGAGCGATTGACCACGAGACCGGCCACGGGACTGACATGCTCATGCAAGCCTGGAAGTAGCCAGATGGAGACTGGATTCCCCCAGCGGCGCAGCGCTTCCCGGCGGTCCTGGATGCGCTGGATCCATTGACTCAACAGATTGAAGGCCAAGCAACCGAGCAACGCTCCCACCACGAACGCGCCCCACGTCAACATGCGCTGATTCACCGCCAAATTCCATGCGAATAACATAACCATACTCCGCACTCCGGACGAAGAGCCCCGACACGTCATCAAGGAACGAACGGGAATAACAAAACCGAGCCAGACGGGAGACAGAACGAGTCTTGATCAGGGGGGATTACCGCTAGTTTGGACGAAGGTCGCTCTAGCGACTCATTAGAGGGGGAAGCAACTCTTGTTGGACGGGAACCAAAGGGGACGAAATGAAGGGGCTTGCTAAAGTGAATAGCCGAATAGGTTGGGTGAATCCGCCATCAGCGCCCGTTTTTGTTAGGACTTTATTATGTCGCAACAAAATCGCTCACCCCGCCGTCTCGGAAAATAGGTCCATCGATTGAGGGGATTGCGTTTTTCTCCTCTTGGTTTTGAAAAAAAATGATTCATGTCTTCAGTTGCTGGATGGCAGCTGCGCCCTGCCGAACACGGTGGCTGGCACATTCCCCCGTGGGGAAACGGCGGACGGCGCCTGCTTGCTTCGGCGCGGGTAAAGCAGTAGGATCAGTGTGTGACCTCGATCCATTTCGTTCTCCCATTGTTGGGGATGTTCGCTTGGGGAGGAGCGTGAAGGAGGATGAAAGCGACGGGATCAACGCTTGCGGCCAGGCCGAGCGGAAAAACCTTTCAGATCACCGTGCCATCCGGGATGATGGTTCCCTTGGGGATCACGACGATGCCTTCGCGGATGACGTACAATTCCGTTTCGGCTTCGGGCACTTGCTGTTCATTGACGATGCGCACGTTCTTGCCAATCCGGCAGTCCTTGTCCACGATGGCTCGCTCGATGACACTGCCGTCGCCGATGGTGAGATCGGGAATGCCCTTGCGGCGATTCTCCGCCCGTTCCTCGTCGGTCTCGAAGCGGTCGGCGCCGATGATCACCGTGTCGCGGATGGTGACGTCGCGCCCAATGCGACTGCGGACGCCGATGGTGCTCCGTTCAATGCGCGAGCCGGCTTCGACCATGCAACCGTCGCTGACCAGGCATTGTTCCAGATGGGCGGCGCTGATGCGCGAGGCCGGCAAGAAACGCATGCGCGTGTAGATGACACCTTCAGGACTATGAAAATCGAATGGCGGATTGTCGCTGGCCAAGGCCAAGCTGGCTTCGTGATAGGATTGGATCGTCCCCAAATCTTCCCAATAACCATCAAATAAGTGAGCTTGCACCCGGTATTTGCTGAGACTACGCGGAAAGACTTCCTTGCCGAAATCGGTGGCCAGCGGCGGCGTGTTGAGCAGGTCGAACAGCACATCACGGTTGAACAGATAAATGCCCATGCTGGCCATGAATTGCCGCCCGCGCGCCGGGATGCCGCGGGTCTCGATCCATTCCGTCGGCGTGACCAACGGCTCCAACTGGGCTTCCTCTTTCGGTTTCTCGACAAAGCCGACTACCCGCCCAGCATCGTCCAGCCGCATGATGCCGAACGCCGATACTTGCTCGCGGTGGACCGGCAGCACGGCAATCGTCAGATCGGCGTTAGTGGCTTTGTGGGTTTGAATCAGCTTGCTAAAGTCCATGCGGTAGAGCTGATCGCCGGAGAGAATCAACACGGCATCACAACCGTCTTCCTGGACATAGCGAATCTGTTGACGAACGGCATCGGCGGTCCCTTGGTACCAGCCGGCGGTTTCGTTAGTCTGCTGGGCGGCCAGCACTTCGACGAAGCCTCGGCTGAACGGATCGAACTTGTAGGTATTGGCGATGTGGCGGTGCAAGCTGACGCTGAGGAATTGCGTCAGGACATAAATACGCCGCAAGCCACTGTTGATGCAATTGCTGATGGGAATGTCAATCAAGCGATACTTGCTGGCCACCGGAACCGCCGGCTTACTGCGCAATTTCGTCAGCGGATACAAGCGGGTGCCGCGACCGCCGCCCAGAATCAAGCTAAGCACATTTTCCATTCCCTGCCTCACTAATTGTTGGCTTTCAGGCTGCTGAGATGTCACACGAGGGCGCGATAAGTCGAACTTTCTTCTTATGATGATACTACGTTTCCGGGTAGAGGGCAGGGGAATAAACCGTTGAGCGGGCAAGCGCACGCTCGCTCAACGGAAGATCATTCACATGCGCACGGTGCTGAAGCTGGCGACCAGGCTTGGCCCCATGGCGTTGACACGTTCGATGCGCACTCGATTGCTCCGGCCATTGGCCAGTATCATGTCGAACTCATCATCCAACTGAACAACGTGCCCCTCCGGCACCGGGAAGAATCCCGACCAGTATTGTTCCCCGTTGGGACCGAGGTCCACCATCATGCGCCCTTGGACCTGTTCGATGAAGACTTGTCCCTCTTTCAGTAATTGACCTTGAAAATCTTCCATAGGCGTTCTCCCAAGCGAATGGATGGTGCAGCGCGCAGGAATCGGCAGTCCGCGCGCCTAAACCATCGATAGGCAACTCACAATCATTTGAAATTCCTCACCCAATCCTCGAAGCCTTTTTGATATTGCTCCACCGTGGCCACCGGGCCGATCATGCGGACGAAACACGACTCGAATTTGGTCTCCATGATAACGGCGACCATGCGGAAATTGGGGAGCAGCACGGCGGTCGAATCGTCCGCCAACGGGCGGTCCTTGTGCATGTACGTGCCGGTGACATCCATGAATACCACATCCGCTTTGCCCACTTTCATCTTCTTGACGTGGAACACTTCATTGATCGTTTTATCACCTTGGGGAATAAATAGATTCTTCCAGCGATTGATGTTCTGCTCGATGGTGCCGCGCACGTCCGGCAGAATGGCCACCTCGGCATCCAGTGCCGGTGTTTTTCCAGGTAGGCGAAACTGATGCGAGCGCAGCAAATTGGCGGGTTTGACAGGGACCCATTCCTTGGGAACCGCCGATTTCAGCCCATCGAAATCGATCACCGTTTCCTTGTTGTCCTTCTGGGGCGCCTTCGGTTGAGCGCCGACCGGCAAGATGGCGCTGCCAACCAGTCCCAGCCCCATGGCCAAGATCATAAGCCACCGAAAAGAATTCATGCGCTAACTCCTCAAGATGAGAATGATGGTTTGCGTGGAACGATTCAAAACCTCCAGCTGGTTTCTGGCAAACAGTCCACCAGGCAGATGATTGAGGTGATTGTTGAATGTTCCCTTAAGTAAACCCGCTTGCTGGCCTCTTGGCAAGAAAAATGAGGCCAAAAAAGGGGACGCGACTCGATTTCGCTGGTTATCAGATTCCGCCCCGATCAACTCTCCATCAGCAAATACGAGTCGCGTCCCCTTTTTCTTGCTATTTTCCCTGCAACCAATCCACGGCTTGCTGGTGTAACTGACTAAGACTTTTTTCCACTTCATCCAGCACCTTGGTCTTGGCGCGAGCGTCCTCGCCGCCCTGGGATTGCAGCTGCTCTTGTTCCCGGTTGAGTAATTTGAGGTGCGCCAGGCAGGTGTGGATCACTTTGCGTGGCGTGAGCTTGTCATCCGCTTGACGGCAGGTTTGCAGCGCCGCGAAGGCGCGGGGCAACTCCGCGAGGATTGTCGGCGACGAGTCGAGCTTGGCCCAGATGTCGTAGAAAAAACGGCGCGCCTCGGCATGCGCTGGGTCGCGCGGCTTCCAGGCTTGGCGCAATTGAGCCAGATGCTCTTGCAACTGCTGGGGATTACCGAGTGGTCCGAGTGCTTTCTCGTACAAGGAGATCGCTTGGTCGAAGTCCGCTTGTTCCTCAAGTAGCTGTGCCTGAGCAACCAACGCTTTGGCTTCTTGCCGTTTCGGGTCTTTCTCTTGATGGATGGCCTCCTCCAATTGAGCGACCAGTTGTTTGAGCTGGTCGCGCCGCTCCACGATAGTTTGCAGCAGCTTTTCGTTCTCTCGGACATCCAAATTCACTTTTTCCGGCGCCTCGTGCAGCGCCACGCGCAGGTCAATCATTTCGCTGTTCAAGGCTTGTAAATCGGTCATCAAGGTCCGCAAGCCTTCCTGAGCCAACTTCAGGGCCTCGGCTTGTTCTTGGGGCCGGCTCAAGCGCGTGTTCAACTCCTTGGCCAAGTCGCTCTGCACCAGCAGCACGTCGTACAGCCGGTCGAGCAACCGGCGGCGGCGTTGCTCCATTTGGCCGCGCGCCTCGGCACGGTCATCGACCCGCACGGCCCCCACCACCAGATGATCCTCCAGAATCGGCACCGGCAGGCGCGCGATCAGCGTGCCGGCGCTGGACACGCGCACGAAAGCGACATGCCGATAGGAATAGTCCGGTTTCAGGATGGGCAACACGCCGTCGGGGCCGGTGGAGCCGCGTTGCTTGATCTCGTCATTCGGCTCCAAGCCGAGCGCGCTGACATCGACTTGTAAACCCGACTGCGGCAGGAGCGTTTGGCGATCGATGAGCCGTAAGCGCAGTGGCGCCGTCGTGGTGCCCAATTTGAGGCAACGATAACCGACAATGCCCGGCCCTTGTCGTAGTGGTTGTTCGTAGCGATGAAACAACCGGCACCGGCAGACGCCGTGGCTATCGGGGCCATCGACCAGCTGCAAGAGTGCCCAGGGAACCTGTTCGGACACGAGCTTGCCACCGGCGCTGTGGATTTGGGCCAGGGCGAAGACTTCCCCCTTGGCCAACCAGTGTTCCAGCGGCACGCCCAACTCACCCCCTTTGAGAGTCACGCGCACAGCGTGCGCCTGCGCGTCCGCCGCTAGCGTGCCCACCACGCCGAAATCGCGGTCGATCAACAGAGCGGCCGTCCGGGCCACGAACTGCCGATCGCGCGTCCGAGCCTGGCGAACCAGTGGACTGGACAACCCCGTGAGGCCGTCGTGCTGCCCCGTCTGGATGGTGTATTGGCCATCCACCATATCGATCAAGACGAAATGGGTCTTGACGCCGTCCACGTCTTTCCAACCATCGAGAACCGTCTGCAGCCCCTTGGCCCGAATGTCCGGCAACAAGGGATGAGAGGTCACGACTTCCACTTCTCCCATCTTCCCCAGGGCCGCTTGCAAGCCGTCGCGCAGCTCGCGCCGCAACTGGCCTTGAAATACAGGTGTCAGCAACCGATGTGGGGCCACGTCGAGGACAATGCGCAGCTGGTACGGTTTGTCGGCTTCGGCATCGAGCGCGGCCTGGACGCTGGAAACATTTAGCAAGAAGATGATTACTAGCGAACTGTTTACGTATCGGAGCATCGCAGCTTCTCCAGATCGGAAAAGAACGTGGGATAGGTCTTGGCCACGCAACCCGGATCGAGAATGATGATATGAGGAACGCGCAAACCGAGTAAAGCCAGGCTCATCGCCATACGATGGTCATTATAAGTTTCCATCCGGGCGCCATACAAGGGGCGCGGATGGATGGTCAGGCCATCGTTGAACTCATCGACTGCGGCGCCGACCTTGCGCAGCTCGGCGGCCAGGGCGGCCAGGCGGTCGGTTTCCTTGTGGCGAATGTGCGCGACGTTGCGGATGGTCGTTGGCCCATCGGCGAAGCAGGCCACCGCCGCTAAGGTCATTACGGTGTCGCTAATGGCGTTCATGTCCACGTCGATGCCGCACAAAGAGCCGCCTTGCACCGTTAGTCCGGTGTCGTCACGCCGCGCCTGGCACCCCATGTCGGCCAGAACGTCGGCGAAGCGTACGTCCCCTTGCAGACTGTCCCCCCCTAGTCCTGGCACCGTGACCGTGCCGCCGGTGATGGCGGCCGCGCCCAGGAAATAACTGGCCGCCGACGCATCCGGCTCAATGGCGAACGACTCCCGCCGATAGCTCTGGTCGCCGGGGATGCGAAAGACGCTTTGGTCCTCCACTTCGACCTGGGCACCGAATTGACGCATCATGTTCACAGTCATGGCCACGTAAGGCCACGACACCAACGGCCCTTCCACGCTGATCGTCGTCGGCTGATGCGCCAACGGAGCGGCCAGGAGCAAGCCGCTGAGGAACTGGCTGCTGACATCCCCCTTGATCTGCACGGCGCCGCCGATCAATCCACTGGAAACCACCATCACCGGCGGGCAGCCGTCGTGGTTCTCGGCGTAGGCCCGCACGCCCAGTTGTACCAAGGCGGTCAGCAAATCCTCGATGGGACGTTCCCGCATCCGCGGCACGCCGTCAAGCCGATAGCGCCCCTGGCCGAGACTGACCATCGCTGTCAAAAAGCGCATGGTCGTGCCGGAATTGGCCACGAACAAGTCGGCCGCGCGCGCTGGAATGATCCCCGCCGCTGCTGGCCGGGCGACCTGAATGATGTGCCGTTCCCAGTCAACGGACAAGATGAAACCCAATTGCCGCAAACCCTCGATCATGACTTCCGTGTCTTCGCTGCGTAGGACGCCGTGCAGCTCGCAACCGTTCCGTGCCAACGCCGCCAGCACCAAAGCGCGATTGGTGATGCTCTTGGAACCCGGCACGCGCACCGTGGCAACGGGTGGATGGGTCAGCGGCATGATTTCGAGACGGTCAGGATAGGTCACGGTTTCGCTCCAGGCGAGATGCTCACACTTGATTTTTTCCGTGAGTCGATTCTTCTGATTCATCGATTCGCGCTGGCTGCCGAAACTGCACTTTCAGGTCGTCCGTCTTCAACCGCGCCCACAGCAAGGTTTTCACTACGTTACCAACATCCCGCTGAATCTCCACGGAATCGAGACGCCGGAGGCCAAAAACCATTACCTTCACGAACCAGGATATTGGTACGATCCGTAGCCATGTGAACATGGGTAGTCGTCTCCTTCAGATCCGGCCGCGGCGTCGAAGCCTATAGTATTGTACGCCACCTAAAGTCATGCCGCCAACAAAGGACATGCCACGCAATAACACCACTCCATCTGGGTTGGCGATGGGGGCCGCGCCGAGAAGCCGAGTCGGAATCAGCCCACCATGGATAAGAGTGTAAAACAGCAGTGCCAGAACCAAGACAATAAACGCAATATAACTGAGCAATTCCTCACCCGCGCGTGATCTGGGAGTGAGGAGAATAGCCGGGACCGTCCAATCCCACGTGGTGGCGAGTAGCACGACGACCAGAAAAAGGACATCCCCTTTGACCAAGACATCGCTCAGCCCCAAAGGCGTCCCCATGAAGTAGGACACCAGAGCAGCCGCGGGATGGACCATCAACGGCAACCCCGTATAGAAGCCAATCTAGGTAGTTCGTTTTCTGCTTTGCTCCGAAGTCAGGGCATTGGACGCAAGCAGGGTTAGTTCGGTTGTTTCACCGTTTCCGCCCCAAGCCGATCTCCTTGCAATAGCGGATGCTCTTTTCCAGGTCCGCGCGTTGGAACTCTTGGTCGGCGCGTTGGCGGTCCACGTTGTCGGGAACCTGGCGCGGGGGGCGGGGTTGGCCGCGCTTGGCCCAAGCCAGGAAATGATCGAAGCCCTTTGGTTTGCCGTGCGGCCAGGCTTTCCAGAACTCCTCTTGCTTGATGGCCAGCTCGTGGTTGAAGCCGGAGATGGTTTCGATGTGAACCGGGGCGGCGGAGCATAGCTCGGCGAAGCGACGGAAGTACCTGGGCCAATCGATGGTGCCGCTGCCCATCGCCGTCCATTGCACAGTCACGCCGTTGTCGCTTTCCCAGGCGACGGCATCGCGCAGGCTGGTGGTCAGCACATACGGCCCCAGGTTTTCCAGGTTGTGCAGCGGATCTTCGAGCGTCCAGGCGGCGTTGCCTGAATCCATGTTGGCGCCGACGTAATCCTTGCCCGCTTCCTCGATGAGCCGGACCAGCTCCAGTGAGTGCAGGTCCCCCGCGTGATTTTCCATTGCCACCTTGACGCCGGCATCGATGGCCCGGCGGCGACAAGCCTTGAGCACCTGCACCGTGTCGCGGATGCGGGCGTCGATCCCTCCTTCGGTGAGACGGTCGCGGCGGCTGCCGAGAATGACACGGATGATCGGCGAACCGACCGCCTGGGCCACGCGAATGCCCAACGCCAAGTGCTCCTCCGCCGTCCCCCAATCCTTGCGAAACGACAGCGACGTCGGGCAGATGCTCCAGGTGCCAGCCTGGATGGCCAATCCCTTGTCCGCCGCCCGCTGGCGCAGGTCGCGCAGGTGCCCATCCGCCAAGCCGCCGAAACCATCCAGATCGGTGATGAATAGGGAATCCACCTCAAGCGATGCCGCGTAGTCCACCAGCTGTTGCCCCTTCCAACCCATGGCCCGGACGGCGAAATTGTCGATACCCAGCGCCAAGCGAGGCTGGGCCTTGTCTTGTCCCCCGCTGTAGGCCGGCAGACTCGCCGCCAGCCCCGCCGCCGTCAGGGTGTGCAAGAATTCACGCCGCGAATAGGAGGAGTATTGTGAAAGCATGCCATTTCCCCAGATTCAATGGATTAGGTTTTCCTATGGTGGCTTTGCATTGTTCCCAGCATATCGTATGGAAGGCGAAACGGAAATTGTCTCAGGCGAAAATAACCATGCGAGCACTCACTTTCCGATTTCTTCGCGCGGCGGTTCCTCGTTTCGCGCACGCGCTCATCCCACCCGAAACGATCCATCCATCATCCCCATCGGGAAGTTATGGATCGGTGTTTCCGCTGGGAGCAGATACCGGTCGCCATCGGAAGGGGGGCACGCCTGGAATAATCGACCGGCCCCCAGGGCCGTTTGATGTTTCAACATGGGTAAGGCGATTCGACGTAAGTGCAAGAACGACGTAGGACTCACTTTACTCACCTTGAAATATCGACCGGCCCCGCGACGTGGCTCATTGCTCTTGCACTGCTCCACCTTTCCGCGTATGAGGTTGTTCCTTCGCGCTCTAGCGTCGAGGACATTTCTGTTGTGAACGGAGGGAGTCGTTCATGTCGAAGCGTTTGTGGTTGGTGGGCTTGATCTCGGCGGTCTTACTGTCGGCGGTCGGCCGGCCTGGCTGGGCCGCCAAGCCACGGCACGGCGCCGCAGCCTGCTGCAAGTCCACCTCAGACAAGAAAAACACCTATCAGGTGTTGCTGTTGAAAACCGGCGCCCATGCCACCATTGGCCTGCCCGCCACCGTCGTCATCCAAATGATCGCCACCAAACCTGGCACGGTGGCCGAACAAGGCCCGTGGGGCGTCGTGCTGCGCCGCTGCCAGATCGTGTTGGCTTCCTGTTCCTGTTGCGAAATCGAAGAGGCTTGTCAGGCAGAGGAAGCCTGCACGGTCCCATCAGAGCAATTGCGCGTTCATCCCTGCGAAGTGGAAGTCATTCCCTGCTTGCCGCAGGAAGTGGTCGTCCCCGCCGACAAGAAAGTGGGATGTTGCGGCTCCGCCAAGAAGTGTTCCAAATGTGACTGTCCCTGCGCCAGCGGGGAATGCACCTGCCAGCCGGGTTGCTGTGAAGGGTGCGAGGTGTGCGATCCCAAGGCCCGCGCCGCCAAGTGCTCGGCGTGCGATTGTCCGTGCCCCAGCGCGGATTGCACCTGTCCCCCTGATGGTTGCCAGGGTTGTGAGAATTGCGGCAAATCCAAGACCGCCAAGAACGAGGGCGGTGCTTGCCCGTACCTGCAGAAGACACCGAAGACCGCCCGCCCGCCGCGGCTCCAGATGGAAGACATCCGCCGCAGCGTGCTGGAGGGAATGGAGAAGCTGCAGCGCGCCGCCAAGGCGTACCGCAAGGCCGAGCGCTGCCGGGCGGCTGGCGACATGATTATGGCACAGTGCTATTACGAAATCGTTCGGGAAACCTGTCCCGGCAGCCGCTACGACTATATGGCCGCTCAACGGATTGCCGAGATGTCCTTGGGGCAGGAGCAGCCCGCCACCGTGGACGAGGACGAAGAAGCCGTTCCGGAAACACCGCAACCCGATGCTCGGCGCTCCAACGGTGTGTTGGATGCCGCGCCGGCAGTTCGGCTGATGAAGAAGGAACGGCCCGCCTCCTGCCGCGAAACGCCAGGTTGCGATGCCGCCTGCTGTGACGAAATGTGCCGGATCGCCAAGCAATGCGTGCAAGCCTGTCAAAGTGGCGATTATGAGCACGCGGAAGAATTGGCTTGCCAACTCGCCGACCAGATGCGGCGGCGTCACCGGGATAGCCGTCGGGCAACCCTTCCACGCCGGGATTACAGCGGTGTCGTGGCCGAGCTGCTGGACGCTTCGCGCGCCGCCTTCGAGAACTGCTGTTACGAGGAAGCGGAAGCCTACGCTCACCAAGCCGCCGCCCTCGATCCGCATTGCGTGGCCGCTCATGCCCTCATCTTGAAGGTCCAGATGTTCACGCACATCAAGAAACAACTCGACAAATGCTGTCCCTGCCCCAGCAGCTACGAGGAATGCCATCCCGAAGAGGAAGAGTGCGATGGTCCTTCGTCGCGCTGTCCCATCCAGAATGGTCGGTTATGGGGTTACCATATCGGCGTCGGCGCTCTCACCGGAGCCACCTCTGGCGCGTCGTGGCTGATTGGTCCACCAGGGGCATGTCTCATCGAGATGGGAACGTGCAACCCCGCGGATACGGCCCAGCGCGTCATCCGAACGTGGTATCAGTGCGGAACCATGACGAAAGATGGCGACGAGGAGGGCATCCGTTGCGTTCACTGGCAATTCGGTCCCTTCGATTGTCATTGGATGCAGGACCAGGACGGCCAAATCTCCGTGGAAATGAACGTGACTTCCCCGGACTATCCGCGTGTCATTCGATTTCTCATCGAAGACATGCCGACGCTGCCGTTCGACACCGATGCGGAAGAGACGTGCGAGCCGTTTTAAGGATTCATCGATTGATAACTTGCCGAGGGGGCTAGTGGATTCATCGTTTCGCGTGGAATGTCGCCTGCGTGAAACGATGAATCACCTTGCTTTACGGTCCTCCACTTTGTCAAGCTATTTATTTTGTTGCTTCCACCACGCAAATCACATTGAATATATCCATTCGCATCAACCGTTTGATTTCCGCTTTGGAGGAGCATCATGTTGCCGTATTGTCAAAAACTCAGTGCCTGGGTCGTGGCTGGTGTCGCCTTGGCCGTGACAGTTAGTGGTTTCGCCGCCGAGAAGGAAGGCAAACCGATTTCACTGTTCAATGGCAAGGACCTCACCGGCTGGAAGAAGTTTGTCGATCCCAAGTCCAAGGCTGACCCAGACCAAATTTTCACGGTCAAAGACGGCGTCATCGTGGTGGATGGCAGTGTCAATGGCTATCTCATCACCGACAAGGAGTATGGCGATTACGTCCTGCGCTTGCAGTGGCGCTGGGGAGACAAAGTGACTCGTGGCCGGAACAGCGGCGTGTTCGTGCATGTGGTGGGAGAGGACAAAATCTGGCCCAAGGGGGTCGAAGCGCAACTGATGTCGGGAAACGCTGGCGATTTTTGGCTGGTGGGCGACTTTCAGCTCACCGTCGATCCCAAACAACAAGACCCCAAGATTGCCCGCCATTACTTCCGTTTCAAGGATAAAAAAGACGTCGAAAAGCCGCTTGGGGAATGGAACCAGTATGAGATCATTTGCAAAGGGGGCACCATCAAGCTGATCATCAATGGCCAGGTCGTGAATGAAGGCAGCAAGGCGGAGCTGTCCAAGGGGAAAATCCTGTTACAATCCGAAGGAGCAGAGATTCACTTCCGTAATATCGAGTTGACGCCGTTGCAGTAAGGAATGGGATAATCGGCGAGTGCGGACCTCATGGTCCCCGCTCGCCGATGTTATAGCGTGGATTTTCCCACAGCACCTTGGATAGGGTGGGTAGGTAGCACAACGGCGGAATTGCATTCCCCAACCTTCAGCAGAGAAAAATCGCTGTTCAGCTCAACTGCTAATTCGATTCTCATCCCGCCTTGCTGAGTTTTCGCACACTCAAGATAAACGTCGGATTGACCGCTTCAAAGCGCAAGGTTTCCAGTTGCTCGGTGGCGCGGGCGATGTTGACGAGCAGGACGTGAACAGCGCCGGCCAATTGTTTCAGGGCGACGTAGGTGGCGTTGAGCGCTTCGAGCGTGGCCACGTTGACAACCATGTGCCCGCCCGGACGCAGGGCTTGATAGGCCGATTCCAGCAAGCGGGCCACTTCCTTGCCGGTGCCGCCGACGAAGATGGCATCTGGAGCAGGTAAATCGGCGAAGACCGCCGGCGCCGTGCCGTGAATGGCACGCAGGTTACGGACGCCGAAGCTCTCGGCATTGGCGACAATTAAGTGATAGTCGGCCACGTCCTGCTCGATGGCATAGACCATACCGGGCTGGGCCAGCTGGGCCGCCTCGATGGCCACCGACCCCGATCCCGCTCCCACGTCCCACACGACGCTGCCGGGCTGAACGTCGAGCTGAGCCAAGCTGATCGCCCGAACCTCGGCTTGCGTGATCAAGCCGCTCTTGGGCCGGCTTTGGGCGAAGACATCATCGGGATTGCCGAACGCGCGAAAGCGGTGTGGCTTCCCCTGACGGTCGGGTCGGCCCGGCTTGCGGCGCAGGATCATGACATTCAAAGGGGAAAAGTCCATGTCCTGAATTTCGTGCAGCTCCCCTTGTGTGACCCGCTCGTCCGGGGCGCCCAGATTTTCACAGACATAGGCTCGGAAATAATCGATGCCGCAGGCGAGCAGTTGCCGGGCGATGGAGCGTGGATTCTCCTTCTCGCTGGTGAACAAGCCCACAGTTTCAGCGATGCGAATGCGGTCGAGCACTCCGGACAAGGGATGCGTGGCCAGGTTGGTCAGGTATGCTTCCTCCCAGCTCTCCTTGATGCGGGCGAAGGCCAATTGCATGCTGCTGACATGCGGCAGCACCTCGAAACGTTCCTTACCAAGCCGGTCGCACAGGTAGCGGGCGATGCCGTAGAACAGCGGATCGCCGCTGGCCAACACAACGATGCGCGCCGGCGGACCGGCCTTGCCGCTCTCTGTCTCCAAGCGCGCTTCCAGATAGCGGACCGCTTCCTGCAAATCGGGACCGACGCGAAAGCGCTCGGCGCGCAGCTCCTGGACACGGTTTAGCGAATTTTCCGAGCCGAGAATCAAATCGGCTTGGGAGAGCAGCTCGCGGGCGTGTTGCGTCAAGCCGGCCACGCCATCGCTGCCAATGCCGATGATGTGAATTTTGGGTTCAGAGGCGTTCACGGAATTTCCTCGTTCTAATACTCCATGATACCTGGCGGGCAGCGCCGCGAGGGGGTCGCCGATTTCCCTGCCCATCGATGCCTCCTTGGCGACAGATCCTGTTCTCGGTCCTTTCAGCCTCGGCCCACGAAAGGCATCTTCGTGGCCATGACGGTCAAGAAGAGGACATTGGCATCCAGCGGCAGGCTGGCCATGTACACCACCGCGCGGGCCACGTTTTCGACGGCCATGGTCGGCTCGACGGCTCGTTCCCCGGAGGCTTGCGGCACGCCCTCCTTCATGCGGGCTGTCATATCGGTGGCGGCGTTGCCAATGTCGATCTGGCCACAGGCGATGTCATACTTCCGTCCGTCCAAGGCGGTGGATTTCGTCAATCCAGTGATGGCGTGCTTGGTGGCCGTGTAGGGGGCGGAGTTGGGGCGCGGGGTGTGCGCCGAGATCGAACCGTTATTGATGATGCGCCCGCCGCGCGGCGTCTGCTCCTTCATCAGCCGAAACGCCGCCTGAGTGCAGAGGAAGGGGCCAGTCAAATTGACATCCACGACCCGCCGCCATTGCTCCACCGTCAAATCCTCCAACGGAACTGGCGGCGCGCCGATACCCGCATTGTTGAACAGCAAATCGAGCCGGCCAAAGGTCGCTTGGATGGTATCGAACAGGGAACGCACGGCGGCGGGATCGCTCACGTCGGTGGGGACGGCGAGCAATCGGCTGCCGTCCGGCCCCGCTGCGCGAATGGTTTCCTCCAAGGTCTCGCGGCGCCGGCCAGCAAGCACGATGGCATAACCTTCCTTCAGCAAGGCCAGCGCGGTCGCTCGACCAATCCCGGAGCCCGCGCCGGTGATCAGCGCGATTTTCTCATTGCTTGGCATTTTGTCATCACCTTTGTCATGAGGAAGTCCTGAGATAGTGCCGACGGCCCATCCCCCAGACCATGCCAGCGCCGCGCGGCACGCACATTACTACTACCACGGCAGCGCTGTTCATGCCAGGAACTTTGCGCGCGGCCACGCTGGGGACTATCAAGAGCCATTGGGGCGCGATGGGCTGACGTCCTCATGAGAAGGATGAGCGCATCAGGATGTCAAAACGGGCGAAGGAATTAGCTGGTCTTGCGGGAAAGTGCCGACTTGGGGTCGAGGGATTGTAGGCCGTGCCGCTGGTGCAAGGCGCGGATTCGATCCGTGATCGCCGCCGCTACCTGCTGATTATCGATATTTTCCTTCAGTTTTTTGCCCAGCTCTTGCAGCATGACCTTTTCCATGCGAACAATTTTATCGGAAAAGCGCACATCATAAGTCGCGCACAATTGATCATACAGTGGTGGGAGTTGATCGAGACAATTGGTGAGGATGCGTTTGGTTTCGACGGACAGCGTGGCGGTTTCCACCAGTTCCTTCATGGCACCAAATTCGTTACGGCAGTCTTCACGCATGAGAACTCCTAAAAGAAGACAGTTTATTGAGAATGCCCCTTGGCGCGAAGGTCAATTCCATTCTCCCCCGCCGCCGCGAATTTGACATTGGCTTATCTTGAGCCGTGAGTTCGGTCTCGCAAGCGACTTGACTTCTTAGTCGCCGACCGGGAAACTGTCTCTATGCCGAGCGTGCTTCTGAATTCGCACCTACTGAGTGAAAGGAACCTGTCATGAATCGCTGGTTCTGGGGCATATTACCGGGAATCCTGTCCGCCGCGCTGACACCCGCCTTCGCTGGCAATACCGCGTCATCGAAGCCGAACATCATCGTCATCATGGCGGATGACATGGGATTTTCCGATATTGGTTGTTACGGCTCGGAGATCGACACGCCGCACCTGGATCGGTTGGCGGCCCAGGGCTTGCGCTTCACCCAGTTTTACAACACGGCGCGTTGCTGCCCGACGCGGGCGTCGTTGCTCACGGGGTTGTATGCCCATCAAGCTGGCGTTGGCCACATGATCGAGGATCGCGGTTATCCCGCCTATCGGGGCAATTTGTCTCCCCACTGTCCCACCGTTGCCGAGTTGCTGAAACCTGCGGGCTATCGCACCGCCTTGTCGGGCAAGTGGCACGTCACGCCGTTATCGGCCGGCAAGGAGAACTGGCCCTTACAGCGCGGGTTCGACAAATTCTTCGGTCTGATCGGCAGCGTGCGCAGCTACTACGCCCCCTCCACCTTGACCCGTGACCATGAACCCATCGAGGCCAGCAAGGGTTTTTATCTGACCGACGCTATCACCGATCATGCCGTTTCCTGCTTGAAGGAGTTTTCCCAGGAAAAAGCCCCGTTCTTTCTCTATGTCGCCTACACGGCACCGCACTGGCCGATGCATGCCTTGCCGGAGGACATCGCCAAGTATCGGGGCAAGTACAAGATCGGCTGGGACCAGCTGCGCCGCCAGCGCCATGCGCGATTGCAAGAGCTGGGCCTGATCGGTAAGGACTGGCCATTGTCACCGAGGGATACCGAGGCTCTCCCCTGGGAAGAAGCGGAGCACCGCGACTGGCAGGATTTGCGCATGGCCGTTTATGCCGCCATGATCGACCGCATGGATCAGGGCATCGGCCGCATCCTGCGACAGCTCAAAGACAGCAAGCAGGAGGAAAACACGTTGATCCTGTTCCTGTCCGATAACGGCGGCTGCGCCGAGGATATTATCGCCAGCTGGAGTGAACGATTCCCGCGCCGGACACACGATGGTCAGCCGGTGCAAGTGGGTAATGATCCCGCAGTGTCTCCCGGTCCCGAAGGGGTGTTCCAGAGCTACGGCCTGGCCTGGGCCAACGCCAGCAACACTCCCTTTCGCCGCTTCAAGCATTGGGTCCATGAAGGGGGAATTGCCACCCCTTGTATCGCCTACTGGCCGGCGGTGATCCAAAAGCCCGGCATCACGCATCAGGTTGGTCATGTCATTGATATACCAGCCACCTGTCTCGATCTGGCCGGCGTCGCGCATCCGAAGACATTCAAGGGACAGCCCACCGTGCCGCTGGAAGGCCGGAGCTTGCTCCCCATTCTGCAAGGGAAGGAACGCGCGGGACACGATGCCTTGTTCTGGGAACATGAGGGCAATCGCGCGGTGCGGCAAGGGAAATGGAAGTTGGTGTCCGCATACGGCGGCGACTGGGAGCTGTTCGACCTCGAAGCTGACCGTACCGAACTCAACGACCTGGCCCGCCGTGAGCCGGACAAGGTCAAGGAACTATCTCAACTGTACGAGCGATGGGCCAAGCGCGTCGGCGTGGTGCCGTGGGAGAAGTTGCAAGAGAAACGCTGATAAGAAAATGATCCAACAGCAAGGGGACATAAGTCCCCTGGAAATTTTGAGCACCCGGGGGCTGACGCCCCCCCGCTCACCTCACCGAAGCCTTCCAGGAGACATTTGCCATGAACCTTAATCGCCGCCAATTATTGGGCGCTCTGGCGGGTGCTGGGACCTTGTCTGTCATCGACTCGTCGCGGCTGATCGTGGCCGAGACGCCGCGCCGGGAGCTGATTCGAGCCGAGAATGAACGTCCCGGCACGCTCGATTGGCAGCTCACCTACACCCGCGCCGATCCGGCCACCAAGTACCGCTCGCGCCTGATCGAGGGCTATGTTTCCCGCGCTAGCGTACAAGCCGGCGACCGGCTCGAATTTTTCATCAGTACCGATCCAGCCTCGGAATTCTTCATCGACCTGTACCGGCTCGGTTACTATCAAGGGAAAGGGGGCCGGCACATCCAACGGTTAGGACCATTCCCCGGCCAGACGCAACCCACGCCGCCGATTGGCGACGAACGGCTGCGCGAATGCCGCTGGCAGCCGAGTTGCACGCTGGAGATTCCCCCAGATTGGGTGAGCGGCGTCTATGTCGGCAAGCTGTCGGCCACCCAGCATCGTTACCAAAGCTATGTTATCTTCATCGTCCGTGACAATCGCCAGGCCGATTTCGTCTTCCAGTGCAGCGACAACACCTGGCAAGCCTACAACAAGTGGCCGGACAATTTTTCGCTGTACACTAACGACCGCAAGGATGGCAAAATCCTCGTCTCCGGCGTGAAAGTCAGCTTCGACCGGCCCTATGGCAAGTATGTGCAAATTTTCGATAATCCCTTGTCGCAAGGCTCCGGCGAGTTTCTGCTCTGGGAATTTCCGTTGGCCTACTGGATGGAACGGCACGGCTATGATGTCACCTATGTATCCAATTCCGACGTCCACAACGACTTGCGGACGCTGACGCGGGCCAAGGCGATGCTCTCGGTTGGTCACGACGAGTACTGGAGCCGGCAGCAATATGATCATGTGCTAGCGGCGGTACAAGCAGGAGTCAATGTGGCGTTTCTGTCCGGGAATACCTGTTGCTTCGTGGCCCCGTTCTTCCCCTCGACCAACGGCACGCCCCAGCGCGTCATCACCCGCGCCGGCCGGTACGGCGGCATCCGTCCGCAAGAGCACGCCTACATGGTCGATCTGCCCGTCGAGGCCCCGAACGAAGCGACCTTGATCGGTGCGCAAACCGTGTCTCCGTTCAACGGTTCCGGCGATTGGATCGTGACCAAACCGGATCACTGGATGTTCGCGGGGACCGGCATGAAGAAAGGGGACCGTATTCCCGGCCTGGTCGGTTGGGAGTTTCACGGCGAACCGGCGGACATTCCGGGGCTGGAAGTGGTCGCCGAAGGCCCCACCTGGACCGGCGGCGACAAGGAATCGCACTACACCGCCACCATTTATCCCGGCCCCAAGGGGAACTTCGTGTTCAACGCCGCGACGATTTTCTGGACACAGGGCCTGTCCGCTCCTCCTGGCCACATGCCGCCGATCTCCCATCACGGCCGACCTCACGGCCCCGACGAGCGCGTGCAACGGATCACGCGGAATGTGTTGGAGCGGTTTCGTGCTTGACTTATCGTTTCGCGCACCTGTTGTACGGGGAATGATCAACCTATCACTCAGGGGATCAGCAGTTGTGCGCGAACCGATGAATCAAGGGACATGGAAAATCGGGGCAGGAACGTTCGTCATCCCATCCGCCACTGCCATTGTTTGAGCCGTGCCAGCTGCGCTTGATGAGTCAGATTGAATTGCAGCGGAGTGACAGTGATGTAGCCCTCTTGCAGCGCGGTGACGTCGGTGTCGGGGTGGGGTTCGGGGCATTCGTAGCCGGGGCCGGTCCAGAAGTACACGCGGCCACGCGGATCGACGCGGCGGTCGTAGGATTCGACGTAGGGGGCGACATTCTGCGGCGCCACACGGACGCCGCGCACCGGCCACTTTTCCGAGCTGGGGATATTGACATTGAAGAGACTGCCCGCTTCCGGCTGGTGGGCGATGATCTGCTCGATGACGCGGCGGGCCAATTCGGCGGCGTGCGGGAAATCGAGCGGCTTGGGTTTGGTATATTCCAGCGACACGGCGATACTCGTTTGGCGGAAAAAGGCTCCCTCAACAGCGGCAGCCACGGTCCCGGAGTACAGAACGTTGATGCCAGCGTTGGATCCAGCATTCAAGCCGCTGACCAACAAATCGGGAGGGTCGGGGAGCAACTCCAGCAGGGCCAGCTTGACGCAATCAGCGGGTCGGCCTTCGACGGCCCAGCCGAGAAACTCATTGCTCTCATCGCGCACTTCCTGCACTACCAGGGGAGTGAGCAAGGTGATGGAATGGCCGACGCCGCTCTGTTCGGTCGCCGGCGCCGCCACCACGACTTCACCCAATTGTTGCAGCTCCTTCCGCAAGGCACGCAATCCAGGAGCATAGATGCCGTCGTCATTGGTTAGCAAGATGCGCACGACTTCCTCCTTGTTCGATGGCTTGAGAATCCCTTCTGTTATCTTATCAGCGACGATCAAAATAGCGACGCTGGCGAGAGAGAGGAAAAAGGCCACGGCTTGACACGGATCAGAGTAATTCGTGTCAAGCCGCGGCCATATTCTTCGTGGCCGTTCTCGCTCACGTCACTGCCCCGGTGTCATCGGCGGCATGGATTCGAGGAAGGCGAACAAGTCGGCGATCTCTTCCTTGGTCAACGTATCCAGCAACTTTTCCGGCATGACTGACACCAGCGAGGCGAATTGCTGTTCGATGTCGTCCTTGTGCAGTGTCAACTTGCTGCCGTCGTTCTGCAGGATCGTCACCATGTCCCCTTGCGGGGCGAGCAGGCCGGTGAGTGCCTGTCCCTTGGTGGTGATGACGACCGAAGCCCGGTACTGGTCGCTGATGACTTTGGAAGGATAAAATAGTGCTTCCAAGGTGTCGGAGCGCTTGAACCGCTTGGACAAGGTGGTCAGGTCGGGACCGATTCCTTCTCCTTCGTCGCCGAACTTGTGGCATTTGAGGCATTGGGCCTTCTCGAATACCAATCGGCCGCGCTTAACGTCGCCGTTGCGGCCGGCGTCTTCCTTTTCCAGAAAGGCCAGCAGCTCGTCGAACTTATATTTCGATTCGACCGGCTGGTCGCTGACCAGGTCAGGCAACGGCTTCTCCTTGGGGAAGCTCTGAGCGAACCATTTCGACCAGGAGGCCAGCTCGGTCGGGGCGTCACCGTCCTCGGCGCCGAATTGCCGGCCACCGGTCCAATGCCGCAGTAGCTCGACCACCCGCCAGCGTGATTGGGCATCGAGTCGTTTACTCGCCAACAGCAGCGCCCGGAACGGTGCTCCTTCTTCCGGTTTGGGCTTCTGGTCAATCTTTTTCAGGGCCTCGATGACATCAAAGAGGATCAACGGATTGTTGGATTCCAGTCCTTGCACCAGATACGGCCAATTCTCTGGGGTCGGGAAGCGTGCCAGGCCGCGAGCCACGACCTCCCGTTCCTGGGGATAGTCGTCCGCCAGTTGACGCAAGACGTTGGCCGCCTGGGGAGAAGAATACTTGCCCAGCGTCGCCACCACTGTCGCGCGGGCGTCAGCAGGGGCCAGGGCGGGTTGCTTGGCCAGCACGGCGTAATAGCGGGCCAGCACTTCGGGCTGGGGCAGCTGCTTCTCGGAAACGAGCCGTAGCAACCGCATCGCCGCCCAGGATTGTTTATCCCCTTGGGCAATGAGCCGTTCCACATCGTCCGGCGTGAAGATGTCACTGGCATCGCGCAGGATGTTTTCCAGGAAGCCGGAAAAACTCATACCCCCTGTCCAATCGCGGGTGGCGTCGAACCAAGTCAGCAAGTCGGCCTTCTGTTCCGACGTCCAACCATCCTTGAGAAAACGCAAGCAGTAGAAATAATGAATCTGCTGAGCGCGATCATCCTTGCGGGCTAACAGGGCGTCGAGCAATGGCCGATGCACCGGCTCTTGGATGAGTCCTTCCTTGCGACAATGCGTGAGCACAACGGCCAGCTCGCGGTTGACTCGCCAATCGGCGTTGGGAAAGAGAGGATAGCACTTTGCCGCCAAGGCTTTGACATCACTCGTCGCCGACGGCGCCGCGTGAATCAGGGCCAGTTGCAGCGTCCGCAGGAAATCGAGCAATCCCTGGGCGTCGGTCTTTAAGTTGATCCGGTTGAGACGGTCGAAAAGGATGCCGGAATACCGGGGGGCCTCCTGATCCATCTTGCACAGCGCGACGATGGCCTCGCAAGCCACCAAGTCGTTCGGCTCGGCGGCGATGCGTTTGGCCCACTTCCTCGGATCGATGCGCTGCGCCACCAAACGAGCGGCCGTGCGGACGAAACGGTCCGGGTCCCCGAGCAACGGCCAGAGCGCCTCGACGGGCGGCTCGATGCCGGCGCGGACCAGCGCCTCGCATGCCCGGCGGCGGACCAGCGCGTCGTCATCCGTCAGTGCTTGCAGCAACGGTTTCCGTCCTTCGGCAAAGCCACGCACGCCCGCCAACCACACAGCACATGCCCGCACCTCGGCGTCTTGGTCGGACAGCAAGGGAAGAACCAACTCCGGCGTGATGGCATCATCCATCATTTGCAGCAGCATGAGTGCTTGAATCCGTTTCGCGGCGGCAGCTTGTGGGTCGCGGGCGGCGCTTCGCAAACCGTGGCGTGTCTGCTCGAACACTTGGTTTTGCTTCGCAGTCGAGAGAATGTCGCGGGAATAGGCGCTGGTCGGTTGTGCGTCCAGGAAGGAAAATGGCGCGTCGCGTAGGGATTCATACACGATCCGGTACACCCCGCCTTGGGTGCCGCGCCCCCCCATCGTGAAATACAAGGCGCCATCGGGACCAACGGCCAAGTCGGTGACATTCAGCGGCGCCCCCTGGCAGAAGCGCTCCCCCTTGGCCTGGTAGCTGGCGCCGTCGCGCTCCAAATGAACGGCATAAATCACACCGAGTGACCAATCACCGATGAAGAAAGCGCCGCGATACTTTTCTGGGAATCGAACATGATTGTAGAACTCGACCCCCACGGGCGAGCCGCGGCCGGTTTCCAGGATCGGCGGCAGCGTGTCCAAAGCGTAAGCGGGAATCTTCGACGATCCGGTTCGCCAGCCCAATTCCGCCCCGGGCGGACAGTGGACCACGCGCACCGGACGATACCACGGCAACGCTTCGTCCCATTCCATGTCGCTGTCAAAAGAGAACAGCTCGCCGAAAGGGGAAAAAGCAGCGTCGAATTGGTTGCGGAAGCCGGCGGCGACCAGGCTCATGTTCCGGCCGTTCTTATCCAGACGCCAGATGGTGCCCCCCGGCGCCAGGCGATTGGCGGCATGGCCGCGCGCGTCGTTCTGGCGCGGCAACAGGACGTCTTCGGTGGTTCCCGGCTTGCCTTGATCGATCCCTTCGACCCCCTTGGGCCAGCGCGTCAGCGGCGAGTTGCCGGCCAGCTGGTCGGGCTGCGCCCAGGCGTGATTTCCCAGCACGAAGTACAGCCAGTTGTCCGGGCCGTGGATGATGGCATGTGGCCCATGTTCGCCCATGCCCCCTTTGACTTGGTGGAGCAGCTCGACTTCATCGATCCGGTCGTCGCCGTTGGTGTCGCGGACGCGGTACAGCCCTACCCCTTTCGGTCCCTGACCGACCAGCAACAGGGCATCATCGACCCAGCACATCCCCTGACAATTCGTGACCTGCGTGCCATACGGCTGGACATGTTGAAACACACCGTCTTGATCCGGCGCGGAGCAGAGCAAGATCGGGCCGCGTTCCTG
>JBKBIP010000048.1:0-2015 GCA_046297495.1 Gemmataceae bacterium | reverse complement strand
CGTGCCATACGGCTGGACATGTTGAAACACACCGTCTTGATCCGGCGCGGAGCAGAGCAAGATCGGGCCGCGTTCCTGGGAGACAAGCAACCGACCTTTATTGTCGAACGTGAGATTCACCAGGGAAAACGGGTCCTTGGGATTAGGATTGCGGGCGACCATCTCGACCTTGAAGCCGGGGGGCACGGAGAAGCGGTCGTCGCCGCCAATGTCCCAGGTCAAGTTTTTCCACGGCCCCACTGTGCCATACGCTCCGAGCGCCTTGGCTGCCTGCCATGAGTTGTCATTAAAATCCGCACCCTGCCAACCGGCAGGAGCTTGGTTGGCCGCTTTCCAAGAGCCATCGCTGGGGACCGCGACCACCGATTGGCCATTGGGCACGAAACTGAGCCGGACTAACACGCCCGCCGCCCCCTTGCGATTCTCAGCCGCTACCGCCACCACGTTCTTGCCGGTGACGACGTGCTTTTTGATGTCGAAATGATACACGCGCTGCGGATCGTCCCCTTTCCCCACTTCCTGGCCGTTGATCCAGACGGTGAAGCGATCATCGGCGGCGATGTCGATTTGGGCCTCATCCACGAAGCGGGCGACGGAGAATGCCTTGCGGAAATAGCGCGTGCCTACTGGAGCCTCCTGGGCGGGATCGCCTTCATTGGTCCAGATCCACTGCACGCGGGCCGCTGTCTGTGCCTGCGCCTCGTCCAACCGCCACGGTTGCCCGATCCAGCCCCCAACGACCATCGCCAGGACCACCGCCCCCATTAAGCACGTGCGTTTCATGCGTCGTTCTCCGTTTTCATGGGATCAAAGTACCAACCGCTCGCTTCGCCGTGATTTCTTCTCACTTTACACCATCCGCTCTCGTCTGACCACTCAAAGGCTGCCGTGCGACCCGAAATATCGCCAGGCCAAATGGGGCTGCCGCAAGCGCCCAAAGATGTGGTGAATACCAATGATCGGACGACGATGACATCGATCCTATCCGAGTGTCGAACGCGCCTAGCCGCATGGTCATTTCACGGACATCACCTTCTCCCCCACGATGACGACACAGTGATAATCTCGCCAGCGTGGTTGACGCATGATATTCACTCCGGCGGCGTCGGCGGAGAAGGCGGGCAGCACGAGATGCTGCTCGGTGTGGAGATAACAGGGAGCGCGCCGGCCGCCGGCGACATTCAGGCAGGGGTGAACGTGCCCTTGCACGACATAGCCCGGCGGCAAGAGGGCGTCGCCGTGGACCACGCGCCAGCGACCGAGCATGATGCCATCGGGCTGCCACGGCAAGCCAGCGATCAGAGATTGGCGGTCGTGATTGCCGGGCGCGATGCCGGCCAGCTCGATCCGCGATTCCGCCAGAGCCGCCAGTAGCTCATGAACCATCGGCAGCCCGCTGGCATCCTCAACCAAGTCCCCCGCGATCACCAGCCGCTGAACATCGTACTGCTCGCGCAAACGTCGCAAACCAGTCAGCGATTCCGCCAAGCCGAAGCATGGAATCGCGTCGCCGCGTCGCCGCCGGGCCAGATCGTAGCCCAAGTGCGGATCGGCGATCACGGCCGTTCGCGTGGCGCGATGAACGGCGGCGCGGAAAGGAGTCAACACCCAGTCCTGGAGCGTATTCATGGCTATTTCACGATGGATGAAATCAAACAAGACATGGAATGATATAGGAGGAGACCGCCGAAAAAACCCTAGCCAGTCGCGCGGCGATCAGCCGCTGGTTTTTATTCGAAAAGGGGACGCGACTCGTATTCGCTGGCTGTCAAATGACGCCACGAGCCGCTCTCCGTCAAGCAAATACGAGTCGCGTCCCCTTTTATCGTCCAATTCCTGATCGCCGCTGGCGGTTACTGTGAAGGGATCAGGGTCCGAATCCGGATCCAGCTCCAGGTCGCCGATGGTGAGGGTACCTGTCTGGAAGCTGTCGATGTAGTAATTCCCGTTAGCCGTCAGCGTCCCTTGCTGGATGGGGTAGGTGCCGGGGTCTTCGCCGGAGTCGCGGGTCAGGG
>JBKBIP010000047.1:0-30200 GCA_046297495.1 Gemmataceae bacterium | reverse complement strand
TCCTGGGATTTTCTTTGCGGCGGTTGAAGGGCCATCAACAACCTTGAGGTTTCGCCAGACCAAGCGGGCGCCGACCCTCAAATCACCGTGCCGTCCGGCACGGTGGTCCCTTTGGGAATGACGACGATGCCCTCGCGGATGACGTAATTATCCCCTTGTCCTTCTTGCAAGTTGCGTTGGTTGACGATGCGCACGTCGCGGCCAATGCGGCAGTCACGGTCGATGATGGCCCCGGTGATGACCGAGCCATCGCCGATGGTGAAATCGGGCAACCCGCGCGTGCGATTGGCGGCGCGGTCGGCGTCGGTCTCGATGCGGCTAGTGCCGATCAGGATGCTGTCGCGGAGCGTGACGCCGCGCCCAATCCGGCTGCGGACCCCCAGGATGCAGCGTTGCAACGTCGTGTGCGGCAGCACCACGCAGCCGTCGCTGATCAAACACCGGTCCAGCTGGGAAGCGCTGATCCGCGACGGCGGCAAGTAGCGTTTGCGCGTGTAGATGATGTGATCGGGACGAGTGAAGTCAAAGGGGGGATGGTCTCCCACCAAGGCGAGGCTGGTTTCATAATAAGAACGGATCGTGCCCACGTCTTGCCAGTAGCCGTCGAATAGATGAGCCTGAAAGCGGTAGGTATTCACGCCGCGCGGGAACACTTGCGTGGCGAAATCGACGGCCAGCGGCGGTGTGTTGACCATGTCGAGCAGCGTCTCCCGATTGAACAGGTAGATGCCCATGCTGGCCAGGAAGGAACGCCCTTGATGGGCCAGCCCCTGTCGCTCCAGCCAGCCGGCGGGCAATTGGAAGTCGGCCGCTTGTGCCTCGGTTTGCGGCTTCTCCACGAAGGCGACGATGCGTTGCTGGTCGTCGAGACGCACCAGCCCCAAGCGGGCGGCCTGCTCCGCCGTGACGGGGACCACCGCCAACGTCACGTCAGCTTGCCGCTCTTGATGGGTCCGCAACAACGCCGCGAAATTCATGCGGTAGAGCTGATCGCCAAAAAGGATCAACACCTGCTTGGCCTTGCTGGAGGTGATGTAGCGGAGATTTTGCCGAACGGCGTCGGCGGTCCCCTGATACCAGTCGGCGGCCTCGTAGGTTTGTTGGGCGGCCAACACTTCGACGAACCCCTGGCTAAATGGATCGCATTTGTACGTGCGGGCGATGTGGCCGTGCAAGCTGACACTGAGAAATTGCGTCAGCACATAGACCCGGTTCAGACCGCTGTTCAGGCAATTGCTGATGGGAATGTCGATCAGGCGGTAGTTGCCGGCGATGGGCACGGCAGGTTCGCTGCGCAACTTGGTCAAGGGATAGAAGCGCGTGCCCCGGCCGCCAGCCAGGATCAAGCAGAGAACATCCTGCATGAAGCGTCTCCTTGTTGTCGCGGTGAAACGAGGGGAAGCAGGGAACGGAAGCTGGAGAAGATGATTATACCGAACGACCCCGCCCCGCCCAGCGGCGCGCGGCCACCTTTTCCGAGAAGCATTTCCCTCGGGGGAAGCCTTGTCCAGATGCTGGCATGGGAATAGCCTGTTCCTGAAGAGCGTTCCTCGCTTGCTTTGGATGTGCGGCTGATACGGGAGTAGAAAATACTTCTCGCTCCCAGGTAGCAGCTTAGGAACAAGGTAATGGGGGATGTCCAGCACCTGTGACGGCTGTCGTGGCGGTCTGGATGGAGAAGGAGCGAGCACGCGCGGCTTGCTGTTGGCGTGCGCGAACCCATGAATCAATCGGCTGCGGTGGGGGGCGGGTTTCATTTCATGTTCATTACCTGGCATCTTTTGAAAAGGGGGGGGGTGGGGTGGAATGGAACAATGAAAGGAACAAAAAAAGTCATCTTTGTATAGTATACATAAGTACACTTATTTAATCAATAGGCAAACGTGTGTGGAAGTGGATTTTTTCTTATTCCCAGGCAACAACCCAGGAACGAGACCCCTCCCAACTGGCTCGCCGCTTGCTTTGCCACGCGGCTTTCATCGATCCAACCGCTAGGAACCTGCCATGACCGACGCATCTCGATCCCGTTTATTGGAGCTGTTTCAACAACGGGCTTTTTTCCGAGGCCACTTCAAGTTGGTTTCCGGCAAGGAGAGCACCTATTACATCAACAGCAAGAAGGTTCTGTTCCATTCGGAAGCGGTCTGGCTATTGGCGGACATTCTCTGGGACTTGACGAAGGACTTGAACATCCAGGCTATCGGCGGGCTGGAGATCGGCGCGATTCCGATGGCCGCCGCCGTGGCCCACCGCTATCACCAGGAAGGGCGCGTGTTGGAGGGTTTCTTCGTGCGCAAGCAGACCAAGGAGCACGGCAGCCAGGAACGGGTGGAAGGGGTGGTGCGGCCCGGGGACCGAGTCGCGGTCATCGATGATGTCTTCACGCAAGGCGGCTCCGTCTTGCAAGCCATCCACGAGGTGGAGAACATCGGCGCCGAAGTGGCCACTGTCATTTGCATCGTGGACCGGCTGGAGGGCGCCCGCGAACGGTTGGCCCCCAAGTACCATTACTTGTCTATCTTCACGATTCGCGATTTCGGCGTCGAACCGTGAGCCATGCCTGCTTGGGCTTCATGGGGCTGGTTCGTGATCACCACCACGTCGCAGAGGCGGAACATGTCGCGGTGTTGGCCCACGCAATGGTAGCGGCCGCCCGTTTTTTCCTCCATCCGCTGCCAGACGGGGGCCGGCACGAACAGGTAAACGGGCAAGGGGCTTTGCAGAAATTCCAGGGCTTGTCGCTCCTCCCGAAAGCGTTGGACCTCGCGCTGACAGTAAAAGACCAGGCTGGGTTGGAAATACTTGTAACAGGCAATGCGTACATCCTGCGTGGTTTGACGAGCTTTTGACATTTCCACGAGCTTCTTGGGAGCCTTGTATCGTTCGACCACCAACGGCGGGCCAGCCGCCGCGCCGCCGATGAACAGGAAAGCCGTGACCAAGCACACCGCGAGCAGGGCTTGGCGCCGCTGGTAGAGCAAGCAGCCGTAGGCCGCCGCCGCTCCCACGATCAGCGGCACGCCGAGAACGGCATAGATTTCCATCCCCGGCAAGCGTTCCCCCTTGAACTTCGGCCAGGACAACACATTGCCGGTCCACAGCATTCCCAAGATGACCCCGATCCCCGCGAACACCAGCAAACCCAAACAGACCTTCATCACCCAAGCTGGTTCCTGAACCCAGCCGCGCCGCCAAGCGACGAGATACTGCCCTGTCAGCAAGGCCAGGGCCGGAAAAATCGGCAGGATGTAATTCGGCAACTTCGTCTGCGCGAATGAGAAGAACACGACAAAGACGGCGATCCAACTCCACAGGAACCGATAGGTGCTGGCTTGCGGATCATCGGCGCGAACCTGGCGAACCGCCTGGCGCAGCGTCGGTCCCAGAAACACCGACCAGGGTAAGAAACCGAGCGCCACCACCAGGACATAATAATAGAAAGGGCCAGAGTGCTTTTCCATCGTCGTGGTGAAACGCTCGAAATTGTGCCGTTGCAGGAAGCCGCGCAGGAATTCGCCGCGTGTCTCGGCACCGACCAGTCCATACCAGGGGCCAACCACGACGGCGAACACCAGCAGCCCCAGCAGTAACCGCGCATCCCACAACGCCCGCCAGCGCCGACTCCAGACCATGAACAGGACATACACCGCCATGGGAAGCATCAACCCCACTGGCCCCTTGGCCAGCGTCGCCAACCCCATGCTGACGCCTCCTAGCACGAACCAGAGCCAATGCGCCTGCCGCCCGTTCCGCCACAAAATGAACATACTGAGCAAGAGAAAAAGATTGAACAAGGCATCCGGGTTGGCAAAATGGACCAAGGCGCAGAAGAGCATGGAGCTGGCCAGGATTAGCCCGGCCAACAAGCCGGCGGCCGCATCAAAGATTTGCAAGCCAAACTCATAGGTTAGCAGCAGCATCAGCAAGCCGGCCAAAGCGGAGGGGAAACGGGCGGCAAATTCGTTGACGCCGAACCACTGATAGGCCATCACCTGACACCAGTACAGCAAGGCCGGCTTATCGACGCGCAGGTTGCCGTTGAAAGTCGGCACGATCCAGTTGCCCGACAGCCACATTTCCCGCGCCGCCTCGGCGTTGTTCCCTTCGTCGATGTCCCACAAGCTGGGGCGTCCCAGATTGGGGAAGAACAGCCCTCCGCCGACCAGCACTAACAGCAGATAATGACCACCGCGCCCATTAAGCCACTGGAACATACCATGTTCCTCGTTGAGGTCGATCCCTGACCGCCTCGCCGGACGGAGGCCAGTCGGCGGCATTATACCCTCCACCTTCGTTTCGCCGCGAGGCCAGTATTTTACGGGGTAAGGTGCGGTTGACGCGCTTCCTCAGCGTGAGTATAGTTCGCCCCGCTTTCACTTCTGTCGAATGTGCCCAGGAGGCTCCCCGATGACGGCCATTCAACCCCTGTTCCTCATCTTGGCGATTTTCCCTTCGGCGGCCCCCGTGGCGTCGCCGCCGTTGCCCGCCGAGGACCCCGCGCGCTGGCTTGAGTTGCTGCGGGATCGCCAACATCCGTGGCACCAAAGCCAAGCGGCCTTGGCGCTCGTTCAAAGCCGCCATCCCGACGCGGCGGAGATCGTGCGGCACGGGTTGAAACAGTCGGATTCCAATGACATATTTCTGGCGTTGGCCGCCGCTTTGCGCTTGACACGGGATCGCCGCTTCAATGAAGAGCTGCTAGCGGCGGTACGAGACGGTCCGCCACCGCGCCGGCAAGCGGCGGCGGACACGCTGGCCGTCTTGGTCGATGAGGCCTTGCTGGAGAAATTGCGGGCCTTGCTGACCGATCCGCGTCAGGATGTCGCCGTCCGCCAAGCGGCGTTGTGGACGTTGGGCCGCTGTGGTCGGAAGGAGACCGTCCCCCTGCTGCTCGACCAAGTGGCGGGGGAGCCGGAACTTTTGCGTCTGGCCGCTGCCGCGGCCTTGGAGGAATTGACGGGCCTCAGTTATGGGACTGACGCGGCGCGTTGGCGGAATTGGTGGCAGAGTCACAAAGACTTGTCTGCCGAGGATTGGCTCGAAGGCCGGCTAACGTTTCAGGCCAGCCGGGCGCGTCGGCTGCGCGGCGACTTGGCCCAAGCCAGGGCCGAAGTCGTGCGCCTGCACCAACAGCTCTACAGCCGGCTGCCGGTGGCGGATCGTCTGGGGCATATTCAAACCTTGGTGGATCATGAAGACCCTGCCGTGCGCGCCTTGGTGATTCCCTGGTGCGCCGAGCTGTATCCGACGGCGGATGCCGTGGGCCAGGGATTATTGATCAGTTTGCTGCTCCGTCTGAGCCGTGACGGCGCCCTGGAGATTCAACGCCAGGCGGTGCTGGCCTTGGGACGGGTCAATGATGCTCAAGCGACAGAACAAATCCGCCGTCTGTTGCGTCACGGGGAACCGGCGGTGCGCGCGGCGGCAGCGCGGGCCTTGACTCAGCAAACCCTCGGTCCCCATCCGGCAGCGCAAGAGGTGAAGTGCCAAGTCGTGCCGTTGCTGCAAAAAGCGCTCGATGATCCCGCCTTGGAAGTCGTGTTGGCGGCGGCGGAGAATTTGGGCGCCCTCGGCGTCCCCGAAGCTGGCCCTGTGTTGGCCGCCTTGCTGCGGCATCCCTCGGAGTCCGTCCGGCAGACGGCGGCGCAGGCCCTGGAGCGCGTCGCCGAGCCGGGAGTGTTGGAGGTGTTGATGACCGCCCTCGATGATCCCGCCGCGACTGTGCGCTTCAGCTTGGTGGGGGCCATCGGACGGGCGGCCAACGACGGCCAAGGGCTGAATGACGCCGACCGGACCCGGTTGATCACTCGTCTAGAGGAATTATTGCTGCGCGACACCGACCCCGGCGTTCGCAGCCGATCCGCGACGGTCTTGGGACAGTGCGGCAACGCCGGACAACTACCCTTCTTGTATCGCCGCCTGCAAGCGCGGGAGGATAATCGGGTCCAACAAAAAGTCTGGGAAGCGATGATCGAAATTATCGCACGCTCCGCGAATTTATCCGTGCTCCACCAATGGGACCAGACATTGGCCCAAAGCAACCAGGGAGCGCGGCGGCTGCAATTACTGACAGAAGTATGTGCCCGTTGGAAGAAAGCCGACCAAACCCAAACGCTCGCGGCGGCGGCCAGTGAAGCCCTGATCCAGGCCCAGCTCGACGAAGGAAAATGGACAACGGCCTTTCCCTTGGTCCGCGAGCTGCTACCCCGCCCGGCAACCGACGCCGAAATGGATAAACGCCTGCGCTGGCTGCTGCTCATCGGCCAGTTGGCCCACGGCGACGGCAACCGCCCCGAAGTGCTCCGCGTCGTGCAGGAAGCCCAGCCCTATCTCTCCGGCCGACCCGAATGGACGGCCAAGTTCGAGGACTTGGAGAAAAAGTGCCGCGCTCAGTGAATGATTGAACACGCAAGCCGCCAGCCACCTACATAAGGGGCCAGAGAGGAACCATCCGTTCCCAGACCCAAGCCGGTCGCGCAGCGACCGGGTGAGGAGTGATCGTCAGCGATTATCCGCTCCCCAAGGGACCGGCTTGGAAAGAGTATCAAAACAACTCCCCAATCTCCCGCACCCCATAATCCACCATCGGAATTGGTCGCTTCTGTGGGCCGGGGAGTTCGTAGTGCGGGTCGAGGCCGAGGCCGTGGTAGAGGGTGGCGGCGATCTCGGCGGGGGTGACGGGGCGGGTCTGGGGGGCGTAGCCTAGTTCGTCCGATTCGCCGATGACTCGGCCTCCTTGGATGGGGCCGCCGCCCAGGATGACGGTCCAGACGCCGGGGTGGTGGTCGCGGCCGCCGGCGGGGTTGACCTTCGGCGTGCGGCCAAATTCCCCCAGGGCTGTCACCATCGTGTTGCTCAATAGGCCGCGTTCGTGCAGGTCTTCCAACAAGGTGCTGAACGCCTGGTCGAAGTTTGGGGCCACCAGCCGGGACATCTCGTTGATGTCGGTGAAAGGCCGGGAACCGTGAATGTCCCAGGTGATCTCGTCGAACACCGTTTCAAACATGTTGATGGTCACGAAGCGGACGCCGCGCTCGATCAATCGGCGGGCCAGCAGGCAGCATTGTCCGAAGCGCGTCCGGCCATAGCGGTCGCGCACAGCGACGGGTTCCTTGTCCAGGGCGAAGGCGTCGCGGGCCTGCGGGCTGGACATCAGGCGGTACGCTTGCTGGAAATTGTCATCAAGCTGCTGGGCTTGGTCGCTATTCTCAAAGGCGGCCAGCGAGCCATCGACGGCAGCCCGCATCTTCTGCCGGCGCTCGGCCCGGATGGCGGAGATATAGTCCGGCGGCAGCAGGTCTGGCACCTTGAACTGCGGATCGGACGGATCGGCGTTGAGAATGAACGGATCGTGCGGTTTGCCCAAGTAGCCGGCGTCCTGGCCGTGGGGCAGGTTGCCGCCGGTGCGCCCGATGGGCCGCGGCATGAGCACATGGGCCGGCACGTCGCCGCGCCGCCCTTTCAGGTAGCCCAGCACGCTGCCAACGTGCGGATGCTCGATGCCGCCACTGAACAGCCGGCCGGTCTGCATCATCTGGTGACCGGTGTCGTGAACCGCCGTCGCCGTGTGATACACCGATCGCACCAGCGAGAACTTGTCGGCGTGCTGGGCCATCTTGGGGAAAATCTCGCTGACGCGCATGCCGGGCGCCTTGGTGGCCAGCGTTTGGAATGGCCCGCGCACTTCCAACGGGGCGTCCGGCTTGGGGTCCCAGGTGTCAATATGGCTCGGCCCCCCCACCAAGAACATCATAATGCAGTTGACATCGCTATCCTTCACGGCTCCCGCCTCCTTGGCCGCCAGATAGCCCGGCCACGTCAGCCCCAGCGTGGCCAGTGACCCGGCGTGCAGGAAATCGCGGCGCGTCCAGCCATCACAAAACGACACTGAGCGTTCGGCATCCAATCGCAACATGGCGGATTCTCCGTGCGGAAAAAAGCAAGTCGGGGCGCGGGATGTTCCTATATTCTGGATGATGTATAAGCTATCCGCAAGACAGGGCAGGTTCAATCAAAAAGCAGGGAGAAGTACAGTGAGGGGAAAAAGGGGACGCGACTCGAATTCACCCTCTGACGCCACGATCCCGCACTCCGTCAAGCAAATTCGAGTCGCGTCCCCTTTTTCCTCTCACTGTACCGCGCGAAATGTCATCTCGCTCGGCCGAGCGCCTCCCACGAACTGTGCCCGGCCATCGGCGGTTAGGTGTTCGAGCAGGAAAAAGACTGTCTCGGCGACGTCGGGATCGCCGATGGCTTGGGCGATGTGCTCGGCGGTTCGCGGGGTGGCGGACAGGGCGGCGGCGACCTTCGCTTGCAGGGCCAGCACCGAGGCGGCGGCTTTCTTGCCGGCCTCGACGCCGGGCTGATGATAGGCGTTGATGCCGATGAGCGAACCATAAAAACCGACGGCCCGTTCAAAGAGAGCGATGAGGATGCCAATGTTCCGGGCATCGACGCGGCGCACGCTGATAGTCATGGATTGGCGTTCGTTGCCGAACAGGGCTTCGCGCGTGCCGAGCAGGAAGCCGTGCAGGTAATCCCCCGCCGTGATCCCCGGTTCGACCTCGACCGGATCGCCCCCCGATTCCAGCACGCGGATGAAAGTGACGAAGAAATTATTCACGCCGTCGCGGAGCTGCTGTACGTAGGCATGTTGATCGGTGGAACCCTTGTTGCCATAGACGGCAATCCCCTGATCGACCCGTTCTCCCTTGAGATTGTAGCGTTTGCCGAGCGATTCCATGAGCAATTGTTGCAAGTAGCGACTGAATAGCAACAAGCGATCTTTGTAAGGAAGCATCACCAGGTCTTTCTTCCCCTTGCCGTCGGTGGCGTGATACCACATCAGGGCCATCAGAGCGCTAGGGTTGGTCATGGTGTCGTGGCGGCGGGTCACTTCGTCACAGGCGGCGGCTCCGGCCAACATGCTGTCAATATCTAGTCCTTGCAAGGCGGCCGGCAGCAGGCCGACAGCGCTCAATTCACTGGTCCGCCCGCCGACCCAATCCCACATCGGAAAGCGGGTGATCCAACCTTCGGCGACGGCTTGCTTATCCAGGTGTGAGCCTTCTTGCGTGACGGCCACGGCATGTTGGGGGAAGCTCAGCCCCGCTGCTTTGAAGGCCGCCGCCGTGTTGATCATGCCATTGCGGCTATCGGGGGTGCCGCCGCTCTTGCTGATGACCAGGCACAGCGTCTCTCCCAATTTGCCGGACAAGCGTTTCAAGGTGCGGGCGATGCCGTCGGGATCGGTGTTGTCGATGAAGTGGACGGCCATCTGGTCTTGGCCGGGTTCCCCCAGCGCGTCATGGACGAACATCGGCCCCAACGCGGAACCGCCGATGCCGATGGAGATGACCTGCGTGAACCGCGCCGCTGTCGGCGGCTTGACCTGGCCCGAATGCACATCGGCAGCGAACGACTTGATGCGGGCCAAGGTTTTCTCAATCGCCTCGGTGATGTCCGGCGTGGGAGCCATTCGCGGCGCCCGCAGCCAGTAATGGCCGACCATGCGGTTTTCGTCGGGGTTGGCGATGGCCCCTTTTTCGAGGGCGTCCATCGCTTCGTAGGCTTGTCGCAGCGCCGGCGCCATACGCTGGAAATAATCGTCGGGGAACGTCATCCGGCTAATGTCCAACGTCAGGTCTAACGAAGGGACGATGCACAGGTATTGTTGATAGCGTTGCCACAGTTCCAGCGCGTTCATGAAGCGATTCTCCCTTTGCAAGGTGTGGATTGCATGGGGCAGCCGGTCGCCACGCGACCGGCTTGGGTGGGAACAGAATTCCCTTATGGGACGACCTCCACCGGCGGATTGTCGATGGCCGGGTTATCCGTTTCTTCGCCGCTGAAGATGTACAACAGCATGGCCAGCAACATCAGTCCCACCACAATCAGCGAAATCCACTGAATGTGGCGGCGTTTGGGGTGGGTTGGCGTATGTCCCGCGTGATGATGGTGTTTGTCGGTTGTCATGAGTGGCATGGTTTCTGGGTTAGGTGTTATTTCTCTCTTGCTCACGCCTGCTTCATCACGGCAGCGCGTTTGGCTTCCAGCGTGGCTAAGAGTTTGTCAAAGGGCACGATGAATTTATGAACCCCTTCGTCTTCGAGCTGCCGGGTGGCGGCGGTCAAGTCGATGCCCACGTCGGCGAGCTGTCGTAGCCAGCGCTGGCACTGTTCCAGTTGTTCTTCCAAGCGAATCGCCGGTTGGCCGTGACGGCGGTAGGCGTCGAGGGTTTCCGGCGGCACCGTGTTGACGGTGTCCGGGCCGATCAGCGCTTCCACATAAAGGACATCGCTGTACTTGGGATTCTTGGTGCTGGTGCTGGCCCACAGTAGGCGTTGCGACTTGGCCCCATATTTCGCCAATTTTCGCCAACGGTCGCTGGCGTAAAGCTCTTTGTATAGTTGATACGCCATGCGGGCGCTGGCAATGGCGATCTCGCCGTGCATCGGTTTGGTCAGCTCCGCTTTGGCGCTTCCTTCTTCGATCATTTTTTCCAATAACGGATCGATTAGCACATCAATTCGACTCAAGAAAAAGCTGGCCACCGAGGCGATACGGTCCACCGGCCGGCCGGCAGCGACCCGCGCCTCCAAGCCGCTCATGTAGGCGTTAGCCACTTCCTGATAGCGCGGCACCGCGAACAACAGCGTCACATTGACGTTGATGCCTTCGCTGATGAGGTGCTGAATGACGGGCAGCCCTTCCTGGGTGGCGGGGACCTTGATCAACACGTTGGGCCGATTCAATTCCTCCCATAGGCGCTGGGCCTCGGCGATAGTCCCCTCGGTGTCATGAGCCAACTTGGGGGAGACTTCCAAGCTGACGTAGCCATCGCGTCCCCGGGTCTTGTCATAGACGCCGCGGAACAAATCGGCGGCCCGTTGCACGTCCTGCACCGTCAGCGTCTCGTAGATTTGTGGCACACTTTTGCCAGCTTGAGCCAGCGCGCGGATGGCCTCGTCGTAGGCGGTGCTATCGTCGATGGCTTTCTCGAAGATGGCCGGATTGGAGGTGACGCCGCGCAACTCATCGTTGGCGATCAATTGCTGCAAGGTACCGCCGTCGCCAAGCATGTCCCGGCGAATGAAATCGAGCCAGATGCTTTGTCCCAGGGAGTGCAATCGGACCAGGGGATTGTCACTGAGAGCGGGATGTCCTTCTTTTTCCAAGGTGGCCACCTTCGCCAAGCGGCGGCGATGGCGCTCGGCGCCGCTGAAGCGAGCGGTCAGGAAGGCTTCCACGTGGTCCCAGGCGGCGGAGAAACCAATGACGCGCCCCCCTAGACAGAGGATATTCATGTCATCATCTTCCACCCCTTGCTTGGCGGAGAAATGATCGTGGCATAAACCGGCCCGCACGCCAGGAATCTTGTTGACCGTGACAGACGCCCCCACGCCGCTGCCGCAACAGACGATGCCGCGCTGCACGTCGCCAGCGGCCACCGCCCGCGCCAGCGGAATGACGAAGTCGGGGTAATCGTCGCCGGGGTCCAAGGCGGTCGCGCCAAAATCGATCACCTCATGCCCCACCTGGCGCAAGGCGGCGATGAGCTGATTTTTCATGTCGAAGCCGCCGTGATCCGTCGCAATGCCGATGCGCATGGTTGCCCCGCTTTCTGGCAGCGATACCGATTCGCAATCAACAGTCTGGCAAGCATCACCGCCGACAAGGTTTTAATGTCCCGCGCCGGTTCCGTGGCGTTCTTCCGAATTAGATTATGCCCCCATGCCCCTTTCGCCACCTTTTTTTGCCGGTTCGGCGCGGAAACTTCACAGACTCCCGTTAGCCAGACGCGCCGGCGATGGCGGGTGTCTCTATTCCGTCATTGACGCGTCTGGCGAACGGAGTGGGGAACGATTGCAACTTCGCGCGCCGCGTGGCACAATCAATCAAGTATTGAAACGACAACTTCATCCGTGATCTCCATGCGCGAGGGCAAGGCATCATGGCATCCGTCATCACGGCTTCCTGTCCGAAATGCAATAAATCGATCAAAGCGCCCGCCGAGTACGAAGGCAAAAAGATTCGGTGCAAGGGGTGCAGTCATGCTTTTGTCCTAACCGCCCAGTCCGCCAAGCCGGCGGACTCGTCGAAGCTATTCGACGATGAGGACGAAGGCCCGCCTCTGTACACCTTGGCCGAGAAGGAAACCAAGCGGCAATGTCCTCAATGTTCGCTCATCCTCGATCCGCCCGACGCGGTGATCTGTTTGCACTGCGGTTTCAACCTGCAAACGCGCGAAAAGCTCAGCGTGCGCGTCACGGTGGAAACGACCACTCAGGATCGGATCATGTGGTTGTTGCCCGGCGCGGTCTGCGCGGTGCTGGTCGTCATTCTGATCGTGCTGGACGTGGCTTATTATCTCTGGGAGCCGAAGCCACACACCTACTACGCCTGGCTGGGGCATGGCTCCCTGAAACTGTGGGCCATCATCATCAGTTTGTTCTTCATGTTCTTCGCCGGCCGTTTCGCCATCAAACGTCTGATCTTCGACTCAGAACCGCCGGAAAAGGTGAAGGGGTAGTGACCAATGACCGTAAAGCGGCCTCGCTCGATGGTGGCGAAACGGGTAAGATGAACAGAGGGCGACATACCATTCACTCGGCTTGAGGTCGCATGATGAAAAGCTGGCGTTTGGCATGGGTTGTTTGTCTGGGGATTGTCGTGGTCGGCGCGATGAGCGGGTTTATGGTGTGGAAGGTGTTGGCTCAATTTGCCGTGGACCGTGAACCAGGGCCGCCAGACGCTGCGGGTCCGATTTCCAAGGGGGCACGGATGGTTCCATTCGCCGCGGATCGGGGGCCGGCGCCGTTGGTAGCAATCCCCTTCGACGGCGAGCGGGCCATGAAATACTTGCGGGACATCTGCGCCATCGGCCCACGCATCAGCGGCAGCGACGGCATGGCCAAGCAGCAAGAGCTGCTGCGAAAACATTTCGAGGCCCACGGCGCCCAGGTCGAGTTCCAACGCTTCACGGCCCAGCAAAAGAGCCAACCCCGGCCCGTGGAGATGGCCAACCTGATCATCTCCTGGCACCCGGAACGCCAGCGCCGCGTTATTATTTGTTGCCACTATGACACCAGACCAATGGCGGACGAGGAGCTTGACCGACGCAAATGGCATCTACCCTTCGTCAGCGCCAACGACGGCGGCTCCGGCGTCGCCTTCATGATGGAGCTGGCCCACGTCATGAAGGACATTCCCACGACAGTCGGCGTCGATTTCGTCATCTTTGACGGCGAGGAGTACATCTTCGAGCGCAACCGCGACAAGTATTTCTTCGGCTCGGAACACTTCGCCCGGGTCTATAAGCAAAAACGACCCCATCCCACCTACCTTGCCGCCGTCCTGCTGGACATGATCGCCGGCAAGAATCCCAAGTTCCCCATCGAGCAACATTCCGGCACGCAAGCGGGGGCCTTGGTGGCGGAGCTATGGGGCATCGCGCGGGAATTGAACTGCACCGCCTTTCAGAATCGCTGGGGGCCTGCCGTCCTCGACGATCACCTGGCCCTGAACAAGGCCGGCATCCCCGCCGTGGACATCATTGATTTCGACTATCCCCACTGGCACCGCCTCAGCGACACACCCGAAAACTGTTCCCCCGAAGGAATGACGCAGGTGGCCAAAGTGTTGACCACTTGGTTGCAACGCATTCCGAAACAGTGACAAGGCAGCGACGTTTAGCGGACGAGCCGTAGGCGAGCAACCATGACCAGCGAACCAGCCATCGCGTTGATCCTTGTTCCTTTCCATGCCCGTGTGTCGTGGTTTAGTCGTATTTACTTGTCACTGGTCGCCGATTCCTCCTCACTCCCGACACTCATCGGCGCCATGCTCCTTGGCTTGCTGTTGGTGGGGCTGGCGGTCTTTTACAGCTGGCGGCAAATACGGACGTTGTGGGGGTTGCGCGGGCAGTCGTTGGCGGAAGAGGATCGGCGCTATTATCGCCATCAGGCTTGGCGGCGGTTGTTCTGCTGCTTACTCATGCTGATCCTGGCCGCCCTGATGCTTGGTTCGTTCGCCTTGGGCTTGGAAGAACGCGCGGATCGGTTGGCGGAGTTGGGGGAAGCGCATCGACTGCGCGGCGAGAAGCCGGACCTGACGACGGAACAGCGGCTCTTTTTCAATTTCTACAGCTCGTATTGGATCACGATCTTGGTTGTCTTGTTCGTGCTGCTATGCATCATCGGCTTGGATATATGGGCCATCGGCAAATACGCCCTACGCCACCACCGGCAAATCCAGCAAGACCGCCGCGAGGTGCTCCAGGAAGAATTGACACGCTATCGCACCCAGAGAAACGGGGACAGGTGAAAGGAAAAAACCGTATATTTCGCGTCTGTCTTCGATTGCGCATAGAATACAAAGAGAGCGGTAGGCTCGTTGCTTCACCCTTGGAAGTTTGGATGACGGAACCACGACACGAACCATCGACGCCAGCGCTAACTCCGGAGCAAGTCTTTCACGACTACGCGCCGCGTGTTTATTCGTTGGCGCTGCGCATGCTCGACAACGAGGCCGATGCCGAGGATGTCACGCAGGACGTGCTGCTGCAAGTAGTTCGCAAGTTGGATACGTTTCGCGGCGAAGCGGCGTTGTCCACCTGGTTGCACCGCGTCACGGTCAACGCCGCCTTGGCCCATCGCCACAAGCGGGCCACGCGTGAGAAACACCACGGAGCCGAACCGCTGAACGACCTGCTCCAAAGCGGCACGGGCATGGACGGGCGACAGGTGGCCGCCGTGCAACCGTGGTCGGTGCCCCCCGACGAACAAGCGTTGAACCGCGAAACGCATGATTTGATCGAAGCGGCCATTCGCCGATTGCCTGAAATCTACCGTGATGTCTTCGTGCTGGCGGATGTCGAAGGGCTGCCGAACGCCGAGGTTGCCGCGCTGTTGGATTTGACCGTGCCAGCGGTCAAGAGCCGGCTCCACCGCGCCCGCTTGCTCATGCGGCATGCCCTGGCGCCGCACTTCGAGGAGGTGACCGCATGATGACTTGTCAGGAATTGATTGATCTGCTCATCGATTTCATCGACGGCGAGCTGCCTCCCGAGCGTGTGCATTACGTCGAGGAGCATCTGCGCATATGCCGTCATTGTGTCACTTACGTGCAAACCTATCGCATCACCATTCAATTGACCCGGAAACTCCCCTGCGCCGCTCCGCCGCCGCGACTCTTGCAACGCCTGCAAGCCGCGCTGGAGGCGTTGCGAGAAGAAGGGAGATAATCCAGATGGAACGGCGGGTTGGTTTGGCGCCGCGCCCGAGGCGCGGATGCGCGAAACCAACCCGCCCGACGAAGTAGCCAGTCTTTACCTCACACAAACTTTGTGATCCCCGGCCTGGCGACTGGCGGCATGGGCAGCTCGACGTTCCAATCGTAACGCGGCGGGGTTAGGTCTTCCTGAGAATTCAGGGCCATGTCCCAGGTGATGACTTGGCCGGTGTAGGTCGCCATGCGCCCCATGATGGCCATCAGCGAGCTTTTCGTCATGTAGTCGCCGTTGTTGATCGGCTTGCCATGGCGGATGCTGGCGAACAACTCGTTGTGCTCGCGCTGATACATGTTGTCGCGTTGGCTGGCACGCTCGGCCTTCCACGGGTTCTTGCCGGTGATGGTGTAGCGGATGGTTTCGCAGGTCCCTTCGGTGCCGATGATGTAATCCATCACGTCCTTGGCGCAGCCGTCTTGCTGCCGGCAGTGAGCGAAGCACTTGACGCCATTCGCGTATTCATACACCACGCTATGATGATCAAAAATGTGGCCATACTTGGCGTCGGTGCGGACTTGCCGTCCCCCCAAGCCGATGGCTTTCACGGGGTATTCGTCCTTCATGGCCCAGGCGGCTTTGTCCAGGCTGTGGACGTGCTGCTCGACGTTGAAATCGCCGGACAACCAGGTGAAATACAGCCAGTTGCGCATTTGCCATTCCATGTCGGTCATGCCCGGCAGCCGATCGCGGTGCCAGAGATAGCCGGTGAGGTAGTTGCACTGGATAGCCGCGATGTCGCCGATGGCCCCTTCGTGAACCTGCTGCATCGTCTGGCGCATGCCTTGGTGATAGCGCCAGCACAAACCGGAGACAATGGATAGCCCTTTCTTCTTGGCCTCGGCGCAGGTGGCCAGCACGCGGCGTACGCCAGGGCCATCGACGGCCACCGGCTTCTCGGCGAAGACGTGCTTGTTCTGGGCGACGGCATATTCGAGGTGGGCCGGTCGAAAATGGGGCGGCTCGGCCAGCAGCACCACATCGACGCCGCTGTCGATGACCTGTTTATAGGCATCGAAGCCGACGAAGCGGCGTTCCGGCGGCACCTCGACGCGCCCGCTCAAGTCAGCGTCCCCCTGCAAACCGCTCAAGCATTTCTCCAGCCGGTCGGCGAACGCATCCCCCAAGGCCGTCAGTCGGGTGTTGGGGTCGGCGTTTAGCGCCTGCGCTGCCGCTCCGGTACCGCGCCCGCCGCAGCCGATCAGCCCGATGCGCAACACGTCGCTGCCCCCGGCATGGACCTGTGGCACCGCCCCAAAAGCGGCCAAGCCCGTGCCCACAATGGCGGACGTCTTCAAGAAATCCCGGCGACTCGTGGCGGGCGGATGCGATTGGCGTGCGTCCAAGGGAAGGCCTCCTGAATAAGAGTGAGAAGCATTTGCCCCAGCCAGGGGCCGGGGTTTGGATGGCAAAAGTTCACCGAAAACATCGCAAACAGATCGTTCGAATTTCAATATCCCGCGGCCGTGCTTCCAGTGGCTCGTTCATCAATTTAAGAGATTATTGTACTTGGATTACTCGGAAAATTCGAGTTTCCAATCAAACTCTTCCCGAAAATCCTCGGAACAGGTTCGGCAATCCCACCAATCCTCAACGTTGGTGTAAGAAACTATCCGGCAAGCCCCCTCCTCCTTTTCCAAAGGGGAAGGGGGAGGGAAAAAGGGGACGCGACTCGTATTCGCTGGCTGTCAGATGCCGCCACGAGCCGCTCTCCGTCAAGCAAATACGAGTCGCGTCCCCTTTTTCCCTCGCGGCGCGCCCGCTAAACGATCCCCCCTGATTCCCCACTCTTCGTTCGCTACAATAATATCCGTGTCCACTTACACTTGACTCTTACATAGCGGAGGCCGTGGCTTCATGGGTGAACAGTACATCTTCACCATCGAAAATCTCAACAAGGCCTACGGCAAACGGGAGGTCTTGAAAAATATCTGGCTGGCGTTTTATCCAGGGGCCAAGATTGGCGTCATTGGTAGCAACGGTGCCGGCAAAAGCTCGCTGTTGCGCGTCATGGCGTTGGAGGACACGGACTTTCTCGGCACGGCCCGGCTCAGCGCCGGCTTCAGCGTCGGCCACGTGCCGCAGGAGCCGCGTTTGAACGAAGACAAAGACGTGATGGGGAACATTGAGGAAGCCGTGGCCGACACCCGCGCCTTGTTGCGACAACATGAGGAGCTGGGGAACAAACTGGCCGAGTGCGATCCCAATGACATGGATAAGATCATGGAGGCGATGAGCCGGGTGCAGGACGCCATCGAGGCGGTCAACGCCTGGGAGCTGGATCGGCAGCTGGAGATCGCCATGGAGGCGATGCGGCTGCCGCCCGGTGATGCCAAGGTGTCTACGCTCTCCGGCGGCGAACGGCGGCGCGTGGCGTTGTGCAAGGTGCTGTTGCAGCGCCCCGATCTGCTGCTGCTCGACGAGCCGACCAACCATCTCGACGCCGAATCGGTCGCCTGGCTGGAGCGGCACTTGCAAGAGTATCCCGGCACCGTCGTCGCCGTGACGCATGATCGCTACTTCTTGGACAACGTGGCCCAATGGATTCTCGAACTGGATCGCGGTCAAGGGATTCCCTGGAAAGGGAATTATTCCTCCTGGCTCGAACAAAAGAAACAACGGCTGGAGAAGGAAGAAAAAGCCGAATCCGCCCGCCGAAAGGCTTTGGCCCGCGAGCTGGAATGGGCACGCATGGCGCCCCGAGCGCGGGTGGCGAAAAACAAGGCCCGCCTCGGCATGTATGAAAAATTAGCGAGCCAGGAATACGAAGAACGAGAAGATGAGCTGGTCTTGCAAATCCCGCCCGGCCCACACCTGGGCGACTTGGTGGTACGCGCCGAGCAGGTCCGCAAAGGCTATGGTGACAATCTGCTGATGGAGGATTTGAACTTCGACCTGCCGCGCGGTGGTATCGTTGGCGTCATTGGGCCGAACGGCGCCGGCAAGACGACGCTCTTTCGCATGATTGTCGGTCAGGAGAAGCCCGATGGCGGCACGTTGCGCATCGGCGAAACAGTGGTGCCGGCGTATGTCGATCAGAACCGCGACACCCTCGACGGCAGCAAGACGGTGTTCGAGGAGATCACCGGCGGCACGGACACCATTCTGTTGAGCCATCGCAAAGTGGCCTCGCGCGGCTACGTGGCCCGTTTCAACTTCAAGGGGCCGGACCAACAGCGCAAGGTCGCCGAACTGTCCGGCGGCGAGCGCAACCGCGTCCACCTGGCCAAGCTGCTGCGCCGCGGCGGCAACCTGCTGTTGCTCGACGAACCGACCAACGATCTGGATGTGGATACCTTGCGTGCCCTGGAGGAAGCATTGCTCAACTTCGGCGGCTGTGCCGTGGTCATCAGCCACGACCGCTGGTTCCTCGACCGCGTCGCCACGCACATCCTCGCCTTTGAAGGGGACAGCAAAACCGTCTGGTGCGAAGGGAACTACCAGGTCTATGAGGCCCAACGCCGCCAACGTCTCGGCGTCGAAGCGGATCAGCCGCATCGGATTAAGTACCGGAAACTTACGCGCCGGTAGGGGGGTAGTTGCGTTGTATCATTTTCCCTGGTTGAATCGGTTCGTGCAGAGAGTCGGCAGCGCGTGCGAATCGATGAATGCCAGATGGTCAGCAATGATCCATCCCATCCCAACCCAACCGCGTTGGCCGACTATGGAGGATGACACGCGATGCCTAACGGCGTGGAATACGAATTGCAGGATGTGACCAAAGTATATCAGCAAGGCCGGCGCGTCGTGCAGGCGGTGCGAGGGGTGAGCTTGCAAGTGGCCGCCGGCGAGTTCGTGTCCATCATGGGGCCGAGCGGGTCGGGGAAATCGACGCTGCTGCACTTGCTCGGCGCGCTCGACACGCCGACCAGCGGCAAGGCGTTCTTTCATGGCCGAGACTTGCAAAGCATGTCCGACCGCGAACGGACCATGTTGCGCCGCCATCGCATCGGCTTCGTGTTTCAATTCTTCAATCTGCTCCCCACTCTCACCGCCGTCGAGAACGTGACCTTGCCGCTGTTGCTGGCGGGACAGGGGCGGAGCAAGGCGCTGGGAGCGTCGCTGGCGGCTTTGGAGATGGTCGGCCTGTTCGATCGGGCCGAGCATTTTCCCGAGGAACTCTCCGGCGGCGAGATGCAGCGCGTGGCCATCGCCCGCGCCCTGGTGATTGAGCCGGAAGTAGTGCTGTGCGACGAACCGACCGGCAACCTCGATTCGGCCAGCAGCAAGGACATCCTGACTCTGCTGCGCAGCCTCCCCTTAGCCGGCCAACGCACCGTCATCATGGTGACTCACGACTCCGCCGCCGCCCACCACGCCGCCCGCATCGTCCGCATCCGCGATGGCCGGATTGAATCGGAGGAGATGACGGCGCGTGCCGCGGAGAGGATCGCGATGATCCAAAATGTCTAGGAACCGCCGAAAACGAATTTCCCAATTGAAGATGATGGATGGCTGGTCGTGCGTGGGATGAGCGCGAGCGCAAAACGATAATCATCTCTGATGAAATGGGGACGTTGTTTGCCCACGTAATATATCCATCCGTGTGCCGTCGTGACTTATTCTTTCTTTCAGGCGTTCCATGCTATCGTTGTATCGAACATTGACGGGTCGTTATCTGCGGCAGCGCTGGTCGCGGGCGTTGCTGGTGGCGGCCAGTATCGCGCTGGGGGTAGCCACGATGGTGGCGACCCAAGCCTTGCACCAGAGCATGGCCTTGGCCACCGAGGAGGCGGTCAGCCCGTTAGCGGGGTTGGCCGAGCTATCGGTGGGGAATGGCGATGCCGGCGTCAGCCCGGAGTTGGCCGGTCGGTTGCGCGACATCCCTGGCATTCGGGCCGTGGAGCCGGTCTTGATCGGGCGCGTTCCCCGCGCGGATCGGGCGGGGGAATCGGTGCTGATTTGGGGAGTGGCCTTGCGTGAGCACATTAGCCGCTATGGACAGCAGCAACCACCTGCCGCCGCGCTGGCGGACAATCCTTGGAACGTCCGGCTGACTCTGACCAACCCGCTTGCCTTGCTGCTGCCCCACAAACCGCCGGCGCTCGTTGGTCAAGACTTAGCGGCGGAGCTTCCAGGATCGATCCGCGTGCTATCCGCCGGTCAGCCGCGCGAGCTGACGCAGTTGGGGACCGTGGCCGCCGATGGCCCAGCGGCACAACTGATCCAGCGGATGCTGGTCATGGACCTGGAGGACGCGGCGCGGCTGCTGGGCCAGTCCGCCGACATCGTCACGCGGCTGGACTTGTTCCTGGAACCGGGCGCTGACTGCGAAGCCACGCGCCGCGCCGTGGCTAGTCGCGTGGCTGGCCAAGCCCGCGTGCAGACCCCGGAGGAACAGGGGTTGGCCATGCAGGAAGTGCTTGCCGGTTTGCAAATCGGCTTCTCCCTGTGCGGAGCCGGCGCCTTGGTGGTTGGCTTGTTCCTCGTTTACAACGCCCTGTCCGTCAGTGTGACGGAACGTCGGCATGATATTGGCATATTAAGATCGCTGGGAGCGACCCGCGCGCAAATCGCCTCGCTATTCGCTGGGGAAGCCGTGCTGTTGGGTCTGGTGGGGGCCATGATCGGCCTGCCCATCGGCGCTGGCTTGGCGTATGTGGCGCTGGGGCCAATCCAGCAAACCCTCAGCGATGTGCTTGTGGTCTTGCACGGTTCCGAGATGCGACTGACGGCATATGACTTTGCATTGGCAGCCGGCGCGGGGCTTTCGGTCGCGCTGCTGGCGTCGCTGGTGCCGGCGTTGCGAGCGGCCGCCGATGAACCGGCTGACGCCGTCCGCCGCGCTCCCGGCTCTCATAACTGGACATATCGCCTGGCGCAAATCGGGGCCAGCGGCTTGCTCATAAGCGTGGGCTTGGCTGGCATCTGGCTGCGTGGGCAGTTGCCGCCGCGCTGGGGGGCTTACGGTGGCATGGTGTTGGCGCTGGTAGGGTTTCTGCTGCTGACGCCTCAGCTCGCCGTCGTGTTGACAAGCCTATTGCAGCCCATCGGCCGGCGTTGGTTCACCATCGAAGGGCGGTTGGCACTGGATAACCTCGTCCGCTCCCGGGCGCGGACCGGGTTGGTGATCGCCGCCTGGGCCGCCACCGTGGCCATGTTCGTGCAGACCGCGGGCGTGACCCTCAGCAACGAAGCGCCGCTCATGCGCTGGATCGAGCAAACCGTCACCGCTGACTTGTATGTCACTTGCGGCGGCCCGCTCGGCAGCGGCGGCCAGAATGTCGCCGTCCCTGAAGAGGTGGGGCAGCGCTTGGCCGATATTCCCGGCGTGGCCGAGGTCCTCCCCATTCGCTTCCGCAAACCCGATTTTCGAGACACCCTGGTGTTCCTAACGGCGTTTCCGATGGAGCAATACTGCGCCATCAATCGCCGCCGTGCCCTGGACGTGCCCGATCTGCACCTATACGAACGGCTGACCGAACCGGGGACGGTGTTGATTTCCCACAACTTCGCCGTGCTGCACCAGGTCGAGGTTGGCGACACCATCGAGTTAGCTGGCCCGCGCGGACCGGCGCCGTTGCGCGTCGTCGGCGCCATTGAAGATTACTCCTGGAACCGCGGCGCCGTCATCGTGGATTGGACGACCTATCAGGCGGTGTTTGACGATGCTTTGGTCGATGTCTTCGACCTCTACGCCGAGCCGGGGCACGACGCGGAAGCCATGCGTGCCGACGTGCAAGCCTGGTGCGCCGGTCAGGGGATGTACGTCACCACGCGCCAGCAAGTCCACGACAGCATCCGCCAGCTGTTGCGACGTATCTTTAGCATCGCTTATGTGCAGGAAATCGTCATCGGACTGGTGGCGGCGTTAGGGGTGGTGACGGCGTTACTGATCTCCGTCCTCCAGCGCCAACGGGAACTGGGGTTGCTGCGCGCCGTGGGGGCCAGCCAAGGTCAGCTCATCGGCTCCGTGCTGGCGGAGGCGGCCTTGATGGGATTGTTGGGAACCACCATCGGCCTGATCGCCGGCATCCCGTTGGAATGGTATGTCGTGCGCGTCATTATCTTGGAGGAATCAGGCTTTCTATTCCCCATGCGCCTGCCGTGGCTGGAAGTGCTGGTGATCGTGGCGCTGTCGCTGGTGGCTGCCACGCTGGCCGGCTTAGGCCCCGCACTGCACACCGCCCGCTTGCGCATCACGGAGGCGATTGCCTATGAATGACAGGCCCGCCGCTTCAGCATCAATCCGACGGTATTCCCTCGTAACGCCGTAACAGCACGTATTCCAACAGCCACATCAGCGTTTCCAAGCAGCGGTCGTGGTCGTCGTTGGCCGGATCGAATTCCGACAGCGCCAGGCCGATGACACGATCCGACCAGACGGCGTCTAAGAAGCGAAGGAACAAGGAGGTGCTCAGCCCGAACGGGACCGGCTGGGCCACGGCGGGAAAGTAGGCGGGATCGAACACATCACAATCGATGTCAATGAATACGCGCTCGGCCTGTTGACCCAGCTGGCGGAGAGCGTGTAGGGCCGGCGCCGGATCGATGGCTAATTCCGCCGCCGGAAAGACGCCGGGATAGTATTTTGGGACATATTCCTGTCGTAACAATAAATCCCGGCTGCCGACGTTCCACACGCGCGGCAATTGGCCATTGACATGCAACAGGAAATTCCCATGCGACGGCGCGGTGGCACAATCGCTCAGGTTGTAAATATCCAGATGGGCGTCGAACTGAATGACCAGGGTGGATTCTGGGGCTGCCGCCAGCTCGTCATACACCGGCAAGACGCCGAGATGATTACCACTGATCCACAGCAAGAATTCGTTCTTGCCCCATGCCTTGCCAACCAACCGGCGGCTGCGTTGACGCCAAGCGGTGTAATCCCGCATATTCTCGAACAGGACTTCGCGCATGCGCACTCGGTTGGCGTAGGCCAGGGCGCGCGTCGGCGCCTCTTCCCGGCGATTGTCGGCCAGTAATTCGCGGAAAGCGTCGGCCAACAATTCCGCGCCGCGCGCCGTCCCCGGATGGCCGAAGAGCGCGAAGGGGGAGAAAATGGCGCGGGTTGGTGGGGAATTATTGGTCATGTTCCTTTCGCTCGCTTTCCCCACTCCTGGGTATGAATTCGTCGAACTGTCACTTCCCGATATGCATGGGAATTGCTCGTGTCACGCGGGGAATCGACGCCGTGCGCGAAACGAGCAATCCCAATAATTACCAACATATCACTCCTTCCTTGCCACCTGCAAATGGTTGCGGAAATGCCGGGCGATGCGGCCCCAGAGATTCTCCATGACCACTGGATCGGGGACCATGTGCGTCAGACGCGGCAGGGGCAGCATGTCGAAATCCTTGCTGGCGCGGAACAGGGCGTCGGCCAGCTTGAGCGAATGGCGGAAATAGACGTTGTCATCGGCGGTGCCATGCACCAGCAGCAAGGGGCGCTGGAGCCGGTCAGCGTAGGTCAGTAGGGATGCTTCCTTGTAGGCTTCGGGACTGTCTTGTGGCAGTCCCAGGTAGCGCTCGGTATAGTGGGTGTCGTAATCTTCCCAATCGGTGACGGGAGCGCCGGCGACGGCGGCCTTGAAGATGTTGGGCCGTTTCAGTACCGCCAACGCCGCCAGGTAGCCGCCAAACGACCAGCCGACGATGCCGACGCGCTCCAGGTCCAGTTCCGGGTACTTCTTGCCCAACGCCTGCAACGCGGCAACCTGATCCTCTAGCGGCACGCTGCCGAACTTTTGATAGATGGCCCGCTCGAAATCGCGCCCGCGCCCCGGCGTGCCGCGATTGTCAATGGCCACCACGATGAACCCCTGATCGGCCAGCCATTGCGGGATCAGCCAATTGCGCATGGCGGGCACCACATGCTGATGATGGGGGCCGCCGTACACATCAACGATCACCGGATATTTCTTCTTCGGATCAAAATGATGAGGCCGGATGATCGCCCCCCAGAAGCCGGCTCCATCGCTGAGATGGGGAATGACACGGCCCACGTTCACGAACTCGACTTGAGGTGTGAACGCAGGGTTCTCGGCCACGGAGGGCAATTCCCCCAGTCGTGTTTCATCCGCCTTGAATACCGTGCTCCGCGGAAGGTACTTCGGAGTCGTCGTCGTGAGAACATAAATCTGGCCGCCTTTACCGATGACTGCCCGATTGATCCCCCGGATATCGGGATCCGTGAGAAGTTCATCCACCATCTTGACATTCGGAGCAAAAGACACACGCGCCACCACATCTCCGAGCGGGTTACCCCATCTCCCCCGGAAATAGACCATCTTGGAACTATGATCCACGCTGAGAATCTCTTCCACGTCACGACTCAGCTCGGCAACGACTTTCCCGTTCGGATCGTGTCGCGTCAGATGGGTTCCCCACGGCTGCTCGGTGATCCACAGAAACCCCTCACTGTTCGGCAACCACCTCGGCACATCCTGCCGCAGGTTCACCCACGCCGGGTCCTTCTCCGTCAACAAAGTCGTAGTCTTGCCGCTGGCGGGGTCCACTTGCAGCAGCACGATTTCCTTCTGCAAACGATCTTGCACGGTGATGGTCAATGGTCCCTGTTCATCCCAGCGGACGGAGCCGAGATACGGATACTGCGTCGCATCCCACTGTATCCACACTGTCTCGCCGCCGGTCGCGGGGATGATGCCGAGGCGTACTTTCACATTCCGTTTGCCGGGACGGGGATAGTAGGATGGGTGCGGCGCTTGGCCGGGGTTGGCGGGGTCGGCGACGTACCACACTTCCACGCCGTCGGCGTCGGCCTCCGTGTAGGCGAGGAACTTACTGTCCGGCGACCACCAGTAGCCGCTGAATCGGCCCATTTCCTCTTGAGCGACGAACTCGGCCAGACCGTGCGTCTTGTGCGCGGTGCCGCCGGTGGTGACGGCTTGTTCCTGGTCCGTGGCCAGGTCATAGACATAGACATCGTGATCGCGGACATAGGACACCATTTTGCCATCGGGTGAGAACTTGGGATCGAGAATGGTCCCGGTGCCGGTTTTCAGCTCACGGACCTTCCCCGTGGCGCGGTCGAGGAGGAACAGCCGGCCCGCCAGACCGAGTAGCACTAGCTGGCCATCTTCGGACAACTGATAGTCGGTGAAGCCGCCGGCGCTGACGCGCAGGCGTTCCCGGCGCGCCTTTTCCGCCGGCGTCAGTGTTTCCTGTTCTCCTTTGAGCAACATTTCCGGGGCGAGCAGCAGCTTGGTCTGGCCGCTGGCCACGTCGAATTCGTACAGGCTTTGCTTCGGGTCGCGGGCGGCGGAGCGCAGGAACAACACTGCCTTGCCGTCGGGTGTCGGTGTTGGCTTCACCGGCCGACCGAGCAGGAAGCCGCGCGTCTGGGCGTAGTCGCGCAGGAAGTGGGCGTCCAAGGGTTGCTCGCGCTTCGGCTCGGCGGCGGGCAGCATTGCCACGACGGCCAATACCAAGCCTATCGTCAGTAAGGTGACTTTCATGGGCATGTCCTTGCAGGAAACGTCGAAGAATAACTTCCCGATGTCAGCGTGAGGTGAGGCATCGTTTCGCGCCCGCGTTCCGCCGCGCGAACCGATGCATCCCTGATTGCTATTGGGAAGTCATGGTGCGGCGGCTTATCCCTTCAACTTCAAAAACCGCTGATAATAGTCTGCCACTTTTCCTGCTTGTGCGTCGCCGGGGTGCAACAGGACGCCGTAGCGCAGCTTGAGATGCTCTCCTTTGTCGAGGCGCAGCAGCTCCATCTGGCCTTGGCGGGCGGGGAAGCCGGAGCGGTGGCGGCCAAAGGGATTGGCGGCCATCAAGCCGTAACCGCGGCTGTGCCAGCCAGCGGGCGGATTGGCGGGGTCGTCGAAGATGGCGATGCCCACTTTCTGGCCGTCGATCACGCCGGAGTAATCACACCACGCGGACAGTTGCCCCCAGCAGGCTTTCTCGCCAATTTTGCCGTCGGCGTTGCGCAGCTGGCCGACCCCCTTGTTCTCGCGCAGGACGTCGTTGACGCGCACCGCGAACGAGCCTTCCTTGGTATCGCCGAAGGTGATCGGATAGGCGCTGGCGTGCAGATCGATGTCGAAGACCAACAAGCGCGTATCCCCGAAATCGTACAAGTGGATGGTGCGGGTTTCGTCGAGAATCTTGGTGCCGTCGGCGGCGCGCCATTCGTTGCGCGTCGTGACTTGGCCGTGATTCGAGTCCAATTTCGGCTCCCCGACCTCCGTGCAGACAATCCGCCCATGACCGGCGCTTTCCGACCAGAAATCGACGCCCGTGACCCCTTTGATCTTATCTTTGAGTTCCAGTCCTTCGGGAATCACATCGCCATGACAAAACCACAGCGACTTTTGGTGGACATGATCGGTCGAGGCATTGGGGTCATCCTTGCTCATGGGCCACGCGCGCGTGAGCGGCACCCCGCCCGGCCCGTGCAGCGGCCAGATATAGGGCTTGGCGACCGTGGGGGCGATGTGGTAACGTCCTACCAAATCGTTGCCGACCCGAAAATCGATGTGGCTTTTCGTGACTTGAATGCCCACATTGGCTGGCTCCGCCGCCGGTAGCCAACTGGAACCAGCCACCACCAACCAACCGATGAACCCCACGCGAATCATCTGCTGCATGGTTGTTTCCTCCTGCCCCGACGGCAGTTCTCGGCGGCATGCCCCTTGGCCTCAAGCATATAATGAGAGTCGAAGCGCGCCAGAACGAGTCGCCGCCGGGAGTATGCCCAGAAATTCCAAACTGCCTGACACTTGCAAGAAGCATAGAGGGTATTGCTTCGGAAAGCAACCAATTTCGGCGGTCGCGGCGAACAGGGAGCGTTCGCCCCGTCGGTAACGTCCTGCACCAAGGAGCGGACGGCCCTCGCTCGCCGCGACCCTATCGCAACGGCTGTTGAGGCAGTCATGACCGTCAAGCGGTGCGGGGCTTGAGATTCATTCTTATAGGAAATGGATTATTTTATTCCACGTTTGGAGTGTTATTTAGGGGGATAGGTGGGTGGGAGGAAATGAAGCAGTGAAATGGAATTCTGCTCAAGGTTTGGAGAACCATCAATTTCTCTATTCCCATTTTGTCCACCTTCCCTTGGTAGCGCGCCTGGCTTGGATTCGGGATTCCGCATCCAACGACCTGCCCCCACGATTCCGCACGGCGCGACGATGACAGGTGAGCGCTTCTTTTTTCCACGTTTCCGATAAGGAGTTCACTAGATGTACGCACGAGCTTTGTCCTTCATCGCCCTCGTCGGGCTGGCCGCCTTACCCGTGCCGGCGCGGGCCGCTGACGAATCCATCCCCACGATCACGGTTCGCATCGGTTCGATTGATCAACTCATCAGCGATGGGAAATACCTGGCGACGCTGGCCGGCCACGGGGAACAGGCCAAGCAATTCGACTTCTTGCTGCAAGCCATAGCCGGCCCGGACGGCCTCAAGGGGATCGATTCCAAGAAGCCCTTGGGCCTCTATGGCACCGTGGTGGATAACGTGACGGAAAGCCCCGCCGTCGTGCTGGTGCCGATATCCGATCCACAAGCCTTTCTCGCTTTATTGGAACGGCTCAATGTCGATGCCGAGAAGGGGAACGATGACATCTACACCCTGGAGACGGACCAAGCACGCATGCCAGCGTACATGCGCTTCGCCAACAATTACGCCTATGCCTCGATCCAGAAGGAGGCCATTCGAGACAAAGCGAAACTGCTCGATCCCGGCAAAGTGCTGGCCGCCCCTCAAGAAGGAGACCTGCTGTCCGTGAAGCTCCGCTTCGACCGCATCCCCGATGCCTTGAAGCAGTTGTTCCTGATTCAGTTTGAATTGCAGCTGGCCGACGAGCGGGAAAAACGCGATCCGGGCGCTTCCGACGTGGAACACGAAGCGAAAATCCGCACCATGGATTGGATGGCGAAACAGGTCAAGGCCGTCGTCACCAATGGCCAGGAATTGTCCGCCAGCTTGATCCTCGACCGGCGCAATGAGGACATCGCGGTCGTGATGGCCTTTGATGGTCAACCGAACTCCAAGCTGGCCCAGGACATCGCCGACTTGGGCGTCACGCCAAGTCTCTTCGCCGGCGCGCTGGGGAGCGATTCAGCCATGAGCGGCTTGGTCAATTTCAAAGTGCCGGCCGAGATGATGAAGGCGCTCGAACCCGCTCTCGACAAAGGAATCGAGGAAGCGTTGTCGGAAATTCAAAAGGAACAAGACCCCACCAAACGCGCTCAAGCGGAAAAGGCCTTCAAGGCTTTGGTCCCCACGCTCAAGGCGGGGGAGCTGGATGCCGCTTTCAGTCTGCGCGGTCCGACCAACGACCAATACACCTTGGTAGGAGGCATCAAGATCAAGGATGGCCTGGATGTAGAGAAGATGCTGCGCGGCGTTATCCAAGACCTGCCCGAAAAGGATCGCTTGCGCATTCAACTGGACGCGGACAGCATCGGCACCGTGAAGATTCACCGCATTAACATTCCAGAGAACCAACTGGACCGCAAGGCCCAAGAGCTATTCGGCACCCATCCGATGTTCACCGCCTTCACCGACAAGGGCGTCTATCTCGCTATGGGGCCGGAGGGCTTGCGAGTCATCAAGGAAGCGATCACGGCCAATCCCAAAAGAGCGCCGATGTTCGATTTCACCCTTTCCTTGAAGCGTCTTGCTCCCGTGATGACCAAGGAAAACGAAGGGGCCGTGCAGGCGGCCAATAAGGTATTCACCCAAAGCGGCAGCGACCGCGTTCGCATCGCTGTCGAAGGGGGTAAGGCCCTTAAGGTGTCCTTTACCATGAAGGCGCCGGTGATGACCTTCCTATCCGAACTTGGTGGTGTCGGCGTGGGTGGCGCCGCTCCGGAACTCAAGACGGTTCCATCCAAGGATTAAGCGTCTGTCCGAACCTCTTCCCTCTCCTTCACAACGGGGACGAGGAACTTTCCGGATAGGATTTATCGTTTCCGCGAGTAGCCGGGGATGCGATGCTCTATCCCCGGCTACCCGCGCCGCTCATGTCGAACCCCATCTTCCGCCAGAGTCAGCGTCATGGATCGCGGCAACCATTACGAGGCGGCGTTTGAAGGGTATTTGCGAGCCAGGGGACTGTGCTTCGTCGGCGTCGAAGAAGCACGGCAAGCCCAGTGGGGGGACGTGCGCCTGAAGAACCTCGATTTCATTGTCCACGGCGACGGCGGTATCCGGCTGCTGGTGGACATCAAGGGGCGGCGGTTCCCAACCTCCTCTCAAGGTCGGCCCCGCTTTGTCTGGGAATCGTGGGCCACTCTGGAAGACATTCACAGCTTGCGACAGTGGCTCGAACTCTTCGGTCCGGGCTATCGGGGCCTGCTCGTCTTTGCCTATCAGTTAGCGCCAGCCATCGCCCTGCTCGACGATCCCCACGATGATATTTGGCTGTGGCACCGGCGAAAATATCTCTACCGGGCCGTGGATGTGACCATCTATCGCCAACACATGCGCCCGCGCAGCCCCCGTTGGGGAACTGTGAGTCTGCCCGGCCAGCTCTTCCGCGAGCTGGCGCGCCCTTTCTGTCATTTCACGCGCGGCCCGAAAATCATCGAACCCAGTGTTCGATGATTTGTCTAATTTGAAAATAGGTTGTCAGGACCTCTTCCGCCTTGTCGCTGGAAGTTTCGAGAATAAAGGAATAGATGGTTTCGTAACCCCGCGCTCTCAAAAATGCTTCAAATTCGAGAAAGAACGGCTGGTTTTGGTTGACGATCAAACCAACTCGCTGAGGCGGATGTTTTCGATGAGTAAGTCGTCAACCATAACTTTCACCCTCATTGATGATCAATCATCGTCCCCCAACCTATAATGATTACCAAACCGTGACTGAGTCCATCGGATATGGCTTCCAGGTGGAACATGGAGTTCCCACCACCACCGAGCACACCCGGTCCATCATCGTCCAATAGTTGTCATTTACCATACACTGCCTACATTATGAAATCGATCATCTTTGACCG
>JBKBIP010000046.1:0-30538 GCA_046297495.1 Gemmataceae bacterium | reverse complement strand
CTCAGACCATCTGAGTTGCCGGAGTAACATCACCCAGCAAGAAAAAGAGGTTGACCGAACAGGAAGGGAGAGAAAGTGTGGCACTTCCTCGCCCTGCCTGCTCCTGTGATTTTCTTTCGTTTCGAGGGAATAAGTTATTGCTTGGCTGGCTCCTCCCCTTTAATTCCCCATCGGTTTTGGCCCTGGCGGCGCCTTGTCGCTGGGAGTGACGCCGCGGATCGGCGCGGGTTCAGTGGGTTTGCCGGTGCCGGGCAGGGGCGCGCCGGCGGCGATGGCCAGGGCCGTTGCCTGGCGCGCATAGTCGATGGATTCGGCCAGGATGCAGGCGGATTCCTGCGGGGCGTGGAAGCCGTGCGAGTTCTCCGAATAGACGAAATCCAGCCGCCATTGCGCCTGGCGGTGCAAGCGCCGCATCGCCTCCAATTGCTCCGTGCTCGCCCCCGCTTGTTGGGCCTGCGCGATGCCATCGATCATATCGGTAAGTGCTCCGGCGGCTCGGTCGATGAGGGCCTGAGTCCGATCCTGAATGAGATAAGCCCGTGCTCGTAGCTCCTCTTCGGGAACCCGATGACATGTCTGACATGAAGCAGACACATCCAGTAATGGGCTGCGGACGTGGTGATCGGAAACTTTCATCGCTCCCACCCGGCGATACGGCATGTGGCAATCGGCGCAGGCGACCCCAGCGCGAGCGTGAACCCCTTGACTCCACAACTCGAACTCCGGATGCTGCGCCTTGAGCATCGGTGCGCCCGTGATGCCGTGCGTCCAATCGCTGTAATCGATGCTGTCGAAATAGGCCTCGATCTCCTCGACGCGAATTCCTTGATGCCAAGGATATACCAACTGATTGTCCGGGGGAGCGAAGTAGTACTCGACATGACATTGGGCGCACGAGAAGGTACGCAGCTCATGGCGGGTCGCGTCGCGGTTGACATCGTAATCCTGGATTCCTTGCGCGGCCTTGTAATTGCGAATCCCCTCGATGAAGGCGGGCCGGGTGACACGCAGCCGCATGGTCTGGGGATCGTGGCAATCGACACAACTAACCGGATGAGTAATTAGCGGCTGCCCCTTGTCATCCGTGAGATGACGGGCCTCATTCCAGGTCATGGCGTTGACCTTGCGGAAGCCGGCCATGACATCCCCTTGGCCAGCGAAGCGATAAGCGGGTAGGACCGAAGAGTGACAATGCAAGCAGGCGCCGGGTTGTGGGCGCTGCAAGACGCGCTCGGTGTGATCCTGGTCCCAGAGCATGTAGGCGTGTCCGCGCGCCTCGCGGTAATCGAGGGAAAAGGCATAGCCCGACCACATGCGCCGCAGCCAGGGGTTGGCGTCCAGTTTCTGCTTGGGGATCGCGTCGCTCCCCCCATAGCGGGTGCGCTCGTAATCGACGGTGCGCTTATAGCTGTCATACTGGTGCGGCCAATTGATGCCCCAGGTAGCCGGATCGATGGTATCCTCGGTCACCTCGACCAGACGCAGAAAGGGGACCTGGGCTTCCTGCTTGCGCGTGAAAATGTTGATCAGCAGCGCCAGCAAGAGGACGGTCGCGCCGGCGCTCAAAATCATGACAACGCCATAGACGAAAAGAGTGCGCCGTCGGCCACTTCTTGCAGGCGTGGTATCGTGGTGGGTCATGGTTTGTCCTCCTCCTTTCCCGATGATACCCCCTGTCCGTTTAGCGTGGGGGATAGGTGTGCCCAACGTCCGCGTGACAGTGCAGGCAGGAGACCCCTTCTTTGGGGTCCAGATGGGCATGGTGTCCCACCATTTGATGCACCAATGTCTCATGGCACGCCAGACAGTTATTCTCCAATATCCGTTGGTTGCGCGGTTTGATCTGGATCGGCTCGTGAAAGTCCTGGAAGGTAAACGCCCAGGAATGGTTCCAGCCATTGTCTGCTTTAGCAATGAGATCATGGGGAAACGCGCGGGGCATGTGGCAGTCAGCGCAGGTCGCCACGGCATGATGACTGCTCTTGAGCCACGTATCATAATGGGGTTGCATGATATGGCAGTTGATGCACGAGGTCGGCTCCTTGCTGAAATAGGATGCTCCCTCGCCGTAGTAAAACGTGTAGGAACCTGCTCCAAGGAACATTCCCAGAAAGATAGCCACGGGGAATCCCGCCATGCCGAACGCGAGTAGCTTCATGTCGCGGCCTCCTCTTTGCGCGAAGCGATGAATCTCATACTATAGATATCAAATCGCTAGAACTTGACTTCCGGCGCCTGGCGCATGGCGGCATCCTCAACCTCGAAGAGTTCTTTTTTCTGGAAACCGAACCAATTGGCGATGAGGTTCGAGGGAAATACCTCAATGCGCGTATTCAGATCGCGGACGTTGGCGTTGTAGAAACGGCGGGCGCGCTGGATGCGATCCTCCGTGTTCACCAGCTCTCCTTGCAATTGCAGGAAGTTTTGATTCGCCTTCAAATCGGGGTAGTTTTCCGCCAGCGCGAATAGCTGACGCAGCTGGCCGATGAGGGCGTTCTCATCCCGGGCTTGCGATTCGGGCGAGCCGGTGTTGGCCAAGGCGGTGTTGCGCGCCTGGATGACGCGCTCCAGCACGTCTTGCTCATGCTTGGCGTAACCTTTCACGGTACTGACCAGATTCGGGATCAGGTCGTAGCGGCGTTTCAGTTCAGTGTCAATGCCGGACCAAGATTCATCACAATGATTGCGCAACCGGACCAGGGCGTTGTACTGCACCGCCACCAGGATACCGACACAAGCGAGGCCCGCCAGCACGGCCAGCAGGATCACCATTCCAGGATCCATCAGTTTTCCCCTTTCAGCTCACGCACCACGGATGTCGGCATACGCTCGATCAAACCTGTCACGACGGTCATGGCCGCCTCGAAATCCGCCACGGAAAAGGTCTGGCCGCGATAGGCGAGGGCGCGGCGCGGTTGCAACTCCAGGGTGAAACGCGGGGCGCGCAGTAGAAATTCCATCGCTTCCTGGTGCAGTACATCATACGCCCAGCGCCGATCCGGCGCCGAGACGTGAAACTCCCGGCTGAACTCGGCCAGCTCGAAGTTGATGTCGTCGAAGCCGAAGAATTGACCGATTTTATCCAGGAAGGTTTCGTTGCGGATGTACAGCGGCTTAAGGGGCAGATCGGTTTCGACAATCACCGCCGAGAAGTGGTGATGGTGCGTCCGCCGCCGGCCCTTGGAATCGGTGGAATAGGTCTCGTAATGATAATCGAAAGCCACTATGGGAAACTGCCGGTCTTGGCCGCACATGATGTTGTAGGCGTAGCGCTGACTTCCTTTTTGCAAGCAAGCGAAGCGGGCATAGCGTCTTTCCATGTCGTGGTCATGGTAGTCCTGAAACTCCCAGCCGCGCGCCTCGGCCCAGGCGCGCAAATCATGCTTGCGTTTCTCGGCCTGGAAGTGACCGTATATGGCAAAAGCGATGACGAGTACCGCGATGATGACAAATACGATTTCCAAAGGAACGACTCCTCCGGCTGAAGCGGCCCGATGCTTCCGGCATACTATCAATTGGGATGGCTATAGTCATCGGGCGTTTCCTTGTCATCATCGAAGGGCCAATCCGATTCTTCGTCGTCCTCGGCATCGCATACCCATCCGCCATGCTCATCTTGATAGGTGGGATCGGTCGGCAGAATATCGAAACCAAACCCTTTACCGTCGCAGCCCGGCACCGGACAACACCAGAAGCCGTGCAAGGAACCATCGCTGGATTCCTCGATGCGCCATTCGATCATGTCACTGTCATAGATTTGTCCACAGTGCAAGCACGCCACCTCCGTCGGCTGCTTCGGCGGCTTGAAGGAGTCGGTATCGGGATCGAAGGGATCGTAGGGCATGGGAAGGTCCTCGATCAACTCGCCAAAAACTTTCCACGTTAGTACTCCGGCAGTCAAGATTCTAACGAGCACACAGCGCGGGCCAGTGCCGCACTTGCTCGCACTGCGTGCTCCTGGAATTTTCTTTCAGCCGAGGTAATAATTTATCCGAAATTCGATAGGTATTGGAAGAGAATCCCCATTTTCACGTTGTTGGATTCATCGTTTGGCGTTGGCTCCCCCGCAGCGCCGGGTGTGGCTCCGTGGTGGCGCGGCCCTGGAAGTTGAGCCAGCGATGGTTGTCATAATCATAGAGTTTACACACGGCCAGGTTGTAGGCCATGCGGCGGATGCTCCAGCGTTCGACGACGATAGCGGCGGGATAGGCTTGCTCGATGTGGCGTTGTGATTCGGTGAGGCGGTAGAGGGGAATCTTCGGATTCACGTGATGGGCGGTGTGCTGCATGATGTGGGCCGACAGCCACTCGAAGACCGCCGGCAATTGGATGTGAACGGTGCTTTCGACTTGTCCGGCGAAGAAGTCCCATTCTTCCTTGGTGGCGTACCAAACGATGCGCGGATGGTTATGATGCTGGTAAATGGAAAAACCCATCACCCAATTCCAAATCAGAAACGGCAGTCCCACGGCCAACAGCAGCAACATCGGCCAGCTGGTGAACGCCGCCCATGTGCCCGCCGTGGGGGAAAGTGATTGGGACCACCAAGTGACACCAGCAACCTGCGTGGCGGCAAACCCGGCCACGAGCAGACAATCCCCCGCGAATAGGCCGGGCCGTTTCATCTCTTGCCGTTCCGAATGACTCAGGAACAGCAAATGTTTCCACCAGTATTCCACCAGATAATAGGTGCCCAAACCCCAGAAGGCGCGGTAGTGCCGTTCCAGTAGGCGGCGCAGCGGGGGCAAGCGGTCGTATTCGTCCTTGGCAAACGGTGCCCAAGCATAGTCTCGGCCGCGCAGATTGGTGTAGGAATGATGTATCCGATTATGGGCGAACTCCCAGGAGGTGAACGGCGTCAGCGACGGCAAGAAACAGACACGCCCCAGGATGCGGTTCAAGAGATCATTCGGTGTCAAGCTGCCGTGACAAGCATCGTGACCACACACGAACACCGTGCCGATGAAGATGCCGGCGACGAGACTGCACGCCACTTGCGCCGGCCACCACGGCGCCGCCAGCACGCCCGCGAAGGCCACGCCATAAACCGTCAAGGCGATGACCGTCACCGCCAATCCCAAGACCGTCGACCGGCTACTGACATCGGGCGGAATCTGGCCGCGTACCACCGGCACGCTAGGGCGTTGTGCCGGAGAGGATGTCGGTGTCGCGGAGGAAACCGGGGCTTCCGCCATAAGGAATACCTGCTGAGGGAATGAATATCCAGATAACGACTCTTCGATTGTCACCAGAAACCCTGGCAATCACAAGAGATCGATTTTGGAAAAATGAGGCTTCCCATCCGCGGGTGTTGCTAATCTCAACGTGAGTGATCGAATCGCTACAATCGGCATGGGTGGCTCGCCGACGGCTCGCCCGCTAAACTTTGGGGTATTCTCTTTTTTTCCTTTACTCTCCTACTCCCTTCCGCGACAATAACCTTGCCCAACCCGCCGAATGCTCTCCACGAACCGGCGCTGCTGGCCGCGTTCATGATCCTCACCCAACCGCCCCCCCATTGCTGCCGGGAGGTTTTTTTTCATGATGTATCCCGCATCGGCCAAAGTGTTGCTTGCTTCCGTACTGTTGGTTCTGGGTAGTGTCTGCCGTGCCGCCGATTCTTCTCCCCACTTCGAGCGCGACGTGCAACCGTTATTGCAAGCCCAATGTAGCCGCTGTCACGGTGAGAAGACGCGCAAGGCCGATTTGAATTTGAGCAGCTGGGCGGCATTGTCAAGAGGGAGCGAATCGGGGCCGGTGATCGTGCCGGGCAAGGCGGAAGAAAGCCTGTTATTCAAGATGGTCCATGAAGGGCACATGCCGCCAACCGGCAAACTACCGGCGGAACACCTTGACTTGCTGCGGCGTTGGCTTGACGCCGGTGCGCCTGCCGATAGCGTGGTCAGCACCGAACCAGCGGTCACACAGCATGACATTGAGCCGCTCATGAAATTGCGCTGCACGGTCTGTCACGGCCTCCGCAAGCAAGAGGCGGGGCTGGATCTGCGCACCAAGGCCTCGATGCTCCGGGGGGGCAAGTCTGGGCCAGCCATCGTACTCGGCAAACCAGAGGAAAGCCTGCTTCTGAAGAAGGTTCACGCCGGTGTCATGCCGCCGAACAAACGGCTGCTGGAAGTTAGCGTCAAGCCGATGGGGACCGATGAGATCGACCGACTCACGCGCTGGATCGCGCTGGGGGCGCCGGAAGTCGAGATCGCCCCCGACGTGGCCACCACCGAACCCGATCCCTTGGTGACGGACAAGGACCGCGCCTTCTGGTCGTTTCAGCCGCCGAAGGTGGTCAAGGTCCCAGAAATCCAGGCGGAACCATACATCATCCGCAACCCGGTCGATGTCTTCATCGTGGAAAAATTGATTGCCAAGGGGTTGGCGCAAGCGCCAGAGGCTGACAAGCTGACGCTGTTGCGGCGGGTGACGTTCGACCTGACCGGCTTGCCGCCGACACCGGAAGAGGCGCGGGCGTTTCTCAACGATGCTTCATCCGATTCGTATGAGAAGCTGATCGACCGTTTGTTGGCCTCGCCGCGCTACGGCGAGCGCTGGGGCCGCTTGTGGCTTGACCTCGCCGGTTACGCCGATTCCGAAGGGAAACGCAGTGCTGACCCGCTACGCCCACACGCTTGGCGCTATCGAGATTATGTCATTCGTGCCTTCAACGATGACAAGCCGTATGATCGGTTTCTACTGGAACAATTGGCCGGCGATGAGCTGGCCGACTACGCCAACGCCCCGGAGATCACGCAGGAATTGATGGACAATCTCGTGGCCACCGGCTTTCTACGCCTGGCTCCCGACGGCACCGGCAGCAACGTCGTTAATTTCGTGCCGGAGCGGATGGAAGTCGTCGCCGACGAAATCCAGGTGCTCGGTTCCTCGGTGCTGGGCTTGACGCTGCACTGCGCCCGCTGCCATAGCCATAAGTATGACCCCATCCCGCAGCGCGATTACTTCCGTCTCGCCGATGTCTTCAAGGGAGCTTATGACGAGCACGACTGGCTCAAGCCAGCGGTGGTCCCCGGCCAAGGTCGCGGCAGCGACATGCCTAATCGCTATCTTCCTTATGTCACAAAAGAAGCGGAGCAGCACTGGGAAGCGTACAAGGCCAAGATGAAGGAGGAAATCGACCGGCTTAAACAGGATCAGCGCCGTGAGGCGCAGCGCGAGGCGCAGGCTTTGCAAGCCATGATCGCCTCGCCGCCGTTGGTGCGGGCGTTGTGGGATCGAGGCGAGCCGTCGCCGACCTACATCTACCGGCGCGGTGACTACCTGCAACCAACCAAATTAGTCGGGCCTGGGGTTCTGTCCGTGCTGACCGACGGCAAGACGCCGTTTGAGGTGACACCGCCGTATCCTGGCGCCAAATCGACGGGCCGTCGTTTGGCCTTCGCTCAATGGTTGACACAGCCAGATCATCCACTGACGGCCCGCGTGCTCGTCAATCGGGTCTGGAAACACCATTTCGGCGCCGGCATCGTCAAGAGCCTGGACAACTTCGGCACCACCGGCACCCCGCCGACGCACCCCGAGTTACTCGATTGGCTGGCGCGCGAATTCGTGGGCAGCAACCCCCGTTTAGCGAGCGAGCCAGCGGCGAACTTCCCCCCTTGGAGTATCAAATCCCTGCACCGCCTGCTCATGATGTCGCACACCTACCGGCAAGCGTCCACGATCACGCCGCTGCACGACAAGTTGGACCCCGACAACCGCTGGCTGTCCCGCATGACCATGCGCCGGCTGGATGCCGAGGAGATTTACGATTCCTTGCTGATGGTGGCCGGCAAGCTAGACGAAACCCCCTTTGGCCCGCCCGATCCGGTGCTGGTGCGCGAAGACGGCTTGGTAACACCGCTAGGCTCGGACAAAGGTTGGCGGCGGAGCGTCTATGTCCGCCAGCGCCGCTCGCAGATGCCGACCTTGCTCGAAACCTTCGACCTGCCGCAGATGAACCCCAACTGCGTGCAGCGCATCGATTCCACCGTGGCGACTCAGGCTCTATACCTGAAGAATGACACCCAAGTACGCCAACTGGCCAGCGCGTGCGCCGACCGCATCCACCAAGCCGCTGGCTCCGATCCGGCCAAGCAAATCGAAGCCGTGTATTGGACCGCTCTGGGCCGGCCGCCTGCCACTGAGGAACGGCAGCTCGGCTTGGACACCCTACGCCGTCTGCGTATGGCTTGGAACAAGGAAAAAGCCGCCGATCCCGACGAAGCGGCCTTTCGAGCGCTGGCCACATATTGCCATGTAATTATCAACTCAGCGGCGTTTGTGTATGTGGATTGACAAATCATAGTATGTCCTTCCCTGACTATAGCGGCCCGGATGAGATGAAACGCGAAACTCCTATCAACCTGCCTGGTTTCTGGAACCAGACAGGGTTTTTTCTTGCGAGCATGGACAAGGTCATACAATCACCAGCAGGGTAATGAGCCGCGAGATGTCCAAGGGATGAATCGATTCCCGCGGTCTATCGACTGCTGGCGCGGACCGATACCTTCCCTGCAGAGTACAAACCGATAAGGCATGCCATGCAAGCGTCACAAATGCAAGGTGGTTTATCGGCAAATAGCTGGAGATCGTTGGCGCGACGCGGCTTGATCCGTTCCGCCATCCTGGCCGTGCCGTGGTGGGTGCTGACAGGGGGAGAACCGAACTCCTGGATCATCGGCGCGCCGGCGGTGCTGGCAGCAGCTGCCGCGTCAGTAGCATTGGACACCGCGACCGGCTGGCACGTGCGCTTGGCGGGCTTATTGCGCTTCGTGCCCTTTTTTCTGTGGCGTACCTTGATCGGCAGCATCGATGTCGCCTGGCGCGCCCTACATCCCCGGTTGCCGATTGCCCCGGAATTGGCGACTTACTCCTTGCGTCTTCCTGCCGAAGGGCCGGCGCGGGTCTTTTTCGCCAATACCGTCAATCTCTTGCCCGGTACCCTCAGCGCCGAGCTGTGCGCGCACGAGGTGATTGTCCATGTGTTGACCGGTGACGTGCCGATCCAAGACAAATTGCAACCCTTGGAAGAGGCGGTCGCGGCGTTATTTGGTCACGAATTGGCCTCTTCTGGTACCCCCTCGTCAGGTGAGCCGTGAATGAATGGAATGTGCTCTTGGCTCTGTTTCTGCTGTTGAACGTGATCGCCGGCTTGGGGCGGATCTGGCTCGGCCCAACACCGGCGGATCGCATGTTGGTCGCGCAGCTGCTCGGTAGTACTGGCGTGGCCATGTTGCTGCTGCTAGCCGAGGGACTGGAACAACCCTCGTTGCGTGACGTGGCCTTAGTGCTGGCGTTGTTGGCCGCGCTGGCGGCAGTGGTGTTCGTGCGCCGCGTTTGGGGAGAGATGGAAGGGGACAACGCCGAGGAGGAACATCATGCACCTTAGCGATTGGCTGGCCGGGGCCTTGCTGCTGGCCGGGGGGTTCTTTTTCCTGGCCGGCACCGTCGGTTTGTTGCGTTTTCCCGACGTGTACTCCCGGCTCCACGCGCTGACCAAGGCGGACAACTTGGGGCTGGGTCTCATCTTGACGAGCTTGGCCGTGCAAGCCGGGTCCGTGCTGGTGGCGCTGAAGTTGGCGTTCATCTGGATGCTGGTGATGCTGTCCAGCACGACCGCTTGCCATCTCGTGGCCCGGGCTGCGTTGCGGATGGGGGTTCGACCGTGGAAGCGTACCTAACACCGACGTTGTGGCTGTTGGATGTGCTCTTGACCCTGACGTTGGTGGGGTTGGCCGTGCGGGTGCTGACCGCGCCAGACCTTTTCCAAGCCATTGTCTGGTTCATCGTTTTTGGCTTGATCATGGCCATCGTCTGGACGCGGCTACAAGCCACCGACATTGCCTTGGCTGAGGCGGCGATTGGCGCGGGGCTGACAGGGGCGCTGTTTCTCAACACGTTGGGCCAGATGCACGCCCGCCGCAGTGAGCGCGGAATGGAAGCCAAGCGAGGCACTGGCAAACAGCAGGCGGCGTGGGCCGTGATCGGTTTATTCGTCCTTGCCTTGAGTCTGCCGCTGGGGGATGTCGTGTGGCGTTTGCCCCGACAAGCCGCCGGTCTGGGGAACCAGGTGGAAGCGCGCTTGGCCGAGAGCGGGGCCAACAATCCGGTGACGGCGGTACTACTGAATTTTCGTGGCTACGACACGTTTCTGGAAATTGGTGTGTTGTTGTTGGCAGTGGTTGGCGTCTGGTCGCTGCCGCCAACGCGGGAGACGCGACACTCGGAAGATACACCGGGGCTGGTTTTGTTGTTTCTGGTGCGGATTCTGGTGCCGATCATCGGCGTGGTGGCGGCTTACTTACTGTGGCAAGGGACCGATGAGCCGGGGGGTGCGTTCCAGGCGGGGGCTGTCTTGAGCGCGGCGGGAGTCTTGTTGTTGGTGGCGGGACTCGTCCGGCCCCCCACGTCGCGCGGCTGGGCGGAACGGGGAGCGCTGGTACTGGGATTCGGCGGCTTCTTGGCGTTGGCGGTCGCCCTCATGGGAATCGGGGGCCGGTTTCTGGAATATCCTCCGACTGGGGCGGCCAGTTTGATCCTGTTGATCGAAACCGTGCTCACCTTATCCATCGCCCTCACCCTGGTCGCCCTGTTCGCGGGGGGAGCGCCGGCAGAAGACAACCAGAAGCCGAACACTCCCCACGCACCGGAGGACAACGCATGAGCTTGGCCATTTGGTATGCTCTGGTCGGTGTGGTTCTCTTTGCCATCGGGTTGTACGGCCTGATTATTCGAGAGCAGATGCTGCGCAAAATTCTGGCCTTGAATATCATGGGGAGCAGTGTCTTCCTGTTGCTGGTGGCGGTCGCGGATCGCCGGCCAGGACGCCCCCCAGACCCGGTGCCGCACGCGATGGTACTCACCGGCATTGTGGTGGCGGTAAGTGCCACAGCCTTGGCCCTGGCGCTGGCGCGCCGCCTTCCTGCCCGATCCGAACCGGATCAGCGCGCCAATGAAGGACCGAAATGAGCATGTGGATGGCGATGGCGGACGTTCCTTGGATGATTGGGGCCATTGTGGTGCCTCTAGCAGCGGCAGTGCTGGCCTTGCTGGGGGGACGGCACGGCGGGCCACCGTTGGGCGCGCTGGCGGCGGGCGGCATCGTAATGACAGTCATAGGCATGTCCTTCCAGGTGGGACGCCACGGGCCGATGCGTTATCCGCTGGGCAGCTGGGGCGCCCCCTTGGGCATTGAGCTGCACGCCGACGGCCTGAGCGCGTTGATGTTGCTCATGACGGCGGGAGTCGGTGTGTTCATCAACATTTACGCCGTCGGCTACTTCGCTGACCGCGCTGCGGGTTCGACCCCGAAAGAAAGCAAGGCTGAGAAGTCGCCGATCGCGCACGGACAAGAACGGGAATACTTCTGGCCGCTGTGGTTGTTTCTGTGGGGCACACTGAACGCGCTGTTTCTTTCCGCCGATGTTTTCAATCTCTATGTCACCCTGGAGTTACTCACCTTGTCGGCAGTGGCGCTGGTGGCCTTGGCCGGCGCGCCGGACGCCCTCACGGCCGCCTTGCGTTATTTGTTGGCCGCTCTGCTGGGGTCCTTGGCGTATCTGTTGGGGGTGGCCCTGTTGTATGCCGCTTATGGCACCCTGGATGTGACTACCTTGGGACAGCGCATGTCCCCCGGTGGGCTGTCCACGGCGGCCGTCACGTTGATCACACTGGGACTGTTGCTGAAAACGGCGCTGTTTCCGTTGCACTTCTGGCTGCCCGCCGCGCATGCCAATGCTCCCGCGCCGGTCAGCGCCGTGCTTTCCTCCTTGGTGGTCACGGCCTCTTTCTATCTATTGTTGCGGTTGTGGTTCGAGGCATTTCCGGCCGCCTTGTCCCCCGCCGCCGGGCAGCTGTTGGGTTGTCTCGGCGCCGCGGCGATGATCTGGGGATCGTTGCAAGCATTCTTCGCCCAGCGGTTGAAATTGCTCGTGGCCTATTCGACTGTGGCTCAGCTGGGGTACTTCTTTCTGCTGTTTCCCCTGGCGGGGATGGGGACCGGAGGACTGACGGCGTGGAGCGGCGGCGTCTTCTTCGCCGTGTCCCATGCCGGGGCCAAAGCGGCCTTGTTCCTGGCGGCAGGAAGCGTCTTGTTCACCGTCGGCCATGATCGCATCGCCGAGTTGGAAGAGGCCGGCCAACGGCTCCCCATGACCTTCTTAACGATGGGACTAGCGGCTGTCACACTCATGGGCTTGCCACCGAGCGGAGCGTTCGTGGCCAAGTGGCTGCTGATCGACAGCGCTGTGCGAACGGGACAAGCATGGTGGGGGGCGGTGCTCATCCTGGGCGGGTTGCTGTCCGCCGGCTACCTGTTCCGTGTCCTCCGATTGCCATTCACGCCCGCCTCGGACCGCCCGGTCTCCGCCGTGCCGCGCGGCATGGCTTGGTCGGCGTTGTTGCTGGCCTTGGCGGCCTTGCTGCTCGGTTTTTGGGCGACGCCTGCGCTGCGACTGGCGCGTGTCGGTGCTCCATTGGCGGATAGTCCCGCGCGGGAGGCTGGACCATGAATTGGGACGTCTGGATTCTCCTGTTGATGGTCCTGAGTTCTCTCGTGCCGGGAATCGTGATCTTCTTCCTGGCCGAGGAACGGATACGAACTCGATCCATTCTTAACCTTTCCAGCTCGTTCCTGAAGTTGGCCTTGATCGCTCTGATGATGTGGGGCGTCTGGCACAAACAGCGCTACGAATTTCGCTTGCCGGTGTGGGCGGGTTTGGACTTGCTGCTCCGCACCGATGCCTTGGCAATGTTATTGGTGTCGTTGTCCGCGATCTTGTGGCTGTTCACGACGATCTACGCCATCGCCTATCTGGAACAATCCCCCCATCGCAGCCGGTTCTTCGCTTTCTTCAGCCTGTGCGTCAGCGCCACGGTGGGCATTGCCTTAGCAGGTAATTTGTTCACTTTTGTCATTTTCTATGAGATGCTGACCCTGACGACTTATCCGCTGGTCGTTCACCGAGGGACGGAGACCTCGTTGCGAGCGGGGCGCGTGTACCTGACTTACACCCTCGGCGGCGGCGCAGTGTTTCTGCTCGCCGTCGTGTGGCTGCATGCCTTGATCGGCCCTTTCGAGTTTGACGCGGGGGCTTCCGTGGTGAAGTTGGCGGAACAACAGCGCGGGACGCTCATCGTGATCTTTGTCTTGATGGTCGCCGGCTTGGGGGTGAAGGCGGCGCTGGTGCCGTTGCACGGTTGGCTACCGATTGCCATGGTGGCCCCCGCGCCGGTCAGCGCCCTGCTCCATGCGGTGGCCGTGGTCAAGGCGGGGGCTTTCGGCATCGTGCGGGTGGTATACGACGTGTATGGCGTTCGATTCATCGAACAGTTGGGGGTGGCTACGCCGTTGGCGGTGGCGGCTGGCGTCACCATCGTCTATGGTTCCCTGCGCGCCCTGGCGCAGGATGACTTGAAACGCCGGCTGGCCTATTCCACCGTTAGCCAGGTGTCCTATATTGTCCTGGGAGTGGCAGTGGCCGATCCTTTAGCGACAATCGGTGGGATCGTTCATCTGGTTCATCAGGGGTTAATGAAAGTAACGCTGTTTTTCTGTGCCGGCAACCTGGCGGAGACGTTGGGTCTACGCCGTGTCAGTGAGATGAACGGCGTGGCGTGGCGGATGCCGTGGACGATGGCCGCCTTCACCGTGGGGGCGTTCGGCATGATGGGAGCGCCGCCGTTGGCGGGCTTTGTCAGTAAATGGTACTTGGGGCTAGGGGGCTTAGAGGCTTCTCAGCCGTGGGTCATCGCCGTGCTGGCGGCCAGTACGTTGCTCAACGCCGCTTATTTCCTGCCCATCTTGTATGTCGCCTGGTTCCAGCAACGCAAGGAACCTTGGCCGGTGGAACATCACCAGGGACGTTTTGAGACACATTGGGCGTTGTTGTTGCCGCCGTTGGCGACCGCCGGGCTGGTCGTGGTGGTCGGCTTGCTGGCCACCGCCCCTTTTAGCCCTTTGGAGTGGAGCAAACTCATCGTCGCGCGCGCCTACGCGCCGTGAGGTTCGAGAATTGGGTATGCCATCGTGATGGGGACTTGGCTAACGGAGCCGCTGCCGTGGTTGCTGGTGATTGGCTGTCCTTTGTTGGCGGCGGCGCTGCTGGCGTGCCGCGCGGGGCGATCCGCTGTCATCGCGTTGGCGCCGTGGACGGCGCTGCCGGCGCTGCTACTGGCCTTAGCGGTTCCGCCGGGGACGTTCGCGCGCGTGCCGTGGCTGCTCTTTGAGACGCGCCTGGGACTGGATGACACCGGGCGGGTGTTCCTGTTCTTCACGGCGGCGCTGTGGTTGGCTGCCGGCCTCTACGCCCAAGCCTATCTGGCCGAGGATCACGCTCGGATACGCTTCTTCACTTTCTTTTTAGTGACGATGGCGGGGAACCTAGGGCTGATCCTGGCGGGGGACATGGTGTCGTTCTACCTGTTCTTCGCCGGGATGAGCTTCGCGTCCTACGGTCTGATCGTTCATCAAGGGGACGCCGAGGCGTGGCGGGCAGGACAGGTTTATATCATGCTCGTGGTCCTGGGGGAAATTCTGCTCTTCGTGGGTATTCTCTTGGCCGCTCAGGTGGTTCCTCAGCTGGACTTCGACCAGGTGCCGGCGGCTCTGGCGCGGTCCCCGGAGCGCGGGTGGGCGTTGGCGTTGCTGTGGGCCGGTTTTGGGATCAAGGCCGGCGCGTTGCCGCTGCACGTCTGGTTGCCGCTGGCCCATCCCGTCGCTCCCACCCCCGCCAGCGCGGTGCTCAGCGGCGTCATGATCAAGGCCGGCTTGCTCGGTTGGCTGCGGTTCTTGCCGCTGGGAGAAATAGGGTTGCCCAGCTGGGGAATCTGGTGCCTCGCGGCGGGACTGGCGGCGGCCTTCTTTGGCGTGGTGGTGGGAGTGACGCAGGATAATCCAAAAACAGCCTTGGCTTATTCGAGCATTAGTCAGATGGGGCTGATGACTGTCGGCGTCGGGGCGGCATGGACGGTGCCGGCTTCTTGGCCGTTGGTCTTGGTGGCGTTGTGGATTTATGCCCTGCACCATGCCTTGGCCAAGGGGGCCTTGTTCCTGGGAGTCGGCGTCGCGGCGGCGGGGGGGACGGGCTGGCGGCGTGGCTTGATCGTTGCCGGGCTGCTGTTGCCGGCCTTGGCGCTGGCCGGCGCCCCGTGGACGAGCGGCGCCGTGGCCAAGATCGCCTTGAAAAACGCGCTCGCCCCACTGCCCGCCACTTGGGTTGGAATGTTAGACATATTATTATCTCTTGCTGCCATCGGAACGACGTTGCTCATGGCGCGGTTCTTGTTCCTGGCTTGGCCGCGCCCAGAACCGACCGCTTCCCATCGACTCCCTGGCATGTGGTTGTCTTGGTGCGTGCTGCTGGCAGGGGTGGCCGGCGCTGTCTGGCTGCTCCCCTGGAACGGGTTTGGCTACGCGGAATGGGCCGTCCCATCCACAAGTTACTTTGGCGCCAACTTGTGGCCGGTGCTGGCGGGGGCCGGTCTAGCCTGGGGGGCTTGGCGCTGGGGTCGAGTGGAGCGCTGGCGGGTTCCAGCAGGAGATGTGCTCATCCCAGTCACTTGGCTGATAAATTACGCTCGGCACCGCTGGCAAGCAGAGGTTCGCCCGGTCTTGACCCACTGGCGCTCGCATTGGACTTTCCCTTGGCAAGTTTGGTTGTCAAGACTTCGTCAACCCGTTCTAGCCGAGCGGCTGGAACGGGATTGGGAACGCTGGCCAGTCGTGGGCATGTCGTTTCTGGTGTTGGCCACGCTACTGGCGGCCTTGCTGAGCTGGCGTTGACAGACGCCCAGAAATGATGGGAACCGATGGAACCAGAAAACCGATACCCTACAAAAAAAGAGTAAAAATCCTACGGATAATAGGAAGCCTGCTCTGTGTTCATCACGGTTCTTGAGATTGCGTCAACGAGGAACCAACCGCATGTACCATCTTCTTGTATTAACTTGTATCAATTTATTGTCCGCGGAGCCGGCGGCATTGTTCGTAGCGGAGCCGCTGACGGAAAAGAACAGTTTCACCACTGGCATCGAAGGACCGGCGACGGACGCTCAGGGAAATATCTATGTCGTCAACCTGGAAAAGCGCGGCGACATTGCCCGCGTGACTCCCGATGGCAAGGCGGAAGTATTCGTCGAGCTGCCGAACAAGAGCGTCGGCAACGGCATCCGCTTTGACAAAAACGGCATGATGTACGTCGCCGATTACGTCAATCACAACATCTTGAAGATCGATCCGAAAACCAAGAAAATCACCGTCTTCGCCCATGAAGCCAGCATGAACCAACCCAATGACCTAGCCATTACTGCCGAGGGTGTGCTCTATGCCAGCGATCCGAACTGGGGCAAGCAGACCGGGCAGATCTGGCGCATCGATCGGAATGGCAAGGTGACAAAGGTAGCCGACAACATGGGCACTACCAACGGCATCGAGATCAGTCCCGACGGCAAGACGCTGTACGTCAACGAAAGCGTGCAGCGCCAAATCTGGGCCTTCACCATCGCCTCGGACGGGTCCTTGACGGATAAGCGTTTGCTGAAGGAATTTCCCGATCACGGTTTCGACGGCATGCGCTGCGATGTCGATGGCAATCTGTATGTCACGCGCTATGGCAAGGGAACCATCGTCAAGCTGTCACCGAAAGGGGAAGTGCTGAAGGAAATCAACGTGCTCGGCAACGCCCCGAGCAATATCTGTTTCGGCGGTCCCGATGGCCGGACTGCCTATGTCACCGAAGTGCAACACCGGCGGTTGGTGCGCTTTCGCGTGGACCGTCCCGGCCTCGAATGGCAACGCTGGCACAAGTAGAAGGGTGCCACCATGAAGACGATCTTGGTGTTCGGCGATTCGCTGACCTGGGGTTTCATGCCGAGCGGTGCTGGGCGTTATCCCTTCGAGAAACGTTGGCCCAATATCATGCAGGCGCAATTAGGAGCCGGCGTGCGCGTCATCGAGGAGGCCCTGAATGGCCGGACGACGGTGCGTGATTCGCCGTATGCCGCCAACCGCAGCGGCAAGGAGATGCTGCCGCCGTTGCTGGAAGCGCACAGCCCGCTCGACCTCGTCATTGTCATGCTGGGCACCAACGATTTGCAGGTTCATCAGCAAGCCACCGCCGCCATGGCCGCGCGCGGCTGCGGCGCGCTCATCGACATCGTGCTGAAAAGCAATAGCGCTCCCGGCGGCAAGTCCGCGCCGCCGGTGCTGCTCGTCGCGCCGCCGCCATTCAACCAACCGTCGGGGATGATGGACCTCATGTTTGGGGACAGCGTGCCGGAATCGAGAAAATTTGGTGGAGCGTACCGCGCCGTCGCCGATTTCTTCCGCTGTCATTTCTTTGACGCCGGCTCAGTGATTTCCAGTAGTCCTGTGGATGGCATCCATCTCGACGAAGCCGAAACCCGCGCGTTGGGCATCGCCATTGCCGAAGTGGCGCGACGGATTCTCGACGAAACGGCTTGATCGAGCAGCCCAAAGGATTGGGCGCGGCACAAACCGTTCATTCCGTCCATTCCTTGCGTTGCCGTGAGGAGGGGATGTTGAGCATCTTGCGATACTTGGTGACGGTGCGGCGCGCGACAGGGTAGCCGGCTTCTTGGAGTTTGTCCATGAGGTCTTCATCGGACAACGGATTGGCCTTGTCCTCGTTGCCGACGATCTCCAGCAGCTTTTGCTTGATGGTTTCCCAGGCCACTTCCTCGCCGTTGGCGGTGTGGGTGCCGCCGCCGAAGAAGCGTTTGAGCGGGAACAGGCCCCGCGGCGTTTGCACCCACTTGTCATCAACGGCCCGGCTGACGGTGGTGACGTGAACCCCCACCTGGTCGGCAATCTGCTGCATCTTGAGCGGCTCGATGTGTTCGGGGCCATGTTCCAGGAAATTGCGTTGATGCTCGATGATGGCCCGCGTTACTTTTTCCAGCGTGTTGCGCCGCTGCTCAATCGAATCCATCAACCACTGGGCCGCCTGAATCTTGCGTTTGAGATACTCCTTGGCCTTCGGATCGGCGCTGCGGTCGCGGTACAGCTCGATGTAGCGCCGGCTGATGTAGATGTTGGGCGTCCAGTCGTCCATGAGGCGGACGTTGTAGGCGCCATGCTCGTCGCGCTCGACGACGATGTCCGGCACCACGTAAGGAATGCTGTCGGAGCGGAACTGCGCTCCGGGCCGGGGATTCAAGTGCTTGAGGGCCTCAATGGCCTCCTTGATGGTGTGCATGTCGAAGCCGGTACGGCGCTGAATCACCGGCAAGCGGTTGTGCTGGATGTCATCCAAATGGTGCAGGATGAGGACGCGCAAGGTCTCATGGTGCGGTACTTCCGGGGTAAGCTGCAACAGCAGACATTCGGCCATGTCGCGGGCGCCGACGCCGCGCGGATCGAATTTCTGCACCTGGCGCAAGGCCAACTCGACTTGATCCAGCGTCACCGGAATGGGATAGCTACGCGCGATGTCCTCCAATGAGGTCGAGAGGTAGCCATTATCGTCGATGTGTGTGATTAGGTAGCGGATGAGCTGTTCCTGCTCGCCGGTCACGTCGAGAAAGCTGACTTGGTCGGCGAGATAATCCTGAAGCGACTGCGGCCGCGACGGCATGTTCTGCATGGCGTCGTGTTTGCGGTCGCTTTCCTCGTCCAGGCCGTTGCGCGAGAGGTGGTGTTCCTCGTTAAAATGATCCTCCCAATCGCGGCTAATGGCGTCCAGGCGGTCGAAGTCCAATTCGTTGTCGCTGTTTTCGTCGATGACCAGCTCCCGTTCGCTGTCGTCGTCCCGTTCCTCGACGCTGACGGCTGGCCCTTCGTTGTCTTCGGAGTTTCCCGCGCCGTCTTCGTCGTTGAAGTCGTCTTTCAGCTCCAGCACAGGATTTTCTTGCAGCTCTTGCAAGATGCGTTCTTGCAGGGCCATGACCGGCAACTGCAGAATCTCCATCGATTGAATCATGCGCGGAGCGAGAACCAGTCTCATCTCCTGCCGCAGATTCATGGATGTTTCAAGTCGCATCATGGCCTGTTCCCTATTCTTGCACGTCCAATCAGGAGTTCACGTTGTTGGCGCCCAGCCAGAGCCCGGGCGGAAAGCGGTTGTTCCGAACCGCGTCACCATAATATGGTCATCAAAATACTTGACGGCCTTGCAAGGCGTCGGTCAGCACCTGATGGTTGACGAATTCCAGGGCCGATCCCGAAGGCAAGCCGCGCGCCAACCGCGTGATCCGCACTCCCGAACCCGCCAGAACGCTGGAGATGTAGAGGGCGGTGCCGTCCCCTTCCATGTTTGGGTTGGTGGCCATGATCACTTCTTGAACCGCCCCTTGGCGTACCCGGCACAACAGGCTGTCCACGGTCAGTTGTTCCGGACCGATGTTCTCCAGCGGAGCCAGCCGACCGTGCAGCACATGGTACAACCCCCGAAAGCTGTTGGTGCGTTCGATGTTGACCAGATCGCGCGGCTGCTCGACCACGCACAGCACCGACGGATCGCGGCGCGGGTCGGAGCAGATGACACACAATTCGCTTTCGGTCAAGTAGTGACATTGCCGGCATAAGCGGACATTCTCCTTAATGGCTCGCAAGGCATCCGCCAAGGCCAGAACCTGATCCCGTTCCGCCGCGAGAAGGTAATGAGTCAAACGCTCGGCCGATTTCGGCCCGATGCCTGGTAATTTGTTGAGTTCTTCCGCTAATCGGGCGATGGCTCCTAACGGTTGCACGTCCACCGTATTTATCCCCACACAGTCCCGTGGGCGGTCTCGGGAACTGGGATGCTCTTCGATTCGATGATGCAGCGATGCGAATGTGGCGAGCCGGTGGCTCGCCCGCCCAACATCTCACTCATCCCCCCAGCCCTGGCAAGCCAAGCCCCCCCATCGGCAAGCCCAAGTTGGTCGCCATCTTGGCCGATTCTTCCGCGACTTGCTGGCGGACTTTGGTGATGGCCTGGTTGGTGGCGGCGCGGATCAGGTCTTCCAGCATTTCGCGATCCGCCAAGGTTTCGGGGCTAATCGCGCAGGACAGAATTTCCATCCGCCCATTGACGCGCACCCGCACCATGCCGGCGCCCGCGTCCCCCTCGGCCTGGATTTGCCCCAGCTGCTGTTGGAAGCGTTCCATTTCTTCCTTGATCTTGGGCAGTTGTTTCATCAGGCCGGCGATCTGGCCGAGTTCCTTGAACATGGTGTCTAACTCTCCTCGAGTTCGGAGTCTTCGGAGCGGTCCGGGGACATTGGCGTAACGGTACCGAAGCCCTCGTCCACGCGAACGAGGTTGGCGCCCAAAACTTCCACGGCCCGTTGGATCAAAGGGGCCTGCTCGGCCTCGTGTCGTGGCAGCGGTTGATCCGCGGGGGGCGAGTGGGCTACCGTTTGGGTGATGGATGATGGAGAGGTAATAGGAGTAGTTCCCCCCTCCAGTCGCAGATGCCAGGGGCGCCCCGTGAGTTTTTGGAGTGTCTGCTCCACGCGTTGCACCCGTTCGGGTGCCTGACACATCTCTCTTTGATGATTATATTCCGCCGAGAAGCGTAATACTAGAGTGTTTGGTCCAAGAATTGCAGGTAAGCCAGCCTTTTCCAGGTTACTGGCGTGCAATTTACCTAATTGAGCCAAAACTTCCGGCCATAATTGTGCTAACGATTCATCATTGACGATACGTTCCGCCGTGGGGGCTGGTTCAAGGGGGCTGGTCACCTCTTTTTTTTTTCCCGCGCCGGTCGCTGGCGCGGGAGAGGGGGGCGGGGACGCTGATAAACGCGGGGTCGGCGACCGCGTTGTCGGCGTGGTTGTCCCCCCGGCATTTCCTGTGTGGAGCAGCTGGACCAGCTGGCTGATCGGGACCAAGTCTTCCAGATGCGCCAGGCGCACCACGGCCATCTCCAGCAGCACCCGGCCTTGCCCGCTGCCGCGCAAGCGAGTCTTAGTGGTGGCGAGAATATCCAATCCAGCCAAGATGGTAGCCACCGACTTCGTCTTGGCCTGAGTTTGCAGGACAGCGCGAAATCGACTGGGTACGCTCAGGTTCTTGGCCTCTGTTCCCGCGCAGTGCACCACCATCAAATCACGCCAGTAGTCGATGAGCTGATCGAGCAATTCCCCCAACTGTAAACCCGCGTCGGCGGCCGCGCCGACCAGGTCCAGGGCTTGGCGCGCGTCCCCTTGCAAAATTGCTTCCGCCAGCTCAACGACGCGATCAGGTTGGGCGGTTCCCAGCAGGTGATGGACTTGCTCGCTCGTCAGCTGGTCACTGCCGAAGGCCAACAATTGGTCGAGCAGCGATTGGGCGTCGCGCATCGAGCCGCCGGCGCGGCGCGCGATCAGCTCCAGGGCTTCGTCATCGGCCGCCAGCCGTTCCTCGGCGACGATCTGCCGCAGCCGTTCGACGATGCGCGGCGTGCCGATGCCGATGAAGTCAAAGCGTTGACAACGCGACAGGATCGTGACCGGAATTTTCTGGACTTCGGTGGTGGCGAAGATGAATTTGACATGGGCCGGCGGTTCTTCCAAGGTCTTGAGCAAGCCATTGAAGGCCGCCGTCGTCAACATGTGGACCTCGTCGATGATGTAAATTTTGTAGCGTGACCGGCTGGGGCGAAAATGGACGTTCTGCCGGATTTCACGGATTTCGTCGATGCGGTTGTTGCTGGCGCCGTCGATTTCCAGCACGTCCACATCCTCACCGGCGGCGATGCTCTGGCAGATGTCGCACGCATCGCAAGGAGTAGGGGTCGGTCCCTTGACACAGTTCAGCGCCTTGGCCAGGATGCGCGCCGTTGAGGTCTTGCCCACGCCGCGCGCCCCGGTGAACAGGTAGGCGTGAGCGACACGGTTGCATTCCAAGGCATTACGCAGGGCCCGCGCCACCGCTTCTTGGCCGACCAGATCGTCGAACTGTTGGGGCCGGTAGCGGCGGGCGAGAACCGTGTAGTTCGGGGCTGCGGCAGGTTGCTTGGCCATGGTCTATTGAAAATTAGGAGTCATCCACCTCTGGTTGCAACGCGAATTCGGCGGCCTCGTGGACCAGCGTGTAAAAAGCGTCCTCAATGCCTGGAGGCAATTGCTTGTCGATTTTCTTCAACTTGCACACTTTGGCGACCTAATTCGCCGCTTGACCAGCCGGTCCATCTCGGTGTTCCAATGCGGAACCCACTTGGTTTGGTGATTCCGCTTGGCCAACTGGACCATGTAGAAATGCGTGATGGCGCTCCCCAAGATGTCTTGGAGTTTATTCTTGAAGGTCTTGCGATCAAAAGCCATCGTCGCGGCGATCCTTTCCGCCAAGTTGAATCGATGTTCTCGACTCATGGATGTCATCTAATGAGTTTGCCAGTTCGCTGCTATCGTTCCGCGCGAAACAAAAGGTGCCCGTGGTAGGTGACTCAGAGAGGCTGATCCACTGCACAAGGGTTTGCTGCTTATGGCTGCTCCTTCCGGCCTGACCAGGTTCACAACTTCCCTTTGCGTGGGTCCCCTCCTCGTTCCTTGCCACGGGCATCGATGTATGAGCGACACGAACGCGATGCATCCATTCGATGCATCCATTATAGACGAATGCCCGGCTCAACGGCGAGGGGCTTCCCGACGGGAATCTCGGGAATCTCACTTCGCCGCCACGCTGTCCATCGGCTGTACATGGATGGTCACTTTGCGGATGACGATGGGTTTTTCGGGGCGGTCGCCTTCGGGATATTCGGGATCGTTGCGGATCGGCTGCGTCGAGATGCGCTGGGCCACGTCGAGGCCGCGCGTGATCTTGCCGAAAACCGTGAACTCGCCATCGAGGATCGGGGCCTTGCACAAGGTCACGTAGAATTTGCAGGCGGCCGACTCGGCGTATTGATCGCGGCAAGCGCCGATGACTCCCTCTTCGTGCGGCAGCTTAGAATCGAACTCTGGCTTGAGCCAGTAGCCGATGCTGCCATAGCCGGGGTCTCCCGTTCCCATCGGACAACCGGCCTCGATCATGTCGATCTTGGCTTGGGGGTTGGCGTCGGATTGTTCGTGAATGATTCGCTGGAACACCAAGCCATCGTAATAGCCGATCTGAGCCAAGACAATGAAATTGCGCGCATGATTGGGTGCCCACTCAGGTTTGAGAGCGATTTCCACTTCTCCCAACTCGGTATCGAGCACGGCTTTGTAGCACAGCTGCCGTCCCGCTTCGTCGAGAAAGCGAACTTGATCCCAGCGGCGCGATACTTCCAAGTACAGCTTGCCGACCGATTTGCCGGTCATTGTGACATCAGGTAGCCATTGATCGGGCGGGGGGGGATCCGTGATGGTGGCAACGGCGAACGGTTGGTGCAGGCGTTGGTACTCCGTGGTTGCCGTGAGACTGGCTTGAGTCGTGGCGGCGGGCTGCTCCGGTCGGGGAGCGCCGGCTTCTTGGGATGCTGGCGGCTGCTTGCCGCACCCCAGCATGACTAAACCACCCAACAGCACCACCCAGCCGACCCAACGGCCGGCCCCCATCCAGCTTATTCCTTTGCGTTCCATCGTGCCTCCTCCCGGAAAATCCATCCTCCCTTGAGGGGGCGTGATGGTAGCCAGCCCCGCCATTCGGGTCAAGCGGATTTGGCGTCGCGCGCGGACCAGGTTTTCGATGCCTCTTCGGCTCACCGGCAGCTCACGCGAACCGATGAATCCGCCATCCGCAGACTCATCTTGACATTCAGCGCGGGAGGTTGGACCTTGGACTGAGGACTTCGATCAGGTACTTTTTCTTGGACCACCATCATGAGCGAACCGTCGATGCCGGTCGTGCGCTTGAAAATTCCCATCGAACAGTTCCACCAACTGCCTCAGCACCCCGCGTACAAGTATGAATACATCGACGGCAAAGCCCTGCTGACCCCTCGGCCCAAGTTCTATCATGCCCTGCTGGACCTGCACGCGCTGGCCGCCACGCCGGCTTGGGAAAAAGAATGTCTGGAAGTGACTATTCAACCGCTTCAGCCGGACAAGCTCTTCGACTTGGCGCCGCTATTCATGGGAGCCTTTCATCGGCAACTACCGTTCGCCAATCTGATCGATGACCAACGCGAAGCAGCGGCCCGCAAGGCGTTGGAGAAGGTGGCCCAAGGCGGCGATGGGCCGTGGATCGTGCCGGCCAGCTTCGTCGCCTGGGAACAAGAGCATGAGGTCGGAGCCATTTTGGTCACCTTGTTGCCCCACGGCGATTTGAGCGATTGGCACGGCTACCATTGGCGCGACACGCCGCCGAAAGATTGCATCGAGAAATGCCTGGGGCGACCGCATGTCACCTGGATTTTCGTGTCGCCGTGGCTGGCCGGACATGGTATTGGCACGGCGTTGTTGCACGCGGCGGGGAATAAACTACTGGAGATGGGCTACAGCGAATTGGCCAGTACCTTCATGGCCGGCAACGATTCCAGCATGTTATGGCACTGGCGCAATGGCTTTCGCTTACTCCCCTATCCCGGCTCCTGGCGGGTGATGCACAAACGCATCGAAGAAAGAAAAGCATGACGAAGTGGTCTCCGTATGACAGATTCAGCGAAGTTATCCCGCTTAGTACACGCGACATGCAGTTGCAATGAACAACCATGGTTCCTTCCCTTAACTTTGTCCCTATGGGGCCTCGAAGACGCGGCCCACCCTACAGCTTTCACGCCATCGCGCAAACCGTGTCGTGCCCCAGGGCCGTTGGATATTTCAAGGTGAGTAAAGTGAGTCCTACGTCGTTCTTAGAACTTACGTCGAATCGCCTTACCCATGTTGAAACATCAAACGACCCTGTCGTGCGCCCCCATGTTGGGAACTTCTTATTTTCTGGATTTTTTTGTTGACACTTCGCATCGGCGGATTTAGTTTTAATTTATGCCCAATTCCTATAATCCATCTCCAGGACTCAATTACGGGGATGGTGTTCTTTCATCTAAACTCCTTCATGGAGCCCGTGGTAATACTGTCTTCCCACCACGCGATGATGGGAATCGAATAGCGATAATCTCGTTTCCGTAATGTTTTGCGGAAAGGTTCCGCTTCATACTTTATTGTCTCCTTTCAGGAAAGGGTCTCATCATGATTCATCGGGTCATGTCCCGGCAAGAGCGGCGTGGCTTCACGCTGATCGAGCTGCTGGTGGTCATCACGATCATCGCGATCTTGGCCACCATCTCCGTGCCGGCGGTCATGCGCGCCATTCAGATGGCCAACCGCATCAAAAGCTCGGCGCACCTAACCAACATCGGTCAAGCGGCCTGGAACTATGCGTCCACCGCGAATCGCTTTCCCCCCGGCCGATCCGGTTCCAACACGTTCTATGTCACGCTCAAGGACGAAATGGACTTGGGTTTCATTCAGCCTGGCCAAGCCGTGAGTGAATTCCTCGATCCCGCACGGGGTTCGGCCACTACCGTGTCAGGCCCTTATGCCCACTATGGATATGATAGCGCCCCCACCTCGCTGTTCGGTTCTCCGAAAGGTGTCCCATTCGGCAACATCAGCAGCGCGCGTTACACGCTCATGCTGGGCATCATGGGGATGAACCCCCAAGATTACCTGACTTCCGGCGAGGACTGGGCCACTGGCAATTTTGGCATCAGCGCTTCGAGCGGCGTTCAAAAAGATGATGAATCATCGGGTGGCGGGGGTTTTGGTTCCCCCTATTCCACGGGTGCTCCCTTCCTCTACGCGGATCGAACGGTACGCTTGATTCGGTACGAAATTACCCCCACCACGTTCCAGGCACTGTGGCAAGTCCAAAAGCCGGCGGGTGCAGTGAATACGGATGAACTCGATTAAAGTTGCTTTATGCAGCACTATCGACGGGCTTCGGCGTCACGGCGCCGAGGCCCGTTTGTTTTGCGCGAGATTTTCTGGATCGATCGGATTTGTATGGCATTGAAGCTGGCTGTGGCTTGGGACTCCTCCAAGGGAAAATCCGCGCAGTACGTTTTCCAGCGTGTTCTTGCAAACAATGCCTGGAGTTAATGGGGTGTCAACCGCAACTCCGGCAGGGCTTCGTCAATGAACGGGGCCAAGTCGGCATTCCGCTCCACCAGCCGCACGACGCCGACCAAGCCGGCGCGGAATTCGGGGCCGCGCACCGAGCGCAAGGCCACACTGAGAATTGGCAGTAGCAATGGTGCTTCCGCCGGCTGACGCTCGATGCGGCGGACCAGTTGGCGCACAACCAGCGGCTTAGCTCGGCTGCCGCGTGCGATGTTGAGCAACACCGACGCCCACAGCAAACGCACGAACTCCGCGTCGAGCGGCACGTGTTCACTCAAGGCTTGCTCGTGATGGTGGACGCGCTCTTCCAGATCGGCAATTAAGCGCAAGCGAATGTCATCGTAGGGAGATTCGAGCAACCGCCGCCACAACTCCACATCGTCGCGGAGGCGGGCATCATCGTGTAACCAAGCCCACCCCTCACCGCGAACCTCGACATGCCGGCTATCCAGGTACTCCAAAGCCCAGGCGGGTTGAAAGTGCGGAGACGTTGCCAAGACGCCCCTGGCCCAACGCACCATGTCGAGCCGCAACGGTTCCGCCTCAGCTTCCACCAAATCGAGCAAAGAGCGGCAGTCGGCGTCCGTTTGCGGCTGCCGGCCACGCAGCCACTCAAAGCCAAGACGCGCGATGGGCAGTGGGCGGCGCAGGGCCAGCGCCACGGCTTGCGAGAACGACACCCGCTCGGCACGAACTTGGGCGGCCAACACGTCACAGAGAATTTCCACTGTCTCAGCTTGAGCGGCATCCAGAAGATTGAGCCACCGTTCCACCGGCACTTGCTCGCGGTCTGGAGCGGCCCGCAGCGCCTCGGCGGCCAAGGCCACGACCTCGGCGTCCTCGTGCTCCAACATGGCGAACAGCTCATCGAGCGGCAGGCCCCCCAGCACCCGCGCCGGGGCACGGCGGATCATACGCACCGCCCACTGCCGCACCGGCCGGCACCGCGCCGAACGCGACAGGTCCAACAACGCCGCTGGCGCTGTTGTCCATAGATGGTCATACATCGGCGCTGGGGCCAACTCCGACAGGCGGCGGCCAGGAGCTACTTTCCAACCTGGCGGGGGCGCCGTCAGCACCGGGGAATGGTGGAACAGCACGTGCATCAGTCCCCAATTGTCGATCAGAGCCAAACTAGTGGACACATCATCATCCGTATATTGCTTCAGAATAACGGTGATGGCGGGGACATAGCGCTCCGGGTGTTGCTTGCCGAGTTTGCGGAAGTAGCGCCAGGCTCGGCGGCGCAGGTACTTGCGCGTGACCACCGAGAACAGCTGATACTGATCCCCCGGTGGCGGAGCCGGCAACCGCGCGCCGGTGCGGGGATTCCGCCCTCCTGATTGTGCCGGGCGCGGCATGGTGGTATGCGCGGGCACGCGGATCGATTCGGTTTCCCACTCCGCGAACACCGTGTAGCCCCGCCATGCTTGCCACATGTTGCAATCCATCGCTCCCTGTTCTTGCCAGGCACGCATCTGGGCTTGGGCTTCCTGCTGAGTCTTCACGCTGCGATATATCCGGCGGCGCTGTCTCTTGCGCAGGCGGCGCACCGACTGGTCAAACAGCACCAAAAACAAGCCCATGACCTCGTCATCGCCGGCTTGCTCGGCCAACTTGAACAGGCGTTTCACCAATGCCTCATGGCGATAGACATTCATGGGACGTTGCAGGTATTCCAACAGGAACTTGCGGGCGGCCGGACGCTGGTCGCCGTACCACTTGGCGGCGAACGCGCCCAGCTCGTCGGCGTCGTGGCTGCGGCGTAGCTCATCCACGAACGCCGGGTCCCCTTGTGCGAGCAGCTCCTGCAACAGCAGCTGCCGAGCAGCGGGGGCGGAAGTGGTCCCCGTTGGCCTTGCCGTCTCCGCCGTGGTCGGTTGGTAGTTATTTGGATCGGTGCCGCGCGGGTGATAGACCCAGGCTTGGGCGGCAGCGCCAGGAATGGTCATCAAAGTGCGCGTGTAGGGAATGTTGGTGACGGAATGCGTGAAAAAATCGTGGACCAGATCACGGACAACTGAATGCCGCTGCGTCAAGCCGCGCCGGCGTGCTTCCTGGGTCACATCAAAAGCGGTGAATAGCTCGCCGTTGGTGGTCTTCTCGCGTAGGATTTGCTCCACCAGTTGCCGCGTGGCGCGATCGGCCATGACCTACCTCGCCGAACAAGGATCAGGGATTGTCGTTTAGCGGGCGAGCCGCAGGCGAAGCCCAATCGCCGCGCGACCGGCTTGGGTTTTGGGTTATCCTACCATTTTTCCGCTGGAGGGTATGAAAAAGTAGCTTCGGGACATGGAAATATCTTGACTTCCCCGCGTGCAAGCCGAGAAATGACATTCTACGAATAACCGGATAGGACGAGGAATCCCACAAAAGCGTTCCCCATTCTTACGATGGAGCCACCTTTATGCGTTACTTGCGGTCGTATCAGTTCGTGTTCGACAGCCCCAAATGGCACTTGAATCTGTTGTTCGGGGCGGTGTGTCAGCTCATTCCGGTCATCGGTCCCATTGTCTTCATGGGCTACATGTACCAGATGATAGCCGTGTTGCACCAGCGCCGTACCGACCAGGAATATCCCGATTTCGATTTCAACCGCTTCATGCCCTACCTGACGCGCGGCGTCTGGCCGTTTCTGATGAGTTTAATCGTCCTGTTTCCGCTGGGATTTCTGTTGGGAATTGTCTATGCCATCTTGGGTTTCACAGCGGCGGCCATGACTGGGCCAGCAGGAGCCAGTGACGGGGAAGGCGCAATCCTGCTGCTGGGGTTTTTATGTTTCTATGTCTTTCTGCTGGCTGTCATTTTTGCCGTGAGTATTGCCTTGATTCCCATGATGATCCGCGCGGGATTTAGTCAGGAACTGGCTTTCGGCGCCTCCTGGCAATTCGCCAAGGACTTCTTGGCGCGCGTGTGGAAGGAAATGGTGCTGGCCTTGCTGTTCGTGTGGGCGACTTCGCTTGTGGTGATCTTTGCGGGCATGTTACTGTGCTGTATCGGAATTTATCCCGCTGCGGCCTTGATCGCGTATGCCAGCCACCATCTTTATTATCAGCTCTACGAGTTGTACCTGGAACGTGGCGGCACGCTGATTCCTTACAAGGAAGACGCGCCGACGACCGCATAGGAGACAGATGATTCATCGTTTCGTGTGGGCGAAACGATGAATCCATCATCCCCATCAGGAAATCATGGATCGACACCATGTGGATTCGTCCCAAGTTTGGCCCTGCTTGTCACTGTCGCGTGCCGGCCCGCTCTGGGTTCACTTTTTTTCGCGTGTGGATTAAGATGAAGTTTCCGTGCTCAGGGATAATCCAGAACTTACGAAAAGGAGGTCGTGTCGATGATACGTCCATTAGCGCCGCTGGCCGTTGTCTGCCTAAGCGTGCTCCCCTTCGTGACGCCGGCCGCGCAGGCGGATGGCCGCGTGGAGAAAGACGTGGTGTACGGCAAAGGGGGGGACGTGGAATTGAAACTCGACCTAGCCCTGCCCGCGACCGGCGACGGGCCGTTCCCCGCGGTTGTCTGCATTCATGGCGGCGGCTGGCGGCAAGGAAGCCGACAAGACTTGGCCAAGACCATTGAAATCCTGGCCGGACGCGGCTACGTGGCGGCGACCATTAGCTATCGCCTGGCGCCGGCCTCCCGCTTCCCAGCGCAGATCGAGGATTGCAAGGCGGCAGTGCGCTGGCTGCGGGCCAATAGCCGGAAATATCGCATCCATCCCGACCGCATCGGCGTCGTGGGCTTGTCTGCTGGCGGGCACCTTGCTTGTTTGCTAGGCGTCACCAGCAAAGAGGACGGGCTGGAAGGAAACGGCGGCCATCCTGAACAATCGAGCCGCGTGCAGGCCGTGGTGAGTTTTTTCGGCGTCACCGACTTCACCAACAAGGATTGGACGAATGACATCGACCAGCAGTTCGTCGTGCCGTTTCTCGGCGGCAGCTTGACCGACAAGGCGGAGGTCTATCGCCGCGCTTCGCCGATCACCTATGTCAGCCGGGATGACCCGCCGTTCTTGCTCTTTCATGGCAGTGAGGACTCCATCGTGCCCATCCGGCATTCCAAGGTGCTGGCCGCCAAGCTGCAAGGAGTCGGCGTCCCTGCTCGGCTGGTGACACTAGAAGGAGAAGGGCACGGCTGGCGCGGCGACAAATTATTGGATACCATCCAGCAAACGTTGAACTTCTTGGATGAGCGATTAAAGAAATGAAAACACACACCCGGAGAAACTGCTCGACGCTTCTCCCCTCGGCTATTGAGGAACAGGGGGAGCAAGCGCGGAAGGACATTATTGCTCCGAACCACCCCCGCCCCTGGCGCCATTGGTGGCGTCTGGGCGTTACGTTGCTGTTAGCGAGTTTGTGGGTGTTTTGCCACGGCTGTCACGGCGACGAGGATGACGAGCCGTTCGCCGCCCTGCGGGCGGTGGCGCGGCAGCGATAAGCGGTGGAGAACAATTCACGCACGGACAGAAGTTTCAGACAATTTCTCATCCACGGAGGGTTCTCCCATGACGACGAATAGGCACACGGTAGCCGTCGGCAATCTGCGCTGTGGG
>JBKBIP010000045.1:0-32056 GCA_046297495.1 Gemmataceae bacterium | reverse complement strand
AAATTTGTGCGTGGTAGGCGATCCTGACCAGTCCATTTACGGATGGCGCGGCTCCGACATTCGCAACATCCTCGATTTTGAACGGGATTTCCCCCAAGCGCGAGTCATCACGTTGGCTTTGAATTACCGCAGTACACCGTCGATTCTGAAAGTGGCCGATCATTTAATCCAGTTCAATCGCAAGCGCAAACCCAAGAACCTACTCACCAACAATCCCCCCGGCCCGCCGGTGCGCGTCATCACCTTTGAAACCGGACTCGACGAAGCCGACAACATCGCGCGGCGCATCCAGGCGGGGGTGGCGGCGGGGCGGCATCGGTACCGGGATGTGGCGGTGTTCCTGCGCATCAACGCTTTGTCGCGGGTGTTCGAACAAGCTTTCGTCCAGCAGCGCATCCCCTATCAAATCGTGCGCGGCCTGGCCTTCTTCGAGCGCAAGGAAAACCGAGACGTGTTGGCCTATCTGCGCTTGCTCCTCAATCCCCGCGATGACATTTCCTTCCTGCGCATTGTCAACGAGCCGGCACGCGGTATCGGCAAGGTGTCGTTACAACACCTGCAAACTTACGCCGAGCCGCGCGAGATCGGCTTGCTGGAAGCGGCGGGACAAGTGGACCGCGTCCCGGCCATCAAGGGGAAGGCCGCCACTGGCTTGCGCGAGTTCACGCACCTCATGGCCCAGCTGCGCGCGCATATCGAGGACACCCCGGAGGAGTTGATCCGCCTTGTTCTCGATCTCAGCGGCTATCGCCGGATGTTGCAGGACAGCACCGACCCCGAAGACGCGGATCGTTTAGCCAATATCGAGGAATTGATCACCGCCGCCAAGCAATTCACCGCCGACGACGACAGCCGGACCATCGGCGCATTTCTGGAGAACATCACTTTGGCGAGCGACTTGGACGGTTGGAATGAGGAACAAGATTGTGTCTCCGTCATGACCTTGCACGCCGCCAAGGGGCTGGAATTCCCGGTCGTCTTCATGCCGGCGGTGGAGCAGGGGCTGTTGCCGCACGAACGGAGTTTGAAGGATGATGAGTTGGAAGAGGAGCGCCGCTTGGCCTTTGTCGGCATGACGCGGGCCAAGCAAGAATTGACGCTCAGCCACTCCCGGTTGCGCGAGTTTCGTGGCAATACCCTCTACGCCGTTCCGAGTATGTTTCTGGAAGAGCTGCCCGAGGAGGACATCGAAGCCATCGACCTGTCCGCCAGCGGCGCCGGCAGCGGCCGGGCCATGCGCGAATGGCGCGGTGGCGGCACGGCGGCAGACGATGGTTGGCTCGACGCGGGGGTGGTCCCACGTTCCAAGGATAAGTTACAAACTCATGCCGCGACCCCTTCCGGCACTCAGCGTGATTACGCCGTGGGAACGAAGGTCCAGCACGACACCTACGGCACAGGCCGGGTAATCGCCGTCAGCGGTTATGGCGCCATGCGCAAGGTCAAAATTCGGTTCGCCGCCGCCGGAGAGCGAACTTTCTTGACCGCGAAGGCCAAGTTGACCATCGTGACATAAACCAGACGCCATTGCCAACCAGGGCGGGGGGAGCCAAGGCGTTCCGCTCGCCTGGTTTCCTTTCCCCCGCTCACTTCCGGCACAGCGAATGGTGCAGCGCTTTCCAGGCGCCCCCCTCGCTGGAGCTAAGCACGCATTGGGTGATGAAGTTCATGCCATCGACGCCATCGGCGACATTCGGATAGATGCTATTCCTGCTGTCTACCTTCTGGCCGCCAGCGCGGGCGATCATGTCGGCGTAGGCGGCGGTGTAGATGTTGGCGAAGGCTTCCAGAAAGGCTTCGGGGTGGCCGCTCGGCAGCCGGCATGACGCCTTGGCCACGTCGAGCGTGAACGGCGCGTTCGGATCGCGCGTGTACAGTCGGTGCGGTTGACCGTTGACCTTGAGCCACATCTTATTCGGCTCCTCTTGGTGCCATTCCAAGGCCCCTTTGGTGCCATCCACTTCGATCCACAAGTCATTTTCGCGGCCGTGGGAAATCTGCGAGGCGGTCACGGTGCCGAGCGCGCCGTTTTGATAGCGAATCATGGCCGTGCCGTAGTCATCGAGTTCCCGCCCCGGCTCGAAGGTCTTGAGCTGGCAAGAAATCTGATCTGGCAGCAATCCGGTAATGTATCGGCCCAGGTTGTAGGCGTGCGTGCCGATGTCGCCGAAGCAGCCCGCCGCCCCGGAGCGTTTCGGATCGGTGCGCCAGCTGGCTTGTTTTTGCTGCTGCGTCTCCAACCGCGTGCGCAGCCAGCCTTGGATGTAGAAGGCCCGTACCGCTTGGATTTCCCCCAGTTCGCCGGCCTGTACCATGGCCCGCGCCTGACGCACCAGCGGATAGCCGGTGTAATTGTGGGTCACGGCGAAGACCACGCCGGTTTTCTCGACGATCTGGGCCAGTTCCTCGGCTTGGGCCAGGTCGAAGGTCATCGGCTTGTCGCACATGACGTTGAAGCCCGCCTCGGCAAAAGCTTTAGCGATCTCGAAATGGGTGTGGTTGGGGGTGGCGATGGCGACGAAATCGATCCGCCGCTCCGGTGGCAGCTTCAACTCGGCGGCGATCATTTCCTGATAGGAGCCGTAGGCCCGATCCGGCTGGATGTCATAATCGGGCGCGGATGCCTTGGCCTTGGCGGGATCGGACGACAGCGCCCCGGCGACCAGCTCGGCCCGATTATCTAGGATCGCCGCCGTGGCGTGAACCCGGCCGATGAACGCCCCTTGTCCCCCACCGATCAACCCCATGCGTAGTTTGCGATTCAATGGCGCATTGACACCCATGATGTCCCTCTCCTTCAAGTGGTGAAGCACGCGGAATTATTTAGCGTATGTCATACTCGGATTTGGCCGAAATGCCACGATTTTTTCCCGTGGGATGGGTTTCCCCTCACTCCATCTCCGGCTGGCGGCGGCTCTGCTTGGCGCCCGAACGATGCCGTTTGGCGCGGAGCCGGGCTTCCTTCGAGCCGCGCGTCGGGCGAGTGGGCTTGCGCGGCTTGGGGCGGGCGACGGCTTGCAGGACCACGGTCCGCAGCTTCGCCAGACAATCCTGCACGTTCTTCCCCTGATCGCGGAAGCGCTGCGAGCTGAGAATCAATTCCCCCGCTTCGGTGACGCGGCGCCGTTGTTGCCGGCGCAGACGTTCCTTCACTTCATCCGGCAAACAGGTGGTCGCGGCGACGTTCCAGCGCAGCACCGCCTTCGATGCCACCTTGTTGACGTTTTGACCACCGGGACCACCAGAGCGCACGAAGGACCAGTTCAGTTCCGCGTCAGGAATCTGGATGTTGTTGTTAATCGCCAGCATGAGTTTCCGGGTCCATTTGCGTTCGCTGTTCTTGTCGGCGAGCCGCCCGTGCGGGTGTTGGCCTGGGGGACAATGTTCGGGAAACCTTTAGCGCGGATGACAGACGGTTTTGCCTACGCCGGCGAAGCGGATGACGAATCATTCGGAGTAATAACGTATGCCAATCGTGTGCCAACCGCTAGTATTGAAAGTAGATAAACGGCTTGGACGCCACCGGCGCGAAAATGATCAGCAGCGACAGAGCGATGGAATAGGATAAACCGCGCGCCAAGGGAGGCAGCTCCAGCCACCGGCAGCGCGTCTCGCCCCAGCCGTTGAGCAAATGGCCGGCGGCGACCAAGGCCACCAAGGCAAACGTCCAGGCGGGGAGCAGCTGAGCGCTGCCGGTCGTCGCGGGCACACCGACGAGCGATTGCGTCACCAGCCAACAGTCCGGCCAACTCTCGGCGCGGATGCACACTAAACCCACCAATACCAGTAAGAACGTGCAGGGAATGGCAGCCATGCGATAGAGTAGATGGCCGCGCAGGTGATCCGCCCATACCCGCCCTTGCAAGGCCCGATCCCAGACACGATGCGCCGACAACAACACGCCATTATAGAAACCCCAGACCAAACAGGTCCAGCTCGCGCCGTGCCACAGGCCGCACAACGTCATGGCGGTGATGAGATTGGCGTAGGTACGCCAGCTGCCCTGACGATTGCCGCCGAGAGGGATGTACAGGTAATCCTTGATCCAGTTGCCGAGCGAAATGTGCCAGCGCCGCCAAAAATCGGTGATGCTACCGGCCACATAGGGAAAGCGGAAGTTCACCGGCAGCTCGAAGCCGAACCATTTGGCGCAACCCATCGCGATGTCACTGTAGCCGCTGAAGTCGCAGTAGATTTGCGCGGCATAGGCGATCATGGCCCAACGGTGCGTGGCGGCGTCGAACTGGCCGGGAGCGGCGAACACCGGGTCCACGAACAGGGCCAGCTGGTCGGCGATGAACACTTTTTTGATCATGCCCAACAAGAACCAGTGTAAGCCCTCGACCACTTGTCGCGCCGTCACGCGGGGGGGCGTGGTCATCTGCGGCAGGAATTGGCTGGCCCGCACGATGGGCCCCGACACCAGCTGCGGAAAAAATGCCAAGTACATGGCAAAATCGAGGAAACTGCGGGTCGCCGCGAGCTTTCGTTGATATACGTCAATGATGTAGCTGATGCCTTGAAAGGTGAAAAAACTGATCCCCAGTGGCAAGGCAATGCGTGCGCCCCACGCCGGCCAATCCCACCCCAGCCATTGGCCCAGCTGCTGAGTGCTTTCCAGAAGAAAGGTAGTGTACTTGAAGAATCCCAGCGTCGTCAGATTGCACACCATGCCGAGCAGCAGCCAGCGGAACCGTTGCCGGGACGTGCCAGCGGTGTCGATCAGCCGACCCGTGCCGTAGTTGACGATGGTGACAAACCACAAGACCACGATTAGCCAGGGGTTCCACGACATGTAGAAGACCCAGCTGCCCGCCAGCAACACGGCGTACCGATGCGCCCGCTGCCGGGTCAGATGATACAGCAGCAGCACGACAAGCAGGAAAATCAAAAACGTAGAGCTGGCGAAGTTCACGGCTGGGGCCTTTCCAGGGAAATACGGGTCTATTCCGAAGAAGTATTCTGCCGCTCCTTCGGGGATATACAGGAAGTCTTCGCACTCTTCCCGGAGGCTAACGTCTCTGGCTGTGAACTGTCACCTCTTCGGGGTAGAAGCAGTTTTTCGGACACCCCTTGAGCCGAATGTGTCACCGACTCTCGATGGTCTTTTTCAACCAAGCGCTAAACCGGGCGGTGCCGTCGGCGTTGAAATGGGCTTCATCGCAGAAATCCTGATCGGTCAGCCCAACGTCGGCACGGGTGGGTCGTAAAATGACAACTCGATGGCGAAGTTCCAGGTCGGCGAGGATGCTTCGATACGTAGCGAATTCGTGGGGGTGGTTGTGTTCCAGGTCGGCGCAGAGGGGCATGTCCACGAGCACAAGGGGGATGCCGCGTTCCTGGACCGCCGCCACCAAATGATCCAGGTAATTTCGCAAGCGTTGGGGGTCGTAGCGCTCCAGGAAGACGGCGGATTGATACGGCAGCCCAGCGGCTTTCCGAACCGGCAGGCGCTGCGATGGTTGGACGGGGCCGGACTCCGTCAGTCCACGCGGCGTGTGCAATTTGGCATGGTTGTCCAGATTCTCTTGAACCGTGACGGCGTGGCTGGCCAAGACATTGGGACAACACGCAACGGCCCGCTGGGTCAGGTAGCCACGAATCCCCTTGCGATGATACAGCACGGGACACAGCGACAATAAGCGTTCGCCGGAATACTTTTCCAGACACCATCCCATCTCCTGGGGCCGCTCGCCGATCCAACGAACGACATCGCGGGCGTCCATGAGATAGCGCGGTCCCTGCGCCACGCGCCGCGTGCCGTTCAAATCGGTGATGGTGATGCCGTAGATAAGCAGTCGCGGCGGCGTCGGCATGGCGTGTTGGACCACATGATAGATTTCACTGGCCGACGCCAACGGCATGGCCGCATTGCACACGCGCCGCAACGGCTGATTTTGAAAGCGCGCGCCGGCTAGGATATCGGCATCGATGCCGCACATGGCGGGCGAGGAACCGACTATGACCGCGTCCCACTCTTGGCTGCGACAATACGCCAAGCGTTCTCGGTAAAATTCGGGGGCATGACGCCGCCACTGGTCCGCGTGCCGGGCCACCCACCCATTGATGCCGGCGAAAGCGAGCAGCAGATACACGACGACCCGTAAGCGCAACAGGCGTGCGGCCCACGTCTTCAAACCTAGCCTCCCGATCAAACTGTTCCGTAACAGGGATCGACACGGCAGGCATCTCATTGCCCCCGTGAAACCATCCAACCTATCCCCCCTTGTCGGTATGTAGGTTCTAATTCGGCGGGATAGAGGGATTTCTTGAATGATGAAGTAAAAGGGGCGAACGACGATGGCGCGGATTTGGCAAACTGACGCGGTATGGCAAGCGCGCTCGCCGTTGGCGCACACGCTAAACGGTCAGCATCACAGAATGAATTTGCTCAAATCTTCCTTTTGCAAAATGTCGGTGAGCCGGTCGCGGACGTAGGGGCCATCAATGATGACGCGCTTGTTCTTCAGATCGGGTCCCTCGAAACTGATGTCTTCGATGACGCGCTCCAAGATGGTGTGCAGACGGCGGGCGCCGATGTTTTGTGTCGTGCGGTTTACCTCGTAAGCGATGTCGGCCAAGGCTTCGATGCCATCCTGGGTATATTCCAGTGTCACCCCCTCGGTGGCCAGCAGCTCGGCGTATTGCTTGGTCAGGGCGTGTTTTGGCTCCGTGAGGATGCGGAGAAAATCCTCCCGTTTCAGGTCGGTCAGCTCGACCCGAATCGGAAAGCGGCCTTGCAATTCCGGCATCAGGTCGGACGGCTTGGACATGTGAAAGGCGCCGGCGGCGATGAACAGGATGTGATCCGTCCGCACCGGGCCATAGCGGGTGTTGACCGTCGTGCCTTCGACGACCGGCAGCAAGTCGCGCTGCACCCCTTGTCGTGACACGTCCGGGCCATGCGTGGACTGGGGGCCGCAAATTTTGTCCAGCTCATCCAGAAAGACCATCCCTTGGTTTTCCACTAGCTCAATGGCCCGTTCGGTGACGACTTGACGGTCGATGAGGGCCTCGGTTTCCTGTTCCATCAGGATGCGGCGTGCTTCGCGGATGGGAATTTGCCGCTGCTGCGCCTGCTTGGGCATGATGCGCTCGAACATATTTTGAAAATCAACATCCATCTGCTCCATGCCCAAGTTGGAGAAAATCTGCACCGGCACCAATTTTTGCTCGACGTTCAATTCCACGAGTCGGTCTTCCAACTCACCGGCATCGAGACGAGCGCGCATCTTCTCGCGCGTCCGGCGGTGGCGTTCTTCCTCCTCGTTCGAGTCGGCATCCCAGCTTGCGGTGACTGGCACGAGCAAATCCAGCAAGCGTTCGGTGACGCGCTCTTGAGCTTGGGTTTCGACTTTCTCGCGCTGGTCCTGGCGGATCATGCCGATGGCGATTTCCGTCAGGTCGCGGATCATCCCTTCGACATCCCGGCCATGATATCCGACCTCGGTGTACTTGGTGGCCTCGACTTTCATGAAGGGGGCGCCGACGAGCTGGGCCAAGCGGCGGGCAATCTCGGTTTTGCCTACCCCAGTCGGCCCGATCATGATGATGTTCTTGGGGGTCACGTCCTTGCGCAGCTCCGGCGGCAGCTGCTGGCGGCGCCAGCGATTGCGGATCGCCACCGCCACGGCTTTTTTGGCCGCTTCTTGGCCGACGATATAGCGATCCAACTCTTGCACGATCTGCCGGGGTGTCAGGTCTGCCACGATCTTCCTCCACGATGAGCGGGGCCGAGGCGCTCGCCCGCGGCTCGCTCGCGAAACGGTTTCACGGGTCACTCGCCACTATTCTATACTTCTTCCACTTCAATAACTCGATTGGTATAGATGCAAATCTCGCCGGCAATCTCCAAAGCGGCGCGGACAAGCTGGCCGGCAGACAGCGTGGAGTGGGTGATCAAGGCGCGGGCGGCGGCTAAGGCGAAGGGACCGCCGGAGCCGATGGCGGCGATGCCGTCGCTGGGCTGGATGACATCCCCGGTGCCGCTGAGCAGCAACAGATGGTCTCGGTCAGCAGCGACGAGCATGGCTTCCAGGCGGCGCAAGTTGCGGTCCATGCGCCAATCCTTGGCCAATTCCGTGGCCGCGCGCGGCACGCTGCCTTGATAATCCTTCAACTTGGCCTCAAAGCGTTCCAACAGGGCGAAGGCGTCGGCGCTGGCGCCGGCGAAGCCGACCAGAATCCGCCCTTCGTGCAAGCGGCGAATCTTGTGGGCGTCGTTTTTCATCACCACGTTGCCCAGCGTCACTTGGCCGTCGCCGCCGATGGCCGTTTGCCCTTGGTGCCGCACCGCCAGAATGGTCGTGGAATGCAAGCGAGGTTGGGTCATGATGGTTCTCACACCGAAAGAAAGCAGGCGCGTTGATGAATCCTTGGCACATGGGGCGAACAAGCTCTATCATATAATGATACACGGGTAGAGGCGTCGGAGACCTCCGGAAAATCTCGCCATGCCGTCATCAGGAGCCACATGCCATGAAGGGATACTTGCCTCGGATCACACCGCTATTGATGGTCGGTGGACTGCTCTTGCCCCAGGTGGCAGCGGCGGCGCCGGGAGTTCGGGACCAGGCGAATTTCTTCAACCCGGCCGCCGTGCGCGAAGCGGATATGGGCATTCAAGAAATCCACCGGCGCTTCGGCAAAGACCTGATGATCGAGACTTTTCCAGCAATCCCGGCGGGGTTGAAGGAAAAATATGAGGAATTAGGCCAAGCCACGTTCTTTCAAGATTGGGCCAGGAGCCGGGCGCGCGATCTACAAGTGAACGGTATCTACGTCTTGATCTGTCGGGAACCCGGACGAGTCCAAACCGAGATCGGCAACGAAACGGCGCGGCAAGCGTTCACGCCGAGCAATCGTCAGGAACTCACGAACATCCTGCTCACCCATTTCCGGGACAAGAATTACGATCAGGGTTTGCTGCAAGCGGTCGCGTATGTGGAAAAGACGATGGCCGCCAACCTGGGCAGGGGCGCCGAATCCCCCGCCACCTTATTCGGCGGCGGCGACGGTGGCGGCGGCCGGTCGTTGTTCGGCTGGTTGTGTCTCGGTTTGCTCGTGCTGCTGGGGGTGTGGCTCGTCGTGGGCCTTTTCCGAACCCTGACCGGCATGGGCCGACCGAGTTATCCCGCGGCGGGAGCGGCGGGAGCGGCGGGTCCCGGCTATGCGGGGGGCGGCTATGCTCCGGGATATGGGGGCGGCGGCAGTTTTATGACGGGTTTGATGGGGGGACTGTTTGGCGCCGCGGCGGGCAGCTGGCTCTATGATTCGTTTTTCCGGGGCGGTAGTAGCATGACATCTCCCACCGAGGCGGGGAATCTGACCGGGGACACGGGCGGCGGCGTGGTCGATGCCGGGACCACCGATAGCCAGCCGCGCGACACCGATTACACCGGTACCGGAGGCAATTTCACTGCGGGGAACACGACCGGTCTGGGGGGCGGCTCTTTCGACGATACCGGCGGCGGCACCTTTGATTCGGGGGGCGATTGGGGTGGCGGCGACTTGGGCGGCGGCGATTTCTGATACGATCCCACTATGACAACTCCTTTGCGTATTGGCACCCGTGGCAGCGCCTTGGCCCTGTGGCAGGCGCATCAGGTGGCGGAGTGGCTGCGTCCCTTGGCGGCGCCCCGTCCCGTTGAAATTGTCGAAATTCAAACCACCGGCGATCAGGTCCTCGACCTCCCGCTGGCCCAAATCGGTGGGCAAGGCGTGTTCACCAAGGAAATCCAGCGGGCCTTGCTGAACCACGATGCCGATGTGGCCGTACATAGCTTGAAGGACCTGCCGACGATCCCCGTGACGGGACTGACGTTAGCGGCGGTTCCCGAACGCGGGCCAACCGGCGATGCGTTCATCTCCCAGAAACATCGTGCCTTTGCCGAACTCCCTGCCGGCGCGACCGTGGCCACTAGCAGCTTGCGGCGCCGGGCACAGGTCTTGCACCGCCGACCGGACCTGCGGCTGGTGGATATACGGGGAAATGTCGAAACCCGGCTGCGCAAGCTGGTGGAACAAGCGCTGGATGCCTTGATTCTCGCTCAAGCGGGCTTGGAGCGGTTGGGGCTTGGCGCGCAGATCACCGAGATTCTCGATGCCCACTGGATGCTGCCGGCGGTGGGGCAAGGAGCGTTGGGCTTGGAATGCCGCCAGGACGACAGCGAAACGCTGACGCTGGTAAGACAGCTAAACCATGCGCCAACCCGGCAAGCCGTGACGGCGGAACGAGCCTTGCTAATGACCCTGGGGGGTGGCTGCTTGGTGCCGATTGGCGCGGCCGTGACGGTGATCGGCGAACAACTGACGTTGCGGGGGGCGGTTCTTTCGCCGGATGGCCGGCAGCGGATCGAGGCGGAGCTGGTGGGAGCGGTCCACGAGGCCGAAGCTGTGGGCCAGCGCGTGGCCGAGGAGTTGCTGCGCCGGGGCGCCGGGCCGGTGTTGCGAGCGACGCCGTGAATTTCTTGGAAAAACCGCCAACACGCACGCGCTTCAGCGGTTATACTTATGAAATGGGACCTGTAACATGGCCCCTGGGCGGAACGGGGCACAGCGCCCGTTGACAGCGCCCATGATCTTGTGTTACTGTAAGTTACGACGTTTCCAATTATATCCTTTCTCATAATTCGGAAGAGCGCTTGCCACATCCATTCGGATGCGGGTGAAGGCCTTTTGCTCGCGGCGGCTTCGAGGAGACGATCACTTATGACAGCGCAAAAAGGGGTATGGGGCATCGATATTGGTCAAAGCGCCTTGAAGGCGCTGCGTTTGGAAGACCAAAACGGCAAGATCGTGGCCACAGCCTTCGATTATATCGAACATCCCAAAATTCTCAGCCAACCCGATTCCGACGCCGAACTGATGATACGCGAGGCGCTGCAGAAGTTCCTGTCACGCAACAAAGTCAAAGGGGACTTGGTGGCCATGAGCGTGCCGGGACAAAGCGGTCTGGCCCGCTTCGTCAAGTTGCCCCCCGTCGAGGAAAAAAAGATCAACGACATCGTTCACTTCGAGGCCAAACAGCAAATTCCCTTCAACCTCAACGAAGTGGTTTGGGATTATCAAAAAATCGGCTCCGGGGTGGTCACCGATGGCTTCGCCATGGAAACCGAAATCGGCTTGTTCGCCATCAAGCGGGAGACGGTGGCTCGCTATTTGCAGCAAATGCAGGATGTAGAGGTCGAAGTCCATATCATCCAGATGGCCCCGTTGTCGTTGTGCAACTTTTTGTCTTTCGATGCGCTGCACAAACGTAAGACCGCCGCGGATGAAGACAGGAAGGAATGTTTAGTCGGCCTGGATATTGGCACGGACAATTCCAGCTTGGTCATCACCGACGGCAATCGGCTGATCTGGCAACGGCAAATCCCCATCGGCGGCAACAACTTCACCCAGGCCTTGGTCAAAGACCTCAAACTGACCTTCGCGCGGGCCGAGCATCTGAAGCGCAATGCCACCAAATCGCCCGAGTTGAAAAAAATCTTGCTCGCCCTCAAGCCGGTGCTGACGAACTTCGTCAACGAGGTCCAGAGATCCTTGGGCTTCTTCACGAACACCCATCGCGACGTGGACATCCAATACCTGTTGGGGATGGGGAATGCGTTCCGGTTGCCGGGCTTGCAAAAGTTCCTGAGCGAGAAGTTGCAGCTGGAAGTCCACAAGCTGCAGAAATTCCACCGCTTGCACGGCGATAGCGTGGTCACGGCCCCCTCGTTCCAAGAAAATCTGATGAGCTTCGGCACCGCTTACGGGTTGGCCTTGCAAGGCTTGAATGTCACCTTGTTGCGCACCAATCTGCTGCCGCGGGAAATTCAAGTCGCGCGGATCATCCGCTCCAAGAAACCGTGGGCCTTGACCGCCGCCGCCTGCCTGCTGGCGGGAACGGCCGTGTTGGCCTTCGGTTACTCCCGCCAATACCGGGCCGTCGGCGCGCCGGAAATCCGCCGTGAAATGACTTACGTCGATAAAACCGTTCTGCCGCTCGTCAATCAATGGAAACAAAAATGTGAGGCGAAGCAAATCGAGATTCACGACTTGGACCATGCCGTTCGCAGCGTCTTGGCGGGACAGGATGAACGGATCAATTGGATCAAGCTCAACAAGTTCATCAATGATTGCCTGCCGCAACCCGACGGGAGCAACTTGAAGGATTCCCAAAAGGAATTATATTGGGCCAAGCCAGGGATGGAGGACCGGGTCAAAGGGCAAGTGGCCTACGAGGAATTCAAGCAACGCCTGGCCGGACGCCAAGCGGGACAAGAAGCGCAACACCTCCAAGACTTAATCCAGTTCAACATCGAAGCCGTCGATTGTTTGTTCACCGATAATTTGGAGCATGTGTTCGCCCAGTCTCCCTACTTCGTCATCCTCAACAAACGCAGCCCCTCGGTCAAGGAAAAGGCCGATACCATTGCCATGCGCGAGCAAGATTATCAAAAGCCACCGACAGGCCCCGGTTGGATCGTGCAGATCCGCGGCTTCACCGATCACAAGGACACCCGCCAATTCATTATCAACACCTTGCTAGAAAACTTGAAGAACGCGGACAAGGCTCCGACGGGGGAAGCCAACGCCCAGGATAAATTGCCATCGGTTGGCAGTCGCGTCAGCCATGTGTTCCTGTATCGCACGCAGTCGGTGGATAATCCCGATCCCGATAAGTTCAGCCTCATCGACAAGAATTTTTTGCCGACACTGATTCCGTTACGGGAACCACGGCGCGAGGAGACGACGCCCGACGCGCCAGCGATTCCAGGAGTTCCCGGCGCGGCGCCGGCGCCCGCCGTCCCCGCTGTCCCCTTCACCGCCTCCGCCTCCGATCGCAAGCGCTTTGGCTGGATGTCGTTGCTGCGTCCCAGCACCGCCACCAAGGACGACCAGCCGATTTTCATTGATCCCTCGCAGCCGGCGAAGGAGGATTCATCACGCCCCCAGCAAGGGTTACGGCGGACGGAATTCGTCATTATGTTCGTCTGGCGGGAACCGACCCCGTCGGACGAGCTGCGTAAACCGCGGATGGGCAGCCAACCCCAAGACGACTCCACGGCGGAGCAAGCGGCTGCCCCATAAACGAGATGCTAGACGCGGCGCCGGGAAAGCGTTCATCCGTTGTCACCTTATTCATTAGGGTTGTTGCCATGTCGATTGAAAAACAAGCCACTGTCAAGGAGCCGTTCTGGTTTATCCTGGGTGGCTGCGTGTTCGTGGTTCTAATCGGTTTGATCTGGTTACTGACAAGCGTATCGTTCGCGCTCGATGCGCAACGCAAGAAAGTCAGCAAAGTGCAAGCCGATCTACGAGCGAAGGAGAGTGTCCAAGAAACCAAGAAGGAATTTGAATCGCTTTCGGAAAAAGCTCGCCGCTTGGAGGCCCGCCGCGAGGAAGTTTGGAAGGATGCTTGGAACATCCAAAGTGATTTGATGACCTGGCCGGGTGAGCTGCAACAGCACCTCGGCGACGCCTACTTCGGAGACCCTATCGCCGAGGCCTCCTGGCGGGATGTCTATATGAATCTCTACCGCCAGCAATACTCCGATCTGGCGGACTTGGTGAGTCCGGTGTTGTTCAAGGCGCCGCCGGCCCAAGATGGCAGCAGCATCCCGGATCGCAAGGAGAATTGGCCCGCCGTGCTGCAATGGGTTCGTCAGTGGCGACCGGAGTTTGGTCCACCCACCGCCGAGGACATGTGGCTGGCCCAGGAAGATTATTGGGTCCAACGGGAGCTGCTCAAGGCCATTAAAGAGGCCAACGATCGGGTGGCCCAATACGAGCTGGCCGAAGGGGCCGGCATGGCCAACACGGTGCAGCGCGAATATGCCCGGCAACGCTTTGTGAATCCCTACTGGCAAATCGACCTGGTGTTGGCCGATTCGGGACCGCGGCGCGTGCTCAAGGGCAAAATCAAGAACCTCAGTCCGATGCGCCAATTGCTGACGCGCGTGAGTTACCAAGTTTGGTTTGAGGACCCCCAAACCGCGCGTCCCTCGGAAGAGTTCACGATCCAAAGTGAACCCATCGATGCCAACCAGGAGGCAGACCTGAATTTCATGATCAAGGACGCGGAGGGCGAGCGGCTCAGTGTGGAGTTGCCCATCACTAATCAGTCCGCCACGCGATTGCTCGGTCTGGCTCAAGTTTTGGACCCGGCCACGGCTCCCATCAAACGCATCGACCGGATTGAAATTGGCCAACACGCCCACCGCACCTATGATCGCAGGCTGTATCCCGCCAAGCAATTTGGCCGAGTGGATATTGTCATGCCCAGCGCCCAACCGACTTCGGCGGACCCGATGGCGGGGGGCGGCAATTCCGCTGTCCCGGCCCCCACCTCTTCCCTGCGGGCCAGCAACAAAACGCCTCATGGGCTGGAACGTCTGCGTTACATGCTCGAACCGTCCCACCAATGTCGCCAGCTGCCATTCGGCATGGTGTTGTTGGTCGATCAAGCCCATGTGCAAGACGTGCTCACCGCCCTCTCGAATTCCAAGCTGCGCATTCAAACGACGCAGGTGGAATGGCAGCGCTATCGCGGCCAGTTTAAGCCGCCCACGACCGCCAAGCCCATCGCCCAGCCGATGGATACCTTTTCGGACCCAACGAAAACGACGCCGCGGAAACCCGAGGAACCGAAATACGCCCTGGTGCAATTGGCCTTTTATGGTGTCGCGTCGCTGTACGAACGCTATCCGCCCCGAGCCACGACGCCGACCACCACATCAGAGAACCCGATGCCAGAGAACTGAGACCAACTTAGGGAGATTCATCGGTTCGCGCTGAGAAGCGATCCGCCGTGCGAAGCGATACATCTCGGAAACAGGGAACGGCGCAGAGGCGTGCCGGTGTTCTCTTGACCGGCGTGAACCGCAACGAACCTGTTATTGTGTGAGGGACATGACAAATGGCCAAGAAGAACATCAATTTCGACTTCAAACAATTTTTCCTGCAAAAGGGGGAACGACTGGCGCTCGGCATAGCCGTGGTCGTCATGGCCTTGTTGCTCGTCTTTGGCACCCTGAACGCCGCCGGCAGCGACAATCCACTAGAAATCGCCCAAAAAATTCGCGCCAAAGCCACTCAGGTAGTAACTTGGGTGGAGCACGCCGGCCCCATCCAACCGACTCCCCCGGATGTTCCCCGGCCGCTCTTGGCGCCGGTGGAAAATGAATATGTGGACCCCAACCAGTTTCCCTGCCCCGCCGTGGCGTTCGTGCCGGGAACTCAAGAAGACGAATTTCGCCGCAATCCCATTGTGTTGGGGCCAGTGGAATATCAATTGGAACTGATCCGCGACATCGTGCGGTTCTTTGACGTGGAGGTGCGTCAAGACAATCTGCTCTTGGGCGTCCTGGAGCCGAAGGATTCCAAACCCGCGCCGCCTCCCCCCCAGAACGTCGCCACTCAGAAAACCCCCGCGCAGCTGTATCGCGAACGATACATAGCGTTGGTGATGCAAGCACGCTTGCAGCAGCTGATGAAAAATCCGCAAACGGCGGCCGCCATCATGCAGATGACCGGCCAGCGCGATTCCAGCCTGGAAAAATATACGCTCCGCTATGTGCCGCCCGACCAAGTCCCTCCTAACGCCAAATTCGCCGAGGTCATGCAACCCACGCGTCTGGTGGTCGTGACGGCCAGTTTCCCCTACATGGAGCAGCTGGAAGCCTTTCGCAAGGCCCTGCGCTTGCCGTCGATCCAAGCCCTGATCAATGAGAAAGAAGGTCTACCGCAGTTCCTGGGCATGGAAGTACAACGCCGGGCCTTTGATGGCAAAGGCAACTTGCGCGAGGATTGGGCTCCGTTGGATACCAAAAATGACGTGCAATGGGCCACCTATCGCTTCATCCTGAGCCGGGCGTCCGGCTTTGAGAAAGACCCTGACACGCTCAAACCGTTGGTCGTCAACAAGCAGCTGTTCCTGCCCCGGCCGCAACTGGCCACGCAAACCTACAGCGACATTCAATTGCCATCGATTCGCCGCGTCATGGATGAATTGGCCAAGAAAGGCAGCGCCAGCGATTCCTTGCTAACCAGCCCTCTCAGCCGCCGTCTCAGCGGCGAAGACCCCTTCAGCGTGCTGGACGATGACACCAATCGGATGACGACTCCCGCCGCGTCGGGCGCTCAGGAAGACAAAAATTACATTCCTGATTATTGTCTGATGCGATTCCTCGATGTCACGGTCCAGCCCGGTTACACCTACGAGTACCGCCTGCGCATCCGTTTGGCCAATCCCAATTATGGCAAGCGGGATTTGGTCGCTTATCCCCAGCTGGCCGCCGAGAAGGAATTGGTCGGGCCGGAAGGGTGGTGGACCGGCGGCGACAACCCCATGCGGGTGTCGGTGTCGGATGAGCAGTTCTACTACGTAGCCGATGACAGCGGCTCGCCTCCCGGCAAGCCCGACCAAACCAAGCTCCAGGTGCATCGCTGGCTGGAAACGGAACGTCTCGATCCCAACAATGCCTTCACGGCGATTCCGATTGGCTGTTGGATCGTCGGCGACATCAACGTGTACCGGGGAGACTTCATGAACGAACGGGAAAACGTCGAATTGCCGATGTGGTTCCCCAACCGCGAATCCTTTGGCTTGGCGACCCCTGCCGTTTCTGCCCGGCCGACGTTTCCGTTCCGTCCCATGCAAACCAAGCCGGGGGTTCCGGTTGCTTTTCACACCAATGATTTGCTGGTCGATTTCGAGGGGGGTAAGAAACGGGACTACACGGTTCGTAGTGCGGAGAACAAAGTGGGCCGCCGTATCCTGGACGACAGCAGCCAGGAATTGTTGATCTTGACGGCGGACGGGAAATTGGTTGTGCGCTCCAGCCACATCGATCAAGACGATCCGGCGCGGCAAGAACGCCTCAACCTTTATCAATCCCGAGTCGCCCGGGCACGGAGTGGCGGCGCGGGCGGCACCGGCACCGGCGGCGGGTCGAACCCCAATGATCCGTTCGCAATTCCATCGCGATAGCGCCGCGCATCATCCCGCCAAGGTCAGGCCCCGTAGCCCGACTTCACGAAGTCGGGCTACGTTGTTGTCCCCAGCTTGTGGACTCAACGCCGAGCGTTTACTCGATACAGTTGCCATATTCCCAACTCCCGGCGCCGCCCTATTATCCCTTCCCTTCAATTTTTTCTTGTTCCACGCCGATACATGTTATGATTAAAGAAGGTTCACCAAATTGACGGACCTGCCTTTTTTGAGGGGCAGTTGTTGCGTTTGACGGAACATGGGCGTTTATGATATGAGAACCAAGCGCCGCGATCCCGGACGATTGCGCCTTGTGTGTTTGAATGGAAGAGGTAGAACCATGTGGTCCCCGACACCGGATCACCCCCTTCGGCGTCTGTTCGCCGGATTGACCGAACAGGCTTTTCTCACCACCATCGGCTATGGCGATACCCAGGTCATCGACTATCTTTCCGACCTGCTGGCGCGGTTCATGCACATGGACGCGATCTACCGCTTGCGCGACACCAGCGGCCAACGCTTGGAGGAAGTCGTGGACATGTTGCTGGAGGCCGCCGATCTGCCTCCCGAAGGCCGAACGCGCCGTGAATTTTATCGGCACATTGGCGATTTTGCCCTCTTCTGGACCGGCGTTTATCCCGAAATCCTGAAACAACGACGCTCCGCGTTGCGCAAGGATCATTTCATCGATTATTGCGAACAGGGCAAACGCTCGTACTACATCGCCAGCACGTTCGAGGACGCCCCCTATCGTGAGGAAGCCCCCGTGCTGCGCCGGCTCAGCGATGAGTTTGAATTGTGCGCATATGGTTTGAACCAAGTCCGCCGCGAATGGGACCGTTCCACCCAAGGGCCTGCCAGCGATATGACGCTGTTATCCTGAATTGGACTCACGACGTTCGTTCGCTGACCTGTGCCGCGTCGAAGGTCGCCATGTCACGCAGGACATCGGCGGCCGATTGAATGAGATTCAAGGCCAAGGCGGCGCCGCTGCCTTCTCCCAGCCGCATTCCCAGGTCCAGCAAGGGCGCCAGGTCCAGCGCCGCCAGCACGGCGCGATGCCCCGCTTCGACGCTGCGATGGCCGGCGATCAAGTAGCCGCGCGCGGCGGGTCGCAGGCGCACGGCCAGCAATCCGGCCACGGAGCTGATGAAGCCGTCGAGCACCACCACCAGCCGCCGGGCCGCCGCTTCCAAGGCGACGCCGACGAGGCCGGCGATTTCCAACCCCCCCACCGCCGCCAAAGCGTCCAACGGCGTGACCGGCTCATGCCGATTGGGGAAGTGACGTTCCAATGCCTGATCGATGACATGAATTTTGTGCCGCAATCGGGCATCATCCAAGCCAGTGCCGCGCCCCGTGACCGTGTCCGCTTTACAGCCCAGCACGGCTGCCGTCAACGCGCTGGCACTGGTCGTATTGCCGATCCCCATTTCCCCCAAGGCCACGACCTGAATATGTTCAGGAACCAGCTGCTCCACCACGAGCCGGCGGCCGACGGCGATGGCCTGCTCGACCTCGGCCAAGGACATCGCGGGTTCACGCAAGAAATTGCCAGTGCCGAGCCGCACCGCTTGCCCCGCGATCCAGCGCAGGGTCGGCGACCGTGGTTGCAGCACGGCGGGCAAATGGCGAATCCCCAGGTCCACTACCCAGACCGTGGCCCCTTGCCGACGGGCCAGCACATTGATGGCCGCTCCTTGACGCAAGAAGTTCGCCACCATCTGGCCAGTGACTTCCTGCGGATAGGCGCTGACCCCTTCCGCCGTGATACCATGATCGGCGGCCAGAACCACCACGGCGGCGGGTTCTCCGCGCGGCTGCAACGTCTCTTGAATGGCACACAGCTGCCGCCCCACGTCCAACAAACGCCCCAACGCCCCCGCCGGCATGGTCAACCGCGCTTGGTGGGCCGCCGCTTGGTGGAACCAATCGGGATTCAATTCAGGAATTTTTATATCGATCATTAGAATTTCCCTGTTTAGCGTGCGACTCGCAGGGGAGCAAGGAGAGCAACTAATCTGGCGCTGGCACCGGCGGCGTTTCCGCCACCCGCCGCGCCAGCCACCGATTCAACAACAGAAAACCACCCAACACGATGGCCCATTGCGCTAGCGCTGTGCCGGTGTTCTCCGTGTGGATCGGCGCCAACCAGATGACCAAACGCTGCCAAGACGTGCCCGTTGCGGGGAATGTCTGCCAGAACCACCACATCAGCAAAGCGACCGCCTGAACTGGAATCAACACCGCGATGATTACTTCCCACCATTTGCCGATGAAAAAGTCGTTGTACTCCACGTTGACCCAGCGTTCGCGGAAAGTCGAAACACCGTGGCGGATGATGGCTAAAGCGAAGAACAAGCCGCTCAAGATCAACGCCAGCCCCCACACCCAATCTTGATTGTGCAAAAAGTCGATGGAGATGGCCGAGGGCACGCCGGCCAGAAAGCCGACCATCCCCACGGTCACGAGGGCTGGCTGGCGGCGCACGCCCAAGTCTTGCAAGCCGCGCGTGGCCAACTCGACCAGCGCGATCAGCGACGACCAGGCCGCCATGAACAGGGCGGCGAAAAACACGATCATGAACAACCAACCCACGGGCATCCGCTCGAACAGCTGGGGTATCCAAATGAACGTCAGCCCTTCGTTGCCAGCGCCAACAATCCGCTCACGGGCGCCGGGATCGATGGAAAAGATAGTGCCGATCACCGCGATCCCCGCCAGCAGCGACACGGCATTGTTACCAAAGCCCAGCATGAAGGAATTGAGCGTGTTGTCATCGGTGCGGCGCATGTAGATGGCGTAGGTGGTGATCAAGCCCCAGCCGGCGCCAGTGTCCCAAGCGTTCTGCGTCAAGGCTTCGAGCCAGATGGTGTGATTGCCGAGCTGGTGCCAATCGACGGTGAACATGAACTCCAACCCGGCAGCCGCGCCGGGCAGAGTAGCCGCCCGCAGCGCCAGGATCGCCACCAGGACGACCAGGCTCGGCAACAACACACTGCTCACGCGCTGAATAGCGTGGACGCCGTAATAAATGACACCCACCGCCAAGGTCATGGCGACGCCGTGCAAGACCAGAGGCCAGGGGCTGTCAATAAAATCCTGGAAAAAGGTGGTATAGTAGGTGTCACTTACCGAGGCAGGGGCCAATTCCCCGGTCACGGACGCCAGGAAATAGCGCAACGTCCAGCCCGCGACCACGGCGTAGTAAAACATGATGGCCGTCGCCGTGAAGGTGATCCACGCTCCCATCCAGGCGAAGCGCGGACCGATCAGCCGAGTGATGGCGCCGAGCGGCCCATTCCTCATGCCGCGCCCCAAGGAAAATTCTGCCAAAATGAGAGGGATCGACCACATCAACAGAAAAATGAGCCAAGGAACGAGGAACGAGCCGCCTCCGTTCTTCGCCAAGATGCGCGGAAAACGCCAGATGTTGCCGGTCCCCACCGCCATGCCGAGCATGGCGAACATCAGCCCCCAGCGTGACGTGAAGCCCGCACTCATCCCTTTCACTCCCGACAATGCTTCTTGATGATCAGTGAGAGTTTAATTCCAACCGAATGGATGGAGAGGATTCAGCGGTCCGCGCGCGGCATCGTGCGCGAACCGAGGAATCCCCGAAACGGCGACGCACGAATAACGGACAACTCGCTGCCAATCACGCCGCGTCCACTCCTCGCAGGTCCCGCAGCTCATAGAGGATGTCGCCGTGCAAAGTGCGTTCCAGGTCCGCCAAGGCGCGGGCCACGGTGGCGCCGTCCAACACGCGATGATCGTAGATGAGCCGGACAGTGACATGCCCTGCGGCGCTGATGGGACCAAAGTTGAGCACCGTCGTCAACGGCGAAAGCGGGTGCAAGGACGCCGCCCCCAGGCTGCCGTAGATGCTCATGCCGAAGGTCCCCAGCCGGCGGGCTTTTTTGTGACCCCAAATGTTTAATCCCGCCCACCACGCCAGCCGGCGTACTGGCCACGGCAGGCGCGTGATGGTCAGCGCGCGGCGGAACGCATCGATCTGGTCCAACGGCTGTTCCTTGAACGCCCGCAGTTGGCGGTCGATGTCACGCAGACGGTGCGATTCCGGCATCCGAATATGGGCGAACAAAACGGCCTCTTCGCCCTCGTATTGGCGTTCAATGGCGATGGAGGCGACATTGAAGGGGTGTTCGTACAAGCGCGGCCAGGGAAAGGAGAGATAGGTCCGCCGCAATTGTGGCCGCAGCCGGGCCACCAGGGCGTAGGCTTTCAAGAACACCGCTCCCCAGCTCGGTCGCGGCTGGGCGGCGGCACGCGCGGCGGCCACTTCAGCAATGCACATGCAACGCTCGACCGGCACCGTGGGCACTTGGCGCGCGCAGTGCAAATAATCACCCATCAACCGGCGTGGCAGGGACAACGACAGCGAATGGCCTTCCGCTTGAGGCATCCTGGCACCTACTTCCTTGTGGCTACCTGGCGATAAGCCGTGATTCTCTAAATTTCGCCGCGAAAAGGCAACCTCAAGTGGACCTCGGCAATTCATCTAGTGCTTGCAACAGGCGTTCCACCTCGTCCAATGTGTTGTAATGGACCAAGCCGAGCCGGCAAAAACCGCCGGTTTCTTCCAGTCCCAGGCGGCGCGTCAGCTCCCAGGCATACATGTTGCCGTTCCAAACATAAACGTTCCGAGCGGCCAGGTGCTCAGCGATGACGTTGGCGGGGCGATCCGAAGACGTGATCGATACCGTCGGCACGCGCTCAGGGAGTCGCTCCAAGTCGGTGATGCCCCAGACCCGGAACCGGGGGCGCGCTGCCAGACCTTGGAGCAGTTGCCGGGCGAGGAGTGTTTCATAATGCTGAATGGCCGCCAGCCCGGCGTGGAGTTGTTGACGCCGCCCCGTCAGGTTTGGGAAAAGGGATAATTGACCATCACACGTAGCGCCGAGGTCGGCAAGATAATCCAGCGCCGCCGCGACGCCAGCGATTCCTTCATGATTTTGCGTGCCGGTCATCCAGCGGTCGGGAAGCTGGTCTGGTACTGGCATGAGTTTGTCGGCGGGCAATTGCTCCAATAGTTGGCGCTTGCCCCACAGAATGCCGACATGGGGGCCGAAGAACTTGTAGGCCGAGCAAGCCAGGAAATCGCAATCCCAATCCTGGACATCAATCGGGCCGTGCGGGGCATAGTGAACCGCATCCAGGAACACCCAGGCCCCCACATCATGAGCCAGGCGCGTGAGGGCGCGCACATCCGTCCGGCTGCCGATGGCATTCGAGGCGCACGTCACCGCCACCAAGCGGGTGCGGTCGCCGAGCTGGCGGCATAGGTCGTCCATGTTCAGCGTGCCATCCTCTGGGTGAATGTCCACCCAGCGCACCGTGGCGCCGGCATCCGTGGCCGCGCGCACCCAGGGGCGAACATTGGCGTCGTGATCCAATTTGCTGACCACCACCTCATCGCCAGCCCGCAGCGTTCGGCCAATGGCCCGACTCAAATGCCATGTCAATGTCGTCATGTTCGGGCCGAACACTACTTCCGCCGCCGACGGGGCATTGAGGAAATCGGCCACCGCCTCCTGCGCGTCGTGCAACACGGCGTCGGAAGCGCGGCTGGTGGCAAACAGGCCGCCATGATTGGCGTTGCAGGTCGTCAAGTAATGTACCATCGCCTCGATGACACGCTGTGGCACCTGTGTGCCACCAGGACCATCGAGAAAAATAGGGGCCAGGCCGTCTATGTCCTGTCGATTCAAGGCGGGAAACTGTGCCCGCTGCCGCCGCACGTCGAACATAGTGTTTCTCTTTTGCCTGCGCGCTAGCCGTCTTTTGTGATTCCTGTGGCGATTCATCGATTCGCGCCCGCTATCGACTCGGCGCGCGAACCGATGACTCCAACAAGGTATTTTTGCCGATCCACAATCAGAGACAACTCCCTATTACTTCCCCGCCGGGAACACATGGCCGGTCACGGCCATCGGCACGGTGTATAACGATTTGCGGGCGGTGACATAGAGGGTCTTGTGGTCCGGGCCACCGAAGGTCACGTTGGCTGGCTGTTCGGGCAGCTCGATGATGCCCAGCAGTTTGCCGGCGGGATCGAACACTTGCAGCCCCAGCCGCGAGGTGATGTACAGGTTCCCCTTGGTATCGACGGTCAAGCCGTCGCCGCCGGTGTTCTTGACTCCTTCGGGCTGTTGGAGCGTGCAGAAGACCCGCCCTTTGCCGAGCTGGCCGGGGGACAGAATGGGATAGGCCATCATATCCGCCTGTCCGGTCGGAATGACATACAAGGTCTTTTCATCGGGGGATAGGATGACGCCATTCGGATTGGGCAGATTGTCGATCAGCCGTGTTACCTGGCCCGTGGGGGTGATGTAATAGACCGCCGTTTTTTCTTGCGGCAACGGCATCGGAGCGCGGAAGGCGGGATCGGTGAAATAGATGCCCCCTTGCTTGTCAATGACCAGATCGTTCGGAGCGTTGAAACGTTTGCCGTTGTGCTCGGCGGCGAGGACGCGGCGCTCCTTGCCATCGGGGCTGAAGGCCACGACTTGCCCATCCATCTCGCAGGCCACGATCTCCCCCTTGGCGTTGACCATCAGACCATTGGCATGTCCCGACTGGTCGCGGAAGATGGACAGCTTGCCGTCTTTATCAACTTTGTGAATCCGTTCATGGGGGATGTCGGTGAAATAGACATTCCCTTCCCGGTCGGCAGCGGGGCCTTCGGTGAAGGCAAAGCCGGTGTGCAAGCGTTTGCTGTCGCCAACCGGACCAATCCCTGGAATCGGTTCGGCCATGACCATTCCCTGTGCGATCAGGCCCAGAAACAATGACCAGGTAAGTGATTGTCGCAACATAGGTCGTCCTTTCATTTACCTTGAAAGTGAGAGAACCGCCGCTGTCCGATAGATTAGCGAGTAGCCCGCGTGATGGCGAGGAGATTGTGGTTGTCACGCCCCAATCAAGAAAAAGGGGACGCGACTCGTATTTGCTGACGGAGAGTTGATCGTGGTGGAATCTGATAACCATCGAAATTGAGTCGCGTCCCCTTTTTTGACCTGAAAATCCTTGCTCCCGCGTTCGACAACGGCTACCATACAACGGAAATCAACGGATACCGCGCGTCGGGGATGCTGCCTGCCCACACCCCGGCCAATTTCTGCCACTGCCTGCCTTGCCTGGGGCGGGTCCAACCTATTGCGGGAGTATTCACACATGAAGAGCATGGGGGGTGCTCGTGTTGGTTGCCGGGAATTTCGGCAGCAATTGCATGTCAGTCGGCGGGAGTTCTTGAAAGCCGGCGTGTTGGGGACCGGATTGGGCTTGGCCGATCTATTGCGCCTGGAAGCTCAGGGAGCGACGGCCCCCGCCACGGGGCGCGTGCCATCGGTTATTATCCTGTGGATGCGCGGCGGGCCGAGCCACATCGACATGTGGGACACCAAACCGGACGCCCCAGAGGAATATCGCGGCGAGTTCGGCACCATCCCGACCAATGTGCCAGGGATCACCATTTCCGATCAGCTCCCCCTGACGGCTCAGATCATGGACAAATGGTCCATCGTGCGCAGCCTGTACCACGACAACGCCGGCCATTCCGCCGCCGATCAAATTTGCTTCACCGGCTATCCGCCCGGCCCCAACGCCGATGAGAACGTCTATCCCAGCTGCGGCTCGATTGTCGCCAAGCAGCTCGGCGATCAGGTGCCGGAGCTGCCTCCTTATGTGATGATCCCCCGTCATCTGCCCGGCGTCGGCGCGGCCTACCTGGGAGTGGCGTACAAGGCATTCGAGACCAACGCCGACCCGGCCAACCCCGGCCCGTTCCGCCTCCCCAACTTCACCTTGCCGCAGGGTGTCACGGTGGAACGGCTCGGCGACCGCCGGCAATTGCTGCGCGACTTCGACCAGCTGCGCCGCGACATCGACGGATCCGGCCAATTGGCGGCCTTGGATCGCTTCCAGCAAAAAGCCTGGGACATTCTCACCTCACCCAAGGCCCGCGACGCTTTCGATTTGGACAAGGAACCAGCCCCGCTCCGCGAGCGCTACGGCTTTATGCCCGCTTTCGATCCCAAGGCATCGAATCGCTGCGGCGCTCCGGCCTGGAGCCAGCGCATCTTGCTGGCCCGGCGGCTGGTGGAGGCCGGCGTTCGGCTAGTGACGGTCGATTTGCGCTGGTGGGATACGCATGTGCTTGGTTTCGAGTCGTTAAAGCTCGGCTTCCTGCCGCGCTGGGATCGGGCTTTCGCCGCCCTGATGACCGACCTGGAGGAACGCGGCCTGCTGTCCTCGACGTTGGTGGTGGCGTGGGGGGAATTTGGCCGAACGCCGAAGGTCAACCGCGACGCCGGCCGAGACCACTACCCCAACGTCTTCAGCGCCGTGTTGGCCGGCGGCCCGATACAAGGGGGGCGCGTCGTTGGCGAATCCGATTCCAAAGGGGCTTTTCCCAAGCTCAATCCCAAGCCCCCCCAAGACGTGCTGGCGACCATCTATGATCATCTCGGCGTCGATACCAGCGTCCACTACGAGGACAACACCGGCCGCCCCCACCCGGTTCTGCCCTTCGGCAAACCCATCGCAGAATTGTATGGTTAGTGGGTTGTCATCACCAAATCTCCAAGATGGAGGCATCGATTCGCGCTCGGCGTCGCGCGCGAACCGATGCTTCCATCGAGCACCTGTTTGATCCAAATAGGGGCGTGGAATGGAATGAGCCCTTCGCTCGATTCTGCCCCACTTTTTCGTTGCCAACTCCGATGTTCTCCTTCATACTATCCTCTATTCCCCGATGTTTCCGCCGTTGCTGCCTTCCGAGGTTGGACCATGCCGAAATTGTCGCGTTATGCCCTACCAGGAATTATTGTTGTCGTTCTGCTGGCCGGCGGGGTAGGAAATTGGCTGAGTGCCGGCGCCAAGGAGACGGCAGCCGCTCCGGTCGATTTTGCCCGCGATGTGTATCCGCTGCTGCGCAAAACGTGTTTCGATTGTCATGGCCCCGATCAGCAAAAAGGGAAGCTGCGTCTGGATACACGAAGGGGAGCGTTTCACGCGGAAGAGATTATCGTTCCCGGCCAGCCGGAGAACAGTGAGCTAGTGCGGCGCATCACGTTGCCGCGTGGCGACCGGGACATCATGCCGGCGCGCGGCGAGCCGTTGTCAGCGCGGGAAATCGAGCTGATTCGATCCTGGATCGCCCAAGGAGCCAAGTGGCCCGCTGACTTGCAATTGACCAAACATTGGGCGTACATTCCGCCGGTGCGGCCCCTGCTGCCGAAAGTGAAGGACGCCGCCTGGCCCAAGAATGCCATCGACTTTTTCATTCTGGCCCGATTGGAGCAAGAGGGACTAAAACCGTCCCCCGAAGCGGACAAGGCGGCCCTGATGCGCCGAGTATCGCTCGACCTGATCGGCCTGCCGCCGGCGCCGGAGGCAGTGGCTGCTTTTCTCGCGGATCCATCGCCGGACGCTTACGAAAAGCTGGTGGATCGGCTGTTGCACTCGCCGCAATTCGGCGTGCGCTGGGCGCGGCCCTGGCTCGACCTGGCCCGCTACGCCGATTCGCACGGCTTCCAACGCGACGACCTGCGTGACAATTGGGCATACCGCGATTGGGTGGTCAATGCCCTGAACGCTAACATGCCGTTCGATCAGTTCACCATCGAGCAGATGGCCGGCGACTTGCTCCCCAATGCCACCGAGAGTCAGCGGATTGCCACCGGCTTTCACCGCTGCGCCACCACCAATGTCGAGGCCGGCTCCATTCCCGAAGAGACTCGCATCAACCAAATCATCGACCGCGTCAACACCACGGCCACCGTTTGGCTGGGAACGACGCTGGAATGCGCTCAGTGTCATGAGCATAAGTACGACCCCTTCACGCAGAAGGAGTATTACCAACTGTTGGCCTTCTTCAACAATACGGCCATCGAAGCCGATCGCAGCAATCCCAAGGTGCCCGGCTCGATTCAGTTCCTTGGCCCCACGATGACACTAAGCGATCCCGAACGCGATAGGGAGCGCCGCCAATTGCAAGAGGATTTAGCCAAGCTGCAACAGGCGGCCAAGGACCGGCAACAGGAGCTGCGTGCCGATTTGGATGCTTGGGCCAGCGGCATGGTCGATTCCTTGGTGGACAAACCAGCGACGCATATTTTGGAGATTGCCGACGTTGTGTCCAAGGAAGGGGCGACTTGGAAACTACTCGACGATGGTTCGGTGCTGTTTCTCGATGATCCCCCCGACCGGGATACATATATAGTCACGATGCACACGGACTTAACCCAGATGCGGGCCTTCAAGCTGGAAGCGCTGACCGATGATTCGCTGCCCGGCCAAGGCCCCGGACGCGGCGATCCGCAACGGCCCAATTTCGTGCTGAATGATTTCACCGTGGCCGCCGCCCCGCGTGAGACGCCGAAGCAGAATCAGCCGGTGCGTCTGGTGGCCGCCCAAGCCAGCTTCTCGCAGCAGCGTTTCGATGTGTCGCAGGCCATCGACCAGGACCCGAAAACCGCCTGGGCCATCAATCCGCGTTTCGGCGAATCGCATTGGGCCGTCTTTCAAGCGGATCAGCCGATCGGTTACGACAAGGGAACGACGCTGACTTTCACCCTCATTCAGAACTACGGCGGCGGGCGCACGATTGGCCGATTGCGGCTATCGGCAGTCACCGGCAAGATCGGCGGCCAGGAGTTGCCGGCGGATGTGTTGGCCATTTTGAAGAAGCCCGACCTGAAATGGACGCCGAAGGACCGGGATCGCTTGCTGGCTCATCGCCTGGCTCAGGACGCCAAGATGACCCAGCTGCAACGCCAAAGCCAACAGACGCAACAAGCGTTGGCGGCATTGGCCCCCGCGACCACCTTGGTCATGCAAGAGCTGCCAACGCCGCGGCAAACTTTCGTTTTCAACCGTGGCGACTACCGCAGCCCCAAGGAGCCGGTCGAGCCGGATACGCCCGCTGTGCTGCACCCGCTGCCCGAAGGTCCGCGCCAGCGCTTGACCTTCGCTCGTTGGTTGGTATCCCGCGACAATCCTCTGGCGGCGCGCGTGACCGTCAACCGCTGGTGGGCGGAAATCTTTGGACATGGTATCGTCCGTACCGTCGAGGATTTCGGCATCCAGGGGGAACCGCCGACACATCCGGAATTGCTCGACTGGTTGGCGATGGAGTTCATGGACGGCCCGTTTAGCGAGCGAGCCAACGGCGAACTTCCCCGCCCCTGGGACATGAAACACATCCTAAAAACCATCGTCCTGAGCGCCACCTACCGGCAATCGGCGAACCTCACGCCGGAGCTACTGACCCGCGATGATCAAAACAAACTCCACGCCCGTGGCCCGCGCTTCCGCATGGATGCCGAGATGATCCGCGACAATGCCTTGGCGGCAGCTGGCTTGCTCAGTCTCCAACAAGGCGGCCCCCCGATCAAGCCCTACCAACCCGACGGCATCTGGACCAAGGTTGGCGGGCAGCGCTATGACTACATCGTCAGTCCAGGCGAGATGCGCTATCGGCGTGGCCTGTATGTTGTCTGGAAGCGTGGCTCGCCGTATCCGAGCTTCATCAACTTCGACGCCACCAATCGGCTCAGCTGCACGGTGCAACGCTCACGGACTAACACGCCCCTGCAGGCGCTAACGCTGCTCAATGATCCCGTGTATGTGGAAGCGGCGTTGGCCTTGGCCCGGCGCCTGCTGGTCGAGAAGCCCGATGCCACGCCGGATGAACGTCTTCGCCACGCCTTTCGATTGTGCATGGCCCGCCAGCCAGATGATAAGGAGGTGACTATTCTGCGCGACTTGTTTGAGGAACAGTTCGCCGTCTCTAAAAACAATCTCATCGCCGCGCAAAAGCTCGTGGGCAATTTCTCGGCTCCCAAAGATGTCCCGCTACCGGAGTTCGCCGCCTGGTACAGCGTGGCCACGGTGTTGTTGAATTTGGATGAGACGATTACGAAGTAATGAATTTTACGGTAGTCGCGCTGAGTTTTTCCGAGGATTCATCGGTTTGCGCACGCCGCCGACTCTCGGCGCGAATCGATAAATCATCACGAGCTGATTCAAGACCAAGAAGAAAGACCGCACCATGAACGACACTACATGGCTTCATCATGTCACGCGCCGGGCGTTTTTGCGTCAATCTGGCTTCGGCCTCGGCGCCATCGCCTTGGGGACGCTGTTGAATGACAGGGCACTGACGGCAGCGCCACGCGATCCCTTGGCCGCCAAGCTGCCACACTTCGCGCCGCGAGCCAAGCATGTCATTTATCTGCACATGATCGGCGCGCCGTCGCAGCTGGACCTGTTTGATTACAAGCCGGCTCTGCAAAAGTTTGACAATCAACGCTGCCCGGAGGCGTACACCAAGGGGAAGGAATTCGCCTTCATCGGCGGTGAGCTGGTGTTGGCCGGGACGCCGTTCCGCTTCGCTCGGCATGGCCAGAGCGGCCAGGAGATGTCGCAGCTGCTGCCGAGCTTGGCCAAGGTGGCGGATGAATTGGCCATCATCCGCTCGCTGCACACCGAGGAGATCAACCACGCTCCGGCGCAGATGTTCTTGCACAGCGGCTTCGGGCGCGGCGGCCGGCCCAGCTTTGGCTCGTGGGTCGCTTACGGCTTGGGTTCGGAAAACGCCAACCTGCCGGCCTATGTCGTGCTGCTGTCCGGGCCGAAAGGGGGAGCGGGTACCAGCTTGTGGGCATCGGGTTTCCTGCCCAGTGTCTATCAGGGGATACAATTCCGCTCCAGCGGCGATCCGGTGTTGTTTCTGTCCAACCCCGTTGGCCATGACATGAGCGACCGCCGCCGGCTGTTGGACGCCCTGGGAGAGTTGAACCGTCACCGCCTGGACACCGTGGGCGATCCCGAAATTGCCACCCGCATTGCCCAGTACGAGATGGCATTCCGAATGCAAGTGTCCGTGCCGGAGATGATGGATGTCTCCAACGAGTCACAAAGCACGCTCGACCTGTACGGCGTGCAACCCGGCAAGCCGTCGTTCGCGGCCAACTGCCTTCTGGCCCGCCGCTTGGTCGAACGGGGCGTCCGGCTGGTGGAACTCTACGACGCCGATTGGGACCATCACAACTCGATTGAAACCCGGCTGCCAGCCAAGTGCCGCGACGTGGACCAAGGCATGGCCGCTTTGATTCAAGACCTGAAACAGCGCGGCTTACTGGACGAAACGTTGATCGTTTGGGGGGCCGAGTTTGGCCGGACGCCGTTGCGTCAAGGGATCAACAGCACCGGCGCCGCCACCAAGCTAGGCCGCGACCACCACAAACACGCCTTTACCATGTGGCTGGCCGGCGGCGGCGTCAAAGGGGGCGTCAGCCACGGCATGACCGACGATCTCGGCTTCGACGTGGTGCAAAACCCCGTCCACGTCCACGACCTGAACGCCACCGTCCTGCACCTGCTCGGTCTCGATCACGAACGCCTCACCTACAAATACCAGGGCCGCGAATTCCGGCTGACGGATGTGCATGGGAATGTCATTCGGGAGATCGTGGCCTGAAACTCATCTCTTGCACGGGAAGCTCAACATGAGACAGACGGCGTTGGTAGTGACATTGTTTGGCATCGGTTCCATTCTGGCCGCCGCGGATGCGGATGAGTCGAAGTCGGCGCATGGTCCCCCCCCTGGCCGCGACCTGGCTCTGGAGCCGCCCAACATCATCCTCAACCCCTGGAAATCGCATATCCCACCGACCAAACGACAGGGGGTGGCCGGCATTGAACGGACCGCGAAAGGCCGGTTGTGGACGGTTTACGGACGAGACGTCGAGAGCACGCGCAATTACCAGGTGGTGAAATTCAGCGATAATGAGGGCAAGTCATGGTCGGATGTCAAGCTCATGATTATGCCGCGCCGAGGGGTGCGGGCGATGTCCGCTTGCATTTGGATCGATCCGCTGGGGCGATTGTGGGTTTTCTGGGGTCAAAGTTACGGCCAGCAGGACGGCCGCTACGGCATTTGGGCGATCATGACCGATGACCCAGATGCAGCGGAGCCGCGCTGGTCTCCGCCGCGACGACTAGGAGATGGCATCATGTTGAACAAGCCGACCGTACTGAAAAACGGCGATTGGTTGTTCACTTCTTCCATTTGGAAAGCGGATGACAGTATCCGGGTCTATGCCTCGACGGACCAGGGCAAGACTTTTCACTTGCGCGGCACGGCCAACGTGCTGCCCGCTGAAGCCCGTGGTCCCGATGAACCGATGATCGTCGAACGCAAGGACGGTTCGCTGTGGATGTTGGTCCGCAGTCGTGGCATTGCCGAAACGGTTTCACACGACGGCGGCAAGACTTGGTCTCCAGTCGAGCGCGCCGCGATCGCGCATCCGACTTCGCGGTTCTTCATCCGGCGCTTGCGCTCGGGCAATCTGTTGTTGGTCAAGCATGGCCCGCTGGACGAACGGACGCGACGCGAAAAGCTGATGGCATTCGTATCCGACGACGACGGCAAAACCTGGAAAGGGGGCCTGATGCTCGATGAGCGTGAGGGTGTCACCTACCCGGATGGTGTCCAAGCGGCGGATGGCACAATTTATGTCATCTACGATTACCAGCGCACGCCCGCTGGCGCCATCCTGATGGCGACGTTTCGTGAAGAGGACGCGCGGGCGATGCGACCTGTCAGTGACCAGGCGCGGCTGCGCGTCGAAATTGATCGCCTTGTCACGAACCCCTAACCCCTGTGCCAACGAAGGACCAACCGCACCCATGAAACTCATCCTGGCCATCATTCAGCCGTCGAAACTCGAAGCGGTCAAGGAAGCGTTGAGCAAGGTCGAGGTGTTCCGCCTGACCATCGTGGATGTGCAGGGCTTTGGCCGACAGAAGGGACATTCGGAAATCTATCGCGGCCATGAGCTGACGGTGAACCTGTTGCGCAAAGTCCAGCTGCAAATCGCCGTCAATGAGGATTTCGTCGAGCCAACCGTGAACGCCATCATGGAAGCAGGCCGCACGGGGCCGGAAGGCCGCATCGGTGACGGCAAGATATTCATCCTGCCCCTGGAAGACTGCATCCGCATCCGCACCGGCGAACGCGGCCCCGAAGCAATTTAACATTTGGTGACGTTT
>JBKBIP010000044.1:0-32206 GCA_046297495.1 Gemmataceae bacterium | reverse complement strand
CCCGCCGTCCCCACTCCCGGCGCGATGGCGTAGATGTCATTGAGCGGCACCGGCACATTGGCTTTGATGATGTTCAGGAACACCGTGGTATCCGTGTAGGTCGGAAACACCACGTAACCGTTGGGATTGTTGAGCACCTGAATGTTGCCAAAGCGCGTGCCGTTCAATGTCGCTGAAGTGACGATGGGCAGTTGCGCGCTCGTGACATCTTGCAATCCGCGCAGGTCCGCCACCAAGGTCGAATTGGGGCCCAGCGTCACCGAGCCAGTCGCTTGCAACTGATCGAAGTGGGTCCCTACGGTGATCAGGTTCTTCACCTGGATTTCCAGCATGGCCTCGCTCAAGTCGGTGGTGGCGGTACGCATGATGCCGATGCCATCAATGGAATTGACACCGAATGGCACGCCGGTGCCGGGAGCACCCAACACTTTGGTTAGCTGTCCGGGCCGGATGATGCTGCCGGCGGAAGTGTTGAGATTGAGCACCGTGCCGGTTGCGGTGCTGACTCGGCCCGCGTGAAAGCTGGCGTCCGGCCCCAAGTTCACGTTGGTGGTGATGTTGACGCTCAGATCAACCGACAACGTCCCTTCGTTGACGAAGATGTCGCCGGGGAACTGATAGGCGTTGATCGCCGTGTTGCGCAGGATCACGACGCCATCCCCGTTTTTCTCGAATGACCCGGAGCTGACCATCGGGCCGAGGACTTCCAGCTCATACAGCGCGGGCGTATTGTCGATGTCAAAGGAAGTGTCGGAAGTGATATTGATGCGTCCGTTCAGTCGAGCCGGAATCAGCGTGATGCTGTTCAAACTGTCGTTGGGGGAAACCACGCGCAAAGTGCCGTTGACGTTCAGGGCATTGGTATTCGTGGCGGGGTTGCCGCCGGAGGCGTGGCCATTGGCGGGAGTGAAATAACCGACCATCAACGTCAAATCATTGATGGTTTCCTGTAAGCTGCTGGTGATCAAGTCCAGCTGGCCGTTGTTGGCCACGGTCACGTTGGCCGTGTTGGCCACTTTGTTACTGTTGAACCAACGCACATAAGCGCGGCTGGCGGCGTTGGCGGCCGTCGTGCTACCGTCCGTGCCGATGATGAAATCGCCGGGGATGGTGATGACGTTGGCCTGGCGCAGGCCCACTTGCCCCTGGGTCAGCAACGTGGTGCCGCTGTAGGTGCCGGTGACGTTGCGCAAATCCAGCCCCGGAATGTTGCCGGCGCGATCGTGCTTCCAGGACGAACCCAAGGTCAAAAAGGCGGCCTCGCTGATGGTGAGATCGACAAGGCGTGTGACGTTGGTGCCGTCGAGGTTCGTATTATTCTGAAAGGTGTTGAAATCGATGATCCCTTCTCCCGTGGGACCGAAGGTGAGGACGCCAGTGCCGCCGCCATTGATGACCACGTTGCGATTGTCCGTGGTGGTGGGGTTCGTGGTCAGCAGCAGGCCGCGGACCGGGCCGCTCCCATCCTCCTCGCCGGCGATGGTCAACGTGAAACCGTTCAGATTGAGGGTGATTCCGCCGCCTGTGGTGCGGATCGTCAACGAGTTGACGGTCGTGTCGGCGGTCAACGTAGCTCCCGCCGTTAGCACTACGTTATCGGTCGGCCCAGCGGTATTGATATCGGTGACGAACTCGCCAGTTTGGATGGCGCGAATCCCGTTGATGGGATCATACGTCCCTGGCATCAAGTTGCCGCCGCCGGTGTTGTTCACGATGACCCAGGGGATGATGCCGTTGGTCAGCGGCGGCGCATTGTCAAACAAGACTTGGTTGAAGGCCGTCCCCAAATCGCGGGCGGCGGCGATGGTGGATTCAAACTTGACTATCGCGCCCGGCCCGGTGCGCTGCAAGGAAGTAGCGAACAAGCGACTCTGGGCTGGTGATCCTTGATTGGCCGGCGTGATCTGAATGCGATTGTGGCCGGGGCCAATGAAGATGTTCCCCACCCGCTCTTCCTGAATGCGCCCCGCCACGTTGTTAATTTGGTAAAAGATCGTGCTACCGTCATTGAGATAAATATCCACGTCATTGGGCAGGCGTTGTGGGGCCGGATTGGGGCCAGCGTTGTTGTCGATGAACAGCGAACCGCCCAAGTTGACTTCGATGCTGGGGGTGTTGATGAGCGCGCCCAAATTGCCCGACATCTGAATGCGGCCGCCGTTGATGATCGTCGCGCCGGTGTAGGTCATGGTGTTGGCGAAATTGAGGATGCCGAGGTCTTGCACGGTCAAGGAGCCGTTGCCGCTGACCGTTCCTGTCACGGTTAAGGTCTGGGTGGCTCGCACATTGACCAGCGTATCGCCGACCAGGTTCAGATTACCGCTGAACGTGCCGGTGGCCCAAGCCGTGCCGTGCGTGTTGGGCAAGATGCCAAACGCGCCGACGCCGCCGAAGCCTTGGCCGCTGACCGTGATCGGTTCCAGGTTCAAGTTGCCATGCGTGCCCAGGCTGGCTCCATCGGCGACAACCGTGCCCGAGAGCGCGGAACCCAAGGCTTGATTTTGAGCCACCAAGATGCCTTCATTGACGAACACCGTGCCCGTGTAAGTGTTGTTCTGATTCATGAACAACAAACCGATGTCTTGCTTGATCAAGGCGGTGCTGCCGCTGCCGGAAATGGCCCCTTGCAGGTTGACCCGCCCCGCGCCGGTGACGGTCACCGTATGCGCGCTCAGGTCGAGAGGGCCATTGAGCGTCAAGTGCGTCGTGGGATAGATGTTTTCAATCGTGAAATCACTGGTGGCCAGGATCGAGAAGTTGATGGTGTTGGTCGCGTTGGTGTTCGTGTGGGAGGAAGTGATGCTACCCCCTGTCAAGAAGATGGCGTTGCCGTTCAGCACGTAGCCGTTGCCGTTGATCGTGATGGTGCTGAACGCGGTGCCAGTAGCGAAGTCGTTGGTAGTGGTGAGAATAGCCACCCCATTGGGGAAAACCAAATCGTCACCGGGGGACGGCGCAACGCCGCCGTTCCAATTGACAGGGTTTGTCCACATGCCATCGCCCGCGGCACCGGTCCAAACCGCCGTGGCGGGGGCCAAGCGATCCTCCAAGCGTTCCAGCTCTAGTTTGCGAAAAACCACGCGTTTGGCTTTCGGACGTTGACGCGAGCGCTTCGTGAATGAAAAAGAGGACTTCACCAGGTTGCCCAACCAAGAAGAATGCATGATCTATGATCCTCCGCTTCGATGATGGATAGGGGGCCCCCAAGTATCGAGCCGGGTAAGCCGATTCGTTTGGGACAAAACTATGAACATTGGGCGGAGTCAGCACGCCATAAGGAAAATCTACGTTTGAACTTATCTATTGGTTTCCGCACGACCAAGAATCGCTGAAGATTGGAAAACGAAAAAAAAGAAAAGGTTGCCTCCATAGGCATTGTTTAACCAATCTAATTATCTTTCCATGAATACTCTAAGTATGGAGGACGAGCTTAGGAAAAAGCAAGCCAATTTTTGATCATAATGGAGATATTTTGGACAAGAATTATGATTTGAGGATTGTTCAATTTGAACAGATTTTGCTCATTTTCCAAGTGCATTGGAATGGAGCTGCAATGTGTCTCTTTCACGTCCATGATGGACGACGCCTGAACACAGACGAATTGCGTGGGTGGAGAAGTATTCAGGTCCAGAATGGCAACGACGTGATCGGCATGAATGGCGAACGGAAAACGTCCGTCGGGCTTGACTTCATATGTGAACTAATGTATACTAAAAAAGGTGAAGAATGCTTCCTTGTTTCATTGTTCCATTCCACCCCACCCCCCCCCTTTAGGAGATGACGGTTATTTGACAGTTGAATGAAAAAGGCTCTCCCAACCACTCACATCGGCACGTGGAGCGGTTCGCGGCGGGGTCGTCTCCATCCAAGCGCCGTCCGCCGTATGTTTGGCAATGCCAGCCCTCCGCGAACCGCTCCAACCACAACGGTTGCTATCTCAGAGTCTGTTTGAATAATTTTCTAGCGAGCGGCGGGGTAGATCCCCGCCGTGAGGACGCACGGCGGGGATCAACCCCCGCTCGCCAGGTTTGCCCTCAGAATAATTTTCAAACAGTCTCTCAGAAGAACCGGGAGCGTTGCCCGCTGACGAAGATGCCGTCCAGGAAGAACGGATCGTAGGCGAAGAAGTTATCGAGCACGGTCAGGGTGGCGCTATCAAAGACGCGCACGTGCGGCCCCCCCCCTGGACCCGGGCCGACGATGACATCGGCGCGACCGTCGCCGTTGACATCCGCCGCCCCCACGCGCACGCCCACATTGAAGCCCGGATCATAAGCGAAGAAATTCAGCAGCACCGTTCCATCCACGCCGCTAAAGGCGCGCACGTGCGGCCCGCCCCCCGGTCCCGCGCCGGTGATGATGTCGGCGATGCCGTCGTCATTGACATCCCCCGCCGCCACGAACACGCCCCCCGTGAACGCGCCGTTGAACGCGAAGAAACTCCGCAACACCGAACCATCGAAGCCGCTAAAGACCTTGACGTGCGGCCCGCCCCCCGGTCCCGTTCCGGTGATGATGTCGGCGTGGAAGTCGCCGTTGACGTCCCCCGCCGCCACCGTCACACCGCCAGTGAAGCCCGGATCGTAGGCGAAGAAATTGTGCAGCAGTGAGCCATCGAAGCCGCTGAAGACCTTGACATGCGGCCCACCCCCCGGTCCCGTTCCGGTGATGATGTCCAAGAAGCCGTCGTCATTGACATCCCCCGCCGCCACATAGACGCCGCCGGTGAAACCCGCATCGTAGGCGAAGAAACTACCCAACGGCCCCGCCATCACTTGGCCGGTGCGGCCGTCATAGACCTTGACGTGTGGCCCACCCCCCGGGCCAGCGGCCACGATGATGTCGGGGATCAGGTCGCCGTTGATGTCGCCCACCGCGACGTGGATCGGGCCGCCAAAACCTGGAAACGGCACGAAGTTCCACAACTCTTGCCCCGTTTCGGCATCGAAGACACGCACCGGCCCCCCAGTGCCATTGCCGGGAGCCACGGCGTAGATGTCATTGAGAGTGGTTGGCACGTCGCTTTTGATGATGTTCAGGAAAACGGTGGTGTTGGTGTAGCTCGGAAAGACGAAGAAGCCTTCGGGATTGTTGATCACCTCGATGTCGGCGAATTGCGTGGCATCGAGTGTCGCTGAAGTAACAATGGGGATTTGCGCGGTGGTGATGTCGCGCAAGCCCAACAAGTCCACGACAAGCTTGGAATCGCCCCCCAAGGTAACGGCGCCGGTGGCTTGCAGCTGATCGTAGTCGATGCCAGCTGTCACCAAGCCGCGCACGTCGATGACCAAGGTGGATTCGCTCAGGTCCAGGGAGGCGACGCGCAGGATGCCGACGGTGGAGGCGGAATTGACGCCGAAGGGGGCACCAGTGCCAGGGGCCAGCAACGGACCTTTCAGCTGGCCGGGCTGGATCTCGGTTCCGGCGGCGGCCGTGACATCCAGCACCGTGCCTGGCTGGGTGGCGTGGTCACGGCCGCCGTACAGCGCCGTGCCATCGGCCAACACGACGTTGCCCCCGATGTTGACATTGCGTTCCAGGACCAATTCTCCGCCGTTGATGATGAAATCGCCGAGCGAAGTGTAAGCTCCCACCGTCGCGCTGCGCAGGATCAGCGACCCGTCGCCGTTCTTCACCAGCGGCCCCGTCGAACCGGGCATGGTCGCGGTGATGTCCAGATCATACAAGGCAGGAGTATCGTCAATGTCGAAAATGGGATTGTCAACATTAATTCGTCCCACGATACGAGGTGGGATCAGGGTGATGCCGTCCAAGGTGGCGTTCGGCGACACGACGCGGATGGTGCCGGTGACGGTCGGGCCATTGCTGGCGTGGCCACCGAGATGACCGTTGCCGGGCACGAAGTAGCCGGGCATCAACGTCACATCCTGGATGGTCTGCGCCACGTTGCTGGAGATGAGGTCCAGCTGGCCGTTGTTGGCCACGGTCACGTTGCTAGTGGGGTCGAACTTGTTACTGTTGAACAGCCGCACGTAGGCGCGGCTGGCGGCGTTGCCCGCCGTGGTGCTACCGCCGGTGCCGATGATGAAGTCGCCGGGAATGGTGATGATATTAGCGGTGCGCAACCCCACTTGCCCCTGGGTCAGCAACGTGGTGCCGCTGTAGGTGCCGGTGACGTTGCGCAAATCCAGCCCCGGAATGTTGCTGGCGCGATTGTGCTTCCAGGACGAACCCAAAGTCAAAAAGGTGGCCTCGCTGATGGTGAGATCAACAAGGCGTGTGACGTTGGTGCCGTCCAAGTTGGTGTTACTGACAAACGTATTGAAGTCGATGATGCCTTCTCCCGTGGGACCGAAGGTAAGGACGCCGTTGCCGCCATTGATAATCACGTTATGGTTGTTGGACCCGCTGTTATTCGTGGTCAGCAGTAAGCCGCGGACGGGTCCCCCCCCTGCTTCAGCGCCAGCGATGGCCAGCGTGAACCCCGCCAGGTTGAGTGTGCGAGTAGCGCCGCTGGTGCGGATGGTTAGAGAGTTGACGGTCGTGTCGGCGGTCAACGTGGCGTTCGCGGACAACACCACATTATCGGTCGGTCCAGCGGTATTGATGTTGGTGACGAACTCACCGGTTTGGATAGCGCGAAGCCCGTCGATGGGATCATACGTCCCTGGGAACATGTTGCCTTCGCCAGCGTCGTTCACGATAACCCACGGGATAATGCCGTTGGTCAGCGGCGGCGCATTGTCAAACAAGACTTGATTGAAGGCCGTCCCCAAATTGCGGGCGGCGGCGATGGTGGATTCAAACTTGACCATCGCGCCCGGTCCGGTACGCTGCAAGGAGGTGGCGAACAAGCGGCTCTGGGCTGGTGATCCTTGATTGGCCGGCGTGATCTGAATGCGATTGTGGCCGGGACCAATGAAGATGTTCCCCACCCGCTCTTCCTGAATGCGCCCCCCCGCGTTGTTGATTTGGTAAAGGATCGTGCTACCGTCATTGAGATAAATATCCACGTCATTGGGCAGGCGTTGCGGGGCCGGATTGGGGCCAGCGTTGTTGTCGATGAACAGCGAGCCGCCCAAGTTGACTTCGATGCTGGGGGTGTTGATGAGCGCGCCCAAATTGCCCGACATCTGAATGCGGCCGCCGTTGATGATCGTCGCGCCGGTGTAGGTCATGGCATTGGTGAAATTGAGGAAGCCGCGTTCTTGCAATGTCAGCGAAGCGTTGCCGCTCAAGGTCCCCGACATGGTCAAGGTGGTGCCCGCCCGCACGCTGAACGTCGTGTCATCGGTCATCACCAAGTTGCCGCTGTAAGTGCCGCTGCCACCGGAAAGCCCATGCGTGTTGGGCAAGATGCCGAACGCGCCGATGCCGCCAAAGCCGCTGCCGCTGACCGTGATCGGCTCGAGGTTGAGAGTGCCGCTCGTGCCCAAACTCGCGCCGGGTAACACGGTGGTACCTGATATGGGAGAACCCAGCCCGTTGCCGCTGGCCACTAAAATGCCTTCCGCGACCAAAACGGTGCCGGTGTAAGTGTTATTCTGATTGATGAACACCAAGCCGATGCCGTTCTTGACGATGGCATCGGCGCCGGTGCCAGAGATAGCCCCTTGCAGATTGGTACGGCCCGCCCCATCCAGGGTCAGCGTATGATCACTCAGATCGATGGGGGAATTGATGGTGAACTGCGTGGTGGGATATTCGTTGCGAATCTCAATTGAATTCGTCATCAGCAAGGTGATGCTGAAGGTGTTGGTCGTGTTGGTCACCGAATGAGCTGACACCACATCACCGGAAATGAAGATGGCGTTGCCGGAGATGTCGTAGCCGCTGCCGAAGATGGTGATGGAGCCGAACGGCGTACCGGCGTCGAAGTCATTTTGCGATGACAGAAAGGCGACCCCTTCGGGAAAGACAATGTCATTACCCGGAGATGGCGCGACGTTGCCATTCCAGTTGATGGGATTGGACCACAGACCGTCCCCCGCGGCGCCAGACCAGATGGACGTGGCGGGGGCCAATCGATCTTCCAGGCTTTCGACACGGGGACGATGGTACACGACAGCACCGGAACGCTTTTTGGCGCTACGGCGCAGGGGTTGTTGCTTGGGGTTTGCCAGCCGTGGAAACCAAGGAAAACGCATGGGGGAACCTCACTGATGTAAGTCAAGAAGTTGTTCATTTCTTCCCCGCGCCAGGCGGGCGCGATGGATCGCTGAACAGAAAAACGCAGACGATCCACGCGAGCACATCAAAAATGATGATGCTGAGAAAGCCAAAATGACATGGGATCAACCACTATAAGAATGGCGATTCGATGAGTGGGAGAATTGCAACAGCTATGCCAGCGCGCTGCGGAAACATGAAATTTTTTTAATCTGCTGTGACAAAAGAAGTTAGGCAAAATATCACAATTTCGCAACCGCGCAACCTCCGTATTACGGGCGATGGAAATTTAATCCAGAGGAAGAATAATTACTCATTTCAAGACGGGGAGAAAAAGGGGACGCGACTCGTATTTGCTGATGGAGAGTGGATCGTGGTGGAATCGGATAACCAGCGAAATCGAGTCGCGTCCCCTTTTTTGAATAATGTGGGGACACGGACATGAGTGTCGATTTAATGTCGGTTCCTGTCGTGGCCGCCCGGCATCCCGCATCCTTGGGGACCACCTTGCACGCTATCTGGGGGCGTGTCCCGCTGGCGCCAGTGGCTCTGTCCGCCACCCTTGGGGTTATCGTGGATCGTTACCTGAATGTGTCCGTGTCGTTCGCGTTGCTCCTGGCAACCGTCTGCTTGGTCGCTTGGGGACTGGCGTGGCGCGGCGCTTCCCCGGGGTTGCCGCTGGTGTACTTGTTCTTGGCCGTCGGCGCTTTAGCGGCGGCTTATCATCATCTGTATCGCTTTCAGCCGGCCGCCGATGACATCAGCCTGCTGGCCATTGAAGACCCGCGGCTCGTTCGGTTGCGCGGCACGGTGTTGGAAGCGCCGACCCATACCCCCGCCAGTGACAACGACCCGCTACGATCCTATCCGCGTCTGCCAACCACGCGGGTCGTGTTCGGCGCGGACAGTATCTTGCAGGGGGCAGATTGGCAAGCGGTGAGCGGTAAAGCGCGGCTCATCATCACCGGGCAGCACTGGACGGCGGCGGTCGGGGAACGGATCGAGGTGGTCGGGCACCTGAGCTTGCCGCGTGGGCCGAGTAATCCCGGCGAGTTCGACTTCGCCAGTCAGCTCCGCGACCAGGGAATCGGCGCGGAGATCGTGGTTCGTCAAGCCGCCGATGCCGTGACGCGCCGGGGAACGGGAGTGCGGACCTTGACGAATCCCTTGGCCCATGTACGCGCCTGGGCCGGTGGTGTGCTGCGTCAATCCCTGCCCCCGGAACAAAGCGACTTGGCCTCGGCCCTGCTGCTGGGGGACATGGCGGCGCTACCGTCCGCGGAATGGGAAAAGTTCATGCGCGTCGGAGTCGTTCACGTGTTGGTCATATCCGGCAAGCACCTGATGGTACTGGCTGGCGTGGTGGGGGTGCTCTTGTGGCTGCTGGGAGTGACCCGCCGGCGCGGCGCCGTGCTGATCGCCTTGTTGCTGCTGACTTATGCCCTCTTGACCGGCGGCCGGCCGCCCGCCCTGCGTGCCGCCGTGACCGTCTGCGCGCTGTGTGGCAATTTCTTGTTGCTGCGCCCGACCGTGCCGGCCAACACCTTCGCCTTGGCCTGGTTGGTCGTGATGCTCGTCAACCCCACCGATATCTTCCACACCGGCTGCCAGTTGTCTTTCTTGGCGGTGGCGGTGTTGTATTGGGGGCCGTCGCGCTGGTTCCAGCGCCACCCCAATGAATTAGAGCAGCTGCTGGCCAACCAGCGCCCCTGGTGGCGACGGGCGGCGGGAAGCGGCTTACGCTGGATCGGACTGAGTTATGTCGCTTGTCTGTCCATCTGGTTGGCGGTGACGCCGTTGGTGGCGGCTCATTATCACTTGTTCTCCCCCATCGGTCTCGTGCTGGGGCCGCCCGCAGCGTTGCTGGCGGCGTTGGCATTGCTTGGCGGCTTCTTGTTGCTGTTGGCGGCGGCGCTGGGCGGGCCGGTGGTGCCGTTGTTCGCCAGCTTGACCCAATATAGCCTCACCGCGTGCGAGTATCTGGTGAATGCCGCTCTTCGCGTTCCGGGGGCTTATTACCATGTCGCGGCCGTGCCCGCCTGGTGGCTGGTCGGGTTTTATGTCATCTTGGCGACATTATTGTTCATGAACCCATCCCGATGGCGCCGATTCGCCGCCGCGTCAGCGCTGGTTGCCTGGATGATCGTCTGGCCTCTGGGAAGCGCAGCGGCGCCAGCCGGGCGCGAGTTCCGCTGCGCCTTCCTGGCTGTCGGGCATGGTGGATGCACGGTCCTGGAGACCCCCGATGGCCGGACCTTGCTGTACGATGCCGGCTCGTTGTCCGGTCCTGAGGTCGCCCGCCAACAAATCGCCCCCTTTCTCTGGAGTCGTGGTCTCCGGCGCATCGATGAAATCTTCTTGTCTCATGCCGATCTGGATCACTTCAACGGCCTGCCCATCCTGTTGGAACGGTTCGCGGTCGGCCAGATCACCTGCACGCCATCCTTCATCGAAAGACCATCGCCAGGCGTGCAACATACTCTTCAAGTCATTCATCAACGGGGGGTGCCGCTGCGCGTGGCCCGCGCTGGCGATTGCCTGATGGCTGGGGACATACGCATGGATGTTTTACACCCTCCCGAACAGGGGCCGGAGGGGATCGAGAACGTGCGCAGCCTGGTGCTGTTCATCCAGCACGGCCCGCATTCATTTCTATTGACGGGGGACTTGGAGGGAATGGGACAGGAGCGTCTCTTGGCCCTGCCGCCGCGCCGCGTCGATGTCCTGCAAGCGCCGCATCATGGCAGCCGTTTCGCCAACGTCCCGGAGCTGGCGGACTGGTGCCGACCGCGTCTGGTCGTCGCCAGTCGTGGACTACCCCACAGCAGCCGTCGAGCCGATCCTTACACCGCGCGCGGCGCCTTGTACCTCGGCACCTGGCCGCAAGGAGCCATCACCATTCGGAGCAGCGCGGAGCGGTTAAGCGTGGAAACGTTCGTGACCCGGAAGAATATCGTGTTGCGCGAGTAAGCGACCATAGGGATTTATCGTTTCGCGCACGCGCCGACGCCCCGCGAAACGAAGAATCCCCTCTCCTTCTAAGGTTTTTGTGGCGGCTATATTAACCTGGGCACGAAAGAAAATCACAGGAGCGGCACTTGCTGGCGCTGCGTGCTCGGTAGTATTTTCTCTTCCGGAGTGATATTATCCCCTTGCTGTAGGAGCCAGGACCATGACCAACATGAACCCGTCCCCCCCTGATCAAACCACCGCGCCTGCTGTCAACCAACCGGAGCGGCCGCCGTTGCGCAGCGTTCATACGACGAGCTTTCCGCTGCTGCTCGACCAACTGCGGGCGTCGGTAGCCGTCACCACCTATCAGGCGGGGCGATTGGTGTTCCTGCGCACCGATCAAGGAGTGTTGAACACGCATTTCCGGGTCTTCGATCAGCCGATGGGTTTGGCGACGCGCGACAACCGGCTGGCCATCGGCACGGCGCAAACGATTTGGGAATTCATCAACGTGTCGGCCGTCAGCCGCCGCTTGGAGCCGCCGGGCAAGGCGGATGCCTGTTACATGCCGCTCCATACTCACATCACCGGCAACATTCACATTCACGAGATGGCCTTTGCCAATGACGAGCTGTGGTTCGTCAACACCACGTTTTCCTGTCTCTGCACGCGCAGCCCCGACGCCAGCTTCGCGCCGCGCTGGCGGCCGCCGTTCATCTCGGCACTGACACCGGAGGATCGCTGCCATGTCAACGGCTTATGTCTGGTCAATGGCCAGCCGCGTTATGTCACGGCGCATGGCGAGGCGGATACCCCCGCGGGTTGGCGGGAACACAAAAAAGCCGGCGGCATCCTCATCGACGTGCCAGCGAATCGGGTCGTGACGCGCAATCTGTCCATGCCGCATTCGCCGCGTTGGCACCAAGGGCGGCTGTGGGTGCTTAACTCCGGCATCGGCGGCATCGGCACCATCGACCTCGACAGCGGGCGTTATCAACCCCTGGCCGAGCTACCTGGCTTCACGCGCGGCCTGGATTTCGTTGACAACCTGGCCTTCGTCGGCCTCTCGCAAGTGCGCGAATCCGCCGTCTTTAGTGGCATTCCTTTGGTGGACCGTTTTCCCGAACGCAACTGCGGCGTCTGGGTGCTGGACATTCGCACCGGCAAAACCGTGGCCTTCGTGAAATTCGAGGACGCCCTTCAAGAAATCTTCGCCGTCCAAGTGCTCCCCGGCATCCGCTTCCCTGACCTGATCAACGACCAACTGGACCTGATCGGTAGTACCTACGTCCTGCCTGACGCCGCCATGACCGACGTACCGGAGACATTACACCCCACGGCGCCGGGTTGATGCGGCAGCTTTACGGATTCATCGGTTGGCGCGCGAACCGATGAAGCCCGGCGGCGTTATTTTCTTCGCGGCCCAGCACGGCGCCGGGTTCGGTAATTTCCCGCGCGCGACGGTGAAGCTCGCTGATAGCGACATGGGCATGTCGGCCTCTATTCCGCCGCCAGGGAAACACAGATGATTTCCTTGTCGTTGCGCGCGAATAGGCAACGATTGGCGAAGGCGGGGTGCGACCAGAGGACGGCGCCGCCGTTGCGTTGGCCGGCGGCCATGAAGTTGGTCGGCTCCAGGATGGCAGCGCGGTCGATTTCCTCATAGCCCTTGGGCGTCAGCTGGGCGATGATCAGCTCGCCTTGTTCGTTGAACAGGAAATAGCGGTCGCCGTGGGGAATGATGAAAGCGTTTCCCCAACGCAACTCCCGGCCCCCAGTCGCTTGCAAGGATTCCCAGAGACGATTGCCCGTGTCCGCTTCCAGACAACGCAGCTGGCCGTAGCTGCACACGCCATAGATGTGGCCATCCTTGATGATGGGCGTTACCATGATGCTGTGCAGGTCCTCGGTCTGCCGCTCGCTGCGCCCCTTGCCGCGCCATAGCTCCTTGGCCGTAGTTTGGTTGGGATCCAGTTGGAGCATCAGCGAGCCATTGTAGAAGGAGGTGACGAAGAGCCGGTTTTTCTCATCCAAGCGCGGTGTCGGAATGGAGAGGGCCGCCTTGATGCGAAAGGGGGCGGACCAGTACACCTGGCCCGTCTCGGGATTCAGACCATGCACGCCGCCCGGTTCCCAGATGATGAGCTGCCGCCTCTTGCCGACCTCAAAGATCATCGGCGGGCAATAGCCCACTTCGGCGGAGGACAGCGCCCGCCAAAGTTCCTTGCCGGTGTCCTTGTGGAACGCCACTACCAAGCTCCCCTTGTCGCCGCCGACCAGGCAAATCAGCCGGTCGCCATCCAAGAGTGGGTGGCCGGCAAAGCCCCACATCGGCACCACGGCCTCGTAATCGCGGACGAAGTTCTTCGACCATGATACCTTGCCGGTGTTGGCGTCGAGACACAGCAAATCCCCCATCGCCCCCAGCGTATAGACCTTCCCTTCGGCGACGACCGGCGTGGCGCGAGGCCCGGCGGGGTAGCTGATTTGATATTTCGATTCATATTCGTGCTGCCAGAGAATCTTGCCGGTCTTTTCGTCGAGGCACAAAATCCGCTCCTTGCCGGTCACGACGTCGCGGGCGAAGGGATTGGCGGGGTTGGTCACGCCATCGGCCAACACGCGGTCGGTGACGAACACCTTGCCGTTGGCGACGGCTGGTCCGGCATAGCCGCCGCCGATGGGGGTGCGCCACACGACCTTGGGGCCGCCTTGGGGGAACTTCTCCAAAATGCCCGTTTCCCGCCAAACCCCATCCCGTTGGGGGCCGAGCCATTGGGGCCAGTCGGCGGCGCGAACGCCAGCCGTCCCACCAACGCACAGGACCAAAAGTAGCAAGCCGATCCGATGAAATCGGCGAATCATCCCTGTGAAACGTAAAAATGAGTGCATGACATTCTCTCCGGTTGCCGTGGCAAGAGCCTGTTGCTTTCGATATTGGACGAAACGTCCTGATACGGTATTCAGCCAGTGGGGACCGCGCGGCCCTAGTGATCGGGCTGAAAAGGGGGTATATAATATCATTGCTGGCCGTGGTGAGAATTACGTCTCCAACAGGCAAGAAGTTCCATTCTTCGACCGTCCCGAAATGTTAGGGATTCCCGCTTCATTCGTCTATGTGGACGAAAGGGCGTACCCCCCCACTCTCTGGCCGCCACTCCAGAGACAGGCAGCGAAATCGTGGTCATGGAATCAAGCCCGCGGTCCAATCAGGCACGACATGCGGATTTTGAAGCGCTGTATCAAAATCACAGCCGCGAAGTCTGGGCGTTGGCCTATGCGCGATGGATGGACGCCGATACCGCGATGGACATTACTCAAGAAGTGTTTTTGCGGCTGTGGAAAAAGTGGGAAGAAGGGGAAGCGATTTTGAATCCCAGGGCTTGGTTGTTGCAGGTCGCCCGCAACTTGGCCGAGGATTTCGCCAAAAGTGCTTTTCGTCGCAACGGCACCAATCCTCCCCAAGTCATGAATGGGGTTCGTTCACGTGAGCCATTGCCGTTGGAATCCCTGGAACGAGCGGAAATTTTTGAGCACTTGCACGAAACGTTGGCAAAGCTACCCGAAGCGGATCGTGAAATCCTGACGCTGCGTTACGCCCTAGATTACAACGCCAACCAAATCGCCGATGTGTTGGGCATCAATGCCACGGCCGTCCACATGCGGCTCAGCCGTGCGCGGCAGCGCCTGGCACAACGTTTATCAGCCGAGGGAGTTGTTTATCACACATGAACATTCAAGAACCACAATCTGGAAGCACGTTTCGCGGGGAATCGGAACCCGCGGACCTCGATGGTGCGCTCCGCACGTTCTTTCGTTCGGAGATGCCTGACCCGTGGCCAGCCGCGCCCAGGACGGTTGCCCCGCTGCTGCGCTTACGGCAGCCGCGCCGCCGCCGAACTTTGGTGTTGAGCCGCGTCGCCCTGGCAGCTTCGCTGGCCTTGCTCTTCTTGGGGCAATGGCTGCTGTCCAGTAACTTCCCGATTGCCCCTTCCAGCGCCACCCTGGACCTCCGGGAAGATGAAGGGACCGCCTCGCGGGTCTTCCCGCCCGTGGTGCGCGTCACTCCGGATGGTCGTAAGGTGAGCATCGACGCCCATCAGCTGCCCGAGAAAGATCAACCCGTCGGGGTTCCGCATAAGACCGACAACGACGGTCATTGATTGGCGGTCTCTTCCAGAGAACGCTCGACGACGCTGCCCCACGGCCGGGAATTTACCCCCCACGACTGGCCGTGGGGGGGGTCTGGGATCGAAAAAAAGCCGCGACCGTTCCGAAGCAGTTCGCTCTCCAACGGTCGCGGCTTCACATTTCATCTTAAGGTGCCGCTCATGCCAGCACGGCGTCAATCGGTCCTTCACTGTCCTCGGCGATCAACGGAATCGGCCGTTGACCGAGGTGGTAGTTCTTCCGCACGTTGATGCCGACCGCTTTGTAGATGGTGGCGGTCACTTCACTGGCGCCGACTTTGCCTTCCGCGACCGTCTTGCCGTCGGGATCGGTCTTGCCATACACCGCCCCCCCTTGGATGCCGTGTCCGGTGAGGCTGCACGACCACGCCGAGGCGAAATGATCACGCCCCAGGTTTTTGTTGATGCTCGGCGTGCGGCCAAATTCGCTCAGCGTGACAATCAACGTCGATTCCAGCAAGCCGCGCTCTTCCAGGTCGAGAATCAACGTGCTCAGGACGTGATCCAATTCCGTCACCAACTCGCGGTTGCTCTCGAAATTGTCACTATGCGTATCCCACCAGGCGCGGGACAGCTTGACCATCGGCGTACCCGCTTCGATCAAGCGGCGGGTAATCAGGGCTTGTTGGCCGAACTCGGTCGGGCCGTAGCGCTGACGGACCTGGGCCGGTTCCTGTTCGATGTCAAACAGTTTATCCGATTGCATCAGCCCTTTGACACGGGCATAGGTGCTGTTGTAGCCTTGCACTTCCAGGGCGTCGCGCTCGCGGTTGAAGCGCTCGCTGAGATAGCGGCGCAGATGCTCGCGCTCGGAGTGCTGCACTTCGGTCAAGCCCTGTGGCAAGTCAATGTTTTCCGGCTTGAGTGATTTTTCCAGGGCCATCGCCGCGTAACGACCACCGAGAAAACCGGCGACCGGCTTGCCCCAGCGCTGTCCTTCGGTGGCGAGATACATCGACACGTATTCCGGCACGCCATTATCGCGCTCGCTGAGTTCCTTGGCGATGACGGTGCCGAAATCGGGATAATCGACCTCCGCCGCCGGTCGCCGCCCCAGCGTCATGAGCTGCGATGCCCCGCCGTGATCGCCGATGCGCGTATCCAACGAGCGGATGACGGCCACCTTGTTCATCAGCTTGGCCAGCTTCGGCATCAGCTCGCAGATGTGTACTCCCGGTACGGCGGTCGGAATGGCCTTGAACGGTCCGCCGGTGGGCCGGCCCGGTTTCGGGTCGAAGGTTTCAAACTGGCTCGCCCCGCCGGCCAACCACAGCAGAATGACATGCTTCTGCTGCTTGCGAATCTCCCCGGCCAGTAGGGACTCCCGCGGCGCTCCCAACCCGGCGAAGCTCACCCCCAACGCCGTGGCCACGCCCCCTTGCAGGAACAACCGCCGGTCGATAACGTGCTCCGCCGAGCCGCAAAAGTGATTTTTCATGACACCCCCCTGTTGGTAGCCAGCAGTGATCAATGTTGAGCGGGCGAGAAATTCCGGTCGCCGCGCGACCGGCTTGGGTGGGGAAAACACCTATCCCCTGGTCAATGATTAAACCGAAACTCCGCCGATGTCAGCAGTGCCCATAGCAAGTCGCGGCAGGCTTTGCCGCGGTCGGTGGCGCGGGAGTCGAGCCATTGGGCGAGGAAGTCGTGTTCCTCCGCTTCCGGGGGCCGGCTGAGGATGGTCCAGACGGCGGTTTCGACCAGCTGGCGCGAATCCTCGATCTTGACCAGGCGGGCGGTCAGGTTGTTGCCGGCGGGCAGAAGCAGCTGTTGCACGTCGTTATGGTTGGACAGGAACAGAGCCTCGCGGGCGCTGGATTCAAAGCGGTCGCTGCGTGGATCGAGTAGCTTGGGGCCAGTCAGTCGGCCGGCTTGGCCTTCCAAGGCGCGATAACTTTTGGCGCGGGCCTCTGGAGTCTGGTTCTGGTCGAAATGGCCATCGCTTGTGGCCAGCACGAACGATAGGGCGAATTGCTCCGGCGCGAGCGGGCGGAGTTGTCCCTTGGCCCAGAACTTGGGGCCGGGATCATCGGCGTGGCTAGTGGACAGTTGATAAACCTTGCTCGACACGATAGCCGCCACGATACGGTCAAGCTGGTAGCCATTGTCGGCGAAATCATCGGCCAGCAGTTCGAGCACGCCGGGGATGGTCGGCGGATTGGCCGAGTGCATTTGATCCACCGGATCAATCAGCCCCCGCCCCAGCAAATACGCCCACCAACGATTGACAATGGATCGACTGAAGAAGTGTCGATCTTGCAAGGCGGCCTGCACGAGCTGTTCGCGGATGACAGCCGATGCGGTTGCCTTGTCCTTCGGTTTGTCTTTCGCTTCCGGGACAGTGACGAGCTGCCCGGACAGGAACATGATCTGGGCCGTCTTGCGTTCGCCGCCAGTGGTCACGAACTGCACGGGGGCCACGCTTTTTTCCAGCACTTGCTTGCCGCCGTTGGCCTTGCTCCCCTCCACGGTCGGATTGAAGAACGAGGCCATGCCATAGAAGTGATCCTGCTTCCAGTCGGCCACCAGCGGATGATCGTGGCACTTGGCGCAGCTCACATCGACCCCGAAAAAGACGCGGGCCGTGTCGTTGGTCAAATCATCAAGGCTTTTGATTCGTTTCAGCAAGAATTGCTCGGCGGGTTTGGTCTCGTTGTCCCAAGGGCCAAGCATAATCTCGCGGAACAGCTGGTCCCATGATTTGCCCTCGGCCAGCGCGGCGCGCAGATAGTCGCGGAACGCCGCGTCCCCGGCATAATTCCCTTGGATGATCTCATCCAGCACCCGCCCCAGTTGCAGAGTGAATTCGGGGCTGTTCATCAGCCGGGCGATGGCCCGCTGGCGCTTGTCTGGGGAGGCATCGGCGGCGAAGGCGCGGGCCTCCTCGTAAGTCGGAATCCGCCCGGCCAGATCGAGCGTCAAGCGGCGCAGGAATTCGGTGTCGCCGCACGTCGCTGCTGGCTTGATGTCAAAATTCCGCCAGTGCTTTTCCGTCAAAGCGTCAATCTGGTGGGCCAACGCCGTCGCCGCCGTCATTTTTTCCCCATCGGCAGGAACATCATTGGCAGCGGGGGCGAACAGTAGTAAAAGGAGGGATGCGTGCATGGTGTGGGGAACCTCCGTGGCGGGGTTCAAACAATCGGTAAGCTCAAGGGCATCGGTGTTGCCATCCCAGCAAGCGTTCCGATGCGGGTGGGAGAATTTCGCGACGCTTCCGCGAAGCGTCGCGAACCTGGCTTTAATTTACCCGAAACTACAATTCGTGCAATGATTTTTCGACATTTTACTTCTGGTCGCCTTGGCTCGTGGGTGCTGGTATCGGTGTTGGTCCTGGCCCTGCTGGGGCTGCTGGTGCTGCTCGATGCCGGGGGAATCAGGGAATTTCAGCGCTGGAGAACTGCCATGACGCAACCGCAAGTCGCTCCGTATGGTTCGTGGAAATCGCCGATCACCTCGGATGTGATCGTGGCCGGCACGGTGGGGCTGGAACAAGTGGTACTCGATGGGGCGGACATTTATTGGATCGAAGGCCGGCCCACCGAAGGGGGACGCTGCGTGATCGTGCGCCGGACGCCAGATGGTCAAACCGCTGACGTGAACCCGCCGCCATTCAATGCCCGCACCCGCGTCCATGAGTACGGCGGTGGGTCGTACACCGTGGCCGAGGGCGTCGTCTATTTCTCGAACTTCGCCGATCAGCGGCTCTATCGCCAGAAGCCCGGCGAGCCGCCGCGACCGATCACGCCTGATGCACCCCTGCGCTACGCCGATGGCGTGGTGGACCGCCAGCGCGGCCGCATCGTCTGCGTGCGCGAGGACCATACAGGGAAGGAAGTGGTCAATGCCGTGGTCAGTCTCGACCTCCACGGCCAAGAACCGGAGCGGATTTTGGCTTCTGGTAATGACTTCTATTCGACACCGCGTTTGTCCCCTGATGGCGCCAAGCTGGCCTGGCTGACCTGGAATCATCCCAACATGCCCTGGGACGGCACCGAGCTATGGATCGCCGACGTGAACGCCGACGGCTCGTTGGGGCAGCACCAGCGCGTGGCGGGGGGGGAGAACGAGTCGATATTCCAGCCCGAATGGTCGCCGGAGAATGTGCTGCACTTCGTTTCCGACCGTAGCGGCTGGTGGAACCTCTATCGCTGGCAGGATGGCGTCACGACGGAGTTGTACCCCCAACAAGCCGAGTTTGGCCGGCCGCAGTGGGTGTTTGGCATTCCGACCTACGCCTTCATGGCGCCGCGGCAGATTCTGTGCTCCTACACGGCGAAAGGGGTCTGGCAGCTGGCGCTGCTGGACACGGCGACCGGCAAAACGGAAGCGATTACCACCCCCTATGCCGACCTCACCGGCATCCGGGCCAACGGGGAATATGCCGTTTTCGTGGGGGGAGCGCCCACCGAGGCGACGGCCATCGTCAAGCTGAACCCAGCCACCCGCACGACCGACGTGCTACGCCGCTCCAGCACCATTCAACTTGATCCGGGCTACGTGTCGGTGCCGCAAGCGATTGAATTTCCCACCGACGGTGGGCTGACGGCGCATGCTTTCTACTATCCTCCCACCAATCGGGACTTCACGGCCCCAGCCGGCGAGAAACCGCCGCTGCTGGTCCGCAGTCACGGCGGTCCGACTTCGGCCACCAACTCATCACTGAAGGCCGACATTCAATTCTGGACCAGCCGGGGGTTCGCCGTCGTCGATGTCAACTACGGCGGCAGCACCGGCTATGGCCGAGCCTACCGCGAACGGCTCAACGACCGCTGGGGCATCGTCGATATGAACGATTGCGTCAACGCCGCCCGCTATCTCGTCGATCAGGGATTGGCCGACGGCCAGCGACAGGCGATTCGCGGCGGCAGCGCCGGCGGCTACACGACCCTCTGTGCCTTGACGTTCACCGATTGCTTCCAAGCCGGGGCAAGCTATTACGGCGTCAGCGATTTGGAAGGGCTGGCCACCGAGACGCACAAGTTCGAGTCGCGCTATCTCGACCGCTTGGTAGGACCGTATCCGGCGCGCAAGGAGGTCTATGAAGCCCGCTCGCCGATTCACTTCACCGACAAACTGTCCTGCCCGGTGATCCTGTTTCAAGGCATGGAAGATAAAGTCGTCTTGCCGAATCAAGCGGAAATGATGGTCGAAGCCCTCAAAGCCAAAGGGCTGCCGGTTGCTTACATCCCCTTCGAGGGGGAACAGCACGGCTTTCGCAAGGCAGAGAACATCAAGAAAGCGTTTGATAGTGAATTATTTTTCTACTCGCGCATCTTCCGTTTCGAGCCGGCGGACCAAATCGAAACCGTGCGAATTGAAAATTTCCCGTGAATGTTTCGCCGGGCGACGCGGCAGTAGCGATGTCTGGATTGATCGTTTCGCGTGCGAGTCCGCAGGCGCGAAACGATGAATCCAACATCACACAGTTCTACATTTTTCATCAGGGGGAGGTGATTGGAGTGGATCGCGGAGATTGGACCCAGCCGACGATGGCTGTATGTAATGCCATTGCAATCCGCTGTATTACCCTGACAACCAAAAGAATCAGAGATTTTTGATAGTCCAGGCCTTCAAGCCTGGGAAGCAAAGACTCTCAGACCATTTAGGGGGCCTTTAGGCCGTTGGGCCGCTGTCACCAAGCTCTCGTGCAGACTGCAAAACGGCCTAAAGGCCTAACACAATGTTCTCTTCCGTTCAGTCCCAGACCTAAGAGGCCTGGACTACCACAAAACCCCAATACCATGACGCGCCCTCAGTCCTATGACAGTACTCCACTTCCTTTCCAGAGTCATATTTGATGGTGCATCGTTGATTTTTTTATGTTATGCTTGATTTAGTAGTAACATCCCTGATTGCGCCCTATCTGGGAAGAACACGGATGTCGTTCACCAGGTAGTTTGGGCAAACAAGGAAAAGTTTGGTTCTCAGTGGAACTGGGTCTGTCCGCAGAGGAGGCGTTTATGGGTATTCGCTGAGGTGCGCGTCGCTTCCCTCACACCTCGGCCGACGGCCATAAGGAGGTGGCCCCATGCTAAAATGTGTTCGTGTGAGTCTGTGGGGAGCCATGATGGCTCTATGGAGCCCGGCACTGTCGCAGGGGCATCCGTTGATTTTTGAACCATCGCCTAGCCAATCCGAACCTGCTATTGATTCTCGGCAATCACCTTCGCCACCTCCGCCTGTGAAATCCCCAGCCGTGGAACCGAAGCATCTGCGACACGGTGAATCCGTGTTGACCTTGGCGTTCGCGCGCCAGGGGAATTACCTGGCAGCGGCGGGCCAGGGGCGTACCATTCGTGTTTGGGACGTGACGGCGGGCAAGCAGATCGTCCAAATGGCCAGCCAACCCGGTTCCGTCTGGTCCGCGGACTTCTCGGCGAACGGCGCTTTGTTGGCGACCGCCAGCGAGAGCGGCCGCGTGCAATTGTGGAACGTGGCCACGGGCGCGGAAGTCCGGCAGCTGGTGGGGCATCAGGGAGCGGTCTGGTCGGTGGCCTTTGCCCCGGACGGCACCTGGTTGGCCAGCGCGGGGCAGGATCGCACCATCCGCATTTGGGACGTGGCCAGCGGCAAGGAGCTGCGCCAGATCGACGGCCATCAGGGTCCGGTCTGGCCCGTGGCAGTCGCGCCAGATGGCAAGATCATCGCCTCGGCCAGCAAGGAAGGGGTCATTCATCTGTGGGACTCCCAAACTGGCAAGGAAATCCGCCGCCTGACGGGACATACCGGCGCCATCTGGCCGGTCTCGTTTTCAGCCGATGGCAAGATGCTGGCATCCGGCGGCTGGGAAGATCGAACGGTGCGCTTGTGGGAAGTGGCCACGGGCAAGGAACGCTTGCTCATCGCCCATCCCAGCGGCGTTCGCTACGTCACGTTCGCGCCGGATAGCAAGACGGTGGCCACCGCCGGCGAAGACCGCAAGACCCGGCTGTATGAGATCGCCACCGGCAAGGAACGCTGCGCCTACGAGGGACACCAAGGCCCCGTGATGACCATCGCCTTCGCGGCCGATGGCAGTAAGCTGGCCACCGGCAGCTCCGACATGAACGTCCTGCTGTGGGATATGACGGCCTCGACCACGGCAGAGAACCACCCCACCGCGCCGCTGCGGGAACGGGAACTGGAAGACTTGTGGAATACCTTGGGGCATGAAGACGCGGCCGTCGCTTATCAGGCCATCAGCACGCTGAGTCGTGCCGTGGAACAAGCGACTCCCTTCTTGCGCCACCAGCTGCGACCCGTGGCCGCGATTGATCCGCAACACATCCAGCAGCTCATCCGTGAGTTGGACGATGAACATTTCACCGTCCGCGAGAAGGCCACGATGGAATTAAGCCGACTCCAGGAATTGGCCGTGCCGGCGCTGCAAGGGGCGTTGCAAACCACGCCGTCGTTGGAAGCACAGCGCCGCATCGAGCGCTTGCTGGATCGGTTGAAGCGGTCGTTGCCATCAAATGATCAATTGCGGGCCTTGCGGGCCATCGAAGTGTTGGAACGCGCCGGCACTTCCGAGGCCCGGCAAGTGCTGGAAACCCTGGCGGACGGCGTGACCGAGGCCCGCCTCACGCAAGAAGCGCGCGGCGCGCTGGAGCGCCTGACCCTGCGCCAGCGCCGTTAAGCCAACGCCATGTGATTCATCGTTTCGCGTGCTTTCCCCACGCGAAACGATGAATTCCTCTTCCCCCGCGCTTCTTGAATGCGATGGCACGCATGGTTCGGTGACAGGTGTTCCGCAAGGCATGAACTCCGCCATGCTTCACTTCACCCTTCCTCTCATTGATGATGTAATGTCCCTTGCGCCTCTCCATACCAAGTCGCGATATGACACAAAACAACCAAATAGTAGGCACCCAGCCATCAACTATCGGCGTCGTCTATTTGCAAAGGTGGCGATTTGTTGATTCATTCAGTTCGCGGGGGGAGACGGCGTTCCACGTGAACCAATAAATCACAAGAACGGGAAACCCCGGTGTTTCATGGCGACAGACGCGACATTCCACGCTGGTGGCGCGTGTGATGTGTGCAAAGTGGACATTGATGAGCGCGAAAAAAATGTGTGGAAAATAAATTGTCTTCCACTATTTACTTCCCTAACTGGCATTTTACAATAACGGCACCAGTCGCGCTCATTACACCACACACCCATGAGGGAGGTATCGCATGGCTAAAAAAGCAGCCGACCAGCAACTCGCGGAACATCCAGAAACAACTTCCGGCGCCGCCGATACTGGGACAGCCACGAAGCGTGTCAACAAGTCCGAGGAAATTCGTAAAACGATCAAATCCGATCCCGGTCTTAGCGCTCCGCAAATTCGTGACAAACTAGCGCGGCGCGGCGTGGATGTGAGTTTGCAACAAATCTACACGATTCGGAATCGGCTACAAGAGCGGGGTACTCTCACGCCCAAACGCCGGGGGCCACGCCCGGCAGCATCAGGAAATGGTGGGTCGGGCCTGGATGATTTGATGAAGGTGAAAAAAATAGCGGAGCAATTTGGCGGTTTGGATCGCATGGCGGAAATGATCACCGTCTTGAAACAACTACAATCCTAACGCCTTGGTCACTGTTTCAAGCGCGCGTGCGGCAGTCATGATGCTCACGCACTCCGCCGCCCCGGTGGAATGCGTGAGCCTTTCAAGCGATCCTCGCGAGACTCCCTCACCCTGTCCATTCATACAACGATCCATACTTGTCCTGCAAATAAGTGAGTAGCGGCTGCGGACTGAGAGGCTGGCCGGTGACGCGCTGGCATAACACATCAGGGCGATAGCGCTGCCCCCAACGATGAATCTGATCCCGCAGCCAAGCCTGAAGCGGTCGAAAATCTCCGCGGCGAAAGTTGGCGTCCAGGTCGCCGAGCTGCTGGCGGGCCGCTTGCATGAACTGGGCGGCATACAAATTCCCCAACGTGTAGGTGGGAAAATATCCCAATCCGCCCATGCTCCAATGAATATCCTGCAAACACCCCAGCCGGGAGTTGGGGGGTGTCACTTGTAAGAGGCGGCGATAGTGGTCATTCCAGGCCGATGGCACTTCGTTGACCGGCAAATCTCCTGTCAGTAGGGCCTGTTCCATCTCAAAGCGCGCGATGATATGCAAATTATAGGTCACTTCATCCGCTTCGACGCGAATCAACGACGGGCGCGCATGATTGATTGCCCCCACGAAGTCATCCAAGGACACGTCCTGCAGCGCTTCATGGAAGATGCCACGGGCCAACGGAAAGAAATGTTCCCAGAACGGCCGGCCGCGACCGACGAAGTTCTCCCACAGGCGGGATTGCGATTCATGAATGCCCAGGGAGACGGCGCTGCCCAGCGGCGTGCCGAAATGGGTCGCCTCTAGCCCCTGCTCGTAGATGCCGTGCCCCGCTTCGTGCAGCGTGCCGAAGAACGCATCACTAAAACGGTGGGGATGGTAGCGCGTGGTCAGGCGACAATCTCCCGGCGCGATGCCGCTGCAAAATGGATGGGCCGTCTCATCGAGCCGGCCCGCGGAGAAATCGAAGCCGATGGCCGCAGCCGCGGCCTCGCCGAAGACCTTCTGCCGCTCGATGGGGTAGTGGCGTTCCAGCACTTCCGTTCGAGGCTGCCGCTTGGCATGAACCAGCGCTTCCACCAACGGAACCAGCGCCTGGCGCAGCTCGGCGAACAACCGGCTAATCGCCGCCGTCGTGGCCCCCGGTTCATATTCATCCAGCAGGGCATCGTAGGGACAATCTTGATAACCGACGGCGTCAGCCTCTTCCCGTTTCAAGCGGATGATTTTCTCCAGCCAAGGTTGGAACATGCCGTAGTCATCCGCTTGCCGGGCTTCCTGCCAGACTTGCTGGGCACGCGTCGTCACGCGGGCGATTTCCACCACCAACTCCTTGGGCATCTTCACGGCGCGATCATAGCCGCGGCGCAGTTCGCGGACATTGGCCGCCACCTCTTCCGCGTCGCGCAGCCACGATGAGCCTTCCACTTCGGCCAACCATTGCCCCACTTCCGGCGCCGTCCGCAGCTCATGCGCCAGCCGGGCCAGCAAGGCCAGCTGCTCCGCCCGCCAAGTCGAACCCTGGCGCGGCATGTAGGTCCGCTCATCCCAGCCCAGCACGCTGGCGCAGGAATTCAACAAGCCATGTTCTTTCGTCTTCTGAATCAACAGGTCGTAAGCCTGTTCGGGAGTGCGCGGCATGTGTCGATCTCCTATTCCGCCGGTCCGGAGGCAACTCCGAGCCGCGACCATGGGGGAGCGGTACGCCCCGCTCCCTGACGGTCGCGGCTCCGACCATCGGGTTTGCTGGTGGAATATCCAGAAAGACATGGGAGGCACATTTGCAACATGCCGAAGCCCGGCATGGGTCTATTCGGAGCCTGTCACCTGCTCATACCGTGCCAGTGCCCAAGTCGGGAAGTAACTTTTGTACAACCGATAATCGAGCATGGCGGTGCCGAAGAAGACGCCGTTGACCGCTTGGCGCGGCCAGGAGCCATCGTCGCGCTGTTGGTCTCGCAACCAAGCGATGCCGCGCTGGATCGGCTCGGCATCGGGGGGTAGGACTTCGAGCAACGCCAGCAAGGCCCAACTGGTCATGACGACTTGGCTCTGTTCATGTTCCACATATTTGCCACGCAGACAGCTGGAATAATGTTCTCCCCAGCCGCCGTCGCCCCGTTGTTTGTCGATGAGCCAATCGAGAGCGCGGGTCAAGGCCCGATCATCGACTGGCACTGCGACGGCTCGCAATCCCTTGACGACATGGAAGATGGCGTAGGTGAAGTTGATCCCCCAGAAACCCGGAAAGGAGCCGTCAGGGCGTTGACAGCGGCGCAAGTAGGCCAAGGCTTGGCGGATGGCGTGCTCGATCCGGCCCGCCAACACGTTGGGATACGCCTGGCGAAAATGCCCCATGGCACTCAGGGCCGAGGCGGTACATTCGATGTACGAGAGTTCGGTCATGCACTGACCAAACATCTCCGACGGATTGAGCATCTCCAGGAAGGCGGTGCCGCGGCGCCGTTCGTAGGTGCCGAACCCGCCATCTCGATTTTGCCGGCTGAGCAGGAACTTAATCCCCAGCCGCAGACGGTCATCGCTGATGCGTTCCTCCAGCGGAATCAGTCCCCGGCAACGCTCGTGAAAGCCCAGAATAGCGCACAGGGCCTCGGCGGTGCAGTCGCTCACCGGCCAGCGATGCCGGCCATCGGAAAAACACCATCCCCCTAACACGGCGTCGCGGTGCTCGCGGCGCCGGGCGGGGATTTCCTCGAGCAATTGGGCCTGATCCAAAAACCGATAGGCCCGGCCCAGGGCATCCTTGATGGCGGGGGTCAGACGCGGCGCCGCCAACAGCGCTTGCATGGCGAAGGCGGTGTCCCAGGTGTGCGACCGCGCGCCGGCATAGCGCCGCCCTTGCTGGGAATCATCCCATTGCCAGTTTTCCAAACCTTCCAGGCTTTGCTGGCATTCCGCTCGATGCAACGGCTGGGCATGCAACGCCAGGCAATTCAATAAGGCATTGACAGGGGATAGACCCTGATAACGGCTGACACGCTGTTCATAGCGAATCCGTTCCAGCACGTGATCCAGGGCGGCCCGCCGGAGCCAACGGATGGCGCGCTGCTCGTACCAGGCCAACACACGCGAGCTGCAACGTATCAGCTTTCCGGGCGGAATGTATAAATCGGCGGCGGCCAGGGTGTGGCGATGGCTTGCGAAATCAATGCTCTGATACGGTTGCGGGTACAGCTCGCGGCGCAGCTCATGCACGATGGGGCCAAGGTCGGCCTGATACCGGCTGCCGTACAGATACGACATAGCCAAATAAATGTAGCGCGTGTGGCAGTAGTAACGGCGCGGATGAATCGGCAGCCACGGAGACAGTAGAAACAATTCCGGCGGCACCGGATTGACGCCCTCGTAATCATACAAACTCATCAGGGCCAGCCAGAACTTGCCCCAGCTGGGAATGGCGAGCACGCCGCCAGGCTGGGCGTGGAGCCAATCGCGGGCGGGTTGGGTCAACGCATGGTCCGGCCCCAACCCCAACAACCGCAAGGCCACGTAGGCCAGCGTCGTCGTGAAGACATAGCCCGCCGATTCGGGGTGCAGACCCCATGCTCCCGCCGACGTGCGTGTCACCTCGTAATGGCGGATGATTTGCTTTCGGGTGTGCTCATCCCATTGGCGCCCCGTGATGTGCCGCACGATGACATACTGCGACAAGATCATCGTACACCAAACCATCTCCCCTTCCCAACAGCCATCGACATGCTGCTGCTGGAGCAAATGGGCGATGGCGCGGTCCAGCGCGGCGGCTTCAACAGTTTTCGGCTGGGGCGGCGCCGGTTGCGCAGGGTTCATCCTTCACCTCGTTGGTCACGGCCTGATTTGGGGAATCGGCACGACAAGCAGCAACCTGCTTTCCCGCAAGGTACTCTTCCCACTTGCGAATCGTCAACAGCTGAAACTCGTGGATGATGGGATTGATCTCGATCATCGGTTCATCGTAATGGACCTCGAAGCCGGCTTGCTCCGCCTCGACCGCCACGCCATCCTCGCTGAGCAGGGGACGGATCATGGTCCGCTCCGCGACGCGCAGCATCAGACGCGTCAGCCAATGCGGGAAACGAATCGACGTGAAGGGAAAGCGGAAACAATCGAAATAGAACAAAAAGAACACGCGCGTCGTCCGTTCGTCCATCGGCAGCAAGAAGCACCAGTTCTTGATCTTCGAACCGGTGCTGGACCATTGATAGGGATACTCGTAACAGAGGATGATGGAGTTGGTGTCCACGCGGTCGCGGTCCACGAATAGCCCGGAGATCTTGCCGCGTCCCACCTGAGCGGCGTATTCCACTTCCACCCGTTCCGCGCCGGCGTCGCAGCGTGTCAGCTTGGCGTCCAAGAATGGCCGATAGCGGCGGTGCAAATAGGCGTGGGTCAAGTCGCAGGTATTCTCCAACACCATCGAATGATGCGTCCGCCAGGTGAAATCGATGGGGACGCACGGCCAAGCGTTTGGGCCTTCCAACTCCGGGATGTCGGGAATGCGATGCTGGGTCGCCCGCGCGGGATCGCCAGGGAAAATCCAGATCAACCCATAGCGTTCCTGGACTGGATAGGTGGGCAGCCGCACCTTCAAGCCCGGCCGTCCGAACAGGTCATGCGACACATGCGTGACCTTGCCGGCGCGGTCGTAACTCCAACCGTGATACACGCAGGTCAAATTACAGCCTTCCACGACACCCAACGATAGCTTGAGTTGACGATGGGCGCAGCGATCTTCCAGCGCCGCCAATTGGCCGTCCTCACCGCGATAGACGACGATGTCGCGGTTCCAGAATTGCACACCGATGGCCTGACCGCGTTGGAGCTTGTGGGCATACTCCACCGGATACCAGTAATCCGGGTGCAGCCCCGCCGTGCGCGTCTTCTGCCGCTGATTGCGGGCGGTGTGAAACTCCGGCGGCGGCGCGGCCGATGGTTTGACATATGCCAGAGACTTCATAATGGTCCATGTCTCCTGTGAGTCAGTTAATTAGTGGTTCCTGCGCCGAAAGCGCATCCGGCACGGCGGCTTGGGACCGACCACGAACGTCGTGTAGTTCGGTTCCACCTGCGGATGGAGCAACTCCAGGTCAAATCGGCGCAGTAACGTGCTCCAAATCGCCTTGACCTGCAAATAAGCGAATGTCAGCCCGATGCAGCCGTGCTTGCCGCCGCCGAAGGTGATGATCGCAAACTTGGCTTTCTTGTCCTCGGCGCGGTCGGGGCCGAAGCGGTCGGGATCGTAACGGTTCGGCTCGCGGAACACTTCGGGAATGCGGTGCGACACCGCTGGCGACACCATGACCATCGACCCGATGGGAATTTGAATGTCCCGATAGGAAAGGTCGCCGATTACCTTGCGCATCAGCATGATCAAGGGCGGGTGCAGCCGTTCCGATTCCTGGATGCCGCGTTCCAAAACCTTCATGCTTTGTAAGATGTCAAAGTCAAGCGTCTGTCGGTCCCCCATGATGGCTTCTTGTTCGTCCAGCACCCGTTGCAGATAACCCGGATGGCGCAGCAGCTCGATGCCGGCCCAGGCGGCTTGCACGGCGCTGGTGTGCTGGCCGGCGAACACCAACGTCAACAACATGCCCGTGATCGTGTCATCGCTCAACGCCGTGCCGTCGGAATAGCGGGCCGTCATCAGGGTTTGCAAAAAGTCTTCTTCCTGAGCATTCCGCGCCCGCCGGTCGGCGATGATCTGGGAAATGACTGCCACCATCCGCGCCCGCGCCCGGTCGCGACGCTGAAAGGCGGGCAACGGCAGCCGGGGCCAGAAGAAGCCGAGCAAATTGAGGCTCCCTTCCAGATCGTGATACAGTTGGGCGAATTCCGCCGACAGCTTCTGGCGAAACTCCCGACCAATCAAGCACCGGCTGGCGATGAACACCGTCAGCTCATTGGTCACGGTCAAGACATCGACTTCCCCTTGGTCCGGCCAGCGCTCCAGGTAAGTGTCAATTTCTTCCTGAATGTATTCGACATAGCGGCGAAACCGGCGTTCGGTCAAGGCCGGTGTGAAGAAGCTCATTTGCTCAGCCATGCGCTCCGGGGTCGTGTCGTAGGCGATCCCCGGTCCAAAGATGGGGACGGTGAACTGATACGCCGCCTTGGCGCTGAGCTGCGCGTCGCTGGCCCGGAAGAAGGTTTCATTCGCTTTCGGCCCGGTCAGCACGACCATCTGGTTGCCGAGCAGGGGAAACGAATAGATGTCACCCAGCAGTTCCCGGCCGCGCTGCAAGAAACGCACCGGGTTGCGTTGAAACGTCAGGGCATGCCCCAGCAACGGCAATCCTCCCGGCAGCTCCGGCGGCCAGCGGCGGCGGACGCGCGGATGTGAAATAGTCACACTCATGAAGAAACACTCCTTGCGGGCCGCGGCGACAGGGACGGTGACAAGCCAACGATCTTCCTCGGAACCTCGATCCAACCACGGCGCGCGAAAAATTCATAGGCGTCCTGAATCGCCGCTTCGATGCTGGTCGGTTGATACCCTAATTCGCGGCGAGCTTTGCCGCAATCGGCCCGGCGTTGCAGGCGCAACAAGCGGATGGCCCCCGGCGTGAACCGCGTCGGGCCGGGGAGGTGGAACGCACGGCTCAGGCCATCGAGCGCGCGGGCCAGGCCGAACATCAACGGTCCCGGAATCCGCCAGCGTGGCCGGGGGCGGCTCGTGACTTGCTCGAAAATCCCCATCAGCTCATCGACGGTGGCGAAGCGCGTGCTAAAGATGTAATTCTGACCGGGCCGCCCTTTGGCCATCGACAGCAAATGCCCCTGCACCAAATCATGGACGGCCACGAATTCAAAGCCGCCGGGGACATACGCTCGCAAGCGGCCATTGGCGAAATCGATCAGCGTTCGGCCCATGCGCGACGGCACGAAGTCATTGGGGCCGAGAATGGCGCAGGAAGTCGCCACCACCACTGGCAAGCCGTCGGCGAACGCCTTCAGACACTCCAACCAGACCCCCGACTTGGAAACAGCATACGGCAAATGCGGCTCGAAAGGGTTAAACGGGTCGTCTTCGTTACAAGGCCGATCCGTTGCGTGGCCGATAGCGCTCAGTGACCCCGTAACGACCACCTTGGGCACGCCTTCGTCCAGCGCCGCCCGCAGCAGGTTGTGAGTGCCCAAGACATTGCACTCGTGGATTTCTCGCCGGTGCCAGTTGTTGCCCGTCATCGTCGATATTTTCGCGGCGCAGTGATAGACGCCGGCGCAACCGCGCACTGCGCGCCGACAGGCATCGGCATCGCGCAGGTCGCCGCCGACGCGTTCGACCTTCAGCCCGTCCAGCGCCGCCGGGTCGCTGGTGGCCCGGACCAGCACGCGCACTGGCAAGCCATCGTCCAGCAAACGGCGCGCCAGATTGGCGCCGAGATGTCCCGTCGCCCCTGTGACCAGATACATCATGCTCCTCCGTTGGCTAACGGCTTGCGCCCCTGCCAAATCCCCAGAATAAACGCCCCCACCTTGGCCGCCCGGCACAGCGACACGCCGCCATCAATCAACATCCGCAGCGTGCGCGGCAGCAGAAACGGCAAGTAGCGGCGCACGAAATGAGCGGAACGCCGGTCCATCTGCTCCCAGTTACGCAGGATATTGCCGCGGCTGGCGGCATTCTCGACGCGCTCCACTTCTAGCCCGGCTTCAATCAAATAGCGCGTGCATTCGGTCAAGGAAATCATCTGCGGCAAGCCGTGCAGCCGGCAAATCGGCTCCAGATAGTCCGCTTCTTCTTGGGGAGTAGGGTTATTCTTGGTGAACCAGTCCTGACCGAAGAAAACACCCCCTGGTTTGAGGACACGGACACATTCCTGGTAAAAACGTTGTTTATCGGGCATGTGACAGCCCGCTTCAAAGACATAGACGGCGTCGTAGGCGGCATCGTCAAATGGCATATTCATGGCATCGCCAAGCACGAATTCCGTTTGGGCGGACAGGCCGCGCTCCGCCGCCCGCTGCCGCGCGATGCGCACCTGTTTCTCGACGATGTTCAAGCCGGTGACGTACACGCCAGCATACTCGGCAATATTCAACGCCGGCCCCCCGACGCCGCAACCGACATCCAGCACTTTCATCCCCGCCCGCAACCCAGCATCCTCCGCCAGCATCCGCTCGGTAGCCAGGATGGCTTCTTCCAGCGGTTCATTCCCTTGGAAGACGGCGAAGTGAAACGAATCGTTCCAGCGTTCCCGGTAAAAGTCGGTGACATGATCATAATACTTCCGCACCATCTCTTGATAGTTGGTGGTACGCCGCGCGCGATCTTGCGTGAATTGTTGAAAGTCCGTTGGATTCACGGCAGGGACTCCCTGGGTGTCGGGCAACGTTTTTTGACATTGACTATGGATTAACAATTAAATCGATTCATTTTGGTTAGCGACGCTGC
>JBKBIP010000043.1:0-33996 GCA_046297495.1 Gemmataceae bacterium | reverse complement strand
CCGCGCGGCGATCGTATCCAAGGTCTTTTGAGGGCCAGATTGCGCCAGGGACGCTGGTCCGCTCCCTGACGGTCGCGGCTCGGAAGTCGGCCGCGGCTCGGAGGGCTTCACGAAAGTTTGCGTCGCCGCCTCCTGCTTCGGCGACTTCATCAACCGCTCCCAGTCCGCCAGAAACTCCGCCGCCGAGCCGTACCGATCCTCCCGCTTCTTCGCCATCAGCTTCGCAATGATCCGCGCCATCTCCACCGGCACCGTCGGCTTCACTTCGCTCGCCAGGCCCGGGTCGTGCGAGGACACCTGCATCAGCAGCGCCAGCGTCGTCGGCCCCGTAAACGCCGGTGTTCCCGTCGCCAACCGATAGAGCAGCACCCCCAGGCTGAACAGATCAGCCCGGGCGTCGATCTTCTCTCCCTTCGCCTGTTCCGGGGCCATGTACGCCGGCGTGCCCACGATGGCGCCGGACTGCGTCAGATGCGCTTCGCCGTCTTCCTCGCGCCGGGCCAGCCCAAAGTCGAGAATCTTCACGCGGAACCCGCCCGACTTCTTCCCCGGTGCGGCCGGCAACGATTCCAACCACACGTTCGCCGGCTTGATGTCGCGATGGATCATCCCCAGCTGGTGCGCCGCCGCCAGACCCAGACCAATCTCCCGGCCGATCTTCAGCACGATCGGCAACGCCAGGTCCGGCTTCTCTTTCAGATACTCGTCGAGCGGCATCCCCTTCAGGAATTCCATCGCGATGAACGGCACCCCATTCGATTCGCCGACTTGAAAGATGCTCACCACGTTGTCGTGATGCAACTTTCCCGCCGCTCGCGCTTCCCGCAGAAACCGCGTCTTCGCCTTCTCGTCCTGCGCGAACCGCGGCAGCATCACCTTCAACGCCACCGGCCGCTGGAGACCCGTATCCTCCGCCAGCAGCACGCAACCCATGCCGCCGCGGCCCAGTTCTTTCAGGATGCGGAACGAACCCAGCCGGCCCAGCTCATCCTGCGCTTGAGGTTGGTCGAGAAATGACAGGTCATTGTCTCTCAGCCCGGACGCACCCAGACCGGCAGTGCGCTCGTCGGCACTCGACGCCGCTTCCGGATGCGGCGGCACCTGCGGCGGAACGATCGGTTCGTCGCGCGTCGGCTCGGGCATGGGCTGGCTCCTAAAGTGAAATTCTGGTGCGATTTTATCAAATTGTCTCTGGTGCGATTTTATCAAATTGCCGAGTCGGCACAACAGCTTCGCTTGTTATTTGAGCAGCGGCGTCGGCTCCTCCAACCTCGGTTCGTCCGGCGCAGGGTCATCGGGCGCGGCCAGCGGTTCTGTGCCGGGTGGCTCCGGCGCGAGCAGTGGCCTGGGGTCGAGCGGCGTAGCGGGTCCCAGCGCCTCCGGCGGCCCTTCAAGTCGTTCTTCGTCGAGCTTTTCTGGAGCGTGGTCTACGCCGTGGCCCGCGCCTTCAACACCGCCTGGACGGGAATCGAGGTCGCCTTCTGGACCGTGGTCAACGCCCTGGCGGACGGCTGGGACACCTTCTGCACCGGCTTGCAGACTTCAAGGGCGCGATTGGCGTCAACAACGACTCGGTCGAAGGGACCGACATCACCATCCCGGTCTATAACTTCAAGGAAACGCACTACATCCCCGTCGCCCTGATCACACCCGCCTACAAGGCAGCCCTCTTCTACCTGACTGGCAAGGTCAATGCCTCCGAGGATTGGGAGATCACCTTCAGCTTCGCCGCCAGCCCGAACGCGACCGGGCTGACGATGGGCGACATCACCGACATCGACAAGAAGGGCTGGGAGTACCTGTGGGTCCGCTACCAGGACGCCGAGGACGAGGAGACGCTGATCAAGCAGCCGGTCGCGGCCTACGTCGAGCGGGTCTACGAGTACGGCAACTTCGCCCTGTTGGGCATCGGGGTGTGACATGCCGGGCGACCCGTTCAAGAAGGCGCTGCCCGGCCAGCGGCTGGTGATTCCGGCCGACGCGTTCAACGGCTTCGTGGACGCCGCGAACTACGTCCGCGCCCGGCGGCACAACACCGAATCCGACGCGGCCGACGAGTTCCGCCAGACCGGCATCGTCCGGGTGCGGAACAACACCGGCTTCGCGCTGCCCCGGTTCGCCGTCCTGGCCCTCTCCGAGCCGATCATCGGGCCGCTGGCCAACCTGCAGGAGTTCAAGAACAAGGTCAACTTCGAGGGCGGCACGCCGTACGACCCCATCGCCGCCGGGCGGTTCGCGGTGCTGCTCGAACCGCTCGACGTCAACGCCATCGGCCGGGGGATCGTTGCCGGCGTGACGCCGGTGAAGGTGACCGTCGATCCCGACCACCTGTACGACTTCGCCGAGATGGAGCCGGGCAACACGCTGTCGCTCCGCAACGCCCCGGCGGGGTCGGCCCGCGTGCTGTGGGGTTCAAGTCAAATTTTCAGCGATATAAGCATCGAGTTTTGCCAGATGTTGTTTCCCGCCTTCGATCGCCCCGTACTTCTGGACGACTTCATCCCGAGCTTCTTTCGTCGGAAAGACCTGTCGAATTGTGATACGGGTTCCTGTTTCTGTTGCCTCCAGAGTGATCGTTGTTTTAAACCAAACGCGTTCCCAATCACCATGATCGAAGACCAGTCGCGATGTCGGGATGATTTCTTTGAAGACAATCAAGTTGGGGTAGCGTGTGCCATCTGGACCAACCATCTCGTATTTCCATTGGCCACCGACCCGGAAGTCCATCGTCGAGTTTTCGTTGGTGAAGCCATCCGGCCCCCACCAGCGGTTGACATGTTCGGCCTCTGTCATCGCCTTCCAGACGAGATGCGGTGCAAATCGCAGGTCACGTTGCAGGACCAGTTGTCGTTCCGGGTCATTCATGGTCTTCGTTTCCTTTCTCTTGGGGTTCGAGAGTGTCGAGATAGTGCTCCAAACGATCCAATCGTGCCTCCCAGATTTTGCGTTGCTCAGCGATCCATTCCGAGGCGAGATCTAATGGGGCAACTTGCAACTGACAGAGCCGCCACTGGGCCTGGATACTCCGCGTGATGAGCCTGGCTCGTTCCAAAATGTCGAGGTGTTTGGTCACGGCTGGAAGGGAAATCTTCAAGGGTTTCGCCAGTTCTCCCACCGTGGCCTCGCCTCGGCACAGCCTTCGGAGGATGGCTCGCCGAGCGGGATGAGCAAGTGCGGTAAAGATCGCATCGAGACTGGCATCGCGTTTAACCATATAGTTAAATTAGCAGCCGCTTCGAATCTGTCAAGTGAAGTAGCCAATAGGGAAAGATGTTGCCACGCCCACTGCTTCCGCGCGCTGGGCTGCCCGCTCGTCTGGGCCAACGGCATGACCTTCCTGTTCGACCACGAGAAGAAGGCGTTCGCCGACCACGGCCCCGCCGACGCCTTCGTCTTTCAGTTTGACTTCCAGCGGAAGCAACTGGAGCCGCAGCTCGCCTCGCTCGGATACGACCGCTCGACCGGCCACCTGATCTGCGGCGCGTTCGACCTGGACGAGTGGGAGTTCCGGCCCCGCAATCACGGCAAGCACGAACCGTTCGTGGTCGGCCGCGTCGCGCGTCCGGATGCCGACAAGTGGTCGTCGAACACCTGGCGGATCTACGACCGCGTCGCCTACCGCCACCGCCAGGCCCTGGTCATGGGCGTGGACGAGCGGACGCTGGCCAAGCTCGGCCCGCCGCCGCCGTGGGCCAGCATCCTGCGACCGATGGCCATCCCCACCGGAGTCGCGTCACCAGCGATTGCAAGAAGCATATGTCGTCAAGCGGTTCACGACTGCCCCGCACGTCTCGCACCGCGACGGCCCTCGAACAGTCTGGAGACTGTAGGCTGCAGTCCATAGCTTCTCAGAAAAAGGTCGAACCAACCAGCGACACTTCTGGCTCCAGTCTCCGGACTACAGACTAAAGCCTGGAAGCCACAGCGACTGATACCGCGACCTGATCGCCAAAAACCGTGGCCAGGCGAACCGCTGCCCGACGAGTACGACCAACTCATCTACTCCAAGAACGGCCACCGGCCCGGCCTGCTCGAACACCTGTGCGAGGTCTTCCCCCGTCACGTCGTGCTGCACTACGGCCAGTACAAGCGGGCGCAGTTGTTCGAGGCGGCCCGACGGTCGCGGACCTGCGCCTACCTGGCCGACGACGACCACGGCCCGCTCGCCCTGCAGGAGATCTTGCTGGCCGGCTGCCCGGTGGTCGGCGTCCGCACCGGGGCACCGTTCATTCGGGACGGCGTCACCGGTGTTTTCGTCGAACGACTACCGCCCGGCGCGAAGTGCGTGAAAAACGACGCGGACGAGGTGTCATTGGGAACGTTCCTTGATGCGCTGCAATCTCTTCAGAACCGGGAACGCCAAGAGGTTCGAGAGCAGGCCATTGCGGCCTTTCACCCGGTGCCGATCGTCAACGGCCTGCTCGAACAACTGGAACGGACCCGTCGTCATTCCGAAGACGGTGTTGTTCGCCCGTGACGAACCGGGACGGTTGGCTGCTTTCGAGAGGTGCCGACAAGACTATAACCCGAATGCGGGAACATGGTAGAGACACCGAGAGTTTCACCGGCCTGTAGCGAGCAGTGGCCGAAGACCTGTCTCGCGAGGTGGATTGCGAGAGACTCAGCCAGAGACGGACGTGTCGTAAACCCTTGCGAAGACTGGCCTAGAACGCGAACGGAAGCCCATGAAAGGCTCAGACCCGGCGTGAACCGCCGGGTCGAACTGTTCCTGGAAGCGAAAGTTCAGTACCCCCGGCAAGATTCGAACTTGCGACCCTCGGTTTAGGAAACCGATGCTCTATCCTCTGAGCTACGGGGGCGTGGGGTCATTCTAGCTGACCATTCTGGTTTTGGTCGTTGACCATATCTGGCAAAACAGGACAACAAAGTGACAGTTCTGGTTCTCGGTGGGTCGTTGCCATCCTGCGCATGCAAACCCTTTTTACATCGACACTTCCGTCCACGAATCCCGCTCTTGCAAGACAACGGATCGCAACGTCCTGGCCGACGTGGAAAAGTCTTGCTCTATCCTCTGAGTTACAGAGGCAAGAGGTTGCGTTAAACTTACGGTGTATCACTCAAATATACAAACTGAACTAAGCCGTGGGCAAGTTAAGGATGGGGAAAAGGGGATTCCGTGGCGTTGCCGCGCGGTGGATTGCCCGCCTGAGTTGGTGCGTTGTTGTGCGTCAGAACTCCTGGAAGTCCAGCACGGTGTTTGCGGGTGTTGTCTCAACCATTCTTCGGGCGTCAGCACGAGGATGACGATTTTGTTCTGGAAATGGCGTGCGTTCCAGGTGAGCAAACATTGAACTCCTTATTCTTGTCGTTCTGGTAGCAGTGCTCGATGAGTGACACATATATGTCAATAAGGATCATGGGGCTGTTGCCTCAAGGGATTTCCTCTCATTCACGCTGTTCCTCGGCAGTAGGTTTTGGCGGTGGGGCGGGAGTATGTACTTCCACCACGGTGCCCACGGGCAGCTCCACTAGCTCGCAGGGAACGAACACCTTGCCGTCGTAGGTGGCGCGGATCATGGACATGGCTATAATCTCGAATTATGCTCCCCCGCGGGTGGCACGCTAAACGATTTCACTGCTACACTTGCAGCACGCCCGTTTGAAATGTCTTTCCTTCATCATATCGCGTCGCCACGGAGACCGCCAGCAGCAGGGCGGCGCGGGTGGCGCTGGGGGGGAGGATGGCGTCTACCCACAGACGGGCGGCGGCGTAGCGGATGTCGGTTTGTTCCTCATAGGAGGCGCGGACTTTTTGGCGCAGCTCCTCCAGCTCGGCGGCGTCGGGTTCGTGGCCAGCTCGTTTCAGGGCTTGCACGGTGATGTCGAGCAGCGTGCTAGCGGCTTGGTCTCCCCCCATGACGGCGTAGCGGGCGGTCGGCCAAGCGAAGATGAAACGCGGATCGAACGCCTTGCCGCACATGGCGTAGTTGCCCGCGCCGAACGAGCCGCCCAGGATGACGGTGATCTTGGGAACGACGCTGTTGGCGATGACGTTGACCAATTTGGCCCCAGCGCGAATGATGCCGGCTTGCTCCGACTCGCGCCCCACCATGAAGCCATTGACATCTTGAAGGAAAATAAGGGGAATTCGGCTCTGGTTGCAGTCCATGATGAAGCGGGCGGCCTTGTCGGCGCTATCGACATAGATGACACCGCCGTACTGCATCGGCCCTTTCACGCCGAGTCCTTCTTGTCCCGGCGGCGTGGGGGCCAACGGCCGGCAGCGTTTCTTCTGATTGGCCACGACGCCGACCGGCACGCCTCCCACCTTGCCGTAACCGCAGACAATTGTTTGTCCATATTCGGCCTTGTATTCGTCGAAGGGGCTGGCGTCGAGCAGGCACGGCAGCAGGTCGCGGATGTCATATTCTTGACGCGAATTGGCGGGAAACAACGTCATCAGGTCGGCGGAATCCCGGCCCGCCGCTCTGGTAAAATCGACCTGGCCCGGATCGGGGGGGAAAAGCTCGACCAAGCGGCGCAGGCGCTCCAGACAGGCTTCGTCGTTTGGCTCGCGGAAATCGATGGTGCCGCTGATGGCCGCGTGCATCAGGGCGCCCCCCAGTTCCTCGTGGCTGACGGTTTGGCCAATGGCGGCCTTGGCCAAGGCGGGACCGGCCAGATACAAGCCACTCCCCTCGGTCATCAGCAGCTTGTCGCACATCACCGGCAGGTAGCCGCCACCGGCGACGCAATTGCCCATGATGGCGGCAATTTGTGGAATTCCCGCCGCCGAGATGACGGCGTTATTACGGAAGATGCGGCCAAAGTCGTCCTCATCGGGAAATATCTCATCTTGCAGCGGCAGGAACACGCCCGCGGAATCGACCAGATAGACCAACGGCAAGCGATTTTGCTGAGCGATGCGTTGGGCACGCAACACCTTCTTGCAGGTCATCGGGAAGAAAGCACCGGCCTTGACCGTGGCGTCGTTGGCGATGATCATGACCTGTCGGCCCGCCACCCGGCCGATGCCGGTGACGACCCCCGCCGCCGGCGCTCCGCCCCAGTCCTGATACATTCCCCACGCCGCCCACAGCCCCAGCTCGAAAAACGTCGTGCCGCTATCGATCAGTCGGTCGAGCCGCTCCCGCGCCGTCAACCGCCCCTTGGCGTGTTGGCGCTCCGCGGCTTTCCGCCCGCCGCCGGCACGGATGACTTCTTCTTGTCGATGAATTGGATCGAGCAGTTCGTTCATAGCCTTGGCCATCATGATGGTTGGGTACGGATTCACCCCTCGTACCTTTGATTTAGCGGTTCGTGCGGGTTTTCGGAAGTCCACGCGAACTAACACGATTCATTAAAGCGGCAAACGAGAGGAGAAACGGACTCCTGTTAAACTATGCGGGATGCCGATTCTCCCCCGTTTGGGAAAAATGAGGAAAACTCTGAAGAGTGCTGAAGTCGGGCAATTTGTTCTGCCGAAATCAATGGTGGCGATAACCGGTGACTGGGAAAGACGCGCAAACCGTGTATCCGCCGTCTGATTCCTGGCATCCGGGACGCCTGAAGCTCTCCCTGTGCTATGACAACTATATGAGACATTTTGGGGCCAGGCCACCGGCAGGCGCTGGCATGGCGCGGTCGGCCCAATAAAAGGAGAATGGAATTCATGAACGCAATGAACAAGATGCTGGCTCTCGTGGTGATGGCCACCTTGGGCGTGTGGGGGTGTGCCAAGGGGCCTGTCCCGTCGGGGAACTCCCACGAACGAGAGCGCGTCAAGGTGTTGGAGATGAACTATACCAAATTGAAAAACGATTATCGCGCCGCGGCCAGCGCCCGCGACCAGCTGCGCAGACAGTTGGCCGATGCAGAGGCCCAACACGCCCAAACGCGACAGGAGCTGGAGCACCGTCAGCGTCAATGGACCCAGGAACACGAACGCTTGAAACAACAACTGGCCCAGTTTCATCACGAACGCGCGACGCTGCGTGACGCCTGCGTGACCTTGCAACACGAACGGGATGATCTACGACAGGAACGGGATGTGTTGCAGAATCAATTCGACCAACTGCGGCAAGGCATACGGAATCTGCTCGGCCAAGCCGAAGCCGTCCGCCAGCCCGATGAACAAGCGGTCCAGGCGCCGACGGTCGCGCCACGCCAGTCGTAACTACCTGAGTCAAGAAGAAGAGCGGGAGGCTTTAGCTCTCCGGTATCGCGCATCACCGGGGGGCTGACGCCCCCCTTTCGCCTGTTTTAGTAGCAATCACATATCCAATCAGCTTCTCAGGGCCGGGGATCGCGTTCGACGTGCCACTTGCTTTTTAGCTCGCTGAGAATGCGTTTGTATTCGCGGGCGCCGATGATGTTTTGGAGCTTGGCGCGGATCATTTCCTGGGCATCGTCATCCAGCGGTTGAATCCCGGCGTAATCCCGTTTGTGGACGCGGATGATGTGAAAACCGTTAGTCATCTCAATGAGCGGGCCGACATCCCCTTCGCGCATGTTGAAGAGAATCGGCTCGGCTTCCGGCGGTTGGATTTCGCCGCGCCGCTGTCCTAGTCCCTCCCCTTGACGAAAGGCGAAGCTATCCGGATCGTGTTCCTTGGCCAGCGCGATGAAGTCGGCGCCATTGCGGGCTTGTCGCGCGATGGCCTCGGCCGCCTGCCGAGCCGCCTGCCGGTTGGGATAGCGCTGAACCGGGATGAATATATCTTGCCAGATCACGCGATCCTCCACGCGGAATTCGTCCTGGTGCTGGTCGTAATACTCCTTGATGGCTTGGTGCGTGACCCCTTTCTCGATAAATGGATAAATCCGGCTGCGCATGTATTCCATCTGCATGAAGCTGCGCTCGACCTGACGCCGAATGCCGTCCACGGTCAAACCCTGTTGGCTTAAGATGGCCTTGAATTCCTCATCGCTTTTGTTGGGTAAGTGTTCCTTCATGGCCTTGACCCGGCGGTCAAATTCGCGGGCTGCCGCTTCCTTGAGTTTCTCGATGTGCTGGGGACGTATTTTGCTCATTTGGCTGAATGCCTCGGCCAGGATCACCTCGCGGTCGATGATCTTTTCCAACTCCTCGTCGTAGACTTCCTGACGCCGTTTGCTCCGGTGTGGTTCGGGCAGGTTGAAAAATTCATGGATGCGATGATAAGTCGCTTCCCAGACCTCCTCATCGAGAATCGCCTGGCCGGCCACCTGAGCGCGAATGCGCGACACGACTTTGCCATCACCAGGGCCATCCACTTTGTGCAAACCGCTGGCCGTCAAGGTATTTTTGGGAAGTGGATTTTTCTGGTGGGTGTCCGGCTTTTGCATACGTGACACTTGCGGCTCGTCGTCCGGCACCTCGCGCGGCGGCAATGGCGGAGCGGTAAGGTGCGGACGATTTGACCCGCAACCAACCACGACGAGAACAATCACACTACATGCCGTGAAACGCGGCCACCGCATTCGGACACCCCCTGGCGGCTTGATTTGATCTTCCATGACAACACGGCAAAGCCTATTCTCCCCGCGGATTCATCGGTTCGCGCACGCTTCCTGATGTCCGCGCGAAACGACCCATCCACGGAACGAGAATCGTTTTGAGGGGGGCACTATAGCCGTCAACGGGAGAATTGCAAGAGGTCTTTGAGACAGGTAAACAGCGGCAGCGGTTCGGCTTCGTGGTCCCCCAAACGCAGGTAAACGCTGTGTTCGTCCACGATGCGCAAGCGGTTGCCATTCTGAGCAGCCAGGCGTTTGATGAGGCGAGCGCCGCGATAGGTGAACACAACATCGGTGATGGGCCGATCCGCCACTTTCTCCAAGCGGATGCCAGCGATCTGCCAGCGAGATGCCAGCAGACGCAGCTCCGCCAGCCGCAACAGCCATTCGACGGTTTCCGGCAGAGGGCCGAAGCGATCGCGCAATTCCTGACGAAATTCCCCCAAACGCTCCACTTTGCGGATGCGGGCCAATCGGCGATACACCTCGATGCGCTGCCGTTGTCCTGCCACGTAATCACGCGGCAAGTACGCTTCCCAGGGAAGATCGAGATTGACTTCCAGCGGCGTCTTCACCGGCTGATTCTTCATGCGGCGCACGGCATTTTCCAGCAGTTGACAATACAACTCGTACCCCACGGCGGCGATGTGACCGGACTGCTGCGTTCCCAGGAGATTGCCGGCACCGCGAATTTCCAGGTCGCGCAAGGCAATCTTGAACCCCGCCCCCAGCTCGGTGAATTCCTCGATGGCCTTCAAGCGGCGCGTGGCCACCGGCGAGATGGCCCGTTCCGAATCGAGCAGCAAATAGGCGTAAGCTCGATGTTTGTAGCGTCCCACTCGGCCGCGCAGCTGGTGCAGGTCGGCGAGGCCGTAAATATCCGCCTGGTTGATGAAGATGGTGTTGGCGTTGGGAATGTCCAACCCGCTTTCGATGATCGTCGTGGCCACCAAGATGTCGGCTTCGCGGCGCACGAAGCGCAACATGCCCCGTTCCAATTCGTGCTCATTCATTTGGCCGTGGGCGATGGCGATACGCGCTTCGGGGACGATGCTGCGCAGCTGCTCGGCGATGGTGTTAATGTTGTGGACGCGATTGTGGACGAAATAGACCTGTCCCTCGCGGTTCAGCTCGCGCAAGATCGCATGGCGAATCAGGGTCGGATCAAACCGAACGATGCGCGTCTCGATGGTCAGGCGGTCGGCGGGGGGCGTTTCCAGATTGCTGATGTCGCGGATACCGAGCAAGGCCAAGTGCAGCGTGCGCGGAATCGGCGTCGCCGTCATGGTCAAGACATCGACCATTTGCCGCAGCCGTTTCAGGCGTTCCTTGTGTTCGACGCCGAAGCGTTGTTCCTCGTCAATGACCACCAAGCCCAGGTCTTTGAAACGCACGTCGGCGCTGAGCAAGCGATGCGTCCCGACGATGACATCGACGCCCCCCTGCGCCATGCGTTCTAGAATCCGTTTCTGCTCGCCGGTGCTGCGAAAGCGGCTCAGACATTCGACGACAAATGGGTATTGGGCCAGCCGTTCGGAAAACGTGCGGAAATGCTGCTCGGCCAATACCGTCGTGGGGACGAGCACCGCGACTTGCCGGCCATTGTCAATCGCCTTGAAGGTGGCGCGGATGGCCAATTCGGTCTTGCCATAGCCGACATCGCCGCAGATGAGCCGATCCATGGGGCGCAACCGTTCCATGTCGCGCTTGATCTCGGCCAGAGAGGTCAGCTGGTCGGGGGTTTCCTGATAGGGAAAGGCCGCCTCGAACTCTGCTTGCCATTCGGTGTCGGGGGGAAAAGCGAAGCCGGCTTGGGCCTCGCGCAGCGCCTGTAGCTCGATCATGTCAGCGGCCAGGTCGAGAACCGCTTCCTGCACCTTCTCCTTCTTGCGCTGCCAGCTGGTCCCCCCTAACTTGGACAGTTCCGGGTTCGTCTTGCTGCCGCCGACGTATTTTTGCACCAGGTCGATCTTGGTCGCCGGCACGTAGAGGCGCACGCCGTCGCGGAATTCGAGGATGAGATGTTCCTCGGCCTTGCCGTTCTTGTCGAGCAGCCGCATGCCGTGATAGCGGGCGATGCCGTGGCTGACGTGAACCACCAGATCCCCTTCGGCCAAATCGAGAAAGCTGTCGATGGCCCGCGACTCCACCCGGCGCCGCGGCAGGACGTGGCGGACTTCCTCACGGTGGAACAGGTCATTGTTTCCCAGCACGACGACGCCGGCATTGACCATGCGGAAGCCGGCGCGCACGTGGCCCAGGACTAGACCCAGCCGCCCCTCTTGAGCCAGCTGGCCCGCCTCGAGCACTTCCCACAGCCGATGGCGCTCCCCCTCGTTGTGACAAGCAATCAGCACGCGATCCGTGGCGGCGGCGCTGTCCAATTCCTCGCATACCTTGCCGACCTCGCCGCTGAAACGCTCCACCGATTCGACATGCAAATGACAAGTCGTTTCCACCGACGGCACCGGCAGAGCCGCGACGCGCACGCTCGGAAAGCGGAGCACTTGCTGGAGCGCCCCGTTAACCGAGAACAGACCGCGAATATCGCTGGTTCGCTCCAGGTAATGCTTTCCTTGCTCCAGAATGTCATCTGGTTCAATCAAGGCCGTCCAGGCCTCGGTGGGGAGATAGTCGCATAAATTCCCGGAGGGGAGGGTGCTCGCCGTTGGCTCGCTTGCTAAACGGGATGTCGTCACGTTAGCGCCGATCAGTTCCACGGTTTGCAACGTCGCCAGGCTGCGTTGCGTTTGGGGTGAGAACTGGCGCAGGGATTCGATCTCGTCGCCGAAAAATTCCAGGCGGAAGGGGGCATCAGCGGCGGGGGGATAGATGTCGAGGATGCCGCCGCGCCGGCTGAACTCGCCGGGCAGTTCGACGGCATCGGTCCGGCGAAAGCCATGCTCCACCAGCCAGCCGGCCAACTCTTCCGGTGATGCGGTATTGCCGACATTCAGCACGCGCCGCTGTTCGCTCCACTGACTGCGTTTGGGGACTGGCTGCATCAACGCTTGGATGGTCGTGAGCAGTAAACGCGGCGGCGTCGGTCCATCGAGCAGTCGCAGCACGCGCAGCCGTTGGCTGGATACTTCGTCAACCAGCGGGGCTTCCGTCGGCAGCTGGTCCCAGGCGGGAAAGACGACCGGCTCCAACCCGGCAAAGCTGGCCAAGTCGCCGGCCCAAGCATCGACATCGTGTGGATGGGCGATCACCACCAGCAGCACGCGCGGGGCCGACTCTGTCAATGCCGCCGCCGCCAACGCCGCCGCTGATCCCCAGGCGCCATCGATCACGCCGCTCCGCCCCGCGCGCAGAGCGCTCACCACCTCGGCAAACGCCTCATGGGTGGGCAGTAGCTGAGGCAGGTCCGTAAGCTGATTGAGTTTATCGGCCAGGATGGTGGGTGAAGCCATGAAATTCTCCTGCCTCATTATATAATCGCTATCATTGACGTCTTGGTTCTTGGATTCATCGTTTGGCGCACGCGATTGGCAGCCTGCGCGAACCGATGAATCTGCTTCCATCCACTGAGGTTCCTGCCATGACCGCACCGACTTATGAAAAATTGACACCCCCCGCCCAAGGCACCCGCGTCACGGTTGATGAGACCGGGCGCTGGACCATTCCGGATGATCCCATCGTCTGTCTCATGCGCGGCGACGGCATTGGCCGCGACGTCGGTTCGGTCCCTGGCATCACCACGTGCGCCGTCCAAGTGCTCGATGCCGCCGTCGCCAAGGCATATGGCGGCAAGCGGCGCATCTACTGGTTCGACATCCACGCCGGCGACGTGGCTCGGGCAATGTACTATCCCGACGTGAAGGATGAACAGGTCAATTCGCTGAGTGAGGAAGAACAACGCCGGTTGTATCTGCCAGATGATACCTTGAAAGCGTTCGAGTACTACGGCCTCGGGCTGAAGGGCCCCTTGACCACTCCCATTGGCGGCGGTTTTCGCAGCATTAACGTCTATCTGCGCATGCGTTTCGATCTCTATGCCTGCGTCCGCCCGGTGCGCTATTTCAAAGGGATCGACGCCCCCAACAAGCGGGCCAACAAGGTCAACATGGTCATCTTTCGCGAGAATACCGAAGATGTGTATTGCGGCATCGAATTCAAGAGCAACAGCGACCGGGCCAAGCAGATTATCGCCCTGCTCAAGGAATGGGGTTACACCAATGTCTTGCCCACCGCCGGCATCGGCATCAAGCCGATCAGCCCGGAAGGGACCAAACGGCTAGTGCGCATGGCTATCCGCTGGGCCATCCGTCATCAACTCCCCAGTGTCACCCTGATGCACAAGGGGAACATCATGAAATTCACCGAAGGGGCCTTCAAGGATTGGGGCTACGAACTCGCCAAACAGGAATTCCGGGATCAGACCATCACCGAGGATGAAGTGTGGCAAGGAGCTAAGACCGATGGCAAGGTCATCATCAAGGACCGCATCGCCGACAGCATGTTCCAGCAAATTCAATTGCGGCCCGATGAGTACAGCGTGGTGGCGACGCCGAACCTCAACGGCGACTACCTCTCCGACGCGGCGGCGGCCCTGACCGGCGGCATCGGCTTGGCGGCGGGGGCCAACATCGGCGACCGGGCGGCCATGTTCGAGGCCACCCACGGCACCGCCCCCAAATACACCGGCAAGAACCAAGCCAACCCCGGCGCCGTCTTGCTATCCGGGGCCATGCTCCTCGAACACATGGGCTGGAATGAGGCCGCCGAGCTGGTGAACAAAGGGGTGGAAGCTACCTTCGCCGAAAGTGAAGCCGTGGCCCAAAAAGGCCCCGGCGGCAAACTGTATGTCACCTACGACATCGCCCGCCAGTTCCCCGGCTACGGCGCCGAAGCCGGCGCTACCAGCGCCGAGTTCGCCGACCGCATCATCCACCACATTCAACAAGCCGCCGTTTAGCGAGCAAGCCGCAGGCGAGCCACCCCCGCCGGTCGCGCGGCGACCGGCGCGGATTCACTCCATTGCCTTTCGTCAGCGTGGAGCAGGGCTTGCCGAACCGAGAAGAGGATATACAATGGCAACGGAACCACGACGGTCTTCATGGTGTCCTTAATTGGGGCCAACCGCCAGATACGGTTGGCCGTTTTTCCTAGTTCACCACGCTTCCAGCCACGGTGAAATGTCGGCTTGAAGTTGAAAGTTGAAAGTCAAAAGTCGAAGTGAAATAACCACTTGGCGGCGTAGCTCAGCGGTTAGAGCAGCGGCTTCATAAGCCGCGTGTCGGTGGTTCGATCCCACCCGCCGCTATTTTGCAACTCATTACTCCCCTAGCGGCTCATACCATGGTCTGTGTCAGCCAACAGGCCGAGTGATTCATCGTTTCACGCACCCGATCACCCCACGCGAGATGATCCTTCTCTCTTCGCAATCGAGCAATTATTTTCCAACAGTTCCTTACTTCCCCCGTTGGCTCATGCGTTGTCGTAACAGCGTGGCGGCGTGGGTGTAAATCGCTTCGACTTGGCGCAGGGCCTCTGGCGAGCTGAAGCGGCTGCGGGCGCGGATATCGGCTTGGCCTTCCTCCAGCTGTTTGAGCAAGCCGCGGGCAGCCTCGACGTCGAACACGCGCTGGCCGGCGAAATCGAGATACACCGGGGATGTGTGGGCATAGAGCGGCCTATCCAACTCATTCTTCGTCGTCGCATCGATGCGGGCCGCGAACCAACTGGGACCATCAATGACCATCTCACGCGTCAAATGAGCCGTGAAGCCTCCTTCCGTCGCTGCGGCGGTCTGTGTCTGAATGATCCGGCCATTGTGGATCAGGTGCATCTTCTGGAAATCGTGCCGGCCCAGCCCCTTGACTTCGATGCGGGCCTTGGTGGGTTGATCCAGCTTCACCACCGCGCCGATGGGGTGGCCATTAACAGTCAGCGACAGCAGCGGGCCATTGGTGGCGATGCAGCGACCTTCTTTGACCGCTTGCAGCCAGCTGGAGATCGTGACCGTGGCGCCGGTTTGGGCGTAGACGCGTGCGAAATCGTACATGAACCAATCGGTGCCGGTGCTGATCGGCATGCGCAGACCCACGTTCAGATAGCGATAGTAGTTTTCCTCGAAGCTGCCGGTCCGGCTGCCGTCGAAGACATTGAGAGCGTCCAAGCGCTGGCTGAGGGCGTTGGGGACATCCTCATGGCCGTTGGTGTTGTGGCACCAGATCACGGTTCCCCCTTGGGCGCGGGCGTTGTCGATGCCAGGCTGCAACGGCGTGTCATCGTTGCCGCCGCCGGTGATCCCCGGTCCAATGCTCACTGGCTGCACTAGACGCTTGATATTCAGAAACATGACATGGCCATATCCTTGGCCGAAGCCTTCGAAGTTGTGCCGGTGTTCCTCACCATTATTGATGAGCACGCCGGTCGTATCAAATTGGGGCAGATCACCGATGGGGTATTGGTTGGTGATGTACGTCTTGTCGTCCTGAAAACGTTCCAGATAGGAGATAAACAACACTTTCAAGCCATCGGCAGCGGGAATTTGGCGGAGGTAATCATCGGCCTCCGCCAAAGTCATGTTGCGCAGATGCAGATGCGTGTTGCCGGCGGCCAGGCCGTCTTTCTCCGAACGGAACAGGAATGTCAATTTCACGTCCAGCTGGCGCGGCGGCGCTTGGCGCAAGTCGATGTCCTGGCGCGTCACGCGCGATTCCAGCCCAGACAGGGCTTCGAGCCGCACCGGGCCGCGCGGCAAGGTGGTTTCCACTCCTCCCGCCGGCACGACATGCCAACCCTCGGCCATCAAGGATTTCCCCAAGCCTTGCAATCGATTGAGCAAACCTGGCAGCACCAGCGGCTTGCCGCCATCCGCCGGCGCCACGCGCACCAAGCCGCCGACGCTGGCGCCCGTCTCGGCGTCGATCAACCGCAAGCGGACCGGCACCGTCTCTTCCGACGTCCGTGCTCCCAGAAAGGCGCACAACCCGACCCCCAACACACAACCGGTTGCCAGTAGTACCGTTCGCATGGCTCGCTCTCCTGGGCTAGTGGGCGGATGATGTATCTGAACAGCGATCATAGACCCCTGGTCGCCGTCGTGCAACGGGGAGGTCCGATTTTCTCACTTCGGCACACCCTTTGCACATCTTCCTGTTGTTCTAGTCCCCATATTTTCTCGGCGGCACGCTGGGGAAGGTTCTGGCACGATGTCCAGTTTGGTGCCGCTCCGCGAGGTAGGCAGATGTTGCGATGGGTGATAGGTCTGTGTGTCCTGGCTGTGCTGATTGGGACTTCCGGGGTGTGCGGAAGCGACGCTGTCCCCGCGCCGCCAGCGCGCCCCGTGTATTTGGCCCAGCTGAACGATCAATCCATCAATCCACTCACGGCCCGCTACATTCGCCGAGCCATTCAACAAGCGGAACAAGAAGGGGCGGAATGTCTGATTCTGATGTTGGACACGCCTGGCGGACTGGTGGATTCCACCCGCGCTATCGTCAAGGACATTTTGGGAAGTAAAGTTCCCGTCGTGGTGTATGTCGCGCCGTCGGGAGCGCGGGCGGCGTCGGCGGGGCTGTTCATCACCTTGGCGGGGCACGTGGCCGCCATGGCGCCGGGCACCAACATTGGCGCGGCGCATCCGGTTCAAGTCGGCGGCTTGCCCGGAACCGCTCCCGACGAGGATAAAAATGGGAAGAAAGATTCCCGCCCGCCGATGGAGGACAAAATCCTGCACGATACGGTCGCCTGGGCCAAGGCGTTGGCCAAGGAGCGCGGCCGCAATGAGGAATGGGCCGTCCGGGCCGTGCGCGAGAGCATCTCCGCCCCCGCTCATGAGGCCCTGGAAGTAGGCGTCATCGACCTCATTGCCAAGGACCCCGCCGACTTACTCCAACAATTGCATGGTCGGACAGTGAAGCTGTCGGATAGGGAACGACAACTCCACACCGCTGGCAGCGTGATTCGACCCGTGGACATGTGGTGGGGGGAACGCTTTCTAGCGGTACTGGCCAATCCAACCGTGGCTTTGTTGCTCATCATCTTTGGTTTTTATGGCATCCTGTTCGAACTGTACTCGCCGGGCTGGGGAGTGGGTGGGACGTTGGGCGTCATCTGTTTGCTGCTGGGTTTCTTCGGCATCGCGGTCTTGCCGGTCAACTACGTCGGCTTGGCCCTCATCGCGGTGGGACTCGGTTTGTTCGTCGCGGAAGTCTTCGTCATCAGTTACGGGGCTTTGACCATCGCCGGCTGCATCTGTTTGGTGCTGGGGGGCACGATGCTGATTGAATCGCCGGAAGGCTTCCAAGACGTGTCGTTGTGGGTGTTGGTGCCGGTGGCGCTGGCGACGGCTCTCATCACCTTGACGCTGTTGGGGAACGTGTGGCGCGTGCACCATGAACCTGTGCAAACCGGCGAACAGTCCTTGTTAGCCCATTCCGCAATCAGTCTGCAAGACTTCGCGGTCAACACGTCCCACTTCACGGGAATGGTGCGCATCAGCGGCGAGTTGTGGAAAGCCGTCAGCACCACCCCCATCGCCTCGGGCCAAGAGGTCGAAGTGTATCGCCGCGACGGATTGACCTTGTGGGTCCGTCCGCGCGCGGCCTCATCCGCCACCGAAATGCCTGCCAATCCGAACCCAAGCCGATCTTGACATGAGGAGAGAAACACCATGTTCAACGAAGTATTAATCGCCATCGGCATCATCGTGGCCCTCATCGCGCTGTACTTTCTTAGCTGTATCCGCATCCTGTATGAGTTCGAGCGGGCCGTGGTCTTTCGTCTGGGACGGACGCTCCAGGAACCCAAGGGACCGGGGTTGATTTTCGTCTTCTGGCCGATTGACCGCATGCAGCGCGTCAGTTTGCGTACCATTGTCGCGGATGTACCATCGCAGGATGTCATCACCCATGACAATGTCTCGGTGCGGGTCAATGCCGTGGTGTATTACCGGGTCATTGATCCGATGCGCTCGATTCTGCAAGTGGAAAATTATATGTACGCCACCAGTCAACTGTCGCAAACAACGTTGCGCAGCATCTTGGGACAAAGTGATCTTGATGAGCTGCTTTCCGAACGGGATCGGATTAACCGGCAACTGCAAGAAGTCATCGACCAGCAAACCGACCCCTGGGGCGTGAAGGTATCGCTGGTGGAGGTCAAGCACGTCGATTTGCCGGAGAACATGAAGCGCGTCATGGCCAAGCAAGCCGAGAGCGAGCGCGAACGGCGCGCCAAGGTCATCCACGCCGAGGGGGAATATCAGGCAGCCGAGAAGCTGCGCGACGCCGCCGAGAAGATGCAGAACTACCCCATGGCGCTGCAGCTGCGCTATTTGCAAACCCTGTCGGAAGTCGGCGGCAACGTCAACAACACCACCATCGCCTTCCCGGTGCCCATTGAGCTGCTCCGTTCATTTTCGCAACTAGCTTCCACCAACGGACACCCCGAAGAGGTGACAGGTGATCGCCCTAGTTTTCGCTAGTAAGGGTCAGTGATTAGCGGTCGGTTCGCGCAAGGTGTCGGCAGCGCGCGCGAATCGATGAATCTCGGCGAAACAACCGTCGGATACTGGACAGTTTACGAGTCACCAATCCGAAGGAGGAACAAGCCATGACCGTTCATGATTATCTCGACCAACAACACATCTGGTACGAACGGCTGCCCCATGCGCCGGCCTATTCCGCCAGTCGCATGGCCCAGACATTGCACGTTCCAGGCAAGAACGTGGCCAAGACGGTTTTGCTACGCACCGACAATGGCTACGTGATCACGGTATTGCCGGCCACGCATGTCTTGGACAAGACGCGTTTGTGCCAAGTGCTCGGCGTACAGAACGCGGAATTAGCCAGCGAGGCGGAGATGGAACCGCTGTTCCCGAACTGTGAACGAGGCGTCATTCCACCATTCGGCAGTATGTTCCAACTGCCGACCTACGTGGATGAAGCCCTGACCAAGGATGACGAGATTATCTTTGAGGATCAGACCCATGAAGAGGCCATTCGGATGAAATACCGGGATTTCGAGGCCCTGGAACATCCGCGACATGGCACGTTTGCTCAGCATGTGTGAGAGATGGCGATCCGTGACGGGCTGAACTCGTTTCGCGCCAGGGAGAGCCTATAAGGCGCGAAACGATAAATCCAAACCCGCCGATCAGGGAGAACCAGTTGACATGCACATGGAACAAGATGCCTTGGGGGAAGTGGGCGTGCCGGACGATGTCTATTACGGGGCACAGACACAGCGAGCCAAGGAGAACTTTCCCATCAGCGGGCGCGGGATTCCCGAGGGGTTGATCCGCGCCTTGGGTCTGCTCAAGGGGGCGGCGGCACGCGCCAACCGGGAGTTGGGTTTGCTGCCCGCCCACTTGGCCGATGCCATGGTCCAAGCCGCAGCGGAGGTGGCCGAGGGGAAGCTGTCGGCCCATTTCGTGGTGGATGTCTTCCAAACGGGTTCGGGCACGTCCAGCCACATGAACGCCAACGAGGTCATCGCCAAGCGCACCAACGAATTGCTGACCGGTCAGCGCCAGTCCAAGACGCCGGCGCATCCGAATGATCACGTCAATTTGGGCCAATCGAGCAATGATGTCTTCCCCACAGCAATCCATCTTGCCGCCTTGCGTGCCCTGAATGACGATCTACTACCAGCCCTGGCGCAGTTGCGGGATGAACTCACCGTCAAGGCGCGCGCTTTTGATGGTATCGTCAAGATTGGCCGGACGCACGGTCAAGACGCCACACCGGTGCGTTTGGGACAGGAGTTCGCCGGTTACGCCCGCATGATCGAACGCGGCCGGCAACGCTTGGTCGAATCCCGTCCGTTGTTGGAGGAAGTGCCGCTTGGTGCAACGGCGGTTGGAACTGGGTTGAACACGTCCCCCGAATTTGCGCGCCGCGCCTTGGCCGTGATCCATGAACAAACGGGACTATCCCTGCGCCCCGCGGAGAATTACTTCGAGGCGCTCGGCAGTCGTCATGCTCTGGTGGCGACCAGCGGCGCGTTGAAAACGCTGGCCTGCGACCTGATGAAGATCGCCAACGATCTGCGCTGGTTGTCATCGGGGCCGCGCTGCGGGTTGGGCGAAATCACCTTGCCAGCCTTGCAACCGGGATCGTCGATGATGCCGGGGAAGGTGAACCCAGTCATCCCGGAAGCGGTGTGTCAGGTGGCGGCACGCGTCATGGGCAATGACTTGGCCGTCACGGTCGCGGGCCAATCGGGCTGGTTGGAACTCAACGTGATGATGCCTCTGCTGGCCGACAGCCTGTTGGAAGCCATTGCTTTGCTGGCCAATTCGAGCCGGTTGTTGGCGCGGCGCTGCGTCGCGGGCATCGAAGCCCAAGCGGAGCGCTGCCAGCATTGGGTGGAAGAAAGTTTGGCCTTGGCGACCGCCCTGGCGCCACGCATCGGCTACGACGCCGCCGCTCGTTTGGCCCAGCAAGCCTACCAACAAGGCCGAACCATCCGCGCCGTGGCCCAGGAAGCAACCGACCTGTCCGCCGAGGAATTGGCACACCTGTTGGACGCGAAGCGAATGACGGGCCATCCCGCGACTCCTTGCGCGATTTCCCGTTAGCCCCGGCTTCTAGCCGGAGTTGGGAGCCGTTGCTCGCGCGCGATCATGATTGGTACTCTTCCCTTGGGAAACAATCGGCTCTTTCCTAGAGACTTTCCCGCCTTCACTCCGGCCAAAGACTGGGGCTAACGAAAATAGGACAAGATGGGTAGTACATCGGGAAGCGAGGAGACTTCTGGGACAGTTTCTCCATTTTCCCCATGACGTTTGCCCTTGACCCGATCAGCGCGTTACCGTATCGTGACTACTGGTAAAGATAGGTTCGTCAAAAGCGTGTGTAGGTGAACGGATGCGTTTGGGTTGGTTCCCAGTATTGGCACTGATCTGCTGCATAGTCATGCGGGACAACTCGCTCTTCATCAACAAATGCTTTGGCACACCAACCATTAACTCATCTCACCTCAATAATTCCCCTTTTGACGATTCACAAACGCCAGTCCCCCCTGATGGGGAGGAAGGCAAAGAGGTCAAACGGCTCACCCTAGATTCCACTGACAAACTCTACTATTTTTTCACGATCTCTCTGGGCGCGATTCCGCTCTTGTGTTCCATTTTACACAATATACACCTCTCCTATTCCTGTTCTTCCAGAGAGTTACTCACCACTCTCCATCGTCTTCTCATTTGATCCGCCCGGCCTGGCGGGTAATGTCTCTTCATCGTAGTTTCAGACGGTGTTGGCGCTCCATGTCATAGGACGCCGATCCACGCTTGTCCTCGGTGAACGATTTGCCGCGCCATCTTCCTGCCCACCACGAGTAACTCTCCCTACGTGATCATGAAGGTTGCTTCGTCCCGAAGGACTGTGGCTATGTGCCACCGGCTCTAAACCAACCATGCGACTACTGCCATTGATCATGGCACGACAGTCGGTTCTTCCAAGAGTGTCCGAGGATTAGGAATGACCACACCCACGGCCTTGATGGTTTTCCCACCTCACGAAAGCGATAGGAACGGGGAGCGAGAAACGCGCCAAGCGTGTCTGCAACGGATGATCGCGCATGCCGCGCATCTGCTCCCGGCTCAGGGGCCGATCACGGTTTTCATTCACCATAACACGCTGCACGCCTTTGAGGATATGTCGTTCACCGATGCCGTGGAGAAGGCAGCCAAGATATTCGGATGTCAGCCGTACTTGACCAAAGATCGGTATCGCGCGGAATTAGAACGTGGGCGAATCCAGCTGGCCGACCTGGAAGCAGTCCTCCGTGAGGATTTGGGAGCACGGGGGGACGAAAGTCTTCCGTGCCACTGTACCCGGCGCGAACTTCGACTGGCCATGCTACAATATCCGTTGCGGTACGGGCCGACCGAGGAGCTACTGTGGTTCGTGGCGGAGACCGGCGCGCTGCGGCGCGTGCGCCCAGATGCTTCGGCAGCGGTTCGCGGGCGGCTGATCGCGGAGACGCGCCGTTGGGTGATGCGGGACTTGCGCGGCAGGTATGAGATCGGACGAAACGGCAATGGACTAGCGCGCCTCTCGGATCGCCGACATGGAACGGCCCTCTCCGAATTAATCGAGCGGTTTGGCGAAGCTCGGATCGAAGAGTGGAACGCGGACACCTGGGAAGCATGTACCCTCCACCTCTTGTGGCGCATATGCCGTACTGGGGTAGCCGCCGTGCCGGCATGCACCTTGCCCCAGCCGTCCCCCGTCCGTCATCGGGACCTACTCCTTCAAGTGACAGGAGAAGATACCGATCTTCTGGTCCATGAGCTATTGATTCCCTTTTGCGCGGCCTTTTTGGACCAAGGGCTGGCACACTGGCAACTACCAAGGCGGGATGAAGGGTTTTACCGCGCTTTCCAGTCCCTCTATCAATTGTCAGGTGGACCACCAGACGGTTGGCGGCACTGGTTGGCGCAGGAGCTGCGCCGGCTGGAAGTTGAACAGGTTCCGCCGCTGGCATCGATTCACGAATCACTCACCTTGCTCGGCGTCCCGGAGAAGGAGTGGGACGACTTTCTGGCTGCTACCCTGCTCGCCTTGCGCGGTTGGGGCGGCATGATCCGTTTCCTGGAAGAACACCCCGATCGAGTAGTCCATCCCGTCCCACCGGAAAGCCTGATCGGGTTCCTGGCGATTCGATTGGTCCTGGAACGGTTGGCTCTTCAGTACACGGCTCAAAAAGCACTGAGTTTCACCGGCTCACTGAGTTCCTTGCGTGATGAACTCCACAAGCGGATGGATTTCTCGCGGTCGCACAGCGTCGAGCAACGAGCCTTCCCAGTATTCCAACTCGCGCAGGTTCTGGGCTGGACACCTGAAGAGTTGCACCGGCTGGATCAAAAGGACTGGTCCGTTCTCGTCAATGAGATCGAAGCCTTCTCGACAATCGAACGCCGGCGCATCTTTCATCGTGCTTACGAACGCCGTTTCCGCACGCAGACACTCGACGCCCTCGCCGTACATAACCGTACCCCTCGGCAGGAACCGCGCCAGCCTCGATTCCAGGCGCTGTTCTGCATCGACGAACGGGAGGAGTCCATCCGTCGTCACATTGAGGAACTCGCTCCCGACGCGGTAACGCTGGGCATTGCCGGTTTCTATTTCCTCGCCATGTACTACCGTGGAGTAACCGACGCCCACTTCGTTCCTCTCTGTCCCATCGTGATCAAGCCTCAGCATTGGGTCGTCGAACGGGTAGTCGAGAATTTAGACGAGGCTCACGGGCGCCACCGCAAGACCAGACGCGCCTTGGGCAAGGCGTCGCACCAGATTCACATCGGCAGTCGGACCTTGGCGGTCGGAGCGTTCTTGTCAGCTGCTCTTGGTGTGTTGGCATCCGTCCCACTGGTTGCTCGCACACTCTTTCCGCGATTCACCGCCCGCATTCGGAAGGCCTTCAGCCGAATAATCCTCGCCCCGCCACCGACTCGCTTACAACTGGAACGAACCGAACTCATTCCTGGCAGCGAGAACAGTCTGGTCGGGTACACTCTCGACGAGATGACGGACATCGCGGAACGGGTATTGCGGGACACGGGACTAACTTCTGGTTTCGCCCGGTTGGTGCTGACGTTCGGTCACGGCTCCAACAGTATGAACAACCCGCACGAATCGGCCCACGACTGCGGTGCCTGCGGCGGCGCCCGGGGTGGGCCGAATGGCCGAGCGATCGCACACATCCTGAATGATCATCGTGTCCGCAAACGACTCAAGGAACGGGGACTGCATGTGCCTCCTGATACGGTATTCGTTGGTGGGATGCACAATACGAGCAGCGCGGTGATCACTTTTTATGACCTCGACCGCTTGCCCCCGTCCCACCGCCAAGAGTTCGAAGCCGTTCGGGCACTCATCGAGCAAGCCTGTGACCGTGACGCGCACGAGCGCTGCCGACGATTCGAGTCGGCCCCCCTGACACTCTCGTTCGCCGAGGCGCGGCGGCACGTCGAAGGGCGAGCGGAAGACCTCGCACAGGTGCGACCGGAATGGGGGCACGCGACCAACGCCATTTGCATCGTGGGCCGCCGCCAGCGGACCCGAGGGCTATTTCTGGACCGGCGGGCTTTCCTGAACTCCTATGACCCGACACAGGACGATGCCGAGGCAACCATCTTGACGCGTATTCTCCAGGCCGCCCTCCCTGTCTGTGCGGGCATTAGCCTCGAATACTACTTCTCCTACGTTGATAACACCGGCTACGGCTGCGGCACCAAGTTACCGCACAACATCACCGCGCTTTTGGGGGTGATGGATGGTGCGGCGAGCGACCTGCGGACCGGCTTACCGTGGCAGATGGTGGAGATCCACGAGCCGGTTCGCATTCTGTTCGTCATCGAGACGACGCCAGAGACGATGCGGCGAATCATGGACCAGAACCCAGCCATTGACAAACTGATTCGCAACGACTGGATCCAACTCGCCACGCTAAATCCCACCTCACCGACCATCCATGTGTACCAGGACGGCTCCTTCCACGAGTACCAGCCACAAACCGAGCAGCTACCGCGAGCGGCGTCATCGGTCGATTGGTATCGCGGCTGGCGCGACCACCTAGAATTCGCCCAGATTGGCGAGTAACTCGAAGTCACTATCTCTTTGAAAGGCCACGAAACCATGTTGGATCATCCGTCGCTGATTTCGCTGCTAGGACTGTGCGTCATCACGACACCCTTCGTGTTGGTGTGTATTCTGGGCTTGTCTTCCTTACTCGACTTCAGGCTGAGCGAGTCCGCGACCAGTAAGCTATGTCAGGGGACGATTATCGCCGGACTGCTGGCCGCCAGCGGTGTTCTCGCGCTGATGCTATTCCAAGGCACGAGCCATACGTCCATCGCCTTAGGAGAGTGGGTCGTCATCCCGCACTACCATTTCTCGGTGAAACTCATCTTTGACCGGCTGTCGGTACCCTTTGTCATCTTGTCGTTTCTGCTGTGCGGGGCAATCGCGGCCTTCGCTACCCGTTACATGCACCGGGAGCGCGGTTACAACCGCTTCTTCGTACTCTATGCCCTGTTCGTGCTAGGAATGGTACTAACGGCGTTAGCTGGCACCATTGAAACACTCTTCGCCGGCTGGGAACTAGTGGGGCTGTCCTCCGTCTTGCTAGTCGCCTTCTTTCAGGAACGACCAGCGCCGGTGCGGAATGGTTTGCGGGTATGGATTGTGTACCGGGTCTCGGACGCGGCACTACTGCTTGCTGCCATTGTCATGCACCACCTTCAGGGAGAAGGGGATTTCAACGGACTTTTGGGCGGGAGTCCCTGGCCGGAAAGTCATGCGACTATTGCTGGGCCGTCGGTCTTGATTGTGGGACTACTCCTGATGATTGCGGCCGCGGGCAAGTCGGCGTTGGTGCCCTTCTCTGGCTGGTTGCCGCGCGCAATGGAAGGGCCGACACCGTCCAGCGCGATTTTCTATGGCGCCCTCTCCGTTCACCTGGGGGCGTATCTGTTGCTGCGAGTTAGTCCGCTTCTGGAGGCGTCGGCATGGCTGGCTGGAATGGTGGTGGCTTTGGGATTAGCCACCGCCTTGTATGCCTATCTAGTCAGCAGCGTACAGACCGACATCAAATCGGCATTGTCCTTCGCCTCGCTGATGCAGGTGGGCTTGATCGTCGCTGAGATTGGCTTGGGGTTCCGCTATATCGCCTTGGCGCATTTGCTCGGCAATGCTTGCTTGCGTACGCTCCAATTCATCCGGGCGCCGACTCTGTTGCACGACTACCACCTCTTGGAAAACGCCATTGGGGAACATCTCCCGCGTTCCGGGGGATTCCTCGGATCGGCCTCGCACCGCGCGCGCGACTGGTTGTATCGTTTGGCCATCGAGCGCGGCTACCTGGACGTCCTGTTGATGGAATATGTCGTTACTCCTTTTACTCGTTTGTTCCGGTGGTTTGACGCCCTGGAGCAGCGCTGGACCGATTTCGTGGCTGGCGGACCTACGCACGCGTCTGACCTGCCGAAGCCGTATTCCGGCGCGATGGAAGACTTGCCATGAATGTGTTGCCACTGCCGTTGTTTTGGTTGGAATGCGCTATCCTGGTCGCGCTGGTCGGCGCCCTGTGCATCAGCCGTATCCGCGATCCACTTCACGCCTGGCGCTGGGGTTTGCTGTTCACCGGCGCCACGTTTGGCTGTTCGCTGTTGGCGTGTCTTGGCTTTTATCTCTGCCGCTTTACCCAAGTGGCGGATCAGGGAAGTTGGCAGCCCTACCTTTTTGGTCGGCGACTGTTTGGGCTCGATGAACTCAGTGCTCCCCTGATACCGCTGGTGGCTCTGTTGCACTTCCTGACGGCCTTGGCCACGGGGCGGACGAAGATGCGCCGCTTCTCGCTGAGCTGGTCGCTGTCCGCCGAGGCGCTCCGCTTAGCAACGTTTGCTAGTCAAGAAGCTGGGCTGCTCATCGGTTTGCTGGCTGCCGGGACAGTGCCGGCTTACGTGGAGCTTCTCAATCGCGGCCAACCGACACGCCTCTACCTCTTGCACATGGGATTGTTCGTGAGCCTGATGCTCCTGGGATGGGTAGGTCTGAGTTCGGGAACGGGGAGCCAGACCCAAATCGCATCGGCAACCGTGGCGCTGTTGGCGGCCATGCTGATCCGTTGTGGCACCGTTCCGGTCCATTGCTGGTTGACCGACTGGTTCGAGCACGCATCCCTTGGAAACGCGCTCTTGTTCGTGACACCACTTACCGGCGTTTACGCGATGCTTCGCCTGGTCCTCCCCATCGCCCCGGATTGGGTTCCGCAGAGCATCGGCGTGTTTTCATTGATGACGGCGTTTTATGCGGCGGGAATGGCCGTAGTCCAGAAGGATGCGCGCCGGTTCTTTGCCTTCCTGTTCCTTAGTCACGCTTCGCTGGTCTTGGTCGGCATGGAATTGCACACGGTGATCAGCCTGACGGGGGCCTTGGCGCTTTGGGTCGCGGGAACACTGTCGCTCACGGGCTTGGGCTTGACGCTCCGCGCCCTGGAAGCCCGCTTCGGCCGGCTGTCATTGGCACACTTCCACGGACTGTACGACCACTCTCCCGCGTTGGCGGTGTGTTTCCTGATGACGGGGCTGGCCAGCGTAGGGTTCCCGGGCACGCTGGGGTTCGTGGCCACTGAGCTGTTGGTGGAAGGCGCTGTCCAAGCCAACCCCTTGGTTGGACTTGTCGTTGCCCTGGTCGCGACCATCAACGGGATTGCTATTGTGCGGGTTTATTTCCGTCTGTTCACCGGCGCCTGCCATGCCTCCACCGTCGCGCTGGGAATTACCCCGCGTGAACGCTTCGCGGTGCTGACGTTGGCGGTATTGATCCTGGGAGGTGGCTTACTTCCCCAGCCGGGTATCTTCTCCCGTTATCAGGCAGCGATGACAATTTTGCGGGAACGGGAGAATCGAGCCACAACGGCCAGTTATCCGACAACCCAAGATGGCATCATGCAGCGACGGATGCGATAAGTTCCAACTACTCTGCCGTTGTTCGCACCAAGTACATACCTTCGTTTCAGCCGTTCCATGAATGAGGAAACTTCGATGAGTGAAAAAGTGAAAGCGCTGACCCCAGAGACACCGAGAGGCAATCTGACAAGTCTGGGGCGATACTTGCGGAACGACCTGTTGTCCGGGTTTCTGGTGTTCCTGATCGCGCTGCCGCTGTGCCTGGGCATCGCGTCGGCGTGCGGCTATCCCCCTATCGCGGGCATCTTCACGGCCATCATCGGTGGCGTGCTGGGAACGTGCATCAGCGACTCCGAGCTGACCATCAAGGGGCCAGCTGCCGGACTGATCGTGATCGCCATCGGCTGCATCCAGGATTTTGGCGGCGACGGCGTCCTGGGCGGCTGGAGTCAGGCGGATCAAAACGCCTATCGACTCGCGCTAGGGGTCGGCGTGGCGGCGGCGGTCTTTCAAATCCTGTTCGGCCTATTTCGCACCGGCATCTTGGGCGAATTCTTCCCGACTTCGGCGGTGCATGGGATGCTGGCGGCCATCGGCGTCATCATCATCGCCAAGCAGGTCCCCGTCGCTCTCGGCATCGAAGCCAAGGGAGAACCTCTTGATCTGCTTTTGAGCATTCCGGATGAAATCGTTCACATGAACCCAGAAATCGCTTTCATCGGTGGGATCAGCCTGCTGATTCTCTTTGGCCTGCCGTTGGTCCGAAACCGCCACCTCAAGATGATCCCGGCCCCGATGGTGGTGGTCCTGGTTGCCGTGCCGTTGGGCATGTGGCTGGAGCTGGACCACACCCACTCCTACACGTTTGGCAGCCAGACCTACGAGATCAACGAATCCCTCCATTTGGTGAACGTCCCAGCCAACATGTTCGAGGCCATCACGTTTCCAGACTTCTCCGGCCTGTTGGAACCAAAGGCTTGGAAGTGGGTCTTTATGTTCGCCATCATCGGCGTCTTGGAATCCATGCTCAGCGCCAAGGCCATCGACACCCTCGATCCGTGGAAACGCAAGACCAATCTCGACCGAGATAACTTGGCGGTGGGATCGAGTAATTGCGCTTGCGCCTTGCTCGGGGGTCTGCCGGCGATTTCTGAGATTGTCCGTAGCAAAGCCAATATCGACAACGGCGGCTGCACTCGCTTCGCCAACATGTACCACGGCCTGTTTTTGCTCCTCTTCGTGGCCAGCGTGCCGTGGCTGATCCATCGCATTCCGATGGCAGCCCTGGGAGCAATGCTCGTCTATACCGGCTTCCGGCTGGCGTCGCCGCGCGAGTTCGCCAACGTGTACATGATTGGCCGCGAGCAGCTCGTGGTGTTCGTGACCACGATGATCGCGGTGCTGGCGACCGACCTGCTCGTGGGCATCTTGATCGGTATTGGCGTCAAGTTCGTCATCCACTTCATGAACGGGCTGCCTCTGCGTTCCGTATTCCAGCCACCGATCTCCGTGGAGGAGTGCGACGAAAAAACGTATGTGATCCGGGTGCGGGAGGCGGCGGTGTTCACGAACTGGATTCCCCTGCGCCGTCGTATCCAGGGCTTGAATTCAGATAGGGATGTTATCGTGGACCTATCGGAAACACTTCTGGTTGATCATACCGTCATGGAAAAACTCCATGAGCTGGAGAAAGACTTTGAACAAAACCAGCGCCGCTTCGAGATCATCGGCTTGGAGTCTCATGCCCCATTCTCCGACCACCCCCACGCGGCCCGGAAGAAAGCCGTGAAAAGGGAAATACTCTCAGGATGAGCACTGGGCTTCTCCACACTGCACGAGTCAACGTCGGTTTGGAAATGTACGCGGCTAGTGGAAGGGACTAGCCTACCGATTCAGGGAGTTACCGGGGGGCAAACGTCCTCTGCTTGTCGGTGTTCACTCCTCTCCCGACAAATCCAGGCGGCAACATCCCAGGTCGAGGGAGCCGGTGGACGGGTCGGCGGCATCGGGACGGAACACGTCGGGATGTAACGAGTAGATGACGAACTTGCCCTGTTTTTGGTCCAACACGATGCCCGCATGGCGCAAGACGCCGAGATGGTGCGAGACGTTGGCTACTTCCAGTCGCAGCAAGGCCGCGATTTCGCTGACGTTTCTCGGTCCCGCCAAGAGACACTGGACGATCTGCAACCGATCTGAGTCGGCCAAGGCCCGCAAGGAACGGGCACAGTGCCGCGATTGTAATTTATCCTGCATCGTCGTCACCTTGAGTAGCTCGTCGGGGGTTCGCTGGTTCAATCTCATTGCCGCAAGTGTCTCCCATAAGCATAGACTTTGCGAACTGCTCTCGCAACTTCGTCCCAAGCTTGCTCGTCGCTCAGCAACACCGGATGATGCAACACGACGGCGCCGCGATGCGCGTTCTCGGCTTCGCGGAGTGCGCCGGCAGCGTGAAACCGCTTCGGCGACCGGCCGACGTGCAGGGCGGCGAAGCCCGCATCAAACGCAATCCCCTCGGCACGCAGGGCGGCGACGAAACGAGACCGTTCCAGCCCGAACGCCGTTTCATCCAGCTGCCAGCCCATTTTGTAAAAACTCGCTTCTGAATCCGGCACGTCGTTGACGAACGGACGCAAACCCGGCACGTCGGCCAGCTGCTCGATCAAGTAGTTCACTCCCCGCCGGCGTTGCGCGTTGTCCGCGTCCAGTTGTTCCAGCTGCGGCGCCAGCACGGCGGCTTGCAGCTCGGACATGGGATACACGACGTTGCCGGCCCGCGTCATGAGCACACGGAGGCGCTGACGCAAGTCCGGCCGGTCGGTAAGCAGCGCGCCACCGCGACCAGCGGTCAACAGCTTCGAGCCGCCGAAGCTGAGCACCCCCACATCCCCCCAGCTCCCCGCCCAGCGGCCCGCGACACGCGCGCCCGGCGCTTGGGCGGCATCCTCGATGACCGAAACCCCCCGTGCGCGGGTCCATTCGAGCACTTGGGGCATCGGCACCAAGCCGCCGTGCAGATGCGACACGATCACCGCTTTGGCATTGGGGCCGAGGGCCGCCGCTAGCGCGGGGACGGCGAGGTTCCAATTACGCGGCTCCACGTCCACCAGCACCGGACGAGCGCCGACGGCATGAACGCCAAGCAGGTTGCCGGGATAGTCGTAAGCGGCCAGCACCACGTCATCCCCCGGCCCCACCCGCAAGGCCCGCAATGCCAACTCGACGGCCAAGGTGCCGCTGCCGCACGTCACAGCGAATTGGACCTGGTGATACGCCGCCAACCGAGCTTCCCAGCGCTCGACCTGGCCGCCGACGTATTTGCCCCACGAGCCATCACGCAAGGCGGCTTGCACGGCGTGCGCCACCGCTTCGTTGGCCATCGGCCAATCCGGAGGACCTTGCGGCCGAACCGGCGCGCCCCCCAATAAAGCAGGTAGAGAAGGATCATGAGAAGACATAAGATTACGGTATCGGCGAGTGGCAGTCCTGGTTATTCCGATGGAGCCGTGCTGTCATTGTGGGAGCGGACGGCCCACGAACGCTTCTTGGAGCGCGGCCCCCTGGAAGAATATAATATCCTATGGAGAAGTCGTTGGTTCTCCCAGCCACTGCGCCTGCCTGCCAAAATGACAGTTTCATTGTTCCATTCCACCCCACCCCCCCCCATTACGGGCTGACAGATAATTGGCATGGAATGGACAAGAAAAGGGGACGCGACTCGTATTTGCTGGTTGTCAGATGACGCCACGATCTACTTTCCGTCAAGCAAATTCGAGTCGCGTCCCCTTTTCTTGTCCTTTTCTTGTCCGCTTTTTTCCTTGACAACCGCTTTCGCGGCCGTCATAATCTTAACCATCACAATCCCGGGAGAATGCCCCCATGATTGCCCCTCCCAATTTGAAAATCGCCGCTCCGCCGCCGCCTGCGGCCGGGCAGCCCCGGCTGCTCGATCGCGTCCGTCAGGCCTGTCGCGTCCGCCATTACAGCATCCGCACCGAGAGCGCGTATGTCGATTGGATCAGGCGGTTCATTCTCTTTCACAACAAACGCCATCCCCAAGACATGGGCGCCGCCGAGATCAACGCTTTTCTCACGCACCTGGCCGTGGTTGGCAATGTCGCCGCTTCCACCCAGAACCAGGCGTTCGCGGCGGTTCTTTTCCTTTATGAAAAAGTGCTCGAAGTCGATCCCGGTCAGATCGAAGGCGTGGTCCGCGCCAAACGCCCCAAACGGCTGCCCGTCGTCCTGACCAGAAACGAAGTTCGCCTCGTTCTCGATCAGCTGGCCGGCACGTACCGCCTCATCGGGCAAATGCTCTACGGCAGCGGGCTGCGCTTGCTCGAATGCCTGCGGCTGCGCGTGAAAGACATTGATTTCGCGCGGGGGGAGGTGCTCGTCCGCGAAGGCAAGGGCGACAAGGACCGTCACACGATGCTGCCGGAACGCGTGCGGCCCGATCTGCTTTTGCATCTGGAGCGCGTCCGCTCCCTGCATCGGCAAGACCTTGCCGCCGGCTTCGGCGCGGTTTTTCTCCCGCACGCCCTCGACCGCAAACTCCCCGCCGCCGCCACGGAATGGCCGTGGCAGTACGTGTTCCCATCGGCGACGCTCTCCGTCGATCCGCGCTCCGGCGTCAAACGCCGACACCATGCCCATGAGAGCACGATCAGCCGAGCGATTACTGTCGCCGTCCGCCGCGCCGGCATCAGCAAAAGAGCCACGAGCCATTCATTCAGGCATTCGTTCGCCACGCATTTGCTGGAAGCCGGTTATGATATCAGGACGGTCCAGGAACTGCTCGGCCACGCCGACGTCAGCACGACGATGATTTACACGCACGTGCTGAACCAAGGCGGGCAGGGCGTGAAAAGCCCGCTGGATTCGAGTTGAAGGGACGATAATCCGGCTATAATGGGCGTGTCGGAATGATGTTTCTTATTGGCGTTATTGAGACTCATGCAAGGTCCGTTAGTGTGTTAGATTGCGGACTATTTTGGTATTTAATTCGACGCAAGTGATTTTTCAGTAAAGATTTCAGCGGTGCGTTGCCGCTGAGACGGCAAACGTGTTAGATTGCAAAATTGCAATCTAATCACTGGTTCGCGTACAGGACAGAGGACATGTTCCATGCACGATCACTGGTGGCTTTGGTTTTGGTTCTTTATGGTCCTCATCATACAGGGTGATTACTCACGCTGGAGACTCCGAGTGATCGAGGCTAAGCTAGATGCGGCCTTGCGTAGGTTGGGCGACAATCCAACGCAAGTCGAGGCTGGGCTAGAACGCAGAGAGCAAGCGGCCGAAGCAGACGCCAAAGCACTGGCGCGTCGGTCTGTGTACCTTGGACTAACACTCATGTTGATCTGCGGGGCGATCGGGGCGCTTGTCGGTTGGATTTGGGGTGGCGAGGGAGCAGCAGCAGGCGCGGTTCTCGGCACGCCCATAGGTTACTTTCTGGGGATTTTCCTTCATGGGTTCTGGGAGGGGATTTCTACCCGACAGGAAAAATCTCGGTGAAGCGAGCTGACGCGAACCATGACGTTGCACTTGACCGGGCCGGCATCACGGTTTTCCGAGAGATCACGTTTCTTGCGGCCGGCCCGGCAAGTGAACGCAGTCGTTCGGCGGCTCAAGCAAGAACACACGTCGGGGGTCGCTCAATGCAGACAAGGCCAGAAAGTCGATCGCCCCGGTCCCCGGTTGTCCGAATCTGTTTGGGCCTCGGCCTGGCAGCCCTTGGTGTGGCTGTGGTTGTGCCGCCGAGCGGCATCGGCGGTGTTCGAGAAGACGCCACGGCCGTCAAGAGGCTCCGAGAGGACACCGGCAATCCCGTAGAACGGTATCCGAACGGAGCCTTCAAGACCTCATTGGCTTGGGTGAAACTCGGCTCGGATCGGTACGAGAGGTGGACTCACTTCGATGGCCAGGGCGGAAAGTGGAGCGAATATAAAACACCCGCCCGCGAGTTCACGGAAAAGTGGGATACGGCCAAGGGTTGGGTTCCTGGAGACGTCGTGCGCGATCAGACGACGCTGGCCGCACGCTGGGGTCTCCCTGCCGTCGGTTGGCCGTACTACGCCGTAGGAGTCGGCCTTGTGGCTGCGGGCCTGACCGTACTGTTCCTCCCATTCGCGCGGCGGCCCAAGCTCAGCGGTGGACTCGGCATG
>JBKBIP010000042.1:14857-38320 GCA_046297495.1 Gemmataceae bacterium | reverse complement strand
GGGAGCGGTACACCCCGCTCCCCGACGGTCGCGGCTTCGACCATCTGGGTTGCCGGAGGAATAAATCACTCACCAGGAGTTGCCATCGTGTCGTTGCCGTGCGCCAGATTGATTCGTTCTACTCGCGCCACGGTTCCCTTTCCCTACACGCCACAGACCATGAACCAAGGTTTCACCTGACCTGTCTCTCTTTCCTAACGGCGTGTCCGCGCAAGAACTTCCGACGCCTCGAAGGTTGTCCTTCCAAAAAACTTTTCCACGGTTTGATGAAACGGGCTTTGGCCGCAGTCTAATACCCACGAGATGGACTGTTCCGACTGTCCCTGCCGTGCAATCATCCACCAGCACCGAGGAATCCTGCCGTGCCGGAAAAACAATCTCGCTTAGCGATGTTGTCCCCATCAGTGGTCCTTGCTGGGAAGGGCGCGCGAGCGCGGTTGCTGGGGGTGTTGGGTGTCGCGGCGCTGCTGTGTTTCACTTGGGCCGGCGCGGGGTGGTTGTCCACGCCTGCCGCCGCGGTTCAAGGGAAGGAAGTCGACGCGCAGACCCCGCCCGACCGCTCGCCGTGCGACTTGGTGCTGACGCGAGATGAACAATGGCTGCTGACGGCCAATCAGACCGCGAACACGGTATCCCTGGTCCGGCTGGACACGGGGCAGGTGACGGCCGAGGTTCCGGTCGGCGAGCGCCCCTCCGCCTTGGTCTTGACGCCGGATGAGCGGTATGTACTGGTCAGCGGCACGTTCTCCGGCGATTTGACTATCCTGGAGCGGAAAGGGGATACGCTCGTCCCCCGCGGCAAGGTCTGGTTGGGGCACGAGCCACGCGGTATTGCCGTATCACCCGATGGCCAGCGGGCTTACGTGGCGCTGACGACAGCCCATGCGGTGGCGGTCGTTGATCTGAAACAACGCGCGGTGCGTTCGCGCATGGAGGCCGGCCAATGGCCCCGTTATCTGGCCCTGTCTCCCGATGGCAAGCGACTGGCGGTCGGCGCCAACGGCGACGGCGCCGTCTCAGTCATCGATACCGAAACCGAACGGATGTTGTACCAGGAAGCGTTTCTGGGGCTGAACCTGGGGCAAATGGAAGTCTCCGCCGATGGCCAATATGTCTATTTCCCCTGGATGGTGTATCGCCACAACCCGATCACGACAGGCAACATCCGCTTGGGTTGGGTGTTGGCCAGCCGCATCGCCCGCGTGCGCCTCGATGGCCCGGCGCGGCGCGAGGCCATCTCCCTCGATCCGCCCGGCAAGGCCGTCAGCGACCCACACGGCTTGGCCCTCAGCCCCGATGAACAATGGCTGGTCTGTGCCGCGTCCGGGACGCATGAGTTGTTGGTGTATCGTCTGCCCGGCTTGCCGTTCCAGGATTACGGCGGCCCAGGAGACCACATCAACCGCGACCTGCTCAACGACAAGGACCGCTTTTTCCGCGTCGATGTCGGCGGGCGGCCCATGGCGACCCGTTTCGCCAAGGATGGCCAGCGCGTCTTTCTGGCCAACTATTTGAGCAACGCGGTGCAGGTGGTGGACCTGGAGCAGCGGCGAGTCGTTCGCGCCATCGACTTGGGCGGCCCCGCCGAACCGTCGTTGGCCCGTCAAGGGGAAGCCATTTTCTATGACGGTCAACGATCTCTCGATCAATGGTACAGCTGCCACAGCTGCCATTACGAAGGGCACCTCAACGCCGTGACAATGGACACGCGCAACGATGGCCGCAATGGCAACTTCAAGACCGTGTTGAGCCTGCGGAACGTCACGCACACCGGTCCCTGGACGTGGCACGGCTGGCAGAAGGACTTGAAGGCGGCCATGCACAAGTCCATGACGGACACCATGTTGCACAAGCCGCCGACCGACCACGACATCGAGGCCATGATCGCGTATCTGGACACGCTGACGTATCCGCCCAATCCCAACCGCCAAACCGACGACGCGGCGGCGCGGCGAGCAATGGAGCGGGGCGAACAGGTATTTCGCGGCAGCAAGGCGGATTGCATCCGCTGTCACTCCGGCCCCTATTTCACGGACGGCAAGATTCACGACGTCGGCACCGGCACGCGCGGCGACGCTTACCGGGGTTTCAACACCCCGTCGCTGTTGGGCATTTATGATCGGACGCGCTATCTGCACGATGGCCGGGCGAAATCGCTGGAGGAGCTGCTGCGCGGCCCGCACAACCCCAAGGATGTCACCGGCCGCGGCGAATTGACGGACGAGGAGCTGAGCGACTTATTGGCGTATTTGCGGTCGCTGTGAGGCACACGCGGAACGGACTATTTAGCCGCGAGACATTTACTTGCATTGGTTTCCAACTGTTCCACAAGGAGAACGCATCGTGTCCCAAGTCATTCGTTTTGGTCTGGCGGGATTCTTGGTCTTGGCGGTGTCCCTCGGCGGGGTCCGCGCGGACGACAAGGAGAAAAAAGTGCCTGCCGTTCTGAATTTCACGATGAATCGCATTGACGGCAAGCCGGTGCAGCTGTCACAGTATCAGGGCAAAGTCATCCTGATGGTCAACGTCGCCAGCCGCTGCGGCTTGACCCCGCAATACAAGCAGTTGCAAGAGCTGCACGATAAGTACGCCAAAGACGGGCTGGTCATTCTGGGTTTCCCGGCCAACGAGTTTGGCCGTCAGGAGCCTGGCACCAATGAACAGATCGCTTCTTTCTGCCAAGATAATTACGGTGTTAAGTTCGACATGTTCGCCAAAGTGGTTGTCAAGGGGGAAGGGCAATGCTCCCTCTACGAGCACCTGACATCGCCGATCACCAACCCGAAATTCAGCGGCCCGATCACCTGGAATTTCGAGAAGTTCCTGATCAGCCGTGACGGCACCATCGTCAACCGCTTCACGCCGCGCATCAAGCCAGACGCGCCGCAGGTGATCGAGGCGATTGAAGCCGAGTTGAAGAAGTAAGATGGGGTTCCAAAAGCCTGTTCCCGAAGTCCCCCGGACCCTTCCAGGGCGTAAGCGAGGCGTGGGCCTCGTTTCACATACTGTTGTTACTCAACACAAGGAGTAGTACGCATGTTTCGTTATGCAATCGCCGCGCTGGTCCTTGCCGGACTCGTTGCCGTGCAACCCGCGTCCGCCGACATCAAGATTGGCGACTCGGCCCCCGCTTATAGCAATCTGCCGGGAGTCGATGGCAAGACGCACTCCCTGGCCGACCTGAAGGCCAAGGATGTACTTGTGCTGGTCATCACCTGCAACCACTGCCCCGTTGCCGTCGATTACGAAGACCGTCTCATCGACTTCACCAAGAAGTACAGCAGCAGCCCCGACAGCAAGGTGGCAGTAGTGGCCATCAATGTCAACAACTTGCCAGCGGACCGGCTCGACAAGATGATCGAACGCTCCAAGGAAAAAGGCTTCAACTTCTCGTACCTGTACGACGAAAGCCAGAAGATCGCCAAGGACCTGGGCGCCAAGGTGACGCCAGAGTTCTACGTTTTCGACAAGAACCGCAAGCTGGTCTATCACGGCGCCATGGATGACAGCCGGAATCCCACCAAGGTTTCCAAGAAATACCTGGAAGCCGCTGTCGATTCGCTGCTGGCGGGCAAGGCTCCCGAAGTGCCCCAGACCAAGGCCTTCGGCTGCTCGGTGAAGTATGACTAAGTGACGTCATCCATTGTGATCATTGGAGCGGACACGGGCGTGTCTAGGCTCTGAAGTCACTCCGCCAACCTAGAGGGGAGACATCGGTTCGCCCATCGATGTATCCCCTCTAGTGCGTCTATCTGAATTAGTCAATTCCGCCCCCGGTGAAGGGGATTCACTTCGAGCTTACGCCGCGCCGCGCGCTATTTTCTCCGCGCCGCTATTTCCCCACAATTTCTGTCGCAACATCCGCACCTTGATGTTTTTTTGCCCCGGCTGAGGTTCCGGGGGCCGGGTTGAGTGATTGATAGGGGTATTGCCGAGGCGATCGTTCAGGCGGAAAGCGTTCGTTACTTTTCTTCTTTCTCCCAATGCGGTTGGAATACTTCCTCTTTGTGGCGTTGCTCATGGAACGTCGCCATCAAGAGATACAGGGCGCGGCAAGTTTCGCGGAAGGCGGCGCTGAGATTGTCCTCCGCCAGGAATTTCTCGGCCTTGGCGCCATGGCGTTGGTGCTGGGCCCAGTCCAGGTTCCAATTCTTGGAGCGGACCTTGGCGCGTAATTCCGTTTCCAAGCGCGAGAACTTATCCAAGATGGCGCGGTCGATGCGGCAAGACTGGTGGCGGTACACTTTGCCGTGGTGAGCAACTTCGGTCCCTTCCGCCTCGTCATCGCCGCGCAGGTAAATCAACGCCAAGCCGATGCTGCCCGCCAACAGAGCCACAACGGCGGCCAAGAATAAAATGGGACCGCCGCCCATCTCCATTAAGGTCAAACCAACGGCGCCGGCCGCCAACAACACGCCGACCAGCAACGTCAGAATCGGCCACAGCCAGCGGCTGGTTCGCTTCTTGGGTGTGGGGCTGGCGGTGGTTTCCTCGAAGTGGGCATTGGCTTTCACGTTGACGATAATGGCGGTGATGTTGTCCGGTCCGCCCCGTAGGTTGGCCAGCTGGATCAAGAATTGGCAGGCTTCAGCCGGCGGCAACACGCTGATCACCGCGCCAAGTTCCACGTCTGGTATGGGGCCGCTCAAGCCATCGCTGCACAACAAGAACGTGTCCCCGCCCCGAACTGGATGCGGGCCTTCGACATCTGGCTCCATGTGCGGTTCCGGGCCGAGCGACCGCAGAATGACATTGCTCCGCACCCCTTGCATTTCCTCCGGCGACACATGTTGCCGGCGGGCCATTTCCCAGCGCAGGCTGTGATCGTAGCTGAGTTGTTCGATGCGGCCATTGCGAATGCGATAAATGCGGCTATCGCCGACGTGACCGATCCAAGCTCCTTCTGGACGAAGGACAAGGGCGCTGGTCGTGGTGCCCATCCCCTTGAATTCCTTGTTTTGCATGCCGCGTTCGTGAATGGTGGTGTTGGCTTCCACGAACGCCCGGTGCAAGGCGGCGGCCACCCCTTGTGGCGCGTGTTTCTGGTAGGTGTGCGGAATCAGACCCACCGCCATGGCGCTGGCCAACTCTCCCACCGCATGCGCACCCATGCCGTCGGCAACGAGGAAGATGTGGCCATGCTCACGCCAGTGCGCTTCATCCGTGGCCAGCAACACAGCCTGGGCGTCCTGATTATGGCTGCGCCGGACGCCCACATCGCTCAGGCTGGCATAGTCGATTAAATCGAAGTTGGTCACGAGGGGGACCCTGAACGCCTTGGATCAATTCACCATAACCACTTCATGCTACCCGATGCCCCGCGCGTTTGCCAGTACCAACGGCGAGAAATCAGCGAACCGTTTAGCATGCACGCCAGCGGCGCGCGCTCCGCTATACATGCAGCAATTGCCGTAAGACGGGCCGCAGTTGTCCCAACGCGCGGGCACGGTGGCTGAGAGCGTGCTTGACGCGCGGGCTTAGCTCGCCGAAGGTGCGGTGATATTCGGGGATGAGAAACAGCGGATCGTACCCAAAACCACCGCTGCCGCGCCGTTCTTTGGTGATGATGCCGTGACAGCGTCCTTCCGCGGTGGCCCGGACTTCCCCCCGCGGATCGGCCAGCACTACCGTGCAGACATAGTAGGCCGCGCGGCGGTCGTCGGGCAGCGGCGCCAACTCGGCCAGCAGGCGGTCATTGTTGGCTTCATCGTCCCCCTGCTTGCCGGCATAGCGGGCCGAATAGACGCCAGGCCGTCCCTTCAACGCCGGTACCACCAGGCCGCTATCCTCACCGAGAACCCACTGCCCCAGCACTTGGGCCAGCTCGACCGCTTTCTTGCGCGCGTTGGCCTCGAAGGTGTCGCCCTCTTCCACCACTTCCGGCGCGTCCGGGAACTGCGTCAGATCGACCAATTCGATGTCTAGATCACCGAGTATTTCGACGATCTCTTGTCGTTTTTTGCGATTGCGCGTGCCCAATACCAGCTTCGCGGACATGATTGGATTTCCTGATTTCGTCTCTGGTTAATCCCTGGGATGGATCGGTTCGCGCGCACGGCCAATTCCCCGGCGCGAACCGATCCATCCGAAGGAGAAGATACCGTGCCATTCGAGGTGGGGATAGTGTAGCAACCACCGCCCCCCGTTGGCAGGACGCGACGCGCGGGCTACAATGCACCGACGAACGCATTGCCCACGGAGGAATTGCATGGCCAGGGGTGGAGCGCCACGAATTGCCGTTCTCGGAGCCGGGCCGATTGGCTTGGAGGCCGCCTTGTACGCGCGCCGGTTGGATCTGCCGGTGACGGTGTACGAACGGGGCCGGATCGGAGAGCACCTGCACCGCTGGGGCTTCGTGCGTCTGTTCAGTCCGTTTGGCATGAATGTCACCTCCTTGGGACGAGCGGCCATTCGGGAAGAGCATCCGAAGCACGCTTTCCCCGCCGACAATGATTGCGTGACCGGGCGGGATCATGTCGCGGCCTATCTGGAACCTCTGGCGCAATCGGGAGTGTTGAAAGATTGTCTGCGCTTGGGAGTCGAGGTGTTGCACGTAGGCCGACATGGTTATTTGAAAGAAGACGCCATCGGTGACGACAAACGCGGCCAGCAGCCGTTTCGCTTGCTGCTGCGCGACAAGCAGAAGGAATGGGTCGAGGAAGCAGACGTGGTGCTCGATTGCACCGGCACCTATGGGCAACATCGCTGGCTGGGGGATGGCGGCATCCCGGCCATCGGCGAGCGCGGCGCGGAGCCGCACATCGCTTACGGGCTGGACGACATTCTGGGGGAAAAGCAAGGCCATTACCTGGGGCGCGGCATCTTGGTCATCGGCGGCGGCTACTCGGCGGCGACGACTGTATGCCAGCTGGCCCAGTTGGCCGAGCCGCACCCCGTCACCTGGACGACCTGGCTGGCCCGCACCTCCAGCAGCCAACCAATCAAGCGTTTCGTCGGCGATCCGCTCAAGGAACGGGACCGCCTCGCCGCCCGCGCCAACACCCTGGCCACCCGCGCCGAAGGGAACGTCGAGTTTCAGAATCAGGTGGTGGTGGAACGCATCGACTGTCAGGGACCCGACAAATTCATCGTGCAGGGCCGCTGCGGCGGGAAAGCGAAAACCTGGGAAGCGGAACGGCTGATCGCCAACGTCGGCTACACGCCGGACACTAATTTGTATCGAGAATTGCAAGTCCATGAATGTTACGCCTCGCTCGGCCCGATCACTCTGGCGGCGGCTTTGCTCAAACACGGCGGCGGCGATTGCTTGACGGTGCCAAGTCAAGCAGCGGCGACGCTGCGCAACCCGGAGCCGAACTTTTTCATCCTCGGCGCCAAAAGCTATGGCCGCAATGCCAACTTTCTGCTCCGCGCCGGCTTCGAGCAAGTGCGCGATGTATTTACGTTGATCACGGGGAAGAGTGATTTGGATTGGTATCGGAAGCAGCGTTAGCCATTGGATTCATTCCGCAGTCGTGCGAACCACCCATGACCATCCCTTTGCCAATCCTGGATCATCCCGCTCCCGAAGTGAGTCTGTCTCACCTCGATGATCTCTGGTTTCAGGTCGGCGGGACGGTGTGCAATCTGGAGTGTAAACACTGTTTCATTAATTGCAGCCCCCACAACCGCACGTTCGGGTTCCTCGATTTGGACACGGTGCGGCGGGTGCTGGAAGAATCGCTGGCGCTGGGTGTCAAGGAATACTATTTCACCGGCGGCGAACCGTTCCTGAATCGTGACATGGTGCCGATACTCGAGCTGACGTTGCACTACGGGCCGGCCACGGTGTTGACCAACGGCACGGTCTTCAAGGCGGAATGGTTGCAACGTCTGCGGCATGCGGAAGACCAAACGCCGTACAGTCTGGAATGGCGCGTGTCCATCGACGGCTTCACGGTGGCGGAGAATGACACTATTCGCGGTCCCGGCACCTTCGCCCGCGCCTTGAAAGGGATTCGCCAGCTGGTCGCCCATGATTTCTTACCCATTGTCACAGTGACCCAGACACGCGATGATCAGAACGCCGAGGCCCTGTTCGACGGTTTCGTGCGCGTGCTGCGCGCCAACGGCTACGCCCGGCCTCGGCTCAAGGTGTTGCCGGTGCTGCGCATCGGGGCCGAGGCGGAGCGCCAGCGCGGTTACCACCGCGACGAACGGGTGACACCGGAAATGATGGAAGGCTTCGACGCCCGGCAACTGGTGTGCGAACATAGCCGGATCGTTACGGATCGCGGCGTGTCGGTGTGTCCCATTCTGATCGAGGCCCCGGACGCCCGCTTGGGAGAGACGTTGGCCGAAGCCATGCGACCGTATCCCCTGCGGCATCACGCTTGTTACACTTGCTATCACTATGGCACCATCTGTTCCAACGCCGCCAGCGGGCGGCGCGACGCCTGAGCTGAGTCGCATCGCCGTTTTCGGCGGCATCTACAGCAACTACCTGGCCCTGGAAGCGGCCCTGCGCGACGCGCGCCGCCGAGGGGTCGAAGCCATTTTCTGTCTCGGTGACCTGGGGGCCTTTGGTCCGCACCCCGACCGGGTCTTCCCCTTGCTGCAAGAACACAACGTCCGCTGCATTCAGGGGAATTACGACAACTCCATCGGCAACGGCTTGGCGGATTGTCAATGCGGTTACACCGACCCGCGCGACAACCACTTCGCCCGCATCAGCTATGCGTACACGTTTCAGAACACCAGCCCCGCTAATCGGGCTTGGATGAAGGAACTGCCGCCGCGACTCCGCTTGACTCTGGGCCGGTATCGCGTGCTGCTTTGCCACGGCAGCCCCCGGCAGCTGAATGAGTTTCTGTGGGAATCGACCGCCTCGACGCACTTTCTGGAACATCTGTGCGACCAATATCATACAGACGTCATCTTGGCCACGCACACCGGCATCAAGTGGCGCCGCCCGTTATCCAGGGATCGTCATTTCGTCAATGTCGGCGTGCTGGGGAGGCCGGAGAATGATGGCCGAACCCACGTCTGGTACGCTGTGCTGGAAGCGCGGCCGGCTTTGCAGGTCGAATTCATCCCCGTGGAATACGACTATCATGCTCTGGCCCGCGCGATGCGCCGCGAGCAGCTGCCGCAAGAGTTCATCGACACCATCTTGACCGGCTGGTGGACGACCTGCCTGGAAATCCTACCGGCCAAGGAACGCCGCCGGGGGCGGTTTTAGGTTGATGTCTCATCGCTGGATCGTTTCGCGCTGGGCTTCGCAACCTGCGGCGTGAATCGATAAATCATGGCAATGAACCAATCGCCATCCGACACGCGAACCTCGTTACTTCTTGCTCATCATGGCACATGCTCTTGTCACAGGCGGCGGCGGATTTCTCGGCAAGGCCATCGTGCGGCGGCTGGTGGCGCGCGGGGATACGGTGCGCTGTTTTTCGCGCCGCCATTATCCCGAGCTGGATCAGCTGGGGATCGAGCAACAGCACGGCGATCTGACAAACGCGGACGCCGTGGCCGAAGCGGTGGCGGGGTGCGACATCGTGTTTCACGTCGCGGCCAAGGCGGGGTTTTGGGGGGCGTTCGACGACTACTATCAAGCCAATGTCATGGGGACGCGCCATGTCCTCGCCGCGTGCCGCCGGCATGGCGTCCAGCGTTTGGTGCATACCAGCTCCCCCAGCGTCGTGTTCACGGGGCGGGACATGGAAGGAGTCGATGAATCGGTCCCCTATGCGACGCACTTTGAAACCCCTTATCCGCGCACCAAGGCCGAGGCGGAACGATTGGTCTTGCAAGCCAATGACAGCAGCTTGGCCAGCGTGGCCCTGCGGCCGCACTTGATCTGGGGGCCGGGCGATCCGCACATCATCCCGCGGCTGATCGCGCGGGCCAAGGCGGGGCAGCTGCGCCGCATCGGTCGAATGAACAAACGGGTCGACAGCGTCTATGTGGATAACGCCGCCGATGCCCACTTGCTGGCCGCCGACCGGCTCTATCCCGGCGCCACCGTCGCGGGGAAAGCCTATTTCATCTCCCAGGGAGAACCGGTGCCGTTGTGGGATTTGATCAATCGCATCCTGGCTGCCGCTGGGGTGCCGCCGGTGACACGCAGCGTTCCGTTTGCCGTGGCTTACGGCGCCGGCTGGTTGCTAGAGTTGCTCTATGGCGGCTTACGGTTGAAGGGGGAACCGCGCATGACGCGCTTTTTGGCGCGCGAGTTAGCCACTGCCCATTGGTTCAACATCACCGCCGCCCGCCGCGATTTGGGCTACGAACCGAAGGTGTCCATGGACGAAGGGCTACAACGATTGGCGAAAGCATGGCAAGCGGAGAAGGCGAATGTATAATGGGGAAATGTTTAGTGGCTCCCCGCAGGGGGGGTCGACGCCGTCACTGATAAGAGGCAGACATGTATCTCAAAATGGCCAAACGCCTGTGGTTCGAGACCGATAAACGCCAGCTGTGGAAATTGGCTTGGCTTATGGGGGTGAAGGGAACGCTGTCGGTCGAGCGGCACAAGCGCCGGCTCAAGCGCGGCGAGGTGTTTCCGCCGTTCTTGTATGTCTCGATCATCAACAGCTGCAATCTGCGCTGTCAGGGATGTTGGGTCGATGTCGCCGCCAAGCAGCGGACGATTTCCCTGGAGGCGATGAATAAGCTCATCCGTGAAGCCAAGGAAATGGGGAACGTCTTCTTCGGCATCGTCGGCGGCGAACCGTTCATGCACCCGCAATTGTTCGATATTTTGGCGGCCAACCCCGATTGCTACTTTCAGGTCTTCACCAACGGCCAATTCATCACCGCTGACAAGGCCAAGCGCCTACGCCAGCTCGGCAATGTCACGCCGTTGATCAGCGTGGAAGGGAATGAGATCGTCAGCGATCAGCGCCGCGGTCGGGCCAACGTGTGGAGCCAAACCATGGCAGGGCTGACCAATTGCCTCAACAACAAGGTGCTCACCGGCGTCTGCACCAGCGTTTGTCAGAGCAACATCGACGATTTGCTCAACGAAACTTGGATCGACCGCTTGATTGACATGGGAGTGATGTACAGCTGGTTTCACGTCTATCGCCCGATGGGACCGGACGCCAACCCCCAGCTGTGCTTGACACCGGAGCAGCAGTTGCGCGTCCGCCGCTTCGTCGTCGAGATGCGGGCCAAGAAGCCGATCATCATCATCGACGCCTACCATGACGGCGAAGGACAAGCCTTGTGTCCGGCGGCGACCGGCGTTAGTCATCACATCAACCCCTGGGGGGACATCGAGCCGTGCCCCATCGTGCAATTTAGCCGCGAATCGATCCACGCCACGGCCGACGATCCGCGCCCGTTGCGCGACAAGTTCCTGCACTCGGATTTCCTGCGTGACTTCCGCGCCCTGGCCCAAACCACCACGCGCGGCTGCATCGTGCTGGAACGCCCCGATCTGCTGCAAGCCCTCGTCGAACAACACGCCGCCCGCGATTCGACCGTCCGCCAAACCGCCCTCGCCGAGCTGGCCGCCATGACGCCGCGCACCTCGCAATACAACCCGGAGAACGCCATTCCGGAAAAGAACATCCTCTACCGGCTGGCGAAACGGTTCTGGTTCAACGATTTTGGAGTGTATCGAGACTTGGCGGAGAAGCGGAGTTGGATCGTTTCACGCGCGGCGGCGGAAGCGTGCGCGAAAGGATGAGTACGCGACTCCACGCTCCCCCACCATGCAGGCCACCTTGAATCGAAAAATCAAATTCCGCGAAAGTTTTCGGCCCTTCGCTCCGAGTATGCTGGTCGAACACGCTCCAGAGTGGTTCGCTCTCCCGCGCGGCCAAGACAGCCCCTACATGATGTTGGTGGCCCCCGGTCCGCGCGGAGCAGCGCGGGCCGCCATTTCCCGATCAAGTTCACATTCGCCAGCACGATCCTGATTTGAACAAACGTGCCAACCTCGTTCGCTCCACGGTCCCCGCCAGCCCCATGCCCCGTTGAATGGGGGCCGGTTCCTCGACAACGCCAATCCACGACCTGCCCTGGTTCGTCTGTTACAATGAAGCCGAACCGTTTCGGCGCGGGACGCGGAGCGCGTGGATGTTCATTCTTCAACCCATGTTGGGAACTGGCCGAATCGCAAGGGAAGAATCGATGAATACCAGACCCCTATTCGATAGCGTGACTCGTGGCGGTTGTTTTCTCCTCGCGGGCGGGGCGTTGTTGCTGCTGCTGGCTGGGGGGGCGGCGGCGAGCGAGCCGACTCCCGTCGAGCTGGCCCGTCACGCCGAGCGGATTCTGAAACAGCAATGTTATCGCTGCCACGGCCAAGATGGCGCGGTGGAAGGGGGCTTCAACTATGTCCTCGATCTGCCCAAGCTGGTGGCGCGCAAGAAAGTGCTCCCCGGCGACCCGGACAACTCCTCCCTGATGAAGAAGATCGTCTCCGGCAAGATGCCGCCTCCCGACACGCAACCCCAGCCAAGCGACGCTGACATCCAAATGCTACGACAGTGGATCGTGCGCGGCGCCGCTCCCACCCAGGACGTCGCCCAACGGCAGCCCATCAGCGATGACGACGTGCATGAGCTGATCTTGGCGGACTTGGAGAAGCTCAACCCCAGCGACCGCCGTTTCGCTCGCTATTTCACCTTGACGCATCCGTATAACGCCGGCCTCAGCGACGATGAGCTGCAAACCTATCGCCATGCGTTGTCGAAATTAGTCAACAGCTTGTCGTGGCATTATCGCGTCACCGTCCCCGAACCGATTGACCCAGCCAAGACGGTGTTGCGCGTCGATCTGCGGCATTATCAATGGGATGCCAATATCTGGAATCGCGTGCTGGCGGATTATCCCTATGGCGTGCTGCGCGACTCGACGGTGGCGCGGGGGGTCGCCATCGCCACGGCCTCGCGTATGGCGCATGTGCGTGCCGACTGGTTCATCGCCACGGCCTCGCGGGCGCCGCTCTATCACGACATCTTGGCGCTGCCGGCCAACCTGGCCGAGCTGGAGCGGCAAGTGATGCGTTTCGACGCGGCCACCAACATCCAGCAACAGCGCGTGGCCCGGGCTGGTTTCAACGGCTCCGGCGTGTCGCAAAACAACCGGCTCATCGAACGCCATGACGCCCTGCACGGCGCCTACTGGCGGACCTACGATTTCGAGGCCGTTCCGCAAAACCTTGTCGAACGCAACGAGCTGCTCCCCGACCCGCGCAACCTGTTCGCGTATCCGCTGGGTCCCGGTTTCGCCCAAGACAATTTCCAGCACGTCGGCGGTGAAGTCATCTTCAACCTGCCCAACGGCTTGCAAGGATATATGCTAGTCAATGCCCAAGGAATTCGCATCGATAAGGCCCCGACCAACATCGTCAGCGATCCCAAGCGCCCCGACCGGGCCGTGGAAACGGCGGTCAGCTGCATGGGCTGTCACTATAGCGGCATCAATCCCAAGACCGATCAGATTCGCGCCTTCGTCGAGAAAAACGCGCAGGCCTTTCGGCCTCCAGACTTGGACTTGATCAAGACTCTGTACGTTCCCGAAGCCCAGATGACGGCCCTGATGAACGAGGATACCGAGCGCTTCCGCAAAGCAGTCGAGAAGACCGGCGGCAAGATCAGCGCCTTCGAGCCGATCCAGACGATGACGCTGCGCTACGAGGATGACCTGGACCTGACCACGGCGGCGGCGGAAGTCGGCGTTCGCGCGGCGGATTTGCTGGAGCGTATCTTCGCCAGTGAGCAGACCGCCCGCAACCTGGGGGCGTTGAAATCCCCCGGCGGCACGGTGAAGCGCGATGTCTTCGTGCAAGCGTTCGCCGAGCTGGCGCGTGGCCTGAAGTTGGGGGTGCCGCTCGATCCGAACCTGGTGGCCCAGAGCCTGCCCGATAATCTCGGCGAGGAAGACCCGCTGGAAGGGAGCACCAGCCCGGCCACGAACATGGCCTTCACGCTCGACGGACGGCGAGCGGCGTTCACCACCACCAACCGCACCGTCATCGTGTGGGACGTGGGGGCGGGGCGCGAGATCCGCCGTCTGGTGGGGCATCGCAAATCGGTCTGGAGCGTGGCCTTTTCCCGCGATGGGCGGCGTCTGCTGTCCGGCGGGGCCGATCATGTGGTTCGCTATTGGGACGTGGAGACGGTGGAGCTGCGCAACTTGCAGGGGCATGAGGCCCCCGTCACCGCCGTGGCCTTCTCTCCCGATGGGCTGCGGGCGGCTTCCGGCGGCTATGATCATCAAGTGATCCTGTGGGATTTGGTTTCCGGTCGTGAAATCCGCCGCTACCCCGACGCGGGACGCTTTATCAATGACATTTTGTTCAGTAGCGATGGCCGGCGTCTGTTCATCGCCGGGGATCAAGCCGTGACCTTGATCGACGTGGACAGCGGCCAACAGTTGGCGACCTTCACGGGGCACACGAAAGCCGTGAATGCCATTTCCTTGTCAGCCGACGGCCAACGGTTACTGTCCGGGAGCGATGACGGCACCCTGCGCATGTGGGACGTGGCCAAGCGGCAAGAAACGCGGCTGTTTCGCGGTCATGCCGGAGCCGTGCGGGCGGTGGCCTTCGCCCCGGACCAGAAACACGTCCTGTCCGGCGGCGTTGATCAGACGGTTCGGCTGTGGGACGCCGACAGCGGCCAAGAGCTGCGCCAGTTCACTCGTCATCAGGACTCCGTCATCCGCGTCGCCTTCCTCCCCGATGGCCAGCAGACCCTCTCCGGCAGCCGGGACGCTGTCATCCGCGCCTGGCAGCTGGGGACTAAGCCCGTCGTGGTCCCGCCCCCCGATCCGCCGGAGCCGGTGAACGAGAACCAGCCGGCGCCACGCTCTCTGCCAGCGGCCCAGGTCATTCGGGTCGGCGGCATCGTCACGCATCTGCTGCTGGCGCCGGACGGCGAGCACCTGTATTTCCTCCATCCCACGCGCCGCCAGCTGGTGCGCGTCGATACCCGAACCCAGAAAGTGGTGGGCACGTTGCCCGTGGCGGAAGGGACCGATGCCTTGAGTCTGACACCCGACGGCAAGACGCTGATCGCGACGTCCCCGAAAGGGCCACAAGGACAGGGGCTTATGCAAGTCATCGATGCGCGGACGTGGAAACTACTCCAAACCTTCCCCATCGCCGCCGTGCCGTTCGACGTGGCGGCGGCGGATGATGGCAAGGCGTTCGTCAGCGGCGCGCAAGGGGGTTGGACCGATGTGGCGGTCGTCGATTGGAAACAACAGCGCGTCCTGGCTCGTTGGGGGGGCGTCTGGAACCGTTCTTTCCTCCAACTCGCCCCCGCCCAAGATCGCCTCTATCTGGCCACGCAGGGAGTGACGCCGAACCGCATCGACCTGCTTACCATTCCCGACCGCCTCGATACCGTGCCCCAGCCCGTCCCCTCGCCAGAGAAAGGGAAACATCCCTTTGGTGGACCTATTATTATCAGTCCCGACGGCCAATATCTGTTCAGCTCGACTGGCACCGTGTTAAAGTTGGCCGCCGTCGGGGGGGACGACCTGCGCTTCGCGGTGAAGCTGGAACCGTTCCTGACGGCCGTGGTCGCTCCCGAACTCGGTAGCGTGTTGACCCTGGCCGGCGACGGCAGCGTGCGCGATTACACTTATCCGGGCTTCCACTTGCGCCGCAGCTACCGGCTCGGCGTCGTTCCCTATCAGGCCGCCTATGACGCCCGCACCGGCCGGCTCTTCGTCGCCGCTTTCGATCCCGCCACGCTCGTCAGCCGTCCCCGCGATCCGAACCTCGGCGATCTCTACGTGTATGAGCTAAAAGACGTATTGACCCAGAAATAAGCAGCTGTGATTGCTCTCAGATGGCTCCAGGAGATGGCTGCCGCGAACGGAGACCGAAAGTTACTGCTGCCGCTACGACTCATTCAAACAACCACCGCTGCGTGCCGCCCGGTTTGCGAAAGTGGGCCGTCGAAAGCGGCGGACGTTGGTTCGGTATGCCGGCCTTGCGGCAGGACAAGATGAACCAATCGCGCAGCACCTCCGCCAGCTCCCCCTCGCCGGTCATGCGGCTGCCGAAGCGGGGATCATTCAGACGTCCGCCGCGCAACGCGCGAATTCGGCTCAGGATTTTATCCTTGCGATCGAGGAAGTGTCGCGTCAGCCACTGCTCGAACAGTAGGGCATTGGCATGGGGCAAGCGCAACAGGACGTAGCCGGCGCAAGTGGCCCCCGCGCCAGCGGCGGCTTCCAGAATCGCGGGGATCTCGTGATCGTTCAAGCCGGGGATGATCGGCGCCACCATCACCCCCACCGGAACGCCGTGGGCTGCCAAGGTCTCGATGGCGGCCAAGCGGCCCGTTGGTTGCGCGGCGCGCGGCTCCAGAATCCCCGCCAAACCACCATCCAGGGTAGTGATCGACAGAAACACGGCGGCGGCTTGATGCTGGGCCAAGTCCCCCAACACATCCACATCCCGTGTCACCAGCTTATTCTTGGTGACGATGGCGACCGGATTGCGAAACTCGGCGAACACTTGCAAACAATGTCGAGTCAGTCGCAAGCGCCGCTCGATGGGTTGATACGGGTCGGTGACGCCGCTCAGGGACACGACCTGCGGCTGCCAGCTTTTGGCGGCCAACTCCTTGCGCAGTAGCTCTGGGGCGTCCTCCTTGACGAGAATTTTCGTCTCGAAATCCAAACCTGACGAAAAACCCAGGTACTCGTGCGTGGGGCGCGCATAGCAATAAGCACACCCATGCTCACATCCTCGATAAGGATTCAAGCTCACGGTGAAACCAATGTCGGGGCTGTCGTTGCGGGTGAGAATAGAGCGGGAAGGATCGCGGAAAAATTGGGTTCGCGGCGCTGGCGCGTCCTCTTCCTCTTCCGCCGCGATGGGTTCCTGGCGCAAACGCTCGAAACGATTGGGCGGATTCTCGGACGCGCCGCGCCCCCGCCAAGGTTCCTGGGTGGATGACATGATAGAGATTCTCCACTTTGGTTTTGGAATGGAAGCTGACACCGCCTCCCTTCATAATGCTGACCTGTTTATAGTGTACAAATAATCATATGTCAACAGCGGATAGTAGTAGGTGATGGCACGTCGGCCGAACACGCAGCGCCAGTAAGTGCGGCACGTGCTGGCGCTGCGTGCTCGGCCAAATCCGGATGGGTTACGCAAATAATTGCGAAATGGATCGTGAGACTCTAGGATATACTTCAAGCGGTTGAGCTGAACGCCAAGAATCAGCGCTTCACGCGGACAGCCGACTTTCCGCGCGAACTGATGAATTCTCTGAAACAAAATCATACAACTATCCCAAACCAAGGCCCCTATACCCAGCCCCGCGGATGAACTGAAAGCTGACCGCTGAAAGCTGACTGCTCTAAAGGAGCCACCATGACGCAAATGGGGGAAAGTAGGCAGCGCACGCCGCTGTACGCATGGCATGTACAACATGACGCCCGTCTGGTCGATTTCGCTGGCTGGGATATGCCCATTCAATACACGAGCATCATCGACGAACATCAGGCCGTGCGCCGCGGCGCTGGCTTGTTTGACATTAGCCACATGGGCCGCTTGTACTTTCGCGGCCCCGACGCCTTGGAGCTGATTCAATATGTGTACACCAATAACGCCGCCACGCTCAAGGAGGGGCAAGTCCGCTATGGCTTGGTGTGCAACGAACAGGGGGGCATTCGTGACGATGTGTTGGTGTATCGTCTGCCGGATTGCTATCTGATGGTCGTGAATGCCGCCAACCGCGCCAAGATCGTGGACTGGTTGGGCCAACACCAGGGAGAGCGTAATGTCACCATCGACGACCGCACGTTGACAACCGGCATGATCGCCGTGCAGGGGCCGAACGCCGTGGCGCTGTGCCAGGGGATCATTCCGTTCGATGTCAGCACATTGTCGTATTATTACGCCGCCCCGACGACGTATCAGGGACAACCGGCCCTCGTCAGCCGGACCGGCTACACCGGCGAGGATGGCCTGGAACTGATCGTGGCAGCCCATCAAGCCGTGAGCCTGTGGGCAGAATTGGCGCGGCGCGGGGCCAAGCCGTGCGGCCTCGGCGCCCGCGACACCTTGCGGCTCGAAGCGGCCATGCCGCTTTATGGTCACGAATTGACCGAGGAGATCGACCCGTTTCAGGCTGGTTTAAGCTGGGCGGTGAAACTGGATAAAGGGGATTTCCTGGGTCGGGCCGCGCTGGCGTCATTGCGCCAAGATGCGACCAGACCGCGCCGCGTGGGTTTGGAGTCGCACGGCAAACGGATTCCCCGCGAAGGCTGCGCCGTCAGGCACGAAGGGCGCGCGGTGGGGCGCGTGACCAGCGGCACCTTCGCGCCGACGCTGAACCAAGCCATCGCCATGGCCTACGTGGAACCGGCCCTGGCGACACCGGGAACTGCTTGCGCCATTGACATTCGCGGCAAGATGGAGTCAGCTACCGTGGTTTCCTTGCCGTTTTACCAACGACCCAAGAACGCTTGATGCCGGCCGCGCCGGTGTTCGGGAGACTGAGTTCATGGATCCGAAAACGCTTCGTTACGCCAAGACACATGAATGGGCCAGCCTGGAAGGGGATGTCTGCACGGTCGGCATCACCGACTTTGCCGTCGAGCAGCTGACCGATGTGGTGTACATCGAGCTACCCGACCCCGGCGACAATGTCTTCGCCGGCGACAGCTTCGGCGAGATCGAATCGGTGAAGGCGGTCAGCGATTTGTATTCCCCCGTCAACGGCGAGGTCAGCGCCGTCAACACCAAGCTGCTGGACGATCCCGCCGCCATCGCCGCCGATCCCTTCGGCAAAGGCTGGATGATCCAAATCAAGGTCGAACCCGGCACCACCCTGGACCACCTGATGACCTATGATCAATACCGACAACAGGTCGCCTCGGAGGGGCATTGAACCGACATTGTGGATGTATCGATTCGCGCTCGGAGACGTGCGCGAACCGATGAATCCACGGCCCACGAAAGTGAGGTGCCATCATGAGTGCCAACGCAACGACCTGGCAGGTTGATCACTGGTGCTGGCCGATCAGATCAATCATGAACCATAAAGGAGGAAACGATGGGTGGTAGGAATTGGTGGGCGCTTCCGTGCGTGCTGGTGATGACTAGCGTGCTTCATGCCGATGACAAACCCTGGCAAGTGCTGCTCGGTCCGGGGCGGGGCTTGGAAGCCTGGCAAGAACCGACCGGAGACTGGCAACAGGTGGGCGGCTTGAAACTGGACGCCGACAATCCGCGTCTGTTCGTGGCGGAGCCGGGAGAGGGCATCTGGTACAACGGTCCCAAGGGGCGCACGCGCGATTTGCTCAGCAAGACGAAGTTCGGCGACATCGAGGCCCACGTTGAATTTCTCATTCCCAAAGGCTCCAATTCCGGCGTGAAATTCCAGGGGCTATATGAAATCCAAATTCACGACAGCCACCACGTCGAAAAGCCTGACGGCACCCATTGCGGCGGCATTTATCCCCGCGCCGAGCTGCTGCCACGCTATCATCACATTGACAAAGGCATTGCGCCAAAGGTCAACGCCGCCCGCCCCGCCGGCGAATGGCAAACGCTCGACGTGATCTTCCAGGCCCCGCGCTTCGACGCCGACGGCAAGAAGACCGCCAACGCCCGTTTCGTCAAGGTGGTGTTGAACGGCGAGCTGATTCACGACAACGTCGAAGTGGCCTACCCCACCGGCCACGCTTGGAAACGGCCTGAAGTCCTGCTTGGCCCCCTGTTGTTGCAAGCCGATCATGGCCCGGTGGCCTTTCGCAACGTCCGTGTCCGTCCCTATGAATAACGGCTGTTCATTCGTTGTTCCTGTTTCCCCAAGGGATGAAGCGGTGGGCCAGGTTCGCCGATCTTGTCATGGCCACGTTCATTCCCCGCGGAAACAGGCACCCGCATGTCTCACTTTGAAGCTCAGGCCATGTATCTCGGCATCGAAATCGGCGGCACCAAGTTGCAGCTCGGCGTGGGGGCGGGGGATGGCGGCTTGCGCGGCTTGTGGCGGGGAGCTGTCGCGGTGGCGGCCGGGGCCGAGGGAATTCGCCAGCAAATCGTGCAAGCATTTCCACAACTCTTGGCCAGCGCCGGCTTGAAACCGGGAGACATCGCCGGCGCCGGCATCGGCTTCGGCGGGCCGGTCGATGACGCCACGCGCTCGGTCATCAAGTCGCACCACGTCGCCGGTTGGGATGGCTTCCCTTTGGTCGATTGGATCGAGGACACGCTGCGACTGCCGGCGGTGCTGGGGAATGACGCCGACGTAGCCGGTCTGGCGGAAGCCCGCTTCGGCGCTGGCCAGGGAATGTCTCCCATCTTTTATGTCACTATTGGTTCCGGCATTGGCGGTGGCCTGATTGTCAATGGCGCGATCTATCGCGGTTGCGGCCAAGGTGCGGCCGAGATCGGGCATCTGCGCGTACGGGAGCCGGGGGCCAAGGGACCATTTCGCATCCTCGAACACATCGCTTCGGGCTGGGCCATCCAGGAAGAGGCGCGGCGTTTGGTCGCCGAACCCGGACCATCTGCCGTTGAGCTGCTGTCCTTGGTGGATGGCAACCCCCAGCTTTTGACAGCGCGCCACGTCGCCTTGGCCGCCGCACGCGGGGAGGCGTCGTCCCAAGCCATTCTCCAGCGCGCCTGGACGGCGTTGGCCGAGGCGCTCTGCCATGTCATCGCCTTGCTCTGCCCCCGGCGCGTCGTTATTGGCGGCGGTGTGTCGTTGATGGGGGAGCCTTTGCTCTTCGCGCCGCTGCGCGAGCTGGTGGCCGAACGCGTCTTCCCGCCGTTCGCCGGCTGTTACGACATCGTGCCAGCGGCCTTGGGGGAAGCGGTCGTCATCCATGGCGCCTTGGCCTTGGCCCAACAGCAACTAGCGCGGTAAACTGGGGCCGATACGCCTCTTTCTCCCTTATTCACTCCGAGGAACGCATGAGCACGGTCACGACTCCCCTCACGACTCAGCCCATGACGGCGGCGGAATTCCATGACTGGACGCAGCGCCCCGAAAACGCCAACAAATTCTTCGAGCTGGTCCGAGGGGAGGTGATCGAATTGCCTTCTCCCACGAAACGGCATTGCGTGGTCTGCGCGAACGTGACTTTCTTACTTGTCAGTTACATTCGCCAACGGCGCAAAGGCTATGTCACGAGCAACGATTGCGGCGTGATTCTCGAACGCGACCCGGATACGGTGCGCGGCCCGGATGTGGCCGTGTACGAAGATGCGCGCTCCTTCGAGGAGCTGCACCCCAAGTACGGCGAGGTGCCGCCCCGCTTGGCCGTGGAAGTGCTGTCGCCGAATGACCGCGCCAATCGCGTGTTGCGTAAGATCATGGATTATTTGCGGAACGGCGTCGAGCTGGTATGGGTGATCGATCCCGAAACCCGCACCGTGACGGTGTATCGTCCCGACAAAACGCCGTACCCGCTCGATGCCAACCAAGAACTGACCGGCGAGGATGTCCTGCCCGATTTCAAGTGCCCGGTGGCGGAGCTATTTGACTTGCCGGGAACCCAGCCCTGAACGGCTCTTGTGCTGGCATCCGGTCACGTTTCCTCTCGCGGCGCCGGTGCTCCTGCCGTGACGGCCAACATCGGTTGTGCCGGCGCGGTCAAGGCCCGCCAGGCCTTGCGCAGCAACAGCCATCCGGGAACACCCACGATCAGAAACACCGGCAACCACGGCGCCAGGGCCACCATCATCAGAACCAGCCCCTTGCCGAAAGTGAACAGGGCATCGATGGAATTGTGAAAGGTGCGGCTGATCATCGTGCCAAATGAAGGGGATTCCGGCGGTTTGTAGCCTTTGCGTTCTTGCAAGGTGATGGTGATGGTCGTCAATGACACTTGATTATCCCAGAGATTGATCTGTCCTTTCTGTGCGTCGATTTCCCGGCGCAGATTGTGGATCTCCCGCTGGAGAGCCAGATTTTGATCGAAGGTCCGCGCCTCCGCCAACTGATCGAGAAAATTCTTCGCCGCCACTTCGTTACTGCGCATGCGCGATTGCAAATCGTAATACTGATCCGTGATGTCTTGGGAATCGATTTGCTCGCGCTGTAATTCCCCTAACTTGCTCACCTCGGCCAAAAAGGACTTAAAATCGTCCAGCGGCACGCGCACGACCCAGCTGCCGTAACGGGGAGTACCGGGTGATCCTTGCACGTTCCATTTGGAGATGTACGCCCCTGGAGTGGCGTCGGCGATCCGCGTCAATTCTTCCTTGGCGGTATCGAAATCCTCGACGATCAATTCCACCTGCGCCCTGTAAATCACCTTGCGCTGCGGTGGTTGAGCCTGGTCCGGCCGACCGTCGGCGTCACCGGGTTGCGCAGGCCCTCGTTCGTCGCCGGCCGGATCTTTCACGGCACTGCCGACATGCTCAAAGGTTGATTTACTTTCGCTGCCACAACCCAAGGCAGCAGCCAGAGCGAGCATTACCGACAGAAGCATCAGGCGTTTCATGTGCGTCGGGCCTCCAGAGATAGGAAAGGGAAAGGGTCTCATCATATAAGACGATATAGAGCGGCAAAAATTCCCGCTCCTACCGCCAAAGTGCATGGGACATTTCTCTTTCGCCCACTTCTCTGGCGCCGTGGCGTTCGTCTGTACGACCATTCCCACAATGTCCCCTCTCACGCCGCCGCCGCCGGGCGCTCTTCGTAAGGCGGGAAGTGGACCATGTCGTGGATGTTTCCCTGCACGGGGCTGGTGCTGAATTGGCGATCTTGTCGCCAGATGGTCATGGGAATGCCGTCGCGTGGTCCCAGAGTGAGCGTGCATTGCCGGTCGATCTGGGCGCCGGGGACGACGCTCAGCCGGAAACGCTGAAACAGGATCGCCACCGCCACCTTGAGCATCAGCGTGGCGAACGGCGCCCCGATGCACATGCGCGGGCCGGCCCCGAACGGCATGTAGGCATACGGCGACGGGTTCGAGTGCAGCCAGCGGTCGGGGAGGAAGCGTTCGGGCTGCGGGAACAGTTCGGGCATGTGATGGGTGATGTAGTGACTGGTTACTACCATCGTTCCCTTCGGCAAATGGTATGGCCCCAAGTTGATAGGCACCATGTTGACACGGGGAGCGTACACCACCGGCGGCAGCAGGCGCATACTCTCCTTGATGACCCGATCCAACAGCGACATGCGGGCCAGCTGCGGATTGGTCGGGGCTTGGCCATGCAAGTGCCCGTGCAGCTCGGCGAGCAATTCACGCATCACCCGCGGATGTTGGGCCAGCAGGAACACCGTCCACGTCAAGGCCGAGGTGGTCGTGTGATAGGCGGCATTGAATAGCGTGTGCAACTGCCCCACCAGCTCCGCGTCGGTCATGAAGCCGGAGTCGCGGGCATGCAGCAAGATGGTCAGCACATCGCGGCGGTCGTTGCCCCGCGCCCGGCCTTGACGCACCAATTCGAGCAACTGCCCTTCCAGTGTGTCCGCCACCTGCAACATACGTTCGTAATGGCCATTAGGACAATCGATAGGCAAAGCGGAAGCGAAATAGGTCTCGTGGTTCAGCTCCATCCATTCCTCAAAGACC
>JBKBIP010000042.1:0-14758 GCA_046297495.1 Gemmataceae bacterium | reverse complement strand
CCTTCGATGTCGTGGGCCAGACTCAGATCATCGAGGCCGAACAGCAGCTTGCTGGTGATGCGCAGGGCCAATTCCTTCATCTCGTGGGCCATGTCCACTTGCTGTCCGTCGTGCCAGTGCCGGAGAAACTGATCGGTCAGGTCGATGAGCACATCGATATATGATTCCACCGCCTCCTTGCGAAACGGCGGCATGAGCAAGCGCCGGCAGCGCTGATGGGCCTCGCCGTTGAGACCGAACAGCCCATAGCCGAAACGGCGCTGGGCGCTCTTCTTGGGACCGGGAAAGCCGCTGCTGAGATAAAAGACTTCCTGATTGGCCAGCACTTCGCGGTTGTAGTCGGGACCGAACGCGAAGATGGAACAGCCATCCCCCTTCCAAAACCCCACAATGTCTCCATACCGCTGATAGAGGACGCGCAAGCTGCCGACGGAATCGAACAGAAAGTCTTGCAACAACGCCGCCTCCCCCACCGGCGGCAACTGCCCCGCTTGTTTCGTCTCTCCATGAACCGATCCCATGTCCGTCCTCCCTGACGTTGCGGCGAAAATGCACCAGGTTATTTGTCAACCAATGCAGCTAATAACCGTAAAGGCGCGCGTTCTTCCCTGCCTCACTCCCTCAACCTGCCAAAATGACCGTTTCATTATCGTTTTACCCCATCCCCCCCTTACCGTGATGACCATTCAATGGCATGGAATAAAACGCCATCCTCACGAACCACGCCCACGGAAAACACCCCAATATCCCGAAATGAGGCGCTGGAGGCAAGAGCGGTTCGCGCGCGGCGCGCGCAACTTCAGCGAAAGGGTTGTGCTATTATGGTGCCAAGGCGACGGTTAGCGAAGCGTGTGATTTGCCGTAAGTCCTGATTCCCGTCAGTGCCGAAGGTGGGACTTGAACCCACACCCACTTGCGTGGACCGGATTTTGAGTCCGGCGCGTCTGCCATTCCGCCACTTCGGCTGGGAAGATGGGAAGACTAATGGAAGCACAATGTACTGGAGCATCATAGCTGGAAAATCAGCCCTCGGCAAGGGTGGAACAGGGAATCACTTCTCCTGGCCTAGTCCCTGCAAATAGGCCAAGGTGTCCGCCAACGTCACCACGTCGGCGAAGCGGGCTTGGATGTCGAAGAGGGTCCATTCGTGGGCGATTTCGGAGCGGTCTTGCACGGCCTCGCGGATGATGAGCGGGCGAAGGTGGTAGGTCTTGGCGTCGGTGGCGGTGGCGCGCACGCAGGCGCTGGTCGAGCAGCCGGTGATCAGCAGAGTATCGATGCGGTGCTGGACCAGATGGCCGATTAAGGGGGTGCCGGCGAAGGAGCTGGCGTATTCCTTGTGGATGATGTATTCATCGGGGAGCGGTCGCACGCGCTCATCGATCTCGCAGGCGCGGCGGTCCCAAGCGCGGAAGTTCGGGGAATAATCGGCGGCGGTCTTCTTTGGCGGCGTGACCCAGTGCGGCCAAGTGGTGTAGATGACTGGCACTCCCTTGTCCCGGACAACCGGCAAGAGCCGTTGAAGGGCGGCGATGGCCGTGTCCAGCCGGGCCGAGCCGGCGGCATACGTCGGGTCCGTCCAACCATACGCCATGTCAATGACAACCAGGGCGGGGCGGACGCCGAAGCCGAACTTGCCCTGGAAAATGCCTCGTTCCTTGTAATAGGCATCCACCGCTCGCATGGCGGCGCGCAAGCCTTCGAGTGGGTCCATGTTGGTTCTCCTCATGTCAGGGACAATGGATACGCACCTTCATCCGTGAGGATAACTAGGAAGCATCACTTCCCGTGTCATCCAATAAGCGCGCGGCATTTCGATAATACACTCGCTCCAGCACATCCAAAGGCAAATTCAAACCCCGCAAAGTGGGCGTGGGGGCGTCGAGCGTTCCGCCGTGGTAGTCGGGGTCGGCGATGGGACTGGGACCTTCCCAAGCGCTTTCCCAAAGCATGCGCTGGCACCAATAACGGCTGGCGTAGTGGTCGCGGTGTAAACCGGGCCGCGTCACCAGGTCGGAGCCGAACAGAAAGCGATCCGCATGACGGCGGATCAGATCATGCACCGCGTCCCGGCGCGGCGACGCCTCGCGCACCTGCCATTTGGTCGCGCTGGTGTCGAAGTGGAGATGGGGATAGCGTTCCAGCAATTCCTCTAAATGATCGGGATGTTCCACGTCTCCCCCCATGTGGGCGGCGATCCATGTCAAGTCGGGAAACGCCTCCAACATGCGGCGTAGGGGGACGTACTGATCCGCCTTGGTGCCATACTTGGCAGCGTCGGCGTACACCGTGTCGAACCAAACGTCCGGGTCGGCGACGTGGACCATCACGACTCGAATTCCGGCCGCGCGGGCGCGTTTGGCCGCCTCGATGCGCCACGGGGCATCGAGTAGCAACCCGCGATCCCGGCCGCGCGGCGCCGCCCAGAATTTGAGCAGCGTGATCCCAGCAGCCAAGAAGTTGTCCAAACGCGCATAGGCGGCGGCGTCGGGTTCATCGATCTTCGATTTGGCGATTGAGCCGTTAAACGCCAGCAGGTCCCCGAAGCGCTCGCGCAACACGCCGATGTCTTCGACAGGACACATGGAGTATATCTTCCGCACGCCGAATTGTTGGGCGACATCGAGCATCCGTTCGGCTGGTTCGAGGTTGCTTTCCACCGGCGCGGTTGGTTGTCCTTCGGCGGCAGGGGGGCGAGTCACGGTGACATGGGCATGAACATCGATCAAGGCAAGCCCCCGATAGCGGAAGCCCGTTTGGTCATACAGATCGATCCCCGTCTGGTTGTATTCCGGGGGAGGGGTGGTCGTGCTGGTCATGAATATTCAGTGGTTGTCACTAAAAAGCGCCGCTGGGCGCGAGCCGATGAATCCGGGAACTTGCGCTCATGTCCGCATTTTCGCCTCGAAGTCCCTTAGCCCCTTTTGGTAGGCCGATTGCCAGGCGGGATGGGGATGCACCGGATCGCGGAACCGGACCATGACGGCGACGGCGTCGGCCACGGTGAACGGAGTCTGGATGTTCTTCTGTTGCCTCCGGTAGGATTCCAGTCCGGCCAGGGCGGTGAGGGCGGCTCCAAGAGCGGGACCTTCCTCGGATTGCAACCGTTCCAGCGGACGCCCCAGGACGGAGGCCAGGATTTCGCCCATCAAGTCGCTGCGCGAGATGCCGCCGGACACGGTGACGCGCGTGATCCGTTGGCCGGCTTCCTCATGAGCGCGGACCCCCAAGGCCATCAGGTACGCCAAGGCTTCCAGACAAGCCCGGTAAGTCGTGCCCATGTCTTCGGGTTGGCGGGGCAGCCATTGCAGGCGCGGCTTCTGGACGCCCAGCGATGGTTCGGGCTGCACGAAGGGGAGGACCAGGTGGCCGTTGGCCCCCGGTGGGCAGCGCCGCGCCGCCTGTTCCAGCTCCTTCCAGTTGGGATTCTCGCCAATGATGGCATCGAGGAACTGAGCGCCGTTATTGTAGCAGCGCATCCACAAATATGGTCCCCAATTGAGCCGCATGGCGTCGAGGTTCTCGATGGCCGGCAGCTGGTGCGACGAAGAATTGACGACCGCCGACTTGCCTAGGATGACAGCGACTTGTCCGGCATCGACGGCTCCACCGCCGGCCAAGCCGGCCTGCTGATCGTCGTTGGTCGGGAAAATCCAGGGGGCCTTGCGCGGCGACATGCTGATGTCCTGACATAGCGACGCGCTGAGCTGGCCCAGCGGCGTGTTCATGTCGCCAATCGTCGGCAATTGCTCCCAGGCCAGCTTGCGGTAGGCCGGGTTGGCGAGGGCGTTAAGCATCCCCTTGGCCCATTTGCCGGTGCGCAGATTCATGATGCCCGTGGAAGCCGCCGAGGACATACTGATCACGTCGAAATTGCCGGTCAGATACCCCGCCGCCAAGGGGCCGTGCGGGAAGATGCGGTGGGTGCGCCGCCAATCCGCCGCCGCCAAGGTTTCCTCATCCTTGACCAGGTGGCTCAGGGTGTAACGGATGGCCCACGGTCCGCCGATCATCTTGATGACTTGCTCTTGACCACCGAGACGTTCCAGCCCCTTGGCGTGATAGGCCGCCAAGGAGTGATCGTTCCAGCAGATGGCCCGGCGGACCTGGACATAGTCCTGGTCGATGCGACCGGCGCTGTGGTGCGTGGCCGAGATGCCGCCAGCGACCCAGCGGGAGAGCAGGTCCTGGGCGCGCAGCTGGCGGGTGATGGCCCGCGTGCTGGCGCGTGCTTGTCCCTCCAATTGCATCAAGTTCAACTCGGACACGCCCCCTTCGGTCCAAATGTCGGTCGGCAATCTCACTTCGCCGACGGTGCGGCCACTCAGATCGAAGGCCAAGCACTTCACGCCGCTGGTGCTGAAATCCCAGCTCACGATGATACTCTTGCTGGACACACAACGCAGTGGTTCACTCACGGCGGTTCACTCCTCGATAAAGTCACGCGGATTCCCCTTGCGTTTTCTTTTACCGCGCTGGCGACGCGCCGACAATTCATCAAGGGGAAATAGTCGTCGATCAGGCGCGGGTCGCTACAATAGCGGCACCATTCATCGTGGATGGAATGATCTCGCTTCACCTCCGGCTTTTTCTTCACGAAAGGAGATGAGCCATGAACGCCAAGGAAGCCATTCAAACGGCGTTGAACAGCAATCATTTCGTGCTAAAGACCTATCTCAATGACATGTCCGATGCTGATTTGCTCGTGCGCGCGCTTTCGGGGACCAATCACATCGCCTGGCAGCTGGGGCACCTCATTAACTCGGAACAGCAACTGCTCAGCGCCGTTCCCGGCGCACCAGCCGCCGAGCTGCCCGCGGGCTTCGCCGAACAACACAGCAAGGAAACCGCCAGCATGGAGCCGCCCCAAGGATTTCTTACTAAGAATGAATATTTGCAATTATTCGATAAAGTGAGAGAAGCCACCCTCGCGGCCACCAACCAGCTTTCGGAACAGGATTTGGACAAGCCGAACACGGGACCACTCGCGCAATTCGCGCCGACCATCGGCCATTTGCTGTTGCTGATCGCCAACCACGAAACGATGCACTCCGGTCAATTCGTGGCCATCCGGCGGAAGCTGGGCAAGCCGGTGTTGATTTGAGAGAGGCTGCTGAAATATCGTGGCGGGGTTAATCCCCGCCGTATTTTCAAGTGGAACCCTGGCAAAAAAAACCTGGCATCCCCGACTGTTTTTCTTGGCAAGCGCCGCGCTAGGCGTTACCATAGCAAACAAATTGTCGCTGGGATTTCTTTCGCTGCCGAAAAACCAGGGGGTTGAACCATGGTTTGCGTCCTACGACACAGAAGTTGTCGATCTTTGTTGGTGCTGGCGGTCATGTGTGCCGCGTCGGGTCTGGCGCCAGCGTCCGACGATGCCGCGGCGCTGGCGTTCTTCGAGAAGAAGGTTCGGCCGTTGCTGGTGGATAACTGCTACAACTGCCATTCGGCCAACACCAACGCCCGCGGCGGGCTGCGCGTCGATGACCGCAACGGCCTGTTGCTGGGGGGAGATAGTGGGCCGGCGGTCGTTCCGGGACAGCCCGCCAAGAGCCTGTTGCTCCAAGCCGTCCGCCACACGAATCCCAAGCTGCAAATGCCGCCCAAAACGCAGCTTTCCGAGGAACAAATTGCCATTCTGACGAAATGGATCGAGGATGGAGTTGCTTGGCCGGCTGTGGCGGTTCCGGCCAGCTTGGGCAAACCCAATCCCCTGTACGACAAGCTCAAAAAGGAACATTGGGCGTGGCAACCGCTGCGCGAAGCCGCGCCGCCCCCCGTTCGTGACACAACCTGGCCCCGCGATGACATTGACCGCTTCCTCCTGGCTCGCCTGGAAGAACATGAGCTGAAGCCGGTGGGGGATGCCGACAAGCGGACGCTGCTGCGCCGGGTGACGTTCGATCTCACCGGGTTGCCGCCGACGCCGACGGAGATCGAGGCGTTCCTCGCCGATGACGCCGCCGACGCCTTCGCGCGCGTGGTGGATCGGTTGCTCGCGTCACCCGCTTTCGGTGAACGCTGGGGCCGGCACTGGCTGGATGTGGCACGCTACGGGGAATCGACCGGCTCCGCGCGGAACGTCCCGTATCCCCACGCCTGGCGCTACCGTGACTATGTCATCGACGCCTTCAACCAAGACAAGCCCTACGACCAGTTCCTGCGCGAGCAAATCGCCGGTGATCTACTCCCCGCCGACTCCCCGCGCCAACGGCAGGAACAATTGATCGCCACGGGTTTTTTGGCGTTGGGGGTCAAGGATGTCAACCAACGCTTCAAGGTCCGCTTCATCATGGATAACATCGATGAGCAGATCGATACGGTGACTCAATCCATCCTCGCTTTGACAGTGAGCTGCGCCCGTTGCCACGATCATAAGTTCGATCCGATTCCGACCACGGACTATTACGCCTTGGCCGGCATCTTTCACAGTACCGACTTGTGCGCCGGCGTGCGGAACAAGATGGGGGGCAGCGGCATGGCCTACTACGATACAGACATGTTGGTGCCGCTGGACGCCGCCAGCGAGCCGCCCCCCGACGCCCCGCGCCGGATCCAGCAAATTCAGTCGGTATTGTCTAAAACACGCTCGGAGCTGACCAAGCTGCGCAATGACCCGGAAGCCGCCAACGACGACGAGGGACAACAACGCATCACCAGCATGCGCGAACAAATCGCCCAGCTGGAGCAAAACCTGCTGACCTTGACCGACCCGGCGGCGCGCGGCCCGGTGGCCTTGGGAGTGCGCGAGGGGCGGACCATTGGCGATACTGAAGTGCGCATTCGCGGCGAGGCCGAGAAGCTGGGGCCGGTCGTGCCGCGTGGGTTTCTCGGCATTCTCGAGTTCCCCGGTCAGCCCCAAGTCAACCCGAACCAGAGTGGCCGACTCGAGTTGGCCCAATGGTTGACCGATCCGCGCAACCCGTTGCCGTCGCGGGTGATGGTCAATCGCGTCTGGCGGCATCTTTTCGGCCAAGGGTTGGTGCGGAGCGTCGATAACTTCGGCGTGACCGGCGATACCCCGTCGCATCCCGAATTGCTGGATCATCTGGCCACGCGCTTCATGCGCGATGGCTGGTCAGTCAAGAAGCTCATCCGCGTCTTGGTGTTGACGCACGCGTATCAACTCAGCGGCGCGGCCGCTGCCGAACATCTGACCGTGGACCCGGCCAATCGCTTCGTCTGGCGGCATAGCCCGCGCCGTCTCGACGCCGAGGAAATCCGCGACACCATGTTGGCCGCCGCCGGGAATCTGGACCGAACCCGGCCCGAAGCCTCCCCCGCCAAGGATTTGCTCGTCCGGGAGATGCAAAACACCAGCACCGAGGCGGAACAGATTTTGAAACAGGCCGTGGCCAGCAAGCACCGCAGCATCTATCTGCCTCTGATTCGCAACCTGACCCCCATCCCCTTGGCGGTGTTTGACTTCGCCGAACAAGGGATGGTGACAGGCCATCGCGATACCACGACCGTCGCTCCCCAGGCTTTGTTCCTGCTGAATGATCCCTTCGTGAGCGAACAGGCGCGGACCCTGGCCAAGCGACTCACTGATGACAAGGACCAAGACGAGCCGGCACGCATCGACCAAGCGTATCACCTCGTACTGAGCCGACCGGCCACGGCAGCGGAGACCGACCGCGCCCGCCGTTACCTGGCCGATTACGCGGCCGCCGCTCGCGCGGAAGGGACGGCTCCCGACGCCGCTCGACACGCGGCCTGGACTAGCTTCTGTCAAGCGTTGCTTGGCTCGGCGGAATTCCGCTACGTGCGCTAACAAGACTGTTTGCAATGCCCCTCTCCCCCCATCAGGGGGAAAGGGGTTTGCTGGAATCTCGTGTGGGAGGCACTTGCTGGCGCGGCGTGCTCGCCGGGTTCATCGTTCATCGTCACGCTCTACTTCTCCCCGAACATCGGCAGTGGTGGTAATTTGCCATCGGGAATGAGCTGCTTCCACTGCTTGTAGGCTTGTTGGAGCTTCCCTTCGTCTCCCGTGGCATCGTAGGGGATTTTCTGGCCCGCTGGGACCATGCGCACCAGATGCCAGTACGCCAGCTCGCGGATAGCCAATTTGTCATGACGTAGGCAGAAAATCAGCTGCTCATACAATTCGGGCTTGGCTTTTTCCTGCTCCGAGAAGCTGTGCAGCAGGCGCATGACGATTTCGGCGTAGTTCTCACTGTATCCTTTTTGATCTTGCAAGAAGCGGAACAATTTCAAATCGTGGCGGGCATCCCGGCCGATCCACTGGCGCAGAGCCAGGACGGCCGTGCCGCGCACGTCGGGCTGGCTGTCTTCCAAGGCGTCCACCAAGGCCGAGATGGCATCCACCGCCCCCAAGGAATAGACGGCCACGGCGCGCAGGCCGGCATCGTTCGGCTCGCGCATACTGGCCGTCAAGACCGCCAGCAGATCGGTATTCCCCATCGCCAGGCGGGCGTTGAGGGCGGCTAATCCTTGTCTAGCTTGCGTCACGTCCGGGGTGTCCGGCATCACTCCCCTGGCCCAATCGGGTAGCTGCGGGATGGGCCGGGCGCCGGATGGGGTGGCCCCGCGATTGTCCCAAATGAAGACCGACTGCGTCGGCAGGAAAAACGTCTGATAGCCGACCTTCACCGTTCCTTGCCCTTTGAGCATGAGCAGAAACAGGGCCACGTCGGGACCTTCGCTGTTGCCCCCCTTGCGGAACGGCACGTCGGCGGAATAGCGACTGATTAGCTCCAGGCTGGCTTCTGCCCCTTCCCACAGATTCACGATCCATTCGTCACCGTCAAACCGCACGCGGATGGGGACTTCCTCGGATTTAGTGTTGGCCACGATCACTCGGCCCCGGTCCAAGGTGAAATCCACGGCGGCCCCTTCGGTGGGCGGATGCAGCACCACGGCGCTTTCCAGCACCGGCGGCAAGATCGAGAAGGCCGGCAGGTTGCCCCACAACCGCAATTGTGCTCCCGCGTCCAGCCGTAAATCACTGCGATACCCCGGCAGGCTCACGAGCAAGTGGCCGGACGCCAGCGGCGCGTGCGGCGGCACTCGTTGCCAAACGTCCGTCCCCGCCAAGCGCTGCACCAAGTTCGACGGTTCGCCGTCCTGCCGTGCCACATGCTGTCCGAGCAACTTGTGCTCCGGCGAAGGTTTGGGATCGGGCACGGTGTCGATGGGAATTTTGGGCTGGTCCGGGGGGTTCGTTCCACCCTGGGGCGGTGGCGTGGGACCGTCCGGCGGTTGGGGGCGTGGATCGGTAGAAGGGGCGGTTGACGTGATGGGCTGATCTGGCTTCGCGGTGGGAGATAGCCCCAAGGCCACGGCGGGAGGTTGATCGGTGCGTGGCGAGCTGCTCGGCCAGGCTTGCCAGATGACGATGCCCAGCACGACGAGCAACGCCAACACGCCCACTGGCACCCCCCAGCGCCGCGCCCAGGGGCTGTGCCAGCTAAAGAGCGGGACACCCATACGCATTTTTTCTTCCAAATCATCGCTCAAGGCAATCTGCATGCTCTCCTCGGACGCGACCGGCGCTTTGCCGAAGCGACGCCGCACCATGCGCCCGGCCCCTAGCGCGTACATGCGCTGCCGAGCCGGTGGCGGCACGCGAATCGTTTCCCCATGGGAGAGCGTGAGGATTTGATGACAACTGATTAGCTCGGCCAGATACGTCTCATCAGACAAGGCGATGGCCTCGACTTCGGCTTGGCGGTCATCGGACAAGACGCCATCGAGATATTCCGCGATGGTGTTCACGTCGAGCTTGGCGCCGGGACCTGTCGCGGGAGGTGTGCCGACCCGGCGCCGCGCGCCGACGTCACGAATGCGTTGGATCAGCCGTTGCGCCTCGGCGTTCTCGGCCACGAGCTGCCCAATGCGCCGTGTTTCGGCTGGTTCCAGGGAATCATCCAGATAAGCCAACAACGTGCGTAGGTTCACGCGCATCAATCTTCTCCACCAGAAGCGAAAATATGGGGAAACGGGTCATTCGTAAATGCAAAAGCCACCACCGATAGTAATAGTGGACAAGATGAGGCGCTTTCGTACACCGTTTTCAACTTTCCGGCTGTTTTGCCGAAACGTCGATTCCTCTTGTACCGTCGCGGCCCTGACGATATGCAGGGTTTGGCGAGTTAGCCTCGGTCCTTGGTCGAGGTCGGGAAAGCAGCGCCAAACGAAAGTTCGCGGGTCTTTTCATGTCGGTGACGAAACAGGACCAGCCATGTTTCCCAGAATCCCCATCTCTGTTCTTCTCCTGGTCGTGACGGCGGGCGTGGCGCGGGCCGACTTGCACTTTCCGCGTCCCGTGATCGATGCCGGTGACGTACATGCTGGCCCCCTCTTGCGGCAGGTGTTCGACTTCGTCAATCAAGGGCCTGAAGCGGCGGTCATTTGGGAAGTGACAGCCAGCTGCGGTTGCCTGAAACCAAAATGGGAGCGGAAAACGTATGCCGCCGGGGAGCGGGGTCGGCTCCTGGTGGAAATCCATACGTTGAGTGAACGAAGCGGCGCGCACAGCTGGCGGGTGCAAGTGCGTTATCGGGTTGGCACGGAGGAGCGGGAACAGCAATTGCGCCTCAACGCCCAGCTCATCGCCGAAATTCGGGTCGAGCCGCCGGTGATGACGGCGCATGTGAAAAACCGGCTTTCCCACCTCATCCGCGTTACCGACTGCCGGCCACGCCCCACATTGACCATCGTGGGAGCGCAATCTTCCGCCCCCTATGTCCGCCTCCAAGAAGTAACGCAAGCCCCGGTCGCGGAGCAGCGCGGCCAACACCGGATCGAAATGACCATCGCGGCGAATTGTCCAACCGGCCAGCACGAGGGACTGATCACCCTCACGACCAATGACCCGGTGTATCGAGAATTGCAGATACCGCTCACCATTGTCAAACGCGAATCGACAAGGTTGTCGGTGCTGCCGGCGGAAGTGACGCTCCGGGTTCCCGCTGGTCAAGCGGCGCCGGCCCAGCTGCTGCGCGTTCGGGATAGCGAGAATCAACCGATTCGGATTGAGCGCATCGAAGCCAGCGACCCGCGCCTCGTCACGCGCTGGGCCGCCGGTCCCGGCAACCAAGCCACCGTGCGGGTGACGTGCGCTTCACCGCCAGCCACCGGCGCTCGTTGGACGGGATTCGTGCATATCCATATCAGCGCACCCGCCGAGGAAACCATCACCGTGCCGGTGATATATGTTCCGCTGACAGGAGCATCGAAGGGGGGATGACCGCGTGAGCGGGTCAGAAGTTAGCGCCGCACGCCGGAAAAATATCCCAACAGACTCTCACCCCCGCAATCCCGCCGCTTGCAGCAGCTTGTCGGTTTCCTGGTAGGCTTCGCGGACCCAAGCGACGATTTGGTCAGGTTGCGGAGCGTATTCTAGTTCGATGCTGATGGCGCCGTCGATGCCCAGGTTCTTGATTTCCTGTAAATAGGGGGCGAAATCGACCACGCCGCGGCCGGGGGGCAAGTCGCCGTGAACTTTGCCATCGCAATCGCTCAGGTGAACGTGAATGGCCTTCCCCTTGAGGCGCTGCAATTCACTGGCGGGCGTATGCGCTAGGACCAAGTGGGAAATATCGATGTTGGCCCGGACGGCGGGATGATTCACTTCGTCGATGAAACGGACCATGTTATCAATGTTGTTCAACAAGGATAGCTGGAACGGCTCCAATTCCAAGGCGATTCGCACCCCCAGGTCGGCGGCGTACTGCCCCAGCTCGCGGACGTTGCGGACAGCGGTTTGCCATTGCTCGGCGGGGGGAATGACCTGTTTTTCCCAGATGTATTCCCCCAGCACCAGCAGCAGGTTCTGGGCTTCGTACTCGTAGGTCAGATCGAGATAAGCCCGGCAACGCTGCAGGTGGAAGCGCTGCACGCTGGGGTTGAAGTCGATCAGGCCGACCGCCACGCAAGCGATGCTGACAATCGGTAGGCCATGCCGCTGGCACTCGCGCGGAATGAGCCGGCGTTCCTGGATGGTCATGTCCAGCGGGTCGGCGAAGATGTCGATGCTGTCGAAGCCGATTTCCTTGGTAAGACGGATGCCATATGCGGTATCTTGCCCCGCTTGGGCCCACGCCGAATTGATTAAGCCCAATTTCATGGTATTTTCCTCAAGTACGCATCAATCCCCATAGCCAGAACATGCCTCTCAGTGTACAGTGGATGAATACCAATGGGCAGTATTTTGTGGGAGCGTGCGCGTGCCGGACACCAAAGATATTTGGATCTACGTGGGGATTTTCGCCGCTCTGGTGGCTGCCGGGCTGGGAGCGCCGATCCCGGAAGAGATTCCTGTGGTCACGGCGGGGGCCATGTCGGGGCACGCCTCGTCCGATCCCCACAGCCAGCATCCATTGTGGTTTATCCTGCTGCCGATCTGTATTCTGGGGGTGGTCATCAGCGATGGTTTACTCTACGGTATGGGACGTTGGTTTGGGCCGAAGCTGCTGGAACACCGCTGGATGAAACGCATTCTCCCTGATGAGAAACGCGCGCGCATCGAGGACAATTTCCGCCATTACGGTATCTGGGTGTTGCTCTTCGCTCGCGTCATGCCCACGATTCGCAGTCCCATTTTCATCACTGCTGGCGTCATGCGGCTATCATTCGCCAAGTTCCTGTTGGCGGACGGTATCTACGCCATTCCCGGCGTCAGTTTGCTCTTCTTCCTGGCCTATTGGTTCGGCGATACATTCACCGAGCTGGTGGAGCGGGCCGAGGAACGGGTCGAGCGGATTCGCTTCTTGATCATACTGGCCCTCATCGCGGCGGCGGCGGGCTTCATGTTATATCACTTCCTGCGCCGGCCCGTTTCGACGGGAGACCCGGATGAATTGCCGATCATTGGCCCGGAAGTGGCCTCCAAGATCGAACATCTATCCCATCCAGTCGAACCAGACGGCCAACCCACCGCGCGCGGCACCATAATTCGCGGCAAGGCGGAGACCAAGATACTGTCCGCCGATGGCCGTTCCCCGCCCGATGAGCCGGCGGAAACATGAGATTTCACGGTTTGACGCCATTGTCAGGCCGACGGACGACGGTGCCATCGGAGCGCAGATGACGCAGGTAATCGTGAAACTTTTCCTCGAAGCGCGGTAGCGACTCGCCGACCAAGGTTTGAAAGGCATGCAGCTTGTCGCACTCCGGGCGCTGATGCTGGCGCACGTAGTCATCCATCTGGGCGGTGCCGACCAGACGACGCTCAAACGCCAAGTAAAAAGCCAAGGCCCACGCGGTTAAATAATATTGGTTCGAGATGGATTGATCGCCGCCGTGGATGACTTGAAAGTGTTTCGGTTCGGAACGCAACAAATCCACCAGCGGCACCAACTGGCCGGTGTCGCGCAGACTATCCTTGACGCGCCGCAGCCGTTCGGCGTCGGCGTGCCCCACGCGCAAGTCTCCCGCCTCGACGATGGCGCTCTCGAAAATTTGCGCCAGCCCCTCGTTCAACCAAATGGGCACCGTCGCCTCATCCGGCGCATATACATAGTTGGCCAAGTAGGCGTGAAAAGCCTCGTGGTAGAGCGTCTGAAACAGTCGCCGCGTGTAATCTTCGTAGGCTTTTTTGTTGCGAATGTCGGCGGCGTCCATGCGCCGGCGCAGATCATCAATATATTGCCGAATGTCCGCAGGTACTTTACCTTTGGGAAAACTTCGTTCCAAGCGGTCGAGATTGGCGCGCTCTTCTTGGTGGCTTTGCTTCACTTTCTCCAAATCTTCTCCCAACGATTTCAGCTCCGACGCACACACCACCAAGTTCTTCTGAGGATCGAAAAAAGCTAGATTCAGGATGTTGCGTTTCATTTCCTTGAGCAACGCCTGATATTCCTGGACCGATTCCACTAGGATGATCCGCGTTGGCTGCCGGTTCTGATAACGGGGGGGCATCAAGGTGGTGTAAGCGGCGTAGATGTCCTCCAGGCGCACGGCGGCATCGCGGACAATGTCCTCATGGGCGTTGGAATGCAACCGGAAATGCTCGGAACAATAATCCAAGCCCCCGCCCGCGCGGCCATTCCAGGGAACAACGAGCAACTCCAGGTTTTGCTTGCGTTGCTCCTCGCGGTCGTCCTTGGGATTCAGGGCTTCAAGTCGTTTCACCAACATGGCCCGCTCGTCGGCGTCGAGCCGCCGCACCTGCTCGACTTCTTCGCGGGTGAAGGTAAACACGGGAAAGACAAAGGTGTTTTGTCCGGGACGTTGCCGCACGATCTGAAAGCGCAATAAGCTGGGGCGGTCCTCGACGATCAGGCCGTGCAAAGTCCGGCCATTCCGCAGCTGGAGCACGTCAAACCTCCAACTCGTCTCGGTAATCGGTTTCTGTCCGCACAAGGGCAGCGCCGGCAGCAGCAGCCCGCTGATCACGGGCAGCCACCAATAGCCCCATCGGAAGCGCTTGGACGAGCACCAATTCATCATGAGCGCCAAGCCTCCCCACGGTAAGCGGTTGCTCGATGCTTGGACCGAAAACATGAACTGCCGAACGTCTTTACTATAACTTTCCGTTCTCCGCTTGCCAACCACTTCGCGGATTGGAATTGTGCCCACATCCAAATACCCCCTCGCCTCGTCTGGTAAGGTGAATCGCTGGCGGCGGCCGCGATTCCTTGGCTAGATCGACAACGATTCCCGCACTTCCTGAATTACTTCTGGAGGAATAATTCTCATGCGTCGTAGAACATTCATGTTGGCCTCGGTCGCGGGGGTGGCGGCCGTGGCAGCGGTCATTGGCTTCAAAGCCTGGTTCTCCCCCACCGAACAA
>JBKBIP010000041.1:0-39640 GCA_046297495.1 Gemmataceae bacterium | reverse complement strand
TCGCGTGGTCGCTTCGGTCATCATCGGGGCGGCTTTTTCGGTTCGCGTGGTCGCTTCGGTCATCATCGGGGCGGCTTCTTGGGTTCGCGTGGTCGTTTCGGCCATCATCGGGGCGGCTTCTTGGGTTCGCGTGGTCGCTTCGGCCATCATCGGGGTTCGCGGGGCTGGAGTGGTTTCCGTGGCTGGGGCCACTTCCATCGCTTCGGCCATTTCGGTTGGCATCCGGGTGGGCGAGGTCATTTCTTTGGCGGTTGGCGGGGCATGCCGTCGCGTCCCTCGGCCGCGCCTCCGCGGCGACCGTCTAGCTCTGCTCCGACCAAGCCCGCACCCTCGGCTCCGTCCCGCTCCTCCGATGTAGAAAAACGCCTGGATGCCTTGTTGAAGGAAATCGAGGCGTTGAAGAAAGAGCTACGCCGCTAAAATCGGCACAAAGATCAGCAACGATTCCTTTCTGGGTACCACACCTGGTTGCCTCTGAGCTTGACTTCGGTTAGGCTCAAACCGTGGGATCGGCTTCCATTCGATCCCACGGTTCTTTTCCATCCTCTCTTGGTGCGAGCATCATGACACGAATCACCTGGTTCTTGGATGCCGTCTGTCGGGTCGGCGTGGGTTTGGCTCTGGTTTCCTTGGCGATTCTCCCCGGCGGGATGCAAACGCCTGGCGCGGCGGCCGTGCTCCAAACGGCGGACGATGACACCACGGCGGTAGTCCGCGGCTTGATCGAAGCCCTCCAGGATAAGGATGCCGTGGTCCGGCTCAGCACGGTCAAGGCGCTGGGACGCATCGGCCCCGGCGCCAAGGAAGCTGTTCCGGCCCTCACCCAGACGCTCAAGGACGAGGATATCGATGTGCGTGGCGCGGCAGCCTTGGCCTTGGGTCGGATTGGCCCGGACGCCAAGAGCGCCACCCCCGCCCTGATCGTGTTGCTGCGCGATCCTGAACGGGACGTGCGTGGCGCGGCGGCCTTGGCCTTGGCTCGCGTCGGCAAGGACGCGCGCGCCGCCGTCCCCGCCCTGCGCGACCTGTCCAAGGAAAACGAACCGCAGTCGCAAATCTTCGCTCGTTGCGCCCTGGCCGTGCTGGACGATGACTCCGAGACGCATGTCAGCGTGGTGGCGGGCTTTCTCAAAAGCAACGAGGTCGAGACGCGCGGCGCCGCCGTCTATGCCTTGGGGGAGTTGGGACCGCTGGCGCGCGCGGCGGTGCCCGCCTTGAGCCACGTTCTCAAAGACCCCAACGTGGAAGTGCGCCGTTCGGCGGTCAGCGCCTTGGGCCAGATGGGGGCCGCCGCCAAGCCTGCCGTCCCCCATCTGGCCGCCGCCTTGCAGGATGAGGATGCCGAAGTGGGCGTGCTGGCGGCCCTGTCCCTGGCGGAGATTGGCCCCGACGCCGTCAACGCCGTCGCCGCGCTGACGGACGCCCTGAAAAGTAGCGCGGTCGATTTGCGTGGCTCCGCCGCCTTCGCGCTCGGGGAGATCGGCCCATCCGCCCGCGCCGCCATCCCCGCTCTGCTCGCCCTCCTGCGCGACCCGGATGCCGACGTCCGCGAAGCCGCCGTCACCGCCTTGGGCAAGATTCAAGAGTAGGTCCTCATCAACGTCGCGAAGCAGAGCGTCTCCCATGCATGTGGGCAGTCATTGAAACCAACAGCCGAGCCGCGCGTCCCAGGACCGCTGGTTTCGCTCCCATCACAACGATTCCCATTCCCGTTCCGCGCAAGCAGAGCCTCGGATCGCGTTCTGAAAGTGACTGAGGAAAATAACCCACTCACTCCGAACCGAAGAGAGGCACGGCTATGAAAAACTGGGCAATTTGGATGGTCGCCACCTTGGGAACTATCGGCTGGAGCAATCATCTGCCAAGCGCCAATGCTTACCACGCCACGAACGGCGTGGGCTTGATCACGAGCTACTACCATCAATACTTGGGCCGCTGTCCCGATGCTCCCGGTTTGAATTATTGGCTCTCGAAACTGTCTTGTTGGGGGCCGGAGGAAGTCCGGATGCACATTTTGGCCAGTGATGAATACTTCCTGCGCAGCGGCTGTTGCCCGAATGCGTTCGTGGCTCGGCTCTACGTGGATGTGTTGGGGCGTGCTCCCAGTCCCTGCGAAGTACGGCTGTGGGCCAGCAGTTTTCCCCCTTGCGGCTGCCGAAAAGCATTCGTCAGGCGGTTCCTCTGTGCCGCGCAACAGGAGCTGAACGCCGTGGTGGTGCCCGTGGCGCCCCCTGTTGTGGTCCAGCCGGTGTACGCGCCGCCCGTGTATCAGCCGGTTCCCGTGGTCGTGCCCGCGCCGGTTCCCATGGTCGTTCCGCATCGGGGCTATCATCCGGAGCTGCCATTCCACCAGGTTGGCTGTGGCTCCCCTGTGGGCCGTGTTCCACCTGTCGGCACCGGCTACCGGATCTCCGTTGGGGCCGTGTATCGTACCCGGCGTTGATCCTTGAGGAAGTTCCGCCCGTTCGCTTGACGTGCCAGCGAAGGGGCGCGAAAGAGAAATCCCAAGAGCACGCAGCGCCAGCAAGTGCCTGCGTGCTCGGTGGGATTTTTCCTACCAGAGGAACGGTTCCATCAGGAAGTTCCTGGGTGGCTCAGCACCCCGCTCATGCTCTTTTTTCCTTCCCATTCCCTCATCGCGCGTGCTACAATCCCTCTCGTGATAACTCGCCGTTTTGATTTGGACATGATAATGCCATGAACATGCGCGAACCGAACTTTCCTTGTCGGAATTTGGGTGACATGTCCATGAGCCGGCGCCGGCTGTTGCAGGTGGGCGGGCTGGGACTGTTGGGGTTGTCGTTGCCGGATGTGCTGGCGGCGGACGAGAGACGGCGGCGGTCCGCGCGAGCCAAGGCGGTCATCTTCTTGCACCAGTTCGGCGGCCCTAGCCATTTGGACACGTTCGACCTGAAGCCGAACGCCCCCGACGGCATCCGCGGCGAGTTCCAGCCGCTGACAACCAAAGTTCCCGGATTGAGGCTGAGCGAGCGCTTGCCCAACCTGGCGCGGGTGGCGGACAAGATCACGCTCATCCGCTCCATGACGCACACCATGAAAAGCCATAACCCGGCGACCTATTACAGCCTCACCGGCCACGCCCCGCCAGTCGATGACATTCGGCTGCGCGACACGCTGGATCTGTTTCCGGCCTATGGCTCCGTCGTCGATCATTTGGCCCCCGCCGACAAGGGAATGCCTAGCTTCGTGGCCTTTCCCTATGTCCTCAGCGATGGTTCGGTGACGCCCGGTCAGCACGCTAGTTTTCTCGGCAAGACGCACAATCCGTTGTTCATCGATCAAGACCCCAACAGCCCCGACTTTCGCTTGCCGGAGCTGAGCTTGCCGGACAACCTAACCTTGGAACGGTTGCAAAATCGCCGAGACGTGATGCGCTGGATCGACCAGCAAACGGAATTGCTCGACGTATCGGCCAAAGCGCGCGGCATCGACGCCAACTATGAGAAGGCCCTGACCATGCTCACTTCCCCCAAGGTGAAACAGGCGTTCGACCTGTCCCAAGAACCAGCCGCGCTGCGCGACCGCTATGGCCGGACGACCTACGGGCAGAGCTGCTTACTGGCTCGGCGGCTGATCGAGGCTGGCGCGCGGTTCGTCAACGTCTATTTCTCCGGGCGCATCGGCGGTTGTACCGGCGGCTGGGACACGCACGGCTTCAATGGCAAGCCGATGTACCCAATCCTGAAAAGTCATCTACTGCCGATCACGGATCAGACGGTGCCGGTGCTGCTCGACGACCTGGACCAACGCGGCTTACTCGATGACACGCTGGTGGTCTGGATGGGGGAATTTGGCCGGACGCCGCGCATCAATGACTTGGCCGGGCGGGACCACTGGCCGCAATGTTACACGGCCTTGCTGGCTGGCGGGGGCGTGCGGCGCGGTTTTGTCCATGGCACCTCCGACAAGATCGGCGCCTTTCCTGCCACCGACCCGGTGCGTCCCGACGATCTCGCCGCCACTATTTTCGCCCTGCTCGGCATCGATCCGCACACGGAAGTTTACGATCCGCTCAACCGCCCCTTCCCCATCGCCGCCGGCAATCCGATCAGCGGCGTAATGCTATGACAGGTTAAGGTTATTTATTGCCACTGAAACATCGGCACCACTTCCACACCGAAGCGCTGGGTGAACAAGGCGGCGCCGTCTGGCAGCAGATGGTGGCCGTCCAGGAAGTGTTCGTCGCTGATCCAGGCGCGGGCGTCGATGCAGGGGACGCCGAATTCATGCCGCAATTGTCGCAGATAGGTGCCTAATTTTTCCTCGGTCTGGGGACCATACCAGCCGCGAAAGACTCTCGATTCCGGCATGATCAGCAGCACAACCGGAATGTTTTCCTTTTGACATATCGACAGCATTTCGCGCACCGCGCGATTGGGCGGCTCTGTGATGTCGTAATGATGCAACAATTCCGCGTGTTCGCGCTGGGCGTAATCCAGGGCGCGGTGGTTCTCGGCGTCCGAGGGACGCCGCAGGAACGGAAACCAGCCCCAAGCATCCAGCCCCTCCCAGAAATCGGTACGCTTGTCGTGCGGCAACCAGGCCGGCAGACAGCGGCTCATCAGCACGAAGCGCTGGGCATACACGGGGACGACGTTGGCTTGGCACCATTGCCGATGCACGCCGGTCGCTGGAGTGAACCCAGCCGATGTCTGTTCCTGGCCGTCGCGGTAGCGGGCGATCAGCGGCAGATCGTTCCAGGTCAGCCGCGTGAGGGGAATATGATTCGCCTCGTTGTAGTGTCCCGGTTGGTTCAACATCGTGGGCAGCATCTCGATGACCAGGCCATCAGGCCGGACACCGTCGCGCAGCAGCCGCCGCAGGTGGAGCAGCTCGCGGATCGGCCCGGCGGCGGTCATGCCGAAGTTGAAGACGAGGGGGGAGCCATTATTTCGTGTCTCCGACGTGTCGAGCAGCGCTGGCCGCAAGCCGACTGCCGTGCGCGAGCTGCCCAGTACCAACAACAACTCGCGGTTGGGATGGGCGGAGCGGACCGCGCGGACCAGTGCCAGTTTTTTGCCATATTCTGGATCGCGCAGTCCCGGCCATAGCTGCTCCGTGCCGATCCCCAACGCCCCTTGCGCCGCCACGAAGATGATCACGGCCCAGCACAAAGTCGCGGGCACGGACACCGACCGCCGCCGCGCCGCGTGTCTGTTCTCTGTCTCTTCGGAATGATTGGCATTCCGGGGCGCGTGGACGATCCGAACGGAACGAATGCGGGAGGAGGTGACAAGCTCTGGGATGCGCGGGGGAGCGGAAGAGGTCGTAATCATTCCTCACCTCGGGGAGCGCGGAGCGGAAAGTAGCATCGGAGGGCTTACGCCCGCCGCTCGCCACGTCTCAGAATGAGCGATCAACACGGATAACATCCACTGTTGGCGCAAGCGTTCGCTGAAGGCCAGGGCGCCTTGGGGCAGAAGATGAAAGCCATCGTAAAATTGACCATCGGCGATCCAGTCGCGGGCATCGACCAGCGGCACGTGAAATTCTTGACACAAGGAAGCGAAATAGACGTCCGTCCGGGCGCGCACCGAAGCGGGATACCAGCTGCGAAACGTGCTCCCTTCTGGCAAGATCACCAGCGCCGCTCCAATGCGTTCTCGACGACATAGAGTTAGCAGTTCACGCAAGGCCTGATCGGCGATGGGGCTGATGTGAAAATCTTGCAACACCGGCTCATAAAATTGCCGGGCGATCTCCACACGCGCGCGGTACATCGCGTCATTGGCTTCGGGATCGGCGCACGCTTGCCAGCCCCAGGGGTCCAGGTTCGTCCAGGTGCCATGCACCCGGCGATACCATGGCAACCACTTGGGCAGGTAGCGGTTGAGGATCACGAAGCGGCTGGAGTAAGCCGGCACGGCGCGCGCGGCGGCCCATTCTCGGCGGATGCGGCCTTCCCCCGACCAGTAGCGATCCAGCAAGGCCACATCCCCCCAGCGCAGGCGCGACTTGTCGAAGCGCTGCTCCTCGGCGTTGTGCTTCTCTTGATTGAGGAAAGGGGGCCAGCACTCGATCAACACCGCGTCGGGCCGGATGCCATCATCAAGCAACCGGCGCAGACACATTAGCTCCATCACCGGCCCCGAACCGAGTAACGAAAAATTGAAGATCAGAGGGGCTGAGGAATCAGGATGAGGCGGTGTCAGCCTATCGGGACATACCCCCATCGCCGCCCGCGAGCTGCCCAACACCAACATTAGGGGGCGTTGGCTGGGGGCTTCGCTCAGACGCGCGCGCAACAAGGCCAGCCGGTGTTCGTATTCCGGGTCGTTCAGTTTGGTTAGGCCCGCTTCCAACAGCAGCGCGAACACCAGCTGGCTGGCGAGAAACAAGCCGATTCCCCACAGCAGAGCGCCGCGGGCCGGGCGAGAGGATGCGATGCGTCTGGACATGATTCCGCCCCTATTGCAGCGGCGCGCGGGGGGCTTGCGTCCACCGCGCGCCCAGTTTCGGATCGTTGGCGAGCAACGGCAACACATATTCACGGCCCAACCGTTCGGTGAAGCGTGCCGCGCCGTCGCGCAACAGATGATGGGCGTCATGGAAATCGTCATCTGCTTGCCAGCATTGAGCGTCGATGAGCGTCACGGGATACTCCGCCTGCATCTGACTCAGGAACGCTTGCATCTGCCGTCGGCACGACGCCGAGTACCAACTGCGAAAAGGCGCGCCTTCCGGCATCCATACCAGGGCGACGGGAATGTCTTCTTGCTGACACAAGCTCAGCAGCGCGCGTGTGGCGTTGGCGGCCACCGGGTCGAGGGCGAAATAGCGTAAGGCGGTGGCGTACTCTTGCTCGGCCCGCTCCAAGGCGCGGCGCGCGGATTCGGCGGTTCGCTGCTGCCCGGCCATTGGCACCCAGCCGCACGCATCGCCGCCGCGCCCCCAGTCCTGCCGTTGCCGCCAGGAAAGCCAGGTCGGCGCCAACCAGCTGACCAAGGCAAAACGCTGACAATACGACGGCACCACCCAGGTCATCGGCCATTCGCGGCGCCGCTCGGACATGGACCAACCCAGTCGTTCCAGTTGTTCTAGCTCATGCCACCACAGGCGGTTGGTCGGCAGCAGCACCGATTCCACCGGCCCCAACCCCGTCGTGGCGAATTGAGGAACGAGTACCTCCACCAGCAACAAGGAGGGCCGGATACCATCCCGTAGTAGTCGGCGCAGATACAGATATTCCAAGATTGGCCCGGTCGCGGGGGTGCCAAAGTTGAACACGACAACCGGCTGCCCCAATTCATGCCGCAGCTGTTCCTCCAGCCGCAGGGCCTGTAGCCCCATGGCCGCGCGGGAGCTACCCAGCATCACGACCGTCGGCGGCGTTGCCGTCTTCCCCCGCGGGCCGCGCGCGACATCACGCTGGCGCTGGCGCAGCTTGTCCACCTTGAAGGCGTAATAGGGATCGCGCAGCTGCGGCCAGGCATAATCCATGAGCAGCGCCATGCTCAGTTGCGCGATGACAAAGCCGGTCACGCCCCACAGGAGGGCGCGGCGCGCGTGACGGCGAACATGTTGGCGATGTGGTGTCATGGATCGGCGTGGCGTGAATGCCCCAGGCAATTAAAATTGGAAGTAAATAAACGCCTTGCCGGCATCGGGGGCCAGCATCAGGGCCAAAGTCAACACGGCCGCGTAGCCGAAGCCCATCACCGGAGCCGGCAGGCGGATGGCCAGACGCCGCCACCAGCCGCGCTGGACCAGGATATGACAAAGCAGCATCACGGCCAACGTGACGAACAAGCTGATGTTGTGCATCTCCGCCCCCCGTCCCTTGAAGGGGATGAACATGCGGTGCAAGAACGTCAGGGCGTCGGTCAGCGTCTGCGCGCGGAAGAAAATCCAACACAGCGACACAGTGGAAAAGGTCAACCCGATGCGCAACCAGATGCCAGGGTGGGACTGTAACAAACTGTCCAAGCGAGGCATCCCTTGACTAAAGGAACGAAACGCGCGATGACCAATCAGCAATGTCCCATGTAACATCCCCCAGATAACAAACGTCCAGTTAGCGCCATGCCACAGGCCGCCGAGCGTCATGGTGATCATCAAATTCCGGGCCGTTTGCCAGGAGCCATTGCGACTTCCCCCTAGCGGAATAAACAGGTAATCGCGCAGCCAGGTGGATAAGGAGATGTGCCAGCGCCGCCAAAATTCGGAGATATTCTTGGATAGGTACGGCATGTTGAAATTCATGGCCAGCTTGTAACCGAGCATATGCGCCGATCCCAGGGCCATGTCAGTGTAACCGGAAAAATCACAGTAGATTTGCAGGGCGTATGCCAGCGCCGCCAGCCAGACGACATGCGAGCTAAACGCGCTCGGATCGGCGAACACCGGATCGGCATACACCGCCATGCGGTCGGCAATCGCCAATTTCTTGAACAAGCCCAAGAGAAAATACTGCGCGCCAAGCTGCAGGCGCGACCAGTTCCACTGTTTGACTCGTTCGATTTGCGGCAGAAAGTCCTTGGCTCGCACAATCGGTCCGGCGACGAGATGTGGGAAAAAGGTGATGAACAACATGAAATTGGCCAAGTTGCGTTCCGCCGGCGCCTTGCGGCGATACACATCAATGGTGTAATTAATCGCTTCAAACGTGTAAAACGAGATGCCGATGGGTAAAATCACTTGCAACAACGGCAAGGAAGTTGTGCCACCCGCGGCGCGTAAGGCCTGTTCCAACGATTCCAGAAAGAAGTTGACGTATTTGAAATAACACAACAATCCCAAGTTGGCGATCAGGCTCACACCTAACAACACCCGCCGTCCACGCGGGGAAGTCCACGCATCCAAGCCTCGGCCAATCCAGTAATCAATCGTCGTGCTGAGAAAAATTAAGCCGGCCAGCCAATGGTTCCAACTGGCGTAGAAGAAATAACTGGCTAGCAGCAACAGCCAGACACGGCCACGATCCGCGCCGACCACGAACGCCGCCAGCGCGCCGAGCAACACAATGGCCGCCAACGTATCTTGGTAATGACTGGCCAGCAGATTGTTCAAAATGATCACGGGGTCCAGGGTGGCCAACAGACTCATCCAGCTGGCGGCGTTCCAGGTCAGGACGACGGCGGCGGCCAGCAAGACACCCAGACGAACCCCCACATGGGGCAGCGACCAATACACGACGAAGATGAGCGTGAAAAAAACGAGATACTGTTCCGAGCAAAACAGCATGGCATCCTACCTTGACCACAGGGCGGGAGCGCGCGAACGTGATTCCCACGCGCCGGGGCCGCGTCCCCGACAGACGGCAGAAATACATTCCCAAGGTGGAACGGGTCAACCCCGCTCGTCAGGGTTTGTCGAGCACCTGGCGAATGGTTTGCAAGAGAATGGGAGCCGTGAAGGGTTTAGACAAAATATCCGCCACGCCGAGCTGCGTCGGGTCTTCCGGAAGGCTGTCATTCAGACCACTGGCAGCGATGATGCGCACCTGGGGATTGAGGGTGCGCAGCGAGCGAATCGTGGCGCCGCCGTCCATCACCGGCATGATCATATCCGTGATGACCACATGGATATTTTGCCCCATTTGCGCGTACAGCTCCACGGCTTCCTTCCCCTGGGTTGCGGTCATCACCTGGTAACCGTAGGCCGTCAAGGTGGAACGGGCAATTTCGCGGATGGCCGGCTCATCATCGACGACTAGCACCATCTCGCCGCGTCCGGGGCAAACGTCCTGAAGCGTTTGCCGCTGGGCCTGTTCCGCGCCCGGTTGGTCCGCCGGCAGATACACTTCAAAACAGCTGCCAGCGCCAACCGTGCTCTTCAGCGTGATGAAACCGCCGTGGGCCTTGACGATGCCGACGACAATGGGAAGACCCAATCCTGTTCCCTCTCCCACGTTTTTCGTCGTGAAAAATGGCTCGAAGACGCGCTCCTGGATTTCGGGCGGAATGCCGGCGCCGGTGTCGCACACCGACAGACACACGTAAGGGCCGAGTTGGGCTTCGGGATGGCGGTGGATGAACGCCGCATCGGCCATCACGTTGCGCGTGACGATGGTCAAATGGCCGCCATCCGGCATGGCATCGCGGGCATTGACGCACAGATTCATGAGGACCTGGTGAATTTGGGTGGCATCGGCGGAAAGGTGCCAGGTATCCTCGGCAACTTTCATCTCCACCTCAATGGAGCGCGGAAACGTCTGGCGCAACAGCTTGGTCAATTCATTGACCAGAGGATGTAAGCTGAGGGTATGCCGCTGTCCCGGAGTGCCCCGGGCAAAGGAGAGAACTTGGCGAATCAAGTCGGCGCCGCGCTGCGTACTGTTCGACAAAATATCCAAGATGGACAACGTGGCCGGATCATTATGTTTCATTTTGAGGATGTCCACCGACATCATGATGGGGGCCAGGACGTTATTCAGGTCATGCGCGATGCCCCCCGCCAAGGTGCCGATGCTTTCGAGGCGCTGCAAGCGCAACACCTCGGCTTCATGTTGTTTTTTCTCGGTGATGTTCGAGTTCAGGATCAGTTTTCCCTTGGGTCGTCCTTCCTCGTCCCGCAACAATGTCCAGCGGCTGGCCACGATGATCTCTCGCCCCGCTTTGGTGACATGCCGCAATTCGCCCGTCCATTCCTCTTTGTCTAAAACCGCGCGCTGCGCGGCTTCCTGGTCGGCGGTTGATTCTGGATAGAACAAGTCCACCGCCCGTTGACCGACTGCCTCGGCGGCGGTCCAACCATACAAGCGCTCGGCGCCGCCGGACCAGTACATGATTCGTTCCTCCAAATCGCGGACCATGATGGCGTCGTTGGCGGCGTCCAACAGGGCGGCTTGCTGGCGGATGCGTTCCGCCGCCGCGCGGGCTTCCGCCTCGTGAAGTTTGCTCTCCGTGACGTCGTCCAGGGTGACGATGAAGCCCAGCGGCGACAAGTCGTCATCCTGAATAGGAGCCACGCGGCAGCGGACCCAGCGGTACTGGTCCGGCTGGACCAAACGAAACTCCTCCTGGTAATTTGGGCTTTCTCCTCGGACGTACCGTTGCCAGTCGCCCACCACGGCCGCGCGATCATCGGGATGCACATGCTGAATCCAGCGGTCCCCCAAGCCCTCTTCCGCGGGCAAGTTCAAAATCCGCAGACCGGCGGAGTTGACGTGGATCACGCTGCCATTCTGGTCGGTCACGGCGATCCCCACCGGAGCACAGTCGCATAAGCGGCGAAGATAGCGTTCACTGGCCAGCTCGCGCTGTTCAATGACACGCAAATGCCAAAGACACAGGCCGCCCAGCACGAGGATCGTGCTGGCCGCCAAGGTCTGGTCGATCAAATCCAGATCGAGGTGGTTCCAAGCGCGATAGCCCAGTTGAATTCCCATCAAGGCAAAAATCGTGAGGAGCACGCCATACAGGGCGCGCACGCCCAAGCCATACGCAGCCAACACCACGGCCGGCAGATACAGCACCCAGGCTTCGTGCAGCGTGGGTACGCAGATGCTCAAACCGAAAGCGACCACCAAAAGGCTGACGACGACCACGGCACGCTGTTGCAGCGACCATTGCAACCAGGGCAACAGATTGCGGGGTTCGAGACGAGGGGGGGGAATCATCGTAGCAATCTCCCGCGAAGCATGGTTGTGTCTTGCTGTCAGCGGCGGAACGGCGCGGACACTATTACACCGGCAGGGATGTTCGTCACACGAATTCCGCAGCCCCGTAGGGGCGACAGAAACACCGTTTGTCGCATTCGCTGCCGCCCCTACGGGGCTTTGGAATCCATATGCCATCTCTTCCAGGGGCTAACGCCCCTGGCTATGAACTTTCTTACCGTTCACAACAACTGATCCAACCGATCCGCCACGCGCTGAAAAGCTTGCAACAAGAGTGGATCAAAATGTCCCTCGCCATGAATAACGAGTTGCACTGTCGGTTCGTGGGCCAAGGCGGGACGATGGGGACGGCGAAAGCGTAGGGCGACGTACACATCGGCCAAAGTGGTGATCCGCGCTGACAAAGGGATGGCTTCTCCCGCCAGCCGGTCGGGATACCCCGTGCCGTCCCAGCGCTCGTGATGATGGCGGATCACTTGACTGGCCATCTGCAGAAAAGCAGAATCAAAGTCATGAGAGCGGATCGCTTCCGTCAGGATTTCTGCTCCCAGTGTAGTATGTGTTTGCATGATGAGACGGTCTTCGTCCGTCAATTTTTCAGAATTGAACAGGATGTGATCCGGCAAGACCACCATGCCCAAGTCGTGCAAGGGGACACAACTTTCCAGGGTGCGGATAAAGGCTTCATCGATGTGCGCGGCGTAGTGGGGAAGACGGGCCGCTTCCGCCGCCAAACAGCGGCACACGCGAGCCAGGGAGAGGCTGGTGTCTTGCAGGAGGCGGAACCGCTGGCCCATGATGCGCGTCAAGACCGAGACCAGGGCCTGGCGGGCCTTGACCAGGTTCGTATCGGTGGCGTGCAACTGGCGCTCCTGTTGCGCGGTCAGCACACGAAGCTGTTGATTCAAGGCAGCCGATTTTTCTTGCAGCTCCTTGAGCCGCAACGCCGACCGCACCCGTTCCAACAGCTGCGCCAAACTGAACGGCTTGATCAGGTAATCGTCCGCCCCCGCCGAGAGCAGGCGGGCCATCTCATCGGCGTTGACCGTGCCGGAGATCATGATCACCTTAAGGAAGGGCGCAGGGGGATTGTGGCGCAGTTGCCGTAAGATGCGCAGGCCAGGGATGTCCGGCAAATTGATGTCCAACAATACCAAGTCATACGGTTTGTGGGTCAGCAGGGTGAGTGCCTGCTGCCCGCTGCTGGCCGCGTCGCAGTGCCTATCGTCGGCGCTCAGGGTCGCCACGCACAGTTGGCGGATATGGTCTTCATCATCCACCACCAGTAGGTTCCAGGCGCGGGAACCGCCAGTCGGTTGCGTTTCTTCGCCGGAAATAAGAGAAAGAGATCCGCGCTGGCCCAGAAATTGTTCGCGGCGGTCGGGTTGCAAGAACGGCAACAGGGCGTTCATCACGGCTTGCGGGGTTTGGTAACGGTCGTCTGGCCGCAAGGCCATCATGCGGGCCAGGATATGATCCAGCTCCACCGGCACATCCGGGCGATGGACGCGCACCGACGGCGCCGCCTGGGTCATGCGCTGGACGACCTCGGCCGTCATACTGCCCTGCAGATTAAAGGGGGAACGCCGCGCCAAACACCAGAACAAGGTTCCGCCCAGCCCGTAGATGTCGGTGCGGATGTCCACGCGGCTGGCATCCATCGCTTGTTCGGGGGCCATGTAGTCGAGTGTGCCCAGCACGACCCCCGGTTCCGTCAATCGATGTTGCAAGTGACGGGCCAATCCGAAATCGAGCAACTTGGCTTGGCGTTCCGGCGTGACCAAAATGTTGGACGGTTTGATGTCCCGATGGACCAGGTTGTGCTTGTGCGTTTCGACCAAGGCGCTGGCCACTTGATAAATCACGTCGCACGCTTGGTCGATGGCTAGCGGCCCATCGGAACGGACCCAGTGGTCCAGATCGCGGCCCGGCAGATATTCCATGACAAAGTAGTGCAAATCCGGGCTGTCGGATTGCGGATGGGCGATGTGACCGGCATCGTACACGCTGATGATGTTGGGGTGTCGCAGCTGGCTGATGGCGCGAATCTCGGCTCGAAAGCGGCGCAGAACGCCCGCATCCTCATTGGCCAGGAGCGAAATGACTTTGATGGCCGCCAGACGGCGCATGATGATATGCTCGGCCTTGTACACCGCCCCCATGGCACCGCTGCCGAGCCGATCCAGCACCCGGTAATTCCCCAGTACCAGACCGAACAGGGCGCCAGCCTGCACGCGCATGGCCTGGTATTCCGTCAGCAGGCGATGCGCCGCCAGTTGCTCGACCAATTGATCCAGATGGCAACAGGCTCGCAACTGATCCTGAACATCGGCGGGCAGCTGCTCCCAATCTTCCGTGCTGATCAACGACCTCTCCAACCACTGTTGGAGCATGATCTCGCCGAGCGGAGTCGGCATGGCGGAAGAAGCATGGCGCGTCACCGGCAATGGATATTCTCGAGGGGGAACCGACGATGACATGTTGGTTGTCCTTCCCGCACTTCCGACCTCACATCGCAGCCGTGGGATTACATTAAAACTTCACATATCCGACCTCCATCGTAGTCATGGGATGTAGCGAGAGCCAGCATAAATTGACGGAATTAGTTATTCGGAGGCGAGACGTTTGGCGTCAAGAGATAGGCGTCCATCGCGGCATCGGGTGAGGCGTGTCCTGGAGCGTCCGGTGGTGGCGGCGGGGGGTCGTTGTTGATGGGGGAACCCCCTTGAACGGCCCTGGGGATCAACAACAGCAGTGCCCCCAGTTTCTCCGGTCGAGGCACGCTGACGGAAACACTGGCGCCGTCTCGTTGGACGGACAAGCCATTCCACATCTGGTCGAGAGCCGGTAGCAGCTCCTTGGCCATTTCGGGGGGTAGATCACTCTCCCCTTCTTCGCGAAGCTCTGGATACATCGTCTTGCCCATGCCGTGAAGCATTTGGACGAGATTTTCCACGGTGGCGGCCCCTTCTGGGGTTTTGCTATCCAAAGTCAATCGAAGCAGTGGATCACGGCTGATATTCACGATGAGCGTGGCCGAATCGAGTATCTCCGGCAGCTTGACCACATCCGCGAAGGGGGGCGGAATCGTGCCTTCTTGATCCGCTTGCATGAGCATGACACTAAGAACCGGCCCGATCTTGTCGAGCGTGACTACGACCGTGAGATCATGGGACGTATCGAATCGCGCCAGCTTGTCGCGCAGCAGGGAATTGCCGGCGGCGCCGGACAACATCTTTTTCAAAGTCGGTTGTGGAGCGGCGATGAGGGTTCGGTCGTCGGCCACGTGGGAATACACGGGAACCTTGTCGATACCGCCGGCTTGGGGGCCGAGGGGATTATCCAGGACGGCGCTATAAACGACTTTGCCATCCATCATTTCCTTCTCGATTCCCGGTATTCCCTGCTGAAGAAAGGCTTCTCCGTCAATCGGCTTATTGAATTTCGTGATGAACGCGGGGGCCACTGGCATCTTCTGATCCAACAGCTGCGGTTCGACGAGCAAGATAAACTGCTCGAAATCGCGCGGGTTGGTGCCGAGCAGCTGTTCGGCGAAGTCCAGTATTTCGTTGGTCAGGAACGGAGCCAAGGCCTTGGCTTGCATGATTTGCTGGGGATTAATGATCACTGCCGCGGTAAAGTTCGGCGTCACGTAAGTCAAATCGATTTTGCCGGTCACTGGCGTTGGTTGTGTGTCGGGGGGTTGCTGCCCCTTCGGTTCAGTCGTCGCGGGCTGAATGTTCGTTGGCTGGGTAGTGGGGTTCGTGGCCTTGGCGACTTCCGTTGTTTTCTTCAAGCCCAATAATTCCGGCGGCAGCAAAGCCCAGGCGGCCATGCCACCAGCCACCAACAGCGTCAGAAACAACAGAGTACCAATCAAGACCCCCTTTGAGGATTTCGGCGGCGGGGCGGAGCGCCGAGCAGCGGCTGGCTTGGTCACTTTGGCGGCGGTTTGCGCCGTGGCGGCGAACACGGCGGTACATTTGGGACATTTGATCTTCGTGCCCGACGGCATCGGCTTGGCCGTTTTCATCGTCGTGCCGCATTCCGGGCAGGTGAATCGGTCGTTTGGCATGGCGCGTCTTTCAAGTTAGAGGAGAGTAAGGTTCGATCCATTCGTGGGTTAGGTCACGCATGGGAAGGGTGACTTTATACACTACTCGATGGTGGTCCCGTTTATCAATCTTATTCGTCACCCCGGGATGAATCTTGCGAGCCAAATAAGCGGAGCAATCGTTAGATTCAGACATCACCAACGAAAGCAGGCGAACCTGTATTTCTCACGGCGGAGCGCTGAGTGACTTGATATAAACAGTTTGCTTGAGCCAGGCGGCGAGTGGATGGGTGCGGTGGGTCAAATGGGGGAGGAGCTGCGCTGCCGCGTGCTTGTCCACCAACTGGTTCACGATCCCATTCTGTCGATCACGTCGGCTCCTCGTGCCGCGCCACTCCCCATTGGCGCGGGACGCGATGTCAGCGATAATTTATTCAGGTTCAGAGAAAGGAGGAACCCATGGCCGATGCTGTCTCAACCATCGCAACCCCCGTGGAACCGGGGCCGAAGCTGCCCGATGTCCAACTGATCGAAACGGATGGGATGCCCTTGGAAAGCGATTGGCACCGCGATGCGATCAACCTGCTCATCGAGCAGATCCGCTATCATCTGCGCGACCGCCGCGATTTCTTCGCGGGGGGCAACATGTTCATTTACTTCAATCTGAAGCAAGCCCGCAATCGGGACTTTCGCGGGCCGGACTTCTTCTTCGTCAATAACGTGCCGGACCACATGCGCGATTACTGGGTGGTGTGGGAAGAAGGGGGCCGCTATCCCGATGTGATCATCGAACTGCTATCCCCATCCACCGCTGAAACGGACCGTACCATCAAGAAGGCGGTATATGAGCGCACGTTTCGCACGCCGGATTATTTTTGTTACGACCCGGAGACGCTGCGTTTGGAAGGCTGGCGGCTGGCGGGGCAGGACTATCAGCCGCTGACGCCGAATGAGCATGGCCGCTTGTGGTGCGCCGAATTGGGGCTGTGGCTGGGCACCTGGGAAGGGCCGTATAAGACGGTGCATCGTACCTGGCTGCGCTTTTTCGACCCCCAAGGGCAAGTGGTGCCGCTGTTCGACGAGGCGGAGAAACAACGCGCCGACGCCGAACAACAGCGCGCCGAAACGGAGAAACAGCGCGCCGAGGCGGAGAAACAACGGGCGGAGGCGGAGAAACAGCGGGCGGACGCCGCCGAGGCCGAGTTAGCGCGCCTCAAGGCCCTGCTGGCGGAACAGCAAAAGGAAAACCCACCTAGTAGCATGTAATTGCCAGCACTTCAGGAGAAGTGCCGCTGTTTTTGGTTTCGGTGCTCAGACGATCATCTTCGCAAGGTGCGCGAGAAAATCCAAGCCAGCGAAGATCCAATCCGTCCCCATGCGTTCCCTTTCTCTTGACGCCTGTTGACAAGGGCAGGCTGATCATTCACTCCACCCGGCAAAACACCGCTTTCAGATAGCGGCTTTCCGGCACGTGCAGCAAGAAGGGATGATCGGCAGCGGCGCCGGCGATGCGTAGCACTTGCAACGAGCGGTGCGCTTGCCAGGCGGCCCGGCGCAACGTGTCGAGAAACATCTCCTCGCTCACCAATCCGGTACAGGAACATGTCAAAAAAAGACCACCAGAAGACACTACTTGCAAGGCCAACCGATTCATGTCGAGATAGCGTTTTTGGGCGAAGGACAGGGCTTCTCGATCGCGCGTCTGTTTGGCTGGGTCGAGGATCACCACGTCGAAGCGTTGGCCGCTGGGTAGGATGTCCCGCAACCAGGTGAAGAGATCGGCCTGGATGAACCGGATCGCGGCTTGGTTGAGTTGGGCGTTTTGGCGGGCCAGCGCCAAGGCTTGCTCGTCGAGATCGACGCCGACTGTTTCCGCCGCCCCACCCAAGGCCTTGGCATGGATGGCGAAACCGCCGCTGTTGCAACACAAATCCAACACGCGCTTGCCGGCGCAGAAGCTGGCCAACGTCTTACGATTGTCTCGTTGATCCAGAAAGAAGCCGGTCTTGTGCTTACTGCCAGGGGCGACGCGAAACTGCAAACCGTGCTCGCGGATGACTTCTGGCGCAGGAGAAGCGGGAGAGCGGCAATCGAACGATTCTTGTTTTTGCACATGGTCCTCGGCGAACCAGTACATTCGGCTTTCGGGAAAATGTTGACGCAAGATGGCCTCAATCGTCGTGCGAAAGCGATACATGCCGGCGGCGAAGAACTCCAGCACCAGGATCGAGCCAAAGCGATCCACGACCAAGCCGCTTAGCCCGTCCCCCTCGGAATGGACCAAGCGATAGGCGTCGGTGACTTCTTCCAATCTCAGCCAATCGCGGCGCAGCGCCACGGCTCGGCCGATGCGCTCGGCGAGGAAAGGTTCATCGATCCGCTGGGCCGGGTCTGCCGTCAGCACGCGCAACGCGATGCGCGAATGGCCGTTGTAAAAACCGCGTCCCACCCATTGGCCGTCCCGGTCCACGATATTGACCACGCTACCGTTGGGCACTTTTCGAGCTGGTTTCTCGACCATCTTCTGAAAAATCCAGGGATGGGACGAACGCCGAGCGATCTTGAGCCGAATTTCTGGGAGTTGGTCCGCCTCGGACATGAGGGGAGTCGTTTCACGGTTCATCACGAAATCGTTGTCCGTCGCCAAACTGAATCGGGTTGCATATCGTCTTTTTGAAGTAGGTTCCATTGCCTCTATTGTAGGAGAATTTCCTCATGAGATGTCTGGCGCCAATCATGACAGCCAGTGGGATATTTTGTGTTATTGTGTGGACAGCCCCGCCAGCGTGGGGGCTAGTGGTGGCCCCGCCAGCGTTACCGTTGCGGTTATCGACCACTGACAGCGTGGTCGTCGGTACCGTGACGGCCCTTGAGGACAAGCCAGTATGGGCGTTTCCCTACCCCGGCGCCAAGGAAAAAGTCCCGTTCCAGGTTGCCGTGGTCCAGGTGCAAGACTTGCTCAAAGGCCCTAAGGGATTAACTCACGTGCGGGTCGCGTTTCAGCTGCCGGAAGCGCCCCCTGTTCCACAACCCGGCGGCGGCGTCATCGTGGCGCCAGCGCGCCTGGGCGGCGGCGATCGCTCACCGCGGCTCAGCGAGAAGCAAGAGGCGTTGTTCTTCCTGACCCAGCACCCAGCGGAAACCTTTTACGTTTTGCCGATTTTCTATGATGTCGTGCCCAAAACGGCGCCAAACTTCGCCAAAGACGTGGCTTTGTTGCGTCGCTGCGCGAAATTGTTGGACAATCCTCTGGCTGGCTTAAAGTCGAACGACCGAGATGACCGCCTGTTGACGGCCGCTATGCTCATCGGCCAATATCGCACGCCGCCGGGTAACGTGGACCGATCCAAGCTTCAGACGGAACCGATTGCCGCCGAGGAGAGCCGATTGATTTTGCAAGCGCTCTTGGAAGCGGACTTTACCCAGTTCGACGCGGAAACCCGCCTCGAGGCGCAAAGCCTATTCTTCGATCTGGGCTTGACCGCGCAAGATGGCTGGATGCCCCCTAAAGTCCTACGCAATCCCAACGAGTTGTCTCAAGCGGCCAAAGACTGGCTCAAGAAGAATGTGAACACTTATCGCATTCAGCGTTACGTGGTGGCGGAAAAGTAGTATCTCATGACTTGGGATGCCAAGGCGGATTCAGTGGTTCACGCCTCGTCAAACCGATGAATCCGCTTTATCATTCTATCATCAATGAAAGCACTAACCGCCATGTCGTTCTCCAATCCGTTCAATCGCCCAAGCGGCCGCCTCACGGATGTCGGATTCGGGATCATTCCTGGCTTGTTCCAAGGCGGGCAGTGCCGCTGGGTCGCCGCGCGTGCCGAGGAGCAACGCGGCGGTCCGCAATAAGCCGCGGCGCTTGGTCCGCATCAACGGCGTGTCCCGAAAGCGATGGCGAAATGCTTCCGGGGATAGTCCCAACAATTCGATCAGATCCACGACCGCCAATTCGGGCCGAGCGCGGAATGCCGGCTCGGTAGTGACAGGAGCTTTGCGGTTCCACGGGCATACTTCCTGACATACATCGCAACCGAATAGCCAATCATCCAGATGGGAACGATATTCGTCAGGAATCATTCCTTTTAGCTCAATAGTCAAGTAGCTAATGCAACGGCGAGCATCCAGTATGCCGGGCCGAGGGAAAGCGTGCGTCGGGCAAGCATCCAGACAGGCTGTGCAGCTGCCACAGTGAAAGCCGGCGTACGCTGGGTCGGGCCTTAGCTCGCAATCGAGCAACAGGGCGCCGAGAAAGAAAAAACTCCCCAGCCGTTTGTTGAGCAGCATGGTGTTCTTGCCGATCCACCCCAAGCCCGCCCGGCGCGCGAAATCCCGCTCCAACAGGGGGGCGGTATCAACTACACCGCGTCCGCGCACCCCCGGCAGCTCCCCTTCCACCCAGCTTAGCAATTGTTTCAAGCGGTCGCGCAGGACCAGATGATAATCCACACCGCGCGCGTAACGAGCCACCTTGCCCGTGAACGCAGTGGCGCGGGTTTTTGGCATATCCTCATCACCGGGGAAGTAATTCATGCCGACCATGACGACGCTGCGCACCGCTGGCAAGATCGATGCGGGATGTTGGCGCGCGGCGGCGTGTTGGTGCATGTAGGTCATTTCGCCAGCGAACCCTTGATCCAGCCACTCGCGCAGCTGCGCGAAGCCGTCCGCCGGCCCGGCGGACGCGATGCCGGCCAACTCGAATCCCAATGCCTGAGCCTGCCGTTTTAGACGTTCTTCCAAAGAAATCATGGGGTTTTCCGCGCGGTTGTCGAGCATCGAAAAACGCTTGGTCGTTTATTCCAGGTAATCACGACAATTTAGCGCGATTTTTGAATCTGGATAGTTGACAAAGGATTTGTCAGGCGTTATTTCTTGGGTCTCTTGGATGAGATGCCAACAGAGATGATGGCCTCATCGAATAAAGTTTATGGCGCCATAGTCCAATCTGGGGGTAATTCTCAACATCGAGTGATGTTGAGAAATGATAGCTGTGGTTCTCAACAAGGAGAGTCCAATTATGCGTAAAGTGCTGCCTTTTGGTGTGGCAGTGGTGGCTCTGGTGGGCGTTCTAAACACCGGTCTGTTCCAGGCCGCGGCGGATGAGAAGCCCAAGTACACGATCTCGGAAGTCATGGTGAAAGCCCACAAACAAGGTTTGTTGAAGAAGGTCACGAGCGGCCAAGCCAGCGACGCGGAAAAGAAACAACTATGTGAATTGTACGCGGCGCTGGCCGCTACTCCCTGCCCCAAAGGGGACGCGGCGAGCTGGAAGAAAATGACAGGAGCGATTGTAGTGGCTTGCGAGAAAGTCGCTAAGGGGGGTGGCGCGGCCGATCAGGCGGCTTTGGCCAAGGCCGTCAATTGCGGCGCTTGCCACAAGGCGCACCGCTAAAACCATCGCTGTGATTCGATGGGCTTGCTTTTCTTGCCAGCAGGGCTGTGAGGCCCTCGCTGGCTTTGTTTTTTGGGCCGTGACGACGGTTTCTTCATTCCTTGCGGCGTGACCGGCGTGGTTTTTTCGAGGTTTGTAGTTCCTCAACCAGAGCGCGCAAACGCGCATTCTCCGCTTCCGCATCCAGGCGCCGTTGGTGTTCCTGCTCGGCGCGTTGGCGTTCTTGCTCGGCGCGTTGGCGTTCTTGCTCGGCGCGTTGGCGTTCTTGCTCGGCGCGTTGGCGTTCCTGCTCGGCGCGTTGGCGTTCCTGCTCGAGTTGTTGATGCAGTACGCCAGGCAGCTCCACCAACTCGCCGCGAAACCAATAGCGGACCCATCGATCCAGTAAGGCGACTTCCAATTCCAACTCGGGGATTTCCAGACGGCCGCGCGCGTTCGATGTTTGCTTTTGGTAGCCGCCCTTTTTCAGATGGTGCAGGCGCAAATCTTGACGTTCTGGGTAGAAGAGTAAGTAGTAGGGTATGCGCAACTCTTGCTCGTAGCGATAGTAGTTCGTCCGATAATCCTTGCGCAAGTTAGACGGAGACACGTATTCAAACACCACCAAGGGGCCTACCGGCTCCAACTCGATGTTGAAGCTCCATTCGGTGGTCGGCGGCTGGTCACACAAGCGCGCGAAGTTGTCCGGCACCACACGGCGCAATTGGCCTTCAAACCAGTATTGGATCAGTAATTCGTTGAAACATTGCACGTCCGGCCGTTGTTGCCGGATCACGGCGAAGCTGGCCAGGGTAATCTCCCGTTGCGTAGCGGCAGGGATCGCTTCCATGAAGTGCTCCAACGGCAGCTGCCGGCAATACTCGATAGCCGCTTCCTCGTAATCGAAGGCAGTCCAGGAAACGGACTTGAGCTTGGCCATCGTGGCGGTCCTCCCAGATTCGGGGTTATCTGTGCACCAGTATAGCAAAGGGGACAGAAAGCAGATAGGCCAACTCAGAAACGATCCGAAAAGGTGCTGTCTGGTTTATCCCGCCTTATCAAGGGGGGAAGGGGTTCGGATAGTTTCCTAGGGAGAGAACCCCTTATGTCAACAACCATGCGCCACGCGCGTTGTCACGGTGTACCAGCTACTGCCGGCACGCACGAGGTCAACGGTCAGCAAACCAGGACCGTTCTTGGCCTGATCTATTCCTGTCAGTGGCTCGCTCCGCAACAGGAATGGTCGTCCGGTATCCACGGCCTGGACGGGAGCATAGGCCACGGTCGCGCGGTCCAACAGGGCGTACAACTCCAAGGACAAGTCGCTGGGGCCAACGATTTCGCCATGCACTTCGAGAACGGCTTGCCCCTCGATTTCGACGAAGCGATAGGAGAGGCGGCGCGGAAAAGCCAGGCAGCGGACTTCCAGGGCCACATCCCAGAAACCGCCTTGATCTCCTGCCGTCCGCACCTCGGCTTGCAGTTGATTGCGCGCTTGCAAGGAGGGCGTCACGTCAAACGCGAAGGGGCTATCTTCCTGCCGCAGCTGGCCCAGGGAACACTGATTGAGGGACACATCGGCGACTCCCTCCAGACCGCCGATGAGCAGCCACACGCGCTCATGAGCATCAATCCGACCCGGGTAGCCAAAGCGCCGCCGCAAGCGAACCGTGCTCGACGAGCCGCCGGTCTGCCAGCGACAGGGGGACGCCATACGACCGTGGCGCGGCGCGTCGGCAGTGATAGCGCCAGAGACGATTTCATAGTCCCACGGCCCACGCAACGCGATCCGATGGGGATAAGGGCCAGCCGGTTCCCAGGTGTTCGTCATATGGTTCGGCGCAGGAATTCTGTACACTTACGACTTGTGAGCCAAGCCGCGCAGCAAATGGGAGTAATCCTCGTAAGGGGTCGTATCGGGCGGCCCGCTGGCGTGGTGATACACGCCGCGCTCCAGCTGCTTGCGTAGGACGATGATGCTGCTCGACACCGTGCCGCCCGTCGGACCACGCAGGCACATGGGGGGTGTGTCCGGGCCGGGCAAGGCACATAGTTGTCGCAAAGCGGACACGGCCTGATCGGCGTTGCGGGGCTCCCGTTCATGCAGCCAACCGAGGGCGAAGGCGATGCGTGGATCGTGGATGTCGTTGACGTCCTGCGCGGTCAGCACATGGATGCCGGGAGGCAAAGGACGCACGCGCAGCCAGTCCCCCGCGTGAATCACCGTGGCGCTGTGGGCATCGACGCACAGCAGGTTACAGCCGGCGTAAGCGGAACCGTTGAAGGCCGCGATGGCACGCTCCACAGCCGCCGCCGCGGTCGGTTCCTCCAAGAGGTCCCGCGTCAACAAGCCGCGGCTGCGCGGTTGGGGCGGTGGTTCGGTCTTGGGGCGGTTCGTCACCGCCACCAAAACGCCATGCTCGTTGACCCCCAGCCAGGTGCCACCAGCCACCGGATCAGAACCGGCCACGATGCGGTGCGTCCCTTCCAGCAGCCGCGGCGGCTCCCCGCCCCGCGCGTAGGCTTCCTCTCGGTTCGCTCCGACCACGACCGGGGCATCATCGACCACGCGAAACAACAACGCGAGCAAGCACATGCGGGACTCATTTACGTTGAGAAATCGATCATCCATCCACACATGAGTATTATTGTATCCTGGAGACATTTGATTCGGAAACGGGTCTGCTTTCGCAACAGGATATTGCTGAGGACAGCTTTATGTCCAATTCGCGGCATGTTCAGAACTCGTACACCAAGCGAAAGGCCCCTTCGCCGATGAAGCTCGTGGATTCAGCCCGGACGCCGACACCGAATTGCAGGTTGAACCCCCTGGCGAATTCCCAGTGAATTTGCGGCATGAGCAGGATGGCGGTGTTTCCGAGCAGGTCCGAGGCCAAATTACTTTCCAACCCCAGCGTGAGCCGTTCCGTGACCTCCGCGAACAGCGTGGCGTTGGCCAGCAAGAAAGTGAAGTTCGGTCCTTCCTGCTGACCGCCGAACTCGCGGCTCAGACCGATCATGCCCAATGCGCTATACACATCATCGAAACGCACAGCTCCAATGTAGAGCAGGGTCGGCGTGACCGACCATTCCGTGCGATCAATATACAAGATGCCCTGAAAGCCGTGGATGTTAGGCATCGTCGAAGGCGGTGCCGAGCGTGTACTGCGCCGCTCCTTTGAATGCTTCGACCTTGCCATCGAACATGGGTAACTCGAATTCCAGCGCGAAATTGTCGAAGGGGGCATATTCGATTTCCGGCGCCCACTCGAAGCCCTCGCGTTTATCTGGAACTTCATCGGCTCCAGTAATGAAGATGAATTGCGAGAACGGAGAGCGCGTTCGGCGAAAAGGGACCAAGCCGAGCACGTTCACTTCCAACTCCCCCTTGCGCGCTCCCAGCGGCCGAATCAGGTCGAACACCATCGGTTCGGGCACGTCTGGGCCGGGCCGTGGGCGTTTGCCGTTGCCGTTACCATTCCGTTTCCCACGCTTTTTACCGTTGTCTGCGTTTTTGTCATCCTGCTCGTGATCGTCTTGGTTCGTTTGGACATCTCCCAATCCACATCCGTGACAAGGGGGCGCCTCCATTCATCATCCAAGGACTGAACCGAGTAGAATGGATAAGGAACCATTGGCTGGGCGTGCGCGGAAAGTGGTTCCATCAAGGCAGGCAATAGCAATAACCAAAGTCCATGATGAAACGCGCCCACACTTCGGCTCATCACGCCTCTCCCGTGACTATCATAATGGAAAATAGGAGGGCGGGTGATACCAAATATGGGGCGGGCTGTCAAGATGCTCGAAACGATTCGTTGATGCCGTTATTCGGCCTCATTTTCCTTCCAACTTCCTCAACTTGTTCAAGATAAACGCCCGGTGGTGGATTTCGTGTTCGATGAGATGAAACAACACCCCTCCCACCGTCTGTGCGCCGGTTCGGCCATACAGACAGCGTTCGCGCAGCACCGCATCGAGATGCGCTTTCACGAAGGCGATGGCGGCGGCGTGGGCTTCGTCCAAGGCAATGCGAATGGCCGGCAATTCCAGCGGCGGTTCCGGGGGCCTCTCTTCAGGTGGCAGCGCTTCCGGCCGTTTGCGAATCCAGGCCAGCATCCATTCCTCGGCCCATGCCAGATGCGACAGGTTTTGCAAGATGGACCAGGTGCCGGTATAGACGGGATCATGAAGTTGTTGCTCGGATAACCGAGCGCACCGTTCCAGGATTTTGCTGCGTGCGTCGGCGATTTCATCGAACATCTTCAAAATGTCATCGCGCGATTCCAGTGCGGGATACATGTCCACCTCGATGAATTAAATATGTTCATTTTTCCGTTTAGCGGGCGAGCCACCGGTGAGCACTCTTACTTCCTACTCGCGAAATACAACATCTCCCCTCCCAACAACAACGCATACTCCGGCTCCGGCAGCGGTGTGTCCAGATCCGCCACCGGCAGCAACCGCAACGCCCCGCCATCGCGCAAGCGGCGCAAGCCATCGTGGAAGTCCGGCAACGACAACTCGGCGTAGGTGGAACGCAGCGCCGCGAAGAGTTCCGGCAATGGGCAGGGTTCCGGCGCGCCGCTCGTTTGGCGCTGATCGAGGTAGGTCAAAGCATCCAGTCCCCACGGCACCGCCCCCGCCAAGCCATTGGAGAGTACGGGTCGGGCGGCCTCGGCGCGGCGTAGCGACGCTTCCACGCGCTCGCTCAGGACATCCAGCCGCCGCGCCAAGCGCTGCACCTCCTCGGTCAGTTGGTTGCCGAGAGTGTCAAGCTGTTGCCGCATTTGTTCCAGCCAGGCGGGTAGGCCATCCTGAGTCAGCCGCAAGATGGTCCGCAGCTCCTCCAGCACGCGCAGCGGCGAGTCATGTTCATGAACGAATTGAATCCCTTTCGGCGTGACCTTGACCCATTCGATGCTGGTCTTCCCCTTGGTTTCCGTGCGACTGACTTCGAGCAGACCTTGTTGCAGGGCCTGGGTGGCGGCTTCCCCGGCGGTTCCCGCTTTGCTGGCGAACAGCCCGGTGAGCTTGCCGCTTTTGAACAGCCGCTGTTCTCCCGGCTCGGCGATGGCCTGCTTGAGAGCAGTCAGGAGTAGTTCCGTGAGCTTGTCCATGAAAAAAGTTCCGGTCGCCGCGCGACCGGTTTGGGTTTCGTGGCTCTGGTCGCCGCGCAACCGGTTTGGGTTTCGTGGCTCTGGTCGCCGCGCGACCGGTTTGGGTTTCGTGGCTCTGGTCGCCGCGCGACCGGTTTGGGTTACAACGCCGCGCGGCGGCCCGCTTTGCTCGGTTCGATGCAGGCGCCGGCGGTGGGAAACATCTTGGCGGGGCTACAGCGGTTGTCTGGGTTGAAGGCCGAGCGCAACCGCAGCATGAAGTTCAGGTCTTCAGGCGAGAACAGCTTGGGCATGAAGTCGATTTTCTCGACGCCGATGCCGTGCTCGCCGGTGACGCTGCCGCCGCACGCGATGCACTCTTCCAAAATTTCGTGACTGGCTTGCAGCACCCGTTGCACCTGGTCCGCGTCCCGTTCATCGAATAGCAAGATCGGATGAATGTTGCCGTCGCCGGCGTGAAACACATTACAAATTTGCAGTTGATACTTCTCGCCGATGCGTTGAATGACGCGCAATATGTGCGGCAGCTGGGTGCGCGGCACCACGCCGTCCTGGGTGCAGTAGCTCGGCGCCAGCCGGCCTACCGCTCCAAAGGCCTGTTTGCGACATTTCCATAGCAGCATCCGCTCGGTGTCGGTGTTGGCCCGGCGCACCTCGCGGGCCTTGTTCTTTCGAGCGATGGCGACGATCCGTTCCGCTTCCTCTTCCAAACCAGCTTCGAGGCCATCCACCTCCATGATCAGTACCGCGCCGGCGTCGAGCGGAAAACCAAAATGAAAGGCCGCCTCCACCGCTTGCAGAATTAACTGATCGAGCATTTCCAAGGCCGCTGGCACGATTCCCGCCCCGATAAGGTCGCTAATGGTGTTGGTCGCGTCGTCCACCGTCTCAAACACCCCCAGCAGGGTGCGGTAGGCCTGCGGATTGCGGGTGATGCGCACCCAGGCTTTGGTGGCGATACCGAACGTCCCCTCCGAGCCGACGATCACCCCCGTCAGGTCGTAGCCGGGATTGTCCTCGGTCGGTCCCCCCGTCCGCACGACGCGGCCATCGGGGAGCACGAATTCCAACCCCAGCACATGATTCACCGTGACGCCGTACTTGAGCGTGTGCGGCCCGCCGGAGTTGGTGGCCACGTTGCCGCCGATGGTACACGCCCCCTGGCTGGACGGATCGGGGGCATAGTGCCACCCCTGCGGCGTCAGGTGCCGGCTCAGCCACAGATTGACGACCCCCGGTTCAACCACGGCGTAACGGTCGCGGTAGCTCACTTCGAGAATCCGTTTCATGCGCGTCAGGGCGATCATCACGCCGCCCCCCACCGGCAGACATCCGCCCGACAAACTGGTCCCCGCCCCGCGCGGCAGAAACGGCACGTTCCGCTCGTTGCAGGTCCGCACGATCTGGACAATCTGCTCGGTGGACGTGGGAAACACCACCACATCCGGCTGGTTTTTCTCGATGGTGTAACCGTCGCACTCATAGACAAGCAAATCACTCGGCGACGTAAGAATGGCATCGCTGCCGACGATGGCGCGCAAGCGAGAGGTCAGATCGCTGGTTGCGGTGATGGACATTGGGGGATCAGCTTTCGTTCATGAGACGACTCAGACTTTGCCAGATTTCTCTCTGAGGACGCCCTGTGGTTTGTTGTTGATGTTGTTCCAGTTCCTCGGCACTATAAGGACACTGGCTCTCCGCCAGCGCGATCAGTAACCGGCGATATTCCCCTTCAGGTCATAAGCATATCTCTTTAGTCACGGTCGGAGTTCCAGCCAGAGGGACTGTCTCTTCGGAGGCGCGAATGCCGCTCAGTTGGCCGCCAACATCGGGGCCAGCAATAGGAAACACAAGGCTGTCCAGATGACATTTTTATGGCACTTTCCTTGCCGGGATGGGGACAAACAATGACTTTCCCGCACCACAAACTAACCCCAGTGTATCGGTTCCATCGCGCATTGCAACCTTGCCCGGCCCACCGCCACCTTGGCGCCACGGAGCGCGGACACGCCGCGAACCTCACGATCTTGCCGACCATCGCTTCCAGACTTATGATGTTTTTAGGTCCGGGGAAAAAACAGGTACTTCATCCTACCTTGGTGGAATGGAATCTCCAATTCTCCCCAACCCAATACCAAGGCGCGGCAAGGCGAAATCAGAAATCCAACCGAACACTGCCGCACCACGCGAGAGTGGCGGAACTGGCAGACGCGCTGGACTTAGGATCCAGTCCCGAAAGGGGTAAGGGTTCAAATCCCTTCTCTCGCAGTAGTAAGGACTTAGGGGAATTATGGACGACCCTGAAAACGAGGCTTGGTAAATATTTGGTAAAAATGCTGGGGTGGCATTGGAGACAAATATGGCCTCCCTGCAGGAGCGAAACGGCAGCTGGCGTGTCCTGTTCATGCACCACCGCAAGCTGCACACCTTCACCCTCGGCGAAGTAGACGAGAGCGAAGCGAAGGCAACCGCTGCGAAGGTCGATTACCTGTTGATGCGACTGAAACAACGCCTGATCGACCTTCCCCCCGGCGTGGACATCGTGACCTTCGTGCAGAACGACGGCAAACTGCCCGACCACGATAGGCCGCTGCCGAGGAAGGAAAAAACGCTCGGTGAAGTTCGCGACGATTATATTCGCACCCACCAGAACGGAGCCCTGGAAGCCTCCAGCATCGAAGGCGTGGAAATCCATTTTCGCCACCTCTGCAAGACGCTCGGCGAGGGCTTCCCGTTGCCCGCCCTGCGGCTATCCGATTTGCAGAAGCACGTTGACCGCCGGTCAAAAGACAAGGGGCTGCACGGCAAGAAGCTTTCTCCCGCAACGATCCGCAAGGAGATCATCACCCTTCGCACGGCTTGGAACTGGGCCGCTCGCATGGATTACGTCGAAGGAAAATTCCCAAACCGAGGGCTTGTCTACCCCAAGCTCGATGAAAAGCCGCCATTCATGACCCGATCGGAAGTCGAGCGGCAGATCGCTGCCGGAGGAAATCCGAAGGAATTTTGGGACTGCCTGTACCTGACGCCCCCGGAGATCGCCGAGCTTCTGGAATACGTAAAGGAGAATGCCGCCCATCCGTGGATTTACCCCATGTTTTGCCTTGCGGCTCACGCCGGAGCAAGACGAGCGGAGTTGATCCGTGGCCAGGTTGCGGACGTGGATTTCACAGGCGGCATCGTCACCGTCCGCGAAAGGAAGCGGGTGCATGGACAGCGGACAACCCGGCGTGTGCCGCTATCACCCGTTCTTCACCAGGCAATGCAAGACTGGCTCGCTGTCCATCCCGGTGGCGTTTGGCTTTTTTGCCACGCAGGCGTCGTCCATCGGAGCCGGAATCGCAGCGTCACAACCGGGCACAAAGGCGAGAGGACGCGCGCGACGACGACCAAAGGCAGACTGGCCGGAGTTCGGAAACGGGAATCGCCCCCGGCAGGACAGCCCATCAGCCGCAACGAAGCCAATGATCATTTCGAGAGGACACTGAAAGGCAGCAAGTGGGAAGTGATGAAAGGCTGGCACGTCCTGCGACATTCCTTTGTCTCAGCACTGGCCAGTCGTGGGGTCGATCAGCGGTTGATTGATGAATTCGTCGGACATGAAACCGAACAGCAACGCCGCCGCTACCGGCACTTGACTCCGGATAGCAAGCAAGAAGCTATCCAGCGGGTTTTTGGGTAGGCAACAGACCAAACTGGCGATACCGTAGCAGCTCAGCGTGCGAGATGGCCCATTCCGGGTGAGCCCCTCGCCCACCATTTTTCTTTTCGGCCCGGATCCGCCCCAGCCTGGCCCACTCCCGGCAGGTAAATACGGCACGGCCAACAAGGTCGGCGAATTCGTCGATTGAATACCAGTCCTTCACTTGCTGCCGTTCCACCAGCACGGCAAGTGACGCCTCAATGCGGTCGAGCCTCTCGATGAGCAGTTGGATGTCGGACATGGCTGATCAATTCTTCGGGGTTCGGTTGATCCGGTTGAAAAACCGCGTGCGTTCGCGTTCCAGCAAGTCATGCATTGCCCGGCGGTCCCGCTCCAGCTGCAGGTGGAGCGCCCGGTTGAGCAGGTCGGTGACGAGACGCGTGAGCACGCGAAGGCACGGCATCGTACCCAGTACTCGGTGTCCGATGCGCTGGATGAGGTATTCCCTGACATCATTTTCCTAGATTTGCATGTCTTCCTCGCACCCACTGAAACGGAAACGAAACGGGGAAGGCGAAGGGGAGGCGTCCGTGCCTCCCACCGCCTTCCAGTCACTTCGCCATCGCCACCGGCGCCGGACTGCCGTTGCCCGGTAGTACCTTCGGCTTCTCGAACTGCTTGGACTTGAGCGCCAGCAGTTGCTTGAAGGATCGCCAGCTTAAAAACGAGTTGACGACGGTTTGGTCCTCGAAGGTCACCGTCAGGCCGTCGCCGTCCTTGCCGGTCAGCGCGCAGATGCCGCTACCGCTTCCGTGGACCGTGATCTTGATCGGCTGCATACTTACCTCCCTTCAGCTCGGCTTACCGGGCGACTTCTTCTTCCTTCTGCCTGCACTGCTCACAAATCGCTTCACGCAGGTGCCGGCGGCAGAGGTAGCCCTCCGAGCCGTCGGCGAAGATGACCGAGACCGTCTGCTGACTGCGGCAGTCGTCGCAGCGGTCGCAATACCAGTCGAGTTGGTTCAAAATAATGAGCATACGCCCTCCCCATCACAGAAGACCGGATGCCGCACGGCATCACACACAACTTGTCGATTTCTTCAGCGCGTCCTGTAGCTTGTGCAGCAGCTCGCGCTCGGTCCACGGCGGCTCGCACTGCTCGTTCCAGAGCAAGATCAGCGGCCAGGCTTGCATGATCGTCAGCCCGAAGCCACGTGGCGGCGGGTGCGTTAGCTTGCAGGCCACGCGAAACGTCCGGTCGTGGCCCCGCTGGCCGTTGATCGCGCCTTCGACGCAGGCCAGATATGCTCTAGCCCGCTGTGTCATCACGTCCGGATCGCACGCAACGATGCTGCCCATCAACTGCCGATGCCGTTCTCTCGTCCAGCCAATCCGGGCCACCGGCAGCTGCGAAAGCGGATGGATGCCGTCGCCGATCCACTCGTAGCGGCCGTGTTCGGTTTCGGAGTTCGGGATCATCTCCAGCCCGCCGTCGGTGCGGATGTCAATCGGTTCGCCCCTGATCCGCACCTGATTGCAGACCGCAACCCCTTTACGCCGGCGATAGCCCAGATGCACACCGCGCGGCGTTTTGAGCTGATGCGGCGTATCGCCACAAGCATCCAGCACCAGTTTTGCTTTCGCGATTTCCTCACAATCGAAGACCACCATGCCCGTGGTGATGATCGCAATGTTCGTCCGCCGGTTCAGGAACCATTCCCGAAACAGCGCTTCACTCGGCATCTCCGTCTGCCAGCGTTTCCACTTCACCAGCGGAATGCCTTTTTTGCCGGGAACAATCGGGATGCTGACGATCCCGCGTTCGGCGTTGCTCAGAGCGATGTCGTAGTTGTTGCACATTGCTGTCAACGTGCCACGCTCTGCTCGCGTTGTCTCGGCACGACCGAGCCAGATGGCACACAGCAAACGCAAGCAGTCACGAGGCGGACAGCCGACAAGGCAATGGCGGCCGGTTGCAGAAAAGGACTGACAGCAGCAGATGATGCTGAGAACAAGGTCCGCCGGCTGCCGGGGATGTCCGGGTACGACCGTGTTTGCGGCATTCAGATCAGCCGATCTGAATGACGAAAGCACGGAGGAGTCAGCGACCGCATCCGCCTGTCGCAAAAGTCCGCTGTTTCGCGTCACTGTACGCCCGCCCATCGCTACACCCGGTGGCCCCACCAGTCGATCCACCGCTGTGTCAGGTGCCGGGCCTTGAGCCAGCGGAAACGGGTGAAGAGGGTCACGGCTTTCACCCGCTCGGCACTCTTCATCAACTTCCGTAGCCGCGCTTTTGAATGGCAGATCACCAGAATGAATCCCTGAACCTTCCCGTACTTCCGCCACTTCTCGCGCAGTTGCCGCGTGCTCATCGTCTCGTTGTCCACCTCGATCCAGTACCCCTCGCCGTCCCTAATCATCAGGCCATCCGCGATCGCTTTGCCAACGCGCACCCCGCGTTTGATCGGCCTGCCAAGGAGGAGTTCGGCCTCGGTCACCCATACTTCATGGGCCAGAACCTCGGGAGGACACGGCTTGCCGTAGACGATTTCCGGCCGGCCCGTGCGGTTGAGCAGGACCGTGCCTCGCACCCGGACACGCTTGCGTTTCAGTTCCTTGCGGAGCCATCGGTTGGCCTTTTTCCGCGCTGTTTCAGGCGAAGCGCCGGCGAATCGGGCTCGGGCAATCTGTTCGACGGTCGCGTTGCACATCGCGAGGTAGTCGTGGACGTCGGCTCGTCGGGCTTTCGATATTCGGTGCGGTTGTAAATCAATTGGAGTTTCTCCTGGAGTTTCGCCTCGCGCAGTCCCGGCCAGTCGGGCCAGGGGTTTTGCAGCATCGGCACGTATTCCTTTCGTGAGCCGGATCGATCGCGGACAAAGCGCCAGCCTAGCGAGAAGTTCATGATTTCATCGGCAATCGCTGCCACGCGCTGGGCACGCGGCTGGTCGCTACCTGGGAGTCCCGCCACAATGTCGGTGGCCGCCTTGCGGGCCAGTTCGTAGTTGCTGCAGCGGTACCACTCGTGGCGGTGACACAGCTGCAGCAAGTCATTGGGGTCGCAGGGGACGTCGAGCCGCTGTAAGTTGAACTCGAAGTACAGCCCTCGTTTGTTGTGCTCCGCGGCCGCCTTGAGTTCGGTGTTGGTCAGGAGCCCCGCGTTGGTGGCCTCATCAATCCGCACCCGGATGGTCGGCAGCGCGAACTTCCGCTGCTCGGCGTAGGTGATCGTCAGCAGGATGATGGCGGCCATGATCGTGCGCATCGTGTCGTGGCCGATTTCCTTGCCGCGCTCGACAATCAACCGGCCCTTCTGCTCTAAAAAGCCACCCAGGTCGAAGCCGCCTTGGCTCCAGGCGATGAACGCCGGCGAGCGGAAGACGGAAGTGATCAATCGTGAAGCCGATCCGACTTCCGCCCGCAAAGCCCGCGGACTCAGCGTGGAGAGGAACCGGAACTTGCGGCGGACGTCCGCAAGCTGACAGCCGCGCAGGAGTGCCGCAAACCGTTTCGTCCCCGGAGTAAACGCGCTGGGCAGCCAGCGGATGGGCTTGGGCCTGCGCTGGAACAAGACCAGCATCAATGCCGCCATCACCCACTCTTCGAGTAGTGGTGTTGCAGCCAAGCCGTCCGCATTCCGCCGCCGCACCAGGATGTCCACAAACGCCTCGGCCCGCAGATGGTTCTCCAGCGGATCGTTCGACTGCTTGAGCAACTCGAAGCCGATGGCGTGCCGGACATCCGAGAGCCGGGCAAAGAGGACATTGCCCTCCGTGTGGATGAGTGCCTTCCTGGCCAGGGAATCCTCGTGCGGGTCGAGGTTCACCTCGGCACCGTTGGACTGGGCGATGCTAGTGACCGTGGCTTCCGTCTTGCCGCTGCCCGGCTCGCCGATCCGTACAACATTCTGCCCGTACCTCATGGCATCGCCTCCTCAAGATCGCGCAAATACTTCTGCTTGGCATCCAGACAGCCGCAGCGGAATTCGTTGTCGTCGATCCGGCCCGCCGCTTTTTCCGTTTCGAGCATCCGCACCTTGGCCGCGTACCGATCCTGCACGTTCTTGATTTTCTCCTGCCGCCGCTGCTCCTCTCCCTCGGCCCACGCCTTCGCCTCTGCCTCGCAGCGCTGTCGATTCCGTTCCTGTTGCTGTCGGCGTTCTTCTTCCTCTCTCCGCTGTCGCCGCCGCGCATTCGCCTCACGACTGCGCTTCGCCAAGGAGCGGGTGAACGCCACCAGGCCCCGAAACGCCGCCCCGACCGTCCACGTCAGCAGCTGGCCGATGATCAGCAGCAGGATCCAGCAAAATCCCAGCGCGATGCCGGATATAAGCAAGGCGGTCACGACCACCGGCCACAGTTCTTCCGCCGTCATCGGCTTTCTCTCAGCGATCCCCCAACCGCACAGGGCGATGAAGATCACGCACGCGGACCAGATTCCCAGCTGGCGGAGGACCGGGTAGCCCTCCACCAGCCGGGCCCCGAGGGCCGCCAGAATCAGGACCAGGAAACTGGCCGGGCACAAATTGCCGCCGTCAACCTCGGGGAACTCGAACATGGCAAGCCCTCAATCAAACTTGGGCAGGTCGGGTTCGGCCACGATGGACGACTCGATCATAGAGTTCTTGACTCCGGCCTCCTTCAGGATCTGCCGCCACTCCGTGAGCGGAGAGCCGACCCAGTACATGCCGACGACCCCGCCAACCTTGGCGAATTCGGCCAGGAGCCGCTTGGCGCGGGCTTTCTGCTCAGCCGAATCCGGCGCGTTATCCTCCATGTCGCTGAGGAGGAAGATCGCCGACCGCGTTCGGCCCTCGGCGACTCCCGGACACGACAGGACGTACTCGAGAGTGTCGGCCAGGCCCTGATGACAGCGCGAGCCGGCCGGGTGCGAGTTCTGAAGTAAGAACTCGTTGAACGCCGCCGCACTCTGGAAATGGCTGCTGATCTGCTTGGGCTGGCCGTCCCAGAGCAGGGTGTTCTGCGTGGCGCTGATCTGCGCAATGAGCAGGCGGTCATTGCTGCCCAGGCGGTCGCGGAAATAGCGGTCGATGACCGCCATCATGAAGCGGTAGGCCTTGCCGTCGCCCTCCGCCATCATCCGGCGAAACGAGCCGGACAGGTCCGGCACCACCGCCACCAGGTACTCCGACTCTCTGGCCTCGATGGGCGGCCGGGATTCCTCCTGCTGAACCCGCTCGCAACCGCTGAGCAAGGCCGACAGCAGGCACGCCGCAGTTATCACGGCCACCATGCACTTACGCATCGCGTTGTTCCTCCGCTTCTAAAGACACACACATGAAACTCACGAACACGACGACCCCGGTGTACGCCAGCGTGATCAGCGCCGCCGAGAAGGAGAAGCCGCCGCCGAGCCACGACTGGTTGCACATCGACCAGTAAAACAGGGCGATGTCGCTGCCCAGGATTACCAGCCCGAGAAGGACCAGCACGGTGGCGTACTTGCCGGCATCCAGCTGCCTGCTGAGAAAGCACCCTTCTTCGTACAGCCACATCCGCAGGATGTTCAGCCAGAGGAAGAAGACCGCCAGGCACAGAAAAATCAACAGGCAGTTGGCCAGGTCGAACTTGTTAAATCCCTGGTACAGCCGCAGGTAGCTGATTCCGGGGATCGGCAGCTTGTAAAGCGGAATGCCCAGCGCCGGCAGCAGCAGCCGCAGTCCGTCGGCAATGACGACCCAGTAGATGACGGTCATGATCGGCGTGGTCAGCAGCTTGAACAGCCACGACTTCACCTTGCCCGCACTCACCCCCGCCGTGGCCATGCCGACCAGGCCCATCCAGGGCAGCCACTTGCCGCCTTCCGGGGTCTGGACCTGGAGATCGTCCACAACGCTCTCGTGGTACGGCGTGCCGATCTCGATGCGGGGCTGCGCCGCGGGCACCTCAAAAAATTGTCCCGTCAGGCACAGCAGCATTCCCATCAGCCAATCCATCACTGCCTTCCTTTCGTTTTGAAGACCTCGATTGATGCCAGCCTCTTTCCTGCTCTTTCCTGCTTCAGCACCGTCGCGCTTGCGGTTACGTTGCCGCCTGGGTCAGCCGCTTGTGCCGGTGGCGGATAGCTTTCCGCGCCATGCGCAGGTGCTTGTTGTGGCAGCGCACGCTGCAGAAGAATTCCTTTTGAGCCGGGTTGGCCACCCCGCGGCAGTGCGGTATCCGACCGCCGCAGCGCTGGCAGATCCAGATTGATTTGAAGGGTTTGGCCATGGAAGGTTGCTCCATCGGGACCGGGCACTTCCCGGCAGGGAAATGCTGTCGAGCGCCTTGGCGCTTACGCCGACACCAGGCACAAGACCCGGAAAGGCAGGCGGCTTTACTGCGTATGTCCAAAAAATGCGGCTCATTCCCGGGAACAACGCGAAGTGCTGTGAGTGAAATGGCGTGGGCAGCGGCGCTTGCCGTTGACGGTTGCAGCGGGCTACAGGATCATGCGCTCATGGAGCCAGACAAGAATGACGAGTATCAGCCGCTGCTGGAATCCCTCGGTATCCGGCCGGCGTTCGTGGCCGATACCGGACCGCCGGTCGATACCGAGAAACTGCGACAGTTTCTCCGTGGCGAACTGACGCCGCTGGCACGCCAGGAAGTGGCCGCCTGCATCGCCGGTTTTCGGGACTGGTATCGGGCGATGGTGGAAATCCATACCGAGCCAGCCGACTGGTAGCGCGTTCAGAGGATCGGCTCGCCGAGGCGGGATACGAGCCAGGCACGCAATTTCGTGCGGCCCTGCGAGCGCAGGATGCTGACGTAGCTCATCGAGATGCCGTGGCGCTGGGCACTCGTCGCGCAGGGCAGGCCGGCCAGGTCGTCTTCCATCACTCCCTTGAGCGGCTCGGAGAACGTCTGCAGGAGGTCGTACGTCGCAAGCAGCGCCCGCTCGTAGAGGGCTTCAGGAACGTCGTGCGAGCCATCGCACTCGGGCAGGTCCGACAGGCAGGTGGGAAAGGCACGCTTGCGATCCTCGTGCAGCACGGCCCAGCGGATGTGCCGGCGGCAGAGCTGGAACAGCCAGCCTTCAAACTCCGCTTCCCCCAGGTCGGTGTACTCCGTAAGCCCGCGGCGTTGGAGGTAGGAAAAAATGCTCAGCCGCGCTTCCTGCTGGAGATCCTCGCACGAATGCCAGTCGCGGCGTTTGCGACCAACGACCAGCGCGAACGCCACCCGGAATTTCTCGGCAAATACCGGATCACGGAGTATCTCCTCGGCGACGCGCTGGCCGCTGGCTCTCGGCTCTTGCCAGATTCTCAGGACGCGCGAGCGCAGCGATGGCCGGCGCGACAAGCATTCCGATTGGCTCTCGAAGGTGTCCGGACGCTGGATGCTCAGAGTGCTCATGGCCTATCCCCCTGCGATCGCTTTCCCTGCCAAAAACCGGCGATGATTCCTTGGCCGCATGGTTTTCCAAAGCAAATCGAGGGCAGTGTGCCGTTTGGGGCCGGTCTGGCCTATGGAGAAAAATCTCCATTTCTTGTGACGTAGCTATGGCATTCGGAATAGAAGGCGGAGAGGAAGTTATCACTTCGGCGGAAGCACTGCACGCAGCGACTGTTCCAGAAGTCTGCGGAAATGGCGGGGAAGACGCTTGGCTAGCGCGGCGTTGTCGTACAGCAATTGCCGCAGCCGGGTTGCGACAGCCGGTCGGCGGAAGGGCTCTGCGCCGAGCGCTTCTAGCAGGTGGATCAGCGTAAGTGCTTCGGCTTGGAGGATAGCGGCGTACGCGTCCCCCTGCTCCAGGTGACGCAGCACGTGCGGGATGGCCCGGCACAGCGAGCGGCAGTTGCGCGGCAGATTCGTCGTCTTGCCCAGGTCCAGCTCACCGTAGTGAAAGGCGTTGAAGAGCAGGTTGACAGTCGCGAGAGATGAGTCCCGCTGCAGGCTGTAGTAGAACCGCTCGCCAGTTTCTGGATCCTTGGCTCCGAGCAGCAAGCCGGTGAAGCTCAATCTCCGCTGGAGCGGGTCGGTATCCGCTGCCCTGGGATGCAGCTGCTCCTTGAGCATCTCCCGATCCTCGGGTGTGCCGTGGCGTGCGAGCAGATGGATGGTGAACTGCCGAGCCAGTTCGGGCAATCGCTCCCTGGACGGGCGCAAGTGGGCGGTTGTGCGCAAACTGTCAAAGGCGGCCTGGTGGAATTCCTGTGCCGCACGCGCTTCGCGGACGTGGCCGGGAACCGTGGCATCCAGATCGAGGAGCACGCCGACGAAGTGGTTGACCGGGAAGCGGAAGCGGGAGACGGACTGCGGGTCCAGGAGCGGACAGCGGAAATCCTAGAGCGCTGTCTGATGGACCATGTGGACGGCCCGGGCGGCGTCAACCAGCAGGTTCATCACCGCATCGGCATACGCCAGACAGGAGCGGCACGGCTCCTGGGCGGCCAGCTTCGCTATGCAGCGAAACAGGGCCTGGGCAGGGTACGGTCCTAAGCCCAGGCTGCGAGAGAAGCGGTTGGCCTGCCGATTGAGGTGATCGGCCAGGTCCTCGCAGTCTTTGAGCCGGAAGAGGTATTGCACGTCGGCGGTACGAAACTGCCGGGCGAGTTCGGCGAGATGGATGCGCGGGATCTGCTCACGCTCGTTGACCCAGCGGCCGAAGCGCGGTTCATCGACTCCCAGCAGCCGGGCCAGGCGGTTCTGCGAATGCTCGCCGCGCTGGACGGCACCGGCCAACCATTGGTTGGGTGAGGGCAGAGAGAGCAGCTGCTCCATAGCGGTATGCCTTGAAGCAACCCATCCGTGGGGGGTGGTTCCTACTTCCTGCTGGTTGTTGTAGGAGAATTCCCGTGCGTAAGGAAACACCAGATTCGCCAGCAAGGTACCGGTTGCCCACTGACAAAGTGTTCATGAGGTAGATCTGCACCGAGAAATCTTCATCCTCGTTCTCACAACGACATGACGCGTTACCCTTCCATCCGAACTTTCTGGACAGAAGCCCTTTTGGCGCCATCGCCCAGCAGGCTGATCCTGTTCGGTCCAGAAACCTCCCAAGGAATTTACCGGTGATCGTCCTTTTCGCTTCGCTTTGTGCCCTGCATGCTCATCCGCCTGTAGCCAGACCGCAATTGCGGAAGAGTGGTGACCGGCCGAACTCGTTAATGGGTACCGCCGCCTGTACGCAAAGACAGGTTCGGCACCGATACTCCGAATGCTCCACGTCTGAAAAACGAAAAAACCCTTGCGTTCCAGTCTTTGGCAGACAAGACTTTAGTCTTGAGGGAGTATGGGGGGTTCCCAACAGATTTTCAGTCGCTATGTGCGGAGGGCTCACCGATGCCGGTCTGTCCAGCCTGTAATGGGAGTGGAAAATGTCGCTACTGCAGGAGCAATTGTCAAATGTTGTGGATGGCGGCTTGCTCAGGCGGCTTCGGTTTGCTCCACCCCATCAACAAACCGCACCCCGGTAATCACCTTCAGCAGCAACGGCGAGCCGTTCAACATCCGCCACTTCTTCGCGGCCGACTCCATCAGCTTGAACACCATCGTCAGACACGCCGTCCGGCTGCCACTCCCCTTCGTCTTCACCGTCCGCAGCCGCACCGTCGCGAACGTCGATTCGATCGGGTTGGTCGTTCGCAGATGCACCCAGTGCAGCGCCGGGAAGTCGTAGAACACCAGCAATTCCTCCCGGTCCTTGAGCAAACATTCCGTCGCCTTGGCGTACTTCGCCTCGTAGGTCGCCACGAACAGGTCGAACGCTTGCTCCGCGGCTGCTTTGGTCTCGGCCTGCCAGATGTCGTGCAGCATCGCCTTGGCCTTGGGCTGCTGGCCTTTGGGCAGCTTATCCAGCACGTTGGCCGTCTTGTGCACCCAGCACCGCTGCTCCCGGGTCGTCGGAAACACCTGCCGCA
>JBKBIP010000040.1:0-39913 GCA_046297495.1 Gemmataceae bacterium | reverse complement strand
GGGTTGACCCCCTTGTTTCTTCCTCACGGTGGGGATCAACCCCGCCGCTCGCTGAAAAAATATCCGAACAGACTCTCAAATCCAGCGGCGCACTTTTCCCTGATGATCATTCCCGTAGAATGAGGAAAACTCCTGATCCTGCCAGGCGATAGCATCGAGTATCCCCGTGGAAGCGTCAACCTGTCCGAGCGACGACTTTGGCCCCTTAGTTGAGAAGGAACCGTCTTCGGTCGCGGAAGTCGGCGAGTTGGTACGTCAAGCCGCCGCCGAGGGGCAGGCGTTGTATCCGCTGGGCGGGCGGACGATGCTGGGGCTGGGGCTGCCGCCGAGCCAGCCGGGCTGGGGGGTGGACCTGCGCCGCCTGAACGGGGTGATCGATTACCCGGCCCGCGACATGACCATCACCGTGCAGGCCGGCATCACCCTCGCGGCCCTGCGCGACGTGCTGAGCCGTGAACAGCAACAGCTTCCCATCGACGTGCCCCAAGCGGATCGGGCCACGTTGGGGGGCGTCCTGGCAACCAACACCAGTGGGCCGCGCCGCTATGGTTATGGCACGCTGCGTGATTATGTTATCGGTATCAGCACCATCAACGACGAAGGCCATGAAGTCAAGGCCGGTGGCCGGGTGGTCAAGAACGTGGCTGGCTACGATCTGTGCAAGCTCCACATTGGCGCGTTGGGCACCTTGGGCATCATCACCCAGGTGACGCTCAAGGTGAAACCGTTGCCGGAAGCACGGGCCTTGATGACATTTGGCTGCGAAACTCAGGCGCTGGAGGACGTGTTGCAGCATCTACACGCCTCGCCCACGCGCCCTGTCGCCGTCGAGGTGCTGAATCAAGCGGCGGCGCGCCGGCTGAGCGAACAGAGCGGGCAAGACGTGCCCGACTCTCCGTGGTTGGTGGCCGTGCTCTTTGAGGAAAAACAAGCGACGGTGGCTTGGCAGATCCAACAGCTGGAACAAGAGCTGCCGCGCGAGCGCATCCATGTTCTGACCACGCGGCACGCGGAGGCGGCGCTGGCCCTGGTCGGGCCGCTGGTTGAACTGACTGCCGAAGCGGACGCGGGCGTGACCTTCAAGGCCAACGTGTTGCCTCGCGCCGTGGCCGAGTTCTGCCGGCAAGCCGATGACCTGCCGGATGCGCTGCTGCTCCAGGCCCATGCGGGGAATGGCATCGTGCGCGGCCATGCCCGCGGGGAGCTGACCCAGGAACGCGCCGCCACTTGGCTTCATGCCCTGCGAACCGCCGCCGGGGCCGCCGCGGGAAATCTGATCGTCCTCCGCTGCCCGTCCGCCTGGAAAAAGACGCTGCCCGTATGGGGCGAACCACGCGGCGACGCCTGGCTGATGCGGGAGATCAAGAAACAGCTCGACCCGCGCGGGTTGTTCAATGCGGGCCGCTTCATCGACGGGATTTGAACCCAAACGAGACTTAGCATGGCCACTACCGAGACAACGCGAACCCCTTTGGCGGTGTTGCCGTCCCCGCCCAACCAGGCGCCCATTGACTACGAGTTGTTTCTGGATTGCGTCCATTGCGGGCTGTGTACCGCCTCCTGCCCTACCTATGTCGAATTGGGGACGGAGATGGACAGTCCACGCGGCCGCATCTATCTCATGCGCTCGGTGCAGGATGGCAAGCTCGAACTGAACGCCGAGGTCCGCCGCCATCTCGATCTGTGCCTGGATTGCCGGGCGTGTGAATCGGCTTGTCCATCGGGGGTGCAATATGGCCGGTTGATAGAGCCGTTCCGCGTCCACATGGCCAAATCCGCTCCGCCGGACTCCACTTTGTCCCTGCTGCAGCGTCTGTTGTTATTCCACCTGACTCCATACAACAGCCGAACCCGCTGGGCGCTGATGCCGGCCAAGCTGATGCAGTGGGCAGGCCTGGATAAGGTGTTGGAATGGTCCGGCTTGCTCAACGTGTTGCCAGCGTCGCTGCGTCAGCTCTATGACATGCTGCCGCGCTTGGAAGTCCACTATGGCAGCTTGCCGGAAGTGCTGCCCGCCGAGGGGAAACGCCGCGCCCGCGTGGCCCTGTTCATCGGTTGCGCCGGCGATGCCTTCTTCCCGCAAACGACCTTGCGGACGGCGCAGGTGTTGCAAAAAAACGGCTGCGAAGTGTGGATTCCCCGCAACCAAACCTGTTGCGGCGCGCTGTATTATCACGCCGCTCTGGAAAAACCCGCTCAAGAAAAAGCGCTGGCCAACTGCGAGGCGTTTGGTCCGGGGCTGGTCGATGGTCCCGACGCGGTCGATGCCATCATCGTCAACGCCGCCGGCTGTGGGGCCATGCTCAAGGACTATCACCACCTGCTGCACGATACCCCAGCAGCGGGGGGGGGACAGTCGTTTCAGGCCAAGGTCCGCGATATCCATGAATTTCTGACGGCTCTGGGCCCGATTCCGCCGCGCCATCCTGTCCCCTTGCGGGGGGTGTATCACGACGCCTGTCATCTGTGCCACGCCCAGCAAATCCGCCAGCAACCGCGCCAACTGTTGGAGATGATCCCCGAATTGCAGCTGGTGCCGCTCAACGAATCGGAAATTTGCTGCGGCGCCGCTGGCAGCTACAACCTCACCCAGCCGGACATGGCCGAACGCTTGGGCCGGCGCAAAGCGGACAACATCCTGCAAGCGGAGCCGCAAGCCGTGTTCACCGGCAACGTCGGCTGTCTGTTGCAAATTGGCCGTTACCTGCGCCCCGAGCGCTCTGACATTTGGGTGGCGCATCCCATCGATGCGCTGTGGGCCAGCTATTTCGATCCCGCCGCCGTTCCGGGCTGTCCGGTGGCAGCGGGCTAACCTCTTTCAACCCTCGGAAGAACCAACCATGAAGATCCAAGGCATCATCCCCCCTGTGGCCACGCCGATGCAGGCCAACGAAGACCTCGACTTGCCGCGCTTGAAATGGTTTATCGATCATCTCATTAGCCAAGGCGTGCATGGCATTTTCGTGCTCGGCACCAACAGCGAGTTCTACGCCCTCGACGAGCGCGAGAAACAGGAAGTGATCGCCACCGCCGTGGCCCACGTCAATAAGCGCGTGCCGGTGTACGCTGGCACCGGGGCCGAGACGACGCGTGAGGCGGTGCGGCTGACGAAGATGGCGGAAAAGGAAGGAGTCGATGGCGTGTCGGTCATTACGCCCTATTTTGTCATTCCCAATCAGCAGGAAATTTACGACCACTATCGCCGCATTGCTGAGCACACGTCGTTGCCGGTCGTGCTATACAACAATCCAGCCACCTGCGGCGGCGTCAAGATCGACGTGGACACCGTGGCTCGTTTGGCGGAGATTCCGAACATCCTGGCCATGAAGGATTCCAGCGGCGACTTGCAAAATACCATCGAGTGTATCCGCGTGGTCCCCGATCGCTTCGCGGTGTTGCAGGGGCGCGATACGCTCATCTATCCGGCCTTGCTCTTTGGCGCCCGCGGCGCGGTGCCGGCGACGGCGAACATCGCCCCGGCCCTGGTGGTCAAAATTTACGAATCCTTCGTGCGCGGCGACCAGGAGGCATCCAAGGCGGCCCAGCTCCAGCTCAATCCGGTGCGCATGAGCCTGACCCTCGGCACTGCCCCCGGCGGCGTCAAGGCGGCACTGCAATTACTCGGCATGTCCATCGGCCCCAGCCGCTCCCCCGTCGCCCCGCTGTCAGCCGATAAGCAACAGAAGATGCGCGAAGCGTTGACCAAGGCGGGGTTGTTGTAAATCTCCTCGTTTCCCGGCAGAGCCTGGGAACGAGATGTGAGGTTCGCTGAATGATCTACGTCTGGCTCGTGCTGGTGTTTATCCTGGGGTTGGCGGTGGGCAGCTTCCTCAATGTCTGCATCAGCCGTTTGCCCCTGGAGAAAAGCGTGCTCTGGCCGATGGGATCGCGCTGCGGCCACTGCCTGCAAGCGATTCGTTGGTATGACAATATCCCGCTGCTGAGTTATTTTTTGCTACGCGGACGATGCCGAACATGTGGCACATCGTTCTCGATGCGCTATCCCATCATCGAACTGTTTACCGGCTTGAGTTTCGCCGGCCTGTTTTATCTCGAAGTGGTCGTTAATGTCCATCATTGGTCCCTGTTGCAGGGCGAGCAGCTGGCCATTCAACGGGGCGTGATTGCCTGGCAAGCCTGGGTGTTGTTCGGCTTTCACGCCATCCTGTTCTCCTTCCTGCTGGCGGCGGCGGCGTGCGATCTGGAACATCGGGAGATACCGTTGTCACTTACCGTCACCGGCACGGTCATCGGCTTGCTCGGCGCGGTGCTGTTCCCTTGGCCGTGGCCCTATACTCTCAGTTCAGCAGGCCAGACTATCCTTTTGAACCGGCCGTGGTGGCAGCTTCCACCCCATCTCAGTCCGCCGATGGGTCTCTATCCCTGGCCGGTGTGGGGGCCGTTGCCGGATTGGCTACCGCCTGGCAGCTGGCAGCTCGGCTTGGCGACCGGCTTGGCGGGAATGTTCATGGGGACCTGGCTGGTGCGGATCATCGGCGGCATCTTCACCCAGGGCTTGGGCAAGGAAGCCATTGGTCTGGGAGACGCCGATTTGATGATGATGGCCGGCGCCTTTCTGGGCTGGCAGCTGGTAGTCGTGGCCTTTTTCCTCGCCGTGATTCCCGGACTGTTCTGCGCCATCGCTCAGCTGGTGCTGCACGGCGACCGTACTTTGCCGTTCGGCCCGGCGTTGGCGCTGGGGGTGGTGATGACCTGGCTCGGCTGGCATTGGATCGCGCCGCGCGTGCAGCCGTTGTTTTTCTTCGAGTATTTGTTGCTATTCATGGTCATCGCCAGCGCCGTGTTCCTGTTTCTGTCGGCGGTAATGTTGCGGAAAATGCGCGGCTCGGAAGAGGAGGCGTGAAGCATGGCCACCATCCTGATTGTTGACTATGGCATGGGCAACCTGCGCAGCGTGCAGAAGGGCTTGGAAAAGGTAGGACATGCGGCGGTCATCAGCGGCGATCCCAACCGCGTGGCCGAGGCCGACAAAGTGATCCTCCCCGGCGTCGGCGCCTTCCGGGACGCTATCGCCCGGCTGCATGAGGCCCGTCTCGTCGAGCCGCTGCTGGAGCACATCCGCGCGGGGAAACCATTTCTCGGCATCTGCCTGGGGCTGCAATTGCTCTACACCAAAAGTCACGAAGACGGCGAATATGACGGGCTAAACGTGATTCCCGGCCAGGTGGTCCGTTTCCCCAATCTACCTGGCCTAAAAGTGCCGCACATGGGCTGGAACCAGCTCCGCATCCGCCGGGAAATCCCCATCTTGCGCGGCTGTCCCGACGGTGCTTCGGTCTATTTCGTCCATTCCTACTATGGCATTCCCGACGACCCCGCCGTCATCGCCGCCGAGACCGATTATCCATCGTCATTCGCATCGGTCCTCGGTCGGGACAACGTCATGGCCACGCAGTTCCACCCGGAAAAAAGCCAACAGATCGGTCTGGAAATGTTGCGGCAGTTCGCGGCGCTTTAGCCTCAGCCTCTGTACTTATTGCCGGACATGGAGCACCTGGCAATGAGCAACCGAGAAATCTTGTGCTTGCGGAATCTTGTCAACCACTCCCTACTTGACGGCGCGGGGACGCTTTCTATACTTAGCAGAGAATGACAGTCGAAATTGTGAAATGACCTCGACCAATCGTCGAGGCTTCTTTTTCACTTACTTCGTGAAAAAAATCACGAAGTCAGGAAGACACCAGAAACATCCGATAAGGGGGGGATGCCGTGGCCAGCGCACCGCTGAACTCGAATTTGTCGGCCTATTATCCCATCCTCCTTTATCTAATCATCATCCTGGCGTTCGCCGCCGTCACCATGATTATGGCTCACCTGGTTGGGCCGAAGAAGATTACGCCGGTTAAGCAGATGCCCTATGAATCGGGCATGGACCCCATCGGCGACGCGCGGCAGCGCTTCGACGTGAAGTTTTATCTCGTGGCCATTATGTTTCTGGTCTTCGATGTCGAATTGCTATTCCTATATCCCTGGGCGGTGATCGCGTACCAACCTAATCCGCCGCAGCCGTGGTTGCCGCCGGAGCTGCATGGCACCGTCTTTTGGTGCGTGCTGGTCTTCATCGCTTTGCTGACGCTTGCTTACGTTTATGATTGGCGGAAGGGGGTGTTCCAATGGCGCTAATGTCGGAAGACTTCCTCGTCACCAAGTTGGATTTTCTCGCCAATTGGGTGCGCAAAAATAGTCTGTGGCCGATGCCGTTCGCCACCGCCTGCTGCGGCATCGAGCTGATGGCTACCGGGGCGTCGCGGCATGACATCGCCCGCTTTGGCGCGGAAGCCATGCGCTTCAGCCCCCGGCAGTGTGACTTGATGATCGTGGCCGGTCGCGTGGTCATGAAGATGGTGCCGGTGATGCAGCGCATCTGGCTGCAAATGCCGGAGCCGAAATGGTGCATCTCGATGGGGGCCTGCGCTTCCAGTGGCGGCGTGTTTGATACCTATGCCGTCGTGCAGGGGATCGACCGATTCATTCCGGTTGATGTCTATGTCCCCGGCTGCCCGCCGCGCCCAGAGCAGCTGATCGCTTCAGTGATCGACTTACAGGAGAAAATCAAACAAACCGGTACGCTCAAGGGACGCGAGTTCGCGGAGCGCAAGGACTACGAGGGACCGAAACGCCTGAGCCTGCCGTTGGAGTCCGTGGTCGTGGCCCCTAGCGATTATCGCCACGCCACGCGGTTACGCGAGCTGTGAGGTAAAACAATATCGCCACGGATGAACACGGAGTCCTTTCGTTCCTAGGCTCTGCCTGGGAACGAGAACATTTGTGTTCATCTGTGGCTCTTACAACGATTACCATGACCTACGAAGATACACTACGCGAACGCTTTGGCTCGGAAGGATTCACCACCTCCCAATTCCGCGATAACCATCGTGTGATGGTAACACCGGAGCGTTTGTATGATGTGTTACAGTGTCTCAAGGAAACGTGCGGCTTCGATATGTTAGTCGATGTGACCGCCGTGGATTATTTGCATTATCCCGATGCCCGTGATCGTTTTGGTGTCATTTATGCCTTGTTGAATACGCGGACGGGGGAACGGGTGTATGTCAAGACTTACGTGAATGAGCCGGATTTGACGCTGCCGTCGGCGTTTCCCTTGTGGAAAGGGGCGGACTGGATGGAGCGTGAAGTGTTTGACATGTATGGCATCGTCTTCACCGGCCATCCCGACTTGCGCCGCATCCTGATGCCACCGGAATTCACGGCGTTTCCGCTGCGCAAGGATTATCCCCTACATGGCCGAGGGGAACGCCACAATTTCCCGGCGCTGCGGCGGGCAGAGGGGTAATTAAATATAAATGGCGAGTGAGGGAGCGTAAGCCCGCCGGTTAGGGGGACCACGAGAAGTCTTACCCCCCACTCGCTGGTAATGAATAGAGGTTGTCATGCCGCTGGAGCTGGCCCAACACGTACCGGAAACGGAAGACCGCAGTGAGTATCTGTGGACGCTCAACTTCGGTCCCCAGCACCCGGCCACGCACACGACGTTGCGCCTGATTCTGACGCTGGATGGCGAAACCGTGGTCAAGGCGGTGCCGGACATCGGCTACCTGCACAGCGGCTTCGAGAAGCTTGGCGAGGATTTGGATTATAATCAGTATGTCACCATCGTCGATCGCATGAATTACATCTCGCCCGTGGCCAACGAGATCGCCTGGCATCAGGTGGTCGAAAAGCTCATGGGCATCGAATTGACGCCGCGCTGCAAATACATCCGCACAATCCTGGCCGAGCTGATGCGCATTCATGATCATTTGCTGTGTGTCGGAGCGGCGGCGTTGGACCTGGGAGCGTTCACGGCCTTCTTGTACGGCTTCTATCAACGCGAGCTGATTTATGACATTAGTGAGGCAGCCTCCGGCCAGCGCTTTCATCCCAGTTACACGCGCGTCGGCGGCTTGATGTTCGATGTCGATGACATCTTCGTCGAGAAAGTGCGCAACTTCGTCAAGGGGTTCCCCAAAGCGCATGCCGATGTCACGCGCTTGCTCAACCGCAATCGCATCTTTATCGACCGCACGCAAAATGTTGGCGTGCTGTCGCAAGAGGACGCCATCAACTTGAGTTGCACCGGGCCGATTGCTCGCGCCAGCGGCGTTGTCCGTGATTTACGCAAGGATGAGCCGTATTTGGCCTATCCCGATTTCGATTTTCAGGTGGTGTGCGCGACCGGTGGCGATTGTTACAGCCGCTACCTGGTGCGCATGGAAGAGATGCTGCAAAGTCTGCGCATCATCCAGCAGGCTATCGAGAATCTGCCGGGTGGCTCGGTGAATGTCGATGTCGAAAGCAAGGTGGTGCAGCCAACGCACGAGGCCACCTATCGCAGCATCGAGGGCTTGATTCAGCATTTCGAGCTGATCATGCCCAATCGCCAGTGGCAGCCGCCCGTGGATGAGGTGTATGGGGCCATCGAAGCCCCCAATGGCGAGTTGGGTTTTTATATCGTCTCGGACGGCACGGGGCGCGCGTATCGCGCCCGCACCCGGCCGCCGTCGTTTATCCATTTCGCGATCTTTCCGTATTTGATTGTTGGCCATCAGGTTAGCGATGTGGTGGCCGTGCTGGGAAGCTTGAACATTATCGCCGCCGAGTTGGACCGATGAGCGCATTAAGCGATGACATCCGCCAGAAAATCCTGGCCCTGGAGCCACGTTATCCTCGTAAGCAAGCGTTGACATTGCCGGCCTTGCACCTGGTCCAGGACGAACAGCGCTGCGTGTCCCTGGATGCGCTGCGGGAAATCGCCGCTCTGCTCGACCTGGCGCCGGCGGAAGTTCACGACACGATGAGCTTTTACGGCTTCTTCCGCACCGAACAGGACCCGCTCGGCAAAACGCGGCTCTGGGTGTGCCGTAGTTTGGCGTGCTCCCTGCGCGGCGGCGAGGAAGTGCTGACGTCTATATGTCAAAAACTGGACGTGAAGCCAGGCGGCACCAGCGCCGATGGGGCCATCACCGTCGAGTTCGCCGAGTGCCTGGGCGTGTGTGAGGGAGCACCCTGCGTGCTCATCAATGACGAAGCCCGCCCCCATGTGACGGTGGACCAGGTGGATGCACTGATTGCGGAATTGAGACAGTGAAGGAGAGACAGAAGCCACGGATTCACATAGATTCACACGAATTGATTGAACCTGTGACGATCTGTGTGAATCCGTGGCTGGCGATTGGAGTAAATAATGCCCGACTTTGAACCCGTCCTGACCAAACGCTTCGGCACGCCGAACAGTCAGTCGATTGACACCTATAAGGCAGACGGCGGCTACCGCGCCCTGGAAAAGGCGGTCCACGAGATGACGCGCGAACAGGTCGTGGAGGTCGTCAAGGAATCGGGCTTGCGCGGACGGGGCGGGGCCGGTTTTCCCACCGGCGTCAAGTGGACGTTCTTGCCCAAGGACCATCCGGGACCGATTTACTTCTGCGTCAACGCCGACGAGAGTGAGCCGTGTACGTTCTGCAATCGCCTGCAAATGGAGGAAGACCCGCATCAGGTCTTGGAAGGGATTATTTTGTCTTGCTACGCCACCAAGGCGACAACGGCCTATCTCTACCTGCGCTACGAGTATGGCCGGGCCTACCGCACCATGCAGCAAGCCGTCGATGAAGCGTATGCCCACGGTTTGTTGGGCCGCCATATCTTGGGTAAAGATTTTCACCTCGATGTCTATTTACACCGGGGGGCGGGAGCGTACATCTGCGGCGAGGAAACCGGGCTGATCGAAAGTCTCGAAGGCAAACGGGCTTGGCCGCGCATCAAGCCCCCGTTCCCGGCGGTCGAGGGGGCCTTTCGCAAACCCACGGTCGTCAACAACATCGAAACCGTGGCCTGTGTGGTACATATTGTCGAACGGGGGGCGGAGTGGTTCAAGTCGATGGGGGTGCCGCCCGATCCGAAGAACCCGCGCGACGTGGGCAGCTTCGGGCCGAAATTGTACTGCATCAGCGGCCACGTCGAGAAACCAGGCTGCGTCGAGCTACCGTTGGGCATCACGGTACGTGATCTCATCACCAAGCATGGCGGCGGCGTCTGGAAGGGACGCAAGGCCAAAGGCTGTATCCCCGGCGGCATCAGCATGGGTTTGATGACCGAAGCGGAATTTGACACTCCCTTGGATTTCAACGGCCCCGGCAAGGTCGGCTGTCTGGGGCTAGGCACCGGCGCGGTCACGGTGTTTGACGAGCAAACGAGCATCGCCGACGTGCTGTACAACATCACCCGTTTCTTCGCCCATGAATCGTGCGGCCAGTGTACTCCCTGCCGCGAAGGGACCGGCTGGATGATGCAGATGGCCGACCGGCTGCGGCGCGGGCGCGGACGGCTGGAAGACTTGAACATTCTGGAAGAAATCGGCAATGCCATCGGCATCATGCCGGGAACGACGATCTGCGGCTTGGCCGACGGCGCCGGCTGGCCAGTGAAGAACGCCATCCGCAAGTTCCGAGCGGAGTTTGAGGAACTCGTCCGCGCCGGCCAACCAACGCGCAGTGTCGGCGAATTGCCACTGGTGGCGGCACATTGAGAATCACACGGCGAGCGGTGGGCGTTAGCCCTCCGATACTGCCGAGTAACCAAGGGACTTACGTCCCTTGCGCGCCCCGTATTCGGACCACAACAACACCGAGCGCATTATGGCAGTCGTTTATGTCAACAACCAGCCGGTGGACATCGGCGAGGAAAAACTAAACCTGATTCAGGCGGCGGCCAAGGTGGGGGTGGAGATTCCGCACTACTGCTGGCACCCCGCCCTGACCGTGGTGGCCAGCTGCCGGATGTGCCTGGTCGAAACCGGCGAACGCAAGCCCGACGGCAGCGTCGCCATGTTGCCGCGCGTGGTGCCGGCCTGCCAAACGATGGCCAAGGATGGCACCGTTATTGTCACCAACAGCGACAAGGCGCGCTACGCTCAGCAACAAACCCTGGAAGCGCTGCTCATCAATCACCCCCTGGATTGTCCCGTCTGTGATAAGGCGGGGGAATGTCATCTGCAAGATTACAGCTACCACTATGGCCGGGCCCAAAGCCGGATGATCGATGACAAATTCGCTCCCCCCAACAAACCGAACCTCGGCGCTCAGATCGACCTATTCACCGACCGCTGCATCATGTGCTCGCGCTGCGTCCGCTTCACACGCGAGATTAGCGGCACCGCGGAGCTTCATGTGACCCACCGCGGCGGCCATGCCGAGATCGACATTTTCCCCGGCCAACCGTGCAACAACAAGTTGGCCGGCAACGTCGTCGATCTGTGCCCGGTCGGCGCCTTATGCAGCAAGGACTTTCTGTACAAACAGCGAGTCTGGTTTCTGAAAGAGACCAAAAGCGTCTGCGCCGATTGCAGCACGGGTTGCAGTATTTTCGTGGATCAGAACAAGGACATCGTCTATCGCCTGCGGCCCCGGGAGAACCCGCAAGCCCAAGGCTATTTCATGTGCGATGAGGGGCGGTTTGGCTATCACTATGTCCATTCCGCCGAACGCTTCACGCGCCCTTTGGCTCGTCGGGGGGATGGCAGTGAAGCGGTGACTTGGGAAGAATTGCTGCCGGCCCTGCGCCGCGAGCTGGCCAGCGCCGCGACCAAGGACGCCGCCGCCGTTGCCGGCATGCTGTCGCCATTCTTGACCTGCGAGGAAGCGTATTTGCTGGCCAAGTATCTCAAAGGTTTGTCTAGTGAGGTGCGCCTGTTTCTCGGTCCAATGCCGGTCGTTGGCGAGGATGATACTTATCCCAAGGATAGCAAAGGCCGCCCGATGCAGCCGGTGACGTTCACGATTCACGCGGAGAAATGCCCCAACCGGCGCGGCGTCGAGGCGGTATTGCGGCATTTTCAAGGGGAGGTGCTCGGCTTCGATCAGTTGTTGCGTCAAGCCGAGGACAAACGCTGGCAAGCCATGTACATCGCCGCCGGCTATCCGCCGCGCCCTGGCGGTTGGATCAACGACCACCAGGCGGCGGCGCTGGCACACGTTCCTTTGCTGATCGTTCAAGACATTCTACCGTCACCCGCCAGCCAGGCCGCCAACTATGTCATCCCCGCCGCCAGCTTCGCCGAAAAGGATGGCACCTTCATCAATTATCAATATCTTGCCCAAGCAGTTCGCCGCGCCATCCGCCCGCCGCTGGAGTGCCGCAGCGATGGCCAAGTGTTTCTCGACCTGATGCAGCGCCGCGGCTTGGTCCACGCCCCGACATTGCGGAACGAGCTGGCGCGGGAAGTGCCCTACTTCGCCGCATTGGAGGACAGTGACTTGGGAGAACAGGGGATCCAATTGGAAGGTCATCCCTGATGGATTCATCACTCCACGGAATCGGCAGCGTGCGCGAACCGATGAATCCCCATCGGGATGTAATAAAGAACCACCATGCCCGAATTTAATTTTCTCACAACCCTGATTACCATCGCGGTCGTCATGGCCGTGGTCATGGGGATTGACGCGTACCTGATTCTACTGGAGCGGAAAATCTCCGCCTGGATGCAGGATCGCATCGGACCCAATCGCGTCGGGCCGCGCGGTTTGTTGCAGCCGATTGCCGATGGGTTGAAATTCCTGTTCAAGGAACAAGTCATCCCCAGCCATGTGGACAAGCTGTTGTACCTGCTGGCCCCGTTTCTGGCCATGTGTACGGCGTTGCTGGCCTTCGCCGTGGTGCCGTTTGGCCCCACTGATCCGAACCAGCCCGGACAGTATCAATTCGTCATCGCGCCGGGGCTGGACATCGGCATTCTCTGGGTGTTCGCCATCGGCAGCTTGGCGGTGTATGGCGTCATCCTGGGGGGCTACTCAGCCAATAACAAATACAGCTTCATCGGCGCGCTGCGGTCCAGCGCCCAAATCATCAGCTATGAAATCCCACTGGGCTTGTCGATTCTCGGCGTGCTATTGATGGCGGGTTCACTCAATCTGGAATGGATTATTCAGTATCAGGTGGATCATGGTTGGTTCCTACTGTATCAGCCGTTGGCGTTTCTGTTGTTTCTGATCAGTGTGTTCGCCGAATGCAACCGCTTGCCGTTCGACCTGCCGGAGGCGGAGCAAGAGTTGGTCGGTGGTTATCACACGGAATACAGCGGCATGAAGTTCGCCATGTTTTTTTTGGGTGAATATACCCACATGATCACGACCAGCTTGGTGGTGTCGGTGCTCTTTCTGGGGGGCTGGCATTTCCCTTGGTTGACCGACATCGGCGGCTTCGTGGGTGGGATCATCAAGTTCCTGGTGCTGATGGGCAAGCTGGCGTTCTTCATTGTGTTCTTCATGCTGATTCGCTGGACGATTCCACGGTTTCGTTTCGATCAATTGATGGTCTTGGCCTGGAAGGTGCTGATCCCGCTGGCCTTGGTCAATTTGATCTGCGTCATGGTAGTCATGGAGCTGACTCGACCAGGGGGATGGAACCCCGCCTGGCGCTGGCTGCTGTTGCCGATTTCGCTGGTGCTGTTCGTCGGCGCGGCGCTGTTCGCCGCCAAGCAACCGAATCGGCCCAGGCAGGCAGAGACGCCGCGGTGACCTTACGAATCCAAAGGTGCCAAACCCATGCCAATCGCGGACAAAGACGTTAAATGGATCGAGGAGCCGAAGCTCGGCCTGCTGGATCAACTGTATTTGCCAGCCATTGCCGAGGGATTGCAAACCACCATCCGCCACATCTTTCAGCCCAAGGTGACGGTGCAGTATCCCGAGGAGCGTCCCTGGCTGCCGGCTCATTATCGCGGCGTCCACCGGCTCAACCGCGATGAACAGGGGCGCGTCAAGTGCGTGGCCTGTTACATGTGCTCGACCGCCTGCCCGGCTCATTGTATTGACATCGTGGCGGCGCCGTCGCCGTGGCCGGATCGAGAGAAATACCCGGAAACCTTCGTCATCGACGAGCTGCGCTGCATCTACTGCGGCATGTGCGAGGAAGCCTGTCCGGTGGATGCCATCGAATTGACCTCGTTATTCGATCTGGTTGGTTTGAGCCGGGAAGAGATGATGTTCGACAAGGAAAAACTGCTGAGCGTATTCGATGAGACGGTCCAGATGGGCAAGGACCCCATCCGCACGCGTGGCGGTCCGCTGGGGCCTGCGTCGGAATTGCCGGAGTAATAGCGGAAGTGTGTCAAGCCTAGAACCCGAGTAGAACGATGCCGCCGATCTTGTTATTCCTCGTGCCCTTGATCCTGGGAGCGGTCGCCGTCTATCTGCTGCTCCCCCAGCCGCGCGGCTATCCACCTCTGTTGGGCGCGGGTCTGGCAGGACTGGCCCTGGTGCTGGCGGGTGGATTCTGGGCGCGGGGCGCGTCCTGGTCGCCGGAGACGGTGCTGTTTTACTCCTTCGCGGCGATGGCCGTCATCGCTGGCGGGTTGCTGATCACGCAAAGTCAACCCGCTCGTGCCGCCTTGTCCTTCGCTCTGGTGGTGTTGAGCACGACGGGGTTGTTTCTCCTGCAAGCCGCCCCGTTTCTGATGGCGGCCACCATCATCGTCTATGCCGGGGCCATCATCGTCACTTTTCTGTTCGTCATCATGCTGGCTCAACAAGAGGGCTTATCCAATGCCGATCAGCGTTCCCGCGAGCCGCTGTTGGCCACGGTTGGTGGTTTCCTGTTGCTGGGGCTGCTGGCCTGGACCATTCTTTGGAACTATGACCGCCAGAGGAACCGCGCCGACGCCCCGACGTTGCTCCAATTGGCCGAGCGCAGCCAGCATGCGGCCCTGCAATCGTCATTTGAGGACATCGAGCAATCCTTGGGGGACATGGATACTTTTTTGGATGACTACCGCCGGCACGTTGAGCCGAACGACGTCCCCTTGCCGGATGAGACGCCGGCCACCGATGCGCGTGCCGCCCTCCACCAGCTGAAGGAACACAACCTGGCAGTGGCTTTCGAGCATGTGCGGCAGAATTGGTTGGACTGGAAAGAGACACATGATACCCCCGCCATGCGAACGGCGCTGCGCGACCTCGCGGCGGCAACGTTCCAATTAACCTCCGTGCCTGGCAACGTGCCGCCGGCGAGCCAGGTCGCATTGTCCCCGTTTAGCGTGCCGCCGCCCGGTTCGACGCAAAATGTCGCTCCCTTGGGACGGACGCTGTTCACGGATTATCTGGTCGCCTTCGAGCTGGCCGGGTTGCTGCTCACGGTGGCCACCATCGGCACCATCGCCATCACGACGCGCCAGCGGGAGAGACAACCATGAACACGTTGCCCATCGAGAATTACTTGCTGGTCGGCGCGATCCTTTTCGCTCTGGGCGCCATCGGCTTCCTGAGTCGGCGCAACTTGATTGTCATGTTTTTGTCGGCAGAGATGATGCTGCAAGGAGTAGCGCTAAATCTGGTGACGTTCGCGCGCATGCACGGCAACTTGCAGGGACAAGCATTTGTCCTGTTCATCATCACGGTGGCGGCGTGCGAGGCGGCCATCGCCTTGGCCCTCATCCTCATGCTGTTCCGCCGCCGGCAATCGCTTGACGTCAGCTTGTGGCAAGAGCTGCGCGAGCCGACCTTGGAACCGACCATCGACGAGGAGCCGCTCCCGCTCCCGTCGCCGGTGCCCCCATTGCCCAAGCTGACGCCGGCGGGCCACGAACCGCGACACGAACCGGAGAGCAGCCATGTCTAGCACGCTGGCTTCCTATTTGTGGTTGATTCCCGCTTTGCCGCTGTTGGCCAGCGTGGTGATCACGTGCTTCGGTCCGCGCTGGCTGAAACAACATAGTCATTGGCCAGGCGTCGGCGCTCTCGCCGGCTCGGCGGTGTTGTCGTGGGTCGCCTTGGCGGCCGTGCTCAACGGCGATCATGGCCATCATCGCTACTATACCTGGTTTCAATCTGGTTCTTTGGACGTGGGCTTGACGCTGCACATCGACGCCTTGACGGCGGTGATGCTCGTCACCGTCACCACGGTCGGCAGCTTGATCGCCATTTACGCCATTGGCTACATGGGTGGGGACCCTGGCTATCCGCGCTTTTTCGCCGAGGTGTCGCTGTTTCTCTTCGCCATGACCATGCTGGTGCTGGCCGATAATTTCGTGGTGCTCTACGCCGGTTGGGAAGGGGTCGGTCTGTGTAGTTATTTGCTGATCGGTTTTTGGTATCAGAAACCGTCGGCGGCAGCGGCAGCCCGCAAAGCCTTCTTGGTGACACGCATTGGCGACGCCGGCATGATCTTGGGCATCATCACGCTTTGGGTCGCCACCGGCTACCATCTACGCTTCGAGGATGTTTTCGCCAGTGCCGTCAAACAGGGGCCGACGCCTTGGCTGACGATTGCCTGCCTGCTCCTGGTGAGCGGCGCGGTTGGCAAGTCGGCGCAATTTCCGCTGCACGTGTGGTTGCCGGACGCAATGGAGGGGCCCACGCCCGTCAGCGCCTTGATCCACGCCGCCACGATGGTGACAGCCGGTGTGTATCTCATTGCTCGCTGTATGCCGATTTTCCACGCCGCCGCCCCGATCGCGCTCTTGGTCGTGGCCCTGGCCGGCGCCATCTCGACGTTCCTGGCCGCTCTCATCGCCTTGACGCAACACGATCTCAAACGCGTGTTGGCGTATTCCACCATCAGCCAGCTTGGCTACATGTTCTTGGCGTTGGGCAGCGCCGTCACCCCGAAACTGGTCGGCGTGGCCGTCGTCGCCGCCTTGTTTCATCTGATGACCCACGCTTGTTTCAAGGCCTTGCTGTTTCTCTCCGCTGGCAGCGTGATGCACTCGATGGGGAATATCATTGACATGCGCCGGTTCAGCGGTTTGAAACAGGTCATGCCGAAAACCCATATCGCCTTTCTGTGCGGCGGCCTGGCCCTGGGCGGTGTGCCGATTTTCTCCGGCTTCTGGAGCAAGGATGAGTGCATCGGCGCTTCGTTCGGCGCCAGCGAATCTGGCCTGCCGTATGCCAATGTGTATGTGCTCGTTTTCTTGCTCGGCCTGATCACGGCGGGGCTGACGGCGTTTTACACCTTTCGGGCCTACTTCCTCACGTTCTTCGGCCAGTTGAAAGTCCCCCCCGAAGCCCATCATCACGCCCATACTGGCCCTGATGGCCATGTCAGCTATGAGTCGCCTAATGTCATGGTAATGCCAATGATGGTGTTATCCTTGGGGGCCTTGTTCCTCGGCTTGATTCTGCAACCATTCACGCACTGGATTAGCGATTTCTTCCAAAATCATTGGTTCACCTACCATGAAGGTTTGCTGCCACACATGCACGAACATGCCATCGGAATGCAGGAATTGCTACTTATGGGGGGCAGCACCTTGTTCGTGTTGGCGGGGTTGGGACTGGCCGCCTGGATGTATTATTTCGATCCCAAACACGAGATCGCGGCCAAGCTGGCACGGAACATCCAAGCTCTGTATCAAGCGTCTCTCAATAAATTCTACATCGACGAGCTGTACGTGTTCTTCATCGTCAGGCCGTTGCGCGGTTTCGCCGAGTTTTGCCGCATTTTCGATGCTTACGTGGTGGATGGCATCGTCGATTTGGTTGGTTACGTTCCCCGGCTGGGCGGCGCGTTGCTGCGTCCCATTCAGAATGGCCTGATCCAGTTTTACGCCTTGGCCATGATGTTGGGGTTGACGGTGTTCTTGGGAGCGTTGGTGTGGAAACTGACGCAATGATTTCAGTCTTGAAGAGGCTGCCGATGTCAGCACGTCGCCGAATTAAATGTGACAGCGCGAGGTCATGCTGATGGATGCGATGCCGCGAGTTTGTTTATTATTACTGCTCGTGCTCCCGCTGGTCGGTGCTGTGGTGGTGGCAGCGTTGGGACCGCGACGCTTGGAGCCGGTGCGCTGGATCAGCCTGGGGGTCTCCGTGGCCACCTTGGTGCTCGCCTTGATCGTGGCTGGCCGCTTCATGGGGCTGGATCGCGACGCCTACACGGAAGAGGTCCTCACGGCCCAGGTAGCGCCAACAGCCAACGTGCCGACGTTTTCTCCCGTGTTCGTGCCGGGATCCACTCTGGAACGGCAACATGCCACCACCTGGGACATCCTGCCTATTGGTTCAGGCGCGATCCAGTTTTACATCGGCCTCGATGGTCTCAACGTGTGGATGGTGGTGCTGACGGGGATTCTGTTCGTGCCGTCGGTGCTCGTGTCGTGGCACGCCATTCAGCAGCGCGTCAACGAGTTTTACGCCTGGTTGTTGCTGCTGCAAACCGGGTTGTTCGGCGTGTTTCTTTCTTTTGACATTATATTGTTCTACGTCTTCTTCGAGCTGACGCTGGTACCGTTGTTTTTCCTCATCGGCATCTGGGGCGGGCCGGAGCGCCGCCACGCCGCCCGCAAGTTTTTCATCTACACGTTGGCCGGCAGCTTGATCACGCTGCTTGGCGTGTTGGGGATCGTGGCGGCCAGTTATCCCGCCAATGAGGGAATCGTGACCTTTTCCATCCCGCGTTTGGTTGAAATCGTCCACACGCAATTGGCTGTGGATCATCCCGATGTGCATGATTACTGGCAATCGACGCAGTTTTGGGTGTTCCTGGCGCTGATGGCGGGATTGGCGGTCAAGGTGCCGTTGGTGCCGTTTCACACCTGGCTGCCGCTGGCGCACGTCGAAGCCCCCACGGCCGGCAGCGTGGATTTGGCCGGCGTGCTGCTCAAGATCGGGGCCTATGGCTTCCTGCGCTTGTGCGTGCCGCTGGCCCCAGACGTGAGCTTGTCGCTAGGGCTGCCACTGGTCACGACCTTGGCGGCCATCGGCGTCCTATATGGGGCGTTCTGCGCCTACAGCCAAGACGACATCAAGAAGCTCGTCGCCTATAGCAGCGTCAGCCATTTGGGCGTGTGCATGTTGGGGATGTTCGCCTTGACCGCCACCGGCGTCAGCGGCAGCCTTATGGTGATGATCAATCATGGTCTCTCGACGGCGGCGTTGTTCTTGCTGGTCGGCATGTTGTACGACCGCTACCACACGCGCAAGATCAGCGACTACGGCGGCATGGGGGCCAAGATGCCGCTCTTGGCCTGTTTCATGATCTTCATCTGCATGAGCAGCGTGGGCTTGCCGTTTCTGAATGGCTTCATCGGTGAATTTCTGGTTATCAGCGGCGTCATCGAGATGGAATGGATTCGCTTCCAAGGCCCCATTCTCATCATCGTCATCGCCCTCGGCATCATTCTGGGCGCCTGGTATCTATTAACAATGGTTCGACATGTGTTCTTCGGCCCGGTCAAGGAACCGCCCGCCGAGGGACACCAAGAAGCCACGGATTTGACGGGGCGCGAGCTGGCCATCATCGTTCCCATCGCGGCCCTGTGCCTATTCATCGGCGTCTATCCCCAGCCGGTGCTGAAGGCCATGCAAGCCGACGTGGATGTGATTCAGCATATCGCCGCCCGCGCCCGGGAACGCGAGCACCAAGGCATCGAGGCCGCCGCCCGCCCGCGCTGGCTCGCGCCGCTGGCCGCCGCCCCAACGGAAGGAGATCAGCAGCCGTGAATCCTGAGCTGGAACAAGCGATTGCCACTCGGTTGAGCTGGATTTTCGCGTTGATCGTGCCGGAAATCATCTTGGCGGTCGCCGCCTGCGTGATCTTCTTGGGGGGCACGTTTCGGACAGACCGGCACTTGTGGGGGATCACGGCGCTAGCGGCCTTGATCGGCGCGGGGGGTTCGGTGTTTTGGCTGGAGCCATCCTCCAACCTGGAAGTGGCTGGCATTAGTCCCTTGCTCAATGACCAGTTGGCAGGCTTGGTGTCGTGGTTCGCCTTGGTTGGCGCTGCCATCCTCATTCTGATCGCCTGGAACGAAGTTTCCGACACGCTGGCGGCGGAATATCACGCCTGCATTCTGCTGACAACCGCAGGACTAGCATTGACCGGCAAAGCCAACGATTTGATCACGCTGTTTTTGGCCCTGGAACTGATCAGTATTCCCAGTTACATCCTCCTCTACCTGTTGCGCGCCGACGCTGCGGCGCAAGAAGCCGCGGTGAAATACTTCCTACTCAGTGTGTTCTCGTCGGCTCTATTATTATTTGGTTTCAGTTATTTGTACGGCTTAGCTGGCACGACCAACCTGGCGGCCCTGATGGCGGCCCTGGTTCCCGCCGCCGCTTCCCCCTTGCCGATCATCGCCTCGGTGGCGCTGGTCATGGTCATCGCGGGGTTGAGTTTCAAGATCACGGCGGTTCCGTTTCACTTCTACGCTCCCGACGTGTATCAAGGGGCTGCCACTCCCGCCGTCGCGTTTTTGGCCTTCGTGCCTAAGGCGGCGGGAGTCGTGGCGCTGATCCGCGTGCTCGGTTTTTTGTGGAGCGATGGCGGCGGAGCGGTGGCCCATGTCGCGTTGGGACAGCAAATTCCCATCCTCTTATGGGTGCTGGCTGCCATGACCATGACATTAGGCAACGTGCTGGCTTTGCTGCAAGACAATCTCAAACGCCTGCTGGCCTATTCCAGCGTGGCCCACGCTGGCTACATGTTGGTGGGCTTGGCCGTGGCTCCGGACTTGCTGCTACGTACTGGTGCCACTCAGATGACGGGAGTAGAAGCCGTCGTGTTCTACTTGGCCGCCTATGGGGCCATGACCATTGGCGTCTTCGCCGTCATCGACTACCTCGACCAGCCCGAACGCCCGGTGCGAAATGTTGATGACCTGGCAGGTCTGAGCGGCAGTTACCCCGGTCTCGCCTTGGTGATGGCACTATTCTTGTTCAGTCTGATTGGCATTCCTTTGACCGCTGGTTTCGCCGGTAAGCTACTGATCTTCATGAGCGCGATCGGTGTCCCGGACGTGGTGGCCGAGCACGCCCGGTTGTTCCGCTGGCTGGCCCTGATCATGGCCCTGAACGCGGCCGTGGCGGGCTGGTACTACTTGCGCATCGTGGCCGTCATGTATTTGCGCGCCCCGGCGCATCCCTTCGCGGTGGTCGCGCGCTCTTGGCCCACGCTATCCGCCGTGGGACTGTGCGCCCTGCTCACCCTGTTTCTGGGCATCTATCCCAAACCCCTGACCGATGCCGCCAGCCGCGCCGCCACGCCGCAACCCCTCCCGATCATTGGAGAGCCGCGCGCGGAGAAGTGAGCCACGCCGGGCTTTCTCCGCGCGAAGCCATTTCCTGTGCAAAGCACTCCGCCTGAAACGATCATGCGCGTATAATGTTCGTGAATGTCCGTGATTCCGCGTCGAGGCGGGACGCTTCCAAGAAAAAGCGGTTCCCAGGTGCGTCAAAATATCCCCTCAACCTAAGCGCGCGCGGATCATGGTGATGGCGAAGCATTCCGCCTGGCTTCGACGAGTCAATCCACTTGGAGCCATCGTCCATGTCACATCCCGATCCCCCCGCCGATGTGCTCCGTCATTATCCCGGCTTATTCCCGGCGCGGGCGTGTCAATTTCTTGGCAATCGCGGTGGCTTCAGTGGGGCCTGGCTATGGCGGGTCGAAACGGCGGCGGGGGCGTGGTGTCTGCGGGCCTGGCCGGTGATGGGGCCTGGATGGCGACAACTAATCACCATTCATCGGCACATGCGGCAGGCGCATGACGCGGGTTTGTCGTTCGTCCCCCAGCTACGCGAAACCGGCGCCGGAACGACGTGGGTGGAACACGCTGGCCGGCTATGGGATGTCACCAGTTGGCTACCGGGCCGGGCGAATTACCACGATGAACCCACCGACGCAAAACTGACCGCCGCGGGCGTCGCCTTGGCTCGGTTACACGCTGTTTGGAGTGTAGGGGAAAAGCAACTCGCCCCTAGCCCGGCCATAGGTCGGCGGATGGCACATGGGCAAGAATGGCAACAGCGCGTCGCATCAGGTTGGCGTCCAGAATTTCGCCAACCTTTTGACGATCCCGTGCAACCGTGGGCTGAGCGCGCTTGGCGGTTGTTGCCGCGCCACCTGGAGCGCTTGCCGGAACTGTTGGCGCCATGGCTCGACCGCTCCTGGCCCGTGCAGCCTTGCTTGTGCGACATTTGGCATGATCACTTGCTATTCACTGGCGACCAGTTGACTGGGCTGGTGGATTACGGTAGCGTGCGGCAAGATCATGTCGCCGTCGATCTGGCCCGGATGTTGGGAAGCTTAGTCGGTGACGATCCGCGCCGTCGAGATCTATGCTTGACGGTGTATTCCCGGTTGCGGCCGTTGCGGGCGGCGGAGGAAGCGTTGATGCACCTGTTGGATGTGAGCGGCGTCATCTTGGGAGCGGCGAACTGGTTGAAAATGTTGTATGTCGAGCCACGGCATTTCGAGGATCGCTGTGCCGTGGCCCGGCGGCTGGCGGCGCTGACACAGCGGCTGGAGAGCTGGGAGTGATGGTTTGAAGTCGGAGCGGTCCATCCCCTCCGAGTGGACAAGGGGATTCATCGATTCACGCTCGAAAACATGCACGCGAACCGATGAATCTTTCCCTTCACTCGGAAGATTGTTGAGATATTACCGCTTGGAAAACTGAAAGCTCTTGCGTGCCCCTTTGCGGCCGTATTTTTTGCGTTCCTTCATGCGGCCGTCGCGGGTCAGAAAGCCGGAGTCGCGCAGTCGCTTGGCCATGTTGGGGGCGGTTTCCTCGCCATCGGTGGTTGGTTCCGGTTCGGTTTGCAGGCCGAACATCTCCTTCAAGGCCCGCGCCACCCCTTGGGAAATGGCACCCGCTTGTCCCGTGATGCCGCCGCCCCGGACATTGACGAACACATCCAGACGGTCACGCAGATCGCACAATTCGAGAGGCCCCACGACCGCTTGCCGGTCTTTCTCCTCGGAGAAATACTCTCCCAAAGGCCGGCCATTGATGACAATCTGGCCCGATCCCTCGATCAGGCGCACGCGGGCCACGGAGGTTTTGCGCCGGCCCGTGCCCCAGTGATATTGCTTCTTGGTTTTGGTTCCCGCCACGGTTCTTCTCCCTCTAAATATCCAGCTGGAGCGGCTCGGGTTGCTGAGCCTGATGGGGATGACTCGGTCCCGCATAGACTTTCAACTTGCGTATCTGCTGCCGGCCCAAGCGATTGCGGGGGACCATGCGCCGCACCGCCGCTTCCAGGATGCGTTCAGGATGGCGCTGGAGCATGTCTTTGGCCGTGATCGTGCGCAAGCCGCCGGCATAATGCGTGTAATGGTCGTAGGATTTGGTTTCCATCTTCCGGCCGGTGAAACGCACTTTGTCGGCGTTGATGACAATGACAAAATCCCCAGTGTCCACATGGGGCGTGTAGTCGGGTCGATGCTTACCGCGCAGGATATTGGCGATCTGCACCGCCAGCCGGCCCACCACCTGATTGGCGGCGTCAATAAGGTACCACCGATGGTGGACCTCTTCTTTCTTAGCCATGTACGTAGTCATCGCGGTTCCCATGATAGCGGAATGGCGCAGTAGGATAAAATGTCATCTTAAAAGGCCGGTGGGGATCGTCAAGGGCAAGATGGCGGAAGTGCGTCAAAAAAGGGGACGCGACTCGTATTTGCTGATGGCGAGTTGATCGTGACGGAATCGGATAATCATCGAAATCGAGTCGCGTCCCCTTTTTTGGCCCCAGATTCAATAGGGGGGTGGAGTGGAATGGAACAATGAAAGGAAGGGAATTTTTCATCTTTGCATAGTATACTCAAGTTCACTTATGCAGTCAATAGAAAAGCAGGAGTGGACTTGGATTTTTCTGCTTTTTGCGCCGTGGGCTGAGAAGAGGAACCACCTCTAAATCACATCATGCCGCGCATCTGCATGGGCTGGAACAGCAGCCAGATGCCCCAGGCGAACAATAGCAGCATCAAGACGGCCCAGGGAGCCACGGTTTTCAAGGCGAGCGGAAAATCGGGTTGGACGCGAAGAGCGGTTCGATAAGCGGCATACAACGACAACCACAGGCCGGCATCGAGAAACAGAATCTCCAAGCGCAACAGCCAATCGGCCACCGTCACGCAGCAGCCACACGCCCATTGCGGCTCCCCCCACGCGCCACCCAGATCGGCGGCCAGACGTTGGGACACCGGCACGATACTGCCGTAAGAGGTCAGAAAATGAAAACTGTAGTGGGCCAGCCACATGCCGAAACCGAGCGGCGCCAGGGCATACACGAAACGACTGCCATGAATCCAAATCGAATCACTGTTGCCCCCCCACCAGCGACTCAGCCATGCGACCGGCACCACCGCCAGCACGGGCAATAAGAGCAAGCCGAATGCCAAGCTGGCCATCACCACCGGCCGCGCCGATGCCAACCCCAAGGCATCCGCCAGCTGATCTTGGGTCTCGACCACCGGCGCTACCATGCCGGAAGCATTGACGAAGGCGGCGAAGACCAAGACCAACACCAGGGCCGCCAGATCGAGCCGCCGGCTGAAACGACCGATGCCGGAACGGGGCGGATCATGCAACAGCTCCTTGCCAGGCGGAACGGCCGCGATGCCGATGTTGTCGTGGGGGCACGCATGGACACAATCGAGACAAAATGTGCAGTCCACGTTGCTCGCTTTACGCGGCTGGTACAGGTGCAGCTCACAGCCGGGGGCAATGTCGTTGCCGCGAATGCAATCCTTGGTGGCGCAGGTCTGACACACGCGCGGATCACGTACTTTCACCTCCAGCGGCGAAAGGAGGGATTGCACGAAGTTAAATTGACCAATCGGACAGAGATACTTGCAAAAGGCGGCCCCGCGAAACCAACCATCCACCACGAAAGCAGCCCCGAAGTAACCGACGGCGATCCAGGCCGTCCACCACGGACTGGCCCACAGCGCGAAGGCTTCATAGCTCCAGAAGAACAACACCATCCACCCGACGGCCAACCACTTCGAGCGCAACCAGCGCGGCCAAGCATGATGGGCGGGCAGCCAACGCCGCGCCACCGCGCGCGGCACCAGGAACGGACAGGCCAAGCAGAACACATTCCCCGCGACCAGCAGACCCAGCACCACCAAGCCGCGCCAGTGAATCCAGGGCAACACGCCGGCCAAGTTCATGCTCTCGATGGGCGGCCCGAACCAGCCGTCATAGATAATCAATCCTGCCAACGCGAACGGCAGCACTTGCAGCGCCAGCCGGACATGCCGCCAGCGGAGAAAGGGGCCGATGAGGGGTAAATCCAATGCGTTCCAAGCGGAAATGAGCTGTTTGGATCGGAGTTCGATAACAGGTAGCGCGATGCGACTACCTTGTTGATCTGTCCGAATTCGTGACTCCTGAGTGCTCGCCGATGGCTCGCACGCGAACCGCTGATCTCTGACAAGGGCCAAGCGCACGGGCGTCCATTCTTCATCTTCGGTCAGTAATTGCACTCCTACCCACACGATGGCCAGCAGCAACACGATGGACCCCGGCACCCACATGAGAACACCGGCCAGGGCTTGGTCTTCCAGGGCGGATACTCCCCCCAGGCGCGGCACTGTCTCATAATGTGGATACAAGACATGATTTGTGTATGTCAGCACGGCGGATAAGGCCGTCATCTGCGCGCCGGCCAGCAGCAGATACGGCACCAGCCACCAGCGTGAAACTTGAGGCCGACTCGGATACGGCTGCACGACGGGCCACCAGAACAACACCGAGCCGCCGAAGAAACACAGATGCTCAACGATGTGCCAGGTGGGGGATCGCAGGGCCAGGTCGTACAGTCGTGGGATGTGCCAGAGCCAGGTCAAAATGACAAACAAAAGCCAAGCCACGACTGGATGCGTTAGCCAACGAAACAATCCCCGCGCGACTTCCCAGCGTGCTAGGGGAGCAACCCAATGACGCCGCATCGCCGCCGGCAGACCACGCAACAGCGGCAACAGCGGCGCGCCGAACAGCAATAACGGCGGGGCCACGAACATGAGCAGCAGATGTTGCAGCATGTGGACCTGAAGCAACATGCTGGCAAACGGTTCGAGCGGAGAAACCAGAGCAATCAAGAGCGCGACAATACCGGCGAGAAAGGCGGCAAGACGTGGGCCATCGAAATACGGCGCGCCGCGCTGGCGCAACATCCGCCAACCCCGATAGTAAATCGCCGCCGTCAGCAACAGCGGCACGATCACCCAGGGATCAAACACCCAAGAAGACAGAAAGGCATCAACGATTGGATTCACGATGATTCACATGGATGGTTTGATTCATCGGTTCTCACTCACTGCCGAGCGCGAATGGATGAATCCACCTCATTAGAGCGCCCTAATCGCTTTCTATCGGAATCCCTTTGACCGATGGCCCGGCGGGGGCTTGGCCTTTGGGATGGCGGCTGTGCAGGAAAGCGACGAGGGCTTCGACCTCGGCGGGGCGAAGCTGCTTGCCGAAGGCGGGCATGTTGCCGCCGCCTTGCAGCACTTGCCGGACCAGCTCGTCCTTGGTGAGCAAGGTTCCCACATAGGTCAGATCGGGACCGCGCTGACCGCCGATGCCGTCTAGGGCATGACAATTGCGGCATTGCTTGTTCTGAAACACCACGGCTCCCATGAGTTCCAGAGGAGGCCGATCCTCGATCATCGCGGGCGGAATCGGATCGCCGCTCCAGGCTTCCATGTGTGGCGACCAAGGGGCGACCACGCCGAGATAGGACAGGACTCCCAAGACCGCCGCCAACAGGATCACCAGCAGCACCGCTCCAGGTCGCCGGCTGGGGTGGCGCTCCCCCTTGCCGCCGATGAAAGGCAGGGCCACCAAAATGATCCCCACAACGATTGGCATGAGCAAGATGATTAGCGTCTCCAGCTTCGGCGGGCTGAGCGCCAACAGGGCGAACAGCCACAGGAAGTACCAGTCCGGGCGCGGGCTGGCGGGAATCAAAGCGGGGTCCGGCGGTCGATCCGGCCCCGATGGGCCAGCGAAAATCGACAAGGCCACGACCGCCAGCACCGTCAAGGCGCAGAATACCCCGTCTCGATAGAACGCTTCCGGGAAGAAGGGGACGCCGTTTTTCAATTCTTCCTCGTATTTGGCGTCGTAGGTCTTCGGGTCCACCCCTTCGCCCGCCTTGGGGGGTTCGGAAATTCCCTTCTTCAACACCAAGTAGAGGTGCAACGTCAAAAACAAAATCAGCAATCCCGGCAGGATGAACACATGCAACGCGAAGAAACGGCTCAGCGTGTCCCCGCCCACGGTCGGCCCACCCAAGAGCAGATGGACCAGGTACGGGCCGAGGTAGGGAATCCGACCAATCATGGCCATACCGACGTTGAGGCCCCAGTAGGCGTCGGTGTCCCAGCGCAACACTTGGCCGGTGAACGCCAGCCCCAACGTGCAGACAAGCAGGACCACGCCAGCCAGCCAGGTCAGCTCGCGCGGATACTTGTAGGCCCCGAACAGGAACACCTGCGTCATGTGAATCAGGACCATGACTACCATCGCCGACGCCGACCAGTTGTGCATGGCCCGAATGAACCAGCCCAATTCCGCTTGCAGATTGAGATACCACAAGGTTTCGTAGGCTTGATCGGCAGAAGGGACATACACCAGAGCCAAGGCGATGCCGGTGATGATTTGGAGGAGAAACAACGTCAGGCTGGCGCTGCCGAAGACGTAAAACCAACCCTTGGCCCCTGCCGCCCCGCGCGGGATCGGATGCCGCATCATCTTCAAGACATTGTCACTCAAGCGCAAGCGGAACTCGAACCAGTTTATCAGATTGCCAAGAAGTTGTTTCATGGTTGTCCCTTGTGCGACTCTTCACGCCGTGGGCATTACACTACTTGGCGTCTGTCCCAAAGTCCCAGGGGTTAACGCTCCTGGCGGGGCTTGGCGGCAGACTTTTACCCCCAGGGACGAAAGGAGATTCTCTATCCCCCATCACGCCCCCGCCGGTTTCTCGAATGTATCCTGCAACGTGGGCAGATGGCCCCCTTTGATCATCAAGCGGCCATTTTCGATCTTCCAAGGATAATGGTACAAACCGCGCGGCGGCGGGCCGGAGGCATGTTCGCCGTTCTCGTAATAGACGCCGCCATGACATGGACACATGAACAATCCCGACTGCGGGAACCACTCCACCGGGCAGCCCAGGTGCGTGCAATTGACCGCCAAGACCAGAAATTGCTCGTTGCCGAGGTTGCGGACATAGACGCCGTAATTGGCCGTGAATCCGTCCCACGGTTGCCGCAGCGGATTGGCGAACACAGATAGAATCGTTTGATTGACGGGAAACTGACTCACTTCCCCCAAGTCGATCCACTCATCGGGGCGAAACTTAAGCAGGGCGCCGAACAGATAGCCGACATAAGGAATGGCGACGACCAAAGCAGCCAAGCTGCCCAGAGCCACACTCAGGTATTTCAAGACGTTGCGCCGATCCGGTGGTTCCGGCGGTGTTTCGGGAGCGGGTTGCATGATTTCGGACATGGGAATCGCATCTCCTCGATATTCTGTATCTTCTCTCCGAGGATTTATCGGTTCGCACCAGGCATCGGTGGCGTGCGTGAACCGATGAATCTCAGGAAGTAACCACCGTCAGCTGCCGTACAGTCATTCCGATGTCGCCCCGCTTCCCGCATTGGTTTTCTCTTTCTCCGCCATCGTCGTGGTTGGCGCGGACAGCTGGTAATATGGCTTGCGCCAAGAATCCATCAGGGCCACAATGTCGGCGATTTGTTGCGAGGTCAGCGGCTGAAATAATGGCGAGCGGCCCATCGTGGACGCGAAGTTCGGCATCTCATTCTTGAAGTCCGACCGGCCCGTGATAATGATGCGGCGCAGGGCTTGGTCACTCACCAAGGCCAGGAACGCCGGATTGTTGATCGCTCCCGCCGCCAAGGTGCCTTCCCCCTGATTGCCGTGACAATTGGCGCAGGCATCCAGGAAGATCATGGCCCCATTTGCCTTATTGCCCGTAACCGCCGGATCGTCATACGGCGGGATCGTGACACCTTCCGGCAGTCGCGGCGGCGTGGCCCATTCCCCATAAATCCCTTCGATCAAGGCGTCGATCTGTTTTTGGTGATCCATGACTTTTTGCTCTTGCAGTTGTCGCAACGGGAGGAAGTCCTGGGGATAAGCGAAATGCGGCAAGGGCTGGAAGGGGGGCATCAAGGTTCCGGGCCGCCCTTGGTCGAGAATCTGGCGCATGTTCTCTTTCGAGAAGATGGCCAAAAAGATTGAGTCGTTGATCGGCGGCGCGCCTCCGAGCTTGCCGTCGGCGCCGTGACAGCCCGAACAGTTTTGTTGATACAACGTCGGGAAATCCAACGGCGGCTGCGTGACCGCCAACCGATCCGCCTCCGTCGGTTTGGCGCAACCAGCCAGAGTCAGCAGAACGACACCGAACCAGCCCGCGCCGACGCGCTCGCTATGATGTCTAGGAAATATCATCACATGCCACCTCCCGGCTGGTTCTCGTCTTGGTCCGGCGCGGGCGGGGCGTCCGTCTCCTGGCGTAAAACGTCGCCGCTGGGTGGCTCCGTGGCGCGAACCCGGCGCATCGGTTGGGTAAGCACACGCTCGCTGCGCATCACCACTACCGACGCCACCACGCCATAGACGATCTGCGACAGAATGAACCAGAACCAATCGACATGTTCTTGCAAGGCCGGGTTGATCGCCCCCATGAAGCCGTAGCTGCCGCCGGTCCACAACAGCGGTAAAACGAGGCCTCCCCAGAAAATCGGCCGCCCTGGAAACATCGGCAGAATGACGCCATAGACCAAGCCCAAGCCGACGGAGATCACTGCATGAATCACCAAGGCCAGGAAAAATAGTCCAAAGTGAAATTGGCGCAGCTCCTCGCCGGACATCTGTTCGACACCGGGCAGCAACATGCCAGCCAGCAGATTGATGGCCAGCCACGGTCGCCCGGTGCTGATCAGACTATAAAAGATGGCCGGGATGGGCATGACCAAGCCACCGATGATCCCGCCCCTGATGCCGGCAGAATATGGATGCATCATCTCTGGCAGGTGCATGCGGTAGCCCGCCCGACCTGGCCCCAACGTTTCCACCCGTCCCGCTTGTCCCTCGATGGGACGCGGCAGATGCTCCGCTTTAACCGGCTCCAGCGTGACGCCATGCCCTGGAAACAGTTGCCGCAGCCAGCCGATCAGTCCGGTCAGGAAGAGAGCCAAGCCCAAGAGGGATAGGGCCAAGTTGGTGACTAGCCCAGTCCCTAACATGCACACCCCCACCGCCAGGATCATGGGCCAGACCGTGGCCGCCGGCATCTCGATGTGTTCGGGAATGTCCGGATTGTTCGGTATTGAGGTATCCACGTCCGAAGCCATCGTTGGTCCTCTCGGATTCATCGGCGGCGAGCGGGAACCGATGAATCATCCTAACGCATCAATATCTTCCCACCAAGTACACCACCGTGAACACCACCACCCACACGCCATCGACAAAGTGCCAATACCATGTGATCAACTCGGCGCCGCGCGGGAATTTGTCGCCGGCTCGTCCTGACCACGCGATGCCAAAGATGGCGGACAACATCATCACTCCCATCGTCACGTGAGCGGCGTGAAAGCCGACCAGGGTGAAGTAACAGGTGCCGAACATGTTCCGACTGATGGTCAGGTCGTAGGTGCCGAGCAAGTCCCGCCACTCTAATGCCGTGCCGACCAAAAACAGGGCGCCGAGGATGATGGTTCCGCCCCACCAGATTAGGAACTTGTGCCGATCTCCTCTGTGCAGCGCGCCCCCCGCCAGGTGAATCGTGGCACTGCTGGAGAACAGGCAGATCGAGCTGAGAATGACCAGGGGCATGTAAAAGACATCCGCCGGGCTGGGATCGCTTTTCCGTATCTGGTCGAGATAGAAGACATACGCCACCACCAAGGTACTGAAGAAAGCGACCTCGGAAATCAGGAACGAGGCCATGCCGACCTTGTCGGTGTGCCACTGGTCATGAACGTGGCCGCCGTGCTGGACCGTCGCGCTGCTGGCTTCGCTCACGCTGATTTCCTCCCGCTTATTCATACTTCCAATCCGGGTCTTCCGGGTGTTTCAGGTCCCACAGCGGCCGTCGGCTGCGGACTTCCGGCACGACGGCGAAGTTGTACGACGGCGGTGGCGAAGTGGTGGCCCATTCCAGCGTCCAGGCATCCCACGGATCGTCCCCCGCGTCTGGTTCCTTGCGCAGTGACGCCACCAGGTTCCAGATGAAAATCAAAAAGCCGATTACCTGCACGAAGGCCCCGATGGTGGATAGTTGATTCCAAATCTCAAAGCCGCGATCCGGCATGTAGTAGGCGATGCGCCGCGGCATGCCCAACATGCCGGACATATGCATTGGCAAGAAGGTCAAGTTAAAGCCGACGAATAGGAACCAGAATTGCCACTTGCCGAGTTTTTCGCTCAGCATCCGGCCCGTCACCTTGGGGAACCAGTAGAAAAAGCCCGCCATGACGGCGAACAGCGTGCCACCGAACAAGACGAAGTGAAAATGGCCGACGACGAAGTAGGTGTCGCTCACTTGCCAATCAAAGGGAACGGTGGCCAACATAATGCCGGTCAAGCCGCCAATCAGGAACATCCCCAGGAATCCCAGGGCGAATAACATCGGCGTGTGCAGGCGCAACCGCCCTCCGTAGAGCGTCGCCACCCAGTTGAACACCTTGATCCCGGTGGGGACGGCAATCAAGAACGTCGCCCCCGCGAAGATGTAATCCAGAGTCTTGCTCATGCCCACCGTGAACATGTGGTGCGCCCACACCCCCAGGCTGATGAACGCGATGGCCACCGTGGCGGCGGCGACTGATTCATAGCCAAAGATCACCTTGCGCGCGAACACGGGGATGATCTCGGAGATCATGCCGAAGGCCGGCAGCACCAGGATATAGACTTCGGGATGGCCGAAGAACCAGAACATATGCTGCCACAATAGCGCGTCGCCGCCAGCTTGGGTATTGAAGAAATGGGCGCCCAGTTGCCGGTCGAACAACAGCATGATCAAGGCGGCCGTCAGCGGCGGGATGGCCAGCAGTATCAGAAAAGCGTCGAAGAACATCATCCACACGAACAGCGGCATCTTGCGAAAGGTCATGCCGGGGGCGCGCATGGTCAAGATCGTGGCAATGAAATTCACCCCCGCCGCAATGGTGCCGGTGCCGCTGACCAACAGGCCGACGATCCAGTAATCGGTGCTGGTGCCGCGTGAGAAGGCCGCGCTGGTCAAGGGGGCGTAGCCGAACCAGCCAATGTCGGGAGCGCCGCCAGCCAGAAAACTGAAGTACATCACCAATCCGCCGAACAACGTCACCCAAAAGCCAAAGGCGTTCAGGCGTGGAAAGGCCATATCGCGCGCCCCAATCATCAGCGGCACGATGTAATTGCCAATGCCAATTAGAATCGGCATCCCCATGAAGAACACCATCGTGGTACCGTGCATGGTGAAGAGCTGGTTGAACATATCCGGGCCGATGAATTGGGCGCGCGGGACAAATAGCTGGCAGCGAACCAGGATGATTTCGATGCCGGCCACGATCAGGAAGAACAGGGCCATGAGGATGTACATGATCCCCAATTTCTTGTGATCGACGGTCGTTACCCAATCGTGGAGAATGTCATTCCACGGCCGGCGTTCCACCTGGGGTTCTTGTTCCGCGATGGCCATGAGGTTCGTCTCTCACTTTAGTGTCAGCAAATACGCCACGACCTGATCGATTTCCGCGTCGGTCAAGTTCATGGCTGGCATCCGGCAGCCGGGCTTGATCTGTTGCGGGTCCTTGACCCAGACCCGCAGCATCTCCTTATTGTTCGGCTCCAGGCCGGAGGCAATCGTTTCCCGGCTCATCAAGTGCGTCAGGTCGGGGCCGAAACCACCTTGCGCCGCCGTGCCGCGCACGGTATGGCAGTTCATGCATGCTTCTGACTCCAGGACTTTCTTGCCGGCGGCCGCGGCGGGGTCTTCCACGGCGGGTTTGCGCTCGTTCGCCAGCCAGGTTTCAAACTCATCCACGGGATCGACATAGACGCGCAGCAACATGCCGGCGTGCTGCGTGCCGCAGTATTCGGCGCATTGGCCGAGATACAACCCAGGAATGGCGGATTGAAACCACATGTGATTGATGCGATTGGGGATCACGTCCGTCTTGCCAGCCAGGCGCGGCACCCAGAAGCTATGAATCACATCGACGGATTGCAGGTGTAGATAGACAGGTCGAGGTGTGCCATCCGCGCTGGCGGGGACGTGTAGCTCGTTGGCCGTCTTCATGTAGCGCTGTGAGACAGGCTTGCCATCCTTGACATCCTCGGAACGAATCTCCGTGCCGTCGTATTTCTCATAGACGTATTCCCACCACCACTGATGGCCGATCACGGTCACATGGAGCGGCTTGGAGCCGGGGGGGGGCGCTTGGTGTGGGTCGCGGCGCGTATCGGCGATAGTGCGAAAAACGATGAGAAATAGCACGAACACGATCAGGGCAGGCGTCACCGTCCAGGCCAGCTCGACCGGCTTGCTGCCGTAGTTTTGCGGCGGCTCGGTTTCGGTCCCCGGTTTCTGGCGATAGCGATAGATGCACCAGACCAACATTCCCTCGACCACCAGGAAAATGGCGCCGGTGATCCCCAACAAGAGATACGTCAGATTTAATATGCTTTCAGCTGGCGGGGAGACTGGATCGAACATGGACAGGTTGTCTGGCGGCGCCTGCGCCACGGCCAACAGACCGCCTGAAAACCAAGTCAATTGGCCGTTCCAGGGAGGATGCCTGCGCTGTTCCAACGGTGTGTTTCGGGGCATGCTGCGCCTCGCGTGAAATCATGCTGCCGGCACGCCGACAGCCTCCTGCTGCTTGCTCTGAGCACCGTAGGGATGGCAGGGGGTCGCATCCTGGACATGGGTCAGAAATTGCTTTGCTCTCCCCTGCTTTGGGGCATGATATAATCTCCGGCTCAATTGTCACGGCTTTTCGTCAGAAAAACATAAATTAGATAGCAACGGGCGAACGGCGGGCGTAGGTCCTCCGGTTGCGCTCCCATACCGGAGGACTTATGACGACTGATCCCTTTGCCGCCAAGCGTGCCGCCCTGCGGGAAGAGTTCTTCGCCAAGCTGTTCCTTCTTGGCGGCTGGACGGGGAGTACCGACACCTACAAGCGCACCATGTGGGCCGCCGTGCCAGACATCGCAGTACAGCGGGCCGGCTACGGCTTGACCATGCGTAAGGGGCTGCCGGAGCAGAACGCCGACAATCAACTGATCATGGCGGGGCACGAGGCGATGTTGGCGCAGTGGTTTCATCGGCCGTTGCGCCGTTCCGACATTGAATTGTCGCGCCGCTGGTACGCCGAGCATTCCGCCGTCAAGGCGTTTCCGCACGCCGTCTGGGACATGATCTTGGCCGAGCAGCCGGGGGAAGACATTTATTTGCCCATCGACATCTGGGGCTTTCCCGGCGGCCAGACGTTTTTGGCGGGGATGCCGTGCCTGTTTTTCGAGGGGCCAGGGGGCGCCGTCTCCTACCTGGAGCCGGCCATGTGCCGCTACTTCGCGCCGATCATCCAGGCCACCAAGGCCCGCTTGATGAAGCTGGCCACGCCGCGCGACGCCGAGTTCGGCTTGCGCTCGGCCCCTGTCGAAGTCTGCAACCTCATCTTGCTCTTGGCCCGCTACGTCGGCGGTGGCGGCCGGCTGACTTCCAATGACACTGCCGAGTTCATGTATCCCGAACTGTTCCAGTCGGTCGGCACCATCGGCCATGAGATGATGTGCGCCGCCCAGTCCTTCGACCGCACCTTAACCGAAGCCGAGTATGAGATGATGGACCGCTTCGTGACGGCGATGGGCAAGGCGTCGTTGTTGTGCGATCTGGTCGATGCCGAGACGGTTGGCCTGGACAATGCCCTGCGCGTCATGCAAGCTCATCCAGAAAATGAGCAAGTCGGCATCCGCGTCGATTCGGGCGACATCGCCGGCCAGTGCGTGTTGTATTTTCAAGAGATGAAACGGCGGCACCTCAAGCCGCGCATGATCGTTTTTGAAAGTGAAATCACTCCTGACCTGGTACGGCAAGTGTACGAGCATTTTCGCCGCGCGACGGGAGAGGAACCGACGCTGCTCTTTCCCGGCGCTGGCGGCTATTGGTGGCAGCTGGTGCATCGGGACACCCTGGCGGCAGCGTTCAAGCGCTCCGCCACCGGCGACCATCCCAACGTCAAGTTCTCTAACACCCCCGGCAAGGAGTCACTAGGGGGCTATCTGCGTGTCTATGGCCGGAATGATACCATGATCATCGCCGATGCCTCCGAAGACCCGCCCGGCGAACCGCTGTTCGTGAAGCTCGTCGAACAGGGGCGCATCGTCTATCACGAGAGTTTTCCGGACCAAGCCGCCCGCGCCGACCGCACTTGGGGTCAGTACCGGCGCTTCGAGCTGTCAGCGAAGATTCAAGGATACATGACCAAGTTTCAGCAGATGAAAGCGCGCGAAGTAGCGGCGGCCAGGGAACGATTGGGGTAAAATGAAGATTCATCGGTTCGCGCTTGCTATCCGATGGCGTGCGCAAAACGATAAATCCAAAGAATACCTGTTGAAATTTGACGAGTTATTGTCCATGACCCATCACGGTTTTCTGCGAGTGGCGGCGGCGGTGCCGGTGTTGCGCGTCGCTCATTGCGCGTTCAATGCCGAGCGCATGCTCACCTTGATGGCCAAGGCGGAGAACGCAGGGGTCGCAGTGCTCGTCTTTCCTGAATTGGCTCTGACCGGTTACACCTGCGCTGATTTGTTTCATCAGGATACGCTGTTGCGCGGCGCGCGCGCGGCCCTGGCCCAACTCGCCCATGACAGCGCTGCGCTGTACTCCGGTTTGGCGGTGGTTGGTCTGCCGCTGGCGGTGGATGATCGCCTCTTCAATTGCGCCGCCGTGCTGCGCGGGGGGCGAGTGCTAGGTGTCATTCCCAAGTCGTTTATCCCCAACTACAAGGAATTTTACGAGGATCGCTGGTTCGCCCCAGCCGCCGCCGCTCGAAGCACGCGAATTCAATTGGGGGATGAAGAAACGCCATTTGGCACCCATTTGTTGTTCGCGGCGGAAGGCAGCGTAGGAGCTATCGTCGGCGTGGAGGTCTGCGAGGACTTGTGGGTGCCGATTCCCCCCAGCTCGTATCAAGCCTTGGCCGGCGCGACGGTGTTGGTGAACTTGTCAGCCAGCAATGAAACCATCGGCAAAGCCAACTATCGCCGCCAACTCGTGCAGAACCAGTCCGGGCGCTGTATGGCGGCGTATGTCTATGCTTCCTGCGGGGTCTGGGAATCGACGACCGATGTGGTATTTGGTGGTCATTGTCTGATCGCCGAGAATGGCGTCTTACTGGCCGAGTCGCGACGCTTCCAACGAGAAGAAACCTTGTTGGTCGCCGACGTGGACCTCGACCGCGTACGTGTCGACCGCATGAGGACCAACAGTTTCGGCGCGGGGCAGTACCAAAATGGACCGTTGCACCACTTCGACTATGTGCCGTTCGCGCTCCCCGCGCCGTCGGAGCCGCGCCGCCTGCTCCGTGAAGTCGAGGCCCATCCGTTCGTGCCGCGCGGCCACGAGCAGTTGCGCGAGCGCTGCGAGGAAATCTTTCACACTCAGGTCGCCGGCCTGGCCAAGCGGTTGGAACACATCGGCAAGCCAGCGGTATCCATCGGCATTTCGGGGGGTCTGGATTCGACGTTGGCGCTATTGGTCGCCTGCCGGACCGTGGACGCGCTGCACGTTCCCCGTTCACGCATCCACGCTTTCACCATGCCTGGCTTCGGCACCACCAGCCGCACCCGCGACAACGCCCGCGCCCTGATGCAACAGCTGGATGTCACCACGGCGGAAATCGACATTCGCCCCCTGTGCCTGGAACAGATGCGTGCTTTGGGTCATCAACCGTTCGGTATTAACCTGACTGGGCTTTCCGTGGAGGAACTGACCGCCAAGTTGCAGCGTTTGCCCGCCGAGCAGCGTCAGGACCTGGTCTTTGAAAATATCCAGGCCCGCACGCGCACCAGCATCCTGATGAACGCCGGCTTCGTGATCGGCACCGGCGACGTGTCCGAGTTGGCCTTGGGTTGGTGTACGTACAATGCCGATCACATGAGCATGTACAATCCGAATGGCAGCATTCCCAAAACCCTGGTCAAGTTCCTGGTGCGCTGGGTGGCGGAGAATGAATTTGACGGCGAGACGCGCCGGATTTTGCTGGATATTGTCGCCACCGAGATTTCACCGGAGCTGCTGCCCATCGACGAAGACGGCCAAATCACGCAGGAAACCGAAGCAGTCATCGGTCCTTATGAACTGCACGATTTCTTCCTATTCCACGTTTTGCGCTACGGAGCGCCGCCGGAAAAGATTCTCTACTTGGCCGAGCATGCCCGCTTCGACCGCCCTTACACCCCGGAAGAAATCCGCCGCTGGCTGGCCGTGTTCCTGCGCCGCTTCTTCGCCAATCAGTTCAAGCGTTCCTGCTTGCCGGACGGCCCCAAGGTCGGTTCCATCAGCCTCTCTCCACGCGGCGACTGGCGCATGCCCAGCGACGCCGAGGCCGCCTTGTGGCTGCGCTGGGCGGAGGAATAAGCCAACCAACTTTAACCCTTCCCCAACAGCTGCATCAGCTCGCGCACGGCGTGGGCGGGTCCGTGCGGCGCGCCAAACACCGCCGTCCCCGCCACGAAGACGTTCGCGCCAGCTTCATGCGCGCCGCGGATGGTGGTTTTGTCGATGCCGCCATCGACTTCCAGCTCGCAGCGCGGGTTCCGTTTGTCGATCAGCTGGCGCAATTGGCGGATGCGGGCGAGGCTTTCCGGTAGAAACGACTGGCCGCCGAAACCGGGGTGAACCGTCATGCACAAGGCTAAGTCCATGTCGGGCAGATAGGGTTCCAATATCTCCAAGGGCGTTTCCGGTTTGATGGCTACCCCCGCCTGAATGCCGCGCGCGTGCAAGTAGCGCAACAAGGGGCGTGGATTGGGCTGCACTTCGATATGAAAGATAAGGCGATCCGTCCCAGCTGCCAGGAAGTCGTCGGCGAACTGGAACGGCTCCTTGATCATCAGGTGGACTTCCAACTCCATGCGCGTGGCGCCGCGCAGACTCTTAACCACCCCTGGTCCCATGCTCAAGTTGGGGACGAAGTGACCATCCATGACATCGATTTGAATGCGCTGGACGCCGGCCCGTTCGGTCTGCAGCACTTGTTCCCCCAAGCGGGAGAAATCCGCCGCCAAGATGGATGGAGCTAAATGCGCCATGTTTGCTTTCCTTGTATCCGAGAATTGGTGTCAAGGAAGATTGTAGCGATCCGACGGGACAGCGTTTAGCGGGTGAGCCATCGGCGGAGCCTGTGGCTCGCCCGCTAAACGGTTTGCTTAATTTCTGCTTCCGGGCGTTTGATCAAGCGCTGGATTAGCGGGCCAATGGTCAACCCCTGCACGATGATGGAGAACACCACCACGACATAGGTACAGGCAATGAGGATGTCACGCTCCGGGACGTGCCGACCATGAATTTGACTGGGGATGGACAAAGCTAAAGCCACCGAGATGCCGCCGCGCAGACCGGCCCAGGTGAGTATGCGCACCGTGCCAGAGGGGAATTGCCGCCACGGCCGCAGCCCCAGACGAATCGGCGCCCCCACGGCCAAGAAGCGAGCCAAGACGACCAGGGGAATCAGCAGCACGCCCGCCAACAGATATTGCGCCGTGAACGTCAGAATCAGCACTTCCAAACCGATGAGGACGAACAACACGGCATTGAGAATTTCATCGACCAACTCCCAGAACAAATCGAGGTGCTCCGTGGTGGATGCCGACATGGCCATAGTCCGGCCATGATTGCCAATGAGCAGACCCGCGACCACCATCGCGATCGGCCCGGACAGGTGCAAATAGTCGGCCACCGCGTAGCCCCCCGCCACGAGTGCCAGTGAAATGAGAATCTCTACCTGGTAATTGTCCACCGAACGCAGCGCCAGGAAGGCGAGGTAGCCGAGGCCCAAACCGAAGACGGCCCCCCCCACCGCCTCCTGGAGAAACAGATACGACAGGTGGCCGACATCGAAGCCATGTTCCCCGGTGGCGATTTCCAGCAAACCCAGGAAGACCACCACCCCCACGCCGTCATTGAACAGCGATTCGCCGGCGATCTTGATCTCCAACTCCTTGGGCGCGCCAATCTGCTTGACGATTCCCAGCACGGCAATCGGATCGGTCGGGGAGATCAAGGCGCCAAACAACAGGCAATAGATGAAGCTCACTTCCAAGCCGATGAGATACAAAACACACCAGGACAGCACGCCGACGATGAATGTGGACAACAACACGCCAATGGTGGCCAGCGACAGGATCACCCACTTGGCGTTGGCCAAGTCGTTCAGGTTGATGTGCAACGCCCCGGCAAACAGCAGGAATCCCAACATGCCGTGCATCACGGCTTGGTTGAAATCGACGCCAGCGATGGCGGCCTCGGCCTGGCGTTCCAGATCGGGAAAGGCTAATCCCCCGACGATCAAGACCAACGAAAGCCCCAAGGTCAGAATCATCAAGCCAATCGTCGTCGGCAGCTTCAACCAGTGATAATTGATGAAACTGAACAATGCCGACAACGTGATCAGCACGGCAATGATTTGAAACAGGTCCATGCGCTGGCTCGCCCAATGAGGAAATTACGAATAATCAACTTTCTGAGATGGTATCAGGCAAACTCCACGCGGGCTACCTGTCGGGACGATTCTTTTGTCCAGGAGAGAAATACAGGCGTGATGGATGGTCCCACGCGGATGCTTTGTGTGTGCCGTGGAGTTGGTGAGGGATGGATTCTTGCCCGCCGGTCGCATACAGTTCAGGGGAGAGAAAAATTGTCGATGCCCGGAGCAATGGATCCTAACACATGACGAAAAATAGTCAAAAAAGCGGTCGATGGCTGCCTTGGTTGGTGACATGGGGATGTGTTGTCTATGCGGCAGTGCGGTATGTCGTGTTCAAGGGAACCAGTGTCGAGCAATTGCCCGTCTTCGTGTTGAACAAGGGCCTGTCGTTCGGCGGTCTCATCGTGTTGGCTTTGTCGCGCTGTCATCCCGATGC
>JBKBIP010000039.1:41936-42200 GCA_046297495.1 Gemmataceae bacterium | reverse complement strand
ATCGAGGATGGCGAACCCGTTTCGGTCCACGGGCAAATGTTGGCGTGATTCGCGCAATTGCAGCGTCATGGTACGACTCTCTCCCCCATGTGGCTGTTAACCTCTATTCCACACTATTACTATTCCTTCCACATTATACTCTTAATTTCATGTGCCTGTCCATCACTCATGGTAGACCAAGAAAAGGGGACGCGAATGGGAATTTCCAACCCAACCCCAAGCGCGGCCCCCCTTTCTCCACCCATCCCACCCCACCTCGATAAC
>JBKBIP010000039.1:0-41926 GCA_046297495.1 Gemmataceae bacterium | reverse complement strand
TCGTCCCCACACCGGGGGGAAAAAAAAAAGGGGAGCCGCACTGAGGTTTCGCCAAGAAGCCCCCCCCCGCGTCCCCTTTTTAGCCGACATTACGCCCGCGCCTGGAGCACGATGCTGCTGGGCGGCGGCGTTCCCGGCGGCCAAGTCATCAGCCGGACCGACAAGAACGGCGCCACCGTCGAGGATCGCCCGGTCTCCGCCGTGGATTTCATGGCCACCATTTGCCGGCCGCTCGGTATCGATCCCGAAACCACCTTCCACGCTGGCGACCGCCCCGTGCGCATGGTGGACAAGGGGGCCAATCCCATCCCGGAGGTATTGGCATAGGGAAGCAACGAAGATCGATAGCAGCTGGTTTGAACCCAGACCGCGCCCCGCGCGCTCTTCTCACGCCAAAATTTCCCTGCGAACCCGTGCGTCCCCCTCCGGGCCGATGAGACGCTGCTGTAATCCTTGATACGAGTAGGTCAGTTTCCAGGCATCCAGGCCAAGCAGGTGCAGGATGGTGGCTTGCAAATCGCGGATGCTGACGGGGTGATCGGTGATGAAGTAGCCTAATTCGTCGGTGGCGCCGAGGGTGGTGCCGCCGCGAATGCCCCCGCCGGCCAACCAGATAGTGAAGCAATGCGGGTGGTGGTCTCGGCCCAGGAACTTCGAGCCGCCCCGCGCTTCGTTCATCGACGTTCGGCCAAATTCGCCCCCCCAGATCACCAGTGTTTCCTCGAACAAGCCGCGTTGTTTCAAGTCCTTGAGCAAGGCGGCGATGGGTTGGTCAATCTGTCGGCATTTGTTGGGCAAGTGATGAACAATGTCGTCCCCCTTGCCGGTGCCGTGCGTGTCCCAGCCCCAATCGTACAGCTGCACGTAACGGACGCCCCGTTCCACCAAGCGGCGGGCCAGCAAGCAGTTGTTGGCGAACGACGCCGCGCCGGGCTGAGCGCCGTACATTTCCTGAATGGCCGCCGGTTCCTGGCGAAGGTCCATGACTTCCGGCACGGCCAACTGCATGCGGAAGGCCAGCTCGTATTGCTCGATGCGTGTCAGCGTTTCCGGGTCGCCGAACTGTTCCAGCTCGAACTCGTTAAGCCGTTTCAAGGCGTCAAGACTCTGGCGGCGGACGTCGGCGTTCATCCCCTTGGGATTGGTCACGTACAGAATCGGCTCGCCGGTAGTTCGGCACTGGACCCCTTGATACACCGAGGGCAGAAAGCCGGTGCTCCACAGGGCCTTGCCGCCGGTCGGATCGGTGCCGCCGCTGATGAGCACGACGAAACCGGGGAGGTTCTGACTTTCCGAGCCGAGGCCGTAGGTGATCCATGACCCCATCGCCGCGCTGCCGGCGCGGGGCGAGCCGGTGTAGAGGAACAACTCCGCCGGGGCGTGGTTGAACTGATCGGTGTGCATCGATTGGATGAAGGCCACGTCATCGACCATGTGACTAAAATGCGGCAGCAATTCGCTGACCCAGGCGCCGCATTGGCCATGTCGCCGGAACTGGTACGGCGTGCCGAGCAGCTGCGGATGCCCTTTGATGAAGGCGAACCGCTGATTCTGGAGCAGCTCCGCCGGGCACGGCTGCATGTGGTGCTTGACCAAGCGTGGCTTGTAGTCGAACAGCTCTTGTTGCGGCGGCGCGCCGGACATATGCAAGTAGATGACATTCTTGACCTTGGGCGTGAACACCGGCGGCCGCGGTGCCAATGGATTGACCGCCGGATGCGCCCCCCGCCCCTCGCGCCGTCCGAGCGCCGCCAAGGCAATGGCCCCCAGGCCGGTTTGACAATTTCGCAAAAACTCGCGGCGAGTCTGAGCACGCGCCCAGCGGTGGTGGAAATTCATGGGGAATGACCTTTAGTACCCATGGGGGTCAATAGTTCGTGAACAATCGCCATTAGTCATTAACAATGATAAAATCTGTTATTCCATATTTGGATTTATCGCACAGCTGTTGGGCTTGTTGTTCGGATAGCATGGCATTATCCATCCTATCTATGTCACTTAGGTCCAGACATCCCTTCCATCAATTCCACTCGGCTTACCCCTTCATCAAGACGCCATCGAGATTCAGCAGCACGTTGGCCACGACGGTCCAGGCGGCCAATTCGGCGGGGTCCAGGCCGGCGGGAAGGGGGCCGAGCGGGTCGGTGGCCAGCGCGACGGCGTCTTGCGGATGCTGTTGGTAGTGAGCGTGGGTGGTTTCATAGAGGCGAACTAGGTGCGCCATCTGGACGTCGCTGGGTGGGCGGCATAGGCACAGGAAGAGGCCGAAACGGGCGCGGTCGGCGGCTGTCTTGCCGCCGTCACGGACCAAGCGGCGGGCCAAGGCTTGGGCTGCTTCGACGTAGCACGGATCGTTGAGCGTGACGAACGCTTGCAGCGGCGTGTTGGTGCGGAAGCGGCGGATCGAGCAGATTTCCCGGCTCGGCGCGTCGAAGGCGGCCATCGACGGATACGGCACCGTCCGCCGCCAGAAGGTATAGAGGCCGCGCCGATAACGATCTTCGCCGGTGCTGGTGGCCCAGGTGCGCTGGCCATTGAACGCCGCTTGCCACAGCCCCGGCGGCTGCGGCGGAAACACCGACGGGCCATGCCTCTTTTTGCTCAACAAGCCGCTTAGGGCCAACGCTTGATCGCGGACCATCTCCGCTTCGAGCCGAAAGCGCGGTCCCCGCGACAACCAGCGATTGCGCGGGTCGGCACGCAGCAATTCCGGCGTTACCCGCGCCGATTGCCGATAGGTGGCCGAGGTGACGATCAGCTTGAGCAGGCGTTTCATGTCCCACGGACGCGAAGCGCTTTCCTTCGGGTCGCTCGCTAAACGGCTATCACCGCTCATAAAGGTGACGGCCAGCCAATCGAGCAATTCGGGATGGCTGGGCAATTCCCCCTGCGTACCGAAATCTTCCTCCGATTCCACCAGGCCGACACCGAACAGTTGCGCCCAGTAGCGATTGACCGCCACGCGAGCCGTCAAGGGATTAGCCGGCTCGACCAGCCAGCGGGCCAAGCCCAAACGGTCGCGCGGAGCATCTTGGGGAAACGGATGAAACGCCGCTGGCACGGCCGCTTCGACCGGCTCGCCGAGATTGAGGAAGTTCCCCTTGATCATCATTTTGGTGACCCGCCGTTGATTAGGCGGCAGCTCGACCATCACCGGCAGGGTCGGAATGGCGGGGCGGGATTTCTCCAGCTGAGCGATCCCGCCTCGAATGACTACCAGCTCCGCCGGAATCAGGGATCGGTGCCCGACCAAGCTGGCGACCATCTCCGGCGGCGGCGCCGCCCAGCGGCGGCGCAGCTCCGCGATTTGGGCGTCAATGTGTTCATTCTGGCGCTGCATCTCCGGCGTGGGAGCGGGGATCACCGGAGCTTCGTTGGGCTTGTCGCTGTCCGCCGTCTGATTGAAAAAGGCGAAGAATTGATAGTATTCCTTCTGGCTGATCGGTTCGTACTTGTGGTTATGACACTTGGCACAGCCCATTGTCAGCCCCATCCACACCTGCATGGTCGTATCCACGCGGTCCTTGACGGCGGCGACGCGGAATTCCTCGTCGTCGGTCCCCCCTTCGGTGTTGGTCATGGTGTTGCGATGAAACGCAGTGGCCATGTGTTGTTCCAGCGTGGGATTGGGCAACAAATCACCAGCCAATTGTTCGATGGTGAATTGGTCATAGGGAAGATTGCGGTTATAAGCATCGATGACCCAATCGCGGTAGCGCCAGATGGTCCGCAGCGGATCGGAACCGTAGCCGGCGGAATCGGCGTAGCGGGCCAAGTCGAGCCACATCCGCGCCCAGCGTTCGCCATACGCCGGATCATTCAAGAAACGATCCACGGCTCGCTCGTAAGCGCCGGGGCGGGTGTCGCGGATGAAGGCATCGATCTCCGCCGGCGTCGGCGGCAGGCCGCGCAGGTCGAGACTGACGCGCCGCAGCAAGGTATAGCGGTCGGCTTCCGGCGATGGTCGCAAGCCAGCTTGTTCCAGCCGGTGCAGCACGAAGTAATCAATGCCATTGCGAGGCCAATTGTGATTCTGCACGGCGGGCAACGGTGGCGCTTGCGGCGGCACGAACGCCCAGTGCTTGGCATAGGTCGCCCCTTGCTGAATCCAGCGTTCCAGCGTAGCGATCTGCTCTGCCGTCAAACGATTGCCAGTGGCGGGGGGCGGCATGCGCTCGCCAGGGTCACTGGCCGCGACGCGGCGCAACAAGACACTCTTTGCCGGCGCTCCCGGCACGATGGCGGCTCCGCGTTTGCCCTGTTGCACAGCAGAGTCGCGCTGATCCAAACGCAACCCGGCGGAACGGTGCTCCTCGTCGGGACCGTGGCAGGCAAAGCAATTCTTGGCCAGGATGGGCCGAACGTCGCGGTTGTAATCCACCGGTGCATCCGCCGCCAACGCCCGCGCCCCGACCAGCAGCCAACCCGCGCCCCACACCAAGACACCCACGGGGATCATCCCGCATCGTCGCGCAGTCATAAGGTCATCCCATTGAGATATTCACGGAAGGTCGATGGCAGGTAACATTCTTCACCCTTGATTGTAAAATGGTGGTAGGATCATGCCAAGCAAGAAGTTCATGATTCATCGGCTCACCTTCGCTCCCGGGCGCGAAGCGTTGAAGCCACTTCGTCCATACCTGGCAGCGGGATGCATCGGTTCGCGCTCGGAGACGGACGCGAAGCGATAAAGCCACTTCGTCACTCCCCCGTCAGGATGATTAAATGTCTCTTACGGATAACTTCTTTCGGCGCGGTGGGAAATCTGTTAAAAAAGAGTCAAGACATTGGAACGCTATTATTTCGATGTGGAAAACTCGGCGAATCCCCCCGTTTCCTCACGGTCGCGGCTCCGGCCATCGGGATTGCCGGCGAAATGGTCCACCGTGGTTTGTCGCAATCAGAAAATGGAACAAGTTCATGAATGCTCGCGCAGGTGTGTTAGCTCTTGTGGTGTTCTTGGCGGCGTCCAGCGCTCACGCGGATGAGGCCGCCTTTCCGGACTTCGGCAAGATAGGCCGGACCTTCCTGGAGAACCATTGTCTGAAATGTCACGGCGGCGAGCGCCCCAAGGCCGATCTGTCGCTGGAACCGTTCCGGGATGCGGCATCGTTGGTGAAGCAGCGCAAATTGTGGGACAACGTGCGCAAGATGCTCGCCAATGGCGAAATGCCGCCGAGCGGCCAGCCGCAGCCGCCGGTCGCCGAAACGGTGGCCTTCACTGATCTGGTGAAAGCCATCTTCGACCATGCCGACCGGAACGCGAAACCCGATCCGGGTCGCGTCACCATGCGCCGGCTGAATCGGGTGGAATACCGCAATACCATCCGCGACCTGATCGGCGTTTCGTTTGATCCGACCGAGGATTTTCCCTCCGATGACATTGGACATGGCTTCGATAATATCGGCGATGTACTGTCGTTGTCGCCAGTGTTGATGGAACGCTATCTCGCGGCGGCGGAAAGCATCATGAGCCAAGCGATCACCCCCAATCCCCCCGCCGTGATCAAGCGCCACCTGGCATCGGTTTATACCGAGCCAGCTTCCCCCGAATCCGGCAAGCTGGTCGAAAAAGGCTTTCGCCGCATGACCACCGATGGCCAACGCGCCATTGATGTCGGCCCCATCAACACACCGTACAATTGGGAGGCCGATGGCGAATACATTTTCCGCACGCGCGTCTATGGGGAAAGCGGCACCGATCAACCGCTGCGCGTCGCGATCCTGGTGCATGGCAAGGATTTGCCGGACCCGTCTCCGGATGCCGAATTGGCTCGCCTGTCCGGCAACGTGCAGCGACCGGCCCGCCTATTGAAAACCTTCGCCGTCCAGGCGACCCGGCGCGAGGAGGCGGAAATCCTCGAAGTCCGCGTGCCCCCCATCCCCAACCGCCACCGCATGATGATCGCCATCGACAAGCCTGGCGAAGGCCAACCGCCCGCCTATCTGATGGTGGAATACTTGCAGCTGGATGGGCCGCTCGATCCGCGCCCCGCCAGCCATCGCCGCCTACTCGCGGTCACGCCTGGAACAGCGCTTGAGGAGCAATCGCGTGAAGTGATGGCGCGCTTTCTCCGTCGAGCCTATCGCCGGCCGCCGAGCGCGGAGGAGCTGGACCGCGTGCTGCGACTGGTGGACCAGGCGTTGGCCGAAGGGGAAAAATGGGAGGCGGCGATGCAGCTGGCCATGCAAGCCACTCTTTGTTCCCCGAAATTCCTGTTCCGCGCGGAACTCGACGACAACCCCCAGAGTCCGAACATCCGCGTGCTGGATGAGTTCCAGCTCGCTTCTCGTCTGTCGTATTTCCTGTGGAGTTCGATGCCCGATGACACGTTGCTGGACCTGGCGGAAAAGGGACAGCTCACGGCCAATCTGGAGGAGCAAGTCCGGCGTATGCTGGCTGATCCCCGCGCCGTCGCGCTGGTGGAAAACTTCGCCATGCAGTGGTTGCAGTTGAAACGGATTGAGTTCATCTCGCCGGATGGCAAGCTGTTTCCGACGTTCAACGTGAAGCTGCGCGGCGCGATGGTCCGCGAGACCGAGCTATTCCTCGAATCCATCTTGCGTGAGGACCGTTCGATTCTGGAGCTGATCGACGCCGATTATACGTTCCTCAACGAACCGCTGGCCCGGCACTATGGCATCGCCGACACCAATGGCAACCTGCTGGGAGAGAAACCCCGAATGCCGCGCGGTCAGCCGATCAAGGGGGACCAGTTCCGGCGCGTGACGTTGCCGGATCGCACGCGTGGCGGCTTGTTGACGCAGGCCAGCGTGTTGACCGTGACCTCGAATCCGACGCGCACCTCTCCCGTGAAGCGGGGCCGGTGGGTGCTGGAGCAAATTTTGGGCGCTCCCCCGCCGCCCCCGCCGCCGAATGTCCCCGAGTTGTCCGAGGAAGAACGGGACATCAGCGCCGCTTCATTGCGGCAGCGGATGGAAGTGCATCGCCGCAACGTGGCTTGCGCCAACTGTCACGCCAAGATGGACCCCATCGGGTTCGCTCTGGAAAATTTCAACGCCGTGGGCGCCTGGCGCGACAAGGATGGCGAGTTTGACATCGACGCTACCGGCGAGTTCACCGACGGCACCAAGTTCGTCGGCCCGGTGGAGCTGAAGACATTCGTCTTGCGGCGCAAGGATGACTTTGTCCGCTGTATGGTGGAGAAGCTGCTAATCTACGCCTTGGGGCGCGGCTTGGAATACTATGACCGCCCCACCGTGGAACAGATTGTGCGGGCGCTGCCAGCCGAGAATTACAAATTCTCCGCCCTGGTCATCCAGATCGTGAAATCCGACCCCTTCCGCAAACGCCGTGGCTTGTAAGAGAATCCAACCAACGACAACTACTTGGGAGTGTGCTTCATGAATACACCTGCCAAACTCATCTCACGCCGTACCGTGCTGCGGGGTCTGGGCGTGTCCCTGACGCTGCCGTGGCTAGAGGCGATGGGTCCTCTGGTTGCCTGGGCCGAGGACGCCGACCCGAAAACGGTGGCGCCAAATCGCATGGCGTTCCTGTATGTCCCCAATGGCAAGCACATGCCCGATTGGACGCCGCGCCAGCAAGGAAGCGACTTCGACCTGCCGCCGATCCTGGAACCGTTGGCCCCCGTGAAGCATCAATTGCTAGTGCTCAGCGGACTGACGGCGGACAAGGCCCGGGCCTACGGCGACGGCGGCGGCGACCACGCCCGCGCCATGGCCGCCTTCCTGACGGGCGTGCATCCCAACAAGACCGATGGCACCAACATCCGCGCGGGCGTGTCCGTCGATCAGCTCGCCGCCGCGCGGCTGGGGGACCAGACACGCCTGCCGTCGCTGGAAATCGGCACCGAGCACGGCGCTATGGCCGGCAATTGTGATTCGGGCTATAGCTGCGTGTATTCCTCGACCATGTCCTGGCGTTCAGCCACGCAGCCGTTGCCCAAGGAAGTGAATCCGAAGCTGGTCTTTGAACGTCTTTTCGGGGCCGGCGACGCCTCCCAGAAGAAACGGGACGCGCGCCGAAAAAGCATCCTCGATTTCGTGCGGGAGGACTCCAAAAGCCTCGCCAATCGCCTGAGCCAGAATGACGCGCGCAAGCTGGATGAATACTTCGCGGCCATCCGTGACATTGAATTGCGCATGGAGCGGGCCGAGAAGCTGCCGCCGGTACAGGTCCCCGATTATCCCGCTCCGGCGGGCGTGCCAGCGAATTACGAGGAGCACATTCGCCTGATGTGCGATCTGCTGGTGCTGGCGTTCCAGGCCGATGTCACGCGCGTGGCAACCTTCGTGCTGGCCAACGAGGCCAGCAACAAGCCGTATCCGTTCATCGGCGTCGCCGAGGGACATCACGACCTTTCCCACCACGGCGGCGATGCCGCCAAGCAAGCCAAGATTCGCCAGATCAATCTGTTCCACCTGAAGCAATTGGCCTATTTGCTGCGAAAAATGAACGACACCCGCGAAGGGGATGGCACTTTGCTCGATCATGCCATGCTGGTCTATGGCAGCGGCATTCACGACGGCAACGCGCACAACCACGACGATCTGCCGATCCTGCTCGCGGGAGGCGGCTGCGGCACCTTGTCCCCCGGTCGTCACATCCACTATCCCAAGGAAACGCCACTCAACAATTTGTGGCTATCGATGCTTAATCGCATGGACATCACCGTCGAAAAACTCGGCGACAGCACCGGAACACTTCCCCATCTGCTCGAACCAAACGACCCGCCGCGAGATCAAGAGCCGGATAAGTCACTCCGGCACGAAAAATGACTATTACCCCGGCAGGAAAGAAAATCACAGGAGCACGCAGCGCGAGCCAGTGTCGCACTGGTTCGCGCTGCGTGCTCGGTGGAATCTTGCTTGCCGGAGTAATACTGGTCAGCCGAACGTGCCGGGTACCATGCTTTGGCAGCTGGCAGCTTCTTCTAGCTGACTCCCTTAGAAATTATCCGAAAAGATAATTTCTGGTTTACCGCCCCCCTTATCAAGGGAGGGAGAGGTTTTCGGATAGTTTCTTAGCGCGGCTGTGTCGGCATCAGCTCCGGACCATTGTTCTTCTCACGCAGTTGCTGTTCCAGGGCTTCGATTTGGCGGCGTAGATTCTCCAGGTCTCGCACCGACACGCTGGTCGGTTGATGGGGTTCCGGCGGCGGCGGTAGCTCTACCTTGGCTGGCGGGCTAGGGGCCATGAGCGGTTCCTGAGCAATGGGCAGCTCCGTCGGCAAGACGAAGGTGTTTTCCGCGGCGACGGAAGCCTGGAGCGTCGCGGTCGGTTGCTCCGGCGCCGGCGGCGTGGACCGGACGCTGGGGTGAAGGTGGGCAATGACCGGCAACTGCACCGGCGTGTGCGTGGCCGGCGGCTCCATCTTCACGGGTTCCGGCGGGGGCTTGACGGTCCCGGCCGGAGTCACGTGGCTCACGACCATGGGGGGTGGCACGCTGGCGATCGGCGGTTCCTGGATCGCGCACGCTTCCACGGTGGTCGAGACCATCGGCGGCGACGGCTGCAAGCCTAATTCATTCGTCGGTTGCACCGTCCCCGGATAGGTCCGCAAGACGACCACTCCCCCCTGAGGAGGTGCGTAAACGGGCATTTCCTTGGTGCTGGGGACGCTCATCAACCGGGGGACCGGCACGCGAATATGTGTCCAGTCTAGCCCCAGAGCGTAGCGATGTGGACAGTTGGCGGCCATCGACATCGTGCCGGCGTCCTCCGGCGTCGCCACCTTCATCACCTGGGTGGTCGATCCCTGGGTTTGTGAATCAGGCCCCGGTTCATTGCCGTGATTCATGGGCGCTGGACCGCCATAAGGGCCGGGGGACGGGCAATGATGACATACGCACGTCCGATTAAAGCGGCAACAACCAGCCGCAAGGACGATTAAGGCAATGGTAATGAAAGAACGCATGAAACCTCCCTGAATCGCGGATTCTTCCAAATCTTCCAAAGCTTCCGACGGGGAGGCATGCTTGCGGGCGTGACGCCGCCGTGCTCGCGACTCCTCTCTCTTCCAAGTCGAAAGCCTTACTGGTTTTGTGATCCCGACAACGTCACCTGCCCCAATGCGATTAGCGCCGGAGCATGACCAATCTTCGGCTCGCCCGACCAGTAATGACCGCGCGAACAAACTTGATGAATGATTTGTGAGGAAGCCGTATATCGACAAAAACAAGACAATTCAAGAGCATTTTTTCCAATCAACGACGGTGAATGCGTTTTGCCTCAACGCCGTCCACACATGGAACGTGGGCAATCTCGGCAACGTGCCGCGAGCGACTGGGAAAGGACGCCCCCGCCCCCAACCGAGCCACCCAGGTCAAATCCATACGGGAGACCCCGTAGCGACTGGGAAATATAGTTCAAAGATCCGCGGCGGCCCTGCTGTCCCTACCCCAAACAGCATTTGTACAGGCTAAAATATCGATGAGGGAATCACCCTCGTCGCCGAATGTTTGCCGGGGTATGGCATTCATGCCAGACGCTGGTTGGCGCGCTTCGGCGCGGATCGTTATATGCCGCCTCACACCCCCCTACCCAAACAACCGCCGCACCGGCTGGCCGCCGTCCGTGATCGGCACGGGGCGGTCACCGGCGTAGAGTTCCTTGGCGGGGTTGATGCCCAGAGCGCAGAAGATGGTGGCGAAGAAGTCAGGGATGGAGACCGGCTCTGCCACGATGGTCTTGCCCAGGTCATCGGTGACGCCGACGACTTGGCCGGTGCGCAGGCCGCCGCCGGCCAGGAAGCCGCTGAACGCCTTGGAGTGGTGGCCGCGACCGCCGCCACCGTCGAACTCCGGCGGGCGGCCAAACTCGGTCGCCACCACCACCAGCGTTTTGTCGAGCAGTTTGAGCTTGTCCAGGTCCAGTAGGAGAGTCGATAGGGCCTGGTCGAGTTGATCGATCAAGATATGTTGTTTCAGTTGTCCCTCATTGTGCGTGTCCCAGCCGGTGCCGTTAACGAAATTCAGGTTGAACGACACTTCGACGAAGCGCGCCCCGGCTTGCACCAGCCGCCGGGCCAGCAAGCAGCGCTGGCCGAACTCATCGCCGTAAGCGTTGCGCAATTGCGCTGGTTCGTTCTTCAAATCGAAAACGCTCATGAACTGCGGCCCGGCCAAGCGAAACCCCTGGACGCTGACGGCGGCATAATTTTCCACCAGCTCGTCGCCGGGATTCTTCTGTAAATAATCTTCGCGCAGCTTGGCCAGCAGGGCCTCGCGGCGAGCTTGGCGCTCGGCATTGACATCTGGTGGCCGCACCAGACCATTCGGGCCAACATCGGTTTCGGTCAGGTAGATGTAGCCATACTTGGCGCCAAGAAAACCGGGGCCGCGCGTCAGGTTGGGATAACCCATGACGACGTAGGCCGGGACGTTTTCTTCCCGGTCGCCGCGCTGGTGAGCCACGAGGGAACCAATGGAGGGATAAACGATGGTGCCGCTGGTGGGCCGGCCGGTGTGCAAGCGATTGGTGGCCGCCGCGTGTTCATCGATGACATTGTGATTCAAGGACCGGATGATGACGCCGCGATCCAGCAAGGGGGCCAGGCGGTTCAGATGTTCGCACACTGACACGCCGCGAATGGCGGTGGGGATCGGATCATAATACGACCCAGCCTTCTTCTGCTGGGGATCGCCGCGCCGCTTGGGGTCGAAGGTGTCGATGTGACACGCCCCGCCGCCGAGCCAGAGGAAAATGCACGCTTCCGCCGTCCCCTTGGGGAAACTCGACTTCGGCGCCGCCGCGGCCAGGCTGGACAGACCGAAAGCGGAAACCGCGCCGCCACTGGCGGCCAGGAAATCACGACGCGAGAGAGAATCGAGTTTCATGGTGGTGTTTATTCCTTAATAGTGCAGCAACTGAGCTTCATCGGTTCGCGCGGGCAGATGATTGCGTGCGTGAACCGATGCATCAAAATACCCATCCACTGAAAAATGAAAGAGCGTCCTAACCCCGATCAATGTTACCCCACTTCAGCGATCACAGGTTGATTGTTGCATCCGGGAGCGAGACAGGCAATAAAATCGCGCTGAATTTCTTGGGCTTGACCCGTTTCCGAACCAGTGTTCATGCCGGCGGGGCGAACCTTTGTTTCCATTTCTCTTGCAATTGCTGGTGCAGCCGTTGTTGGAACTCCAGGGGCATTTCATGGACTTCTTGGTTTTTATAGAGCGTGATCGTCTTGCGGACCGTGTCCACGACGACTTGGCAGGGATCGCACCCCTCCAGATGTTTCTGAAATTCGGCGCAGATGCCCGGATCAATCTGGCCATCGACGTACTCATTCAGGGCTTTGAGCAAATCCTCGCACTTCATCGATAAACCTCCCCGACGTCTAGTGTATGGAGTCGTGGAGCGGGGAAAGGTTACGGTGTTTGGTATTCTTTGTTGAGGAATATTGAGCTGATTGCTTCGATAATTCATATGTTGCCGCAAATGACCACAAGTGGGCGCGAAACGATCCATCAGCGGCGTATGTTCCTTCCTAGAGGATGTCCTCCCCGGACAATGCAGAACATCCATCCGGGGAGGTTTGACGGAGGGATCGGAAGGGGGCTTACACCTCCCACCCCTTGCGATATTCCCGGCGGATGAACGGGGCCGCTTCGGGGCAGTCGATGGCTTGGCAGCTGGGGCCGTCCCATTGGAAGTTCTTTCGCGCGCGCATGGCCACGTTGCCGAGTAGAATCGCCTCGGTGAGCAGCCCGGCGTAGTTGAAGTTCGACAGGGCCGGCGCGCCGCCGCGAATCGCTGCCACCCACTCCCGCTTCATGCCCATGTCGCCGCCGCCGTTGCGCGGCAGTGTCGGTTCGGGGTCTTTGACATCCTGGAACTTATCGGCGGGCAGGAACTTGAAGCTGGCGCCGTAATCGTTCGGGGAATAGAGCACTCCTTTATCGCCGACCAATAGGGAGCCGCTGCCAGGAGGATTTTCACCGTGGAACAGCTCCTTGGGCGGGAGGTTCTTCTCGCCATTCCGCCGACCTTCGTACCAGTGGAATTTGACCGGAGGCATATCGCCGCGCGCGGGGAAGTCGAGAACGACGGTGGCCCAGCTGGGGCAGGTTTCCGGGTTCAGATCGCCGCATTCCGCCATGACGAACGTGGGATATTCCAGCTTCAGGGCCATGAAGGCCATGTTCGCCGTATGACAGCCCATGTCCCCCAGCGCGCCGGTGCCAAAGTCCCACCAGCCACGCCAATTGAAGGGGTGGTAGGCGGGCTTGCCATCCTGATACACGGCATAGGGGCGCAGCGGAGCGGGGCCGATCCACTCATCCCAATGGATTCCTTGAGGGAGCGAGGCTTCCGGCGGCCGGGCCGTGACTTCCGGCGCTTGCGGCCAGATGGGGCGGTTGGTCCAGACATGCACCGCGCGCACCGGGCCAATCACGCCGGCGCGGATCAGCTCGACCGCCCGGCGCAAACCGTTCTCGGCCGTTCCCTGGTTCCCCATCTGCGTGGCCACCTTGTACTTGTTGGCGATTTCACGCATCTGCCGGGCTTCCCAGACCGAATGGGTCAACGGCTTCTGGCAATAGACGTGCTTGCCCATCTTCATGGCCATGATGCTGGCCGGGGCGTGGGTGTGGTCCGGCGTGCTGACCGTGACGGCGTCGATCTGTTGGCCCATCTCCTCCAGCATCTTGCGGAAGTCGGTGTATTTCTTGGCATTCGGAAACTTGCTGGCTTTCTGGTTGAGCCGGCCTTCGTCGATGTCGCACAGGGCCACGATGTTGCCGAGCTGGCCAACGTGGTCGGTATCGCTGGACCCTTTGCCCCCCACGCCGATGCAGGCGAAGTTCAGCTGTTCGTTGGGGGATTTGCTGTCGGCCAACGTGACGCCCCCCGCCACCCAAAAGCCGACACCGGCCAAAGCCCCCTGTTGGAGAAATTCACGACGGCTTGCGCGCTTCATGGAAGAAACTCCTTGCTACGAAAAAAAGAAAGACGACAACCCCAGCGACGCACCGGACAGCGGCACTTCGCTCGGCATAGCTACTGATTAAAGCAGATTCATGCGCGGCGGCAATAAAGAAAGCAGGAGAAGGCTCAACTCTTGGCCTCCGGTTTCGCCGCCTCCGCCTGGCGTTCGCGGGCGCGTAGGGCGGCGTGCTCGATCATGTCGGCGACAGCAGTGGGACGCAGCACCCCTTCCATGAGGCGCAATGGCTGAGCGCGATCATTCAGCACCAGCCGCAGCGTGCCGACGTTCAACCAATGGGACCAAAAGTCTTGATCGACGATCACACGCTCGATGTGGGTCAAGTCGATGGCACGCGTCGAAGGAAAGAAGAAACCACGGTCACAGAACAAGCGGCGCGTGGTCAATCGATAAGCATGGCTGAACAGGCGGCGCAACCAACGGCTGACTTGCGTGAGCCACAACGTCCCCAACAAGCCGTACACCACGTAACGGACCACATCTCCTTGCCACTCCAACCAGGCTTGCAGCACGCTGGCTCCCATGATGATCAACAGCGTCAATCCGCCGCACACCAAAAAGCTGGGCGTCAACGTGCGCCCCGCGTATCCGCCCCACCACAAATCGCGCTCTTGATGGCGATCATGTCGTTCCACATGAGCATGAGAGGGCACCGGCGTCATGGCCGGGGATGGGTCCGTTACTGGCGTGACATCGTGGGCCATCGGTTGTTTATTGGGAATGAGACCGATCCCGGCCGCGATGCGGCACACCGGGTCGAGCCAAAAGGAAATCGCTCACCTGCAAGCTGTTTGTTAGTGTAGCAGGAAAAGAACGCTTCGCCAAACTGATCCGAACGCCCCCCCTTGCCCAACTATTCCTAGCTGACTTTTTCATTTGTCTTCCGCCGGGCCGTCCTCTATGCTACTTCCCAAATGAAGATTCGATGGAGACGATCCTACATGGAGAGAAATGTCATGACGGTAGCAACGGCGGCTCGGTCCTTGGTGGAACGGTTCGCGGTGGAATTTCCGAACTCGCGCAAGCTCCATGATCAGGCACGGTCGATTTTTCCCAATGGCGTGACGCACGATCTGCGTTACCTGGAACCGTTCCCGATTTACGTGGAGCGGGCCAAAGGGGCGCGCAAGTGGGACGTGGACGGCCATGAGCTGATTGATTACTGGTCCGGGCATGGCGCCTTGCTGCTGGGGCATAGTCATCCCGATGTCGTCCAAGCCGTGCAACGTCAGGTGGAACGGGCCACGCACCCCGGCGCCTGTCACGAGTTGGAAATTGAGTGGGGGCAGTGGGTGCAGCGCTTGGTGCCGTCGGCGGAGCGGGTGCGCTTCGTGTCGTCGGGGACCGAGGCGACGCTGATGGCCCTGCGGCTGTGCCGGATGGTCACCAACCGTCCCAAGGTGCTCAAGTTCGCGGGCCACTTTCACGGCTGGCATGATTTTGTCATTCCCGCCGCCGATCCCCCCTACGATGGCGGTCCGATACCAGGAATTCCCACCGAAGTGTCGTCTCATACCGTGGTGATTCCACCCAATGATCCCGCCGCCGTCGAGCGGGCCTTGTTCGGCGATCCGCAAATCGGCTGCGTCATCCTGGAGCCGACGGGGGGCCACTTCGGCGCCGTGCCGGTGTCTGGCGACTTCCTGAAGGCGCTGCGCGACATCACCGCGCGCGCCGGTCGGCTGTTGATCTTCGATGAAGTGATCACCGGTTTTCGCGTGCATCCCGGCGGCGCTCAGGGCTTGTACGGCATCACGCCCGACTTAACGACGCTGGCCAAGGTGCTGGCGGGCGGACTGCCGGGGGGGTGTTTGGCGGGCCGGGCCGACATTCTCGCCGCCATCGAGTTCCGCCCCGGCCAGCCGAAGATGAAGCATCCGGGCACCTTCAATGCCAATCCATTGTCGGCCAGTGCCGGCGTGGCGACGCTGAAGCTCGTCGCCGACGGCGAGCCGAGCCGCCACGCCAACAGCTTGGCCCAACAGCTCCGAACCAAGCTCAATCGGCTGTTCGCTCAACAGAATGTCAATTGGGTGGCCTACGGCAGCTTTTCCGGTTTCAAGCTATTGCCCGATTATGCCGGACCAGACCCGACCAGCGACGACTTTGTTCCCTATGACGGCGACCCCGACAAACTGGACGGCATTAAAAACCGCCAACTCGTACACGCCTTCCGCCAAGGGATGTTGCTGCACGGCGTCGATCTTCCCGGCCTCGGCGGCATGACCACTGCCGCCCACACCGAAGCGGACATCGACCACACCGTTCAAGCCGTGGGGGGTACCTTGAAGCTGCTGCGGCAAGAGCGATTGATTGATAGTAAGTGACGATTTTACGACACGATGCAAAAACCAGCGGCGGGGGTGCATCCCGTCACGGACTCATGCCCACGCAGTGGGATTCAGCACGGCGTCGAGCTTCCTGAGGACGGCGCGAAACTGGTCGTCGGTCAACACTGGCACGGCCCCTTCGGTGGACAACTCCTCGTCCAGCTCGACCCAGCTGCGGCAACCGGCGTAGGCGGCGGTCTCTGGTATGTCGCGGGCCTCCGCAGCGCGATAGACGCGCACCGGCAGAATGTACAGCCCCGGTTGACGATAGTGAAAGCGCGTCCGCACAGTTTCTTCCGACCACAAGTGCAGCGAAGCCAACATCAACAGCGGCGCTAATTCGGTGACATGATACACCCCGGGCACCTCCGCGAAATGGCTGAGGCGGACGCTCCCCGCTGGCGGCCGGGCCAGCTCGACTTGTTCCAGCAGCGGCACCGCTTCGGGTTGAATGCCGGTTTGCTGCTGATGGACATAGGTGGGATAGAGCCAAAAGCGCGGCTGTTCCAACTGGAACCCGCCGCCAGGCTCGGCGATTCCCCCTTTGCGTAGAATGATCGCCTGCCGTCCTTGCGCCAGCGCTTGACAGATCACGGCCCATTCCTTGAAGGCATGCTTGAGCATAACGTCCCCCGCCTGTATCTGAGTCACAACTCCAATTTCTCCGGTTTCGGCTCGCGCAGCATCAAGTCGCTAACGGCCGCGCGCGGGTCCTTGTCTTCGTACAACACACGGTAAATCTCGGCGGTGATGGGCATGTCAATTCCCAGAGCGGATGCCTTGTGATGGACGCTGCGCGTGGTGTACACGCCCTCGGCCACCATCTTCATGCCGGCCAAGATGTCGGCCAGCTGCTTCCCTTGGGCCAGCTGCTCCCCCACATGGCGGTTGCGGCCATGCTTGCTGATGCAGGTGGTGATCAGGTCGCCAATGCCGGCCAAGCCGTAAAACGTCTGCCCTTCCGCCCCCAAGGCCACGCCAAAGCGCGCCATCTCCACGATGCCGCGCGTCATCAAGGCGGCCTTGGCGTTGTCCCCCAGCCCCAAGCCGTCACTGATGCCCGCGGCGATGCCAATGATGTTCTTCAAGGCTCCGCCCAGCTCGACGCCAATGACGTCCGTATGCGTGTAAATCCGCAAACGCTCGGTGCCCAAATGGCGCTGCACGAGTTGGGCCAGCGCCAGGTCGCCACTGGCGACGACCACCGTGGCTGGTAGTCCGCGGCTGACTTCCTCGGCGTGGCTGGGACCACTGAGCACCGCCACCGGACGCGGGCCGAGCACTTCGACGATGACTTCCGATGGACGCAAGAACGTGTCGATCTCCAGTCCCTTGGTCAAGCTCAAGAACGGACAGCCCGTGGGGATGGCGGCGGCGATGCGCCGCAACGTCGGCCGCAGATGAACCGTCGGGATGGCCTCGACGCAGAGGTCGGCGGCGGCGGTGGCTTGGGCGATGTCTGCCGTCAATTCGATGGCGTCGGGAATCGGAATCCCCGGCAACAGCCGCACATTCTCGCGCCGCTCGCGCAGCAGGCGGGCGTTGTCCGGGCGGGCGCTCCACAAGCACACCCGATGATCGGGATGCTGATGCAGCACCAGCGCGATGGCGGTGCCCCAGGCCCCATCTCCCAAGACCGCGAAACGCATGTGTCCGTGCCGATTGTGGGAGGAAAAGTTCGCGCGTCGTGACGCACGCGCCCATCAGGCAAACTTTCCTTAATATCTCAGACCTGTCCGAAAAACACAAGGAAGCGGAGGCGGAAAGGCGCTTCTCGTCTCATTCCGCCACAAAGACGAAAATAGGTTAAGTCAACGAATCCATCAGCGCCGATGGAAAAGAAGGACATGGACCGTTATCCAGTCCCCAACGTGAATGTGGTCGCGCTTTGTTCCGAGACCATCGGATCAGCCCCGCAAGGGGCGGAAAGGGCGGGATCGTTTCTTGGGCCGGCGCCCTGGTCGCGCGGGTCCACTTGTCGCAAGGAGGATGGAGAATGGCTGCACATCTTCGTGTTTACGCGGTTCCGGAGGAAGAACCTCACTATGCCCCCACTCCAGAACCTTCGGTGCGTGTCTGTTTAGGTGATTTGTTGCCGCTGATCGCCTTGGCGGAACGCTACAACTATGTCTGGCTCAAGGATTTCCTCGATGACGAGGTGGCCATTAGCAGCGATTTGTTTCAAGTGCTGGAGACCTTTCGTTCCTATCATCGCCCCTCGGCCTGAGAAGGGGAAGATGGCGGCGGCGATTCGTCATCCTCTTCGCGCTGAAACCTGCGCCAAACGGGCAGGTGATCGGCGAATAGCAAGCAGATGATGATCAGCGCCGCCGCGATGGCCAACACCAACAGATCGAAGGCGATGGCCAAACCGACGGAGGCCGTCGCCCACATGGTGGCGGCAGTCGTCAAACCGAGAGTCCGGCCTCGGTCGCGGATGATGACGCCGGCGCCGATGAACCCCATGCCGGTCACGACGTTGGAGGCAATGCGCGTGGGATCGGCTAGATTCAAGCCGCCGCGCGTGGAGATCATGCCGAACACGCAGGCCCCAATGGCCACGGCGGCGTAAGTGCGAACCCCCGCGGGCCGGCCCTGCAACGTCCGTTCCAACCCAATCAAGGCGCCGAGAATCGCCGCCAGCAGAGTTTTGCCGGCCATCCACAATTCCAGCTGCCAATCCATCTTTTATCCTCCCTGTCCGATCATCTGAAAAAAGCCGATGGTCATGGCGGCATTCATCAGCACGTATCCGGCACGGGGGCTGTTCGGCTAATTCCGATCTACCTCATCCACCATACCACATTGGCGCAGAGTTCGAGACGGCGGAATTCCCAGAAATTTCTCCAATCTTCTCTTGACATGTTCAATACGCCGGCTAAGCTATTATTGAAATTGAGACTTTATATCATTTGTTATTGAGACTATATATTATGTATGATCGCCGGGCCCATCTGCAAGCTTTGGTCGTAACTGTCGCCACCTTGGCCGGCGCGGTCTTGATCTTGGCCATTTCCTCCTGCCAGCAGCAAGCGCGCCCCGCCGACCTTCGAGAGGATAAATCGAATGGACAACGCACTGCTTCTCTGTCCCGGCTGGCGGACCAGCCTCGATCTGGTGGCCCCGCCATCCCTCACAGTCCAGCCAGCGCCCGACCCGGTCACCGACCGCGAGCCGGCCTATTCTGGTTGTGTGGCCGATCTGTGTTTGGCGTGCGGGTGGTGTGTGCGGCTGGATTCCCCTTCTTGCCCGCTACGTCCCTTGGCGATTCCAACAAGCAGCTGACGGATACCGGCCTTGAGCCAATCCGCCAGAATCTCAGCGAGCGACCGTGTGTGCGCGGGGCGTCGTCGGTCAACCTGATTCGCCCACCAGGTCCACGACGCCCCTGGGAACGACTTTGACAAGGGCTGGACTCTCCCTTCGTGTCTGCCGGGGGTCGTTACCCCACCCTCGGCATCCCCCGGCCAGGTGGACTACGCACCCAGCTCCACCTGGCCATCTTTGTTGACCACTGACCGCAGCTGAGTAATCCGGTCGTAGCGGCTGGAATGGATTCCATCTGATATTCAGCAATTGTTCGCCGAGATTCCATTTGCTTCCGCCGTGGCCGTCGCGCGACAATGGACGAAACGCAGCCAGCGCGACATTCTGTTGGCTCCATGTGGACGGGGGAGCAGCGTGCAACACAGCATTGCCGATTGTACGGTAGCCGAGAAAGTATTATTGGGCGCGTATCAACTCGAGGAACAAGGGGAATCTCCCTTCAGCGCCGAGGCTTTGGTCGTGGCCTCCTGGCAAAAGTTTCCGCGCACCTTTGGCTTGAAGGGATACTCCGATCAGTATCCCGACTCCAACAAGGTGCTCACCAGCATCATGGGAGAAAAGGGGCTGACCAAGCGCGGTTGGTTGGCCAAGATGGGGCAGAAACTCTACACCGTGACCAAGGAAGGCCGCGCCTTGGCCAAGCGCCTCTTGCAGGCCGGGGAACCTGACACGCCCATCATCAAGGCCAAATTGAACCGCGATCAGGAAAAATTCTTGCTCCACTTGCTGAGCAGCACGGCCTTGGAAAAGTATCAGCAGGGCCTCAAGCAAGAACTCACCTTCGCGGACGCCTGCCGCTTTTGGGACATCAGCGAAAGCCATCATGGCGAGGTGGTGAACGCGCGGCTGGATCATTGCCGGGCGACGTTGGCGGAGGTCGAACGCTTGCTGCAAGAAGCGCCGGACGTGACGTTGAGCAATGGCCGAAGCATCTCGGCCCGCGAGACGGCCCTGGTCGGCAAGGTGGATCAATACCTGGAAGACCGCTTTGGCCGGCATCTCAGCCTGCTGCGGAGCCGGGCAAGCCGCAACTGACCGTGGCGGCGTCGAAACGCAACCGCGAGCCAGCCACATACAACGGATTGATCTCGGTGCTCATCCAATGCCGTTCCAGCGTCTCAGCCGCGTGGCCGGTGACGTTGCTGCCGGCGAACGGATCGACCACCAGCTGCCCCGGCAGGGTCAGGAAGCGAATGAAGAATTCGGGAATGGCGGGCGGGAAGCGGGCCGGATGGATCGGCAGCCCTGCTTCCCGACAGCGGCGGAAGTAGTCGTCGTTGGAGCGGGTATTGGGAACGGACAGCAGGTTGGGGGGAATGGCTCCGCCGTTGTCTCGTTGAAAGTGGGGCGAGATGTCGTGCTGCGACGGCCGGCGTTCCACCTTGTAACCATGCTGCAGCAGCCGGCGCATCGATTTGCTGTAGGGTTGCAGCACCTGGCGATTGTCGGCCCGCGGTGCCTCGGTCTTCGAGAACCACCACAACATGTTGACGGCATCCTTGACGCGCGTACGGCGGATCGTTACCCACTCCGCCGGCGTCGGCAGCTTGGACGGATTATACCAATAGAATTCCTGGGCCAGATGAAAGATGCGGCTCAAGCGCAGGATCAACTCATATTGATACAGCGAGCGCGTGCCGCTGCCCCGATTCCATGCCCCGCCCAATTCCATGACGAAACTGCCGTCAGGGCGTAGGATGCGCTGAATCTCCAGGGCAAAGGGCCACAGCCACTCGCCATACTCGTCCGGGGAGACGTTGCCGTAGGCCTTTTGCCGGCGCAACGCGAACGGCGGCGAGGTGAGCACCAAGGAGACAGACTCATCGGGCACGGCCCGCAAGATGTCGAGCGCGTCCCCCTGATAGGCGCGTCCCCAGCTGGTTTGATACGCCGGTTCCACATCAAGGTCGAACACGCTCTGCCTCCTTGCCGTGAGCATCCTTCTCTGGATCAACTGAACCACCACACTATACACCGGCTTTGCCCCGCTTGCCAAGGGGAGTCGGCTAGGTAAGGAACGACCAAGCGGGGCGAATAGTCCTCCGTGCTTCTCCTCATACCTTCGACAACTCTTTACTCCAGCCTTCCCTGCTCACCATATCCTTCCCGGTCATCCTGTTCCGCGCACATGGGGGGAAATCCCGCGACGGACCTTGCATTTCCCCCCCAAAACCCGAACAATGGTACAGAGAGTGGCGCAGGATGCCGTTTCACGAAACCACACCCCATTTTCCGGCGTGGAGGAGTATCTACCCATGAATCCCTACAGTTCCTTATGCGACGACTTCGGGATTTACGTGTACCTGAACACCAAAATGGCGCTGCCGACGAGCCGGGAAACGGTACTGCACTTCTTCGAGACCCTGCAAAAGCAATTTCCCGAAATGACCGATTTCGACCAACGGGAGACGGGGGAATACGTCTTGGAGGAAGATCGCGAGAAAGGGAGCTATCGCTGGGTCACGCTGGAACCGCGCCGCCTGTGCAGCGGCTACGTCAATCCGCCATCGGTGGCGGAAGCCGACACGCAACATGAGCGATTGTTGGAAGTCGCGCCGTTCCATCTCGATTTCAACCATCTCGATTGCGAGGCCCTGGATGTACTGTTCGCCTTTGATTTCATGTATTCGGGCAACCACGACGAGGTCGTGGCCGAGGCGCTGGGATTGCCCACGACCTTGGAATCGATGCTCCAGCTGCCGGGCGCCCGCATCATCAACTACGAGCCTTCTTTGATGCTGACCTTGGATGAATCGTGCCGCTTGCAGTGCCGGTTGGCTATCGAAACCCGCACCAACGCCTACCAAATTCGCACCGGCCAATTCCCCGAAGCGCCGATCAGCGTCTATTTCACCATCCGCCAATACTGGGGTCGGCAGCCGTACAAGAACCTCATCGATTCGTACCGCAACCAGCGCGAAGTGTGCCAGGACCTAGTGGATAATCACATCATCCCCGCCGTGATCCGGCCCCTGGCGCAGACCATTGCGGCGAAACAGTAAAGGTTAGCGACGCTTTCTAGAAGCGCGGCGGGCATTGCTGAAAAGGCAGGTGCCGCGAGCTGAGCGGGAGGCAAGCCGCTCGGCTCGCGGCATCCACTGCTGTTGGCGTTCTTATCTATAACTGGTGATAGCCTGATTGGCGCGTTGATAAAAGTGGGGAAAAAAAGAATTGAATGAGAAGATGCTGTCCCGCTATCCACAATCCAGTTGGGGGATGAGATTCGCGGGCGCTGGCAACGATTTTCTTGAACGAGGGTGAACGTCTCTCCGTGGCAGATGGCACCTGCGAACCGAGACCTCGCGTGCCTATCTCATCCGAAATGTCGTCAGGTGTCCACCACGCTCGATTCTGAAATTTCCAGCAAATTTTACTGGCTATGCGGATTAGTTTATGCCATAAAGGTAGAGAAGTTGGCTTCCAACCCGGAGTGGCTGCCCGAAAAACTTGCCTAAAGCCAAGGAAACGCCGCCTATAACCTGTGGTGCTTTCCAAACACGCGCCAGAGACTCAGCCAAGCTCCGAAATGTCATCGGCGATTGGGTTGAACGCTGCCACCCACGCCGAACACGCCTGACCGACAGGGCGTGAGGTTCCTCATACTTACCTGCCCAGAGGCAAGCGCGGCGGACCACGCGAGGATCGAAATAGCTATCCTCTACCTTCCCACTGGCACTTGATGGAAGGAATGTGCGCGACGTTCAGGGGGGCCGCCTGCTGCGTTCCATCCCCATGATAATGCACTGTGCCGAAATCCGTGAACGCACGCACCCTGAAGGTTTTTCCCACCGGATCGAATCCGCAACACCCTGATGGGGGAGCATCGGATATGCGAATCAAGCACTTGTCCCTATCGGCAGCCTGGGGGGTTGCCGTTCTGCTGTTGTTCCAAGGCGCGCCCCAAGCGGCGGCGGCCGAGCCGCGCGGCCTCGGCGATCCCGGCCAGCTGCAAGCCATCGTGCTGGAAACGGGCCGAGAGCGCGACGGCGGCTTCGACTTGATGGGGCGGGATTCCTGGCAACAGCTGCTCGTCACGGGAAAATATGCCACCGGCCAAGTCCGCGATCTGACCCGCCAAGCCGCTTACCAGATCGAGCCAGCGGGGATCGTTCACGTGGATGCCACCGGCTTGGTGACGCCGTTGCAGGAAGGGAAGGCCACCCTCACCGCGCGGGTCGGCGGCCAAACGACCACGACCCAGGTGACGGTGTCCCACATGGTTCATGATCTGCCCGTGAACTTCCCGAATCAGGTGGTGCCGATCTTCACCAAGTTCGGCTGCAACGCTGGCGGCTGCCACGGCAAGGCCGACGGTCAAAATGGCTTTAAGCTGTCGCTGCTTGGTTTCGAGCCGGAAGAGGATTACGAATACGTCGTCAAGGAAGGGCGCGGCCGGCGCTTGTTCCCCGCCGCGCCGTCGTATAGCTTGCTGCTGATGAAGGCGGTCGGCACGTCGGCCCACGGCGGCGGCAAACGTCTGGAACAGGATTCGCCCTACTATCGCTTGCTCGTTCGCTGGATCGAACAAGGTTCTCCTTATGGTCAACCCGATGACCCCGTGGTGACAGGAATCGAGGTCTTTCCCAAGCACCGCCTGATGGACCGTGCCAGCACGCAGCAGCTCGCCGTGGTGGCCCACTTCAGCGATGGCACGCGGCGGGATGTCACACGCATGACGCAGTTCGAGGCCAATGTCCCCGACATGGCCGAAGTCTCGGAATACGGCTTGGTGCGAACCAAGCAGCTAGCCGGGAACGTGGCCATCATGACCCGCTTCCAATCGTTCGTCGATGTGTTTCGGGTCACGGTGCCGCTGGGCGCCCCGGTCGAAAATCTGCCGCCGGCCCAGAATTTCATCGATGAGCTGGTGTTTCAGCAGCTGCGCGAACTTGGCCTGCCGCCGTCGGAGTTGTGCGACGATGCCACCTTCATTCGCCGGGCCACCCTAGACATTGCCGGGCGGCTTCCCACCGCGGAAGAAACCGTGCAATTCCTGGCCGACAAGGACGCGCAGAAACACGAGAAACTGATTGATCGGTTGCTCGACAGTCCCGACTACGCCTACTATTTTGGCAACAAGTGGAGCGCCGTGCTCCGCAATCGCCGCAACGCGCCGACTGACGATCCCAAGCCGACGGCTGCTTTCCATGCCTGGATCGTGGAGAATTTACGGACCAATCGGCCCTATGATGCGTTCGTGCGCGACGTGCTCACCGCGACGGGGGAAGAGATCAAGAACCCACCGGCGGTGTGGTATCGAGAAGTCAAGGAAACCGCGGACCAGCTCGAAGACACTGCCCAGCTGTTTTTGGGCCAGCGCATTCAGTGCGCCCGTTGCCACCATCACCCGTTCGAGAAGTGGAGCCAACAAGATTACTACGGCATGGCCGCCTTCTTTTCACGCCTGGAAGTGAAAGACCCACCCGCGCCGCGCCGCCAGGGGAACCAACCGCCCCCCCCCAAGCCGCCGCTCACGGTCGCGCATAAGCCCGGCGCTCCCCAAGCGGTCAACCCCAAGACGAATCAACCCGTGCCGCCGACTGGCCTCGGCGGCCAGCCGCTGCAAATCGCTCCCACCGACGATCCGCGCCATCAGCTCGTCGATTGGATGACACAGAAGGACAATCCCTTCTTCGCCAAATCCCTGGTCAATCGCTACTGGAAACACTTTTTCAGCCGGGGGCTGGTCGATCCCGAGGATGATCTGCGCATCACCAATCCACCGTCCAACCCCGCCCTGCTCGACGCCTTGGCGAAACACTTCGTGGATCACGACTATGACATGAAAAACTTGATCCGTGTCATTTGCACGTCGCACGTGTATCGCCTCAGCGCCGTTCCCAATGCCTACAACGCCGACGATCAGCAGAACTATTCCCGGTACATTCCCAAACGGCTCAACGCGGAGGTGCTGCTGGACGCCATCGATGACGTGACGCTGACTCGTTCCACGTTCCGCAACATGCCGGCAGGGACGCGAGCCGTGCAATTGCCCGACAACATGTTCGATTCGTACTTCTTGGGGGTCTTTGGCCGCCCCGACTCGGCCAGCGCCTGCGAGTGTGAACGCTCCGCCGACGCCAACCTGGCCCAATCGTTGCACTTGCTCAACTCGACGGAGATACTCGGCAAAGTGTCCGGCGCACGCGCCCAAGCCTTGGCCAAGGACACCCGGCCGCATGAGGAACGCATCCGCGACCTCTATCTCGTCGCCTTGTCGCGGCGCCCCACCGCCGAGGAAGTCGTCGTCATGGTGGGCTACATCGAGAAAAAGGGGGACGTCAAGACCGCCTACGAGGACATCTTGTGGGCGTTGATCAATACCAAGGAATTTTTGTTCAACCATTAATGATCTTTGGAATTCCATCATGTTGTCATTTATCGATACGACACGAGGTTGTAACCGGCGGGACTTTCTCCGCGTCGGCAGTTTGGCGTTGGGTGGCTTGATGTTGCCGCACTTGCTGGCCGCGCGGCAGGCGCGGGCCGAGGGACAAAAGGGACTGACCACCGGCAAATCGGTCATCTTCTTGTTCCAGCACGGCGGGCCAAGCCAGATCGAAACCTTTGATCCCAAGATGGACGCTCCCGAAGGCATCCGCAGCGCCACCGGCGCGACTCCCACCTCCATCCCCGGTGTCACCTTCGGCGGCACGATGACCCAGCTGGCCCGGCACGCGCATCGGCTGGCCATCGTTCGTTCCTTCCAGAGCGAAAGCGGCAACCACAACATTCGGCCTATTGTCGGCCCCGAGTCCCTCAATGCCAATCTGGGGTCCTTGTACGCCCGTGTCGTCGGCACTAACCGTCCCGGCACCGGCATGCCGACCAACGCCGCCATCTTCCCGAACGCCGTCGATCCGCAGGGGCCTGGCGCCAGCGACCGCTTCGGCAAGTTCGCCGCGACCGGCGGCCTGGGGGTCTCTTACGCCCCCTTCATTCCCGGCGCCGGCGGTCTGCTCCAAGAAAACATGCAGTTGCGCCTGCCGCGCGAACGGCTGGAAGACCGCCGCTCGCTGCTGGCCGAGCTGGACCGCGTGAAACGGCAGCTCGACGCCGATGGTTCGATGCAGGCTCTGGATGAATTTCACTCCCAAGCCTTCGATGTCATCACCGGCGGCATCGCTGATGCCTTCGACTTGTCCAAGGAAGACCCGAACACGCTGCGGCGTTACGACACCAGCTTCCTGGTCCGCGCGAAGCAATGGGAATACAAGAACAACAAGAACAATTACACGGCCAATGCCGGTTCGTTGGGCAAGCTGCTGCTGTTGGCCCGGCGTTTGTGCGAGGCGGGGTGCGGCTTCGTGACCATCAACACCGCTTTCGTCTGGGACATGCACGCTGACAAAAACAACCTCGGCGTGGTCGAAGGGATGGATTTCGTCGGCAATCCCTATGATCATGCCGTGTCGGCATTCATCGAGGACGTGGAAGCACGCGGCTTGAGCGATCAAATTCTGCTCGTCACCACCGGCGAGATGGGCCGAACGCCGAAGATCAACAAGAACGGCGGCCGGGACCACTGGGGCAAGCTCACGCCGTTGCTCCTCTATGGCGGCGGCGTCACCGACGGCCAAATCATCGGTCAGTCGTCCCGCGACGGCGGCGAACCCGCTTCCACGCCGATGACCAACAAAAACTTGATCGCCACCATCATGAACACGCTGTTCGACGTGGGAGAATTGCGCGTGGCGCGCGGCATCCCCGCCGACTTGATGCGCGTCATCACGGAGCATCCACCCATCACGGGATTGGGATAGAAAGCACCGGGAAACCACAACGGGGGGCAATGCTGCCCGGATGTGACTGTTCGAGCCTATTGACTACCGACTGCATCTCGGAACTGGAAGAGGCGTTGGCTTGTTCGACCATTCACCATCAACGGGGGCGGCACCATGCTCACAATTTTTTCCACCGACCGCGGCCCAACTTGCGACGGCATGAGCCGGCGCTCATTCTTGCAAGTCGGCGCTCTGGGTGTCACAGGTTTGACGCTGTCTGGCTTGCTGGCGGCACGGGCGACCGCGGCCAGTCAAGGAGTCAACTATCTTCATGACAAGGCGGTCGTGTTTCTGTTCTTGGCGGGCGGTCCTTCGCACGTCGAGACCTGGGACCCGAAAATGACTGCTCCGGTCGAGTTCCGCAGCATGACCGGCGAAGTCCAAACCAAGCTCCCCGGCGTGACTTTCGGCGGCACCTTCCCGAAACTGGCAGCCTTGGCCGACCAGCTCGCCGTCGTCCGTTCCTTCCAGAGCGGCTCCAATAGCCATAGCACCGGCACCACCAACGTGCTGCGCGGCAACCCGACCACGGCTAGCATGGGGGCCATGTACGCCCGCATCCGCGGCGCCACCAACCCCCAGACTGGCATGGTGACGTTCGCCCAAATGTGCGACGACGCCCGCGAGACCGCCTACGAGAACGGTCGCAAGCGCGTCATCGAAGGCAACAGCCCCGGCATGCTCGGCGCCGCCTGTGCCCCCTTCGATCCCAGCGTCAAGGGACCGTTACAAGAGAACATGACGCTCAACGTCCCGGCGGATCGCTTCACGGATCGGCGCTCGCTGTTGCAAACCATCGACACTTTGCGCCGCGATCTCGATCCCAAAGGAAACATTGACGCCATTGACTCGTATCGCCAGCAAGCCTACGACCTGATCCTCGGCAGCGCCCGCGATGCTTTCGACCTGACCAAGGAAGACCCGAAAGTCGTCAAGCGCTATGACACCAACCATTTCAAGATCGGCCACAAGGAGCGGCACGCCTCGCCGCTGGGCCGGCATTTGTTGCTGGCGCGGCGCTTGTGCGAGGCGGGGTGCGGCTTCGTGACCATCGGCAGCCCTGCCTGGGACCATCACGAAGGGGGGAACAACCCCGGCATCGTCAAAGGCTTGAACATGGTCGGCCCGCCGCTCGATCACGCGGTTTCGGTCTTTCTGGAAGATTTGGCCGAGCGTGGTCTGAGCGACAAGATTCTGCTGGTCGTCACCGGCGAGATGGGCCGGACGCCGCGCATCAACAAGAAGGGCGGCCGGGACCACTGGGGCAGCCTGTGCAGCTTATTGCTGGCCGGCGGCGGCTTGAAGATGGGGCAAGTCATCGGCCAGTCATCCCCCAAGGCCGAAGTGCCGGCCACCTCCCCTTACAAGCCGGAAAATCTGATGGCCACCATCATGCATACCCTGTTCGACGTTGGCCAACTCCGCGTCGATACCAGCGTGCCCCGTGACCTCGCCAAGCCCATCGAGGACGGTAAGCCCATCGCGGAATTGTTCTAGGCGCTGCAATGGGCTGATTTCCACCGTGGCGGCCTCGTTTCGCGCCAAATGGGGCAGCCCGCGCGAAACGATGAGATCACTTTGTCATCATCATGCATCACCCTTGAGGAAAACTATGATCAACCGTTTTGCCGGCTGGATGCTGTGCCTAGGCGTGCTCGCAACGGCGGCGCGCGGCGAGGCGCAAGACCAAGTCAAGAAAACCGCGGATGTGTTCACCACGGAGAAGGAAGCCGGTCCCGACTTCCAAATCCAAGGGGAATACGAAGGGGAGATCGTCGATGTGGGTAAATACGGCGCTCAGGTCGTGGCGTTGGGGGACGGCAAGTTCGATGTCTATTTCCTACCGGGCGGACTGCCGGGGGCTGGTTGGGACACCCAGACGCGCATCAAGATACCGGCCCAGACGGACGCGGGCCAGACGCGGCTCAACGGCAACGGCTGGAGCGGTGCCATCGGCGGCGGCAAGCTAACGGGCCAGAATGACACCGGCAAGGCGTTTTCCCTCCAGAAAGTCAAACGACAAAGCCCGACGCTGGGGGCCAAGCCGCCGCAAGGGGCGCTGATTCTGTTCGATGGCGGCAACGCCGACGCCTGGCAAGGGGGTAAGATCGTCGAGGAGAATCTGCTCTATTGCGGCACGCGCAGCAAGGAGGGGACTTCCACCGGCAAGTACCACTTCGAATTCCGCACACCGTTCCGCCCCAAGGCGCGCGGCCAGGGGCGCGGTAACAGCGGCGTCTATATCCTGGGCCGGGAAATTCAGGTGCTCGACAGCTTCGGCCTGACCGGCGAGAAGAACGAATGCGGCGCCTACTACGGCCAAGCCAAGCCGGCGGTCAACATGTGCTATCCGCCACTGTCCTGGCAGACCTACGATGTCGAGATCAAACCCAGCGACAAGCCAGGGACCTTACTTTCCACTGTTTGGCATAACGGCGTCAAGATTCATGACAACTTCCCACTCAACGGCACGCCTGACAAGAAAGTGACCATCAATCTGCAAAATCATGGCAACCCCGTGGTCTTTCGCAACATCTGGTACGTGCCGGACGCGGCGGCCCGGCAGTAAGCTCTTTCCGTCCGCCACGCGGACGGCGGACGTGAAGCGGCGCAGCTCGAAAACCCATGCTTCCCATTCTCGTGGCCTTGGGTGGTGAACCAGGGGGGCAGCTGCGTCGCCACACGTTCGCCGTCCGCGTGGATGTAGTATTTATCTGTATTTCTTGGAATCTCGACGATCCGTATTCAGGCGTCGCGATGGAGTCGTTTTGGCCGATCCTCCAGGCACCGGCTTGGGAGAGAGATAATGGCCGCGCTTACCCGGCTGAGCGGCGTTCTTCTTGGAGTTGGTTTAGTTTGTTGTACAGGGTCTTGAGGCTGACGCCGAGTTCGGCAGCGGCAGCGGGTTTGTTGCCGCCGTGCTTTTCCAGGACGCGCAGCACGTGTTCCATCTCGATTTCGCGCAGGGTGCGGGCCGGGTTGGCGGTGGCGGGAGCCGCAGCCAGGGCGGGCGCGCTCTTGAGACTAAGCGTGGGGCGGACGCTGGGGGCGCCGTCGCGGATGTGATGGGGCAGATGTTCCGGCGTGATGAACTGGCCGCCGGCGATGATGTAAGCATGTTCCATGACATTGGCCAGCTCGCGGACATTCCCTGGCCAATCATGTTCCAGCAGCACGTCAATGGTTTCTGGGCTGAGTAGCTCGGCCACCTGGTCGATGGGGCGGCGGGCGGCGCGGGCCAGCAGGTGCCGGGCCAGGTCGGGAATATCGGGGCGGCGTTCGCGCAGCGGCGGCAGCCGGATTTCAAACGTGTTGATGCGAAAATACAGGTCCTCGCGAAATTCGTCGCGCTCGATCATGGCGCGCAGGTCGCGGTTGGTGGCACACAAGACGCGGACATTGGTGCGAAACGGTTCGGTGTCGCCGACGCGGCGAATCTCTCCCGATTCGAGAAAGCGCAACAGCTTGACCTGAATGTTCTTGTTCAATTCCCCCACTTCATCCAGGAACAAGGTGCCGCCGTTGGCCACTTCAAACAGCCCCTTGTGGTCGCGCTCGGCGCCGGTGAAGGCGTGCTTGCGGTGACCGAACAGCTCGCTTTCGACCAGGGTTTCCGATAGGGCGCCGCAGTTGACGGGCACGAACGGCATGTCGGCCCGTTGACTCTGTTGAAACAAGGTGCGAGCCGCCAACTCCTTGCCCGTGCCAGTTTCGCCGAGAATCATGACGGTCGAATCGGTGGGGGCCACCGTGGCGATAAGCCGATGCACCCCCTGCATGGCGGGAGAGTCGCCGACGAGAATGGACGGCCCCTCGGCGGCCTGCACGCGGGTACGCAGGGCGATATTTTGGTGCTTCAGCTCCCGTTTCTCGGCCACGCGGCGAAGAATAGCTTCGATTTCCGTCAGCTTGCAGGGTTTGGTGATGTAATCGAACGCCCCAAAGCGAACGGCGTTGATGGCCGTCTCCATGCTGGCGTGGCCGGTCATGATGACCACTTCCGTATCCGGGGAGAGCTGCTTGAGCTGTTCGAGCACTTCGATCCCGGTCAGACCGGGCATGCGCAGGTCCAAGATGGCGGCGTCGAACGTCGATTTCTCCAAGGTCTTGACGGCGGCCCGTCCATCGGGAACGACCGTGACTTCATGCCCCAGACGCGGCAGCTCGGAGCGCATGAACTCTTGCAAAGACACTTCATCGTCCGCGAACAGCACGCGCAGGCTTTTATGCGGCGGCGTTGCCAAGACTATCCTCCTTGACCGCCTCGACCGGACGCAACGGCAGGCGCACCAAGAAGGTGCTCCCCTGGTTGGGTCCGGCGCTGGTGGCCTCGATCTCACCTCCGTGTTGATTGATGATGCGATGGCTGATCGACAAACCTAATCCGGTCCCCTTGCCGGTGCGACTGCGGGTGTAGAACGGCTCGAAGATGTTCTCCAACACTTCGGTCGTCATGCCGCAGCCGCTGTCGGTAAAAACCATCTCGGCTTGCCGATCGCGCTCGCGCAGCGTGATGGTCAAGGTGCCCCCTTCGTCCATGCTTTCCAGGGCATTGACCACCAAGTTGAGCACGACCGACTTGATGTCTTGGGCGTTGACCCAAGCGATGAACTGATGAGTTGGTTGAAAAACCAGGTGTTTCCCCTTGGATGTTTCATGGTGCTGCACCATGTCCAACACCCCTTGGATCAAGTCGGCCAAATCGGTCGGTTCGCGGTGGCGTTCGCCACCGCGACTGAATTCCAGCAAGCGTTGCGTGATCGATTTGCAGCGAAACGCTTCTTGCTGGATCATTTTTAGATACTTGGCGATGACTTCCCATTCCTCCGCCTGGGCCGCGACCTGCGTCGGCGAGCGCGGCGTAGGGAATGCCAGGATCGATCGCTCGGTGTCCTCGGCGGCAGGATACGAAGAGTAGTTCGTCTTGGGGGACGTACCCGCCAAGTGGCCGCGCAAATCGGCGACGCGCCGTTCCAAGGCCTCGCTGCAAAAGGCGATGCTGGCCAGGGGATTGTTGATCTCGTGGGCCACCCCCGCCGCCAGGAAGCCAACGCCAGCCAAGCGTTCCGAACGGACCAACTGCCGGCTACGCTCGTTGACTTGGCGAGCCAAGTCGGTGTACATCTCTTGTAAACGGCTGGTCATGTCGTTGAAGGCATCAGCCAATTCGTGCATCTCGTCCCGGCTGCACACCTGGATACGATGGTCGAAATCCCCTTCGGCCACGCGCGCCACCCCTTGCTGCAAATCGTGAATTGGCGAGAAGGTCCAGCGATAAAAGAAACGCAGCAAGCCCACCAGCAACAACACGCCGCCGATGCTGGTGGTGAGCACGATGGCCAAAGTACGGTTGTAATCTTCCTTGGCGATGCTAATGCGTCGGTACAGGTCCTCGTAAATGACCTCGTGCAGTTCGTCTGCCGTGCGAATCAAATCATCGATGGCTTCCTTGATCGGTCCCCGGCTGCGTAAATCCGCGCTGGGTTGCTGGACCATGAATTGAGTCTGCGTCCAGATACTTAACTTCTGTTCCAGCACCTGGATTTTTTCTTCCAAAGCCTCGATGCGAATGCGTTCCTTGTAGCCATCATCGATGTCCCGATGCCGTTGGATCGTGAGCTGTAATTTATCCTCGTAGTTGCGTAACGCCTCTTCCGCCAAGCCGATTTGCAGGCGCAGCCATTTTTCCTCGGACAATGGGGTGGAGGTGGAAGGGGCGGAATTTAGGTTATTCAAGACAGTTTTGAGATTCTGGGCCGCGTGCAGCTCAACCAACTTACTATCCATGACATTGACGGTAGTGCGATAAGAGTTCAAGCCGTGCAACGTGCCGACTAGCACCAAGGCCATGAGACCCACGACCAGCGCTAGGCCAATCATCAATTTATGGCGAATCCGGCACTGCCAGGCCAACTTCCGACCTCCTTTCGCGTCGGAAATCTACCACAAGCCGGCGCACGAATGGAGAGCAAATTTTCGCCGATTGACCATCCCCGTTCAGGCAAGAGCACGCATTTTTCCTGGCCTCGCGGGACGGACAGGTTCTCGCTGTCGGCTCAGGGGAATGGGTGGATCGTGGCAAGTAGGCAAGCGCCGAAAAAGGGGACGCGACTCGATTTCGATGGTTATCAACAAATACGAGTCGCGTCCCCTTTTATTGGCTTTTATTGGCCATCTAGGCATGTTGGAGTAGCTCGACGGCTTTGGCGTGTAGATGGCCATTGCTGGCCAGCAGACCGTGTCGTTGCCAGGCCCCCTCGGTGTTGTAGCTGATGGGTTCCCCGTTCAATCCCGTCACTTGGCCGCCCGCTTCCGTGACCAGCACATCACCGGCGGCGATGTCCCAATCGTGAAAGGCGGCATAGCGATTGACATACACATCCGCTTCGCCGCGCGCGACCAGGGCCATCTTGATGCCAGCGGAATAAGTTTCGAGCACTTGCCGGGGCCGCAGCACTTGGACTTGACTGGTCGGCACGCCCGGATCACGCGACCGGCTTTGGGTCAGGACGCACGCCGACAGCGTTTTCGTGTCACTAACACGACAGGGAATCGGTGGCGCATCGTCGCCATCGACACGCCAACAGCCGCCGCCGCGCGTGGCGTAGGTCAGCCGCCGCCGCGCGGGCTCGCGCACCACGCCGACAATGACTTGCCCTTCTTCGACGAAGGCCACCATGATGGAGAATTCGCCGTTCTTGCGAGCGAAGCCGCGCGAACCATCGATGGGATCGACGATCCACAGCCGCGGCCCGGTGTGCGGACAATGGGCCAGCGACGGCGTCCGTTCCTCGGCGCAATAGGCATCGTGGGGAAACAGCTGGTGCAGATGGCACAAGATGATTTCCTGCGCTTGCTTGTCGGCGGTGGTGCTGATGTCCGCCGGCGCGTCGGGGATGCGCTGAAATTCTTCATACAGCTTCCCAATGGCCGCGCTGGCCAATTCCGTGGCCTTCAAGGCCGCTTCCAATTCCCGTTCGCAAGCCATTGTATTCTCCTTTTCGCTCCCTGGTATCTGGCTTTGGTTATTGCCTGGAATTCATCCGTTCGCGCGCGGCGGCGATGGTCCGCGCGAACCGATCCATTCTATGGAATCTCGCACAACGAATAAACCGGGCAAAAGGTGAGTCCGCCTTGGTCTGCCAAAGCCGTTTGATGTCTCAACATGAGTCGATACGACTTGACAGGACCTTCCAGCGCGATATGTTGCTCCCCTTCGCGGTGGTTATCATGTTTGGATGATTCAGCCAGCGGAAAGGAGGCCGATCATGCGCCGGTATTGGGCGGCCATCTGGATTGGCGCGGCCTTGTGGTGGGGAGGGAGCGACGCGGTTCACGCCCAGAGCGCGGTTCCCTTCCGAGGGGGATACAACCCACAGACCATTAAGCATCAGCCCATCAACACACGAAACGTCATCGGCGGACACACGCCTCGGGTCAGCGGCACCGATCAAGGCGGCTGGTTCCGTCGCTTTTCCCTGGGCAAGTTATTTCCTTGGCGCCATCGAAGCAACGCCATGCCCAGCCCCGTGAATGGCACCTTCACGCCACCGCCAAGCACGGACATGAATTTCAGTCCACCGCAGTAGCACCAGAAGTCAGAGGTCAGGGAAAGATATACACGGCGATAGGATGGGTTTTGGGCTACTTTTTGCTTTTGGCGCGAAACCACGACGCCAGGAAGGATCGTTTCGCGCGGGGAATTCCCCGCGCGAAACGACCTATCATCAGGTCATATCATAGCCAGTGGCGATTTTGCAACGCGGTTACTTGGAGCGTTTATACGTGTTGATGTTGCCGAATTCATCCGTCACTAACATCTCATCTTGATCAATTCTCACGTTGATCTTCTGTTTCTCCGGCGGAAACAGGGGGTCGATGGGCGGAAGTTCGATCTCGACTTCCTTCTCCGTGAGGAAGCGATACCTCCCTTTCGTCTTGGGGCCTTCGACGTAGGTGCCGTTTTTATGAAACTCCTTGGTTTTCTTCACGTCGTCACTGTCGAGTTCCCAAGTGCCGATGATGAGTTCGCGCGGCGTGGGGCCTTTGGCCGCCTGGGTCGGTGGGGTCTTAGACTTGGTCGGAGACGGAGTCCCCACCTTGGGTTTGGCGCTCTGGTCGTCGGAGCTGCCGCAGGAGGTGAGGATCGGAACCAATCCTACCAAGACTAGCCATCGTAGAGCACGCATCTCCGTCTCCTTTATGAAAAATGATCATGGGACTGTTCGATCCGAGCTTATCCCTTGATTATCGCCAAGTTTCGCGGCGAGACAAGCGGCGCAAGACCGTGCCGATCCGCGTCAGGGTTCGGCGCGAGCACAAACGGGTGGCCGGTGACCGTGTCAGCTCGTCCTCAGCGAACCGATGCAGCGCGACGGTGTGAGGCAAAGTCCCCAGCTGCCGTTGGACGGCTTGAGCGGCGAGGACCAACCCCGCTTGGCGGCCATGCCAGCGATCTTTCCGACTGTTCGGCGAATGTCGCCGCGCATCGAAGAGGAGCACATGCCAATGACCGGCGGTATCTTGCCAGAGACAATCCATAATGCCGCTCACCAAGGGCCATTCGATGTTGTCTTCGCCAAGGGCCGCACCATCGATCACGTATTCCACGTAGCGCTGACAGGTCGTGGCTTGGGCCAGCTCAGCACGCAGGGCGGAGGCCGCGAAGCGATGTAGCCAGGAAGCCAGCTCATCCATTAATGATTGTTTGTCACCCTCCATGGGATGGGCGGCCCAGATCGTCGCCAGCGCGGCGCGCCAGCCTTCCATTTGAGCGAAATCCCAGCGTTCCAAAACGGCATGGACCAGCCGCTCCCAGCGAGCCTCTTCCGTATCCGCTGTTCCCAGTATGCGGTCGCGCGGTGCCAACCAGCGCTGGCGGTCGGAACCGTCTTCCGCGTCCAGGTGCCATGCCGTTGCCAAGGCAAGCGTCCCCCTGTCCGCGTTCCCCGCCAGGACCTCCTCCAGCCAACTTACCGAAAGGATAGCCGTGCCACGCGGTTCCACGAACAGAGGGGCGACCGCTTCGAGCATGTCATGCGTCGATGACATGGAAGCGACACGCTGCGTGGCCGAAGCCGGGAATGTCTCCGGCGGCGGGTTCCAGGCGTCGCAGATTCGGATTTGCGGTCGTCGCGGGGCAGGTATGGATGGATTGCGGCATTCTCCCGTTTGCCAATCGAAGCGCTCGGCGAGCAGCATCGACCAGGAATTTTTCGGCGTCTCGTCCGGTTCCACGGCGGCGGATAGGACGAGATAATCCTGAGCGCGGGTGCAAGCGACGTACAGCGTGCGTAAGTCCTCATGCCAATCTTCCATCCGTTGCTCAGCTTGCCACAAGCGCCAGGCAAGGTCGGAAAACGAGGGGGGGTCTTCATCGGCGGGTGGGCGCGCCAAGCAACCCATCCGGGGTTCCCAGTGTGTCACGGCCAGATGCGGGCCGCCGCGTTTGCTAGTCAGGTCCGGCACGAACACCACCGGAAATTCCAATCCCTTGGCCTGGTGAATGGTCATCAAGCGAATGACTGCGGCGATTTCCGGTTGGGTGGCCGCCTGTTCCTCGCGCGGCTGACTGCGGACCATTTCGTCCAGTCGTTGGATGAAATCGGCCAGACCGAACAGCCCCGAATGATCGAAGGTGCGGGCCATGTCCATCAGCTTCCACAGATTGGCTAGTTTGCGATCTCCCAACGGCTCGAACTGCAAGGCGGCGTCGTAACCGGAATCCGCCAGCACCGCGCCGAGAAATTGGGCGATGGGGAGCCGGTCTTTCAGGCCGCGCCAGCGCGCCAGGAAGCGCCGCGCCCGCTCCGCCACGGGGCGTTGCTCCTCTGGCAAACGTGCTAGGCAAGCGTCATCGAATAGCCCCGCCCACGGTCCGGCGGCGTGCCGGCACAGCAAGAAAATGGCTTCGTCACTGAGACAGCAGAAGGGGGAACGCCAGGCGCCAGCCAGGCTCACGCCGTCCTGGGGGTTTTCCACTGCGCGCAACAGGTTGAGCAGGTCGAGGATTTCCTGTTGCGCGAAGAAGGCTCGCCCGCCGACGAGATAGTAATCCAGGCCATATTTCCGCAACGCCGCCTCATACAGATGGACATTGCTCATGGCCCGGAATAGCAACACGATGTCACGCAGCTGCACGGGGCGCGACACATAGCGGCCGTCGATCTTGTCCGTGACGATTCGTTCTTGATGGGTCAGCATGGCGGCGATGCGGCGCGCGATCCAATCCGCCTCCAGAGTGCGTTTGTCCAGGACGGGGGCGCCTGGCTCGCAGGGACTCCAGAGAAATTCGACGCAGGGGCCAGGGGTGACTTGCGGCACCTGCGCGGCCAACGGCTCGTAGTCCTGGATGGTGGGAAGACCGGCAGGATCAAAGGGATCGAATAGCGCGTTGACGAAATCCAGGATGGCCGGTTGGCTGCGGAAATTGAGGGTCAAGTGCATGCGCCCTTCGTGCGGCATGTCGCTTTTCAACTTCTGGAACAAGTGGACGTCCGCCCCTCGGAAGCGATAGATCGATTGCTTATGGTCCCCCACGGCGAACAGCTTCCCGGCTGTCAAGCCATGACCACATAGCAGCTCGACCACCTCCATTTGCACCGGATCGGTGTCCTGCAATTCATCGATGAGGACGTGTTGATAGCGGTGCTGCAAACGCTCGCGGATGTCGGCGTGATCGCGGAGCAGATCGCGGGCTAGGACGAGCAAATCCTGAAAATCGACGACACTGGCCCGTCGTTTCCGCTGCTGGTAAGCGTGAGCGACTTCACGAGCCACGCGCAGGAAGCGTTGTCCGGCCACGACGGCATCGGACAGATTCTCTGGTGGGGCCATGAAGATGGTGAAATCCTCTTTCAATGTCTTGCGAAAGTCCTCCATAGCCGCTTTCACCGCCTGATAATCCTCCTCCGAAGGCCAAGCGTTGGCTTTATCCTTGCCCACCTTGGCGGCCTCCGTGATCTCCCGGAGCGCCGCTTCCATGTCCGTCGTTTCGGTCAGAAGCGGTGTTTGGTCGAGAACCTGACGCACGCGCTCCTTCATGTCTGGCCCATGACAAGGAAGCGTCCGAAACAGGCGCAAGCAGTGGCGAATTTTCGGGTTGGTATTCAGGGTGAACGGGACATACTCGCGCTGCAAGCGGCGGCGCACGTCGTCCAGCCAGCGCCGTTGCACTTCCGCCGCGTCCAATTGCAACCATGCAGCCCAGGCGGAGCCATCCCAGGCTGACAGCAGGTTACGAACCCCTTCGTGTACTGGCCGCCAGCCGTACCACAACACCAGCTCGCGCAAGTCCTCTCCCGCTTGGCTTGTGGATGTCAACAAAGTCTGCAAGGAGTCGTTGAGAGCCTGCCCTTCGAGGCTGTTGGCCAAGACCTCTTCCAGAACATCGAAATGCGGGTCCAACCCAGCCGCGACCGCGTGTTGGCGCAACAGGGCGCCGCAAAAGGAGTGGATCGTGCAAATGGTGGCGGTCTCCAGCCCTTGCAAGTGCCCCGCCCAGCGTTCTGCTTCTTCGTCCGCGTGGGCTTGGCGCAGCTCTTTGAGGATGGCTTGACGAATGCGGTCGCGCATCTGGCGGGCGGCCCGGTCGGTGAACGTAATGGCGACGATTTGGCCAATCTCGGCCCGGTCGTCGCGCAGGTGGGAGAGATAGCGTTCGGTCAAGACGTGGGTTTTGCCACAGCCAGCCCCCGAGGACAACACGACCGACGCTCGCCGCTTGACGATGGCTTGGTGCTGTTGGTCGGTGAGGTTTGGTTTCGTCATGAGCGGCGTGCTCGTTATATTTTCACGCGCGCGGTGGCAAGCCCGCGGCTCGCCCGCTAAACAATATCCACCCCTCAATCCGCGACCGGATAAAACACGCTGGGGGCAGTGACGCAGGATAGCCGGTCGATCTCCTCCTGAGCGGCACGAAAATGTCCCGTGGCGACGGTGTGGGTCATGATGATTTCCGGCACCGTGTCGCCTTCGTGATCCTCCAGCGCTTCGGGCTGGATCACGGAGGCGATGCTGACCTCATGCTGGGCCAGCACACGGGCGATCTCGGCCAAGACGCCGGGCCGATCCTCCACCATCGTCCGTAGATAGAAGCGACTGCGCACTGTGTTGGAAGGGCGCAGCGCCGGGGCGTCTGGATGGTCTTCCCAAAGTCGCAACGAGGCAAAGGTCTGCTGGGCGCGGCCAACCGCCAAGTCGATGAGGTCGGCCACGACGGCGCTGGCGGTCGGCATCTGGCCGGCCCCGCGCCCGTAGTAAAGGGTATCACCGACGGCGTCACCGATCACCTGAATGGCATTGTACGGGCCGCGCACCTGGGCCAGCGGCGCTTGATGGCGAAACAGCACCGGCGATACGTGCAGCGCCAATTGCTGCTGATGCAGCCAGGCTTCGGCGACGAGCTTGATGGTGTAGCCGAGTTGATGGGCATAGTGGATGTCCGCCTGCTGGATGTCGGCGATCCCCCGGCGTCCTATCGCCGTCAGCGGCACGGACACGCCGAACGCCAAGCGTGCCAAGATCGCCAGTTTTTGGGCCGTGTCGGTGCCATCGACATCCATCGTCGGGTCGGCCTCGGCGAAACCAAGCTTCTGGGCCTCGGCCAAGGACTCGGCATAACTCCGCCCTTGTTCACTCATACCGGTCAAGATGAAGTTGCACGTCCCGTTGAGGATGCCCTGAATCGAAACGACTTGATTGGCGGCCAATCCTTGCGCCAAGGCGCTAACAATGGGAATGCCGCCGCCGACGCTGGCCTCGAAAGCCACCGTGCGTTCGTGACGATGGGCCACCGTGAACACCTCGGCGCCGTGCAGGGCCAACAGCGCCTTGTTGGCGGTCACCACATGCTTCCCCGCCGCCAGCAGGTCGAGCACCGCTGGCCTGGCCCAGCCGATGCCGCCAGCCACTTCCACGGCAATGGCAATGGCGGGGTCCTCCAGCACCTCTTGCAAGCGAGTGGTCAGCACGCCGTCGGGCAACGCCACGTCCCGCACCTTGGCCGCGTCGCGCACGACGACGCGGCGCAGGTGCAACCCCCGCCCCGCCCGCGCCGCCAGCCGTTCCCGCTGTTCGAGCAGCAGCTTGGCCACGCCACCGCCGACGGTGCCGCAACCGATCAGGGCTATTTCCAATGGTTCGCTCATGGAATTGGTTCTAGTTAGCGACGCTTCCCGGAAGCGTCCATATTGGCTTGCCACGCATCTTCGATGCGTCGCTAAACAAATGGTTTATTCCTTGGCGAACAGCGCCTCCACATACGTATCCGGGTCGAACGGTTCCAGGTCGTCGAGCTGTTCGCCGACACCGATGAACTTCACCGGCAGATTGAGCTTTTGCTTGATGGTGAAAATGGCTCCTCCCTTGGCGGTGCCGTCGAGCTTGGCCAGGATGATGCCGGTGCATTGCACGGCCTTGCTGAACATCTCGGCTTGGGTGATGGCGTTTTGTCCCGTCGTGGCGTCGAGCACCTGCAAGACCTCGTGCGGAGCGCCGGGAATCTGCTTGGCGATGACGCGCAGGATTTTTTCCAGCTCGCGCATCAAGTGGGTTTGCGTGTGCAAGCGGCCGGCGGTGTCCACGATGAGTACGTCAAAGCCGCGCGCCTTGGCCTTTTCGCAGGCATCATGGGCGACGCTGGCGGGGTCGCTCCCTTGCTGGCTCTTGACGATCTCGCAGCCGATGCGCTGGCTCCATATCGTCAGCTGCTCGACGGCGGCGGCCCGGAAGGTATCACACGCCGCCACCAGCACCTTCTTCCCTTCTTTTTGACAATTGTTTGCCAGTTTGGCGATGGACGTGGTTTTGCCGGAGCCGTTGACGCCGACTACCATCACCACCGTGGGACCGGTGGGCTGATAACGCAACCCCGGCTCCGGGTGCGTCAGCTGCTGTTTCAGTTGCTCCTTGACGAAATTCTCGACATCGCCCGTGATTTCCTTGTCCAGAAAGGCTTGCTTGACGTTCTCGACAATCTCGGTGGTCGCCTTGGTGCCAACGTCGGCGAGGTACAAGCGCCGTTGCAATTCTTCGAGGAAATCGTGATCGACCCGGCCGCCGAGCCGAAACAGGGAAGCGACGCCAGAGAAGACACTGCGGGTCTTGGCCAGTCCTTGCTTGAATTTCTGAAATAGGGCACGAAACACCATTGCCCACCTCAAGGAATCAATTGTCGTAAATGTTTTAGTTCAGAGACCGTGATGCCGCACGCGCCCACCACGCGCCCCAGCGGCTCGGGACCGTGGCAATCGCTGCCGCCGGTGATGGCCAGGCGCAGCTCGTTGGCCCAAGCTCGCAGTTGGCTCTTCCAGGAGTCGCGGTGCGTGGGGTATTCGACTTCGATGGCTTGCAACCCCAGCCGGCGCAGCTCGGCCAAGCGTTGCCGAGTGCCATCATAAAATGGGTGCGCCCAGCTGGCAACGCCCCCCGCGCCGCGGATGAGGGAGATGCCCTCGGCCACCGGCAGCCGTGATTTGGGGACGTTGACTTCCCCCCGATCGTGTAGATAGCGGGCAAAGGCTTCGCGCACCGAGCTGACGCGGCG
>JBKBIP010000038.1:3273-43182 GCA_046297495.1 Gemmataceae bacterium | reverse complement strand
AAGCCGGCGCCACGCCACCAAAGAAGGCCGGTCGCCACGCGCCCGGCTTGGGTTATAATCAACCCATACAACCCCAAGCCGGTCGCGCGGCGACCGGAAGGAACCATGAAACAAAGGGGAACGTCATGGCCCTGGATTGGTTCGTCACCTGGTCCACGCATGGCTCTTGGCTGCCCGGTGATCCCAGGGGCTTTCAGACCTGGCGCGGCAAGGAATACGTTCCGCCCCCGCGGCGCTACGCCAAGCCGGGAAAACCGATCTATGATCCGCGACAATACCATGACCGTTGGCTTCTCGCCAAGGAAATGTGCCCCGGAGCTGTCACACTGACGCCCGAAGAGCAGCAGTTAGTCCTAAACGCCCTGGTGGAAGATATTAATCTTCTTCCCGTGCAACCGCACATTCTCTCGGTCGGCGATTGGCATATCCATTTCATCGCCCAGTTTGGCGCGTTGCGGATTCGCCCCACGGTGGGACGGTTGAAGTTGCACGCCACTTTAGCGATTCCTAAACGAACCGCGCGCAAACAAATCTGGGCACAGGGATGTCATATGAAATCGTTGCCGGATGAAGAGGCGTTGACGAATGGAATTGATTATGTTCGGCGCCATGTCGAGGAAGGAGCATTGATTTACGAATGGTAATATAAACCCAAGCCGGTCGCCACGCCACCAAAGAAGGCCGGTCGCCACGCGCCCGGCTTGGGTTATAATCAACCCATGCACCCCCAAGCCGGTCGCCACGCGACCGGAAGGCCGGTCGCCACGCGCCCGGCTTGGGTATTGATAACGACAAACAACAAGGAACTCAGATTCATGCATGCCACTATCCACAACCAAACCATTTTTTACGAATCCCAGGGCGAGGGGCCACCGATTGTCTTCGTGCATGGCCTGGGGGGAACGTCCAACATCTGGCACGCGCAACGAGCGGTGTTGTCCCGTTATTTTCGAGTCATCACTTATGATCTGAGCGGCTCCGGGCGGTCGGATAAATCGAATCGTTCCTATGCCATCGACGGGTGGGTCGATGAATTGGCCGGGCTGATTGATCACTTGCAGTTGGATCAAGTAGTGGTCGTCGGACATTCGATGGGGACAGTCATCGTGCAGAAATTCGCGGCCCAGCATGCGTCCCGGACCAAGGCCATCGTCTTGGCGGGGGCGCTGGTTGAGCTGGGGCCGCCCGGCAAGGAAGTGTTCGCCAAGCGGGCCGAGACGGTCGAGCGCGAGGGCATGATCGGCGTGGCGGACGCGGTGCTAGGGGGTGCCCTGTCCGCTGGCACGCGCGAGCACAACTTGGCCCTGACCGGCATGGCGCGCGAAATGCTGCTGTCGAACGACCCCCATTGCTACGCCGGCCATTGCCGGGCGCTGATGAATGGCTCAGCCAAGGCGGATCAGGAGCGGATCAGCTGCCCGACGTTGCTCGTGGTCGGCGACCAAGACCCGGTGACGCCGTTAGGGCTGCAAAAACAGATCGCCGCCGCCATTAAGAATAGCCGCATTCGCATCGTGCCGCACACCGCCCATCTGACGATGTTGGAGATGCCGGACCTGTTCAACGCGATTCTGCTGGAGTTTTTGGCGGGATTGTGAGAATGTGGAAGAAGAATCATTTGGCGTGCGCGCCGAAAGCCAACGCCTCGAACAGAGGAAATCCCTCCCCAAACAGGGGGTTGAAGCTATATAATAACCTAATCGCCCAACTCTCCAACTGCATCAGGGATGATCCGCGCCTGAACCTGCCCTGAACGTCCAACTGACGGAAACTGTGGAGGCTTTGCTGCCATGGCCACGATGCCGCATCCGGTCGCTGATGAGCTGACCGCCGGCTCCGCGTTATCCACCTTTGATTACCACCCCATGACCCGCGTCGTCTTCGGTCCCGGCACCTTGGCGCGGTTAGGGGAGCTGACCCGCGAGTTCGGCGGCCAGCGCGTGTTGCTGGTCACGGACCCCGGCCTGGAAGCAGCTGGCCACCCGCAGCGGGCTTTAACTTCCTTGCGCGAGGAGCGGCTGGACGTGTTCGTCTTCGACGGCGTCGAGGAAAATCCGACCACCAAGCACGTCAACGCCTGTTTGACCTTCGCCCAGAAACATCGGATCGATTTCATCGTGGCGGTCGGCGGCGGCAGCTCGATGGACACCGCCAAGGGGACCAACTTCCTGCTGACGAATGGCGGCCAAATGGGGGATTACAAGGGGTTCGGCAAAGCCAGCAAACCGATGCTGCCGTCGATCACCGTTCCCACCACGTCCGGCACCGGCAGCGAGGCCCAATCCTACGCCCTCATCGCCGATGAGAAGACGCACATGAAAATGGCTTGCGGCGACCGCAAGGCCGCTTTCCGCGCCGCCATCCTCGACCCCGAAGTGACCGTCTCGCAGCCGCCACTCGTCACCGCCGTCACCGGCATCGACGCCCTAGCGCATGCCGTGGAAGCGTATGTCTGCACGCGCCGCAATCCGGTGTCGCAAACCTTCGCTCGCGCCGCCTGGCGTTTGCTGGAGCCGAATTTGGAAATCGTGCTGCGCGAATCACGCCACATCGAGGCCCGCGGCGCTATGCAACTGGGGGCCAACTTCGCCGGCACCGCCATCGAGAATTCCATGCTCGGCGCCTGTCATGCTTGTGCCAATCCGTTGACGGCTCATTACGGCCTGACGCACGGCGTTGCCATCGGCATTTTGCTGCCGCATGTCATTCGCTTCAATGCCAGCGCCGTCGGCCCGCTCTATGGCGACTTGGTTCACGATGTCGGCCAAGCCAACGGCGACTGGACGTTGGCCGGCGAAATGTTGGCCCGCCGGATCACCGAACTGGTCCGCCTCGCCGGACTGCCGACCACCCTCTCCGAGTGCGGCGTCAGCACCGGCATCCTTCCCCTGCTCGCCGACGAAGCCGCCCAGCAATGGACCGGCAAATTCAATCCCATCCCGGTGGGTTTTGAGGAGTTGCTGCGGTTGTATGAGGAGGCGTATTGAGAAGGGGGTGTAGGATTTATCGGTTCACGCTGGTTTTCAACTCTGCGCGCGAACCGATGAATCCATTTACTCCTCATGCGCATGATTCGGATACAATCTTTTCTCCGGATCGCCGAAATGGCGGGTCAGGTATTCGCGCAACATCAGCCTGGCCCGCAACAGCCGCACCTTGACCGTGCCTTCCGTCAAGCCGAGGGCCGCCGCCGTGTCGGCCGTGGATAGTTCCTCGACATCGCGCAAGTAAAACACCAGCCGATATTTCTCATCCAAGGTCCGCATGGCTTCACGCAGCAGGCGCTGCGTTTCCGCTTGCTGGGCCAGCTGTTCGGGATTGTCGCGCCAATCGGCGATGAAATCGGGGTGCGGCAAGCTCCGGTAATCATCAGGGGCATCCGTCAGCGGCACAGTCGGCAATCCCCGGCGCTTGCGGAGCACTTTGAACGCGGCGTTGGCGGCGATGCGCAGCAGCCAGGTGGAGAACTTCGCTTCCGCGCGGAACTCGTGCAGGTGTTCCAGCGCGGCTAAAAAAGTCTCTTGCACGACGTTTTCGGCATCCTGATGTTGGTGCAAGACTTTGAAGGCCAGCGAATAGAGACGGTGTTGATAACGGCCTACCAGCTCGGCGAAGGCCGCATAGTCCCCCCCTTGGGCCAAATGCACCAACCACAAGTCATCCTGAGCGGAAGAATCCGTCATTTGAACCATCCCATGATAAACGATCCGATCCGGTGGCCCGGGATGATGGCGTTATCCGCTATCCCCTGGAACTTTTCCCCTCTGCCGGTATAGTACAAATAATTCCAAGGCCCTCATCCCCTTACCACCAACCTGATGAACACCATGCGCTGGCTGCAATCTGAATATATCCTGAAAGGCGTGTATCTGGGACTGTTGCTCTACGTGGCCCTCCAGCAACCCGATTGGGGAGCGGTGGGGATCGTGGCGGCGCTGACGTTCGGTGGTCTGGTCATTGCCTTGACTATCGCGGCGGCGCGGAAGCTGCGCGAAGGCTACCGGATTCGTGGGCAACTGCCGGCTTTCGTGTTGTTCCTGCTGCTGGAAAGCCCGGTGCTGGTTTATGCCGGCGTGTTGCTCGGCATGTTGTTCGGGGCCATCGCGGTGGGACAGCCGGAGCGCCGCTATCTGCTCATCCCGACGGCCCTGGGCGGCGGCGGGGCCGGTTTCCTGTTCTCCCTCTTGCGGGAAGTCCGTGACAAGTGGATGCGCTTTGGGCTGTGCTTGGCCTTGGCCGCCGGCGCCGTGGGCGGGGCGCTAGCCTGGTTTCAGTATCAAGACCAGCTGGTCACGCAGCCAGAGATTTTCGCCGTTCATCTGCTACTGGGGATTCCCTTCTTCTATCTGCTGACATTCGCTGGACAAGCCGAGGAATCGGAAGTCGAGATCGCCGCCATGTGTGCCGCCTTGGGGATTGGCATTTATCTCCTCAAGGTGACACCGAACATCCAGGCGCTGGGCTTTCTCATTCCGATCATGATTTATTATGCCTACGCCACGCGTGTCTTGCCCAACCTGCGTGTGTTCAAGTATGTCATGCGCGCCCTGAGCTACGCCAAGGTGGGCCGGTATCGCCAAGCGTTGCTCGCGCTGCGCCGCGCCTTGCAGCTCGATCCCAAGAACCGCCTGGCCCGCGAGGCTCTGTGGGGGGTGCATCGCTCGATGGATTTGAGCTTGGCCGCCCGCGATCCCGACGTGCTTGCCTTGATGGACCTGGATATGTGTCTGGAGCGGGCCGGCGCCTTGCTGATGACCCAGCCCACCGCCGCGCAACGGGAAGAGGCCCAACGGCTGCTCGGTTTGGTGGCCCAACAACGCCCTGCCATGTTGCCAGCGGTGCGCTACTGGCGCGCGGTCGCTCATACTCATGCTGGCCAGCTCGACCAGGCAGCCCAGGAACTCGAAGCCCTGCTCGACCCGACGCGCAACGACCCCAACGATCCGCACCGCAACGCCTACCTCTATTCCGCCTGGCAATTGGCCTTGGTGCTGCACAAGGACTTAAATCAGCGTGTCGGTGCGCCGCAGCTGGCTTTGCCGGGCCGGCGTCTGGAAGCCATTGCCGCCGTGGAGCGACATATTGCGGACAATCCCAACGACAAAGCGTGCTGGGACGTGAAGCGACTGCTGTATGCCAACTTGACTGAGGCAGACTACGAGGCGGCGCGCGGCGACCAACCGGCGGTGGCGTTGTTCGATCACGACTATACCCAGCAGCTGGGTTTGGCCCTGGTCCATGATCCGGCCCGTTGGCAGCGCGGCGTCGAGTATCTCCGTATCGCCGTCCACGGTCTGCCGCGCCTCGCGGCGGCCTTGTGGATCGAAATGGCCAAAGCCTACGAAAAGGCCGGCGACCAGGAACACATGTGGCAGTGCTACGAGCAGGCCAAACAAGCCGGCGCCGACGCCGATCCCAAGACACTCAGCGACGACGACCGCCACGCCTTTTTCGGCGTCGTCAAGATGCTGGCCGAGCGCGCCGCCGAGCGCAACGACTTGACCGCCGCCATCGACAACTACCGCCTCTACACTGAATACGAACGCAGCGGCCTGGAGACGTTGCGCACTCTCACCGCGCTGTACGAGAAGAAAGAAAACATCCTGGCCGCTCTGTGGTACAACGAGCAAGCCCTGATCTATGATCCCAAGAACAAGGAATTACTGGAACGCAAGGACAAGTATTACTACTCGCTGCAACCCGAAGTCTTGCAAGCCAAGCTCGAGTTGGTGCGTAATGCCTTTGACGTGGAATACTGTTTGAAGAAGGCTCGTTCAGCGCTGACGGCCCGCGAGTTGAACCTGGAGCTGGTCGATTGGGCGGAACATCTGCTCAAGCTGGCCCAGATCGTGCAGCCGGAGCGCATCCCGCTGCGCGTGCTGAACGCCCGCGCCCACCAGTTCCGCGGCGAGAAGGACGAGGCCCTGGCACTGCTGGAGGATATTTACAACAACAAACCGGAGAAGTTCCCCAGCAGCGAGGACGAGGAAGCCTGGTACGAAGCCTGCCGGTTGCTGGGGGAGATGTATCTCTACGAACGGACCCGGCCCGATCTGGCGGTGAGCTGCTTCAACGATTACCGCAACTTCTCCAAGAGCGGCGCCGACACTTGGTACAAGCTCGGCCAATGTTACGAACAACTCGGCGACTACGACAAGGCCGTGAAATGCTATAAACATGTCACTATTTTCGACAATCACCCGTTGACGCCCGACGCCCGCGATGCCATTTACCGTTTGCAATCGAGTTGAGAGTCTGTTGGAATACGGTTGCGGTGAGCGGCGCGGCGTAAGCCCGACGTGTCTGGCGGCAGTCACTTGGAGCTTACGCCGCGCCGCTCACCTTGATTCCCAAACAAACTCGGAGTTCATGAAAGGGCAATACCATGCGGCAACGATGGACTGGCATCTTTACGACGGTTATGCTCCTAGGCTTCGCGCTGCCGGCCTTGGCTCAGGATGCGGACAGTTTCCGCCCGCTGTTCAATGGCAAGGACCTGTCCGGCTGGGCGCGTGTCAACTGCGCCCCGGACACCTTCACGGTCAAGGATGGCATCATCGTCAGCACCGGCATCCCCACCGGCGTCTTGCGCACCGACAAGATGTATGAGAACTTCATCCTGGAATTGGAATGGAAGCACATCCAAGAAAAAGGGAATGCCGGCTTGTTCATCTGGAGCGATCCGCTGCCGGCCCCTGGCGTGCCGTTCACGCGCTCCATCGAAGTGCAAATTCTCGACGGCATCAACACCGAGAATTATACCAGCCACGGCGACATCTTTTCCATCCACGGCGCCACGCTGAAACCGGATCGCCCCCATCCCAACGGCTGGGCGCGCTGCTTGCCCAGCGAGCACCGCTGCAAACCCGCCGGCGAATGGAACCATTACCGCGTCGAGTGCCAGGATGGCGCCATTAAGCTGGCCGTCAATGGCAAGGTCGTGTCTGGGGTCAGTGAGTGCAAGCCGCGCAAGGGGTATATCTGCCTGGAAGCCGAGGGAAGCGAATGCCACTTCCGCAACATTCGCATCCAAGAATTGCCCAGCACCAAGCCGAAACCCGAGGAAATCGCCGCGGCAGCCGATGATTTCCAGCCTCTTTATACCGGCGTCGATCTCTCCGGCTGGAAGCAAGACCCCGGCCATGTCGGTCACTGGCAGCCGAAAGACTGGCGGCTGGTCTATGACGGCAAGAGTGAAGCCAAGGATAAGAACCTGTGGACGGAAAAGGAGTACGGCGACTTCGTGTTGATCTGCGATTGGCGGTTCACGGGCAAGCCAGTGAAAACCCTCCGCCCCGTGATTCTCCCCAACGGCGACTACGCGATGGAAGACGGCAAGGTCAAACAAGTGGAAGTACTCGACGCCGGTGACAGCGGCATCTACCTGCGCGGCACCAGCAAGGCCCAAGTCAATATGTGGTGCTGGCCCATCGGCTCTGGCGAGGTCTATGGTTACCGCAATGACAAGAATCAGCCGCCGGAGGTCCGCGCCGGCGTCACCCCGAAGGTAGCCGCCGACCATCCGCCGGGCCGCTGGAACCGCTTCATCATCACCATGAAAGGGGACCGCCTCACCGTCGATCTCAACGGCCAGCGCGTCCTCGACAACGCCCAACTCCCCGGCGTCCCCCCCCGCGGCCCCCTCGCCCTGCAACACCACGGCGACCCAATTGAGTTTGCCAATATCTTCATCAAGGAATTGGATTGAGCGGCGGTTCGGATTGAATGTCCCGGCGAACAGGGCGAGCGGTGGGCGCTAACTTCCCGGTGAGGAGCGTTACCGGAAGGCTGACGTCTCCCGCTCGCCAGAAACCTATCCAACCCGGCACCAGTCGGCCTGTGGTTCTTACTCGTTCTCTTACTTTCCAAGAGGTCGATTCCCCGTGCCGCGCATCATTCCCTCTATCCATAATCCAGTCGCCTTGGCCGCGACTTGCCAGCGGCTCCATCTGCCGCCGCCACAGGGGCTGGCTCAGTCCACGGCCGGGTGCGGGACACGGCCGCCCGGTCGTGGATACTCTGCAATGTCGGGCCTGCGGCGCCTTCCGCCCCGACGGAGTTCGCGTTCACGACCATTTCCCGAGGCGCTTGATAAGTGACGGTCAGCTTGTAGCTCGGCCGTGGATTAGCCGCGGGAGGGTTCACCGACCGAATGTGGAACGTATACCAGCCCGGTGTCGCGGCTGCGGCATCCAGCGCCTCCCCTTGTGCGTTGAGGGTGTAGGTTCGAGTCGCGGCCCGGGCTCCGGCCGGGTCGGTCAGTTCCAAAACCAGGCTCGTTGCATCCGTCCAGGCTGAAATGTCGTACCGGAGCGCCGCTCGAATGGGCTTGCCCTGCGCCAGCCACACCCGACACACCTGCACAAACCGCGTGCTGTCGGCAGGCGGGATGTCCAGGTCGTCGGCACCTTCGTAGTCCTGCGTGACGGTGTGGCCCCGGATGGCGAAGCCCCCGCCGATTCCGTCCCGCGAATAGCACTCGATGCTCCCCACGAATCATGGTTGAGGATTCTGGTTGCATTTGTCGGTCAGCGCAGCGACTTCTTCCTTCCTGCGTCCGATGAACAGCCACACCGTCCAGGCAATGGCTCCCAGCAACCCACCACCCACCTGGCCGCCAATCTCGCCGATTTCCCCCCAGCCAAGCTTGCCGGCGACCGCTCCGGCGGATGCCCCGGCGAACACCGCCATCAGGAGGACGAGGAGGCGCGGGTTACTGATCAACCCCAGCAGCGCCCCGGCGAGTGCTCCCGCCAGCCCACCGACGGGGACCGCGATGGACACGTCCCCGACCTCCCAGCCAAAAAGGCGCCACAGGCTTTGAGCCAGTTTGATCCCGGCGGCGCCTCCCAGCAGCATCCAAAAGGTCATCATCAACAAAGGGGCCAACGGCGGGACGACGCGCGGGGTTGGCTCTAGCTCCTCTGGAGCTCCGCACTGATTGTTTTCCATTCACAACGTCTCTCTCACCTCAAGGGTAAGACGTCATCAGGACGTGGCCCGCTTTCCTTGAACGCCACGCTGATACGTGACCCCGGCCCAGATTAAGATTACCGCCAAAGCTCCCACGGCCGCGAAGATGAGGTTACCGGTTTGGAATAAGCCATCGACGTCCGGCCACCAGATCCAGGAAATCATGCCACCCACCACGGCGCCGATGATTCCCACGAGCATGGTGCCCAGAATGTGCGTGGATTGCCGTCCCGGGTACAACAACCGGGCCGCGCCCCCGATGACCAAGCCAATCACGGCGAATACCACAAGATTCCACATGGTTGGTTCCCTTTCGCTAGGGCGATGGGTTTGTGTGCGCCCTACTCGAAGGCGCGATCGTTGTTGAACGCTTCGATTTTAGTCACCGCGTGAGGCTCGGCCTTGGCGGTGGTCACTCGGACTTTCATTCCGGGTTTCAGGTCTGCTGCCTTACACTTCTGGGTGTCACAGATGACCGTGACATCGGCCGCCAGCGTGTGCCGGTGTTCCTTGCCTTCCTTGTCCGTGATCGTCAGCTCGCCGCCTTGGAGACTGACCATCGTGCCATCCGTGACCTTCTCGCCCGGCCCCGCGACTTTGTTCTTCGCCTGGCGTCCCAGGTCCTGCACGCTCTCCGTCGCCGCCTCCCGATCTTCCCGGAACTTGTCCTGGTCCACCGTCAGCGTGACGTTGGACTTGGCGTCGGAGCTGTCCGACGTGAAACTGAACCACCCTCGGTAGAAGCCGAGGCCGACCACGCCGGCCACGAGCAATACAACCACAACCAGTAAAGTTTTCATGATTCATCCTTTCTCGTTCGATTATAAAAAGAATCCTTCAACGTGACGTTGGCGACGCGTGCGCGGCGGAAACCGCGCTCGTGGCGGCTTGGTCTGCCCCTGACGGGAACACAGCTACAACCGAATCGCTTGGGCTGCTCTTCTCTGGTCGGGTGGCAGCGCGGAAATCAACGACCACCGCAGTGATGTTGTCCCGACCTCCGGCCTCGTTAGCGCGCTGGACGAGTCGGCGGCAAGCCTGCTCGGGTTCGGCTTCGGTGTGGAGGAGCTGGTTGATTTCCTCCTCGGACAGCATGTTCGTCAGCCCGTCGGAGCAGAGCAACACCCGGTCGCCGTCCGCCAGGTAAACCTTGTGAACCTCGACCTTGACGCTAGCCGAATCCCCTCCGACGACGTTGGTGATGACATGGCGCCAGCGGTGCTGCGCCGCCTCTTCGGCAGTTAGAGAACCGCGGCAGACCATTTCTTCCACCAGAGTGTGGTCGCGAGTCAGCCGGTAGAGAATCCCGTGGCGGCACAGGTAGCAGCGGCTGTCACCGACATGGGCCACGAACAGCACGTCGTTGAGGCTGTAGGCCAGCGTCAGAGTGGTGCCCATGCCGCGCAGTTCCGGGCGCCACGCCGCCTCGGCTAGGACGCGAGCGCTGGCCTGGCCCAGGGCGCTCTGAAAGTCGGCCAGCACTTGGTCTTGCTCCGGCCCTTTGAATTGCGCGAACCACTTGAAGGTTCCCAGGACGAAGGTTTCCACCGAGTCGATGGCCAGGGCGCTGGCCTGTTCCCCCCCGGCGTGGCCGCCCATGCCATCGGCCACAACGAACAGGTAGCTCCGGTCGCTGCTGTGCTGGACCTTCGGCTGGGGCAGGCTCGTCTGCTCGACCTGCAAGGCTTTGAGCAGCACGGCGATCAGGAACTGGTCTTCGTTGGCGGGGCGGACCTTGCCAACGTCGGTCACACCGAAGCCGCGCACGGAGAGCGCGGGGTGAGAATCCAGCAGCGTCACCGTGTCCAACTCGTGCGCGTTCACGATGGCCGCGCTTGAAGAGATCTGGGGCTCGCTCATGTTGTCACCGCCTTTCGCGTTGGATGTCAAGCAACGGTTGTTCAGATCCGCCCTACGAGCACGAGCACCAGGACGATCACGAGCAGCAGCCCCAGGCCGCCACTGGGTCCGTAGCCCCAACTGCGGCTGTGGCCCCAGGTGGGCAACACGCCCAGGAGTAGTAGGACCAGGACGATTAGCAGGATCAAACCAAGAGACATCGGTCACCCCTTTCAAGGGTCAGAGGTTCGGGTGGCCGCCGCCGTGAACGTCACGTTTTGGCGGTCGTCTGTTCTCCTCGACAGAGACCTCTCGTTCTCCTCGAACAGAGGTCTCCTGTTCTCCTCGAACAACGGCATCAAGGCCCTGTGTTAGCCATGAATGGGAAAGCCGAACACCTTCCACCCTAGGAGGAAAAGCACGACGAACAGCATCAAGTTGCCTCCCACAAGGCCGTAGTTGCCCCCCCGAAGGTCAGTGCGGTTCCAGTAGAGCCCGAACAGCAGCCACAAGATCATCAGAAGCCAGAAAACGAAGCCGATGGACATAGGACAGTCTCCTAAGAAAAGAGCCACACGAAACAGATGTCAGCCTCGTGCACTGTGCAGAGGCCGGTTTTCCGCGGATCACTGATTGCCTGGTCTATTCCCACTCCAGGTTTCCGTGGGAACGCTACCGACAAGCTGGAACACCTGGACCACGTTCCCGGTCGTGAAGGCATGGACAATCGCCCCAGTGCCCGGTTCGACTTCCGCGATCCCCTCGTGCACTTCCATGCCGGTGATCCGCTTGATCTCCTGCCTCAGCGACTCGGAGTTGCTAGCGAATAGCTGCCGATGAAACGCCTGTACTTGGGCGGCACCGCCCGGGGTCTGGGCCAGAACCTTCTCGGCCGGCGACAGGGCCTCGTGCAGCGTGATCACCAGGGTGCCCTCGCTCAGGACCACGGTCACCGACTTCGGCACGTGGTTACCCGTGCGCCGCTGTTCAAAAGCGATGGCCGCCTGGGCGATCTGTTGGGCCATGGTTGATTGGGATTTGTTCATCGGTGTCACCTTGTCATATGTCTTGAATTTATCATCCGTCGCGCTGGTACCTTGACGTTCCAGGCGAGTCCAAGCACGGCCAAGATGCAAATGATCCAATACGCCACGTCCATCTGCCACCAGCGCAAGCCGTGTCGAGCCGAAGTCGAAAAGGCATGGTGGTTGTTATGCCATCCTTCCCCCAGCGCCAGGACGCCGAAGAGAAAATTGTTTCGGCTGTGGTCGTGACTCGGAAACGGCTGGCTTCCCCACAGGTGACAAACCGAGTTGACGCTCCAAGTCACATGATGGACCAAACAGACACGGGCCAAGCCCCCCCACAACAGCCCGAACAACGCCCCCATCCAGCTTCCGGTAAGCAGGCCGCCTAACACGGTGGGGATCAGCAGACTGATAGTCAGCCACACGGGAAACAGGGCGCTCACGGTTCGCAGCATGCTACTCTGACGCAGATCCTTGACATAGTGCGACAGGTTCGGCGGGTCTGGCTCGAGGATCCAACCGATATGGGCATGCCAAAGACCGCGCAACACGCCGAGAACTTTGTGTCCTTGGTAATGCGGTGAGTGCGGGTCGTCGGGTTGGTCGCTGTACTGATGATGGCGCCGGTGCATGGCGACCCATTTCAACAGGGGTCCCTCGATCGCCATGGAACCGAGTATTCCAAGGAGGAACTGAACTACGCGGTTGGTCTCAAAGGAGTGGTGCGCGAACAGGCGGTGGAAACCCACGGTGATCCCCACGGCCGTCAGGATGTACATGCCTAGCAGCAGTCCCAGATCGACCCAACTGAAGCCCCGCCCCCACAGAAGAACGACAGCGGCCACGAGGCCGAGAAACGGCACGACAACGCCCAGGAGGTTTACCACAAACGCGCCCAAGGGAGCTCGCTGACCGGCGGGTTCTCGGGAGGGCATTTCAATATGTGATGTGGAGACAGTCATGGAATACTCCTTTTTGACAGGGAACAACGCGCTAAGTGATTGTTAACGGAGCACTACGATAAACCAGCCTTTAGGGTGAGGACCGCGCCGCCAAGGTTAAAAAAAAGCCGGCGTGGCCAAACACCCACAGGTGTTCAACCACGCCGGCTTACTCATTGACGGCCCCCCCGGCGCTGCCGGGTTGTCCTTCAGCTAGTCATCCGACGACTTCAATCGAAATTTACTATTAGCGGAAGCTGTTGAAATCTTCACATCGCGCTTCCCTCTGGTTTTATCATATGACATCGGATTAAGAAAACAACGGGATTCCACGATTTTTCTGACAAATAGTTAGTTAGGAATCGTTTTCCCAACCGCTTACAATTACTTTTGTCAGCACCCACTGAACAAGGTGACAAAGTGAGTGTCTCAATTATAGGTGGAACAAGGAAAGAAAGGAGCGTCATGAACTTAGTGGCACGAAAATGTCTAACCCGAAAGGGTTGCACCAGGATGCAACCTTCCTTTGTGCAACCCCATGGGGGTCATGACATGACGTAGGGGCCATTTGTTCTAGTTAGTGTAACGTCAACGGCATGACGAAAGGAAGGTTCCGATTATCGGATAAACGTACCTACCAATAAAATGGTTTTTCCGACCCACGCGGGAAAAAAGCAAATGGACTTTCGTCCCGCGCCCGGTATCATGAGTTTAGGAGTGGCCGGAAACCATGAGTTTTACCGGCTCGGCGCCTGTGTGGACATCCAACCCGAAACTGCAGAAACGGCCGAGAGCGCCATGAAGACGCTGGGGGAAATCGAAGCCGCCATCTGCGAAGGAATGGTGCGCTTTGAACGGGAATACATGGGCCGGGGGCCCAAGGACATTCACACCCATCTGATCGGCGACCTACTCGTGGTCCGCCTTCACGGCGTCCTGACAGCGGCCGAGCAGCAGCTGTTAAAGTCTCTCTCCGCCGAGAAAGGACGGGAGCTGCTCAAACAAGTCCGAACGCACCTGATCGAGGCGGCACGGCCAGTCATGGAGACGATGATCCAGGAAACCATCGGCGCCAAGGTGTTGAGCCTCCACCATGACATCAGTACCGTGACCGGCGAGGAAATCGTGCTCTTCACCCTCAGCGAGCCGCCTCCGTTCCGGGAAACCAAAAAAAGCAAGACCTTCTGAAGCAGGCGGAGAAGAAGGGACGGTCCGCCTTGGTCCCTCTGGTGTGGTGTGCCCTGTTTAGCCCGTACAGGGCCAGAAGCGTCTTCCCGGAAAAACATATTGGATTGCTGAACTTGCGCTTCACCACCGAAAGACACCCAAGCGCCGTAACCGCTTCACTCCTCCACCTTGGGCCGGTCCAGGTGCCCCGATTTCTTGATGGCCCACAGTAAGCGCAGGCCCAGGAACAGGCTCAACATGCAGCCGGCCGCACCGAAGACGGGAATACCAAAAAGGAGCGGCGGCACCTGGTTGCTCCACAACCACGACGAGCCAAGGAACAAGGCGCTGGTGATCATGCCGAACACCAAGCGGTTGACCGAGGGTTCCAGGTTGCGATGTTCCAAATGAATGTCGAAACTGCCGGACTGAATTTGCTCGACGATGTCCAGCAAGCCGCGCGGCACCACTTCTCCCAAGTACATAACCTCGTTGAGAAAGCGCTGAAACCTTCTGAGGCGGCGCATGGGGTTGAGATGCCGCAGCATCAGCTTGCGGCGATACGATTGGATGATCTGCCCCAAGCTGAATGTCGGATTGAGCAGCCGAGAGGTTCCTTCCAACATCACCAGCACCTTGATGAGCATGGCAATCGGGGCCGGCAACACGATTTGATAGCGGCGGACAATTTCCATCATCTCGGTCAGAGCCGCTCCCAGGTCGAGCTGATCGAGCGGTTGGGCGCTGTAATAAAACAAAAAGTCGGTAATGTCGGCGTTGAGACCCGCCCGGTCGAGGCGCGGCGGCACCGAGCCGATGCGCGTGATGATGCTCGTGAGCTGCACCGGATCACGCTGGGCAATGGCCATCAACATCATTTCGATCTGCTCGCGCATGTGCTCATCGAGTCGGCCTACCATGCCACAATCGAGCATGCCGATGGCGCCATCTTCGAGGATTAGCAGATTACCGGGATGAGGGTCGGCATGGTAAAAGCCATCGCGGAAAACCATGTCCAGATATAACTGCCCCCCCCGCCGCGCGATGTCCTCCAGGTCCACTCCCGCGCGGCGCAGACGGTCGGTCTCCGCCAGTTTCGTCCCTTCGAGCATTTCCATCGTCAGCACGCGGGCCGTCGTCAGCTCCGGAAACGGCGTCGGAAATCGCACTGTGTCATCGCCGGTGAAATTGGCGGCGAACTGCTGCAAGTTGCGCTGTTCTCTGTGAAAATCCAATTCGCGGAGAAGCATGCGTTGAAACTCTTGGGCCACGGCGCGGGGCCGATAGCGTTTTAGCTCCGGGATGTACTCCTCGGCCAATTCCGCCAAGCCGACGAGAATATCCAAATCGGTTCGGATGCGCAGGACAATGTTGGCGTGCTGCACTTTTAAGACGACCCATTGCCCATCATGCAAGCGGGCGCGATGCACTTGGCCGATGGAAGCCGAGGCGATGGGTTTCTCCTCGAACTCGGCGAACAGCTCGGCAATGGGACGTTTCAGCTCGCGTTCGATGGTCTCGCGCACCACGTCAGGGGGATCGGCGGGGGCGGCGGTTTGCAGCTTGGTCAATTCCAGGGCCAGCGCTGGCCCCACGATGTCAGAGCGCGTGCTCAGCACTTGTCCCAGTTTGATGAAGGTCGTCCCCAAATCGCTCAACACCAAGCGGACGCGCGTCTCCCAATTCAAATCACCCAGGGCCGGCCCTTCGGAACTCTTGAACAGCGTCCGGGCAAACGGAATGTGCAAGCGCGTGGCCCAATCCGCCAGCCCATATTTGCTCAAAATGGTGAGAATCTCCCCCCAGCGATTCGCGTTGCGGGCCAGCTGAGGAATGGAGGATAATTTCATCGCGCGCGGCTCCGTGGCTTGAGTGGGCTGATATTTGAATGTCTTTCCGTTGTCTGCCAGCCCGACGACCTGCGAGTATTATAGAATGGTTTGCCAAGAGGTGCATCGTGAGGCCAGCCGTTGGCGGCGAGGGGGGCGGATTCATCGCTTCGCGCCAGTCCGCGAGCGCGAACCGATGAATCTAGCTTGTCGTTCCAAGGTGGATACGGTGCTGGCACCAACTGGACAAGAACACGATGACGGATTATGGTACGAGAATATCGGCCGAACCAACGAGGACTATCATGCGACAGCGATTATTCCTGGGATTGTTGTTTTGGCTCAGTTTGGGGACCTATCTAAGCGCGGACGAACCGCGTTCCCGGTTGGAGTTCACGCGCATGGTGGCGCATTGGTCGGATTACGGCCACGAGGAGTATCTGCCGTTCATCCGCGCGGCTCGGCCCGATCTCGTCCAGGTCGGCTTTTATGGTGCTCATTTTTGGAGCCTGGCCCACACGCCGTTCGGCAAGGGCTACCCGGCCCACTTTCCCGTTCAAGGGCTGACAGAGTGTGGACAATGGTTCGAGGATTTGAACAAGGAACTGCACCGCCAGGATGTCAAGGTCGTGGGACATTTCAACATCATGTTCCTGGTCGGCGATCCCGATAGTCCCGATGGGCCGCGCGGTTTCTTCAAGTTTTACCGCGATTTGTGGGACGAGAAAGAGCTGGGACCAAAGCCCGTGGCCGACCCGCTGTTGCTGCTGGAACGAGACCTGGAGGGAAAACCGCTGGTCAATAATAGCTACAGCATTGGCAAGATGAAGGAGTATTGGGGATGCCAAAATAACCCGCACTGGCGCGCGGTGCTTAAGGCGTGGGCCAAGGCTGGCATTCGCCGCGGCGTGGACGGCTTCATCATCAATTATTTCTATCGCCATAATTGCCGCTGCCCGCACTGCCAGCAAGCGTTTCGTCAGTATCTCGCCGGTCGCTTCACCGCCGCCGAACTACGACAGCAATTTGACATCCAAAACCTCGACCAACACGTCTTCCCCGAAATCATCGGCTGGCACGATCCCAAGGAGTCCAGCCCGTTGCGGCGCGAGATGCTGCGTTTCTCGCAGATCAGCACCAAGGCATGTTTCGATGAGGTTTTCGTTCAGTATGGCCGATCTCTCAAACCGGACTTGATCGTGGCTCAATGGAATCACTTGGGCTATTTCTCGCAAATCAACGGCGACGAGCGTTGCTTGTTACCCGCGGAGTTGTGGGGACGAGATGAGGATTATCTGTGGTACAGCACCGGGGCCAGCGCCTGTTTCACCGATTTGGCGGAGGGGTATCTGGGGGAAGGGACGTTGCAAGCCCGCTACATCCGAGGGGCTTTCGATGATAAGCCATTTACACTAGGTAAATATGAATCGACCCGGATTCGCGTAGCCATCGCCGAGCTGGCGGCCAACGGCGGCGCGCCGATGGGGTTTTACACGCGCTTCCGCGACCCCGAAGCGCGCCGGGAAATCGTCCGCTATTATCGGTTCCTCGAACGCCATGACGCGCTGTATCGGGGCAATCGCTCCCATGCCGAGGCCGTGCTGCTCTATCCCCGCGGCCAGGTACATCGCGGCGACGTGGCCGCCGTGGCGGAGTTCAAGAAGCGCGGTATCGACCTGCTCAACCGGCACCTGCTCTTCGATGTGCTTCCCGATGACATCGCCACGCCGGCATTATTGGCCCGCTACCGCCATGTCGAGCGCGTGACGGTACCGCCGCCACCCACAGACCCAGGCCAGTTCAGCCGCTTCGACGCGCCCGCCACCGTGCGCGTCTCCGCCAGCCGGCCGCGTCAGGGGGACGACCTGACCTTGCACTTCGTTAATTACAACCGCGTGGAGCCGGAGAAAAAACGCAGTCCGGGACGCGGCATCGCCGAGGAGAAGCCAATTGCCGTCGAGCGCGTGGCCGCTGATGTGGTGCTGCCGAAGGGCTGTCGCGTCCAGGGGGTTCAGGTCTTGATTCCCGAGGAGGATAAACCCATCGACCTGAAATATGAAGTCACCGAAGGGCGATTACGATTCATCGTGCCGAAGTTTCTGGTCTATGCCGTGGTCCAGGTGCGGCTGGAAAGTGTCCAAGGAAATTGAAAGCGTTGACCGGCGAGCGGAGGGCGTAAGCCTTGCGGTGAGGGCCAAGGCTGACGGTTCCTGGTCGCCTTTGGGGATCGTTTCCTAAACGCCCCGCTCGCCGTTCAATCGTATCTCCCGCTCGCTTCAATCGGCCAAACTGCTTCGACTTTCCCTTGGCGGGTGGCGATGCAGACGCGGTGCAGGTTCATGGTGGCGCAGCAGTGGGCGGGGATGACTTCCCGGTGCTGACCAATACGCACATTGGCGTCACTACTGGCAACGTTGGCGTGTTCCTCGGAGAGCCGCTGAATTTGGTCGTCGGGGTATCCCTTCACGATGGGCATGCCGAAGTCCTTGGAGATGGCTTTGCTGCCCGCGTCGAGGATGTAACGGCCAGGGCGTTTGCTGATCACCGTGGCAAGAATGGACAACGAGCAGCCAAACTCCGGGCGGACGGCGTGATAGGCGCAATCCATCAAGACGAAAGAACCGGGTTGAATCTCCGTCATGCCGGGGAACGAAGAGACGAACTCCCAAGTCCCCGTACCGGCGCCCGTGACCACTTCGACCGGAATGCCGGCTTGTTCGATCAACCGGCGCGTGCCGACGAGCTGTTCCAGCCCTTGCCAGCAGCGTGTGCGGCGTTCGGCGGCGTCGGCGATCAGCTGCAAATGACCATCATATCCTTGCAACCCCAGGAACCGCAGCCCTTGCGCTTCGTGAACCAGCCGAGCCAGGCGCAAGGCCGGCTCCCCCGGCTCGACGCCGCAGCGATTCATGCCGATGTCCACTTCGACCAGCACGCCGAGGGTGACACCGGCGGCTTGGGCGGCTTGGGCCATGTCCCGAATGTTGTCGGCATCATCGACGCACACGCGCACGTCGGCCCGCCGGGCGAGTTCCACCAACCGGCGCAGCTTGGCCGACCCGACGATTTGATTGGCGATGAAAATATCCCCCAGTCCCGCCTCCGCCAGCACCTCCGCCTCGTTGAGCTTGGCGCAGAGAAAACCATTGGCGCCACGCTCGGCGATGTAGCGCGCCAGCCCGGCGCATTTGAGTGACTTGAAATGCACGCGCGTCGCCACGCCCCGTTCCCGGCAAGCTGAGAACATGCGCCGCAAGTTCGCGTCCACGATGTCCAGGTCCAGCAACAGTTGTGGGGTGTCCAGAGCGTCAACGGGTTGTCCAATCAGGTTTTCCATGGCCGGTTCCTCAAAGGTGTGAAAGTTGGTGTTATTCTCTAAGCGTCGCGGGGAAAGGCAATAGGGGGTCGTGGTGGAAATAACCTCGGATGGAATGGCTGGCAATCTGCTCCGAATGCGGTATCCTGGATGAAAATTGGAGACGCGGGAGGACCGAGATACGATGCGCGCCATCACAGTTGAATTTTTGTTGCTAGGTGTCAGCGGAGTCATCACCGCCGCCGAGAACCATGCGCCTTCCCCCCAGCACGTTGAATTTTTCGAGAAACACGTTCGCCCCGTGTTGGCGGAACATTGCTGGAGCTGTCATGGTCCTAGCAAACAGATGGCCGGCTTGCGACTCGACACACGGGCGGCAGTGCTCAAGGGGAGCGACAACGGGCCGGTGGTCGTGGTGGGTCAGCCGGATCAAAGCCGGCTCGTGCGTGCCGTGCGCCGGCAAGGGGACATCCAGATGCCCCCGAAAGGACCACTACCCGCCAGTGCCGTCGAAGCCGTGGCGACCTGGACGCGCCTGGGGTTGCCTTGGCCAGACGCCGAAACAGCCGCGACGGACGCCCCCCCTGTCGATGCGGGGCGGCGCCATTGGGCGTTCCAGCCGATACGCAATCCGCCCGTGCCGGCGGTGCGGGACAAGAGCTGGCCGCGCACCGCGGTCGATCACTTCATCCTGGCCCAGCTTGAAGCCCAAGGCTTGTCACCATCTCCGCCCGCCGAGCCGCGCACGCTGATCCGCCGACTGTATTTCGATCTGATCGGCCTACCGCCAACGCCGGAAGACGTCCAGGCTTTTGAGCAAGCCGCACGCCGCAATCCGCAAGCGGCCATCGAGGACGTGGTGGATCGGCTGTTGGCTTCGCCGCACTATGGCGAACGCTGGGGCCGCTATTGGCTCGACGTGGCCCGCTACGCCGACACCAAGGGATATGTCTTCTTTGAGGAACCGAACTATCCCTGGGCCTACACCTATCGGGATTACGTCGTGCGGTCTTTCAACGACGACCTGCCTTACGATCAATTCATTCTACACCAATTGGCCGCCGACCAGTTGCCACTCGGCGCTGACCGGCGCCCCTTGACGGCCCTGGGTTTTTTGACGGTCGGTGGGCGTTTCATGAACAATGTTCACGACATCATCGATGATCGCATCGACGTGGTGACAAGAGGTTTGCTAGGATTGACAGTCAGCTGTGCTCGCTGCCACGATCATAAATACGATCCCATTCCCACGCGCGATTACTATTCACTGTATGGCATCTTCGCCAGCTGCCGCGAACCCATCGTGCCACCGTTGTTTGAACCACCGCCGCGGACGGCAGAATACCAAAAGTTCGCCGAGGAGCTGCAACTCCGCGAGCAAAAGCTCAACGACTTCGTGCGGACCAAGCACGCGGAATTGGTGCAAGCGGCCAAGACGCGCGTGGCCGAGTATTGGCTCGCGGTTCACGCCCAACGGAGTCAACCGGCCACCGATGATTTCATGTTGTTGGCCGATGGCAAGGACTTGAATCCCAAGATGCTCGAACGCTGGCGCGTCTATCTGGAGCAAGCCGCCCGGCGTCAAGACCCTGTCTTTGTCCCCTGGCATTATTTTGCTTCGCTAGCGGAAGCGGACTTCGCCGAGCAAGCGACGTCGTGGTGCGCTGAGCTGCGGCAACAACCACAAGGGAGAATCCATCCCCACGTTGCCCGGCGCTTCGCCGAACAGCCCCCGACTTCCATTCAAGAAGCCGCCCAACGCTACAGTGATTTACTCAATGAAGTGGAACAGACCTGGCAAGAAGAGCTGCGAAAAGCAGCGGCCGCGAACGTCCCGCCGCCAACGGCCTTGGCCGACCCCGATAAGGAAGTGCTGCGTCAAGTCTTCCACGCCCCCGAGGCGGCGCCGAACATTCCCTTGGTTCCTGGCGGCGACTTGTCCTTGTTGCCGGATCGTCCCTCACAAGCCAAGCTCAAAGAGTTACTCAAGGAGGTCGAGACCTGGCGCATGAATGGTCCGGGAGCGCCGCCGCGCGCCATGGTGTTGGAGGACATGGCGAAGCCCTGGGAACCCTACGTCTTTCTGCGCGGCAATCCCAACAATCGGGGCGTCCGCGTTCCTCGGCAATTCCTCGAAGTATTGTCAGGAGACAGTCGCCGTCCGTTCCAGCATGGCAGCGGCCGGTTGGAACTGGCCCAGGCCATCGTCAGCCGCGACAACCCATTGCCAGCCCGTGTGCTGGTCAATCGCGTGTGGATGTATCATTTCGGCAAGCCGCTCGTCGGCACGCCGAGCGATTTCGGCTTGCGTAGCGATCCCCCCAGTCATCCCGAATTGCTCGATCACCTGGCCACGTTGTTCATGGCGCCCAGTACGGAATCCGAGGGTTGCGGCTGGTCCATCAAGAAACTGCACCGGCTGCTCGTGCTGTCCGCCGTCTATCAGCAACGCGGCGCGGATCGAGCAGAGGGGATCAAGGTCGATCCAGATAATACCTTGTTGTGGAAGATGAACCGCCAACGGCTGGACTTCGAGGCCCTGCGCGACGCGCTGCTGGCGGTTTCGGGCCGACTGGACCGCACGATCGGCGGCCCCCCCGTGAAAGACATCGTGGCGCCGACCGCGCGGCGCCGGACTTTGTACGGCCACATCGACCGGCTCAACATGCCCAATCTGCTGCGTTCGTTCGATTTTCCCAGCCCGGACGCCACCAGTCCCCAGCGTTCTCACACCACGGTCCCGCAACAAACGCTGTTCCTGATGAATCATCCCTTTGTCCAAGAATGCGTGCGTGCTTTGCTGCAACGGCCTGAGGTGGCGCAAGCAGTGGACACGGAGCGACGCATCGACCGCCTGTATCATTTGCTCTATGGCCGCTCGCCCACGACGGCGGACATCACGCTGGGACGGGAGTTTCTTGAGGATGACACCAGTAAATCATGGGAAAGGTATGTCCACGTCTTGTTGCTGGCCAATGAGTTCGCTTTTGTCGATTGAGGTCATTTCTCAACCCGGCAACAGCTCCGCCACGGCAACGACCGCTTGCGGCAGGGCCAAGGGGGAAACGTGATCCGCCGCTTGCAGGATCGTTGGCTGGGCATACCGAAAACCGTCAAACTGGCTGCTAGACGATCATCGGCTTGTCCTTTCAAAAATTGCGATCCAGCGGATACATGGGCCGGCGGATGTGCCGGTAGTCGAAACGATGCGGATTGACCGCCGTGAGACCAGGCGTGTCCACTTCGATAATCGTGCCAGCGATGGGACCATAGGCGGCCTTGTACGCGATGGCGGCCTTGACGACGAGGATGCGCTGGCGCTCGGGTTGAATACCCAGGCACGTCAGCTGACCCAAGCTGAACGGCGGATGACGTAGCGTATTTAACACGAGCAAGTTGCGGCCCGGCCCCTCGACCACGGCGGTCAAGCCCATGTGATTGTGGCGTTTGCCGCCGTGCCGAATTTGATATTCGGTGTAGGTGCCGTCGTGCAATTGGCGGACGCGCCCAGCGAATGGCACCGGCGCGCCGTGCAGCCGATCCACCTTGCCCCCCACCTTGAGCTTGACCTCATTGCCCACCCCCGCAGTGACACATTGTTGCACCGCTTCGGGATCGTACAGGCACACCACCCCATCCGTCGCGCCTTGGCGCAGTATCTCGGCCAGGATCACGGTGCCGTCCCCCGCTGAACCGCCGCCGACGTTGTCGCCGGTATCGACCAGCACCACCGGCAGATGCTCGGCCTTGAGGGCCAGGCTAACGGCGGTGGCCGCGTCGGGCAGTTTGGCGGTCAGCTCGTCGCGGGCCTCCCACAACTGGTGTGCCAGCAAGTCCGCCTCGCGACGGGCCAGTTCGATGTCACCGTCGGCCACCACGACCACCGACGGCCCCATCTGCGGCACGTCACTGTACGCGAAACCCGGCAACAGACTGGCGGCCAAGATGCCCGGCTTCGTTTCCAGAGCGCGGGTGCGGTCCATGAACGACTTCAATGGCTCGGCGGAGGTATTGTGAACCATGATATTGACAATCAACGGTGGTTTGGCTAGGGCGACGCGCGGCTGAATCGCGCCACGCGCCAGGCGTGCCATGATGGATGCCGCGCGCCGGCCCGTCTCGCGCTGATCGACGTGCGGGCAGGTGCGATATGCGACAGCGGCATGGCAATGATCGATCAAGCGTTGCGAGACGTTGCCGTGCAGGTCCAAGGTAAGGACGATGGGGAAATCCGGTCCCAGCATGCGCCGCAAGCGCTGCACGATCTCGCCGTCAGCGTCGCGGTACGATTCCGCGACCATCGCCCCGTGCAAGGCCAACAACAACCCATCGACTTGCTGCTTTTTCACTTCTTGGCCGATGGAGCCAGTGATTTCCTCCAGCATGACATCGGCCACGGGGCCCGACGGCGTGGCCCAGGCCATCAGGATCGGCACGGCCTCGAAGCCCTCGACCTGAGCCGCTTCGATGAAACCGCCGATCTCGTGATGAGCGTCGCGCCACTCCTGAAGCATGTCCGTGCCGAAGGTCAAGCTCTGGGCGGCGAACGCGGCGCGATCGGTGCGTAGCGGGTTGAACGTGTTCGATTCGTGCATGAAGCCGGCAATGGCAATCCGCATGAGAAAAAGTCTCCTCCCTGGCGATATGGCCGAAAAAGTCTCTGGTTTGGCGCTCCCGTGTTGTACCATTACATGGAAGTAGTCGCCCGGCCTTGTCGTGGAACACTGGGAACGACCATTTATGTTACATTCTCTGGAAGCGTATGCCGAGCATGGTGTCTGGATGGGTTATACCTTGCTATTCGCGGGCGTGTTGTTGGAGAATGCCGCCCTTCCAGTCCCTGGCGAGACCATTGTGCTCATCGCCGGCTTTTTGGCCAGTCCGGGGAGCGGCGCCCATTTGCGCCTGGATTGGGTCATCCTTCTGACTATTGTAGCGGCCTTGATCGGCAATAACATCGCTTACTGGCTGGGTTATCACTGCGCTCGACCACGCTTGCGCGAGGGGGGGCGCTTCCTGATCCTCACGCCGCGCGGCATGCGCGGCATCGAGGGCTATTTCCAGCGCTACGGCTTATGGACCATCTTCTTCTCGCGGTTCGTCGTGGGACTACGAGTTATCAGCGCCTTGGCCGCCGGCACGGCGGGAATGCCGTATGGCAGCTTCTTGCTGGCGAATGTCAGTGGCGCTGTTGTGTGGTCGTTTACCATTGCCTTGCTCGGTTATTTCTTCGGCCATAGCTTGCGCTTGCTAGAGGAAGTGTTGGACCGCGGCAGCTTGATCGTGCTAGGGTTGGCCGTCTTGCTGGCTGGCGCGGTGTTGGCGCGCAAGTACCTGCCGCGCTTCCGACTTCAGCCGGACAACCTCGAAGCCGAAGGATGAGGAAACGTCATGCGTCTCGGTTACAACACTAACGGCTTCGCCCATCATCGCCTGGAAGACGCCATCACCATCTTGGCCGAGCTGGGCTACCAGAGTATTGCTTTGACGTTAGATTATCACGCTCTCAATCCATTCGAGGCCTCGTGTCTCGAACAGACACGCTCCATCCGGCGGTTGCTGGAAACCAAGGGGCTGCGGTGCGTGGTGGAAACCGGCGCTCGCTTTTTACTCGACCCCTGGCGCAAACATCAGCCGACGTTGCTCAGCCCGCGCGCGGCGGAGCGCGACCAGCGGCTGACCTTCCTGAAAAAGGCCGTGGATATGGCCGCCCTACTCGAAGCCGACGCCGTGAGCTTCTGGTCCGGGACGCCAGCGGAAGCCGCTTCGAATGACATTCTCATGGCGAGATTGGTTTCCGAATGTCATCATCTGTGCGACCATGCCGCGCGGCACGGAACGCGCTTGGCTTTCGAGCCGGAACCGGGCATGTTCATCGATACCATGCCACGCTTCGCGGAACTCCACGAAAAGGTCGATCATCCCCTGTTTGGACTTACCATCGACATCGGTCATTTGCACTGTCAGGGAGAAGTCCCTATCAGCGCTCACCTGCGCCGCTGGGCGGGGTGGCTGTGGAACATCCACATCGAGGACATGCGCCGCGGCGTCCATGAGCATTTGCTGTTCGGCGCGGGAGAGATTGATTTCGCGCCGGTGTTGCGGACGCTGCGCGACATGGACTACAACGGCGGCGTTCACGTCGAGCTAAGCCGGCACAGTCACGACGCTGTCCAGACGGCCCGCCAGGCGCTGGCATTTTTGCGCGGAGTGGCTGAGGGTGCGTGATCCGCCATTCGCGGAGAACCAGGCAAGCAGGGAGTGTCACGGCAAAAATGATTCCACCGAGCACGCAGCAGCGCGAGCACGTGCCGCTGGGATTTTCTCTCTATTTTATTTCAGTTTGAAATGAACCAGGACAAATCGGGGTTGCAAGTGTACAATAGGAGCGGTTGTCCAATAATTGCTTCCTTTTGAGTCCACCTCACCATGACGCCGGCTCGTTCTCAGGTTCGCCCGTCCTTGCTGCGGCAATTGCACTCGCGCCAGGTGCTGACCACCTTGCAACAACAAGGGCCGATGTCGCGTGCGGAGATCGCTCGCCATACGGGCATCAGCGGGCCGACCGTGACGCGGGCTGTCTCTGACTTGCTTGCCGCCGGCCTGCTGGAAGAAGGGGATGCCTTGCCCGCCGCCGCGGGGCGGCCCGGTAAGATCATTCGCTTGGCCAGTCTCCGGGTTGGCGTGTTGGGGGTGGTCGTGGGCGTGCGCGGCTGCGAGTTGGTCGCCGCCGGCCTGGATGGCCAGATTCAGCCGGACAGCGTGCGGACCTTCCCCACGCCGCCGCGCTATGCCGATTTGGTGGCAGCCATCGCCGCGCACGCCCAGCCATTTCTAAACAACGGCGGCGCGACCATCCTTGGCATGGGGGTCAGTATGCCGGGGTTGCTCAATCGGCGTCACGAACGAACGGTCTTCTCCCCCAATTTGCACCAGGCCGACGGGCAATGCTTGGGAGTGGACCTGCGCGAGCGCCTAGGCCTAGACGTGGCCATGATTCAGGAATCCCATGCCTTGTGCCTGGCCGAGCAGACTTATGGCGCGGCGCGCGGCGTGGCCGATTTCGCCATGCTCGACCTCACCGACGGGCTGGGGCTGGGCGTGGTGCTCGGCGGGCGACAGATGGAAGGGCACAGCGGCTTGGCCGGCGAACTGGGGCATATCACCGTAGAACTAAACGGCCGACCGTGCGGCTGCGGCAATCGCGGCTGCCTGGAAACCGTGGCGACCGACTCCGCTCTGGCCACGGCCCTATCCGAGCGGCTTGGCCATACGCTCACCATTGACGACATCGTGACCGCAGTACGTGCCGGCCGCTTACGCGCGGACGAGGAATTCGAGCGCCTGTTGCAATACTTGGCGGTCGGCCTGGCGGCAGTGGTCAACATCTTCAACCCCAGCAAGCTATTCCTCTACGCTCGCTTTCTCGATGCCGCCCCCGATTTATGGGACCGTTTGATGACACTAACACACCAACGCGCCTTGGCCCCGTCTCTGGCCGACTGCGCCATCATCCGCGCCCGCGGCAACAAACAGCTGGGCGCCATCGCTTGCATCATCCATCGCTTCACCACGGACCGCACCGACTTCACGCGGGGAGAACGGTAAGGCACGGAGGGATAGCTTGCGATTCTCGGAAATTTACTGTCATTAGCAGCTTGATCCGGTACAATCTCACCCATGCGTTGATTCCCGCCTGTTAGTTCTCCCGCAGCCGCTGGCCATGACCTACTTCCGTGCTCACTACCAAGATGGTCTGATTGCGGTCTCCTGGTTGGCGACCTTGGCGGGAGTATTGACACTGTCGGCCACGGAGGCCGGCTGGACGCACAACACCATCCGCTTGGCGTTGGTGTACTACGGCATCGCGGCGGTGTTGATGCTCCGGTTGCGGCCCGAGGAATGGTTTGCCGCTGAAGGGCGCGGCCGGCTGGCGCGCTGGTGCTGGACACTGGCTTGGCTTTCGTATGTCATTCATGTAGGCCTGGCCTTTCATTTTTATCATCAGTGGTCCCATGCTCATGCCGTCGCGCACACGCGCCAGGTCAGCGGCTGGGGGGCGGGGATTTACGTTTCTCATCTGTTCACGTTGCTTTGGGGCTTGGATGTGGTTTGGTGGTGGTTGATGCCGGTGGCTTACGCCCGGCGTTCGGCGTGGATTGACCGCTTGCTGCACGGCTTCTTGGCGTTCATCATCTTCAACGGCACGGTGATCTTCGAGAGCGGTTTCGTCCGCTGGTTTGGCTTGCTGATGTTCATCGTGCTGGCAGTTTTAAGATTTCAGAAGTCAGAGATCAGAAGTGAGAAGTCCAGATCTCTAAAATCTAAAATCTATACTTCACGCGGTCCATGTTAAGGCTGTCAGCGGCGGGGTTCATCCTCGCCGTGTGGCGTCGGCACGGCGGGGATGAGCCCTGCTGCTCGCCTCAATTTGGACCGCGTAGAGTATCAATCAACTTTCCACGAATGGCGACCAGCCTAGCTCCCAAGCGACACGTAATACGCACCAGGCCACCGTGCCGCCGATGATGTCCATTCCCAGCCCGGCTACTAGCATGCGCCGCATCGGGACCAGCCCAGAGCCGTACACGATGGCATTGGGGGGAGTCGAGATCGGCAGCAAGAAACCAAAGCTGGCCGCGAACGTCACCCCCATGAGCGGCATGACCGGATCGACCCCGGCTTGGCGGCAGATTTGCCACACCACTGGCACCAAGGCAATGGCGGCGGCGGTGTTGCTGGTGAAATCGCTCAGGAGCAAGGCGCCGGCAATGGCCACCGCCGTGATGGCCCACATGTCCCGCGTTCCCAACATCGCGAACGCGCTATCTCCCAAGAAGCGCGTCAGCCCGGTTTTCTCCATCAACGTGCCCAACGCCAAGCCCGCGCCGAACAGCAACATCGTCCCCCAGTCAATGTGCCGAAAGTCGGACAGCTCCAGGCAAAACTTCCGCCGCCGCCAATCGACTGGCAGCAAGAACAGCAGCACCGGCGCCAGCAAGGCACAAATCGATTCCGGGAAATGCCGTTGATACCATTTCAGGGATGTTTCGCTCACGAAGGCCAGAATCCCCGGCATGATCCACAAGAACACGACAATGAGAAACACCAGCAGCGTCCGTTTTTCGCCGGTCTTCCAGGCTCCCAACTTGCCTCGTTCTTGTCGCAGATAGTCATGCAATTGACCTCGATCCAACGTCGGTTGCAGCGACAGCAAGCGCAACCAACCGTTGAGGCACAACAGTAGGATCAAGGCCAGCGGCGCCCCCACCAAGGTGAAGCGAAAGAAGTTGATCGACTTGCCAAGGTTCTCCGGCTGGGCCAGAAACCCCATCGTGTAGAGATTGGTGGGAGTGCCAATGGGCGTGGCGACGCCGCCGATGCAGGCCGCGAAGCCGGTGGCCAGTAACAACGACGAGGCATAGGGGGAGCGTTGGAAATCGTCGTTGGCCGCGCTGCCGACGGCCAAGACGCTGATCAATCCCAAGGTGACAGGGTAGATCATGGCCGTCGCCGCCGTGTTGGAAATCCAGCCCGACACGGACGCCACCGCCAAGCCAACCGCGAGCAGCACCATCGCCGGCGACCGGCTGGCCCAGCGCGTGGACAGGATCGACAGGGCGATGCGCCGGTCCAACCCATGACGCATCATGGCCCGGCCAATGAACATGCCGCCCAATAGAAAATACACACTGGGGTTGGCGAATGGCGCCAGGACCACCCGATCCACTTGACCGCCGGCATCCGGCGGCACGGCGCCGAGCATGACGCACAGCACCACCGCCAGCAAGCTGGTGGCCGGAATGGGAATCGGCTCGGTGATCCACCAGATTACGGTCAGCAGTAAGACACCGAATAATCGATGGGCTTCAGGATTCAAGCCATGAATGCGAACTCCTAGCAGCCAGACCAGCATCACCACGGGGCCCAGGATCAAGCCCAGCGTATCGATGGACAGCAGCGCTTTGCCCGGTAGTGGTGCTTGGTCCTGGTTGGGGTTCTCGGAAGCAGCGTTGTGGTTCATGGGGGCCATTCTACACGAGAAACCGGACGGCGGCGCGGGGCGCTGGGGCGGGATCGTGTTTCACGTTCGGATTCCAGGAAGTAAGATAGGAGGATCGTCGGTCCACGTGTCATTCATTATAGGACAAACCCATGTCTGATTCTCATTCGGCCGCCACCGGCTCAACGCGGGAAATCGCCACTTTGGGCGGGGGCTGTTTCTGGTGTCTGGAAGCAGTCTTTGAGCAGCTACGCGGCGTCGAAGCCGTGGCCTCGGGCTACGCGGGGGGCGCGCACCCGAATCCGACCTATCGCCAGGTGTGCGGCGGTGGCACCGGCCATGCCGAAGTGGTGCAAATCACCTTCGATCCGGCGGTGCTCACCTACCGCGAGCTGCTGGAAGTGTTTTTCCAAATCCACGATCCCACGACCCTCAATCGTCAAGGCGCGGACATCGGCACGCAGTATCGCTCGATCATCTTGTACCATTCCCCCGAACAGAAAGAAACTGCTGAGCGATGGATCGCGCAATTGAATGAGGCCAACGTCTGGCCGTCCCCCATCGTCACGGAAGTCGTCCCTTACTCGGCCTTCCACCGTGCCGAGGACTACCACCAGGAATACTACCGCCACAACGCCACGCAACCGTATTGCCAGACCGTCATCGCTCCCAAGATCAGCAAGTTTCACAAGCTATTCGCGGACAAGACGAAGACCTGAGTGAACTGCCAAAACCTAATCTCCCGATGGCGATAATCGTTGGATCATCTCGCGGGGGATAAGCGCCTGCGTGAAACGATGAACCGCCGCGCGGCGACATCGGAAAGCGATGGGTCGGCAGTGCCTAAAAGTCCTTCAATTTTTCTTCCGGGCACTCTGGCTCGACAGGCATGTGTTCCTGGCAGTAGTGCAAGTAACGGGGAAAGACCGGAATCCGGCCCCAGAGCCGATGCCAGCCCCAGCCTTCGGCAACGGCGGGATGATGGCAGAAGCTGCACATGATTGCCGTGCCATCGTCGAGAAATCGCACTTCGGCGCGACGTTTGGCCTCATGTTGGCCAATCTCCTCATCCGTGACCCCACGTTCGCCCAACTCGATCAGAATAATTTCTATGGCTTCTGCTTCCATGCCCGCCCGGTACACGGTGATACGATCCAGCAGGTCTTGCGTGGTGGCTTGGCGGACATTTTGGCGTACTCGTTCAGGGTTGAAATCCATTCCGATGCTCCTCCCACCGCGGGCCGGCAGTAACTCAGTTCGGCATATTCTGATTACCCCGGCGAGGAAGTCGCTGCCGTCGGGATTCAGGCGATTTCCACCTTCCGGTTCGGGAATCGTTGCCGCTGGGGTAATACTGGTTGATCGAAGGCCCAACATGGCTAATCTATGCAAAATGGTCGGAGCCGCGACCATGCGGGAGTGAAAAACCCCCGTTCCCCTACGGTCGCAGCTCGGCGGTTGTTCTTTACTCGAGTAATAGAATGAAACCGAATTGGCGTTGACATGGAAGGGTTGAGCATCTTATCTCCGTCCCATGCGTTTTGGAAAAATGGCGAACCGTGTAGCCGAGGCTCATGATGCCAATGACTCCTTCCAACCCGTCCCGTTCGTTCGTGCCGCAAGTTTGGGCCGAGACGCTGCAACACATGCAAGAGGTCTTGGCGGAAGTGATTGCCCAGGCGGAGCAGCGCGAACCGCTGTCAGACTCCACCACCGACAATGTCGAAGTCGATTCGGCAAAGCAGGTCGATTGGGAAACAGAACTAAGGCGTCTGGCCGAGCGGCTCCAGCAATTCCCGACCATCACCGAGCGAGCCGTCAACCACTTGGAGCCGACTGCGGCTGGCCTGTCCACCGTGGCCGAGGAGTTGACCCAGTGGTTGCAGGCCGTCGCCGACTGGCGACAACAACTAGCGGAACGGGCGGTACTTTCGGTAGGATGAGCAGCATGGAGACCCGGTCCCGAAGCGTTTCCGGCTCCCTTCGTTTCATCCAATCCCGAGAGGTGCATCATGGCTAAGTTCGCTGTCATTCTGCCGGCCGGAGGCCGGTCGTCCCGTTTCGGCGACAAGGAAAAAAAACCGTTTGTCACCCTGGACGGTCGGGCCATCTGGCTACGCGCTACGGAACACTTCGTCACGCGCCCGGATGTTTGTCAATGTCTAATCGTTGTCTCCAAAGAGGATCAGGAACTGTTCCGCCGCCGCTACGGAGCCAATCTGGCGTTCTTGGATGTGCAAATCGCCGACGGTGGGGCCGAGCGTTTCGAGTCGGTGGCCAACGCGTTGGCCATGCTCCGGCCCGAGGTGGACTTCGTCGCCATTCATGACGCCGTGCGCCCCTGCGTGACCGAGGGGCTGATTCAAGCCGTCTTCGCCAAGGCCGAGAAAACCGGGGCCGCCCTGCTCGCCGTCCCCGTCGCCGACACCATCAAACAAGTCAACGACCAACACCATGTGACGGCGACCGTCGCGCGTCAAAGTCTCTGGTTGGCCCAGACGCCGCAGGTCTTTCGCCGCGATTGGCTGGAAGCCGCCTACGCCCAACGCGGCCAACTGAAGCAATCCATCACCGACGACGCCCAGCTCGTCGAAGCCGCCGGCCACACCGTCCACGTCGTCGAAGGAGCGCCCACGAACATCAAGATCACCACCAAGGCCGACCTACTGCTCGCCGAAGCCATCCTCAAGTCGCTCCCCAAGCCCAAACCGAGCGGCCCGGTCCACCCCTTCGCCGAGGAGGAAATGTGGGGCGGACGAGGCTAGAATTCGGGAGGGACGTTGTTTTCAAACATCTAGAGCGCAAGAATAGATTTATTAATAACATCTTTAATGGTATGAATAATTCGGCACATCTCGGAGTCCCCCGCATGTCCCAACTCGTACACGTCTCCCGCCATCCCTTGGTTCAGCACAATCTCACGCGCTTGCGCGATAGAGATACAGAGCCGACCGTGTTTCGAGAGTTGGTTCGGGAATTAGCCCGGTTGTTATTCTACGAGGCCAGCCAGGATTTAGCGCTAGAATCTGTCACCGTGATGACGCCCTTGGCGGAGTGCGCGGGGGGACGCTTGGCCGAGCGCATCGGCTTGGTGCCGATCTTGCGCGCGGGGTTGGGGATGGCCGAGGCGATCTTGCACGCCATTCCCACGGCCCAGGTTTGGCACCTGGGACTGTATCGGGATCATGAAACCTTGCAACCCGTGACCTATTATAACAAATTGCCGCAGCAGCCGACGTTCGACGTGGCCTTCCTGGTCGATCCCATGCTGGCCACCGGCGGATCGGCGGTGGCGGCCATCGATATTCTGGCGCGCTGGGGCATTGGCCGCGTCAAGTACCTGGCCCTGATCGCCGCTCCCGAAGGGGTCCGGGCCATGAACGAAACCCATCCCGAAGTGCCCCTATATTTGGGGGCTATCGATGATCATCTCAACGAACACGCCTACATCGTGCCCGGCTTGGGGGACGCGGGGGATCGGCAATTTGGCACCTGACGCACGGCCTCCAGCTTCCTCGTTTCGCGCGGAGAAGCAACGGCAGGCGCGAAACGAGGACTCCGAAAGACCCCTTATCACCCCTTCGACTTCGCCGCCCGTTCGGGGCGCAGCGAGCGGACGACGGTGCCCGCTTGCCACATCTCGCTGTCAGCGATTTCCTTCAATTCCTTTTCCAGCTGCTGGCGGTAGTCGGGCCGGCTGTTGGACTCCAGCACCCGGCGGGTTTCCTCCCCCTCGGCCACTTTTTGATACAGTTCCTCGAACACCGGCCGGGCGGCGTCGCGGAATCTCTTGAACCAATCCAAGGCGCCACGCTGGGCCGTCGTCGAGCAGTTGGCGTACATCCAATCCATGCCATTCTCGGCGATCAGGGGGTAGAGGCTTTGCGTCGCTTCCTCGACGGTTTCGTTGAATGCCTCGGATGGCGAATGGCCATGCTCGCGCAGCACTTCGTATTGCGCCAACCACAGACCGTAGATCGCTCCCATCAGCACGCCACGCTCGCCGGTCAAGTCGCTGAATACTTCCTTCTCGAAGGTCGTCTCGAACAAGTAGCCGGAGCCGATGGCGATGCCGGTGGCCAGGCAGCGGTCGCGGGCGCGACCGGTGGCGTCCTGATGAATGGCGAAGCTGGCGTTGATGCCGCGCCCTTCGAGGAACAAGCGCCGTACCGTCGTGCCGGAGCCTTTGGGTGCCACTAGAATGACATCAATATCCTTGGGGGGCGCCACGCCGGTTTGATCGTTATAGACGATGCTGAAACCGTGCGAGAAATACAGGGCCTTGCCGGCGGTCAGGTATTTCTTCAGCGTCGGCCATTGCTCCTTCTGGCCGGCGTCGGAAAGAAGATATTGGATGATGGTGCCGCGCTCGGCCGCTTCTTCCAGGCTGAACAGGGTTTGCCCCGGCACCCAGCCGTCTTGTTGGGCCAAGTCCCAGCCCTTGCCCCCTTGACGCATGCCGATGATGACGTTGACGCCGTTATCCTTCATGTTGAGCGATTGACCACGCCCTTGCACGCCATAGCCCAGCACGGCCACGGTTTCATTGCCGAGAATGGCTTTGATCCGTTCCGGTGGATAATCGGCCCGCTCGACGACGGTTTCGGTGGTGTTCCCGATTTGAATTTGACGCATGGGAAAATCCTCTGTTGTATGATCTCGGAAGTTCTTCAAAACCATGATTTTAGAGAAACACACGCGATGCGAACACCACGAAGAAAAAATGAGGGCGGGGAGAACGACAAGGGAGATAATTCATATGTTGTTCTGGGTATTTACTGTTCCGAGGATTGATCGTTTCGCGCACGCGGTCGAATAATCCACGCCAAACGATGAATCCACATGGTTGCCATAACATCCTTGGGGGGAAACACCATGCTGGTTTTTGATTCACACTTGGACATCGCCTGGAACGCCATCGACTGGAACCGTGACCAAATGTTGACAGCGGCGGAGATTCGCCAAAGCGAAATCAATGGCAACATGGAAGGGAAAGGGCGGGGATGCAACACGGTGTCGCTGGCGGAGCTGCGCCGCGGCCAGGTGGCCATCGTCATCGCCACCGTGCTGGCTCGTTTGCTGCGCATGGGGAACATGCCGGCCATCCAGCGTTATTCCAGCATGGAAGCCGCCTATGGCGCTGCTTTCGGCCAGCTCTATTACTATCGCGCCATGGAACGGAAAGGGGCGCTGCGCTGGATCAAGGATCGCGCCACGCTAGATCGTCATCTGGAAGCCTGGCAGAGCGGCGACACCGATAAGGAACCGATTGGCTTCATCCTGAGCATGGAGGGGGCCGACCCCATTCTCTACCCCGAACAGGTGCAAGAGTGGTACGACGCCGGCCTGCGCATCATCGGCCCGGCCCACTACGGCCCCAGCCCCTACGCCCGCGGCCACAACATGGAGGGGGGCTTGTTCCCGCAAGGGCCGGCCTTGTTGAAGGAGATGGAGCGCGTCGGCATGATTCTCGACGTGACCCATCTGTCCGACCAGTGTTTCTACGAGGCCTTGGACATTTACGGCGGGCCGATTCTGGCCAGTCATCATAACTGCCGGGCATTGGTGCCGGACCCGCGCCAGCTCACTGATGATCAAATCAAGCGCATCATCCAGCGCGGCGGCGTCATCGGCTCGGCCCTCGATACCTGGATGATGGTCCCCAACTGGAACCGGGGCCAGACCAAGCCCGAAGATACTGGCGTGACGCTGGAAACGATGGTCAACCACATCGATCATGTGTGTCAACTGGCCGGCAATGCTCGCCATGCCGCCATCGGCACCGACCTGGACGGTGGCTTCGGGCGCGAACAATCCCCGACCGACCTCGACACCATCGCCGACTTGCAACGCCTGCCCGACATCCTACGCCGCCGGGGCTACAGTGCCGAAGACATCAAAGGCATCATGCACGGCAACTGGGTCCGCTTCTTCCGCGAAGCGTGGGACAAGAAGTGACACCCCGCCCTGGCCGGAGCGTTTCCCGCGACCCTTCGACCCCGCGCGAAACGCTCCCGCCAGCTGGCCCGCCCCCGCCTTCTCCACCCTTTGGATACCCTTGACATCTCCCCGCACACCCGGTAAGAAAAGAACTACTTGGCCCCTTTAGCTCAATTGGCAGAGCAGCTGACTCTTAATCAGCGGGTTGTAGGTTCGAGTCCTACAAGGGGCATTTCGTGTGCTTGCACGGAATTGCATCCAATTGCATCGGAAAGCATATCCCCTTAATCTGTATTGACTTGTGTTGATTCTTGCCGTTCGATGCCATTCCTTGCCGGAATTTGCTGCGCCACTTTTTGCGCTGCTGGCCGCCTGGTCAAACGCGCCGCGCGGGCCGCTACTTCTTCCGCCGATATCGAGCGGTCAGAAAGCGGCGCCACGTGCCGTCCTCGCCGAGGAATTGGGAATACAACAGACGCTCATCGGCGCTCTGGAGTTCGACAATGTCTTGGTAGCGGACCCGTTTCGCCGGGTCGGTGAAGCTGGGACCTTCGGTGTCCAGGGTTAGCACCTTGCCAGCGGCATCCAGCGTCCCCTCGTAAATCCACAGGTGCGTCATCATCGAGGCGATGAACGTCCCCACGAAGCGTTGCCGGGTGGGGTCATAGCCCAACGTGATGATCGAGGTCATGGTGCCGCCTTCGGGCATCTCTCCCTGGGACTCGCCTATCACCCACAAGCCGCCCAGTGAGCGCACGCTTTCCATCCCCGTAAACTTCGCGGGGGGTTGGTCCGGCCCCATCAGGCACTCGTGCTCGTAGGTCCATTCCCCCACGATTTGGCACAACCAATCATGTTCTTTTTGGGGTGTCGCTTGCATCATCTGCTCCTTTATTGATTCGCCTTGGCTTTCACGACCGCGTTCAGGTTCGCCAGTCCTTCCTCGTACTTGTCACCGATCATTTTGTCCATGTCCATGAAGAGGCACATCGCCTTACTGATGAAATTGTTCCGTCCGTTCATGCTCCAGGTGACCACCGTTTGATTCCCTTGGGGTTTGAAGGTGAAATGCACGGTACTCGTCCCTGCAAGAGGCTTCACGAAATCCAAGCGGATTTGGATACGTTCATACGGTTGGCTCTCGGTGATGGTCATGCTGCCTTCCCCCACGTCGCTATTGCCGGACCATTTGAAGATAGCTCCCGTCCCGGCGGCCGGTCCCTCGAAGGTTACCTTGGCGTCGGGATCGAGTTCCGTCCACGGCGACCAGGCGTCCCAATGGTGAAAATCGTTGACCTGAGCAAACACCACCGACGGGGGCGCAGCGATGGTGGCCGAGCGTTCGACGTGAAACTCAGACGGCTGCATGGCCACGACACCGGCGAAGACACCCACGACGGCGACCAGCGCGAGGATGGATGTGATGAGGATTTTTTTGAACATAAGGATGACACCTTTCATGGAAATAGCGCGATTCAGCCCCGAAGGGGCGACCGTTCATAGCCAGGGGCGTTAGCCCCTGGTACGAAGGAGCGCCGCAGCCGCTCCCTGGAGCGGCACAGTTTGGAACATCGGCCGAATTTCCGCAAGACGAATCGTCCAGCCGCGGCCAGCGCTGATCATTGCGGCGTGCCGGGCGGCAAGCCTGCGATTTCCAGCACTGGCCGAATTTCGACGGTCCCCTTGCGCGCTGGGGGAATTCGCGTCGCTACGCGGATGGCCTCATCGAGATTGTTGGCCTCAATGATGTAGAAGCCGCCGAGCTGCTCACGGGTCTCGGCGAAGGGGCCATCGGTGATCAGCGGTTTCCCTTCGCGCACCCGCACACTGGTCGCCGTCGCCACGGGATGCAAGGGGGCGGCGGCCACGTATTGCCCCTTGGCGTGCAGCTCCTGCGCCAGCTGCGCGGACTCCACGTAGCATCGCGCGCGTTCGGTTTCATCCATCGCCTGTTCGTTCATGTAAATCAGCATCATGAATTTCATATTTCCACCTCCATCCTCTAGTCGAACGACGCCTACTCAGATCGACACGCGCTGCAAAATTTTATAAAACTAGGCCTATGGTGGACATTAATGCAGTTATTGAAGCGGTTTACCGTTCGGATTGGGGTAGCATTGTCGCCACGCTGATTCGGCTCACCGGCGATTTCGACGTGGCCGAAGAGGCCGCGCAGGAAGCCTTTGCCGCAGCTGTCGAGCACTGGCGCACTGCCGGCGTCCCGGACTCGCCGCGCGCCTGGATCATCCAAACTGCCCGGCACAAGGCGATTGACAGTCTGCGGCGACGCGCCCGTCTGGCGGAAATCGTTCAAGCCCAGGCGACGCGGGGGATGAGGAAAACCAGCGAAGAGCGGGAAGCGGAGTTGGATGACATCCCTGAGGATCGTCTTCGGCTCATCTTCACATGCTGCCACCCTGCCTTGGCGCGGGAGGCGCAAGTCGCGCTGACGTTGCGCCTGTTGGGAGGCCTGGAAACGCATGAAATCGCCCGCGCCTTTTTGGTGCCGGAGACGACGATGGCCCAACGTCTGGTGCGGGCCAAGCGCAAGATTCGGGACGCCGGGATTCCCTATGCCGTGCCCGACCTCTCCGACTTGCCCGAACGGCTCGACGTCGCGCTGACAGTGATTTATCTCATCTTCAATGAAGGTTACGCGGCCACGCGAGGCGTGTTCGTGCGCGCCGACCTGTGCGCCGAGGCCATCCGCCTGGGACGCTTGTTGCGCGCGTTGCTGGCGCCCCAACCGCCAGCGGAAGCAACGGCTTTACTCGCCCTCATGCTGCTACACGATTCTCGGCGCGCCGCCCGGCTCGACGCGGCCGGCGATATTATCTTGCTAGAAGATCAGGACCGCCGGCTGTGGGACCACGCGCAAATCGCCGAAGCGCTCCCTCTGGTCGCGGAAGCGCTGCGGGAGGCGGCGGGGCCATTCGCGCTGCAAGCGGCCATCGCGGCGCGGCATTGTCAAGCGGCGCGGGCCGAAGACACCGACTGGCCGCGCATCGTCCAGCTGTACGAGCTGCTGGAGCACGTGCAACCCTCTCCCATCGTGACCCTCAACCGCGCCGTGGCCGTGGCGATGGTACACGGCCCCCAACCGGCCCTCGCCCTCGTCGATGCGCTGGCCACGAGCGGCACTCTGGACGGCCACCACTTGCTACACGCCGCCCGCGCCGACCTGCTGCGCCGCCTGGGAGACTTCCCGGCCGCCGCCCAAAGCTATGCCCGCGCTCTGGAACTGGTCACGAATGACAGCGAACGGCGCTTTCTGGAACGCCGGCTACACGCGGTGCGGCAGGAACCAGAAGGATAGTCATTTCAACCAGAAGTAGCGAGGCGGTTCTGACGACGTGAATGGTTTCTCACACGCCCGCCCATTCCACCAATCGATGAGATAACTTGGCAATAAATTCAGGAGGGCGTTAATGCCCGCCAAGCACGGCGAATCGGTGACTTGCTATCCCTCCTCCCCAAAATCAAACGGCTCCAACAGCTCCTTCATGTCCGGGTCGTCGGCCAAGTCGGCGAACTCGTGCAGCCAGTGATCGATTTCCGCTGTGGACAATTCCTCGGGTTTGCCATTCTCTTTCTGAGAGGGTGGCTGTTGGCGCCGATGGGAGTCGAGCAGTCGGTCCAAATAGGCGGTCGAGGTCAACACCAGGCACTCCCGGCGGCGGGCGGCTTGCTGGATGCGATGATCGCTGGAAACGACGGTCAACTGCCGGGGCTGTGGATGGGCGTGGATCAATGCCTCGATCAAGTCATCGGCTTCGTCCTCCCGCACGGCGAAACGGACGTCGATGCCATGATACGATAGCTGTTCGACGCTTCGGGGTGGTGGGTGGCTCGCATCAAAGACGACCGTGACTTGGCTCACCCCGTCGCCGTGCGCGCGCTCCAGCAGCTGGAGCAAGCGCTGTCGGGACCAGTGCAGCTTGACGGACCGGCCCCCGCTCGGCATCCAGCCGATGGCGTAGAGCAGGTTGTAGCCGTCGATGAGATACATCATGACCGCACACGGATAACACTCGCTGAACGAGGACGATAGCGGACGGGAATCTTATTATATCACGAAACCATCGAAGTGGATGGCGGAGCGAACTTTGGGGCGGATGGCCGTGTCCGTTGGGAAGTCTCTATCGCGGCTACTTGCCATTGGAGCGGCGCCGGTTGGTTGCTACATTCGGAAGCAAGGTTTGGTATCTCGCTTGAGAAACGGTTGAGGAACATGGCAGACGAATCTCAGAAAGAAGGCAAAGGCCCCCAGCGCATTCTCAGTGGCGTGCAGCCGTCGGGCAAGCTGCACCTCGGCAATTACTTCGGGGCCATCAAGCAGCACATCGACTTGCAGCACGAAGGGCTGTGTTTCTATTTCATCGCCGACTATCATGCCCTGACGACGATCCGCGACGCCGACACGCTGCGCGACAACACCCTCAACGTGGCCCTGGATTATCTCGCGCTCGGCCTTGATCCCGACAAGACGATTTTCTTTCGCCAGTCGGACGTGCCGGAGGTGACGGAGCTAGCTTGGATTCTCGGCACCGTGACCAACATGGGTTTATTGGAACGGGCCGTTTCGTACAAGGACAAGAAGGATAAAGGAATCGAAGCCAGTGTTGGGCTGTTCACCTATCCGGTCCTAATGGCAGCGGACATACTCATCTATCGCTCGCATCTGGTGCCGGTGGGGGAGGATCAGGTGCAGCACATCGAAATGACCCGCGACATGGCTCAGCGTTTCAATCACACTTACCAAAAGGTGTTTCCGTTACCGAATTTCAAGCTCGATGTCGTGCCCAAGGTGCCGGGGATCGACGGCCAAAAGATGAGCAAATCCTATGGCAACACCATCGAGATTTTCGCCGAG
>JBKBIP010000038.1:0-3175 GCA_046297495.1 Gemmataceae bacterium | reverse complement strand
AGGGAAGTCGCTGCGCAAGACGGTCATGAGCATTGTCACCGATAGCACCACCGTCGAGGACCCGAAAGACCCCCAACGCTGCAACGTCTTTGCGCTGTACAGCCTGTTCGCCACGCCGGAGGAAAAGGACGCGTTGGCCGAGCGCTATCGCGCCGGCGGCATGGGCTATGGCGTGGCCAAGCAAATGTTGCTGGAAAAAATCGATGCCTATTTCGGCCCCGCCCGCGCCCAGCGCCAGGAACTGCTGCAACGGCTAGATTACGTGGAAGACGTGCTCCGTCACGGCGCCCAACGTGCCCGCGCCGAGGCCCAAAAGACCATGGCCCTGGTCCGCGAAGCGGTCGGCATGAAACCGGCCAGCGGAGAATAAAAAGGGGAAAAAGGGGACGCGACTCGTATTTGCTTGACGGAGAGCGGATCGTGGCGTCATCTGACAGCCAGCGAATTCGAGTCGCGTCCCCTTTTATTATTGTCTTGCTAATAAGAGCCGAATATCCTCCACCACCCACGGCGCCTTGAAGTATCCCAAGTGATAAATTTCCCGGATTCGTCCTTGGGGATCGACCAGGAAAATGCGCGACGGATGATCGAGCTGGGCGTTGGCGGCGGGACGCGCCCACATGCCCCAAGCGGTGAAGGCCTCTTTCACCTGAGCCGGGGGGCCGGTCAGGAATGTCCAGCTTTGGGGATCGGCGTCGTACAGCTTCATGTATCGGCGCAGCACGTCCGGCGTGTCGCGCTCCGGGTCGAGGGTGATCGACAGCAAATGAATCTTGCCGTCCTGGAGCAGCCCTTGGCGTTTCAGCTCCGCCTGCAAGGCGCTCAGGCGGTGGGTCGTGGCCGGGCAAGTGCCGCTGCACGTCGTAAAGACAAAGCTCACCACCAGGACCTTCCCCTTCAAGTCGGACAGGCGCAGAGGTTTGCCGTCTTGCGTGATCAAGTCAACAGCCGGCGCTCGAGAGATGACCGCCAGTCGGGATTCATTCGGCATGTCGGCGACAAGCAGCGCTGCCGCGAAAGCAAATGTCATCATAATATTAGTATTTCCCTGGCTTAGCGCTGCTTCGGCGAAGCGTCGCTAACGACATCTTGAAATCAATACAGCAGCATGTCATGCCCCCGCGCCGGGCCGGTGGGAAACTTGGTCAGATCGACGTTGAAGAAGGGGTACATCTTCATGCCGTCGGGGCCGATGTGGGCCAGCCGGACCCAGAATTCCTCGGATCGGTCCAACGTACTCAGCAGCGAATTGGTGATGTACATGCGCTTGCCGTCCGGCGTGACGTGCATCATGTTCGGTTGCACGCCGGGAACCAGGGTGCTGGTCAACTTCGGATTCTTCAAATCACTGACATCCCATTGCTGAATCTCGTTGGAGCCGAAGCAACTGACATACAAAAAGCGATCATCCGGCGATTGCCGCAGATCGGCGGGGAGCTTACCGACGTCGCACAGCTTGCGGGCCGTGTATTTACCATCGTCGGTCCCTTCCCACACCCAGACGGAATTATCCAAGGCGCAGTTCGTGAAGCCGTGATTGGCCCCTTCCTTCAGCGACCAGCGACATTCCAAGGGGGCGCCGCCGACTTTCAACGTCTGAAGCGGTTTCCGTTCGCGGAAGTCCCAGAAGACCAACTCGTTGCCGAAGTTGCTGAAATCCATCTTCGCCATGGGCTTTTTATAGTTGTTCGGCGGCGTGAAGCTGGACGTGACCATGCGATTCACATCCGGCTTGATGGCCACGTCGTAGCCGTAGGGAGCATCCTTGGGATTCTCAATCCGACGGATGAAGGTGCCGTCATTACGGAACTCGGCCAAGCCCGTTGGCAAGCCGCCGTCCTTGGAACCGAGGAAGGATATCAACATGCGTCCGGGAATGGCATAGGGAGTGTGCGGCCCGGTGAAGCCGGTCTTCTCGACCACGTCGTCCAACACTTTCACCAGCTTCGGCTTGGCGGGATCGCTGGCCACGTCGATGATGAAGATGCGATCCGAGAACAGGCTATGTCCCCAAATATGCGTGCGGTCGTCGGTGAAGCCGAAATGGTGCGTTTCGTTGCCGGAGCAGCCGAGATCGAGCTGATGAATGATCTTGCCATAGTTCGGCGATTCCATCTCAACATCGATGACCGCCAAAAAATCGTTGTCCTTGGCGTCGGCATCGAGACAAAAGACATACAGATATTTTTCCGGGCGATCCAAACGCTTGATAAAGGGGGACAAACAAGTTTCCGCTTCGGCGGTTCCGAAGGACAACATACTCAGGAGTAATCCGAACAATCCACCCATCAGACTGCCACGCGCTAGCCAGTTCATGAGACACCTCCTATTGTGTCACGAAGTTGTGAACAATTCCGCGAGGCGCGGTCGCGCGCCACCGTGCTGTCGTGGTTGGGATTCTCACCATAGCACATCTTACCGCTGTTGACGACGACAGAAAGGGCGGAAGAAACGCAAAATGTGGCAGGAAAAAAATTCTGGAATTTTCGCAAAATACTCTTGCAATCCGTGATTAGCCAAGTAGAGTGGGAGGTGTGAAGTCTAACTTCACTCAACAACGAGGTAGATTTTTTAATCTATCCCCGAACTGGCAAACTCGTCGTGAGGCGGGGACGCAAAGCTATGGGCTCTTAGCCGTCCTGAGGGGGGGACGGATTAAGGCTGCCAGGCTACCGAAGGGATGGACGGGACCCGTAAGTATGCTTGGTGCTCCGGGCTTTCGTAAGAAAGCCCGGATTTTTTTTGCGCGCAGCAACAAATACCACCTTCCACCCCATCCATTCGCCAATGAAACCTGATTCACCGGAACCGGGTATCTTCCAATGAGAGGAGGACAACAGCCCATGCCCCACACCACACGTCCGTGCGAGATTTGCGGTCAGCCTATCGACCCCGAACGGCTCGAGGTCATCCCGGAAACCCGACTCTGTGCCGAACACGCCCGCCAAATCGCCAAATTCGGCGGCGAGTTCATTGTCACCACCCGGCCAATCAGCCTCGGTAAAAGCGGCAGCTTGAAGAAAAACTATGGCGACGTCAACGTCCACAAGCGCCGCAACCACGAAGCGCTGGCAAAACTGCGCGAGGAGGTCGAACAAAAACAATAAGAACCGTTTAGCGGGAGGGGAGGCAGCGGGCCCCCCCCCCCACCAGCAACCGTCCCGTCCCTCCCTCA
>JBKBIP010000037.1:0-45573 GCA_046297495.1 Gemmataceae bacterium | reverse complement strand
GCCCTTGAGGTACAGCCAAGGGATCAGCTCCTCGATGCTTTTGGTCTTCCGCAGGTACGGCGGCAGGATCGCACTGCGGAACTTCTCTCGTTGGTCAGCTGGGCGGCGGTCCTGCACCCGGGGTTGCTGCACTTCCACCGGCCCGATGCCGGTCAGGATCGTTCGCTGGGGCAGCGAGCCATTGCGGACGACCTGCAGCCGACCGGCTTCATCCCGCAGACGGGAGCGGGTCTCCAGGTAGGCGGCGACCTCGGCCTGGATGGCCTGGGCTAGGAGCTGCGTGGCCCCCTGACGGAGGACGTCGGTCAGCACGTCCTTCGCGGAGTCTTCTGGTAGGGCGATCGGATTCGTGGTAGCGTCGATCATGGTGGCGTACTCCAGTGCCTCGTGGGCATGTGGGTGGTCTTGTAACAACCCAGGGTACGCCGCCTCCTTCAAGCTTTCATCCACAACTTTCGATCATAGCTCCAGCCAACGACGGCGAGTATAGTAAGGGAACCCCAGACGATAATACCTCTGCCGCGTGGACGCCGATCATGGGGGATACTACAAACGAGTTCGACCGCCATACATGGCACAAGGGGCCGAACAGCGTCTCGGAAACAACTATTCAGAATGATGTGATGAAAATTGCCGGTCCCCAGAACGGGTTCGGCTACCGGAGCGATGACCACGGTGATATAGCTACTTCCGCAACTCCCCTATATCGATCGGGAGCCAGCTTGGAAGGCAAGGGAGTCATCGGTGGGATACGAGGAGGTACGGCCGTCGAAAGCTGGGATGATGTCGACGTGTTTTCCTTCCGGGCCAGTGCCGGGCCGATCACCATCAAAGTTGTGGCGGGATCTCGCGATAAGGATTATATCAATACGGCCGTTGACAACACCACACTAGCGGTTCCTGGAGCGAATCTCGATCTGAGGTTGGAATTGCGTTCCGAGAGCGGCGCACTCCTCGCTTCGGATGACTCGCCTGATCGGCTGGGAGGACAGGTGAGTGCGACAGCCTTGGCGGGGGATCATCTCTATTATCTCTACGTCAGGAGTGCGCGCCATTACGTCGGCGACATCGGCCTGTACCGGATCATGGGTACGGCACCTGCGCCGAGCGGCATCAACCCCAGCCCGCTTGCGCGGATCACTAACGTCAGCGGTGCTCCCGTCAACCAGGGTCAACGCGGATCGCTTATTGCTGCCGTTGATCAGCCGGCGGGGGCTGACTACGTGGCATTCGTTCGCGATGTCAACGGCAATGGCATTGTGGACGCCGGCGACAACTTGCTACAGAACGCTGAGGTAGTGAATGGCCAGGCAAGTTCCAGTGTAGACACGGAAGGCCTGAGCCCAGGCGCGCACCCGTATATCGCCCGCGTGCGGTTCCTCGATGGCAGCTGGGGCAACAGCCTCGTTCAGGACTTCATCGTCAACTCGCCGGTTGCCCAGACACCGGTGATCACGTCCCTAGAGCGCACCCCCAATCCCGTGTCGCAGGGTCAACTTCTGACCTTGCAGGCCCATATCGACGACCCGAGTAGCACTATCAATTTCGTTCAGTTCATCTGGGACCGTGACAACAGCGATTCGGTTACTACGGGTGACACGATACTTGGCAACGGCTCGCCCATTTCGAGCGGTGTGTCGACTTTTTCAGTGCCCATTACGGATACATATGTGGCCGGCGTGCAGCACTTCCTTGTTCGAGCCCGCTACGGAAACAACTCTGCCTGGACAAATGTCAGTGGCGGCGCCGTCCAAGTTGATCCGCCACCGAACTCTGCGCCAGCAGTTACCTCACTCACCCCTAGCAGCACGCTCTTGGTGCGAAGCCTGACGTTGACGCTCACAGCGAACGTTGTGGCGGGACCGCAACCGATTACGGAGGTCCACTTCTACCGAGATAGCAATGGGAACGGAATGCTCGATCCGCTTACTGACACGGACCTTGGACTGGACAGCAACAGCGCTGGCGGTTGGAAGTTGACCTTGCCCACATCGGGTTTCCCGCTGGGTGCAAACACCTTTTTCGCCCGAGCCGAGGATGGCTTGTCGCACACCGATTACGTTGTCGCTGCAACGACCGTCACACTCACCGACCCCGACACCGAAAATCCGCGTGCGACGCTCATGGCAACGGTGACCGTCTCTACCGGTGGCGGCACCGCATACGGGTTCCAGGTGATGTACGAGGATGATGTCGGAATTGATATTGCCGGTCTCGGTGACGGGGATGTGCAGGTCAACGGACCCGGTAACTTTTCGCAAGTTGGCTCCTTTGTGAATGTGGACACCCCGTCCGACGGCACGCCAAGAATCGCAACATACTCGATTGTGCCCCCGGGAGGGAGCTGGGATGCCACTGACAATGGCACATACCAGGTCTTTGTCAGGGGTAACCAGGTGTCGGATACGAGTGCCCATTTCTTCTCCTTTGCGCTGCTCGGTACGTTTACCGTGAATATTCCGGACACCTCTTCTCCCGTTGTAAGTCTAGACGGGTTTTCCAACGACGTTAACAACCCAACCTACAAGAAAGTCGCGACCGTTACGGCGTCAGGGTCGGCTTCCGATGCCGAGAGCGGCGTTGTATCCAACCAATACCGTTTCTTTCTCAGCGCCTTCCGCAACAGCGCATGGGAGGAACCGATCGAACTCGGTGTAGGTGGTCCATCCACTACGCTACAGGATCTACCCGATGGACTGTACGCCTTGGCATTGGAAGCCCAAAACGGTACTGGCCTCGTGGCAAGTTCGCGCAGCGGTTTCTTTGCCGTCGATACCACTGCGCCTACGGTGACCATTAACCAGGCGGGTGGCCAGAAAGATCCTGCCGTCGGCGCGCCGGTCGTGTTCACGGCGGTCTTCAGCGAACCGGTAACGCCGTTGGGTAATATGTTCGCTTTCGGCGGAACAGCCGATGTAGCCAGTTTTAGCATATCCGAGAGCGGCCCATTTGATGGGACGACGTGGACTGTGACCGTCAATGACTTTCAGCGGCGAGGAACGGTCATTGCCTCTGTGCTTGCCAATGTCGCCGTGGACGCGGCCGGGAACATGAACACGGCTTCAACCAGTCTAGACAACGAAGTGACCGTGATTCTCGACTCGGTCGGTACCTATCGCAATGGCTTGTGGTTTCAGGACCGCAACGGGGATCATTCGAACGGTGAGGTGGCCATTGCCTTCGACGGGCAGGGGGGCGGCACACCTGTGGTTGGTGACTGGAATGGCGACGGCATCGACGACATGGGGGTGTACCGCTCTGGAGTGTGGACGATCGACTCAAACGGCACCGGGAACTACGAAGCCGGTATTGATGCCGTGTTCAGCTATTTGGTGCACAAGTTGGGGGACAGGCCGGTTGTCGGCGACTGGGACGGCGACGGTGATGCGGACGTGGGAATCTACCGAGGCACGACGGGTAAGTTCAGGCGCGACCTCAACGGTGACCGAAATGCTATAGGGGACGCGTGGATACGTTTCGATGGCAAGACCGGTGGCATTCCCTTGGCAGGTGATTGGGACGGTGACGGCGATGACCAAGTTGGGGTGTTCCGCAGCGGTCTCTGGAGGCAGGACAGAAGCAATAACGGCAAGTTCGGCTTCGGAGACGCGGCGTTCAATTACGGCAAGCTAGGCGACAGGCCGCTGGTCGGCGACTGGAACGGCGACGGCCCTGACGATGTGGGCCTGTACCGCCCCTCTACCCTCCGCTTCTATCTAGACACTAACCGCAACCGCAAGCAGGACGATGGATCGTTTAACTACGGAGGCAGCGCCGGTGACAGACCGATTATCGGCAAATGGTCGCCGCCGCTGACGTTGCTGCTGGCTGGCCCTACAATGCATAGCGGTCAGGTCCCGAACCTTACCCAAGAACAGTTGACACCGATCGTGCCTGAGGCCATCGCCCGTCTGCAGCATGCGGGCTTGAGCGCCGCGCAACTTAACCTGCTGCAGCAAACCAGGTTCGTGATCAGCGACCTGCCCAATATCGTACTAGGCGAAGCTTCCACCGGTGTCATTACGTTGGATAGCAACGCTGCAGGGGCGGGGTGGCTTGTCGATGCGACTCCCTGGGCCGATGAAGAATTCCTCTTCATTGCCAAAAGTGGCAATCGGCTGGCCAGCGGTGATAGTCCAGCCGCCGCCGGCGTGGACCTGTTGACCGTGGTCTGCCATGAGCTAAGTCATCTCCTCGGCCTGCCCGACCTCAACCCGCTGGAAAATCCAGGAGGCCTGATGAGTGCTATCGTGCCAGTTGGGGTCCGGCGGGGATAACGGCACAACCTGCAGCCGCTCCTCGAATGCATCGAGTTTCTGCTGGGCATGGACACCGCCGTAGAGGTACAGCAGTGGTCTGCGACTCGGCCCATGCCAGATCATCGTAGCGGGCTGCAACTGCATACGCGGTTAGTTCTTCCAAGAACGCCTGTTGGTCCGCTGTCCATGCGCCCGGTACCTGGCTAGCGAGTAGCTAGAGGTTGTGGGTGGCGGGTGCTTCCCTACTTGCGCACGGCGGACTGGCGGAACAAGATCATCCGCCTGCTGCGGAAGTTCTGAGGGGGTAGTCTGTCGGGGATGGCTCCCTGGTACGACTCGGCAACATGTGTCCAGTTCCCTCAAACGGCCAGAACCGCTCCCACGATCCTGTAACGATGCTCTTTATCTGACCGAGTTCGAGGTTGAAGCGGAGAACGGAAGCGAGTTCCGCTGCTGGGATATTCGGGTGGTCTTCCAGATACCGCTGCAGCTGCTCATCGGACACGCTGCACGGCTCGAACACGATGATCTGCCGCAGCCGCTCGAATAGCTCGCCCCGTTTCGCAAGGACGACCTCGCGCAGTGCCTGCTCCTTCTCTGCCACGAGTCGTGCATGTCGTGCGGCGCATTCTTCCCGGGAAAGCCGCGCGTTTGAGCTTCCAGGCTCAGGACGTGAGTCCGGGGTTAAGGGTGTGTGCTACGCCATTGAGGTATTGTACCGGCACACGATGCCGGTAGCATTACCATCGCCGACAAATGCTTGCTTCCCCTCTCCGCTTGGGGCAGCATGGTCCCTCGCTATTTCCTTCCCCCAGCAGTCCCATGCGACTCGACCCCGCGAACAGACCGCCAACACGCGTGACCCCTTCTCCGGAAGAGCGTGCGTTTCAGCGGGAAACACTGATCCGCGATGCGCTCGCTGCCGATGCGATACCTGGCGGCTTCACGCTCCGGGATGAGGCGAACGCCCTCGTCGCCTGGGCCTTCCGGAATGGCCCCCTCGAGCGCCTGCACCAAGGCCAGTACTCGGCATTGCTGGAAGATGACCGCCTGAGCCGTATCACCGACGCGGAGATGAAGGTCCTCATGCTCAATGCCTGCGAGACGATGGAGTCCGTCCTCCGGCTCCGAGAGTCCGATCCGGAGGAATACGCCCGGCACGTCCGGGCCTACAGTTTCCAGTACTGCCGACAGTGGGAACGATGAAGGAGCCGGCACTGTCAAGCGACAATTGAAGTTCCTGCCAACCCAGGCCCGAGGCTCCCCATCGCTTCTGCCTGTGCTGGGCACCAATCGAAAGGCATAGGTCCCGGAACAAGGAGGACAATGGCCACGCCCCGGGAAAGCCGCGAGCAGAAGCGGGAGGCGAGGGAGGAGCGGAAATGGCAGGAATACAACCCGCTGTGGCATTGATGGAGCGAGCGGAGAAAGAACCAGAGAAGCGGGGGAAAGCAAGGTGCGGCTGCTCCCGCTATAGAGCGTTTTCGGCATGGTCTTGTAACCGTCAGATTGCGAATCCGACCGCCTGCAGTCTGACTGAGGGCCATCCAAGAAGTCGTTCAGCGTAAGAATTTCAGCCAAATTGGATCAAAATCCGGGGCAAAATTTGGTAAAAATTTGGTAAAAGGGCTGCCCGTACAAGTCCAATACGTGTACAATATAACCGTGGCAAGCGGGAGCCGTAACCTGCTTGAAAAACGAACCTTGCTACGTTTTCCCTGCATTTTTTCAACATTACCAAACCGCGTTTCTTCTGGACTTAGGATCCAGTCCCGCAAGGGGTGAGGGTTCAAATCCCTCCTCTCGCAAGTACCTTTCGGACAATTATGCATTATCAGGATGGTCAACATCGAGCCAAACCAAAAATCGGCCACAATCCCTGAAAGGAACCGCCCTCAATCGTCCCACTTACCCACGTGGCTGCTTAACGCGGTCGCGTTCAGAGCGTTCACGCGAAAGACACTACTATGACGCAATATGATCCGTCATCCGAACAGCACTTGAGCCGGCGGGCCTGGTTGGGCCGGGCGGGAGCGACGGCTTTGGCCGGAGCAGTGGGGGGAACGCTGCCTGCTGAGGACAAGCCGGCGACCAAGGGCCGGATCAAACAGTCGATTGTGTTCTGGTGTTTCCATCTCGCGGGAGAGAAATGGGACATCGTCACGACGTGCCGCGTGGCCAAGGAGCTGGGGTGCGCCTCCGTCGAGCTAGCCGAGCCAAACGATTGGAAGACCTTGCAGGACCACGGCTTGATCTGCGCCATGGCTCCCAATGGCATGCCAGGCGCCCCCTTCATGAAAGGATGGAACAACCCACGTTATCACGAGGAGGTTCTCACGCGCACCAAGGCCGCCATCGACGCCTGTGCCACCGCTGGTTTTCCCAACGTCATCGCCTTTACTGGCTACCAGTGGGTGGATGCCGACGATCCCAAAAGTGGCGTCATCAGCCGCGATGAAGGGGCGAGACACTGCGTCCAAGGGTTGAAACAAATCGCCGGTCACGCGGAGAAGAAGGGGGTCAACGTTTGCCTGGAACACCTCAACACCCGCGACGACACGCACCCGATGAAAGGGCATCCCGGTTATCAAGGGGACGATCTGGATTGGGTCGCTGGCATCATCCGTCAGGTCGGCTCGCCGCGCGTGCGGCTGTTGTTTGACATTTATCATGTGCAGGTCATGCATGGCGATGTCATCCGCCGCTTGGAGCAGACCAAAGACCTCATCGGCCACGTCCACACCGCCGGCAATCCCGGACGCGGCGAATTGGATGATACCCAAGAGATCAACTATCCACCGATCTTGCGCAAATTGGTCGAGACGGGCTACACCGGCTACGTCGGTCAAGAATTCATCCCGACCCGCGATCCGCTGGCAAGCTTGCGACAAGCGGTGCGGCTGTGTGACGTGTGAGAGGCCCCGTTCCGTCGGATTCTCTTACGCGCGTCACCTTCCGACGTCATAACGCAGCAACCGGCATGGCAGCTTGCCATTGAATAGGGGTACGTCCGCCACTGGCTCTAGCTCGATGCGCTGGGCCAGCGCCGCGTTGCCAGTGAAGATATACGCTTGCCAGCCGACGCAGCGCCGCCGCAACACGTCGCCAATGGTTTGATATAATTTGGTCAACTCTTGTCGTTCGCCGATGCGTTCCCCATAGGGGGGATTACACACCATGACGCCGGGCGGCCCGGGCGGCGGTGTGAAGTCTGTCACATCCTTCACCTCGAAACGGAGCAGATGGCCGATGCCGGCGGCGCGGGCGTTTTGCTGGGAAAAGGCGATGGCGTCCCGGCGCAGGTCGGAACCCCAGATGGGAGCCGTCAACTGCTTATGGACTTGGCGGCGGGCCGCGTCGCGCAGCTCCGTCCATAGCTCGATGTCAAAATCCAGCCAGCCCTGAAAGCCGAAACGGCGCCGCGTCAGACCCGGCGGCCGGCGCAACGCGAGCCAGGCCGCCTCGATGGGTAAAGTGCCGGAGCCGCACAGCGGATCGACGAAGGCCGTCGCGCCGCGCCAGCCGGTGTGCAAGATGATGCCGGCGGCCAGGGCTTCATTCAGCGGTGCCTTGGGCAACTTCGTCCGATAGCCGCGCTTGTGCAGCGACATGCCGGAGCTATCCAAACTGAGCACGGCTTGATTCTTGTGAATGTGCAAGTTCAAGCCGACCATTGGTGTTTCGACATCGACGCTGGGCCGCCGCCCGCGACGAGCGACGAATTGGTCGCAGATGGCATCCTTGGTTTTCCGAGCGGCATATTGGGAATGGGTGATGCGTGAATCGCGGACGTTGCAATCGACGGCCAAAGTGTGTTCCGGCGTCAAGTAACCCGACCAATCGATAGTCCGCACGGCGTCATACAATTCCTCTGGCGATGTCACCGGCGCTTCTAGAATGGGCCGCAGCACGCGGATGGCGGTTCGCAGCCAGAGGTTGGCCCGGTAGAGCAGCGCCTGGTCGCCGGCAAAAGCGACGCCGCCCCGTCCCGGTTCGATGCGGGCCGCCCCCAGCTCGCGCAGCTCCTCCGCCAAGACCGGCTCCAAGCCGCGGGCACAGGTAGCGAAATAGGGGATGAGGTGAATAGTCAAGTTTGCGACACTTATCATTCAGTCATTCAGTTGGCTCGCCTGTGGCTCGCCCGCTAAAGACGGATTATGGATGCTACCTTCCCCCACTGAGCGTTGCCAGGCGGCGTTGGGCTTCTTGGATGCGTTTGGGGTCGGCCTCGCGGGTGAGGATTTCCTTGTAGATTTCCACGGCCCGGCTGCGTTCGTGCAGTTGGGTGTCATATAAGCGGGCGGCTCGTAAACGTGCATCCAACTGGGTGTTCGGCACCCACTGGAAGCAACGCTCGAAATACTGAGCGGCTCGACGATACTGCTTGTAGGCTCGGCTCTCGTAAATGTCACCCAACATATAGGCCGCGTCGCTGATGCGGTCGCTTTGGGGATAAGTGGTGAGGATTTGCTGCAACAGCAGCTCCGCCCGGCGCTGGTTGTCCGTATAGTCCTTGCCCCAACCCCGATCTTTATAGTACATAGCTTGCCGATACAACTCATTGGCTTCGGGGATATTCTGGACCGCCTGCAACGTCGGCGGCGGCACGTCCAACTCCAGGCGATAAGCCCGCTTGGCGATGCGATGAAACTCGATCAATTCCTGCTCGGCCCAACGGGCTTTCTCAACATCACCGGATTTGAGGTAATAAGCGCGTAATTGCTCCAAGGAGATTTGATAGTCGCGGCGGGAGGCCAGCAGACGTTCGACCAACTCCATATCCGAGTTGCTCGCTGGTTGGTTGGCCTGGCTAGTCAAGCGATACTGCCCTAACGCCAACGGGGGCAATCCCAATAGCGCCACTATGCAAAGCCACAGCTTCTCTCGGTTCCACACGATGTACCTCTTGGGTTGGGTGGGGTCACGGTTCCGCGCTCAACGGACGAGTCGAAGGTGATTCCTCCGCGGCGGCGGTCGCCGACGAGCGCGCGTCGATGCGTCCGAAGATCATCCGTCCCGCTGGCGTTTGCAGCACGCTGGTCACGGTCAGATTCACCACTTGCCCCACATACGACCGGCCCTGTTCCACGACCACCATCGTGCCATCGTCCAAGTAGCCGATTCCCTGGCCCATCTGATCGCCGGGTTTGACAAGACGCACGGTCAGTATCTCACCGGGCAGGGCGACGGACTTCAAGGCATTGGCCACCTCGTTCAAATTGATGACTTCGACCCCTTGCAACTGAGCGATCTTGTTCAAGTTGTAATCGTTGGTCACGACCCGTGCGTTCAAGGCGCGGGCCAACACCACCAGCCGCTCATCGACTTTGTGGATGCCGCGCAGCTCCGGCAAGTCGGCCTCATGCACTTGTAGCTCGATCTTGGGGTTGTTCTGCATGCGTTTCAGCATGTCCAAACCGCGCCGGCCTCGGTTGCGTTTGAGCTTGTCGGAGCTGTCCGCCACGCTTTGCAATTCTTGCAGCACGAAACGCGGCACGATCAAGCGCGTATCAATAATCCGCGTATCGCAAATATCGGCGATTCGGCCATCGATAATCACGCTGGTATCCAGAACCAGCGGCCGGCCCCCTTTCATCTCTTTGGAAAATTCCACATAGGGGATAATGAAGCGAAATTCGTCTTTTGTCTGTAATAACGTTGATACCGACACGTAACAGCAAATGAGCGTGATGAGCAAGCGCAACAACTGAAACAGGCCGGAGGCTTTGGCGCCACGCGTGCCATCGATGAAGAAAGGCTCCAGGGCCATTGAAAACAGCGTTCCCAGGACCAAACCGAGTAGCAGACCGAAATACACCGCCGAGATGGTCGTGATTTGCTTGTCGCGTATGGCCATATCCACCGCCACCGTGACCACGCCGACGGCCAGAATGCCGAGGAAGGCGGCGATGCCCCACCAATCGGAACTTTCCTGAAAATCCAGCAAAGCGCGCGTGGCCATGCCCACGATAATCAGGCCGAAACAACCGCGCAGCATCCACAAGAGCATGGGGGAAAACCTCTTCCAATGGCCAACCGTGCGTGGAGCGGCGAGCCGAAAAGGAGTGTTCGAACCGCTGACCGTTTCGATTATACATCGGTGAACGGCTGGAACAATTGGAGATACTCGTTCTGGGCGTAGCGGTCGGTCATGCCGGCGATGTAATCACAGACAGTTTGACGCAGGTTGTCCGATCCGACGCGGCGGAAGTAGTGCCGGGGCATCTGCTGGGGAGTCTGGCAAAACTGCTCGAACAGGGCTTGCACGAAATGCCGCCCCTTGGTGGTCATGCGCATGACACGGGCATGACGATAAGCCCGCTGGTGCAAGAACGCTTCCAGCTCCGCCTTCAGACGCAAGACCTCGGGGCTGGGGGTGACGATGACTTCCGGACAACGGCGCACGTCGGCGACACTGCCGACCTGAAATTGCCGCAACCGCCGGCGCGTGTGGTCGAGCAGGTCGCTGACTTGCCACTCGATCAAGCCGCGCACTGCGCTGGTCTGAAAATGCTCATCGTTGAGATGGGGATGTTTCCGCCGGACGTGCTCCGCGATGCGCCGCCAGAATTCCACCTCGTGCAAGTCCTCGAACGTGATCAAGCCGATGCTCAGCGCATCGTCGATGTCATGCGTGTCATAGGCCAGACTATCGGCGGCATCGACCACTTGCGCTTCCAACAGCGGTTGACCGGCCCCCAGATATTTCCGAATTTCCGGATGCGCGCGGTCCTTGCTGTGCATGGCCTGGGCTTCGAGCACCTCCCAGGTCAGGTTGAGACCAGGAAAATCGGCGTAACGATGTTCCAGCACCTCCAGGATGCGCAAGCCGTGGCGGTTGTGCTCAAAACCGCCATGCTCCGCCATGCACGCCCGCAACGCCTCCTCACCGGCATGACCAAACGGCGGATGCCCCAGGTCGTGGGCCAAGGCGATGGCCTCGGTCAAGTCCTCGTTGAGGCCAAGCTGGCGGGCGATGGTTCGGCCAATCTGCGCCACTTCCAGCGTGTGCGTCAGCCGGGTGCGGTGGTGGTCGTTGGAATGACTGACGAGCACCTGTGTCTTGTACATCAGCCGGCGGAAGGCAGTCGAGTGGATGATGCGGTCCCGGTCGCGCTGATACAAGGTGCGGAACAGGTGCGGCTCTTCCTCGTACTGCCGGCCGCGGCTCTGCCGCGTTCGCATGGCATACGGTGCCAATACCTCATCCTCTCGATCCAACCAATCGGGCGGCTCAAACAACGAATCAGCGGCAGCCATGATGACGCACCACCTCGATCCAGAGAGACGGATTGTAAACCGGCGACGAATTTCGATATGGGCTGGATCGTCTCGCGTGAGCTGAGCGCCGGCGTGAAACGAGGAAGCACCGCGCGACGATATCGGCAACTGAGGGATCGGCATTGCCTGCTTCGTCCGCGACCTGCTCCACACGCGACACCATGCCCCGCTGCCTCACTTGGCCGCATCCCGATGCACCACCTCCGCCGGCAGGAGCAGCTCTTGGCTGGCGCGGGCCAGGTAGGGGGGGACGGTGAGCAGCAGACGTTGGCCGGCGCTGTTGTGGAACTTCCATAGTTTGCCATCTTGGCCAGCAGGCACGGGGACGCTGAAGTAGCCGGGCTTGCTGGTGAACGTCAACAGCGCTTTACCGTCGCCGTCGAGCAAACTACCAGGGCCGGAAGCGTAGCCCCCCACGACCGGCGTTCCCTTGGGGACATAGAAGTACAAGTTCCAGCGGCCGGTGAAGCCAGCAGGGCGTTCGGGGTTGCAGGGGATGGTCAGCGGTTGGCCTTCCTTCCAGATCAAGCGCGTGCCAGCGCTGGCATCGGTCAGCGTGAGGTAGTGCAGGCCGTTGTAGGAGGTGGTCAGGCGAAGCGGATGCGGTTCCTGGTCGGGCGGCAACTCCGCTTGGGACGAGGGATTGCCTTCGGGATCATCAATGGAAAACAGGGCCAACTTGGCGGGGCCGCGCGTGTTGTAAATCAGGCCGGCGCGCCCTTGCAACTCGACCGGGTGCTCGGCATCCGCCACCCAGGTATAGTAGGTCTTAGTTCCGCGGCTCATCAGCTCGGCGGAACCAGGCGTCACGGCAGGCAGCTTCAACGGCGCGGCGGGCACTAGATTGTCGCTGAAAGCCCGTGGCTCGAAGCCCATCAGTGGATTGTTGGCGATCCCCGTTTTGAGGATGTCCCGCAATTCGCGCGGCGTGAACGGCGCGCTGTTTTTCCAGGGATTCTTCGCTTCGGCGACGTTCCAGGTCGCCCCGACGGGAATCGACACGCTTTTGTCGCGGGCGGCCACGTCCCGATATACCGCCTTGGCATGAACCATCATGGTTTGACGCATGCGGTAGGAATGGCGGATGAGCTGTTCAAAAGCCGATTGTCGCTCCGCGCCGCTGGCCGTCGAATAGGCCAGCCACAATTCGACGTAGCGCGTGTAGAGGATCAAATCATGCAGCCGAGCTTGCGCCTTGGCATCCTCGGTCAGCTCCAGGGCTTCGTCGAGCAAACGGTACATCTGGCCGACCAGGTGGGTGCTCATCAGCGGCTTTCGGCTGCCATCGATCAGGTCATAGAATTCGGCCATCGTGAAGGCGGCTTCGCCGAAGGCCTTGTCGAGAAAATCGGCCTTCAGCTCATCGATGCGTTCGGCCTCGTTCAAGTCCCAGAGAATCCGCGACGCGATGTAATACCCCAGACCGTTCGGCCCCCAATTGTCGCTGGCTTCCGAGGAGAAGAACCTGGCCCCCATGTCGTGAAAGTGGGGGATGGTGCGGCGGATGTAATCCAGGTTGGCGCCGCGGGCCGCCCCTGGCAAGTCGCGGTCCCAGGTGTGGACGCTGTAGTATTCGCGCACGCCCAGCGTCGCCCCTTGCTTCCGCCAACCGGCCATGAGCTGATCGACCGTGTAACCGCCGCGAATGAACGACGTGGCCACGCTGATGATGACACGCGGATGTACCTTGATCCCCGGCGGCGGTGAATGATTGGCATAAGCGTACATGCCGACATACTTGGGACCATGCTGGGCGTTGACGGCCTCGGCCACTTCATTGGCCAGCAGCAGGGCTTGGTCACTGACGCTGCCTAATGCCTTGCATTTGTCACATTCGCACCAGCCGCCGCCGTCGCTGGGGTCCATCGAAAGGGAATCGGCGTGCGGGTTGTCCGCCACGCGCTTCAGGGCATCGGCGACGACCAGGCGGCGCAGCTCCGGATTGGAGATGCAAAACTTGCTGCTCTTGCGTTCGCCGTTGACCAAGCCCAGATATTCGGGATGCTCGGCGAACACGGCTTGGTTGCGGCTCAGGATGCCATCGTAGGAATGGCCAGTGTTGAGCTGGATGCCGCTGGTCGCCCGGTTGCGCACGCACCACTCCTGGTAGGGTTGCGCGGCGTAATCCCAGGGGCCGTAACCGTACCAGATGCGGCGCGCGTGATACGCTGGCTTTTCTTCCACATCGACGGTGATGCTCAAGCTGGTTTCAGTCGGAATCACTTCCCACGTCGGGCCGGGGAAGAATTGGCGATGTCCTAACCGATAGAGCAAATCCCATACGGCATGTTCGACGGCCTGTTCCGTGTTGCCGATGACATACAATCCGCCACGATGGCCACGCAGCAGATAGTGCTCGCGTTGGGTCGGGTCCTTGGCGTCCCACCGCTCATGCGCTGGCGACTGGGGGAAGCGGGCGGCCGTGCCGACGGCGATGCCGGCGTGCCCGTCTCCTGTCTGAACCTCGAAGGTCGCCCCGCTGATGCGCCGCAGGTAGTCGGCCAATGTCCGGGCGGCTTGCCGCTCGCGCTCGGTCGCCTCCTTACTAATGACGATAGGGTGCAGCGCCTTGCCGTCATGGGCCAGATGAGCCGTGACCGTCTCGGCGGCGCCCGTTCCCGACGCCGACATAGCGATGAGATAACCAGCCAGAGCGAAGCCGATCCGATCCATGAGCCGTGAAGGATTCATCATAGCGGTTCCTTGGAGTGGGGAAGAAGCCAGTGGATTCTTGATGGTGAGCATAAACGAAAACCCACGGCATTCAAGAGGGGGGGTGACGTGGTCGTTTGCGGCAGTGCTCGATGCTGAGGCTACCTCTCTTCCCTTATCGTCATGGTCTGGCTTGCTGGTCATGGCGATTCCCAAGTTTCCGCGACCCTTCTCCTTAAGAAGTTCACGAACTTGGCCGATACCAATGCTGTCGAACCAACCGACCCAATATGGCGAACCATGTCAAGGCTATCTGGTAGATATGGCCGCAGGGACGCAGGAAAGCGCATGTTGACAGCCGCGTTTCAGGAAGACGGCGCGGCCCCCGTCAACCTAGCTTCCGCCTGACCGGATTCTCTCTTGTGGGGGCCCCCGACGCCACAAGACGAAGAGGTCGCCCGCGGCCCATTTTGTTGGGACTCCGGCCACGATTGTTTACCCCGTACCAGCTGCTCTGGAGACTCACCCCTCGAACTTGCGGTTGGCAGCAGCGGTCCATTGCCGTGACAGCGCCGGAGTCCCATTTTTTCCATCACGCTTCGCCTCCTTTCCAGGCCTTTGTGCTCCCACCACCACGAAAAATCCCCATTGCGACCCTTGAGAGGCAGTTACGTTGTTAGCCGGTCATCCCAGGCAACTTGGCCGGGCGGTGGCGGTTACCCGGAGAAGGGGAGCAACGCCGTTTCCGAATAATTCGTTATCCGGTTCGCATGTGTATGCCAACCGTCTGCAAGCCGCTCTAGCAAGCAACCAATCCCCGTTGTATTCGACGAGTGGTCGAAAAATCACGAAAAATAGTGGTTGTGGTCAGAACTGGTGGAAATCCGGCCCATCAGGGGATAGTCATGCACTGATGGCGCCTCGCGGCTCGGAAAAAACTATACTTGTTGTATTGGGGGCGTGGCGGCTCTCTATTTTGGGCCCTTGGTATGGCTCGCCCGCTAAACGACAATTACCGATCACTGCCACCTGGAGCAGGAAACACGCCATGATTCGCAAACCCGTCGTGCTCATCACTGGCGCTAGTGGGGAAATCGGGCATGGCTTGATCACGCGCTTGGCCGCCGAGGATCAACGCCATGCCATCGTGACGTTAGATGTCAAGCCGTTGCCGGTGGATTTGGGTGGACTGGTCGCGCAGCATCTCGTCGGTTCGATATTGGATGAACAGCTGCTCGACCGGGTGTTGGTGGAATTTGAGATCGACCTGGTGTTTCACTTGGCCGCCGTGCTCTCGACGCGCAGCGAGTTCGCCCCGATGACCGCCCACCGCGTCAACGTCGAAGGGACGTTGGCCATGCTGGAGTTCGCCCAGAAGCAAGGGGAATCGCACGGGCGGCCAGTGGTGTTTCTGTATCCATCGTCGATTGCCGCCTATGGCTTGCCCAGCCTGGAAGTAAAAGAACGAGCGGGCAAAGTGCAGGAGGACGATTTCAACCAGCCCACCACGATGTACGGCTGCAACAAGCTGTACTGCGAGCAGATTGGCCGGTATTACGCGCGCTACTACAAGCAGTTGGCCGCCGAGCCGTTGGCGGGCAAGGTGGATTTTCGCTGTATCCGCTTTCCCGGCTTGATCTCGGCGTTCACCGTGCCTTCGGGGGGCACGTCGGATTATGCCTCGGAAATGATCCACGCCGCCGCCCAGGGGCAGCCCTATGCCTGCTTCGTCCGCCCTGATACGCGCATTCCCTTCATGGCCATGCCCGACAGCGTGGAGGCCCTGCTGCGACTGGCCGCCGCCCCCCGCACGCAGCTGAGCCGCACGGCCTATAACATCCGCGCCTTCAGTCCCAGCGCCGCCGACATCCGCCGCATCGTACAAGCGGCTTTTCCCAACGCGGAGATCACTACCCAAGTGGATGCCAAGCGTCAAGGAATTGTCGATACTTGGCCCGCCGATGTCGATGATAGCGCCGCCCGCCACGACTGGCACTTCGCGCCGCGCTATGATTTGGAGCCAGCGTTTCAAGAATATCTGATCCCGCACATTCGGCAGCGCTATCAACGATAGGGGTCATGTCCTCGGATGGCGCGGCGCGACCGTGAAAAGATATTTTCCTCTCGCCTCGGTCAAGGCGAGGGATTATAACTTTAAGGTGGTTCGATCCGTCTCGATGGGCGAGCGCGGCATCGCAACCATTCCACCTACTGTTCTCAACTTGGGGGGTATCATATGTTGAGAATCCGTGGTAACGATCCACAACGTTATTGTGATGGCATCAGCCGACGGAGCTTTTTGCAAGCCGGCGTGCTGGGCATGACGGGGCTGACCTTGGCCGATAGCCTGCGCCTCAAGGCGCAAGCCGCCGCCACGGGAACGCGCGACACCGCCGTCATCCTGATCTGGCTCGATGGCGGGCCGACGCACATGGACACCTACGACATCAAGACGGAAGCTCCCGCCGAGTATCGCGGCCCCTTCCAAACCACGCCAACCAACGTCCCCGGCATCGACATCACCGAGCTGATGCCACGTCAGGCCCGTGTCATGGACAAGCTGGCTATCGTGCGCTCGCTGTACCACACCACCGGCGACCACTTCGCCGGCGCTCACTGGATGCTCACCGGCTATCACGGTTCGACGGCGGCCATGCTCGATCCCAAGTATCCGTCCGCCGGCTCCATCACCGCCAAGGTGCGCGGCGCCAACCGGCCTGGATTGCCGCCCTACGTGGCCGTCCCCTATGCGGCCAGCGTCGGCCTCAATCCCGGCTACAACAGTGGCGCTTATCTGGGTACTTCGTACAACCCGTTTCAGATCGGCAACGATCCGAATAACCCACGTTTCAACGTCCGCAACCTGACCTTGCCCAATGGCCTGACCTTGGCGGAGTTGGATAATCGCCGCCAGCTCTTGAGCAGCTTCGACAGCATGCGCCGCGACATCGACCACAGCGGCACCGTCGAGACGATGGACAAATTCCAGCAAGAAGCCTATGAGCTGATCTCCGGTCCCGCCGCCCGCGAGGCCTTCGACCTGAACAAGGAAGACCCGCGTTTGCGTGACCGCTATGGCCGGCATACCTGGGGGCAGAGCTGCTTGCTGGCGCGCCGGTTGGTGGAAGCGGGTGTCACCTTTGTGACGGTCCACATGGGGGGCTGGGACGACCACAGCAACATCGAACAGGCCATGAAGAACAAGCTGCCCCGTCTTGATCCCGCCGTGGCCACGCTGGTGGAGGATTTGGACGAACGCGGCCTGTATGAGAACGTGGCCATTTGCATCTGCGGCGAGTTTGGCCGGACGCCACGCGTCAACGGCGGCGCGGGGCGCGATCACTGGGGCCAGTCTGGCTTCACGGTCCTGGGCGGCGGCGGCTTGAAGACCGGCCTGGTCGTCGGCTCCACCACCGAAAAGGGGGAATATCCCAAGGATCGTCCGGTGAAGCCCGAAGACATGCTGGCGACGCTGTATCATGTGCTGGGTATCGACACTAGCATGACCTTCAGCGACAAGACCGGCCGGCCGCACCCGATTTGCACCGGTTCGCCCATCGCGGAATTGATTTGACGTGAAACGATCTGGCAGCGAGCGGGGGACGTGAGTTCCCCGGTTCTGGGATTGACCGGGGGCCTTACAGCCCCCGCTCGCCTTCTCTTTTGGTAGGCACGGAGGCCTTATGTTTTCCTTACCCAAGATGTCCATGTCGCAGCTCGGCAAATCTCAGACCGCTGACACTCCATCTCCTCCAGAACAGGACAATGACGCAACAGCTCCCACCGTCTTCCCCGGCAGCATCGTGCCGCGCTGGGCGGTGCATCGTCGGCTGTACGATTGGGTGTTGTCGTTGGCGCATCGCCAACACTCCACCACGGCGTTGTTCCTGTTGTCCTTCGCCGAATCGAGCTTCTTCCCCATCCCCCCCGATGTGCTGCAAATCGCCCTGACCTTGGAACGCCGCGGCCGGGCTTGGTTCTACGCGCTGATCAGCACGCTTGGCTCGGTGCTGGGGGGCGTGGCGGGCTACCTGATCGGTTGGGGATTGTGGGAGCTGGTGTCTGGCTTTTTCTTCCGTTACATCTTCAGCCAAGACGTATTCGAACATGTCCAACACTTGTATCAGAAATATGATTTCTGGTGCGTCTTCGTGGCCGCCTTCACGCCGATTCCATACAAGGTCTTCACTGTCGGCGCCGGTGTGTTTCAGATTTCCTTGTTCATGCTCATCATCGCGTCTTGCGTCGGGCGCGGGGCGCGATTCTTCTTGGTGGCGGGGTTGCTGTACATCTTCGGCCCGCCGGTGCGTCAATTCATTGACAAATATTTCAACTGGGTGTGCCTCGTGTTCGCCGTGCTGCTGGTCGGCGGTTTCGCGTTGGTGAAGCTGGCGGCGCAGTAGTAAGTCATGATCCGCGAACTCCAGCCGGTCGCGCGGCGACCGGCAAGGACAGTTGGCGTTCAGCAGTTCGCGCGGGTTGCCGTGCGCGAACCGCTGAATCCATGTCACTTAGCCTTTCAACTCCACCGACCAGTACGCCGTATCCAAGAAAGTTTTCCACGACTGGTACTTGCGATGAGTCATCTTCAGATTGAGCAGCGGGCTGCGTTTGGGTTTGTCCGGTTTGCGGATCAGGCTCATGTGGGCCTGCCACGGCGTCCGGCCTCCCTTGCGGACGTTGCAGCTCACGCAGGCACAGACGATGTTCTCCCAGGTCGTTTGGCCCCCTTGGCTGCGTGGGACCACATGGTCCAGGCTCAGCTCGGTGGTGGGAAACTTCTTGCCGCAATACTGGCACTGGTTGTTGTCGCGGGCGAAGATATTGCGGCGGTTGAATTTCACCGTCTGCTTGGGCAGCTTCTCGTAGGTGTACAACCGGATGACGCGCGGCACCTGGATTTGGCTGTTCACGGTTCGCACCCAGTCATCGTCAGCCGACGGCTCGAAATGCTTGGCGCGGTATTCACTCACTTCGCGCCAGGTGGCGAAGTCGTAGGTGGCGAACTGGCCATCCTCCAAACTGACCACCTCGGCCAGGTCCTTGCACAACAGACACAAGGCCCGCCGCACGGAGATGATGTGAATCGCCATGAACAGCTTGTTGAGAACCAGGACGCTGGCGTCCAGAGCGGTAGTGGAGCTGACTTTCATACCGGTCCTTTGTTCTAGGTGGGGCCGGCCGGGTCGGCACCGCGCCGGACCATCGCGGCCTGCTGCTCGTCGCAAGTTGAGACGCCCCGCGGCTGGGTTAGGTTCAGCGGTCTGTTTATCTTAACAGTGGTCGCGTCGATAATGCAAGTAGGGAGCCGACTTCCGACAACAGACTTTCACAAGTTCTTCGCGCAGCTAAGATGAGAGGTGAAGGCGGTTTGGCGGCTTGCTCGTTTCAGGCCCGCATCGCAAAATCAACGGCCCCTCCAAGCCGAGCGCTTGGGGGAGTCGGAAAGACCGACACCCAATCGAGGAACCCTGATGAAACCGTGGGGATTGGCGTTGCAAAAGGTGGCTGCCGTGGTTGGCAAGGCTGGCGTGCGTCGCTGGCTGTTGAAAAAGGGACTGCCTCCCAAGGAGGAAATCGTCTCCATCACGGGGCTGCGCGGCGATGTCGAGGTGCGTTTCGATGCGTGGGGCGTGCCGCACATCCGCGCCTCGTGGGACATCGACTTGTTCTTCGCCCAAGGTTACTGTCATGCCCGTGACCGGCTCTGGCAGATGGAGTTAAACCGCCGACTGGCGACGGGGGAGCTGGCGGAGATTTTCGGCCCCCGGCTGCTGGACGTGGATCGGTTTCTGCGCCGCTTTGGCTTTCGCCGTCAAGCGGAGCGGGAAGTCCAGAACACCGATGGGGAACTGCGTGAGATTGGGGAAGCCTACGTGGCGGGCATTCACGCCTACCTGAATCGGCATCCTCTTCCCGTTGAATTTCAGCTGCTGCGCGTGCGACCGCGTCCCTGGACCGTCACCGAGACGCTGGCCTTCGCGCGCTTCATGGCCTTCAATCTAGCTTTTAATTGGGAGACGGAGTTGGTGCGTGCTCGGCTGATCGCCGAGCTGGGGCCGGAACGAGTCGCCCGGCTAGAAAATGGCCATTGCGCGGCGGGAGTGCCACGGCATGATGGGCCGACACCCACCGATGCGCTGGCGGCGGCGCTGGCGTTTCAACCGATGGTCGCTTTCATGGGGGGCGGCAGCAACAATTGGGTGGCGCGGGGGGAACGTACCACGACGGGCCGACCCTTGATGGCCAATGATCCACACCTGCGCCCGCGCATGCCGGCGGTCTGGTACTTCAACCACCTGCAAGGAGCTGGCTATAATGTCATCGGCGGCACCTTTCCCGGCACCTTGGGCGTGCTCGTCGGTCATAACGAGCGCATCGCCTGGAGCGTCACCGCAGGGCTGGTCGATACGCAGGATTTGTACGTGGAGAAACCGCATCCCGACCGGCCCGGCTGGTTCGCCTGGGGAGACGATTGGTATGAAGCCGAGACGGTGCGCGAGGAGTACCGGGTTCGCGGCCAGGCCGAACCCTTCGTGGAAGAAACCTACTGGACGCGGCATGGGCCGATCCTCAACGGCATCCTCGACATCCCCACCCACAGCGCGCCGCTGGCCATCCGCGGCACGATGGATGATGCCCTCAGCCCCACGCGCGGCTTGCTCGCGCTGTGCCGGGCCAGCGACTGGACCAGCTTTCGCCAGGCCTTGGCGCATTGGACCTTCCCGGTGTTGAACTTCCTGTACGCCGATGTCGATGGCCACATTGGTTACAAGATGGCTGGGCACGTGCCGCGCCGGGCACAAGGAGATGGCTTCGTCCCCATGCCCGGCTGGAGCGGCGACCATGAATGGGACGAGCCGGTGCCATTTGATGACATGCCGGAGGTGTTTGATCCCCCCGAAGGGATTTTCGCCACGGCCAACACCCGTCCCGATTGTCCCTGCCCGCACTTCCTGGCCCGCGATTGGGTCGATGACAGCCGTTGGCGGCGCATCATGCAGCTGTTACGAGGGAAACAACGGCATTCCCTGGCCGATTTCCAGGCCATGCAAATGGATGTCGTTTCCCTGCCAGCCCAAATCATCGTGGACAAGCTGCGCCGCCTAGGCGTCGCCGATCCACCTTTGCAACAAGCGCGGCAACTGCTGGCCGGCTGGGACGGCGACTTGACGCCGGACAGCGTGCCAGCGGCGATCTATGCGGTTTTTCGCCGCCAACTGTTGCGCCGTCTCAACCAGGATATGCCCGAGCATCTGCTCAATCATGTGCTGGGTCAGGGCATCAACAAGGTGCTGGGCATGGTGTCGGTCTATCATCATCACATGTCCAGCTATCTGCTACACCAGATCGAGGCCTTGGCCGACGATGCCCCGGAGCTGCGTGACGCCTTGGCCGATACGGTCGAATGGCTAACGCGGGAACTCGGCCCCGACCCGGCCCGTTGGCAGTGGGGGCGGTTGCACCAGATTCAATTCACGCACCCCATCGGCTTGGCCGTGCCGACGCTCGACAAGATGCTGAACCTCAGTCGCGGCCCCTACCCCCTGGGCGGCGACGCCGACACCGTGGCCCAAGCGGGGATCGATCCCTGGCAACCCTTCGCCGCCGTCGCGTTCACCGTCTCGTGCCGCCTGCTGTTCGACGTGGGGGATTGGGATCAATGCCGCTTCGTGCTGCCCATCGGTCAATCCGGCCACCCCGGCAGTCCCCATTATGATGACATGATTCAGTCCTGGCTGACGGGGGAGCAATTCCCCTTGCTTTTCAGCCGTGCCGCCGTGGAAGCACACACTCGCGAGCGGATCGAGATGAAGGCGGAAGAAGAAGATGAATAAGATCACGACGCAATCTCCCGCCCATGGCGCCGTAAGGTGATATTACTTGGTCGGATGATTTCTTAACCCCTTAGCTCAACTTGTGCATCGAACCATCGAACATTTTGCTTATTTTTCCATTGACTCTTTGTGGATGGGGTCTATAATTCTTCATATCTTACTGACGTGGAGGACGGGAACTCTTAACCATGAGATCGGTGGATATGATTCATCGCATCATCCTCAATAACGACAGCGGATAGCTCTACCCAATTATCACGTAAGGGATAGAGCCAAACCGTTGTGGTTTGGCTTTTTTGTTTGGAGGACGTGAGGGCGTATAGCTCAGTTGGCTAGAGCGCAGCTCTGATAAAGCTGAGGTCCTTGGTTCGAATCCAAGTACGCCCAAAAAAAGATGAAATAGGAAGGATGACTCCAACTGAGGTAAATCAGTGATGCACTTCCTAGAACGCATCGCCATGTAGCCTTCATGATTCATCCTTCATCCTTACGAACGGGGATGTAGCTCAGCTGGGAGAGCGCGTGGTTTGCAACCACGAGGTCACGGGTTCGATCCCCGTCATCTCCACAAAACACCGTAAGATCGATAAAAGAAGATTTTTGAAAAAATTTGGAAAGAACCGTTGACAGTAACGCCAAGAAGCGATAAATTAAAACTTGTAAGTTGTTTGCACAGTTAAGCTTAGGGAAACTACGTGCTGGTTGCGCGGGGCGGCATCCGTTGGCTGCTGCCCCGCCTGACCAGAGTGAATGTGTCTGGCAATAGTCAGCAAGTAGCTCGGTTTGGAAGCCCTCAAGGTGCGGTGAACCCCCTGAGTTCCCTTCTTGAGTGGGCGGTGTGGTTCTTTGACAATTCGGCAGCAGTAAGAGTTGCATCACAAGATCTTCGCGTGAACGGCGCAAGCAGTTCATGCGACAGTTTTTGCGAGAACTCTGCACGAGCCCAATAGGAGAATGAGTCATTCGTTACTCAGCCTAATCCGAGTGGTTAGGTTGTGTGGCTATGGCGCCGTAGATGTCTGTTCTGGGTGGGGGTGACTCCGCCGAGGACGGGATAAATGCGGCCAAGCTACTAAGGGCGTGTGGGGGATGCCTAGGCGCCAGAAGGCGATGAAGGGCGTGGAAGACTGCGATAAGCCCGGGGAAGCTGTCAAACGAGCATTGATCCCGGGGTGCCCGAATGAGCGTGCACTGAATCCATAGGTGTACGTGGCGAACCCAGGGAACTGAAACATCTCAGTACCTGGAGGAAAAGAAAGCAACAGCGACTCCGTTAGTAGCGGCGAGCGAAAGCGGATCAGCCCAAACCACCTGGACTCGTCCGGGTGGGGTTGTAGGGCCGGTGTTTAGAAAGTAAGTACCCTAGCAGAAGCGTTCTGGAAAGTTCCACCAGAGGGGGTGAAAGTCCCGTATGCGAAAGGGGAAAGCGGACGATCCGGTACCTGAGTAAGACTCGACACGTGGAAGTGAGTCTGAATCTGCGAGGTCCATCTCGTAAGGCTAAGTACTCTCTGGCGACCGATAGCGAACCAAGTAGCGCGAGCGAAAGGTGGGAAGAACCCCTATAAGGGGAGGATACTGAACCTGAAACCACATGCCTACAAGCGGTCGGAGGGCTATGCCTCTTCGGAGGAATGCCTGACGGCGTGCCTTTTGCATAATGATCCGGCGACTTATTGTCACCAGCCAGGTTAAGCCGTTCCGCGGCGGAGCCGAAGCGAAAGCGAGTCTGAATAGGGCGTCCAGTTGGGGGCAATAGACGCGAAACCACGTGAACTACGCATGGGCAGGATGAAGTGAGGGTAATACCTCATGGAGGTCCGAACACACCAGTGTTGAAAAACTGGGTGATGACCTGTGTGGAGGATTGAAAGTATCATCAAACGTGGAGATAGCTCGTTCTCTCCGAAATAACTTTAGGGTTAGCGTCGAGTGCTGACCCGTGGGGGTAGAGCGACTGAATTCGAAAGGGGGCCTACCCGGCTACCCTTCGAAACCAAACTCCGAATACCACGGGGCGTAGCTCGGCAGTTAGACGGCGAGGGATAAGCTTCGTCGTCGAGAGGGGAACAACCCAGATCGCCCGCTAAGGTCCCTAAGTCATGCTCAGTGCGAAAGGAAGTTGGATTCCCGAGACAGCCAGGATGTTGGCTTAGAAGCAGCCACCATTTAAAAAGTGCGTAATAGCTTACTGGTCGAGGAGTCCTGCGCCGATAATGAACGGGACTAAGCATGACACCGAAGCGGCGGGCTTGCGTCAGCAAGCGGTAGGAGAGCGTCGCACCAACCGTTGAAGGGGTACGGACAACGAGCCCTGGAGGAAGTGCGAGTGATAATGCCGGAACGAGTAACGATAAAACGGGTGAGAATCCCGTTCGCCGAAAGCCTAAGGTTTCCTGGGGAAGGTAAATCCGCCCAGGGTTAGTCGGACCCTAAGACGAGGCCGAAAGGCGTAGTCGATGGACGGCAGGTTAATATTCCTGCACCATGGCTGGCGGTCGATGGCGTCAGGACGCTGGGGTGAAGGGGTGCGCGGTACTAGATATCCGCGTCCCGCAAGGGGGAGGACATATACGATTCCGAAGTCCTTGAATCCACAGCCAAGAAAAGCCGGCGCCGGACAATAGCCATGCCCGTACTAAAACTGACACAGGTAGGCGAGATGAATATTCTAAGGCGCTCGAGAGAACGCTCGTGAAGGAACTCGGCAAATTAACCCCGTAACTTCGGGATAAGGGGTGCCCTTTGGGGTGTTAAAGCCCTGGGGGGCCGCAGTGAAAGGGATCTGGCGACTGTTTACTAAAAACACAGGACTCTGCGAACTCGTAAGAGGAGGTATAGAGTCTGACGCCTGCCCGGTGCCGGTAAGTTAAGGAAGAGGGTTAGCCGTAAGGCGAAGCTCGCAACCGAAGCTCCGGTAAACGGCGGCCGTAACTATGACGGTCCTAAGGTAGCGAAGTTCCTTGTCGGGTAAGTTCCGACCTGCATGAAAGGCGTAACGACCGGATCACTGTCTCCACGAGCGACTCGGTGAAACTGTAGTTGTTGTGAAGATGCAACATACCCGCAGCTAGACGGAAAGACCCCGTGAACCTTAACTGTAGCTTAGTATTGGGTTTAGGCCCAGCATGCGTAGTGTAGGTGGGAGGCTGTGAACTGGGTACTCCGGTACTCAGGGAGCCGCAAGATGAAACACCACCCTTGTTGTGCTTGAATTCTAACTCCGTCCCGTGAATCCGGGCGGTGGACAGTGCTAAGTGGGCAGTTTGACTGGGGCGGTCTCCTCCTAAACAGTAACGGAGGAGTTCAAAGGTACCCTCAGCCTGGTTGGCAATCAGGCTTCGAGCGTAAAGGTAAAAGGGTGCTTGACTGCGAGACTGATACGTCGAGCAGGTGCGAAAGCAGGACTTAGTGATCCGGCGGTGCTGGATGGAAAGGCCGTCGCTCAACAGATAAAAGGTACTCCGGGGATAACAGGCTTATCTCCTCTGAGCGTTCACAGCGGCGAGGAGGTTTGGCACCTCGATGTCGGCTCATCGCATCCTGGGGGTGGAGAAGCTCCCAAGGGTTTGGCTGTTCGCCAATGAAAGCGGTACGTGAGCTGGGTTTAGACCGTCGTGAGACAGGTCGGTCCCTATCTGCTGTGGGCGGAGGAGACTTGCGAAGATTTCTCCCTAGTACGAGAGGATTGGGAGGGACGTACCTCTGGTGTGCCAGTTGTCGCGCTCGCGGCACCGCTGGGTAGCTATGTACGGAAAGGATAAACGCTGAAGGCATATAAGCGTGAAGCCCCCTTCAAGATGAGGTCTCCTGTTCCATTGGAACGAAGGCTCCTGGAAGACCACCAGGTCGATAGGCTGGATGTGTAAGGCAGGCAACTGTCTTAGCTAACCAGTACTAACAGCCGAACGCTTGACCGCATTTATCCTTTGCTCGGTGGTTTCTCCATCGAGAACAGACGTTCTCTATCACAAGAACGCTCTGATTGGCTCTTGCAGATCGCGCTCTTACTGCTGCCTTGTTGATATATCGCGTTGTTTCGGTCCTTTTTGGGGCCGGGCGACGATGCAGCTTTCCGGTGACCATACCTGGATGGAAACACCCGTTCCCTTTCCGAACACGGCCGTTAAGCATCCAGGGCCGATGATAGTGCCTACAGGCGCGAAAGTAGGTTATTGCCGGGATTTTTTCTCCAAGCCCGACAGTTCATGCTGTCGGGCTTTTTGTTTGCGCTTCACGGTTCCCTTGCCCGCGATCAACGCTTATACTTCCTTGAAAGAAACCCATTTCTCTCACACGTGGAGATTGTCCATGTCATGCCACTATTGCCGCTGGGTGGCATTCTTGCTTTGCTTCCTCGGACCGATTGACTTGCTGGGCGCGGAAGCCCCAAGCCAACCAGCCGCGGAACTCTCTCCCAGCCGCGTCACGCTACGCAAAACTTGCACCTTGAGCGAGGCGCTGGACGAGCTGCGAAAACAAACCAGCATTCAGGTCCTGGACCGCAGTGACGCGGCGACAGCTCGGCTCAAACTGAATCTGGACCAGGTCACTTTTTGGCAGGCTCTCGACACCATTGCCCAGGAAGCCGACTTGCGGGTGTCGTTGCACGAAGGGGGCCGGCAAATCGCCTTGATCGACGGCCCCTATCGGGAATTGCCAGTCAGCTACGACGGTCTATTTCGGATAACGGTCAAGAAGGTGCTATTGCTCCAGGATTTCGAGACCGATGTGGTCACGGGCCTCGCGCAGCTGGAAGTGGCCTGGGAGCCGAAATTTCGGGCCTTTTTATTGCAGACCCAGCCGCGCGACTTGGTTGTCGTTGATGACAAAGGGCGCCAACGTCTGGGGGAAAGTGCGGGCCGAGGACAAGCTCCTGTCCATGAACGGCTCTCCTACGATTTGCAGGTAAGCTTTCCCGCTCCGCCCCGTTCCGCGCTGCGCCTGGCGAGCTTCGAGGGCAAATTGGAGATCATCGGTGCTGACAAGATGCTGACCTTTGTGTTTGATAAACCGGAACGCGGCCAATCGCAAAAACAGGATGGCGTCACCGTGCTGCTGGATTCCTTCATCGCCGACGATGAATTATGGACGGTCGGCTTCACGTTGACCTACCCACCAGAGGGGCCAAAGTTCGAGAGTTTCCAATCGTCGCTCTTGAACAATGAAATCCATCTGGCGAAGAATGGCAAGCGCTACCCGGCCAACGGCGGCTATGAAATCGATGACAACCAGGCCCGTTATCGTTTTGTGGCAGACCCCGACATCAACTTGAAGCTCGGCCGGGACAAGACCGGCTGGAAAATCGAATACCAGACGCCGGGACGGATCCAAGAAGTGCCCATTCGGTTTCAGTTCCAGGATGTGCCTTTGCCATAGGATACATTCAGAAGGTGGCCAGAGGAATTCATCGATCCGCGCTCGGAAACGAGCGCGAATCGATGAATCAGCTGATACCACGACTCCATCACCCGGCCGGCATGTCCCAGATAAAAATCGGCGAGAAGTTGCCTGGGTATTCGCCGTCTTTCAATTGGCGGCCGTTGCCGGCGCTGCCGGTGTTGGTGGCGGCAATGGCCAGGCGCTGGCCATTGGGATGCACGGCCAGCGCGTGACAATTAGCCATTTTGGTCATAATGAAGAACGGTTGGGCGTCGCTGGGACGCTGGAAGAAGAACTTGCCGGTGCCGGGGTTGCCGCTCGTCACTGCCATGATGAAACCAGCGGGATGAAAATAGACATCGTACACGTAGCCGTCGCCATCCGCGAAGTTCGTCAAGGTGTGCGCCAGTTTCCCGGATTGCCAATCAAAGAGCAAAATCGTCGGCTTCCCTTGCACGTTGCCGCCGTTCTTGGGAATCAAGCCGGCACAAGCTAATGTCGTTCCCTTGGCATCGAAAGTCAAACGACGCGCCCCGCCGACATCCTGTAAGCGGCTCAACGCATACAGGATCTTGGCATCCAACTCACGCACGACCTTGCCGGAAGCTAAGTCCCAGCGCTTCACCACGCCGTATAAATCGCCAGACACCACCGATTGGCCATCGGGATGCACGGCGACGGACAATATATCTTGCTCGTGGCCGGGCCATTCCTGTTGCTTTTGGCCATCGGCGGTCCAGACGCGAACGACGCGGTCATTGCCGCCGGTGACAATATATCGACCATCGACGCTGAGCGCCAAGCCGTGAATCCAACCATCATGGGCGTTTGGCACCGACCAGAGGGTTTTCGGCTCCTTGTCGGCGACGGACCAGCAGCGCAGTTGGCCCCAGGAATCGGCGCTGATCAGCCGTTGGCCATCGGGGTGAAAGACCAGATTCTGCACCCAGCCGCCATGCCCGGTTAGCGGCGGCAGCGCGGCCAAATCGTCACTGCTGGCGTCCCAACGGTGGATGGCGCCATCGTGTCCCCCCGCCGCCAAGAGTTTGCCGCAGGGGGAAAAACGAAGCGTTCCCATCTGCCGGTCGGCGTTGATCACCTTCACTTGTTTGGGTTCGTAGCGTTCAAGCAATTTTTGGGGATCGTCGTTCATGGCTATGGATGAATTCGTTTAAGGGTCATGGATGATGCCGGGGATTCACGCCAACACTTCACGCACCGGGCGGCAGAAATCGTGCGCGATGGGCAATGGTTGACCGCCGTTGTCGTATTCGGTGCCTAAAGAATCGATACCCAAGGCGGTGAACCACGTATGGAACATGTGGCCAATGTCATGTTCTGGACTTTCGACGAACGTGCCTTTGTCATTGGTCTTGCCGACGACGACGCCGCGCTTGAGTCCACAGCCGGCCATCGCCAGCGACCAGGCTTCGGGCCAGTGATCGCGGCCGACGTGGCCGTTGATGCGCGGCGTCCGGCCAAATTCCGACATGGCGATGACCAATACGTTGTCCAACATGCCGCGCTCGGCCAAGTCTTCCACGATGGCCGCGAACGCCTGATCGAACTTGGGCATCAAGCTGCGGTGGCCGTTGAAGTTGTCCCCGTGCGTGTCCCAGCCATAGGAGTTGACTTTCACGAAGCGCACCCCCGCTTCAAGCATGTTACGGGCCAAGAGCATGTGCCGGCCGATTTCATGTTGGCCGTAGCGTTCCACGTCGCGGGGAGCGAACTTGGTTTCGTCGAACAGCTCGCGGCGGCGGCGCAGCTGGGCGGCCATCTCGAAGACGTAATTCTGGGCTTCGGTCCATTCCTGGCGGCGGCGCTCGGCGTAACGCTTATCCAATCGCATACGCAAGTCATTGCGGTCTTGGTCGTCTTGCTCGCTGAGCGATTCGTGTAGGGTGAAATTCTCCGGCGGCTTGCCGTCCCCGAAGGCGATGGCCCCGTACTTGGGCCCGAGAAAACCGGCGTCTTGCGTGATGAAGCCGCCTGATCCGGGCTTGATCCAGACATAAGGGGGCAACCCACTTGGCCCCGGTCCCAGCAGCTTGGCCACCGCCGAGCCGAAATAGGGGTAGGTCACGCCTCGGTTCTTCGGGTCGCCGCGCTGAATGCGGGCCACGCCGGCGGAGTGGGAATTGTCCTTGGTGCATAAGCTGCGCACAATGGCCAGATGGTGCATGACCTTGGCCGAGCGCGGCAGCAATTCGCTAACGTGAATTCCCGGCACCGATGTCGGAATGGCGCGAAACGGGCCGCCGAACTGCGTGCCTGGCTTGGGGTCCCAACTTTCCAACTGGCTCATGCCGCCGTCCAGCCAGACGAAGAGCACTTGCTTATGATCGTGCCGCATCCGCGCCGCGACGGCCGGTTGCGCGAACGCTCCCAACCCCATCCAGCCGGCCGCCGCTCCCGCGACACCACCGAGCCATTGCCGGCGGGACAGGTGATGATCGATAGGAGTACAGAATTTCGAGAATAGCACTGTTAGTCTCCTTGTTGACAGGGCACAGTCTTATATTCATTTCGTGGCGCGCGGCCACGAGGTGGGTGTTTTCTCCCTCATGCGCGTAGTGCTCCATCAGTCTTTCAAAGGCACGCCATAAGTGGAAGTCATGTCCTTATGAACCTCCTTGACGTTACCACAGGGCTAATGATTGACGCTAAATTCCGTCGAGGCCAACAGCGCCCAGACCAGTTGGCCGACGGCTTCGGGACGGCGTTCCGGACGTGTGCCGAGATAATCGGCGACTTCGGCTTTTTCGGCCGCCGTGGGATAGCGTGACAAGATATTGATATACAGCTCGTCGGCGAGCTGGTCCGCCGCCTCCATCTTCAGCAGACGATCCACTAGGTTGCCCGATTTCGGTGCCAGCCAGCCGATCACCGTGTTGTCATTCAAGACGAACAGCGCCGCCTTGAGCGAGGGAGCGAAGGTGTCTTCCGGCTCGCGCGGCGGGTTGGCGAAAGCCTTGTGAAACTTGGCCAACAGGGTCGTGTAGGCGGCCGGCCAGTCTTTCGGATCGGCGGTCAGGTTCCTTTCCGGCCCCAAGACGCTATCCAGCGTGCCCGTGGCTTGCAACATGCTCCAGAGCAGTTGCTCGGCGGACAGGCGCTTTTCGTGGGCCGTCAGGAACGATTCCGGGGCGGGTGGTTTGGCGCTTCCTTCGGGTAACAGGCTCGACCGCTGATAGGTTTCCGTCAACGCCAGCTCGCGCAGCAGCCATTTCATATCGAAGCGGTGGGCTACAAATTCCTTAGCCAACACGTCCAGCAGCTCAGGATGCGACGGCGGATTGTCACTATGAAATAGGTCGAGCGGATCGACGAGGCCGCGGCCCATCAGGATGAACCAGAGCCGATTGACCATGTTTCGGCTGAAATCCGCATTCGCGGCGGTGGGCAACTGTTCGGCCAAGCTGGCCAAGGGGCTGAAACGGGGAATGCCGGGGAAGCGTGTCTTGCGGTCAGGAGGTTCCAGGTATTCCTCCCCCTTGGCGAAGTTGGGGATTTCGACCTCCTGGTTGCCGGGAAGACGCGGGCCGGTTTGTTTCGGTACTTTCTTGAAGACGGACATATAATCGAGTTTTTGTGCCATCAGCTTTTCACCAATGGCCGGCTTGGCGGCATCGACCAACATGGTGTTCTGAAAGAACGCGAACAAGCCTTGAAAATCATCTTGGGTGTACTCGTCGATGAACAGGTGATCGTGGCACTGGGCGCATTGCAAATCCTTACCCAGGAACAGACGGCCCACGTCGCGCGTCAAGGCCGGATAATCGACGGGATTCTGACCGAAGTTTTCCAGGCGTTTGGCGTAGAAGAACGCCGCCCCGCGATTGGCTTCATCCTGGGCGTCGGCACGCAGAATCTCCCGCGCCATCTGGTCCCACGGCTTGTTCTGCTCGAAGGATTGCCGCAGATACTTGGTCCATTCGGGATGATCCCCCAGCCGTTCCATGAACATGACATGGAACAGTTCCTGCATCCGCCGGGGATAATCGGGACTGTCCAACAGTTTGTCAACCAGCTTTGCTCGTTTGTCGGAGGCCTGATCCTGTAGAAAAGCCTTCGTCTCCTCGGCGGTGGGAATACGGCCTGCCAGATCGAGATACACGCGGCGCACGAACTCGGCATCCTCGCTGAGCGGGCTGGCGGGTTGGCCTTGAGCCTTGTCGGCGATCAGCTTGTCAATCCGCGCGTGCAACGGCTCGGCGCCAGCTGCCGTCGCCGCCAACGTTCCGAGCGCGCAAATGATCAGAAAACCGTGGCGCGATTGGACCATGATGGAACTCTCCAGAGTGAACCAGGCGGGCCATATTCGGTAGGAATAGCGGGCGGGTGTCGCGGTTTGATGTCTAGGTATGAATATAGGCGAGGATCGCGCGGAGTGCAAGCAAGAAGCGCGAATCCCGCGATACTTTCCCGTGGATTTTCCCCAATCCGAAGACTTTGGCGCCGCGACTCGCCAGGTGGGACCAAAGAATCCCTTGGACCAGTTGCGAAGGGAACCAGCTTGTGTTCCAATAAGAGCAGGAAAAGCTCGGTCGTTTCCAACATGGATGATCCGTTTCTCGATGGGCTGGCTTCCACGAGTCGCGCGCGGTTGTTGTGCCTTGCGCACGGTTGGGCCGCGATGTCGCGATCCCCATGAAGCGAGCGAGCGAACCAAGGATTGTCGCTCAGGTTTTCCAACTCTCCACTCACAATTTCAGGAGCAACGCGAACGATGGGACGCCAAGCAATCGTGGCCTTGGGACAGGCTACTGTGGATGGAAGCACGCTATTCGCTCATACGATGCTCTCCCCGCCGAAAGCGGGGTTGTCGTGGGTTCAGATTCCCGGGCGGGCCTTCGCCTGGGGAGAGAAGGTGCGGACGCAACATCTGGACATTCCTCAAGCACGTCAGACCTACACGGTGTTCGGCAGCAGACCCGCTGGCGCCTGGGGCCTGACGCATGGCGTGAATGAACATCAGTTGGCGGCGGGCTGTACTTGTTGGCACAGTAAGATTCGCGGTCAGCAAGACGGTCTGGTCGGCACCGATTTGGTGCGTCTGTCCCTGGAGCGTGCCCGCAACGCTCGTCAGGCGGTCGATGTCGTGGCGCACCTGCTGGAGGAATATGGACCACACGCGGCCTCTTCGGAAGACGCTATCTTGTTGCTGGCCGATCCCCAGGAAGCCCTGGTCATCGAATGCGCGGGACCATTCTGGGTTTGCCAAGAGATTCGCCAGATGCGCGTCGTGGGCGATACCAGTGTCATTCGCCAGGATTGGGACCGCATCTCTCCTGGCTTGGCCTGTTATGCCATCGAGCAAGGCTGGTGGCCCGGCGATGGCAACAAGCTGGATTTCGGCACGGTGGGGCTGCCCCTCTCGGAAGAAGCCTCTGTCTGGCGCTGGTGGGGGCAGAGCACGCGCTGGCTCGAGGAACAACAGGGCCGCATCGATCTCTGCTTCCTACGCCGACTGGAGCGCCGGATTGCGCAAACGCTGGCCGCCAGCCCCGCATCGGCGGCGGCATCCGCCCCTTCCACGATGCGTCTGGGCCATAGCTGCATGGTCGCGCGCTTGACGGCGGACGCGGTCGCTCCCGAACCGGTGTGGGCCTGGATTGGCTCTTTGGACGCCGGTATCTACTTCCCCTTCTTTTGGCAAGCGGTTTGGCCGGAACCCGCTCCCATGGAAGGAGGACAGCCGGCCAGCTTGGCGGACTGGTGGCAGGAGTTGTCATATCTCCATGAGCTGCTACTGAATGACGGAACTTCGCCCCTCAAAGCCGCCGCGGCATTGTCCACCATGCAAGAACAAGTGGACCAGAAAACGGCGGAATTTCTGGAGGAATTGGCAGGGGTGAGGCCCAGCAGCGCCTCTTTGGAATCACGCCGACAGTGCGATGCGTTCCTGCAACATCTCGTCGAAGAGCTGGAACACGCTTTGGCGATCACGCCGCCGCACCGGGGATTGACCTCGGCACGTCGGGATTCCGCGAGCGCCGACGTGTTTATCGCCGGCTGAGCAATGAAACAGGGCCGGCGCGAGTCGTGAGGCATCTGATGATAACCGTGTGTTCACGACCCGCGCGGGCCGATTCCTTTCTCGATACATCTCAATCATGCTGCCACGTTTACGATGGAGGGAGAGCAAGAAACCACCGCCGCGCCCCGAAACGCCGTTTCGGGTGACGTGTGCTTGCGGCCATATGCTGACGGGATCACGGCAGCAATGCCATCAGGTTTTGGCTTGTCCTAACTGTCAAGATAACGTCTTTGTGTTGCCGATCAGCCCCTTGCCGTCGGTGCAGGGATCGGAAGCCGCTGCCGCGCCCACGGTGGAACGCGGGTTTTGGCATCCGCCGCTGAGAGCCGCTGTCATCACCGTGGCGTTGTTGAGTGTCATGGGGATGGTGATTCTGGTTGTTTGGTTACCGAACCGAGCCGCCGCGCCGAAGCAGCAACCGAAAGCTCCCCCCAACATCGATGGGACGCTGGCCAGCGCGCGGGAAGCTCTCGGTCGCGGCTACTACCAGACGGCCAGCGCGGAGCTGAACGCGGTCTGGCGACATGTGGAAGACAACCCCGCCACTGTTTCGGTCGCGGAACGCCGCACGCTGGCGGCGCTCCGCTCGCAAGCGAATTTGTTGGCCGACTTGCTGCGTGAATCGCTGGAACAGATACTTGGTCATGCTGCCGGCTTGCGGGAAGCGGAATGGGAAGCGAACTTCCAGCGCCATTATCGCGGCAAGGGAGTGCTTTTCCTGGCCTCGGTGCGCCGGGACGCCCAAGGTCAATATCACATCAGCTATCGCCCGTTCGTCGGTTCCGAGGAAGCTCGTTTGGAGCTAGCCGACCTGCGCTTGTTGCGCCTGCTGCCGTTGGATGATCCCCAAATGCTCCTCTTCGGCGCCCGCTTGGCGAGCGCGCGCCGTGAGGCGGGAGGCCAATGGGTCATCCGCTTCGAGCCGGACAGCGGCGTCCTCATCACCAACCCCGAGGCCGCGACCTCCTGCTGTTTGCAGCCGCTCGATGAGAAATTGCAAGAAATTTTGCAACGCCAACAACACTGGCAAGAGGAGCTGGCGCCATAGAATGAGCCTGGCGGGCGGACGCGAAATGGCTCGTACCGAATCGGGCCATTGACACGAGCATTCCATCAAGGATTTATCCCCATGCCATCCATGAGTACGGCTCAAGGCGTTTGTTGGAATTTGCAAGACCTGTATCAACATGTCGAAGATGCCGCGCTCCAACGCGATTTGGAAACGGCTCTGAAACGGGCACAAGCGTTTGAGTCGGCGTATCGCGGTCAGATCAACGTGGACGGCGGGCCGAAGCCGGAGTTGCTGCGGCAAGCGTTGGCGGAGCTGGAAAGTCTGTCCGAACAGATGGACAAGCCAGCCATCTATGCCCATTTGCTTCATGCCGCCAAGACGGATGATCCCCGACACGGCGCTTTGGTGGCCCGTACCACCGAACAACGCACCGCCATCAACAAGCACCTGATCTTTTTTGATCTGGAATGGATCGCCTTGCCGGATGAGATTGCCCAACCGCTGATCCAGCACGCCGAGTTGGCGAAATATCGTCACTATCTGGAGCGCAAACGGGTCTGGAAACCGCACTACCTGAGCGAGCCGGAGGAGAAAATCCTTGATGAAAAAGCCGTCACGGGGCGCGCGGCGTTCACGCGGTTGTTTGATGAAACCGTGTCGGCCATTCAATTCCCCTTCGAGCACGCCGGCGCGACCGAGATGTTGTCCCAACAGCTCATCCTGGCCAAATTGTACGACGCCGACCGCTCCGCTCGCCAAGCCGCCGCCGAGGGATTGACCAAAGGATTGCAAGCGAATGCCCGCTTGCTGTCGTTCATCTTCAACAACGTAGTGCTCGACCATCAGATCGATTGTCGCCTGCGCCGCTTCGCGGAACCGATGGCCCCACGCCATCTGGCCAATGAGATCACCCAGCCGGTCGTGGACGCCCTGATGACCGCCGCTGAACGCCATTTCCCGACGGTACAGCGCTATTACCGTCTCAAGGGTAAACTGCTCGGCGTCGAGCCGCTTGAGGATTACGACCGCTACGCCCCGATTGTCGCCGATATGCCTAGCTGTGACTGGTCCACGGCCCGGAAACTGGTCGAGGATAGTTACGCCGCCTTTAGCCCCCAAGCGGGGGGCATCATCCGCGAGTTCTTCGACAAAAGCTGGATCGACGCCGAGCCGCGCCCCGGCAAGCGCGGCGGCGCCTTCAGCAGCAGCGCCGTCCCCAGCGCGCATCCGTACATCCTGATGAATTTCACCGATAAGCTACGCGATGTCATGACGTTGGCTCATGAATTGGGGCACGGCTTGCATCAGTATTTGTCGCGTTCGGTGGGGTATCTCCAATGCGACACACCGCTAACCACGGCGGAGACGGCCAGCGTTTTCGGCGAGATGCTCACGTTTCAGCAGCTGCTGCGCGTGTACCCGGAGCCGCGCATTCGCTTGGCCTTGCTGTGCGGCAAGATCGAGGACGCCTTCGCCACCGTCTTCCGCCAAGTCGTGCTGACACGCTTTGAGCAGCTGGCCCATCGCGCCCGCCAGGAAAAAGGGGAGCTGACCACCGAACAGATCAACGAGCTATGGCTAGAGGCCAATCGTCCCATGCACGGCGCTGTCGTGCGCTTGTCCGAAGGATACGGCTGGTGGTGGTCATACATTGGTCACTTTATTCATGCGCCGTTTTATTGCTACGCCTATTCCTTCGGTGAATTGCTGGTGCTCGCTCTGGTGCAAAAGTACATACAAGAAGGTCCGGCGTTCGTCCCGCGCTATTTGGAGCTGCTCTCCGCCGGCGGCTCCGACGCCCCCGACGCCCTGCTGGCCAAGCTAGACATTAACGTCATGGATCCGTCGTTCTGGGAGCTCGGCCTGCGCCTGCTCGGCGACATGGTGGCCGAGGCTGAGCAATTAGCGGGGAAGGAGTGACAATGGCGGGAATCGTGGTACTTGCAAGCCCAAATTATTCGTTTCGCGCTGGGAATCGAAAGGGACGTTGCAATCCAACCATGAACTTCCATCCCCGTCTCCCCCCTACGAAATCTCTCGTTCGTCCCTAGAATAATCCCACTTATCGCGTGTATCGAGGTGGCGCTCGTCGACACTTTTTCACTGAGACTGAGATAAACGATTGCGGGAATCAACATGCCAGCGGCAACGGAAGCAGTGAAGATCAAGCCGATTCGCAAAGTCATGGTGGCCAACCGGAGCGAGATCGCCATCCGCGTGTTTCGCACGGCGCACGAGTTAGGCTGCCGCACGGTGGCCATCTACTCGCACGAGGACCGTTTCGCCCTGCATCGCTTCAAGGCGGATGAGGCCTATCCCATCGGCAAGCCAGGGGAACCGATTCGATCCTACCTGGATATTGACAACATTGTCGCCTTGGCCGCGCAGCACGAGGTGGATGCCATTCATCCGGGGTATGGATTTCTGTCGGAGAATCCGAAGCTGGCGCGGGCGTGCGATCAGGCCGGGATCATCTTCGTTGGTCCCAAACCGGAGATTTTGGAGCAGCTTGGTGACAAAGTAATAGCACGGCGCATCGCCCAACAAGCGGGCGTGCCGGTGTTGTCGGGGAGTGAAGCCGCCGTCCGCGCTGGCGCCGAGGCCCACGCCCTGGCCCAGCAGTTGGGTTTTCCGGTCATCGTCAAGGCGGCGATGGGAGGGGGCGGCCGCGGCATGCGCATCGCCGCCACGGCGGAGCAATTGAATGAGGCGCTGGAACAAGCTGGTCGGGAAGCCGGAGCGGCCTTCGGCATTCCCGACGTGTTCCTGGAAAAGTATTTGCCGCGCGCCCGGCACATCGAAGTCCAGCTACTGGGGGACAAACACGGCAACCTGGTGCATCTGTTCGAGCGCGATTGCTCCCTGCAGCGCCGGCACCAGAAGATCGTCGAGATCGCGCCGGCGCTCCGGCTCGATGCCGCCGTTCGGCAAGCGATCCTCGACGCGGCCTTGGCGGTGGGGCGGGCCGTGGGACTGGACAACGCCGGCACGGTGGAATTTCTCGTCGATGCCGACACCGGCCAATTCTATTTCATCGAAGTCAATCCGCGCATTCAGGTGGAACACACCGTCACGGAAGTGGTGACGGGATATGACATCATTAAGTGTCAGATATTGATCGCCTCTGGCCAGCCGTTGTCCGATCCGGAAATCGGTTTGGATCGACAAGAGAATGTCCGCACGCACGGCTACGCCATGCAGTGCCGAGTGACGACGGAAGACCCGGCCAACAAGTTCATTCCCGATTATGGCCGGCTCACGGCGTATCGTTCGGCCAGCGGCTTGGGCATCCGTTTGGACGCCGGCACCGCGTTCGGCGGGGCGGTGATCACCCCCTTTTACGATTCCTTGCTGGTGAAAGTGACCGCCAGTGGACTACGCTTCATCGACGCCGCCCGCCGCATGGAGCGCTGTTTGCAGGAGTTTCGCATTCGCGGCGTCAAGACGAACATACCGTTTCTCATCAACCTGGTCACGCATCCGCGTTTCCTGGAAGGGGGCTTGACGACGCGCTTCATCGACGAAACGCCGCAGCTGTTCGATCTGCCAGTGCGACAAGACCGAGCCACCAAATTATTGACTTATCTCGGCGAGATCATCGTGGCCCGCGCCGGCGAGCCAGCGGCGACACGCCAACCCGCCGTGCCGCGCACGCCGGCGCCCGTGCCGCCCTTATCCGCCGCTGTCCTGGCCGGCACGGCAACGATTCCTCAGGGAACGCGCGACCAATTTCATCAATTAGGGGCGGACGGTTTCGCCAAATGGGTGCGCGAGCAACAGCGCTTGCTGATTACTGACACCACCTTCCGCGACGCCCATCAATCCCTGTTGGCCACGCGCATGCGCACCTATGACATGCTGCGGATCGCGCCGGTGTACGCGACGCGCCATGTGGAGTTGTTTTCCCTGGAAATGTGGGGGGGTGCCACCTTTGACACCTCGATGCGCTTCCTGAAGGAATCCCCCTGGGATCGGCTGGTGGAGCTGCGCGAACGCGTGCCCAACATCCTCTTCCAAATGTTGCTGCGCGCCGCCAACGCCGTGGGCTACACCAACTATCCCGATAACGTGGTGCAAGCGTTCGTCAAGGAATCCGCTCAGGCCGGCATCGATTTGTTCCGCATTTTTGACGCGTTGAACTGGCTCCCCAATCTGAGCATGGCCATCGAGGCCGTGCGGAACACCGGCATGTTGTGCGAGGCGGCGTTATGTTACACCGGCGACATTCTGAATCCCCAACGCGCTAAATACGATTTGAAATACTACGTCACCTTGGCGAAAGAATTGGAGAAGCGCGGCGCCAACCTGCTTGGCATCAAGGATATGGCCGGCCTGTGCAAACCCTACGCCGCCCAACAGCTCATCCGCGCGCTGCGACAAGAGATTGGCATTCCCATCCACTTCCATACCCATGACAGCGCCGGCGGCCAGATCGCGGCTTATCTGCGGGCCGCCGATGAAGGGGTGGACATCGTCGATTGCGCCATGGCGCCGTTTTCCGGCATGACCAGCCAACCCAACTTGAACACGATGGTCGAGGTGATGCGCTACACGCCGCGCGACACAGGCATGGCATATGAGCCGTTGCACCAAACGGCGCGCTATTGGGACGCCGTGCGCCGCTATTACCTCCCTTTTGAAAGTGGACAATTGGCCGCCAGCGCCGAAGTCTATCGCCACGAAATGCCAGGCGGACAGTACACCAACTTGCACCAACAAGCCCGGGCGCTGGGATTGGAGGCGCGCTGGCCAGAGGTGTGCGACATGTACGCCCAGGTTAATCAACTATTTGGCGACATCATCAAAGTGACGCCGACTTCCAAGGTAGTCGGTGACATGGCGTTGTTCATGGTAGGGAACAACCTGACCCCCGAAGAGATATTGCACGGCGAGCGGGAGCTGGCCTTTCCCGAATCGGTCGTGGAGTTCTTCGAGGGACGCCTGGGACAGCCGCCCGGCGGGTTCCCGGAACTGCTGCAAAAGCGCGTGCTGCGCGATCGGCCACCGTTGCGCGAGCGTCCAGGAGCCACGCTGCCGCCGGTCGATTTCGCCGCCACGCGGCAGGAGTTGACAGCCAAGCTGCAACGCGACGTGACCGACGTGGAAGTCGTCACCTATCTGCTCTATCCGCGTGTCTTCCTCGACTTTGCCGCGCATCAACAGCAGTATTCCGATACCAGCGTCTTGCCGACGCCGGTGTTTTTCCAGGGAATGGAACCTGGCGAGGAAGTCGCGGTGGACATCGAAAAAGGGAAGACGCTCATCATCAAGTATTTGACCATCGGCGATCCCCACGAGGGCAAGCGGCAGGTGTTCTTCGAGCTGAACGGCCAGCCGCGCGAAGTGTTGGTGGAAGACCGCACGCTGGCCGAAGTAGTCAAGGCACGTCCCAAGGCCGACCCGGGCAATCCGTTGCACGTCGCCGCCCCAATGCCGGGATTGGTCGTCCAGGTCACCGTGGCCGAGGGGGAGCAAGTAGCCGCCGGTCAGAAGTTATGCAGCTTGGAAGCGATGAAGATGGAAACCACGGTGTACGCGGAACGTCCCGGCCGTGTCGCCGAATTACTCGTGCATCCCGGCACCCAAGTCGAGACGGGCGATTTGATGATCCGTTTGGGTAAGTGAGAGATACCCCGGCCCGGAAGGAACTCGTTGGGGTCGGATTCCCCAGCCGGCTTATTTGGGCCTATTAACTTCCTGGCCGGAGTAATGTCTAAAGTCTCCCACTTAGCCGACTGCTTACCCCTTGTTCGCGTCCGCGTCATGCCAATACTTGCCGATCACGCGGCCATTTCGGTCGAACAGAATTTCGAGGTGATAGCGTGGGATGTACCAGATTGCCAGCTTTCCCCCTTGAGCCTTCCCCGTGCGCGAGATATGACCTGGACCGACCACGACAAAGCCCGGTTCACTCCGATAGTCCCCCGGCGGCACGCCGAGGAGTTGGTTCACTTCAGCAACGGACATTCCGTCTTGAATGCGGTCGAAGTTGGCCTTGGTGATGCTCGCGGCGCGCGGATCAGTGAGTCGAGGGTGTATATAATGCCACCACGTCGCCAGTAGCGCGCCCAGCATGACGAGACTGCCAACAACCAGTGTGCCCCAACGTCGTTTCATGGGTCGGCCTTCGTGACACTGCCCCGCGCCCCGCCTGGCAACCCGCGCCGATGGCTGCCCTTTGGCCGCCGTGGCGCGATCATTTCGGGGCGGGCTTGGCGGGGGCGGGTTCCGGTTTGGCCGGTGGCGGCGAGATGTCGTAAACGCGCACGATGCTATCGAAGAAGGGCACGGCCAAAAGCGTGCCATTGACATGCAAATCCAGGTCGCGGGCGTTGTTGGGCAATTTGAAGTCAAAAAACGATTGGGCCTGATCCGGTTTCCAAAACCACAAGGCGCCCCCCGCGCCGCCCCCCACGGCGATCAGCATTCCCGACGGATGAAATTTCACTCCCCAGCAAGTTCCGCGAAAATCGGTCTTGGGACGCATCAGGTGCTTGTGCTTGCCCGATTGCCAATCGAATAGCACGACCAGCGGCTTGCCGATGCCGGCGAAAGCGTTGGTCACGTCGGTGATGCCCGCGCAGGCCAGCAAGCCGCCGTCGGGGCTGAATTCCATGCCGCGCGCGCCGCCGATGTCGGCCCGGAAGGTCGGGTCGTACTTGTGCAGCACCTTGGCATCGAGCTGGCGTACTTCCGTTCCTTTCGTCAAGTCCCAATGTTTGACGTTCCCCTGGTGATCGATGGAGGCCAAGTGTTGGCCGCTGGGGTGATAGGCCAGGTTATAGACGTGGCAATCATGCCCTTCGAGGACGCGCAGCGGCTTCCCCTGGGGCAGCGACCAAAGCTTGACCTTGTGATCGTTGCCGCAGCTGGCCAATGTCTTGCCATCGGGACTAACCGCCAGCGCCCGCACCCAGCCCTCATGGGCTTCTAGTGTATTGAGTGGCATCGGGGTGTCGGCATCCATGGTCCAGAACAAGATGTTGCCGTGGAAATCACCACTGATGAGCAGATTATGACTTGGCGCGACGGTGATGGCTCGCACCCAGCTGGGATGCCCTGTCAATGCCGTTTTCGCGCCGGTTTCCAGCTCCCAGCGCTGGATGGTGTTGTCTTGGGCGCCAGCGAAGACGAAACGCCCTGCCGGCTCAAAGCGCCCCGAAATCAGCGGGCTGTTGTGCTTGAACTCTTTCCAGAGACGGGCCTTGGTCGGATCCACGGCGGGAACAGCCGGCGCGCTGGCCGACTGTTCCTTGGTGGTCGGTTGAGTGGCAGGATTCACGCCAGGATCTCCTCAATGGCGGCGGCTTCGGGATCAGCCATCGGAATCGGTTGTTGGTTGATGTAATAGTTGCGCTTGGAGTTCAGCCCCAGCGCTTGGAAGTAGGTGTGGAACAGGTGGCCGCCGTGGACCTCCCGCTCGGTGACGGCGGTGCCGTTGGCGTTGGTCTTGCCGGTGACGGCGCCGCCTTGAATGCCGCAGCCCCCCAAGGCCACTGACCAAGCCCGCCCCCAGTGATCGCGGCCGAAGTTGCGATTGATGGTCGGGGTCCGGCCAAATTCGGACATGACGACAACCAGCGTGCTTTGCAGCAAGCCCCGTTCGTCCAGGTCTTCCAACATGGTGGCGAAGGTGCGGTCGAACTCGCCGAGCTGCTCGATGTGATACTCGAAGTTCTCGTAGTGCGTATCGTAGTTGCTGTGCGTCACCTTGACGAAGGTGGAGCCAGCTTCGAGCAAGCGGCGGGCCAGCAGGCAGTGGCGGCCAAAATCGTGCGTGCCATAACGCTCAGCGATGCGGGCCGATTCCTTACTGATGTCAAAGACCTGGCGGCGTTCCATGAGCTGGGCCGCCTGTTCGTAGGATTGCATGTAGGCTTCGGTGTCGGCGGTGCGGCGGCGCTGGCTGAAACTTTCGTTGAGCCGGTCGCGGAACGAGTTGCGCTGCTGATCCAGGGATTCGCTGCGCGTCTCCGGGGGAAGCAGATTGGTGGGCGGGTTGCCGTCAGCCACCGTCACGGAAGCGTAGCGCGGCCCCAAGAAGGCCGCGTCTTTGCCGTTGAAACCACTACTGCCGCGCGGCGTGACATGGATGTACCCCGGCATGGGGTTGTTGTCGGCGCCTAGCAGCTTGGCCATCGCCGAACCCAGGTGCGGGAAGGCCATCCCCGGCTGCTCGCGGCGGCCGGTGTGCATGAAATAGGCCCCCTTGGCATGGTTGTTCTCGTTGGTGTTGATGCCGCGCACCAACGCCAGCCGGTGCATCTGTTTGGCGGTGTGCGGCAGCAGCTCGGAAATGTGAATCCCCGGAACCGACGTGGGAATGGCACGGAATGGCCCCCCGGTGTCGGTATTGGGCTTCGGGTCCCAGGTCTCCAGCTGACTGACGCCGCCGGCCAGCCACACGAGCAAGACTCGTTTCTCTTGCTTTTGCAATTCTTTGGCCGTCAACGGATGCACCAAGCCGCCGAAGCCCAGCAAGCTAGCCGTCCCTGCCGCCGCCCCTGTTAGGAAACTCCGCCGCGACATCCCATGCTCCGGCGAACCACAAGCGTAAGCGCACTTCATTGGAAAAGCCCCCCTGTTTTAGTTCTTAGTGCTTCGTTCTTGGAATTTATCCGAAAGCCCTTTCCCCCCTTTGAACAGGGGGAGATTAACCAGATGAATTCCAGGATACTAGCGAAAGTCGTAGGTTGCTAAGCACTAAAAACCACGTTAATGATTAAACCGAAATTCCGCCGAGGCCAACAAGGCCCAGGTGATTTCCTGGAGGGCGGCTTGGCGGTTGTCGGCGTTGTCCTTGAGGAAACTGGCCACTTCTTGGCGTTCCGTGGGCGTGGGTGGACGGGTCAAGATGCTGAGGAACAATTCGTCGGCGATGGCGTCGGCGTCAGTCAACGGCGCCAAACGGCTGATCAGGTTGCCGTTGCGCGGGGCGAGCAGGTTGCGGATCACGGCGCCGTTGGTGACGAACAACGTCTGATCCAGCGTGGCCTCGAAGCTCTGATCCTCGGCTTGACCGGGCTGACCGGCGAAGACATTGACGATGGCATTGACGGAAGCGGCTTGGCGGGCGTACAGCGCCGCTTCGGTGGCATTAGCGCCGAGCGCCAGCCGTTCGGCGTCGGTGAAGCCGGTGGCTTGCAAGATGCTCAAGGCCAGCTGTTCGGGAGACAGCGGCTTGAGCTGGGCCACCGCGAAGCTCGCCGCTGCCACCGGTTTATCGGCGGACGGCTGTTCGCTGGAGCGTTGGTATGTTTGGCTCAAGGCCAGCTCGCGCAGGAACGCCTTGACATCGTATTGGCTCGCCGCCAACTCAGCGGCCAGTAGATCGAGCAATTCCGGGTGCGACGGCGGGTTCAGCTTGGAATCCAGGTCTACCGGATGAACGATGCCCCGGCCCATCATCATGGCGAAGAAGCGATTGGCGCTGTTGCGGCGAAACGCCTCGGAAGTAACCACCTGCTCGGCCAACAAGGCCCGCCGGCTATAGGTGGGAACGGGGCGCACATCCTTGGCCGGCTTCACCTGGTATTCCTTCCCCTTGGGCAAGGATGGGTCGGGCAGCGACTTGCCCCCCGGCAAGCGCGGCTCCGTCTTCTTGGTGATTTTTTGCGGATCGAACACAGACTGGAAGGTCGTCTCGCCGTCGGCCTTCTCCGCCAGCATGACTAATTTCTTGGCCGGATCGGTGAACAAGGAGCTGCGATCCAGGAAGGCGAAGATGCCATAATAATGTTCTTGCAAGTAATCATGCACGACCGGATGATCGTGGCACTGGGCGCATTGCATGTTGCGGGCCAAAAACAGCCGACCCACGTCTTGCGTGATCTGATGTGGCTCGGCGTCCCGATCCAGGAAGAATTTGGCCGGCGTCCGATTCTTGGGCTCGGCGCCATCGTTGGAGAGGATTTCGCGGACGAGCTGATCCCACGGCTTGTTCTCGGCGAAGGAAGTCCGCAGGTAATCTTGCCACGCGGCGCGCGGCACATGCTTATCCGGCCGACGTTCCATGAGCAAGACATCGACCACCATTTGCATGCGCCGGGCGAATTCCGGGCTGGCCAGCAGCTCATCGATCAGTTGTTGCCGCTTGTGGGGCGCGGGATTCTCCAGGAACCGCCGGGTTGTCTCGGTGGTGGGGATGGCGCCGGTCAGGTCCAGATAGACGCGGCGCAGAAACTCGGCTTCCGAGGCCAACGGCGCCGGCTGGACGCCATGGCGCGAAAACTGAGCGGCAATCAATTGATCGATCCGCTCGTGCAACGGCGGCTCGGCTCCCTGTGCCGAAGCACCGATCAACAGCAGACAAACGGTAGCTCCCCAGACGGTGCATCGCATGCACGACCATTTCCGATCAGAAGAACGCACCATGACGACTTTTCCTTACCTGTGGGCGGGTGGGATATTAGAGGATGCGATGGACCTTGCGGAACGGTCCGGCATGTTTGGTTGTATAAAGGTTACCTTCATCCGCGCTGATGTCAAGCAGTTTTTTCGCTCTTGAATGCTTAAGGGGGGCGTGTCGGAACCGCCGCGACGCTCCCCTTCGCCTCTTCCCAAACCGAGTTGGGATTGCGACGGAATATCATTGCGGATCGTTTGGACCTCAAGTATCCTGTGTCGCATGAGTAGCACGTCAGAAAGCTTGTTGGAACGTCTGCGGCAACCGCTTGCCCAAGAAGCCTGGGCCAAGTTCATGTATCTGTACACGCCGCTGTTATTCCATTGGGTCAGGCAGATGGGGATGCGCCGGCAGGACGCGGCGGACTTGGTGCAAGACATCCTGGCCCATCTGGTCGAAAAGCTGCCGGAATTCCACTACGACCCGAACCGGAGCTTTCGCGGCTGGCTGCGGACGGTGATCGTGAACAAGTGGCGCGACTGCCAGCGGCGCTCCGTGCTCCCCGCCAGCCCGGACAACCCCGACGTGGACGAGCTGGTTGATCCGGACAATGTGGCTGCCTTTTGGGAAGAGGACTACCGCCGTCACCTCGTCGGCCGGGCGCTGGAGATCATGCAGGCCGAGTTCGAGCCGAACACCTGGAAAGCCTGCTGGGAGGTGGTCGTCGATGACCGCCCGGCCGCTGCGGTCGCCGCCGAGCT
>JBKBIP010000036.1:46995-47273 GCA_046297495.1 Gemmataceae bacterium | reverse complement strand
GTTTCCGGGAAGAGCTGCCAAAACGCATCGGCCCAGGCTTCCACGAAGCGGAAGTACAGCGCGGCCAATCCCGCCAGCAGCGCCGCGACGAGCCAGATGCCGTGCCGCCGCCACGCTTCCAGGGAGAAGACATTGGCCCGCCAACCTTCGGGGAAGTCAGTGGAGTCCTTGTGATCCGGCGCTTCCATCAGTAGTTCAGGCGTTTAGCGGGGAGGGGGGGGGGAAGAGGGGGAAAAGAAAAGAAGAAACCCCCAAAAAGCGACGAAAAACGCCTGTCC
>JBKBIP010000036.1:0-46985 GCA_046297495.1 Gemmataceae bacterium | reverse complement strand
GTGTGTGGGGACGTGGGGGGAAAGCGGCGAAAACAAAGAAAATCTCCTCCCCCGAATCTCCGCTAAACATCTCTTTTCCTTATTCATGTCAGCGTGCCGCGGCCGCCGCCTTGGCGGGCTTGGCTTCACGCACGGCTTGGATGATCGTGCGCAAGAACGCCGGCAGGTCGTCCGGCTTGCGGCTGGTGATCAGGTTGCCGTCGCGGATCACCTCGGCATCGACGTAGTTGGCGCCGGCGTTGATGAGATCGTCCTTGATGGCGACGAAGCAGGTGGCCTTGCGGCCTTTGAGGGCCTGCGTCGAGCACAACATCCAGGGGCCATGACAGATCGCCGCCACCACTTTGCCTTGTTCGGCCATGGTGCTCGTCAAGCGGATCATCGGCTCGCAGCGGCGCATGTGATCGGGAGCGTAGCCGCCAGGGATGACCAATAAATCGAAATCGTCGGCGGACACGTCCTTGGCCGCTTTGTCGCTTTTGACTGGATAGCCGAGCTTGCTGGGATAGGTTTGGCCCGCTTCCGGCCCCACGATGGTCACTTGACAGCCGGCTTCGCGCAGCCGATACACCGGATACCAGACTTCCATTTCCTGGTACATCTGCTCCACCAGCACCGCCGCTCGTTTGCCTTGCAGTTCCATCGGTGTTCCTCCACGTGAACAGGGAAAGGGTATATGGAATCCTCTCAGGGATTTTAGGATTCCAGGGATGATAGGCCAGCGGGAGACGAACAGCGAGCGTAAGCCCTCCTGGCGCGGGGTGTTACCAGCAGGCTGCCCCCCTCCGCTCGCCGGAACCGTCTTTTAACAGACTCTCACTTGCGTAGCACCAGCGGTTCCGGTTGCCAATCGCCAGCGTCGTCCCAGGGCCAGAGCGGATGGGGGATGCGTTGGTAGTCGTAGCGCCAGAAATCGGAAGGGGCGCAGCCGGGGACCTGCACGACCATGATTTTCTTGGCCCGCTGTTGATACACGGCTCGGAAACCGCAGGGACTCTTGGCGATCACGACGGCGGCAGCGAAGGGGTCGAGGCCCGCCGTTTGGAACAGCTCCGGCGCGAAGTGCGGCCCCGTACGTGAGGTGGCCACGATGAAGACGTCGCCTTGCCGCAACACCGCTGATAGTCCCATATCAATCGACATGTTTTTGGACAAGTGCCCGGACATGACGAACCGGGCATCGAAGACTCGTTCCACGCGCACCGTGATTTCCAGCGGCTTGCTGAAGCGCGTGTCGCGCTTGCCGCCCAGGGTGGCCAGCCATTCCGCCCCGACGCCGCGCCGCTGGGCTTCCGCCACCACCTCCGGGGCCACCAGCGCGACCAACGCCGGCCGCCGCCAATCGAATTTCAGCAGCTCGCGCAAGACTTCGGTGCTGTCGCCCGGCGCGCCGGAAGTCGTGGCGTCGGCGCTGTCGCTGAGCACGATCAGGCCATCGGTATTCTCGAACGCTTCGCGCACGGCCTGTTTGAGAGAAACCAACACCGGCAGATAGTCGCGGCGGCGTTGCCATAACGACGATGCCATCTCGGCGCAGAAAGAACGGGTGGGTTCCTCGGCGGTCCCCACCACGACGACAGCGCTGCCCATGTCGGGAATGTCGAGCCAGGGTTGCACCGTGGCCAAGCCGGCGCTGAGAATGTTCGGTTGCGCCTCCATTTCCTGCAAGCGTTTTTTGAACGCATGACTGACGCTGGCTGGGTCCTCGGTGTTGGCCCGTTCCGCCGGCACCACCAGCGGCACTTTCTGGAACGCGACGACGGGACGCACCCCCTCGACCAGGATGCGGCGCAGCACCGCCGCCCCGCGTTGTCCCGTCTCGAAGACGTCCACATGGGGGGCGGTGTGATAGAGCAGCAAGGCATCGGCAGCCCGCGTCATCGCTTCCGTGACATTCGCATGTAAATCCAGTGTGGCGACCAAGGGGGTCTTCGGCCCGATGAGTTGCCGAACCGCTTGCAACACCTCCCCCTCCACGTCGGGGGCGTTGTCCGCCACCAAGGCGCCGTGCAAGGCCAGCAGCACGGCATCGACCGGCATTGCCTGCCGCAAGGCGTCGGTCATCTCTTGCTCTAGCCAGGTGAAGGTATCCGCCGTGATCGGCCCACTCGGCCAAGCGGGAAGGCGGACCAGACCGACGATCTCCGGCTGCTCCGGCCAGGCGCGCAGGGATTGAATAAACCCGCCCAATTCATTGGTCTGGGCCATGTGCTCGACGAGTTCTCGGCCGCGCAGGACGCCGAATTCCTCAAAGTCCCGCCGCGTCGTCGGCAGCGGGTTGAAGGTGTTCGTTTCTTGCCAGAGTTGACCGATGGCAATTTTCATAGCTGGCCACACTTTCGTTCAGCAAGCGGGGGCTTACGCTTTCCCCCCTTCCAGGGAAGATGCTCACGAGTTCGCCAGGCTCACGGGGGATGCCCTTGCTGGCGCGGCGGGCTCAGGGCGTCATTTAATTGTCAAAACAGTGGCAAGGCATCTACCTGCTATTCCACCAGCGTTGCCACTGCCGCATCCAGTCGCCGCAGCGTTTCGTGGACATCCTCGGACGCCATGGCCGCGCAGAAGCCGTGATGGCAAGCCGCGCCACCGTAGTCGTGGAAATACACCCCTTGGGCGATGGCCGCCGCGATGAAGCGTAGCATCTGTTCGCGGTGGTGGCGGACAGCGTCGCGGTAGTGACACACCGGCGCCGTCACGCCGAAGTAAACACCGAAACGCGCCCCTAATCCCTGCACGCGCGCGACCACGCCATGCCGCGTGAATATCGCTTGTAAACCGGCGTACAACTGCTCGGCGATGTCGTGGATGTGGTCGTAGAACCCTGGTTGGCAATAGGCGGTGACAGCGGCCAGCCCGGCGGCCACGGCCAAGACATGGCCGTTGTAGGTGCCACTGTGCTGGCAATCTCCTGTCGGCATCAGGCATTCCATGATGTCGCGCCGCCCGCCGAACACGCTCAGGGGCAGCCCGCCGCCGACCGCTTTGCCCAGGGTACATAGATCTGGCGTGATGCCAAGATATTCCTGCGCTCCCCCCGGCCCCATGCGGAAGGCACTGAGCACTTCATCGAAGATGAGCAAGACGCCCCGCGCGTGCGTCAGTTGGCGCAGCCGGGCCATAAACTCCGGTCGCGGCAGCACGCAGCCGGCGTTGTAGTAAATCGGCTCGCAGATCACCGCCGCCAGCTCGTCGGCATGACGGCGGAATGCCTCTTCGAGCAGCTCGACATGGTTGTAGGGGACCACGATCAAATTTTGATCCAACCCCGCCGTGATGCCAGTCGAGCCGGGATACAGCGCCGGCGCGTTCTCTGGTCCCAGCTGGTCGGCGGGGGTGCCGATGGCGAACATCACTTGATCATGGTAGCCGTGAAAATTCCCCTCGAATTTGAGTATCTTCGACTTGCCGGTGAAGGCCCGTGCCAGACGCAGACAGTGCATCGTCGCTTCGGTGCCGGACCCCGTGAAGCGGACGCGCTCGAAACCAGGAATCGTCGCGCACAGCAATTGGGCGAACTGGGTGTGCAGCTCATTTTCATACGAACAAGGGAAGCCACGCGCCAGCGCCTTCTCAATCGCCTGTCGCACTCGGTCATCGCCATGTCCCAACAAGGTCGCCCCGTGGCTGCAACACAGGTCGATGTATTCCCGCCCATCCAGGTCCCACACGCGACAGCCCGCCGCCCGATCAAAGAGCAGGGCGTGACCGATGGCCCGGTTGAGGCGCGTCGAAGCCGACACCCCCCCGGCGAGATATTGACAGGCTTCTTGATACTGCTCGACAACGCGGCTCATAGTAAGAATCCTCGATGGTTCGCGGTGGTAGCGCTCATCATAAGCGCGGCGAAGGGAAATGGCCAAGTTTTTGTCGCGCATCGTCCCCAAAAAGGGGACGCGACTCGATTTCGTTGGTTATCCGATTCCGCCACGATCCACTCTCCATCAGCAACTACGAGTCGCGTCCCCTTTTTCTTGTCGAACCGAACGAAATAAGCCGGCCGTCACCCGATGATCTGCTTGCGGCGGACCAGGTAGTCCCACACCACGTAACGATCCAAGTCGTTGCCCGCCGTGAAGAATACCCGTCCCTTGGTCGATTCGGCTAGGCGGTAGGCGAAGCGGATGTCCTCTTCTGACTGGCTCCAACTCGACAGCAGAAAGATGTTGATGGTGATTCCCTCGCGGGCGCACAGCAACGCCTCGCGCATGGTGGCTTTTTCGGTGCGCGAGCTGGGGGGATAGAGCAGAAAGAGATTGGTCCCCTCAAAATGAGCCGTCGGCAGACCGTCGGTGATGAGCACGATCTGGCGATTGGGGGTGTCCTGAGTGGCCAGGAATTGCCGAGCCAATTGCAAGCCGTGCTGGATGTTGGTGAAGTGCGGCGGAATGTGCATCTCGCTGATGTGTGGGTCGCTCATGTCCGCTTGCAGCCGCACCACCGGATCGAAGATGGTCACGGGTTTCGGCAAGAGTGTTGGAATCTCCGAAACGTGGCGCGGCTTGGCGAAGGTGTAAATCTCAATGAATTGCAAGAAATCGCCCGGATATTCTTTGCGCACCAAGCCGTCAATAGCCAATCCCATTCGCTTGACGTTGATGTATTGCCCGGCGTAGCGCATGGAGCCGCTCATGTCGAGCAACAGGGCCGTGGCGCACTTGGGATGGTTGCGCGTGCGGTGAATCACGATGTCATCAGGATGGACGCGCACCGGCAGACCGGGGCCGTGGCGGATCAGGGCGTTGATCATGGATGCCGGGATGTCCATGTTCGTCACCGAGTCGCCAAACTCATAGGGCTTGGTTTGTTGCATCTCGGTGGCCCCTTCGCCGATGATCGGCCCCTGATGCCGGCCCGACCGGGACGCCTGCAACTGCTCGAAGATGACGGTCAACAGCTTGGCTTGAAAGAGGCGAAATGCCTTCGGTGTCAGGTTGTAGCCGTGTCGGTTGGCTTCCAATCCCTGTTGCTCGGCCATGTGGCGGATCAGTTCCTCGATCTGCCGTTGCATGCGGTGCAAGTCGTCGATGTCGGCCTGGTCGGCGAAGCGCGACAATTCCGCCATGTCGATGACGGCGATTTGCGCCGTCTTGGCCGCCTCCTCCAATTGTTTCAAGAGCTTGTCAATCGTTTCCAGCTCCTCCTTGATGGCCAGCGCCTGTGGAATGGTCATCGGTGTTCGGCCCGTGAACTCATACTTGGCGGCCAGCTCGTCCACCTGGTATTTCTCACCAAGTTCTTCGATTAGTTGCAGCAGCTCCTTGGCGAACTTGCCACGCTCGTCGCCGCTGCGATACCAGAGTCGTTCCAGATCGTACAGCTGCTCCTCATGCACCGCTTCACGGAACGGCTTGGCGAGCTTGCTGGGCGGCTTCACCCCCGCGGCATGATCATGGAATTGATTATGCGCTTCCTTTTGCACCTGATCCGTCTCGAAGGTTTCGAGAATCTTGCGCTGGCGTTCCAGAAGCATGGCCCGCAGGCTCTCCAAGCTCGGCCCCAAGCCCATGATCTGGCTCGGATCGAGATGCACGGCCCGCGCCAACTCCTCGTCGGTGAGTTCGCGCAGACTGCCGTAGGCCAGCATGTGCTCGAACGCCGTCGAAACCAAATCCGGCGGCTCCGCCGTCGGACTGGGGAACTTCACCGGATCGAACTTCTGATAAGTATGAATGACGCCGCCGAGACGGTGTTTGGTGCTCATAGTGTGTCCTTAATCAGCCACTGCTGTACGATGGAAAGCGGCAGAGGGATTCATCGTTACGCGCTCGCGGAAGCCCACGCGAAACGATCCCTCATTGCTAATCCCCGGATACTGTGCATGCTCACCGCACCTCATACACAATTCGCCCATGCTTCTGCGAGCGGGAAATCCGGTCGGTGGCGTACAGGCCGGCCAGCACGAACTCGATGCACGAAGCCCGCACGGCGGCGCTTTCGTTGGGATTCACCTCAAACGCTTTCTGCCATATCTGTGGCACGCGCTGCAAGCGTTCGGCGTAGTGGCTGGACGGCAGCATGTCGCCGACCTCGATTTTGATTCCCTTGCCGAAGACATGGGCGATTTCTTCCAGGCCGTGCCGGTCCACGTATTCCTCGAAGACGATGCGAATGGCCTCGGCTTGGATCGCTTCCAACACCTGCCGTTCCGACAATTGCTGGCTGCCCATGAGGTCCAATTCCAGCTTCCCCAAGGACGAGGCATACAGATGTCCCAAATCGCTGATGCGCGGCACGGCCGGTTGCTCATCGAGGACGATGGCTCGATGGCGAGCGCTGGCGATCATGGTGCGGTAGTTGGCGATGCTGAAGCGGGCGCTGACGCCAGATTGGTGATCGATGTACTTCGATTTGCGGGCGCAAATGCTCATTTGTTCGACGATCTCACGCATGAAGTAGGGGACGATGACGGGATAATCGCCCCCCAAATCGATACCGGCCTCTTGCTCCATGATCTCGATTCCTAGCGACCGCTCGCGGGGATAGTGGGTGTGGATGAGCGAGCCGATGCGGTCCTTGAGCTGCGGGATCACCTTGCCACTGCGGTTGTAGGTGGCGGGATTGGCCGAGAAGAGAATGAAAATATCCAAATCGAATTGAATCGGGTAGCCGCGAATCTGCACATCGCGCTCTTCGAGAATGTTGAACAAGCCAACTTGCACCAGCTCATCCAGTTCCGGGATTTCGTTCATGGCGAAGATGCCTCGGTGCATGCGCGGGATCAAGCCGAAGTGCAGCGCTTCCTCCGCCGACAAGCTGGTGCCGCTGGCCAGCTTAGCGGGGTCGATTTCGCCGATGATGTCGGCGAATTTGGTGCCGGGGGCCAGGCGTTCGGCATAGCGCTGGGCGCGTGGCCACCAGGCGATGGGAATATCCGCCGCCGCCCGCTCGGCCACGATCTCCTTCCCCATGCGCGTGATCGGTTTTTCCGGGTTTTCATGCACCGGACAACCGGGCAGGTCGATGTAGGGAAGTTCCTCATCAAGAAACCGGACCAGTGAGCGCATCAACCGGCTCTTGGCTTGTCCTTTTTCCCCTAAAAAAAGCAAGTCGTGCTTGGACAAGAGCGCGATGTTGATTTCCGGGATCACGGTATCGTCATAGCCGATGATGCCGGGAAACAACTCCTCCCCCCGGCGCAGCATGGCGATGAAGTTGTCATGAATCTCCTGTTTGACTGACTTGGGTGTCCAACCGCTATCGCGCAGTTCCTGCAAATCGCGGGGCCGGTGTGTTGCTGATGTCATCGAGATAAGTTCTCCGCTGCCGGGTTTCGATTCATCCGCTTATATTGTAGGGGAAGGAAGTGAAAAAAGGGGACAAGCGCATTGGTTCACGCGAATCGACCAATGCGCTTGTCCCCCGTGGTTTGAGCCATCCTCAACCGAATAGCAACAACACGCTCCAGGGAGGCGTTTTGAGAAACTGACAGCCGACCTCAAAACCCTCGCTGACTTTACGGCAATTGCGCACTTCGACTTGGGTCCACGGGGTTGTGTCAGGAGCATTCTTGGCTTTGACGCTCAAGATCGTGCCGACTGCCACTTCGACTTCAACGAACAAACACATGCCCCCCGTGGAGCGGTCCAAAACCAGCCCATCGTAAGGTTTAGTAAGAACTTCCGCGTCGGAGATCAGCACTTCCACGACCTTGCCACCGCGGCGCATAGAGCCGCGCCGTTCGGCCGCGGTATTTTGCAGCAGCGACGCGGACTCCAGCTCTTGATAATTGCGCTCGACGATGATCACGCGCGGTTTGCTCCGCTTCGGATTGCGGTTCAGCAGCAGGATGCCCACGCCCAGCATGATGGCCGCGGCCGCCGCGCCGAATAGGATGGGCGACCAAGGAGAAGCCGTCAGCTCTCGTAAGATGGAATCCAACATGACGCGCCGCCTTCGAGGGGATGCACCTTATTAGAATAACTCGGATTGGCATGGTCCACGGGAAGACAATACTGTTCTTGGCCATACGTATGAATTATTGCTTATTCGGCAAGAGGGTGCGTTCGCTTTCCGTATGGTCGCGGCGTCAAGCGCGGCATCGCACTGGACGCGGCGTGGGAGCGGTGCGGTTCGCTTTCCGTATGGTCGCGGCGTCAAGCCTTGCCGTCGCCCCGGAAAGACTCAAAGCCACAGCCGCACGCGGTCCCGCAATCCTTCGGGAAGTTTGGACGCGACATAGCGACGCACCTCGTTGGGATGATAGCGCGTGCTGAAGTGAGCACAGATGATCAATTCATTTTGGAAGCGGTCGGCCCGTTCCAACACGTCATCCAGGTGCATGTGGCCGAACTTGTGAATCTTCTCACGGCGATGGTTAGGCCGGATGAAACTCATTTCGGTGATCAGCACTTTCGCTTCATAGACGGGCGGATAGTTGTCCAAACCGGCGGGGCTGGTGTCGCCGGTGTAGGCCACCAAGGGGATGCGCGCCTCGCGCGTCACGGCGACGCCGGACTGACGCAAATCGCGGATTTGTTCCCCCGGTAAGCCGTGATATTCCTCCTTGAGCTTGAAACGCCGATCCCAGACGACGTAGCCCAAGGAGGGAATGGTGTGCGTGGTGGCGAAGGTCGTGACGACATGCTCACGTCCTAGCTCCACTTCGTCGCCGGGCTGCAAGCCATGTAGCTCGCACAGTTGCCGGCCGCGATCCAAGCGCTGCATGACGAGCATGAGCTTGCGGATGTCTTCCTTGGCCTCGGCGGGAACGTACAAGGTCGGCGGTTCCATGCGCATCATGCGCCGCCGGGCCACATACACCGGCAACGCGGCGACGTGATCGAGATGGCTGTGCGACAGAAACCAGGTGGGGGTGCCCATGAACTCCCATGGCTGGGCGCCAAGATCAAAACCGATCTTCAGCTCCGGGATGCGCCAATAGGTCTGCACGGCGGCCCGTGAATACCCTTCAATCGTCAAGCCACCATGTTGACAAGACAGAATGGGAGCATTTTCAACCATGAATTCGTGACCATTGCTAAAAAACGAAAAACGCCTCTACTATGTCAATACCGCCCCGGATTCATCGGTTCGCGCTCGCCGCCGCTCCAATTGAGATAATTAGCATTTTCTACAACCCCAGCACATGATCCATCGTGTATCGCCCCGGCGGTTGCGTGGCGAGGAACTTGGCGGCTTGCAAAGCGCCGCGAGCGTAACAATCGCGGCTATGAGCGCGATGGGTCAGTTCCAGGGTCTCCCCCAAAGTGCTGAACAGGACGGTATGTTCGCCGACGTTGTCGCCGCCGCGCACCGAGTGAATGCCGATCTCTTGCGGCGTACGTTCGCCGACCAGCCCTTCGCGGCCGTGCCGAAGCTGGCTGTGTCCCATCGTTTCCTGAATCAACCGCGCCAGGTGCAAGGCCGTGCCGCTGGGGGAATCTTTTTTGAACCGATGATGGCGCTCGATGATTTCGATGTCGAAATTCTTGTCGCGCAACAGGGCGGCGGTCTGGCGCACCAGCTTCATCATCACGTTGACGGCCAAGCTCATGTTGGGAGCATGCAACAACGGAATCACATGGGCGGCGGCTTCGATCTCATTCCGTTGGCTCAGGGAATGTCCCGTCGTCGCCACGACGAGGGGAATCTTGCGCTGTACGCAGATGGGGAGAATGTCCATCGTTCCTTCCGGCAGGGAGAAGTCAACAACCACGTCAATTTTGGGTTCGGTGGGCAACTCGCTGCGAATTTTGACTCCCATGAAACCCAGGCCGAGCACTTCGCCAACGTCGCGGCCATGGTGGGGATGATGGGAGGCCTCGATGGCAGCGCCGACCTTCAATTCCGAGTCTTCGTGAGCCAGTTGGATGATGCGCTGCCCCATGCGGCCACAGGCACCGTTGACGGCAATGGTTGTTGTCGTGGTCATGAATACACCTCGATGGCGCGAATGATTTCGTCCAAATCGTTGGGCACCTGCACGGCGCGATTGGCGAAGGCGGCCCGGCGCACGCCGCGTTGCCCCAGCACCTCGTCAAACGTCTTTTGATCGGTGCTATGGTAGGCAACGGTGGCGGTGGGGTCTTTGAGCTGGTGGCCGGTCAGGATGCAAACGACGCGCTCGCCGGGTTCGATGACGCCTTCCTGACGCAGCTTGCGCGTGCCGGCGACACTGGCCGCCGACGCCGGTTCGCAGCCCAAGCCGCCAGCCCCCACCTTGGCCTTGGCGTCGAGAATCTCCTGATCCGTCACTTCGCGCACCACGCCGCCACAGCGTTCCAGGGCGCGCAGGGCCTTGGGCAAGTTCACCGGGCGATTGATCTCAATGGCGCTGGCAATCGTGGCTGCCCGCCGCTGTTCGGTATCCAACTGTTGATAATACCCTTGGACGATCCGATTGTCGAAGCGCCCATCGTTCCAACGCAGCCCTTGTTTTTCAAAGAGCTGATGGAACGTATCGGCACCGGCGGCATTGATGACCGCCAAGCGCGGCATTCGTGTAATCAATCCCAATTCGCTCAGCTCGATAAAGGCTTTGCCAAAGGCGCTGACGTTACCGAGATTGCCGCCGGGAACGACGATCCAGTCGGGCACCTCCCAGCGCAGCCCCTCCAGCACGCGGAACATGATGGCCTTTTGCCCCTCCAAGCGGAAAGGGTTGATGCTATTGACCAGGTAGATTCCTAATTTGTCGGCGATCTGGCGCACGCGCTGCATGGCATCGTCGAAATCGCCGGCAATCTGCACGGTCAGCGCGCCGTGGTCGAGAGCCTGAGCTAGTTTGCCATAAGATATTTTACCGCTGCCAATGAAGATAATGGCTCGCATTAAGCCGGTGGCCGAGCAGAAGACGGCGAGCGAGGCGCTGGTGTTGCCGGTGCTGGCGCAAGCCGCCCGCCGCGCGCCGACCAACCGGGCATGAGTGAAGGCTGCCGTCATGCCGTTGTCTTTGAAGCTCCCCGATGGATTTAGCCCCTCGTATTGCAGGAACAACCGTCCCGACTCCAGGCCGACATATTCCGCCACGCGATCGGCTTGTTGCAAGATCGTTTGCCCCTCGCCGATGGTCAGAACATGACGCGGCTCGGCGAACGGCAGCAGGGCATGAAAGCGCCACACGCCGCTAAAGCTGAGCGGATTGGCTCGCTCAGCCCACTGGGCCTCGAAGTCGCGCAACGACTTTGGCGGTTGCAAGCGGTCCCAATCATACGCCACATCCAACAGTCCGCCGCACTGGGCGCAGACGAAGGCCGTCTCAGCCACGTCGTAGGTCGCGGCACAGTTGGGATGGATGCAGCGTTGGCAAACAATGTCAGACATATATATCCGATCAAGGGATTGTCAGGATGTTTTTCATTGGTATCGTCATTACCACATTTCGGCAAGCACGATGCCATCGAGTATCGTTATCCGAAGATTCACCGATTCATTGGAGACAAAAAATCCAGGCGAACCGATGCAGCTCACAACTGTGATGAATGATTGTCCTAACAATTTTCAATAGTCGCGCGTGGCGAACCACCAACAGGAAAATCCGACCAGTATCACAATGAACAACGTGGTGCTTATCAGTGTCTCCGGCCAGTTTATGGAGCCGACGGCATTGTCTAATTGTTTCCTTTCCGCGCTTCCTGGTTTCATCAAGTCCTTCAAAATAAGTTCCGTCGTCAACACATCCAAGTCTTTGTAATGCGGAGCCAATAAATGAATAATATCCGCGGTGGTGAATACCCACTTGGGTATGTCTGGGGTTTGCGCGAGCACGACTTCCGCGTTTCGACTCTCCGGACGTATCGTATCCAAAAACCGATAAGCAACGCCAATGCCAAATAGCATCACCCATGTCACAATGGCCATCAGGATGGCAACGATGGAGCTGCGCGTCATGACGGCAGTTACCGTCGAGACAGCGTAGAAAATGGCGAACTGAAAGGTAAATATGAAGATGCAAAGCAGAAATCCATTCAACCATACACCTGTTTGACAGCCGAGCGCCAGCCAGATGCCAACGACGATCACGACGGTATTGATGAACATAAACGAAAGTCCACCAATAAACTTGTATAGGAGCAGCGTGGAACGATGAATCGGCTTGGCGAGTAATAACTCCACTGATCCTTTGCGGAGCATATTCGGGATAAAAAACGCGGTGATGATGGTGCTGAGAAACATCGTCACCGCGGCCCCAAACGCAGCGATGATCTGATCCGCGAGGATGTAAATGATGATACTCATGGGTGCTTTGAGAAATGATAATGGCACCGCGCCGAAAAATAATCGCGGCTCGTAGATCCAATGGATGTAATCCTCGACTTTGGTTCCTGTGGTTCGCACCAGGTAACGTTCCTGGTAGGGGTCGTCGGAGGTCTCGGCGGCTACTTGAACTTGGTCCATCCACGACGAACTTTGTTTCAGGATGTTTTCAATTTCCGAGGGAGTAGGCCAGGATACCTGGTGAACCGCCTCTTCATCGAGATTACGTGACAGATTGATCACCAATGTGAAGCGATAGTCTCCCAACCAAGGGTCCGTGGCAGAATTCGTCTGTTGGAAATTCTCGATGGCGAACGACACATTTTCGCTGCCGGACTCGCGCAGTAGCTGCAACAAAAAGGTCAAATTCTCCATCGTTCCCCGCGTGAGTTCCGCCGCTGGGACGGGTCGATAGCGGACGCTAAAGGTGAATAGAATGGCGATTCCCGACAACGCCAAGGTCATATAGAGAACCTTGGTGTCCAGGGCTTCGCGCAGCGAATCTTTCAGGATGGCGAGGAATTTCATGACGGGAATTCCATGAGGTTACCGTGCCCGCGCTCGAGGGGCGGTTGGTTGATCGATGCCAGGTTCCGCTTCCACCACCGTTTCCAAGAAAATCTCTTCGAGTGATTGCCGTTTTTCGACGAGATGACGAATACTCAAATTACGATCACGCAGGAAATCGACCACGGTATCGATGCATTGTCCATCCGTCAGGCCGATTTCCCACAAAGGTCCCAAAGGCCGGAGCGTGAATCCCAGCTGTTGCAACTCTCCTTCAGGCAAGCTCTGTTCGGGGGCCAGACCGATCAGGAAGAAACCACGTTGCCGAGTCAAGGTCGCCAGGTCCCCTTGCTGAATGACCTCTCCCTTTTGCAGAATGGCGACGCGGTCGCATATCTGTTCTACTTCACCAAGCAAATGCGAGTTGAGGAAAATGGTCATGCCCGAAGCGCGCAGGCGCTGCATCAGGTCGCGGATTTCCCGCCGACCCACGGGATCGACCCCATCGGTTGGTTCATCGAGAAACACCACGTCCGGTTGGTGCAAGATAGCTTGGGCAATGCCAAGACGCTGTTTCATCCCCTTGGAATAGGTGCGAATCTTGTAGTGCATCCGGCCCTTGAGGCCGACGGTTTCCAGCATGTCTGGGATTCGACGTTTGCGCTCCAACCCCGGCACTTCGAGCAACGAACCATAGAAATCCAACAAGCTGTAGCCGGTGTGATAATCCGGAAAGCGATGATCTTCCGGCAAATAGCCGATGTGCTTGCGGATGGCCACCGAGCGAATCGTCTGACCGAGTAACTGGGCTTCCCCTTCGGTGGGTTGCGTGATGCCGAGCAAAATCTTGATCAATGTTGTCTTGCCGGCGCCGTTCTGGCCGAGCAGACCAAAGATTTCCCCCGTTTCGACCGTCAGCGACACGCCGCGCAGGGCCTCGATCTTGCCGTAGTGCTTGACCAGGTTCTTGGTTTCAATAATGGGCACGCGGGGACACTCCTATGAAATTTGCGGGATGATTGTCGGTGGGTAGTGTAGCACAGAGACGAATCTCACGCAAAGGTGCTAAGGCATCCAGAAGCAGACGGTCAAACGCCGGTTGGGCGTACTGGGCCATGCGCTGCTTGTGCCCTCCTTCGATGACTTACACGAGACGATCCACGAATTTGCGAATCTCCGTTTCTCATTGATATTTCACCGACTGTTCTTCACGAAGCACGATGCGGTCTCCTGGTTAGTGGATCAAAACGGAGCTTGGTCACATGATCGCGTAAGGCTTTTCCAGCTGGTAACTCACCAGCGCGTCGGCTGGGCGTGAGCCGCTTCCTTGCCTTACCGGAGTGATCCTATCCACATATGGTACAGCGATCACCCGCGCCGCTCGCACAGGTCTTGCGAACGGCGCGGTTTTCACTAGATTCTTTGGTATCTGGTGGGGGATCATACCCTCAACTCATTGGAACCTTTGTTCCAATCCGCCGTGGGCGCGTTTCCCGCGCCGTTGCGTTCGAGCGAGACTATGAGCTACCAGGCTTCAGACACTCTCCAATCACGGACGTTCATCGGTCTGCTGGTGGCGCAATTTTTGGCCGCCTTCAACGATCAGGCCATCCACGCCTCGGCCATGTTCTATGCCATTAACACCAAGGCGTTGACCGAGGCACAAGCCATCTCGCTGATGCCGATCCTGTTTTACGCGCCGTGGGCCATCTTCTGCACGGTGGCCGGCTATTTGGCCGACCGTTACAGCAAACGTCAAGCGCTGGTGTTCTGGAAAATGTCCGAGGTGGTGATTACCTTGGTGGCCCTGGCGGGCTTCTGGCTGGGCAGCGGGCCGCTGGGAAGTCCCTTCGGTCCCTTTATCGTGTTGTCCACCGTCTTTTTCATGGGGACGCACAGCGCCTTCTTCGTGCCGGCCAAGTACGGCGTCATGCCGGAGATCCTACAACCACACTTGTTATCGCGCGGCAACGGCTTGCTGGAGTCGCTGTCCTTCTTGGCTATCATTTTGGGGACCGTGTGCGGCGGTATGTTGTCCTTCTATTTTCGCCGCCAGGAATACTTTATCGGCATCATCTTGTTCACTCTGGCTATCATCGGCGCCGTCGCCAGCTTGATGATTCACAAGATGCCCGCCGCCAATCCCACGCGAACGTTCCCCAAGTATATCTATAAGCCGCTGTGGGACAACATCCGTACCCTGTTCCGCACGCACTCGCTGGCTCTGACCGTGCTGGGGATCGCTTTTTTCACCTTCGTCGTCGCCTTCATGCGGGCCACGGTCTATATGCTCGGCGAGTCGCAGGTACCGCGCTGGAGTGAGTTCAAAACCAGCGTCATCGTCGGCATGTCGGCCTTGGGCATCGGCTTGGGAAGCCCTTTGGCGGGGTACTTGTCGGGCGGCAAGGTGGAGCTGGGGCTAGTTCCCATCGGCGCCATGGGCATGATCCTGGCCACGATCCTGGCCGCTTTCACCTTGCACTGGCTGCCCGGGCTGATCGCGGGGATCATCTGCATCGGTTTTTTCACTGGCTTTTTCATCGTGCCGCTGTTCACTCTGTTGCAGTACCGCGCCCCCAAGACGAGCAAGGGGGAGATGATCGCCACCAGCAATTTCATCAATGTCACCGGCGCCATCGCTGCATCGGTGCTGTTTTACCTCGTGGTTTTCGCCACCCACCAACTCGGCGTGGCGCCACGCATCGAGCCAGTGGACCGCTATGCCGGTGTGCTCTTGAGCTTGGATTATAACCGTCACGGCCGGCCGGCCTTCTTTGAGCTGCGAACTTCCCAAGGCGTGATCACCGTGGACACGCGCCGGCGCGACGCGGAGCCGGAGGAAGACGCTCTGCCCGCCGCCCGCCGCGTGGCGCTGGAAGACGACTTGATCGATGTGCTGAGCGGCATTGGTCCTGGTTCGGAAGTAAAGGTCAGCACTTACACCCTGCCGGCCACGAAACATCGTCCTTATGATGTGGTGACGTATCAAGTACGCTCCGCGGACGCACCATTGACCAGCGCATATGACAACGAAGAGCTGCCCCCTTATCTCTTCATCGGTGCTGGCTTGATGACCTTGCTGACGTTGATCGTGCTGTGCCGACATCTGCCCGATATGCTGCTGCGCGCGCTGGTATGGCTGCGGGCCTTGGGGCGTTATCGTCTGCAAGTCATCGGTTCGCACAACTTGCCCACCGAAGGGGCGTTGCTCGTGGGGACGAATGGGCGGACGCTCGATGAATGCTTGCAAGTGGCGGCGGCCACGGATCGTTACACACGGCTGGTCCTGCCCGAAAACGTCTTGGCCGGCGAGGCCCCCTGGACGCGCCTGCTGGCGCGGCGCGGCGGCGTGCTGATCCTGCCCACTGGAGTTACATCCGGCCCAGTTTGGGACCATGCCCTTGCCAAGGCCGAGCAGACCTTGGAACGCGGTTTCCTGGTCGGTTTGCCGCTCGTGGACAACCCCGCTTCCGTCCAGCTCGAACAGTTCTTCCGCGCGCTGCTGGCGCGCCGGCCCGTCCCCTTGGAGCCGGTATTCTGCCATGATTCAACGCCATCGCCAGTGCGTCGCTTGCGTGTCGTCCTGGGACATCCTTTGGCGGCGGGGAACGAGGAACAGTTACGCCAAGCCGTGCAAGCCTTGAAAGATTGGGTCCGACGAACCGAGAAGCGCGGCATGGTGCCCACTACCGTACTGATTCCAAAGGTTTTAGACGCATCGCCGACAGAGCCGGTAGCAAGCCCCCCAGCAACCCCATGACAAAGGTGAGCAGCATCCCCGCCGCCAAGATATTGGCATCAACGACTAGCTCAAGCACCACGCTTTTGCCCCCTTGGCCGCTGCTGACCATGCTGGTGGCGCTGTGGCCGTTGGCCAGGAAGCCCAGCGTGCAGCCCAAGGCGCCCCCCACCAAGGCGATAAGCAGCGCTTCCAAGAGGAACGATACCAGGATTTGCCACTTGGCGAATCCCAGAATGCGCAGCACGCCGATGTCGCGGATGCGCTGGCTAATGGCCGCGAACATGGTGTTCATCACGCCGAAGACGCCGCCGATGGCCATGATCACCGTCACAAAGATAATCGCCACTAAGAATTGTTTATTCGTTTCCCCTAGTTTTGAGTAATAGGCAGTCTCGACTTGGGCTTGCACGGCGGCGTTCTTGTATTTCAATGAGACATGGTGGGCGAACAGCCGGGCAGCGCGGGCGTCCGCCAGGCGCACGGTGATGGTCGTGTAGTTGTCCTTGACGAAGAAATCCTTGACCTTGGCTTGCGGAATCCAGATTTCCGAATCAAAGGTGGAGCCTGCCGAATCTAGGATGCCGGTCACGATCCAGGTACGGTCCCCTAGCTCGAACCGATCGCCCACATCCAAATGGTCCTTGCCTTGATCCTGGCCCAACACGCCCGCGACGCCGCGCCCCAGCAACGCCTCGTTGACCACCAGGGGCGGGGTCGAGGAATCATCGGACGGCAGTTGCCGGACGCCCCCCGAGGATAACCACGCGCCGCCCGGCCGCAGTTTCAGGTCATGGACGCGGGCGGCGATCTGATCATCCACCAAGCCGCGCACCTGCACGAACCGTCGCCGCCGTTTCTCCCCTTCGCTGTGGGGAATCGGCTGATTCACCACCAGATAAACCTCCCGGCTGCACAGGTACACCTCCTTGTCGCCACGCTGGATGCGCTCCACCGCGATGGGCTGAGCCAACGGCAGACCTTGTTCATCGACCGTCACCACTTCCCGCTCGATGTTGTCGGAATCGCCATAGCCCAAGTTGCTGAACATCTCATCAGTGGCGCCGTCGGATAGAATCATAACATTGGCTGGGTTGCCGCTCCCCTCGGTCAGCCGATACATGCCATTGACAAAGGCCAGCATCACCACCAACAAGCCGATGACCAACGTGAAGGCCGCCGCCGTCAACAAGGTCGTCCGCCAGCGCACGATCAGATTGCGCAGGTTGTACACCAATGGCACCTTGCTGGCGACGATCATGCTCCCCAGCACGATCCCGACCACCAGCACCGACGCCAAAACGACAGGTGACACCGGCAGAGATTGCCAGAATGATTGCGTGGTATCCATGAGGGGGAAAACTCGACTTTGTTGTCGTTGCTTGGCTTGGACTTCACGGCAAACCGGACAGCTTACGAGCTACCCATTCCACTGTCAGCAAACCCAGAAACAAGATGAACGTGAACCACGAATGCCATAATTTGTTGTCTACGGTTCGTTCGACGGTCTCCGTTTTACTTTGGAGCAACTCGATCAATTCTAACACATTCTCCGGCGTGAATAGCTTGGCATGAGTTTCTGGATTATCTTGACTCGCTTGCGCCAGTTGCCGCAAAAGAGTCCAATTCGCGGCCAGCTCGAGCATCTCGGTGCTGTCGGGAGGCGTTACGCTGAAGGTGGCCCGCAACGGTTTGACGGTCCCGCCAGGATCGGGAACCCCGTGGAGCTTGTCGGCCAAATCGGGGATAGCCAATTCCACGACATAGCGGCCAGGAGGTAAATCTCGAACTTGTGCCTCCAACACGCGCGGCTGGGCGGCGCGGCGCTGCAAGGGCACGACAGCAACAGCTTCCGAGGGCTGGCCGTCATCTCCCCAACGCAGGATGCGGGCGGCGGTCACGGCATGGGGGCCGAGCTGGATGCTATCATCGGTCAACCGCGCCACCACTTCCACGGGTTGATCTTGTCCGTGCGCGTACACCGGCTCCCGCGTGCCGAAGCGGATGAACTCATTGCCGGCTACCAGTGGTTTGTTAGAGGCGGCCCACCGCGCCAATTGCCCCCAGAATTTATGATGATACTCGTCCCCTTTCTTGTAGCGCCAACGCCAGGTGCTATCCACGCCGACATACACCACCCGCCCGAAACCATAATTTTGCCGAACGATCAAAGCCTGTTCCTTTTCGATCATGCTCTGGTCACTAAACAGTAATCCTTCTGGCGCCTCGGCCACGTACCCCAGCACCGTCGCCCCTGGCTTGGCCACGCCGACCACGCCCCAGTAGTGCCGGGGTAGCTTGCTCCAGCGGTCGAGGCTGTCTTCAAGGGTCGCTTCCATGCGTAGAAACGATGTTTGCTTCCCGTCATGTGTCAAAGTGATGGGAAAACCTTGTGGCAAGGTGATCGGCCGTGGATGCTCGATGGGAAGCAGGTTTCGTAGCGGGTCGGTTTCTTGCTCATCCCCTGGCGCTGCGTCCCGATAGGCCAACGGCAGCCAGCGTTTGCCGGCCACGAGGATCAGCGTGCCGCCGCGCTCGGCGACGAATTTCTCCAACCGCCGGCGATCTTGGGGCAACAAATGGGCCGGTGCGACATCGCCGAGCACGATGCCATCGTAGTCGGCCAAGGCGTCTTCCTCATGCGGCAGCATCAACGCGGGGTGCCCGGTCTTTTCCAGCTCGTCCTCGCTGATCGCGCGGATGCGCGGTTGCTCGAACACCACGCCCCGCGTTTGCAGGCTGCGATCTCGCTTCAAGGCATTGAACAGGTAGTGAAACTCCCAACGTGCCTCACCATCGACCACCAGCACCTTGGCTTGATCGTCGGCCACGTTGATGACGACCGGCCGGTGATTATTTTCCGTGATGGTTTCTTTTGGCAGCGGCTTGACCGTCACCAGGAACGATTGTGTCCCTGCTGTGTCCAGACGGGGTGAGAATTTCACCGACGCGCTCTGGCCTTGCACCATCACTTGTTCTTCCATGATTGGCTCATCCCCTTGTCGCAGCTCGACCACCAGCGGCTCAGCCAAATCCTCTTTTTCCATACCATTTACTTGAATCGTTACATCAATCGGAGCGTTGCCGTCCTTGAAGACGGTGGCAGGGGCTTCGACGCGAGCGATGGCCACGTCCGGCGGCGCTTTGCGGTCCCCCAACACGACGGGATAAATGGGGATGTGGTTCTCCGTGGCGATGGCGTTCGCGCCTGGGGCGCCTCCTCGTTTTCCAAAGAGCGCAAGGGGAGATTCTCCCCAGTTGTGCTGTCCATCGGTTAGCAGCACGACGCCAATCCGCTTGCTTTGCCGCTCCCCGGAACGCTCGCGTGCTTTGGTGACGGGTAAGCGTAAATCGGTGAAACGCGTATGGTGCGGCTGGTCTATGGCCGACATGGGACGAACATCTTGAAAAAGCTGGTCCAGCTGCTTCGGGTCCACTTGCCAACTATCTTGGGCGAATCCGACGAGCTGGACGTGATGCTTCGACTGGAGCGCGCGGACTAGCCCCAGCCCCTCGTCGCTGAGAATGGTACGGGCGACCTGCGTTCGAGTTAAGTGGTCGATCTGTTGGCATAAGGCATCATGCGCTTGTTGGCGTTGTTCCCGCAGTTGACGGCGGCGGTCGGGATCACGCGGCGACTCGTCCGCCTGGACCCATTGGATACTTCCTTGGGTTTCGTACTGGTGAATCCAGTCGTTGAGCAAGGCAGGATCGCCCATCCTCAAGGCGCGGGCCAAACGCAGTTTCTCGATGGGATCGCGTTGCGGGTCGGCGATGTTCATGCTATCGGAACGATCCACGGCAATGAGCACCTGGCTGGTGAGTTCCTCCGTGTAGGGATGCGCCACGATTGGTTGCAGGCACACCAGGAACAGAATCACGAACAGCGTCACCAACCGCAACAGCAACAAGGCGACAGCGGTTCGCCCCCGCACCAAGCGCATCTCGTAGCGATAGAGCCAGACGGCCAGCGTGACCGGCACCAGGCACACGAGCACTAACAACGGCACTTGGTAGATGACCGGGAGGTTGGTCCATGGCAAAGATAGCGCCAGCCGGGCATCCAGCCAAGGTAACGGAAGAGAATACATGCGGCTTGCCTTCGGAGTATGGACCGATTTCAGTATTGGTGCATCGCCACGATCAACAGCAACACCAACGCGGTTAGGATAGCCATGAACAAGATGCAGGCGATCATCAAGAACCAGGAGGCGACGGGATTGGGAGGCATTTCCAGCTCGGCGAACGCCTTGCCGAGTTCGGCCTCGAAGTCTTGGCGTAGTGCGGCGTCACCGAATTGCCAATGGATGGTGATGTTTTGTAAGGCGGGGAAAATCTCCACGGCCAAGCCGATGGCCTTGCTCGCGCTCCGAGGGGTGTCGGACCGCGCCGCGTTGGCAGCCGTCGTGCGGCCATCCGCTTGTTCCAACGTGGCGCCGTTCCCCCACGCGCCCGCGAAAGACACAGGTAGGGCTGCATGATCCGCCGCGCCGGTATCGGCGGTGGCGCCAGGCATGTCCAGCACGAAGCGTTGGCCCATGCGATGCCACCGCAAACCCAACCGCCGCGCGGCCATTGTCAACGCTTCGCAAAAAGTTTCTTCATCGCAGTTGTACACAATGGCAACGCGGCGCCGTTGCCAAAGCAGCCAACAAGCCCCACCCAGCACTAACACGAAATAGCCCCCCCAGGTGATGATCCATAAGGACCAAAGCATGTTGTCGGCGCTCAACTCCGTGAGTTGACCGCGCATCAGGGCGTCCCGCCAGCGGCCGTGCAGCCCGGCGAGAATCCACGGCCCCCCCACGATCCAGAATCCCGATGTTGCCAACAGCACTCCGGCAAAGTCCCACGGTCCCGAAATCATCGTCGGCTGGCGCCGGCTGTTCAGAAACGCCAGCACCAAACAATAAATGACCAGCGGGAAGAGAAATATCAGGCCGCCAAATATGAAAGCAATCAACGACACTACCTCGATGCGGATTGATCTTCCTGCTCATCCCAAAACCCCATCTTAACGGCTCGGCGGGGGATTGGTCAATCGCCCGATAACCAGCACAACCCGACTTCCCCGCACAGCCGAAAGGACTTGCTCACGCCAGTCCTACTATTTAACCGACTTGGTGTGGTTGTGCCGAAGCAAATGTCGATAGGAGAAATGCCAGGGATGGCAATCGTGCTCCATCCACGGAGGAAAAAGAGGAGAAAATTCGATGTTTTCACGAATCAATAGGTTAGGTTTGATCCACACCGTGGGCGTGCTCGTCCTGTTCGGAACCGTGGTCATGAGTTCTAGTAGCGCTCAGCAGCCGCTTCCCTTCCATCCGCCCATGTACCCGGGGGCAAGCGGCGATCTCTATTCCGCAAATCCCTACGCGCCGGTTTGTTGCTGGCAACAAACTCCAATGGGATTGCCGTCGTGTTGTGGGCCAGCCTGCAAGAAACGCTTCATGGGCAACTGTTGTTGTCAACCCATGTACATGTTTCCTTGTTATTTTCCCCCTTGCCCCGGCCCCGGCCCCGTGCCGGAACATCAGCCCGAACTCCCCAAACCCGAAAAACCTCAGCCTAGCGATACGACTCCCGACTTGGCCGAATTGACCCAACCACCCCGCACGGCGGCTGATCCCACGCTTCCCCCCGAAAGTGGATTGGCGCTCGGCGGCGACAGCGTGGCGGTGAGCGACAATGTGGCCGGCTACATCGATCCCGCCATCCCCCGCAGCCGCGTCCGCCTGCGCTACGATGCCGCCTATCGCAACAACCGTCCCGACCGCGCTGAGTATTTCTATGCCAAGTATCGCACGGAGGGAGCCTTCGGCCTGACGCCGGAGCAAATTGCGGAACGCTTCCCCAACATCCTCAGCCCGGCAGGCATCGATCCCAACGCGCCGGGGGTCGCCATCCCGGAGCTGAGCGTCGATTATCAGGACATTCGACCCTACGTGGAATTGGCGTTCGATCCGCGGTTCTCCGTCTTTGTGGAGTTGCCGTCGCGGTTCCTCAATCCCGTGCTTAACCCCAACACCGCCGGTTTCGCTGACATGAACGCTGGTTTCAAGTGGGCGATGATTGCCAGCCCAGAACAGTTTCTCACCTTCCAGATGCGAACTTACATTCCCACGGGGGACGCCAACCGCGGGCTGGGTACGAATCATGTATCCCTCGAACCCGGTTTGCTGTTCTATCAGCAAATCGGCCGGTTCTACCTGGATGCGGAGTTCAAGGATTGGATCGCGGTCGGCGGCACGGACTTCGCTGGCAACGTCCTGCAATACGGTGTCAGCACCAGTTATTTGATTTACAACAGTGACACGTTCCGCGTCTGGCCGGTGGTGGAGTTCTTGTGCTGGAACGTCCTCAGCGGCAAGGAATCGATTGTCGAACCCGAGTTGATCAACGTGAAGAACGCCTCCGGCGACACCATCATCAACGGCAAGTTCGGCGTGCGTTTCGGCTTCGGCGAGTTGCAACCGCCCGGGATGTTCAGTTGCACCGATTTCTACATCGGCTACGGCCGAGCCTTCACCGGCGACGTCTGGTACAAGGACCTGATTCGAGCCGAGCTGCGCGTGAATTTCTAAAGCGACGGCGTTTTTCTCCTTTCCCACCGGCCCACGGATCGGTTCCGTGGGCCGGTTTTGTTCCAGCGCCGTATTGCTTCCTGACATGATCGTGAATACCGCGGCAAAGCGTGAGTATGGTAGAGCATATGTTTAATACTCCAAGCTCGTCGCTTGCCCAAGGAAAAGGATAGAGGCGACATGCCCTGCGGTAAAAAACGTAAATGAGGTCTTGACTTCGTGACTTTTCATTCCATTTTTCATTCCATTCCACTCCACCCCCCCCCTTTCCCGACATGGGACGCCCAAGCGTGGAATAAAATGAGCCGCCGTTTATCAAGAATAACTCTCTGTCTCCACGTTCCCAATGAGGCGCCGCTCCGCATGAACGGCCGCGACTTTTCTGAGGAACCCCATTTTTCACTCACTTTGGACACGCCGCCTACGCTTCGGAGAATCAAAAGTCCGAAGGTGATGGAATGAGAATGCGCTGTTAGAATATCCGAGCGGAGAACCCTTCTTTGACCTTAATGATACCATCCATGTATACCCTATCTTCCAACCAAGTCGATCCCACTCTTCCCATCGGCGGCAAAGCCCGCGCCTTGGCGGCATTGCAAGCCGCCGCCTTGCCGATTCCCCCCTGGTTCGTCGTGCTGCCAGCGGCGTTTCACGACAGTTTGACGGACGAGCAAAGACAGCAGATTGCCCATACGGATGATGCCGACATGCTGCGCGCGCTCGTCGCGGCGGTCCAGCCGAGCGCCGCCTTGCGGGCGGAGATCGCCGCAGCGCTGACAACGCTTTGTCCTCATGGCGAGTTCGTGGCGGTGCGCTCGTCGGCGGTCGATGAGGATGGCGCCCAGCATTCGTTCGCCGGCCAGTTGGAAAGCTTCTTGTTCGTGCCGGCGGAGCAGGTGGCGGACCGGGTGGCGGCGGTGTGGCGTTCCGGGTTCAGCGAACGAGTGATCACGTATCGCCGGGAACATGGCCTGAGTCTGCCCCCCCCCGCTCCGGCGGTCTTGATTCAGCGCATGGTGCCGGCGGAGGTGGCGGGCGTGGCGTTCGGGGCCGATCCGGTGAGCGGCCGGCGCGGCGTGGCCGTGGTGGCGGCGGTGTATGGCCTGGGCACGTCCCTGGTGTCCGGCGAGTGCGACGCCGACACGTTTCATGTGGATCGTGACGGGAATATCCTTTCACAACGGATTGCCACCAAGCGACTCCGGCATGTCGCGGCGCCGGGGGACGGGGAAGGCGTGCGGGCCGAGCCGGTGCCGGACGCGCAGGCCGACGCACCCGCCCTGAATGGTGACTATGCCTTGGCCGTCGCCGCGCTGGCCCACCGCGCCGGCCGCTTTTTCGGCAGACCGCAGGACATCGAATGGGCCATCGCCGAGGGACAACTGTATCTCTTGCAAGCCCGCCCCATTACCACGCTGGCCGAACGAGCCGATCCCGATGGCGCCCGCAACCTGTGGGACAATAGCAACATCGCCGAAAGTTACAGCGGCATCACCACGCCGTTGACCTTCTCCTTCGCCCGCCACGTCTATGAGGAAGTCTATCGCCAATTCTGCCGCATCCTGCGCGTGCCGGAGGCCAAGCTGAGCCGCAACGATGACATCTTCCGGCGCATGCTGGGCCTCATTCGCGGGCGGATTTATTACAACTTGTACAGTTGGTATCGGGCCTTGGCTCTGCTGCCCGGCTTCACCGTCAATCGCCGCTTCATGGAACAGATGATGGGCGTGCGCGAGGGACTGCCGGAAGACGTGGCCAACGAGCTGCGCCAATCGTCGTTGGGAGAGCGGTTGGCCGATAGCTGGCATCTGCTAGTCAGCGCCGCGAGTCTGATCCAACAGCACTGGCGCCTCGCGGGGACCATGGATGCGTTCTATCGCCGGCTGGATGCCGCGTTGGGAACCAGCAAACCGGATTTGAGTCAGTTACGTGCCGATGAATTGGCGGCCATGTACCGCGATTTGGAACTGCAACTTCTGAAACATTGGGACGCCCCGCTGATCAATGATTTCTTGGCCATGATCTTCTTCGGCAGCCTGCGCAAGCTGACAACGACATGGTGCCGTGATGACACCGGCAGCCTGCACAACGACTTGCTGTGCGGCGAAGGGGGCATGATCAGCGCCGCGCCAGCCCGCCGCGTCCGTGCGATGGCCGAGCTGGCCGCCCCACACCCGGAATTGGTGGCCGCCCTCTGTGACGGCAGCCGCGCTGCGATGGATCATAACATGTCTCAGGCGCCGGCGTTCGCCCACGCTTTCCAAGCATATCTCGACCAATTCGGCGACCGCTGTTTGGAGGAATTGAAACTCGAAAGTCCGACACTGGAAGACGACCCGCTGATCTTGCTGCGCTCGGTGGGACAACTGGCGAAGATGCTTGCTGACCAAGGGGAGCCAAACAAAGCACCTCCCCCCCAAGCGGAGTCTGGGAACGAGGATACTCCCCGCGCCGCCGCCGAGCGCCGCGCCTTGGCCGTCCTCTCGTGGCGCCAGCCGATCCGCCGCCTGATCTTTCGCTGGGTGTTGCGGCAGGCGCGGGATCGGGTCCGCGACCGTGAGAACCTGCGTTTCGAGCGCACCCGGCTGTTTGGCCGGGTGCGGCGCATCTTCGTCGAGCTGGGCCGGCGCTTCCACGAGCTGGGGTTGCTCGATGATCCACGCGATGTCTTCTACCTGGAAGTGCCGGAAATTCTCGGCTTCGTCGAGGGAACCGCCACCTGCGCCGACCTGCGCGGCCTAGCCGCCACACGCAAGGCGGACTTCGAGCGCTATCGCCAACTCCCCGCCCCCGCCGAGCGGTTCGAGACCTTCGGAATGGTCGGACAGGGGAACACCTACCAGAACCACCGCCCCGCCGCCGCCGCGACCCCTGACGGTGACAGCCGCCAAGGATTAGGCTGCTGTCCTGGCATTGTTCGTGGTCCGGCCCGCGTCGTCCGCGACCCGCGCCATGCCACCTTGCGCCACGGCGACATCCTGGTGGCCGAACGCACCGATCCTGGCTGGGTGATGCTCTTTCCCATCGCCGCCGGCCTGCTCGTCGAGCGCGGCAGCCTCTTGTCGCACTCGGCCATCGTCGCCCGCGAGATGGGCCTTCCCGCCATCGTCGGCCTCGGCGATGTCACCCACTGGCTGCGCGACGGCGACCTGGTGGAAATGGACGGCGCCACGGGACGGGTGGCGCGGATCGGGAACGGGGAGCAGGGATAGGGCGTATCGAGCACGGAAGCGATTTGAATATAGTTGGCGTGGCTCCGCTTAATACTCCGGCAGGAATGTTCGTGTCAAGAAAAACGCCTCGGTCCAGCCCACCAGAGGCCAGACCGAGGCCAACACCAGCGCATCGGGGGGTCCGACGCATCCATCGAATTCAAGAACGCCATTTACTCCGCCGGTGCTTTCACTGCCAGCAGGGGGCGTTCCCCATCCAGACCGGCCATCCGCACTTCTCGGACGTATTTATGACATCGGACGCAGCTCATCGTCATGTCCAAATAGGCGAGTGTGGCGCCGTCGAGGTTTTTGTCGCGGGCCATCTGGGCCAAGGTGATGGCGCTGCGGCGGAAATCGTTGCTGTGCAATTCATATTGCGGCGATTTGACGACGCGCCATTCGGTGGCCTTGCTAATCAATACCAAATCGTCCGCGTTGGCGGCGATTTTGTCGAAGTTGTTTAAGGCGATCCCTTCTAAAATTTGTTGCGAGTGCGTGAGTTTTTTCTTCATCAATTCGTCCACTTTATCCTCTTGAGCACCGCTGTCCGCTAAAGGCAAACACAATGCCAAGATCGCCAAGAAAAAGTAACTCCGCCGCATAAGCATCTCCCTTCTGACTTTTTTGGGAGAAGAAACCAAAACGACATCGTTCGGCTATCCCGATCTTCTCCCTCTGTGATACGACTCTCCGTGCCAATTCCGCACAGCCCCTGTGCTCAACCGCGCGCTCTCCCACTCCGAGGCGTCGTGGCATCGTCTCCTTCCTATGTTCTCTTCCCTCAACCTCCGGCTACCGCGTCCGTTGTTCCATGATTGATGTCTTCTGCCATGTGGACTTCCGGTAGGGATCGAATGTTCCATTGGTTCGCCGCTGGTTCCACCCGCTCCCTGACGTTGCCCGCTCACGTCCGGCATCCGAGTTGCTTGTCTGACTGGCCGCAACATTTCCTCCCCATCATGTTTTACTCTTGGAGGCATCCTCATGGCCACTGACACCGAAGCGCGAGAGCCGAGCACCGACTCGACCCTTCCGCCCCTCCCTGCCGCCGGCGCCGCCGCGGGAGCCACACCTCCCACGCAAACCACCGATTATCGAAGCGATTGGTGGTTGATGTTGTGGTGGGGCTTGAGTTTTTTGTTGCTATGGTTGTTGGGTCTGTCGCACCTGTTTGGGCTATGACGGTTTAAGAGAATTTTTTGGCGAGCGGGAGACCGTTGGCAATCTGAGCCGGGAACAGCCCGGCCTCCGTTCGCCGGGAAAAGTGGGCAAGCGGCCGGTACCCCAAAACCCTGCCTCCGGCCGCCGCGCCACCTTGTACGCGCTGGGTCGCTCTGTTGCTCCTTATCTGCTTGTCCGCCTTGCAAGTACGGAGGCTAATGCAGGGCGGTAGCGTGATCGCGTGCGGGTTCCCGCCTCACTCCGTCATCGGGGGGTAAACCCACCGTCAACACCGGATAACCACTTTTACGCAGCACGCGCTCGGCCACGCTGCCGAGTGGCAACTGCCGGAGATTGGTTTGACCGCGCGTGCCCATGACAATTAAATCGCAATGAACTTGGCGGCTGATTTCCAGTATCTGGTCGGCGGGATTCCCCTCCGTCAACCAGTATTCCACCCGCACTGCCGGATCAGACAGCTGTAGGGCGTGCAACTGCTGCCAGAGTTGCGAGCGTGGTTGTTCGGTCCGCACACGCACTTGGATACGGCCAAAACTGACCAATGGTTCATTGGCTTGCCAAACGTGCAAGACCACCAAGCGGGCGTGATGAGAGACGGCCAGCGCGCCGGCCACTTCGAAAGCTTCCCTTGCCGTCGGCGAAAAATCGACCGGACACACAATCGTTTGTACATCGCGCATGGCCGTTCTCTCCGTATCTATCAAGCGGCAATGGCACGCCCCTGCCGCACGCCAAACTGGATTGCTTAGCGCAGGTGTCGGAGCACGTCGATGGCACTGACTACGCCGACCAGCACGCCGTCGCTATCGACGACGAATAACCGATGGACATGGAGTGCCACCATTTGCTCGACGACCGCGCGAGCCGAAGTCGTCGGCTCCACCGAGAACACCACCGGCGTCATAATGTCCCGCACGCGAGTGGGATCGACTTTTTCGACCTGGAAGCCCCGCGCCAACTGCTCGCCTTGGCTGGTTTGCAGGTCGGAGCGATGAAAATACTCCGGCACTTCGGCCACGTATTCGACGGTTTCCCGGTCGTGGACGATGATGTCACTACGGCTGAGGACGCCGATGGGCCGGCCGGCACCATCAATCACCGGCGCGGCGCTGAAGCCTTTGTCGGTCAGCATGGCCACGGCCTCGCGGACCGAGGCGTCCGCGCGAATCGACACCGGGTTGACGGTCATCAATTCTTCCGCGGTCGCTGCTTGCAAATACATGGGCGGAGCGCTCGTGGTGAGGATATCGTTGGTTTTCATGGTCGTACTCCCCCGTTGAATGGACTCTGGTGGCTGGGACTCCGCCCGGGATGCCAGACCCGTCCCTTCCTGGTCGGGCGCCTAGTTTCGTTCATGGGCATAGGCGACCGCCGCCAATAGATCGGTGCTGGATACAATGCCAATCGGGCATCGTCGATCATCGACCACCACGAGGCGATGAATGTGGGCGTCGAGCATTTGCCGGGCCAAGTCGATGATCGAGGCCTCTAAACCGACGAGCACGGGGTCCGCCGTCATGTACTTGCCAACCGCGTCGGCGGGTAATTCCTCGGCCGGCACTTGCCATTCCGAGCAATAATTGGCCCATTCTTCTTGAGTTGGCTCCACGAGTTGTTCCCCGCGATCAACCCAGTGCAAAAAATCGGTCGCCGACAGTACGCCGACACAACGACCATCCGCGTCCACCACGGGCGCGCCGCTGACATGGGCTTGGGACAACATATGCGCCGCGGCCCGGAGGGACATCTCCTCGGGAATGACTACCACATGCCGGCTCATCAGGTCGGCCGCGGTTAGCTCCAAAAACGGTTTGTGCATGGATGCCAACATGGGTTTGTCTCCTTCACGCATGAGTTTGGATCCGAGAGACACGCTGGAATTCTCGCTCGCGCTTATCCTTAACGCAAACTCTATGCCGAGAGACGATCTTCAACGACTAAAAAATCGGCCATCCCCTGGGGATGTGATTTTTTCCGTTGTTTTGCCGAGCACCGTCGCCGGAATCATCAACGACTGCGGAGAGACGGCAGCTTATTTAGGACGTTTCCGCTCAGACCTGTGCGGAAGCGGGGCAGACTGAAAGACAGCCCCAATTAGCCGTGTTCCCTATGCCCTCCATGCGCGATGGTTCACCATTAGGAACTAAAAAAATTCCCGATTGCGAGGCGGGAAGGATCATCTCGCGTCGGGTGAGCGCCTGCGCCAAATGATGAATTGCCGCGTGACAACATCGGCAAGTTCTTTTCAGCAGTTCCTTAGCTGGCGGTGTGTCATTCATGGTGCCTTTCTCCTATTTTTCGCCAATCCCTATATCTATTGTATCCATATCCCCCGAAAGCGCCCGTGCTGAACCAGGATTTACGATGACACCTCTTCAGCCCGATAATCTTTTGAACGGCCTGTTGCATGTTTTGATTGCTTTCGATTGGGGGGGTGAAGTGGACATGGAATGGGCGCGGCAGTTAGTGCCAGCCGAGGCCAAGGCGCTGCGGCGGCGCAAACGGACGCCGAGTTCGTTTGAGTATCATCCGTCACCGTTGTATCTGCCGGTGGACAATGTTCCTCTGGAGATCGCGGAATTGGGGACGGTGTCCGCTACGGCGGAAGTGACGGTCTTCGACTTCGCAGCCGCCAGCGTGGCCATGGGCGTTCCCTTTCAGCTGACTCCCCAAGCCTTGACGCGCTTGGCGGGGAGCTTGGCCGACACAGAGCCGTTCCTGCGCGCCGCTCGCCAAGCCGCGACCCCGCTGTTCGAGAAACTGCGACCCGCCATCCAGGATGCCGCCTGGAGTCCGTGGAGTGAAGAGTATTTCGTGTTTCAACTGATACCGGGCGCGCCGTTGCCGACGCCGCCCGAACTGCTGGACCAACACGCCGACTGGCTGGCGGGGCTGAGCAGTCTCGAAGCCGGCCTGCTCAGCAAAGAGGAAGTCAATCAATCGGTGCGGCAACGGCTCTCTTACAGCCCGGACGACTTGTTTCTCGCCGACTGGGCCGCCGCCATCTTGATCGATCAAGATTGTGACGAAACCCTGCAAATCATCGAGTTCGCCAACTTGCAGCTGTTGGAATACCGTTATCTCGACCACCGCATGGACAATGACTTAACACAAGCCCGCCGCCTGATTGAACGGCAAACCACGTCCCTGTATCCGTTTTGGCGCACCCACATGCGCCCCTTGCGCGTGCTGGGCCAGCTCAAGGTCGAGATCAACGACCTCTTTGAGCGCACCGGCAACGTGCTCAAGCTGGTGGGGGACCAGTATTTGGCCAGAGTATATCGCACCCTGTCGGCCCGTTTTCATCTCGAAACCTGGGAGCGCAGCATCGAACGCAAGCTGGACGTGCTCCAAGGCATCTACCAAGTGCTGTCCGACCAAGCCGCCACCGCGCGCAACGAGCTGCTGGAAATCATCATCATTCTGTTGATTGCCTTCGAGGTGGTGATGTCCTTCGTGCGGCATTGACATGAGTGGACAGTTAGCCGTTTAGCGACCGAGCCGCGGGCAAGGTCGTTCGCAGTCCGAGATTCCACAAAATCTCCGCGACGCTAAGGGAGCGGTTCAGACAGTAGAGATGGATTCCCGGAACGCCGTGATCGAGCAATTTTTGGCACAAGTCGGTACAGACGGCCACACCATATTGACGAACCGCTTCGTCATCGTGGGCGTACTTCTCCAGATGAGCTTGGATGGCGTCGGGGAGCTTGGCGCCGCACAGGCGGGTGAAGCGTTTGATCTGTTCGGCGCTCAAAAAGGGCAGCACGCCGGGAATCAGCGGCACACGCACGTGATGGCGCTGGCGCAGATAGTCGGCGCACTCCAGAAAATCGTTGACCTCGTAAAACAGTTGTGAGATGAGAAACTCGGCCCCTGCTTCGACCTTGGCGGCGGCCCGGTCCCAATCGAGGTACTTGTCGGAGCATTCGACGTGCCCTTCGGGATAGAAGGCCGCCCCAACGTGAAAGCCATTGCGACTTTTCACGTAGCGGACCAAGTCGATGGCGTGAGCGAAGCCGCCGCGGACAGGCTGAAAGGTGCTTTCCCCTTTGGGCGGATCGCCGCGCAGGGCCAGGATATTATGAATCCCCAGCTCATGAGCCTGATCCAGCGTGGTCGCCAGCATGTCGCGCGTCGAGCCAACGCAGGTCAAGTGGGCCATGGCTTCGATGCCGAAGTCGTGCATCAAGCGCCGCACCATGCGCAAGGTGCGATCGCGCGTGCCACCCCCCGCCCCGTAGGTGACGGAAATGAAGGCCGGCCCCAATTCCGCTAGCTTCGAAATCGTGTCTCGAAACAGGGCTTCCTCAGCTTCGTCGGACTTGGGCGGAAACAGCTCGAACGAAATCGTCGGGCGCACACTTCGATATAATTCGGGAATTGCCAAGCGACCGTACCTCGAAAAAGCAACAACCGGAAAACCGAGCGCCGAGAGATTGCTTTGTTGTGGTCGATCCAAAAACGCCGCTCTCTTCGGCAATTACCAACTTTTTCTATACCGCGAAACTTGTCTGGAATAAAGGTCGATTTGCCACAAGGGGGCAAACGTGAAAATCTTTCCTTACTTCTTGACGTTGCGTCGCTTGCTGAGCTACCATCAAGAAGGTTGAATTCGTGGATTGGATGCGGGAGACCCCAAGTCATGCTAGGTTCCGAATGGATGAAATTGTTGCGGCTCATCCCGCAAGAACATCGGGATAACCTGATCGTTCGCACCACGAGCGGCGTGGAAATCAATGTGTTAGGCATTATCCGCATGGAAGAACAATACCTGATCGTGCGCGGCCGAGCCGCCGGCTCGACCCAGGATGGGAAGCCGTATTTCATTCCCTATGATCAGATGGATTACCTTTCGTTCTACAGCTCCGTCAAGGATCGAGAAATCCAACTGATGTATGGGGAGAAGGTTTCCGAACAGGGACTGGACGCCGAAGCTGCCGCCGAGCAACAAGAGGCCCTTGCCGAAGAGGAACGTATCGCCGAACCGGTTCCGGCGGCTCCCGCTCCGCCGTCTGCACTACCGCGGCCGGCGTCGCCATCCTCCGTCTATCAGCCATTGCCGAGCAAAACGGCCATCCTAGAGCGTTTGCGCAACCGTCCTCCCGGCGGGACTCCACCCGCCTCCTCTCAGAAGTAGCCAGCGGCGCGCGGGGTTGCTATTCTCAAGGATATGGCAACAACGACGACTCCCGCGACGGCGGTTCCGATTACCTGTGTGCAACCGGGCGGCGGCTGGTGCGTGCGGCTCGAATTGGCCTGGGGCCGCTGGCGGCGCTGGTGGCTGCGCCGCTTCCGGCCCGGCTACGTCCGCCGCATGATGGCGAAACGTCAGGGGGACTGCCCGAATTGCCCCCATGATGTCATCGACACGCGCGACCTGAAGTATTTCCGCAACGTCTGCGGCTACTGGTTCCACCCCGAGGATGATCCGTTTCGCTGGCGAGACCGATTGGGCCTGGCGCGCATGGGGTTGGTGGAGATCGCTTGCGTCAGCGCCTTGATGCTGCCTCTGAGTTTGCTCTTGTTGGTCGCGGCGTTGGGATGGCACGGTCTGTTCTGGGGGCCATGGATCGCGGCCTTGGTGTTCTGGTTCGAGCTGGTCTATTTCTTCCGCGATCCACGCCGGAGCATCCCCACCGACCGGCGCGCTTTGCTCAGCCCCGCCGACGGCAAAGTGACACACATCGAGGAAGTAGACGACGCCGATTTCCCCAATGGCCGGGCCTTGCGGATCAGTATTTTCCTGTCGGTGTTCAATGTCCATGTCAATCGCTTGCCACGTTCCGGCCAGGTGGCCGCCCTGCGTTATTTCCCTGGCGGTTTTCTCGACGCCCGCCATCCCGACTGCGCCACGCGCAATGAGCAGCTGTGGCTGGACATGAGGGAACCCAACGGACGGTTGGTGCGCGTCAAGCAAATCGCCGGCGCCTTGGCGCGGCGGATCGTTTGCTGGTCGAAGCTCGGCGAAACGGTTCAGGCGGGAGACCGATTCGGCATGATCAAATTCGGTTCGCGCACCGATGTCTTGATCCCCGCCCACGACGCCGTCGAGCTGCTGGTCCAAGTGGGGGACAAAGTTCACGGCGGCAGCACGATGTTGCTGCGGTTTCTAGAATCCGGTTAAGCCAGGAGCTAACGCCCCTGGCTATGAACTGCCGCTCCTTCGGAGCTTTGCCGAAGTAATAGCGCTACTCGATCTGGTGCTCCGTCCCCGCTAATTTTTCGCGTCGCGGCTATTGTGCTTTGCAACCACGAACCGCTCTAATCCACGGCCGCCACGCCGCAGCTGTCGCGCAGCGCGGCCAGTTCCTTCTCCAGCATTCCGGGGTCGGCCTTTGCCCAGCAGCGTTGCGCGCGGCGGGCGTAGCGTTCGGCCTCCTCAACGCGGCCCAGGCGCTCGCACAGGACTTGCATCCCCAAGGCGCCGCGGACGCTGCCGGGATCGTGGGCCAGCGCTTCTTGAAAGGCTTCCTCGGCGATGCCGACGTTGCCGGCGCGCAGGGCGGCCAGCCCCCAGGCTTCCATGTAATAAGCGCCATGTCCCCAAGCGTGCTGGGCATAGTCGTTGATGGTCCGCTCCACGGTGCGGGCCAGCAGCTTCAAGCCGGCGTCCGCGTCCCCCATGTGACACATCAAGACGCCTTGCGCGTGCAGCAAGCGGAGTTCCAAGCGCGCGTCCTTTTTGTTTTTCTGGAAGGCTTGTTGCAGGACTTCGACCTCGGCCTTGGCGCGGTCCACGTCCTCCTTGTGCAAACTTAGCAACGCGGACAGGTAGGCCGCTGTGATCTTGTCTCGATTGCGGTGTTCCTCGACGATCTTGGCGGCCTCGTCATAGTCCCGTTCGGCCAAGTGCAGTTGGAACCAGGGGAGCCAGTGCCGGTAGCCGCAGCGCCATGATTCGGCTTTGATGGCGCGGGCTTCCTGAAAGCGACCGTCGTGAACCAGGGAAATGGTCAAGGTTTCGAGATGATGCGAGTATTGCCAATCCTCCTTGGGCTGTACGTTCATGAACTTGTGATAAGCCTGTTGCAGTTCGATGGCCTTGGCGCTGCGGTCAGTCGTCTTGTCCCAACGGCCCAGACGCATGGCCAAATGGGCTTGCATGTGGAAGGCGTGCGGCAAACCCGGCGAGGAACGGATGTAGTTCTCCGCGTAAATCCAACCCAACGCGGGCCGTTTGTGCCGTTCGTAGAAGTGAACCAACTCGTGATTGGCGCCAGCGTGCAACGGATTGATGCGTAACAATGCCAGGTAATAGGGAACGGCGGCTTCGCGCGTCTCGGCCAGCTGGGCCCGGTTGAACCAGGCTTCCTCATCGTCGTGATACAGGATCAAAAGCTCGTCAAGCGTCTTGGCGGCGAGCTGCTTGGCGGTTTGGTTGGCGGTCGGCGGGATCACTTCCTTGAGCTGCAAGCGCGAGGTGATGAGCATCTGCTCCCGGTCGCTGGCCTGGGAGAGTAATTGTTGGGCCTTCTCCAGAGCGGGCAGGTGCTTGCCCCGGCCCCAGCGTTCAATGGCGCGGCTCAGACCCCACCAGGCCATAGCGCAATCGGGATCATACCCGGCCGCCGTCTCGAACGAACGGGCCGCCTCCATCCAGGCATAGGAATAGAAGAAGCCCAAGCCCTGATCGAAAAACGCCTGGCACTCCGGCGACGTGGTGCTGACGCGATATGTCGTCAAGCACAGGTCCGGCACCAGCTTGGCCGGCGCCAACCCGGTCAGCGGCAGCTTGGCCGGCAGCGGGGGTTTCGCTTCCTCAGCCATGGCCCAAGCAGGACAAATCAATGTCAAAACACAGAGGCGGAAGCAATGGCGGGAGATCATGGCATGACCCATTTCCGATGTTTAGGTGGGAAAGTGTTCTTTATTGTATTGTGGTAGCGTGAGCGACATTTTGCTAGAGAAAAATAGACACTTCGCGCGGAACACAACGGAACAACCTGTTATTCAGTCACGTTCAGCGACAAGTGTCGAAATTTCTGGACGGCAAGCGCCGTGCCAGCGAAAAATTCCAATGTCTCATGCTTCATTCCACATACAGAACCGCATTCAAGTTGAACAGGGCCAAAGTCAATTCCCGCAGCGGCTGGGTTTGTCGAAAGCGTAAGGCCAAGTCGTGCTCGCGCGGCGTGGGGGGACGGCCAGTGGCGAGCAGAAAGGCTTGCTCGATCTGTCGAGAGGGATCAGAACCGGCTTCGCGCCGTAAGCGGTCGGCGAAAGCGGCGGCCAGCTCGTTGGTGATGGCGCCGTTGAGCATCTCCAACGCTTGCAGGGCGTGGGTGCTCGATTCGCGGCGGGGACAGCTGATCTGCGCGTCGGGCTGGTCCAAGACCTCCGCGAACGGCAGCCGCAAGTTACGCTTGGCCAACAGATAGATCGACCGGCGGCGGTGTTGCTGGGCGTCCTCGGTGACAGTCCATTGTGCGGGATCGTAGAGCAGCCGCACCAGATCGGCATCGACCGGCAAAACCACGCTGGGCCCACCGGCTTCGCGGTTGAGCTGTCCCGCGATGGCCAGCATGGCGTCGCGGATCTGCTCGGCGTCGAGCCGACGGCGCGGAAAGTGCCAGAGCAAGGCGTTGTCTGGGTCCGTGGCGTGGGCATGGCGCTGATCGGGAGAACGGGACGCTTGCCGATAGGTGCTGCTGGTGACAATGAGCCGATGCAAGGCTTTGAGGGACCACGGACGCGCGGCGTTCGCCGAAGAGGGGTCGCCTGCCACGAGCTGATTGGCCAACCAGTCGAGCAGCTCCGGATGGCTGGGCGGGCTGCCGTTGAGGCCGAAATCATTGGGCGTGGCCACGATGCCTCGGCCAAAGTGATAGTGCCAAACGCGATTCACCAGCACCCGTGCTGTCAATGGGTTGTCCGGCGAAGCGATCCAGCGGGCCAGCACGGTGCGCGGCTTCGGCGTGTCGGGGGGCAATTCGGGGGTAGCGTCCGGCAAGAGGGCCGACAGCGCCTGCATTCCGACGCGCGGCCCTTTGCGTTCCCACTCGCCGCGTGTGAGCACGTGAATGGGGGTTCGCTGGTCGGCTCGGTGGCGAACCGTGCTGATGGTCGGCAATGGCGGGGGCAACCGTTTCTGGGCCGCGCGGAAGCGGGCCTCCAGACTCTCCCGCTCGGCGCCGGCGCGGCGGGCCAACTCCTGTGTAATGGTCTGGATCTCTTGCCGGACGGCGTCAGTTTGGGCCTGCCACTCCGCCTGTTCTTCCTTCGATGCCAAGATGATGTCATGATCATGCGTGGCGGCCAGGAACGCTTGCAGGCGGTAATAATCCGTTTGGCCAATGGCGTCGAACATATGGTCGTGGCAGCGGGCGCAGGCCACGGTCAGACCGAGAAAGACAGCCCCGATGGCGTCGGTGCGCTCGGTGAGCACTTCGTTGCGGCTGGCGGCCACTTCCTGATTGCCGGCGTTGCGCCGTACCGGGCCGAGCCGATGAAAACCGGCGGCAATCTGAAATTCCGAATTGTCGGGATCGATTTCATCGCCGGCCAGTTGTTCGCAGATGAACTGGTCATACGGCTTGTCGGCGTTGAAGGCACGAATGACATAATCTCGATAACGCCAAGCTCCGGGCCGATAGGCGTCATACTCAAAGCCTTCCGTCTCGGCGTAGCGAACCACATCGAGCCAATGCCGCGCCCAGCGTTCGCCGTAGTGCGGGCTGGCCAGCAGTCGATCCACGAGCCGCTCGTAAGCGTCCGGCGCTTCGTCCTGAACAAAAGCGTCGATCTCCGCAGGCGTTGGCGGCAAACCGATGAGATCGAAGGACAACCGGCGGATCAGTGTCCGGCGCTCCGCCGCCGGCGCCGGCCGCAACCCCGCGCGCCGCAAGCGCTCCAGGATGAAAGCATCGATGGGATTGCGAATGAGGAAGTTCGGGTCGGTGACTTGGGGAATCATGGGCTTGCCGCGCGGCAGAAACGACCAGTGCAGCGGCTTCGGCGCGGCGGCCAGCTGGGCCAGCGCCGAGCGACTCCCCAACACGAGACAAAGAGACATGAAAATAACAGTCCAGCGCGACATCGGTTCCCCACGCAAGCAATGATTCCTTAGCATCCCATGTGGTTTTGATTGTAAATCGTGCTGTCGAGCGGGTCAATGAGCATCAGGAGAGTGGCTTGCGGACAGTTGGCATCCGTATGTGAACGCGTGCGAACCGCTCTAGCTGACCAGGAAGTACGAAGCCACGATGGCGCTGACGATCATAATGGCGAACAGCACCATCCATTTGAGCCAACCGAGCATCGTTTCCGGGGCATGGGTTTCGATGGGAATGTGCGGCATGGAAGGTTCTTCGCCTTGTTGATTCACCATCGGCGCGGCCGGCGGGGGAGTGCTGGGAAGCGGGGTGGGAACCTTTCCCCAGACGGCGGATGAGGAGGACGAAGAGGGCGCGGAAGAGCGCACGCGGGACGTCGAAGAAGCGCCGGCCAACGGCGTGGAGCGTCCCGAGGTGGACGACGACGCGGCGGGAACCGGCTTCGAACCGCTGCCACCCGGCACGGGCAAGGGGGCGGGCGCGATGACAATATCACGAAACTCCGGGAAGCCGCGCAGCGATTCAAAGGGGCCGTTCTTGGTCCGGCAGGCGCGCACGTTGCTAGCATCCCCCAACAGCCCTTCCTTCAAGGACCGGCGGATGCCCTCAGTGCTCCCCTTGACGGTGTGCATGGTCCCTTCCTCATCCTTGTAAACGAGATACCAGATGTCGGCGACCGGCGCGGCGTCAGCAGTCGTGGTGCGGCGCGTGCTTTGGCCAGTCAAGTCCTCAAAAAATTCCCGACAGCTGGCGGGGCGTTGCTGCGGATCGGCACTCATGGCCCGGCGGATGGCCCAATCGACGCGCTCGGACAGGGACGGCACCAACTTACGCGGCGGCGTCAGCTCGTTGTGAATTTTCTTCATCCAGGCATCGAGCGGGCCGCAATTCTTGAACGGCATGTTCCCCGTCACCATCATGTACAGCGTGGCCGCGATGGAGTACACGTCGCAGCGGATGTCGGCGCTCTTGGCGTTGCGAAACTGTTCGGGGGCCATGAAGTGCGGCGTTCCCAAACCGCGCCCGGTGCGAGTCAGATTCAATTCCGCGTCCACGTCCTTGACCAAGCCCAAGTCGGTGAGCTTCGCTTGTCCATCGGGAGTCACCATGATGTTGTCGGGCTTGACATCGCGGTGGATGATTCCTTGCTTATGGGCGCGGTGCAGTCCTTGGCAGACTTGCGCGATCAAGCGAATGGCTTCCGTCTCCGGCATTTTCCCTTCGCGTTCGAGTTTTTGCCCCAGAGATTCCCCCTCAACGAACTCCATGACCAGAAACGGCGTACTACCCGTACCGCAGTAATCCAGGGCGCGCACGACATTGGGATGGTTGATGGCGCTGGCGGCGCGGAATTCCTGCTCGAACCGCTTTAGCAACACGGGATTGCTGGCCAGATGGGACGCCAAGACTTTCAGCGCGACGATTTCCCCCGTCTCCCGGTGGCGTCCGCGATAGACGGCCCCCATGCCGCCTTCGGCCACCTTGACCAAGAGGTCATAATTGCCGATGGTCTGGATCGGTGGCTTGGTAGTGTCCGTCCCCATGACCAAGGTCTCCTGGCGAGAAATGCTTGCCGAGTAAGACGACTCACGTAATGGACGAAAAGAATAGCAAAAACGTTCCCCGTGCGGTCGCGGCCGAGACGAGTTTTCATCTGCAACCATTGTAAGTGAAACTGCCCATGATGGTCTATAACGAGATTCACAAAAAGAACGGAATTCCCAAAGAAGCCAGCGCGGCTGCTTCCGACTTGGTTCCGCGTCCCGTAGTCCAACGTCGCGCGATCCGCGCCATCGGCGCGGGCGTTCCATCATGGCTGGTCGATTTATTCGTTTTTTCCTTGTCAAACGTGGAAGCATCGGTCAGAATTAGAAGAATCCCATAATCCCTGTTTTCCTTGTTCTTACATCGAGCTAACCGCCATGTCGATCTGGGGAAAAATCCTGGCCGTCCTCAATGTTCTGGCGGCGATTCTATTCTTCGTGCTGGCGTATCAAGATGTCGTCACGCGGCAGAAATGGTCGTATGCCGTTTTCCGTCACGAATTGCTCTTGCACGGTCTGCCGCTTGACGCGCGCAGTCAGAATTTTCAGCAGCCGAGCTTGGTCGCGCGCAATTTGAGCGATGAGACGCTGGAAGTGGTGTTTGATAAGCTCGGTCCGCCCGTTCGCACGCAACAAGAGGAGGTCACGCGCAAGCGCGACGAGCTGCTCCAACACATCCGCGGCCTGCCAGACGATGCCCAACAACGCCGGGCCTTGAAGGATGCCTTGTTGCCATTGGCTCGTACCGGCGACGAACGGGACGCCCTCTTGGAGCGGCTCGGCAACACGGAGGTTCCCACCAAGGAGTTGCTGGCGGACCTGGAGCAACGTTTCGATGCCGTGGCCCAAACCCTCTCCATCACCAACAACCCGCAGGAGCCGGAAGGGGATGACGCCGCCCGTCGCCAAGCTGTGGCTCATCTGCTCTACAACGTCGATGCCGATGACAATTGGCATAAACGCTTGGTCGCCATCATCGGCTTGCAAGCCTACGCCACCGAGGCGAACCGCCAAGCCATCGCTCTCGAAGAAATGATCGTCCGCTTGCAAACGCAGTTGGACAATGAGCAGACCGATTTCATCGCACTCTATAACGCGCTGATTCAGAAGCGTACGCGCGTGCTCGCCGCCCAAGTCGCGGCGTTGCGGCCCATCTTGGCCCAGCGCGAGGAGGTCGCCAAGCAGCACGAGCGCATCGTCCAATTCCGCGAGGCGGAGAAGGCCGACTATCAAGACACCTTGGCCGCCGCCGAGAAGGAAACCAAGGATGCCCTGAATATCCAAACGGTCCTGGAACGGCAGCTGTTCCAAGCCCAGCTGACCTTGGGGACCGCTTTTGACCGAAACATCGAATTGGAACGCATGATTCGCCACCTGGAACTGGGTCGCTGAACGGGAGACACCCTCATGGCTTTTCTTGGCAAAATCTTCGTGTTCTTCAACCTGATGCTCAGCATTCTGTTCCTGAGTTGGGCGTTGGGGGTCTATATGAACCGGCTCGATTGGGCGCCGCACCTGAATGAGATGGGGAAGGAGATTCCCAACACCGGCCGGCTCAACGAATTGCGCGCTCAAATGAGTCCCCTGTTGGCGGCGCAGCAGATGGCCGAGAAACGTCGGCAATCGGCCACGCGCCGGCTGGCCCCCCTGGAAGCCAAACGTCCCCAAACACGGGATTGGTATAAGGAACAGCTCCTCATCTTGGAAACGGGCAGGAACAGCAAAGGGGAGCCGGCCAAGGTGTTGGCCTTGAAGGAAATCAACAACCAGCTCGACATGGCCGAGCAGAGTCGGGAGCCGGTCAAGATCGGCGGCAACGATGCCTTGCCCTTCGAGGAATACAATCGCATTTACCAAGGCTTGACCGCCGACATTATCACGCAGCAAGAGCGTGTCCAAAAGGCCGTGGTCGCGCAGGAAAAACTTGACAAGGAAATCGATGCGCTGCGTGTAGTGATTGCCAAGGAGAAAGCCGCCTTGGCCCAGGTGTTGGCGGAGCAGGAAGCCATCAAGCCGATTTTGTATAACACCTTGGCGGAAGGACAGTTAGCCTCCAAAAGACGCGCCGCGCTGGAGGCCCGATTGCTAGAATTGGAACAGGCCGGTAAGTCTGTCGCCCGCCAGCCCTAATTTGGGTTGACACACTATCCGTCCGACGGCATACTCCCCGCCCTATTTCGGCTTGCTTACGAGCGGGGGAGATGAACACAATCGATATCGGGGGAGGCCCAGAAACAATTCCGGGCCGGCAGTTCGTCATGTCTTGGCACGGGATGGGGGATCTACCATGACCACGCTGGGGAAAATCTTCGTCTTTGTAAACTTAGTCTTTAGCTTGTTGGTGGCTGGCCTAATCATCACGGTTTATGTGACGCGCACCAACTGGAAGGAAGGCTACGAGCTGGAACACAAGCAAAAGCTCGTGGCTGAACAGCAAAAAAAGAATGCGGACGCGGACAAAGAACTAGCGATCAAGCAACGGGATGAGGACAAGCTGCGCTTCGAGGAAAATATCAAGGACCTAACCGATAAACTGGCGCAAACGGAAAAAGAGCGCGACGATTTCCGCGCCAAGTGGCGCGAGCAAGAAACCCTGGCGCAAAAGAGCGACACCAGCTCCACCGTCTCGACGGCGGAATTGCAGCGACGCACCGATGAAGTGGCCTTCTTGCAAAAGCAGCTCGACGAGCGCGACAAGGACATCGTGGAGGCACGCATTGAAGTCCAGAATTTCCGCAATCGAGCCGTCAAGGCGGAGATTGAGGCCAAGAGCTTGTTGGATCGCAACCGCATCTTGCTCGATCAGGTCGAGGATTTGGCCAAGCTGCTCGAACAGGCGAAATTGAAGGGGGCAGTGGTTAGCGGTACCGGCAATGGCACCGGCAATGGAATCGCGGGGTTGGCGAAGAACCCGCCGCCGGAAAACGTGCGCGGCCTGATCTCTCAAAGTGACCCTGATAGTGGCTTGGTGACGATCACCCTGGGCAGCGATGCCGGCATCAACGAAGGGAACACGTTGGAAGTGTACCGCTTGAAACCGAAACCGATATATCTGGGCACCATCCGCATCATCGATGTGCGCCATCACCAAGCAGTTGGCCGAGCCTTGTCCCCCAGCCGCAACAACCCCATTCAAGTGGGGGACGAAGTAGCCAGCTCGATTTTGGGACAACGCTAGGTCAGAAATTAGAGCTTGGATTTCAGAGGTCAGAAAACGAACGAAAACCTTCCTGATCGATGGGCTCTTGAGCTTTGATTTGTTAGGGGGAACGATTTATGGCAACCGTTCGCAGTTACACGCGGGGCCGACCCAAACCGAAACCACGCAATGATGCCTACATTGGCATTTTGCTATTGTCGCTGATCGCCATGTTGACAGGTTGTCTGTTGCTCTATCTGGATTTTTCCCAGTACGGCGAACTCAAACCGCCGAATGTCTCGTCGCTGACCACTCCGCCCGCTCCCAAGGCGGCTCCCGTACAACCACCACCCCCACCGGCAGACGGCGGCGGCGAACCACCACCGGGCGGGGGCGGCAACGCGCCTGTGATCGTTCCGGGCAACGGCGGCAATCAAGGGATGATGAATAATCAATAACGCGCCGCTATTCGTCCCCGTCGACGAATAGCGACGCCTGCGTGATTGTGATTATCAACTGTCACTTTTTCCGATTCTCCAGCGCCGCTTGGGCGGCGGCGAGGCGGGCAATCGGCACGCGGAACGGGCTGCAACTGACATAGTTTAGACCTATCTGGTGGCAGAACTTCACGGAATCGGGATCGCCGCCGTGTTCGCCACAGATGCCAATCTTGAGGTCGGCGCGTGTACCGCGCCCTTTTTCCACGCCTATCTTCATCAAACCACCCACCCCTTCAAAGTCGATGGTCTGGAACGGATCACGCGGCAGCAGGTCGTTTTCCATGTAATGGCGGATGAAGCTACCGTAGTCGTCGCGGCTCATCCCCAGGCCGGTTTGCGTCAGGTCGTTGGTGCCGAAGCTGAAGAATTGAGCTTCCTTGGCAATTTGATCAGCAGCCACGCACGCCCGCGGCAGCTCGATCATGGTGCCGACCAGATAGGGAACCTTCACCCCTTTTTCCGCGAACACCTTGTCCGCCGTATCATGAACGATCTTGGCTTGCGCTTTTAGCTCGGTCAGGAAGCCGACCAACGGAATCATGATTTCCGGCTCGACTTGGATTCCTTCCTTGTGCACGTTGCAAGCGGCTTCGAGGATGGCGCGGGCCTGCATCTCGGTGATTTCGGGATAGACGATGCCCAATCGGCAGCCGCGAAAACCAAGCATCGGGTTGAACTCGTGCAGCGCCTTGACGCGCTCAACGATGACGGCCTTGCTGACGTTCATTTCCTTAGCCATTTCCTCCTGCCCCTTGTCATCGTGCGGCAGGAACTCGTGCAAGGGCGGGTCGAGGGTGCGAATCGTGACCGGGTAGCCATTCATGGCCCGGAAAATCCCCTCGAAGTCAGCGCGCTGAAACGGCAGCAGCTTGGCCAGGGCTTTCTTGCGATCCTCTGGCGTGTCCGCCAGGATCATTTCGCGCATCTCCTTGATGTGATCGAAAAACATGTGCTCGGTGCGGCACAGGCCGATCCCCTCGGCGCCAAAGGCGATGGCTTGGACGGCTTGGTTGGGCTGGTCGGCGTTGGTGCGAATCTTGAGCTGGCGCACCTCGTCGGCCCACTGCATCAGCTCGGCGAATTGCTGATACACCCGCGACTGCTCCGGCTTGAGACTTTTATCAATGAGTACCTGTACCACTTCGCTCGGCTTGGCGGCGACCTGGCCAGCCATGACTTCGCCGGTGAAGCCGTCGATGCTGATGAAATCCCCTTCCTTCAACACCAAATCGCCGACCGACACGGTGCGGGCGTCATAGTCGATCTTCAGGGCGCCACAGCCGACCACGCACACCTTCCCCATTTGCCGGCTGACCAAGGCAGCGTGCGACGAAGCGCCGCCGAAGGCGGTGAGGATACCGTCCGCCGCCTGCATGCCGCGAATGTCCTCCGGGCTAGTCTCGCGGCGCACCAAGACGACCCGGCCCTTCGGATCACGTTTGCCGTGGGAATCTGGCTTGCCGTATTTGTTGACATGCGCCTCGGCGTCATCGGCGAAGAACTTGATGATCCCCGTGGCGGCGCCGGGGCCGGCGTTGATCCCCTTGGCAATGACCTTAGCCTGACGCTTGGCATCGGGATCGAAAATCGGCTGCAAGAGCTGATTCAAATCATCAGGCGGAATGCGGCCCACGGACAACGCCTCTTCCTTGCTGATCAATCCCTCATCCACCATATCGACGGCGAAGCGGACGGCGGCGAAGCCGGTACGCTTGCCGTTGCGGGTTTGCAGCATCCACAGCTTTCCCTTTTGGATGGTGAACTCGATGTCCTGCACGTCGCGGTAGTGCTTTTCCAATTTGTCCCGAATCTCTTCGAGTTCCCGATACACTGCGGGCATCTCTTGTTGCAGCTCGGCAATCTTCTTGGGGGTGCGGATGCCAGCGACCACGTCCTCCCCTTGGGCGTTGATCAGGTATTCGCCATAGAACACCTTCTCGCCGGTGGCCGGGTCGCGGGTGAAGGCGACGCCGGTGCCGGAATCGTCCCCCATGTTGCCGAACACCATCGAGCAGATATTGGCCGCCGTTCCCCAATCGTGCGGGTAGCCGTATTGCCGGCGATAGACAATGGCCCGGTCGTTGTTCCAGGAACCAAACACGGCGGCGATGGCCCCCCACATCTGCTCCAGCGGGTCTTCGGGAAACTCCTTCCCCTTCTTCTCCTTGACCGCTTTCTTGAAGCGCTTGACCAGCTCTTGCAAATCCTTCACCGTCAATTCGGTGTCCAGATGCACGCCGCGCTCGTGTTTCAATTCCTCCATGATCTTTTCAAAGGGGTCGATCTCCTGCTTGTTCTGCGGTTTCAGGTCGAGCACGACGTCGCCATACATCTGCACGAAGCGGCGATAGCTGTCCCAGGCAAAGCGTTCGTTGCCGGTCTTGTCGATCAATCCTTTCAACGTCGCTTCGTTCAAGCCGATGTTGAGCACGGTGTCCATCATGCCCGGCATGGACACGCGGGCGCCGGAACGACACGAGACCAGCAGCGGGTTCCGGGCATCGCCGAACTTGGCCCCCATGACCTGTTCCGTCTGGGCCAGGGCTTGTTCGACTTCCTTTTGCAAGCCATCGGGATATTTCCGATTGTTGGCGTAATAAAGGTTGCACACCTCGGTGGTGATGGTGAAACCAGCGGGGACAGGCAGCCCGATCAGACACATCTCGGCCAGGTTGGCCCCTTTGCCGCCGAGCAGCTCTTTCATCTTGCCGTTGCCGTCGGCCTTGCCGCCGCCGAAGAAATAGACGTATTTGGTGGTCATGGGTTCTCTTTCCTTCAAGATGGCTTCCGTACCTGCAATGAATTGCAGCGTGCGCGGAACCTCCCTTCGGCTCCGCTCGATGGCCAGTGTATTGAAGAGAATGTTATGGATTGGCGCGCGGAACGGCAAAGGGGGAATGCGCGGGCAACGGCTCGGTGCTTGAGGGCTACGTTTGCTCATCCCCAGGCCAAGGCGAACGGGCCTGCTCGCCTCGGCCTCGGTCTGGCATGAGGGATCGACTCCCGGATGCTGTCCGCCGCCGGCCAGTGCCGCGCGGGATGGCATGGCGGTTACTTCGCCACCCCCGCCAACAATTCGCTCCGTTTCTTGGCGATCAGGGCCAGCAAGTCCTTTTGCGGGTCGGCGAATTTCTTGATCCCTTCCTCCATCAGGGTCTTTTCCAAATGTTCCATGTCCACTTTGGCGTCGATCTCATCCAAGATTTCCTTGGGCGGGAACTGATCGACTTGACGATCAAACGTTAAACCGCTGGCTTGCACGGCGGCGTTGGTGGCCGGCGGGTTGGTTTCGATGTCGGAGCCGGCGAAGGCCTGCACGTATTTGTAGGGGGGGTCTTCTGGCTTCTTGGTGCCGGTGCTGGCGAAGATGATCTCTTGCTTCAGCGGCAGCTGCTTGTCGGCCCAGAATTGTTGATTGAGATGCCACAACCGTTTGGCGTTGACGATGCCGACCAAGCCCTGCGCTTGGGGCGACAATTCCGGGACATGCTTTTCCGTGTACACATCCAAGCGGCTGACAAAGATACTGTACACCGACTTGAAGTGCTCCCGCGACGCCCGCCGTCGCGCCCCCCGCCAGACGGCGTCGCGCGCGGCGAGATATTGCCGCTGGCTGAAGATCAGGGTGACATTCAATGTGACACCTGCGGCACATAATTCCTCTAGGGCGTCAAGGCCGGCGGGGGTCGCGGGCACCTTGATCATGCGATTCTTCTGCCCCGTGGCCCACTGCTTCCCCAACTCGATGTAACGCTGCACGCGCTTGGCGTGGGGGATGTTCACTTGGGGGTCTTCCAACAGCGGGTCCAGCTCGAAGCTGACGTAGCCGTCGTCCCCCTTGGTCGCTTCCCAGACGGGGAGAAACACCTGCTGCGCCGCGCTGACGAGGTAATCCGTCATGCGCCAGGCGATCTGTTCATCATCTAGCCCTTCCTCCAGAAAGCGGCGCAAGTGGTCGTCGAAGCGCCCGGTCTTGATCAGGTCGGACACGATGATCGGATTCGAGGTGGCCCCCGTCGCGCCCCATTGCCGATTGCGGGCCACTTCTTGCGGGTCCACGAAATCCAGCCACAACTTGGTGCCCGAGGCCACCAAGGTTTCCAAGGGTGTTGCCATGCGCATGTCCTTCCATTATGAGAGTGACGACAAATCGAGAAAAGCCACCAGCGCTTATTGTATGGCCCAGACAGCCAAGAGGTGGTGGAAATGTGGAGAAAGAACGCGGCAGCAATGACGGGGCGTGGTAGCCTAAAGTGTTGGGGCCAAAAAAGGGGACGCGACTCGATTTCGATGGTTATCAGCTCCCACCACGATCAACCCTCCATCAG
>JBKBIP010000035.1:0-53308 GCA_046297495.1 Gemmataceae bacterium | reverse complement strand
CGGCCGGCCCCGTGGCGATGGGAACATGTCGCTTTTTGAATGTCTTGCTGGGTTTCGTGCTGATCCCGGAATGGACTTGGCCCTGGAGCCTACATTTGGCCTTGGTGGTGGGATTATACATCGTCGGCGTGACCTGGTTCGCGCGCACGGAAGCCCAACGCAGCGATCCGTTGTCCCTGAAACTGGCGGCCCTCACCATGTTGGCGGCGCTGGTGCTGGCCCTGTCCATTCCCACCTGGTTTCCCCCCGGCACTAGCTCGCCGTTGTTTCCCTATCTGTTGGTGGTGTTCGGCTTCTACCTGGGCGTCCCGATTTACCGAGCCACGGTGGACCCTTCTGCCAAGAAAGTTCAGTCGGCGGTCAAACGCTGTATTTTGGGTTTGGTGTTGTTGGATGCCGTGCTCGCCACCGCCATCGTCGGCACCTGGGGTTTGGTCATTCTGTTGTTGCTGCCCCCCGCCTGGCTGCTGTCCCGGAGCCAATGGTTGTACGCGACGTGAGACAGGAATGTGTCCTGCGCCCGCGGGAACCACGACGAGCCATCGAACCAATCTGCTCGCATGGGCGTTGAATTGCCTTGCCTATGTGGAACCTTCCACGGACTGGGCCGCCGAAGTCCTCTTGACCCTAGTGAAAAAATTGGCTATCCCCCCTTGATCGTGTATCAACCCTTGACGTGGTGGAAGAGGGTTGATGCCCAACATGAGGACGTTCGGGATGGATAGTGCGACACCTCGCCAGCTGCGTATTTGGCCGGGCGGGCCTCCAGAAGGAAGACCCGCTTCGGTCTTCGCGCATGCCGCTTCCGGTTTGGCGGGACCGCACAACCCGGCAGACCTGGCCCGGCAACTGTATGTTAGGGAAGCCCTCAATCCGTGGGAAGTGGGGCCGCGCCCTGACGAAAGCATCTCCCCCTATACGTTGCCTTGGTTTGTGGAGATCGAGAATCAGCGGCATGGTCGCCGGGGACGTTGGTTGCCGCGTTTGTTGGAATTCACTAAGCATTGTGGGGAGACGTTGCTCGGGGTCGGCACGGGACTGGGCACGGACTGGTTGCAGTACGCCCGGCACGGTGCCCACGTCACGATCTGCTGTCCATCCGCCGGGCAGCTCGCTCTGATACGGCGCAACTTTGAGCTGCGCGGCTTGTCCGGGCGATTCATCCACACCCCCGCCGACGCTCTTCCCTTGGAAAACGCCAGCATTGACGTGGTGTGCATCAATGGCCTGCTGCACGAGGTCGAGGACCCCCAGCACGTCGTGAAAGAATTGTTCCGCGTCCTCAAGCCAGGCGGGAAGGTGCTGGCCGTGACACCCGCGTACTACAATGTTGATTACTTCCTGGCCACCTGCTTTCCCTGGCACCGCTGGCTGAAGCACCGACCGCGCACCGGACGCGAGGCCGACTCGCAATTCACCGCCTGGAAGCTCCGTCGGCTGTTCGCCGCCTTCGTGGAGCCGCGCTTCTACAAGCGGCAACTGCGCCGTGGGGAAGTCCCGCATATTTGGCGCTTCGTCCCCTTGCCGATCCTGGAACGGCTGATGGGCCGCATCTTGGTCATCAAAGCATTCAAGCCCGTCAGCGCCATTACCATGAACCTCCCGGCCGCCGCCTGAATGTCGCCTCGATGTCCAATTCACGCCGCCAACCGACCACGACTTATCAAAGAAAAAACCCCTGGAAATCTCCAGGGGCCTATGAAAAAGATGAGAACTCGAGGTAGTGACTCCCAGCGCGAGACGACCACTCCACGCAAGTGGCGTCCAGTCACTACCTCGATGCGTCGCTGTGGAAAATTTCCACAACACCCTAAGAAATAGCCCACGAACCCCGCGCGAGCAAGGCAGCGATCCCACGCTTTCCATATTTTTCCCCGTTCCACTGCGTTCTTTAGCGAAAACTCCGGCCAGGATAACCAGGGACGCCCCGCGCGAAGCCCAATCGATAGGGTGAGGACGGGCCACCTTGTCCATTGGCCCAGTCCCAGAACACGTCAGACATGATCCACACTGGCCATGCACGGGGAGCAGCGCGATAATAATGGTTTCGCGGTTTCCATCGATTCATGACGCGATTGACGAATCTTCGCCGGCGAATCAACGGAGGACCCCAGGCGTGAGTAGTTATCTGCAAACCGTCGAACAAGTCTATGCCGAGGCGGCGCGGGCGCCCGACGCAGAGCTGTGTTGCGTCCAGGCAGCGCCGTGGCGGTTCCCCGACCTGCGCATTCCCTCGGTGATGTTGGCCATGAACTATGGCTGCGGCTGCACGGTCGATCCGCGCGATCTCCGCGACGGCGCGACGGTGTTGTACGTCGGCGTCGGCGGCGGGTTGGAAGCGCTGCAATTCGCCTACCTCACCCGCCGTCCTGGTGGTGTCATCGCCGTCGATCCCGTGGCCGACATGCGGCACAAAGCCCGGGCTAATTTCGAGGAAGCAGCCCAGCTCAATCCCTGGTTCCGTCCCGACTTCGTGACTTTGCTCGATGGCAACGCCCTGGACCTTCCGGTGCCAGATCAGTCCATTGATGTCGTGGCCCAAAATTGCTTATTCAATGTCTTTACCACCACTGATTTGGAGAAAGCCCTCAGCGAGGTCGCGCGCGTGCTGCGCATCGGGGGGCTGTTCGCCACCTCCGATCCGATCACGCCGGCGCCGCTGCCGCCAGATCTGACATCTGATGAGCAATTGCGTGCCCGCTGCTTGTCGGGCTGCCAGACGTTGCCGGACTATTTGGGCCTGCTCACTCAAGCTGGCTTCGGCAAGGTCGAGGTGCGCGCCCGGTTCCCCTATCGCTATCTACACCCCGCCGACCATCCCGCCTTGTCCGAAGGCATTCTGTTGGAAAGCGTCGAAGTGGCGGCCTACAAGGTCCCCGACACGGCGGCCGGCCCCGCCATCTTCACTGGGCGCACGGCGACTTACATCGGTGCCGAAACCAGCTGGCGTGATCCGCACACGGGTTTCGTCTTTCGCCGTGGCATTCCAATGTCCATCTCCGACGCCGCCGCGACACGCCTGAGCGCGACGCCGGAATTTCTCGTCACGGCACCGACCTTTGCCGTCAAGGGGGGCGGCTGTTGTTAAGTTCCAGGAGCTAACGTCCTTGGCTATGAACTGTCACCCCTTTGGGGCTGATTGGATAATGGATGGATCATTTCACGTGGACTCAGCGCGAAACGATCCATCTTCTCGCGACGACATGGGGAGGCAGGGACTCGGCATTTCCTTATCTCTTTTCCATCGCATCCACACAAAAATAACACAATCACTTGTCATGTTAGGAACCAAACTTCAGCAAGGACGGAGACGGTTCTTGTGATCGCCGCGCTGGTTTCGAGAATGAGCGTCAAGGTGATCTTGGCGCACGTTCGCTTCCCGATGAAAATAGGAGGTCCGGTAAAGATTGGGGAGTCGGTCAACGCCGGCAGGTGTTTCGCGAGACACATCACGGTGCGCGAAAAAATGTCAACCGTGGCCAGTGCAGATCAAGGGTTTGTCACCCAGCCGGTTGGTGGTTTCCGTGAATCGATGGGCATTCCCAGCGCCGGCAAGGAGAATCTCGATGGCGGGTAAGTTGCAATCCTGGCTCGACCGTTTGCGTCCGCATCCGTATGACCGTAAACAGTCGCTCGTGCTGATCAATGGCTTGGCGGAACAAGCCGAGAGCTGGTTCCGCAATCATCGATTCTGGCGGCGGTATTTCGATGTCCACATGCCGAACTTGCTCGTCTATGACGGCGACGCCCTGCATGAGCGCATCGAGGCTGGCTTGCCGATCACCGTCGATTATTTGGTGGATCAGCTGCACCTGTACTTGGAACAGTTCGCGCAGTCTCCCCCCTATCATTTGGTGGCCAGCAGCTTGGGAGGCAAGATCGCCGTCGAATACGCCGTCCGCTACCCCAAGCGGGTGGCGCGGATCGTGCTGCTCTGTCCTTCGGGGTTGGGGGATGAGGAGCGCCTGCCCGTGCTTGAAGGGGTGCGGCGCAGCAACATTCAAGCCCTGGTCGATAGCGTGCTCTTCGATGCGCGCCACGCCGAGCCGGACTTGCTGTTGTATTACCGCCGACAGTTCGTCAATCGTCGCTGGCGGACCGGGTTGATGAAGACCATCCGCGGCACGATGGATCATTGCGTGCGCGACAAGCTGCCGCTGGTCGCGTCCTCGACGCTGCTGGTGGCGGGACGGGACGACCGCGTCGTTTGCCCGAAATATGCCGCTGAAGCCGCCGCCAGTCTGCCCAACGGTCACTTTTTGCTGATTCCGCAGTGTGGCCACGCGCCGCAGATGGAAAAAGCCTGGCTGATCAATCGCCTGGTGGTGCATTTTCTGACCCACCCGCAACCGTCGCCCCAACCACGTTTCACCCAACTTTTCCTTGCCAAACCGAGTACCACATTATTATGACACACAATGCCAAGGCAGCGACAGGTTCCCACCAGCCCCACAAAACTCCCGATTGGTGGCTGGTCTTCACCAAGTTTTTGAAACAGGGAACAGGCATCGCTGCCCTGGCCCCCAGCTCCCGCTGGCTGGCGCGCGGCGTGGTCCACGACCTGGACTTGCGCCAGGCCCAATGCGTCGTCGAATTGGGCGCCGGCACCGGGCCGATCACGACCGAGCTACTGCGCCGTGCCGAAGACACTGCTTGTCGAGTCATCATCATTGAGCGGGACGCCGATTTCTGCCAGCGCTTGCGGTCGCGGTTCCCCAACGCCGACATCGTGCAGGCCGACGCCAACGATCTCGACCAGCTTTTGGCGAAACGGAACATCGGCCAGGTCGATCACATCGTCTCCGGCTTGCCGTTGCCGTCGTTCCCCGCGCCGCTGCGTGATCGACTGCTGGAAATCGTTGGCCGGCGGTTGCGGCCTGAAGGCTCGTTCCGCCAACTCACGCACATGCCTTGGGTTTACTTTCCCTTGTACAAACGCTATTTTGGCGATGTGCTGTTCCGCCTAGTGCCGATCAACTTCCCCCCTGGCGGCGTCTATGTTTGTCGGAGTTGGAAGGGAGTGCCAGCGCGGGCGGAAGGAAAGGAATAGGCGCATCGGCAGTGGGTAAAACTGGGGCCGTTTGCACATGGTGTCGGCGCGCGGGGGCGGCGGCCATCCCCTGGTAACGCCCTGCACCGAGGGGCCGACGTCCTCCTCGCGCCAAACGGCTTCTGACTCGAAAAATTGTTTTTACAGGAATGAATTATTTGATTCCACGCCCATGAGATTGACATCGAGAATAGGGGGGTGGGGTGGAATGGAACAATGAAATGGAATGTTGACAAAGGTAAAAACATCAGCTTCTTTATTTCCATTCTATCCTTTCCCATGTCTCAGCGCCTAGCTTGGATTACTGGCCAGTTGCCATGCGAGCCGATCGATCTCTCCGCGCCAGCGGGACATGATTTTTCAGCGGTTCTTAAACCGGATGCTTGATTCCCGGATGCTTGATTCCAGGGTGTACCTTGCCTGTGACTTCCGTTCTTGAACGCTTGACCGGCGCCCTGCCGGCGCGCCAGCTCGCCCAAGGCCTGCTCAATCAGTATGCCCAACGACGGGCCGGTAAGCTCAATCGTCTGTCCGTGGCCCGAACGCAGGAGGCCACCCTTTGCCACTTGGTGCGCCGCGCCCGGGACACACGCTTCGGTCGCGCGCATGGTTTCGGCCACATCCGCGCCATCACCGATTATCAACGCCAGGTGCCGTTGCGCGAGTACGAGGCGTTCTGGACGGAATACTGGCAACCGGACTTTCCTCGTCTGGTTGATGTCACTTGGCCAGGCCAGGCGCCGTATCTCGCGTTGTCGTCGGGCACGGTCAGCGGGACGACCAAGTACATCCCGGTGTCGGCGGAGATGCTGCGCTCCAATCGCCGGGCCGCCTTGACGACGTTGGCTCTCTACCTGGCCGCCTATCCGAACACGCCGATCTTCACCGGACGCATCTTTTTTCTGGGGGGGAGCACTGACCTGCGCCAGCTGGCGGATGGAGTGCGTGGCGGCGACCTGAGCGGCATCGCCGCTCGCGAGGTCTCTTCCCTGCTGCGCCCCTATACCTTTCCCCCGTTGGAGTTGGGCTTACTGGCTGATTGGGAGGAGAAAGTTCGGCTCCTGGCTCAACGGGGCGCCGAGCTGCCCATCACCTTGCTCAGCGGCGTGCCGTCATGGCTGCTGCTGCTGTTTGATCGACTCAAACAGGTCACTGGTAAGCAGCACATCGCCGACATCTGGCCGACATTACGGGTCGTGGTTCACGGCGGCACCAAGTTTGATCCGTACCGCAACCTGTTTCGTCAAGAGATCGGCAGCGACACCGTGCATTTCCTGGAAACCTATCCTTGCTCAGAGGGATTCGTCGCCACGGAAGACCCACGCTACCAGCTGCTGCGCGTGGTGCCGGATCACGGCATCTTCTTCGAGTTCGTGCCCGTGGCGGAATTGCCGAGTGCTCAGCCGACGCGCCACACCCTGGCCAAGGTCGCGGTTGGCGTGCAGTATGCCGTGGTGCTGACGACTTGCGCCGGCCTATGGAGTTATGTGGTTGGCGATACGGTCTGCTTCGAGCAGCGCGACCCGCCGTTGTTGCGCTTCACGGGACGGACGCGCTATTTTTTGTCCGCCTTTGGCGAACACGTCATCAGCGAGGAAGTGGAGCGAGCCGTGGCCCAAGCGGCGGAAGCGACGGGGGCGGCCGTGATCGATTTTCACGTCGGCCCCATTTTCCCCGAAGCGCCGTCAGCGCCGGGCCGACATCGTTATCTCGTTGAGTTCGCTCGTCCGCCCGCTGACCTGGCGCGTTTCGCCACCGAGTTGGATGCCATCTTGTGCCAGCTGAATGAGGATTACCAGGCCCACCGCGCCGGCGACTTGACCATGTTGCCGCCGGAGGTCGTGGTGGTCCGGCCCGGCGGCTTCGCCGATTGGATGCGTTCGCGCGGCAAGCTCGGCGGTCAGCACAAAGTTCCGCGCATGGATAATAGCGGCACCTTGACGCGAGAGCTGAGCGCGTGGCTGGCTTCGACACGAGACCCGCAGGAGAGCGCCGAATAATCTTTTCTGTCCTCATTCCTTGACACAGCGCACCAACATGCTATCCGCTTGACCGATGGCCGAGGCGTAACAGGTGGCAAGGCCGGCGATAGGACGGTGGCGCAGCCAGCGGAACCAGTAGGGATGACGCGGCTGCTGGCAAGCCCGGAGTGCGGAGCGGCGCAACCATTCGGTGTGGCGGATCATGTGAATCGGACCCACGCGGAAATGGGCGTGTTCCAGCATCAGTTGCAATGACGGGGGCGTGAAATGCGTCAGATGACGCGGCAAATCGAGGCCAAACCAATATTGCTTGAACCAGCGAAACGGCAAGCTGTCGATGTTGGGAACCGCGACATACAAATGACCACCTGGCACTAGCAAGCGCTGAGCCTCGCGCAAAATCCGCAACGGTTCATGGACATGTTCTAGCACATGCCACATGGTAATCACGTCGAAGGATTCGGGGGACAGCTCTTCATGGGGAAGAGAGCCAACCAGGGCGTGGAGACCGAACTCCGCGCGAATTCGCGCCACGGCGTCTGACGACACGTCGATGCCTGTCACTTGCCAACCTTGGTCATGGACACGGCGCAGGAACGAGCCGCCGCCACAGCCGAAATCGAGGAGCCGGCCTTGTCCATGCCAGGTCAAGAAATGCCGCTCCTTGCGTGCGCCGCGCCATGGCTTGGTCAGCTTCCATTTGCGTTGGCGGCGCGGCTCCGACGTTTGATGGGGGCGGTACGAAGCTGGGTAAAAATGCTGGATGCTGCCAGCGTCGGGGCGCGGATTAGTGTAGCAGAGGCCGCAATTCTGACATTGCACGACCGCAAACCACAACCCGGACTCCCCTTGCAAGGCGTCGGGCGCTTCCAACAGCGGTTTCCAATATTGGCTGCCGCACAGCAAACAAGCACACTCTTCCCACTGGATGCTGGACGGTCGCGAGGGAGAGGAAGAAGCCGACTCAATGGGAAAGAAACCCATGTGTACTCCTCTTGACTACCGAGGACACCAAGGGAGATCCGCGTTCCGGGGGGGACTATAGCGAGGACAGACACGGCGGTCAATCGGGAAAAAAGGAGACAGAAGTGTGGGGGTTTTCTGGGAGTCGCGGTCTGAATCGCTGCCAGGATGGCGGATTCATCGTTTCGCGGGGGATGTCGCGTGTGCGAAACGATGAATCACCTGGCAACGACCTCTTACGCGCTTTGGCGTTGGTTGGACATCATGGCCGCATCCTGAAAATAAAAATCGCGCAAGCGACGATAAGCCGGACATGTTTGCAGCAGCTCGGCATCGGAGCCTTGCGCCAAAATCACGCCCCGGTCGAGCAAGATAATGCGATCCACCATCGACAAGATGGACAAGCGATGAGCAATCACGATGGTGATGCGTCCCTTGCGGAAGCGTTCCAACGCTTGTTGGATGAGGGCCTCGCTCTCGACATCGACGGCGCTGGTGGCTTCGTCGAGAATCAAGATGCTGGGATCACGCAGGATGGCGCGGGCCAAGGCAATGCGCTGGCGTTGACCGCCGGACAAACGCCCCCCTTGTTCGCCGATGAGCGTGTCATAGCCTTGCGGCAGATGGACGATGAAATCGTGCGCGAAGGCTTGCCGGGCGGCTTGTTCGATCTGATCGCGCGTCGCCTGGCGGTTGCCGTTGGCGATGTTGGCCAACACCGTGTCATCGAACAGGGCGGTTTCCTGTGGCACCAGGCCGATTTGCCGGCGCAGCGAATGCAGCTTGACATCTCGAATGTCCACGCCATCGACGCGGATCACCCCCTCTTGGGGATCATAAAACCGTGCCAGCAAATTGACCATCGTGGACTTGCCGCAGCCATTCGGACCCACCAGGGCCACGGTCTCTCCCGCGCGGATGGTCAGGTCCATCTGATAAATGGCTGGCTCAGCGCCGCGTGGATATTGGAACGTCACCTTCTCGAAGGTGATTTGCTGGCGGCAGCGTTCCAGCTGCAAGGCGCCGGCACAGTTCGTCACTTGCGTGGGCTGGTCCACGAACTCGAAGACGCGCTGGGCGGCGGCGGCGGTGCGTTGCAGCCGGCCATAGAGATTTGACAACTTGCGGCACGGGTCGGTCAGGCCGGCCAAGGCGATGTACAGCTGGGCCAAGGCGGCGGCCTCCATCGGCTCGGCGGTCAAACGCACGCCAAAGACGTGCGTTTCGCCGCTAATTAACAGATACATGCCTGTCAGCAAGGTGCCGGAGATCACCAGGATGCCCAGCAATTCCGTGAGCGGATTGACCAGCGTGTCCAATTCGACCGTCCGCATGATCTTGCGATAGTAAACTTTTCCTTCTTTCAAGAATCGGCGTTGCAGGTAGCGTTCCAGGTTGAAGGCCTTGACGACTTTGATCGATTGGAAGCTCTCCTGCAGGATTTTGTACAACGCAGAAATGCTCTCCAGGGAACGACGCGCTTCCTTGCGCAACCGGCGGGCCACCTGACTCATGATGCCGACTGCCACCGGCACGACCACCAAGGCCAACAACGTGAGCCGCCAGTTGAAGAAACAGGCCAAGCCCAAACAGGCGAAGATGCGAAACGGCTCGCGCACCAACCGGCCCATGATCAGCTCCAGGCCGACTCCCAATCCCTGCATATCATTGGTGAAGCGGGCCATGATGCCACTGGTCCCCTGATCGTCGAAGGCGCCAGGGTCTAGCCGCAACGCATGGCGGTACATGTGATTCCGCAAATCCAGTAAGGCGCGGTTCGTGACACTGCCGACGAGGACTTCCTGAATGAAGTAGAACACGCCGCGCAGCACCATGATGACAACCAGGAAAGCAAGTAAGACAATCAAGGTATGAAAACGGTCGGTGGGCACAAAGCGATGGATGAATCCTGCCCCCCAACGGTCGCGCTGGAGTCGGTTGTGCAAGTCCTTGGTTTCCGCCCGGATGTCCTTGAGACGTGACATTACCCAGGCATGAGTGGAAGCCTGCCGAGGATCATTCAGGACAACCTCAAGACGCTGGCGTTCGTCATCCAACTCCCCTAACTTGCGTTCGCTGGTTTCGATACGTTGGGTGATCCACTGTTGCAGGTTTTGCTCATAGTACAAAATGCTGACGACAGGGTACACCGTGCTGAGGTTCGCCGCCCACAGCAAGGCCACCACCAAGCCGGCCAACACCGACAGGGCAAACCGTTTGCGATACGGCCAGACAAAACGTAGAACGCGCACTAAGTGCTGCATGGTTGCCCCTCCTTCAGGTACATGGTGACAGCCGACCACACACAGGACCGTGGAACTCGGCCTCGCGTCCGCCTTTTCCTGCTTGGTCGTTCCGCCCTCATCCCGCCAACCCCTCTTCCTGGACACTTCGTGAACACGATGCTCCGGACACGCTTTCCTTCCGCGCCGTCAACAGCAAACCGTTGCCACCCAGAAGCCATTCGATACCATTAACCACCCGTAAAAACCAGCCTGCCCATCCATCCCAACGATGGTACGCCGGCGTTCTGATCCGGGTCCGGCCCTTGCGTTGCCAGTGCCGCAGTTTCCAGCTGACCAGCAATGGACTGAGCGACAAGGGATTGAGTGTGTAGGCCCGAATGACCCGCACGTTCTCCAAGCCCGCTTTCTCGGCCGCCGCGCGGAGTGTCTGAGTCGAGAAATGCGCCAGATGCCGGGGCAAGTCCCAACCCAACCAACTGCTGCCACACAACCAAGCAATCAGTCCCGCCGCGTTGGGCACCTCCGCCATCAGCAAGCCGCTCGGCCGCAACCAGCCTTTGACCAGTCGCAGTCCTTGCACCGGGTCGCCGTGATGTTCCAGCACGTGCCACATGGTAATGACATCAAAGTAGTCGGACGGCACATCGGCGCCGCTCAAATCACCGCGCCGCAAACGCAAGTTGGGGCCAGCGCGGGCGATCTTCTCCAACACCGAATCCGCCAGGTTCAGTCCCCAGGCCTCCACGGGATACTGCCGCGCCAACTCCATCAGGAACGAGCCGTTGCCGCAGCCCACGTCCAAAACACGCTTTTGATCCCAGGGAAGCGGTAGATAGCGCCGCATCAATCGGATGCGTTGGGCGGCAATGCGTTGATGGCGGCGCTGGAGTGATTGTTGCTCGACATCAACGGTCCCCCCCTGGACCATGACATGTGCGGGGTAGCTATCCCCGTAATAAGCGGCTAACTCTTCCACATCCGGTCGAGGATGCAAGAAACGAAACTCGCATTGGCGACATTCCACGACGCGAAAAGACCTTTCCGCCATGCCAGTCAAATTGAAGTTATTCTCGATGAGCAACCGCGCCTGGTCATGCCCGCACAGGGGACATGGGGCAGACACATGAGTGTCCAGCGGCACGCGGCGCGATCGGTCGTGGGGAAAACTTCGTGTCATGGTTACGTTTCACCGTGGCGATGGTGATGGACTCGAACCGTGCTCGCCGCTTGGCTCGCACGCTAAACCAGATTCTGACCTCTGACTTCTGACTTCTGGTCCTAGGCGGCGCGGCGCGAGACATCGGGCCGCTCGCTCGGTGGATTCCCCACCGGCGTTCCCGGCACGGGGAGTCCCAAGTTCGCCCGACGCTTGAAGAAACTGCGCAACGTCATGTATTCTCCCGCTTCGGGTTGATGCTTGTACTTGATGGGGAACGGGCAGCCAATCAGTCCTTCCAGGTGCCGACGACAGGCAGCCACCACGTCGGGATGTTCACCGGCCACGTCCTGTTTCTCCAACGGGTCGTTGACCACGTCGAATAAGCGCGGCTTGCCGTCCGGCGTCGTCGGATTGAGGATGCAGTTCCACCGCGTATCGCGGACGGCGGCCCACGGTCCCCAGCCGGTGATGATCCGAGGACGGATTTCTGGCTCTTTCCCTGTCACCAGGGGCCAGATGCTCTTGCCGTCGAACATTTCCGAGCCGGGCAGCCCCAACAAATCGAGCACTGTCGGCATCATGTCGTGATTCTGCACCAAGCCGGGAATGTGGACGTGGCGCGGGCCGTCGGGATGGCGGATGAACCAATTGAGCTGGGTGTTGTACGGATGGAGCTTGCCCGCGTTGGCGCCGATCTTGGTAAAAGCGCCGTCGTCCCACAGTTCCAGGCCATGATCAGTCACGAACATGACAACCGTGTCATCCCAAAGACGTAGCTCGTCGATAGTTTGCAAGAGGTGGCCGATCCACTTATCGACCAGGGTGCAACAGCCAGCATAGAGGGCCTTGGTGCGCTCGATCTGGGCCGGTGACGGGTCTTGGACCCTACTCATGACCCCCGGATGGATAAAGTCTTTCAGGCTGCCGTCGTTGGGAAAATAGCGGTCGGCGTACTCCGCCGGTGGGTCCCAGAGCTCATGCGGCATGAAGCTATCCACCCACAGGAAGAAGGGGGCGTTGGTGTGGGCGTCGCGCAGCCAATCCATCGCCGAACCAAACACTTTGGGGGCGAAGTAATCTTCTTCTGTGCGCCGGTCGCGGTTGGTCATGAGGTGATTGATGATCTGGGCGTGCGTGGCGTAATCGTGTTCCTCGCCGTCGGGAACGTATTTGCGGATATCGATGTCGTAAAATGGCCCGACGCGGTAATTGTCGCCTTGTTGTCCGCGAATGAAATCCCAGCTGAGGAAACCGCGCGTGAAATTGAGCGTTGGCTTGAACAGGTGGTAGCAATCAGTGATGACGCCGGTGCAATAGCCGTGATGCAACAGGGTCTCGGCCAGCGTCGTTTGGCTGCCGGGGATACGGTGCCAGCCGTAGAAGGCCGGCGACAAACCTTGACCATCGATGTTGAAGTGCCAGGGGTACGTCCTCATACCGGTGAAGAACCCACGCCGCATCTGCACCGTCGGCATCCCCTCGCCATAGGCGTGGTCGAAGATGGCGCACTGCTTGGCGAAGTCGCGCAACACGGGGGCGTCAATCCAGCGACATTGGCCGTGTTCGCTGAGAATGTCCGCCCGCCAACTGTCCACGCAGATGACGATGAGATTCAACATGGTATCCTCGATTCTCCGTTCCGAGACGTGGCTCCTCGTTCCGACTCGGGCCACGCCATTCACGCCGATTTCGCCGTGACCGCCCGGCCATCATGATTCAGTTGATACACGGTGCCACGCCAGCTCATTTGGGTGGTTCCCGCGCGCCGCCAGGCCAACCAGGTCAGATAGCCGACGAACAAGACTCCCGGTAGGTGTCCCAGTGAGTACATGGGGCTAGTCCCGCCGATCCGATAAAACCGGCCAAACAAGGTAATCTGAAAAAAGAGATGCGTCAGCCCCATGCCACCCAACAACAAGCTCAACTCATGCCCCGTGCCGCGCCACAAGGCCGCCAATCCCAAGGCAATCATTGGATAGGCCAGCAAACACAACGGTCCCAGCGCCAGTAAGGTGCCGAACAGTAGTGGCTTGCTATTGTCAGCGGTGATGCGCAGCAACCGCGTCCAGCCGCGAATGACATCATGCAGACTATCATACATATGGGTCGCCACCAGTTCCGGGCCGTGCAGGACGCGCACGCGCTGGCCCGCTTGCTTGACCTTGCGCACCAAGGCGATGTCGGCAGCAAAGCAATCCTTGACGGTCTCCAGACCGCCGATTCTCTCCAACACTTCGCGGCGAACCATCAGGAAGCCACCCCAACCCATCGCCACGCGCGGGCGCTTGCGCGAATTGACCCAGGGCAACGGTTTCCACAGAAACACCAACGTCCCGACCAAGGGCTGCACCATCTTGCTGAACCAATGCGGATGATCAAAGCGTGGCAGCAGCGACAACAAGCCGATCTTTTTCCGCTCGAATTGATACAAAGCAGCGCCGAGCGTGGCTTCGTTATGGCGCGTGTCGGCGTCCATGATGAGAATGACATCCCCCTTGGCGGCGTTCAGTCCTTGTCGAACGGCGTTCATCTTGCCGGTCCAGCCTGCCGGCAGCTCGCGCACCTGTAGCAACCGCACGCGCGGATCGCCGGCCGCCGCTTGCCGTACCTCGTCGGCGGTGCGGTCCTGGCTGCGATCATCGATGACGATTAGCTCGAAATGCGTGTAGGCCGACGTGAGCACTGAACGGATGCAATCGCCGATGTTCCCTTCCTCATCCTTGGCCGCCAGCAGTATGCTCACCAGCGGGCCATCGTCGCTGGTGCGGCGTTTGTTCTTCCGGCTCAGGAAATAGCGATGGGGTTTGTAAAAGAACAACAGGGTATGCAGGGCTTTCCAGAAGGTGACAATCAGGCCGTATGTGAGCAATATCACCCAGGCCGATAGGGTCACGGTCCTTGCTCCTTCCCTGGTCCGTAAAGGGGTGAATCGTTCCCGCTACTGGGATAGCACCCCTCGTCATCGCGCCAGACGGTTCCGTTTGCCTGGCGTTTGGGGTGACCGTTCCGCTCTTGTCCCGTTCCTGTCGGGATCACCACCGACCCCGCACCGAACAGGAGTTGCGGTCTTTAGCAAAGACCCCCGCGCCAAACAAGCCCGATTCGGAGATGGAAGACCATTGAGCGAGCAAGCCGCCAGAACACCAGGAGATGGGAGCTTATACTTTTCATTGTTCCATTCCACCCCACACCCCTATTTCTACTGGTCGGACCAATTAGCTGGAATGAATCAAAGCAAAAGTCATACCGGGGATAAAGAGAAATGGCGATTTTTAGGGAACTGCACGTCAATGCCGCGAATGGATGCCGTGGCTTGATCGATTCACGCTTGGCACCGCGCGCAAACCGGCAGGGTGGCCGGTGACACGCGGCAATGCCTCGGCGCGAATGTGCTAGGGCATCGCCGCGCTCCGCCCCAGCCACCCACCGCCTTTTCTTCTCCCCCTAACTTCTTTCTGGCAATCCCCGCCGTCATGTCGTAGGATGATTCCAGGTGGCCGGCGGGGGGCCGGTTGCTTCCTTCCTTAGTTCAACATCGGGGTGATTGCTCTCGTGCCTTATCCCAAGATCGTTCGCGTTCAGCAGCATTTTGATCGGCCCTGTGTCAATGATGTGGCCCAAGCCGTGCGGGAACAATTGGAAACCATTGATTTGCGCCGCTCCATTCGGCCCGGCCAATCGGTTGCGCTGACGGCGGGGAGTCGGGGGATCGCTAACATTCCTCTGGTCTTGCGCACCGTCGTCGAGGAGTTGAAGAAAATCGGCGCCAAGCCGTTCCTCGTGCCGGCCATGGGAAGTCATGGCGGCGGCACCGCCGAGGGACAGCGAGAAATTCTCGAAAGTTATGGCATCACTGAAGCCTATGTCGGCGCACCCATCCGCGCTTCGATGGAAGTGGTGTCGCTGGGGACCACCAGCGAAGGCTTCCCGGTGGTGCTCGACCGCTACGCCGCCGAGGCCGACCATATCGGCGTCATTGCCCGCGTCAAGCCACACACCGGCTATCATGGCCCCATTGAAAGCGGGTTGATGAAGATGATGATGATCGGCCTCGGCAAGCACGCCGGCGCTTTGACCTATCATCGCATCTTGCTCGAATATCCGTTCGACCAAGTCGTGCGCGGCGTCGGGCAGGTGGTCCGGCAGCGAGCGCCGATCCGGTTTGGGCTAGCGTTGGTCGAGAATGCCTATGACGAGACTGCCCATGTACGAGCGGCGTTGCCGGAGCAGTTCGAGCCGGTCGAAGAAGAATGCCTCGTCCTGGCCAAGCGCTGGCTGGCCAAGTTGCCCTTCCGCGAAGCCGACTTGCTCATCGTTGATGAAATCGGCAAGGACATCAGCGGTTCCGGCATGGATACCAACGTCGTGGGGCGCAAACGCGCGTTCCGCCAGCAGCAGATCGACAATCAACCGCAAATGCGCCATATCTTCGTGCGTGGCCTCACGGAACGGACGCACGGCAACGCCGCCGGCATCGGCCTAGCCGATTTCACCACGCGCCGCCTGGTGGAGAAAATGAATTACAAGGCCACCATCATCAACTGCTTGACCGCCGGTTATCCCGAAGGGGCGTTCGTACCGGTCTATCTCGACAATGACCGGGAAGTGATCGACGCGGCTTTGGCGATCATCGGCCATCGCCCCCCCGAATCGGCCCGCATTTTGCGCATTCGCAACACGCTTTGCCTGGAGGAAGTGGAAATCTCCGAAGCCTGTCTCGACCAGCCCCGGCAAACGGAGTTCACGCCGCTGGGGTCCGCCCAATCGTTGGCCTTCAACGCCCAGGGGGACCTGCCTTATTTGTGAGAGAAAAGGATAACTCCGGCCCGCTCGCTCTATTCCCGTCCCTCTTGCAGCACGGGAACCACGGCGATGAATCGCTCGCCATCATCGAGATATAGCCCCAAGCAATCCTCCGGGGCGTAAGGCCGGGCCGGGTGATAACGCAAGCGCAAGCGGCGGATGGTGTCCAGGGGAAGGGGCTGGTTCTCCAAGTCGAGCACGTCCTCGGCTTCCGGGCCATCCGCCCCGCACAGGGCCGCCATCATGTTTGGGTTTGTCACCGTGGAGGCAATCAAGGCCCCCGTCCGCATGTCAATCAGATTCAGCCGCCGCAGCCGTTGTCCCGGCATGGCGGGCAACGTGAGCAAACCCTCGCCCGTTCCATCCGTGGTGGGCACGGGACGGACACAGTAGAACAATTCTGGAACCGGTCGCGTGCGCGGGAAACAAATCTCGTACCCATGATACCGCCCCACGGCGCGATAGTCCTCGTGGATGTGACGCACCAGGGGCATTTGCTCGATGGTTTGGCCTTTGATCCAGCTTACCGCCAGACGCGGGTTGACCACGGCGCAGGCGCGCGGAATTTGACGCATCCGAGTCAGAATGGCCGCTTGTTGGCGCTCTGGGAACAGGGTCATCCAAGTCGTGGCATTGTAGGAAGTGGGCGGGGATCGATCCGCGAAGAAATAGAGACTGTTGAGGCCGGGCAGACTGAAGAACGTATCCGAGTGTTCATGCAAGTTGTACGCCAGCCAACGATAGGTAGCCACCTGCCGGGCTTCACCCCGCAACCGGGAGGCGCCGGACAGCTCATAGGGCAGATAGGCGTGAAAATGCGTGTGCAAAGGGTGGAAGTACACTTGCCAAACATGATAGCCAAAACTGGCCACCAACGCTCCCACGCCAACACGCGCCGCGGCAGTGATCACCCCGTGCCAGGACCACGCGGATGACAAGGCGGATAAGGCATCATGCCAACACAACACGGCCACGGGAAGGACTGTCACCGTGGCGAATGCGACCTGGCTGCCGGCCACGGGATAAGCGACCAAGCCTTGCAAAACCATGTTCGCTTGCAGGAGCTGGCGGGTCAGACTCTCGGCGGGGGAAAAGGACACGCCTGGCGTGACAACCACCAGCCAGGCAAACGCGAGACAAAAATTCAAGATGCGGGCCGAATCCGCATTCCAGGCGAGGTAACTCACCCAACCGAAGAAACCGAATTTCAAGACGATGATCGCGATTTTTAAGGTCGATGTGAGGCCCCAAGTCCGCAGCGCCAATTGATAGGCCCCATACAGTGTCACGCTCAAGCAAGCAACACCCACGCCGTGCATGTTCAGAGGGGCCGGTATGTAAAAGACCATGGCGAAACGTAAATGTTGCAGCGCCACGCCATGAATCAAGGCAGTGAATGAAGTTCCGTGCAGCCAGGTGAGCATGCCAATCAACGCCAGGACGCCGATCATGCCCCAGCCAACATAACGCCAATCGGCGAAACGCAGCCAACGGGGTGTCTGATGAGCAGTACTCGGCAGGACCAGCGGCAGCGCCGCCAATACCACGATGAGCGCGTAGGACCAGCCCCACTCACGCCCCAGAAAATGGCGCATCAGCAAGACCGGCAACAAACAAATGATGATGCCTAGACAAAGGCGACTTAGCCCGGCCCACCGTCCCGGCGTATGGGCGGCCAAGACCAGTGCCAGCGCCAACCCGGAGTAGATGCCGATATTGATTTTGGTCAGGGCCAAGCCGGCCACCACGACACCGAGACCGACCAACGCCACACCGCGCCACCGGCTTTCTGAGAATAAAGTCAACATCGGCATGAGAGCCACGAGCAACACACACAACCCTTGCGGATGCGCGGGTTCGTTGATCAAGGGGATCAGGCATTGCCAAACCAGCAACTGTGCCAGCAACGCCAGCAACACCGAGCGTGTCAGCTTCCAGCTGACATAGGCATACACCCCAACACAGATCAACCATTGCGCCAACACGAAAAAGCGAGCGCCGTCATGTGTCAGTGGGAACACCTGCAAGCGAAACAACCCACCACAGACCCAGTAGAAGAAGGGGCCATACTGCGAATATACCATGTTATACAGAGGCTGGCCGTTCAAAAACTCACGTAACGACAACAACACATAGCCTTCATCATCGTAGAGACGAAATGTGGTGAATAGAAGATAATAAGAAATGCAACCAAGAAACCCGGCAAGAAATAGAGACAGTATCCCGTACAGCCACGGCAGGTACGGTGATGGGGTCTTCATGACGATTAGATCACCTGTACAAAAGGACTGAGACTTGTTCCCTGTAAAGTGAAGCCGTTTCAAAGATTGATCGGTTCGCGCTCGCGGACGATATTACTCCGGCACGGATGTTCGTTCCATGAACCTGGAGCGTCAGCCCGGCGCTCCGTTGCGGCAACTCGTCGTAATACCGCCAACAACGACACACCTAACGGGGGCCTGAACCACGACCAACAGGCTGGCTTGACCATGAGATGATACAGCAGCGAATTGAGGAATTGGCCGGGGATTTGGTCCTCCATCCGTGCCGCTCCCGGCGCTGGGGGACGCAACCGCCGCCAGCAGCGTACCAGAGCAATTGGTGGCAACATGAGACTGTTAAAATAGGCGCAATGTAATAATTCCACGCCGGGTTGGCGTACTAACTGTAACAGGTCTGAATAGTGATAGCGGCGGCGGTGGTGCAAGACGACGTCCCAGTCGCTCCATAACCACCGCAGGGCCGGCACCGTGATGATCAGCACGCCGCCCGGCCGCGTCAAGCGAATCATCTCCCGCAGCGCGCCGGCGTCGTCGTCCATATGCTCCAACACGTCGAGCATGGTGATGGCCGTGGCGCAACCTGATGGCAAGCCCACGGCATCAAGGCTGGTTTGTAATGCTTGGCCCCCCACTGTCTGCAAGCGCGGCTGGGCCAGACGAATACTTTCCTCATGATCATCCAAACCCAGCACGCGGCAGCGCTGGCCCATCTCCGCCAACCAGACACCCGTTCCCATCCCCGCGTCAATCAGTAAATCATCGGGATGCAATTCGACATGGCGTTCCAACCAGTGACGCACAATGGTTCGCTTGGCGCGGTAGAACCAATGTTCTTGGTCAATATGATTGAGACGCTCATATTCTTCCGAGTTCATGGGCTTGGCTACCTTTAGCTGTTCCTGAGATTGATCGTTTGGCGTCGGCTTTTGTCACTCCGCGCGAAACGATCAATCAAAAATGGACTCCACTTCCCTATGGAAAAATGTTCAAGCAGCATCCTGCAAAGTGTACGAGTTCAGCGGCGCTTTATACACATGCCGGATGATGTACAAGGGACGCTGTTTCACTTCATCGTAAATCCTGCCAATGTATTCTCCCAGCACGCCGATGCTAAACAGTTGAATACCGGAGAAGAATAACACAGCCACGATGATACTGGTGTACCCTGCCACCACCGGCTGTCCGAACAGTCCGATGTTGGCCAGGCGGCACAGGATCAAGACCAAGCCGCTGAGAAACGACAGGCACGCCAGTCCAGCCCCCGCGAACAGGCTGAAACGCAAGGGCTTGTAACTGAAACTAAAAATGGCGTCCAGGCCATACTTGAGGAGCTTGATGAAACTCTGCTTCGGTTCCCCAGCGGCGCGGTCGGCGCGGTCGTAGAATACCACCGCCGAGCGATACCCCACCCAGCTGCGCAAGCCGGGCAGATAGCGGTTGCTTTCCCTCAAGTCATTGATGGCATCGACGGCCTTGCGATCCAGTAAGCCGAAGATGCCCGCGTTGAGGGGGATGGGAAAATCAGAGAGGAGGCCCAGGACGCGGTAAAAAACGCGAAAACACCAGCCGCGCAACCCCTTTTCCGGCCGGCTGCGGCGTTGGGCCACGACCACTTCCGCCCCATTCTTCCAAGCTTGCACCAATTCCGGAATCAACGTCGGCGGGTCCTGCAAATCGCCGTCGATCCACACGACGGCATCCCCCTGAGCGATACTCAAGCCGGCGCTGAGGGCCGGCTGGTGTCCCCAGTTGCGCGACAGCTCGACAATGACGACATGGGGATCACCCTGTTGACACTCATGAAGCAGTTCCAACGTGCGATCCCGGCTGCCGTCGTTGACGTACACCACCTCCCACGGCTGGCCCACCTGGCGCATGGCCTGACGGATTTCGTGGTGCAAGCGCGGGATGATCTCTTCTTCGTTATAGATGGGCACAACGACGGAAATCACGGGATGGTTTCCCTTGGTCGAGGTTGAGTAATAAGACAGTTTCATACATCACGCGCGAACATGGGTAAGAATCACGGTACTACCACCATCCTGCTCAGTTGGCCTATAGCGGAAAGGGGTGAGAACTGTCAACGAGTGATTTGCCCTACAATCGTCATTTCTCGTCAATCCGTTAAAGTCATCGCTGGTCAAGGTCGATAAGAGCATATAGACCATTTTCGGCGCTGGACTAGATGGATTCTCCGTCCAGACAACAGGGGGAAGGTGGAGAAACCGCGCTAATCCCGGCTGGCGCCGCAGGCGCCCAAGGAAGGGGAGTGGGGGATGAAGAAGGTCGCAAGCTATGTACTGCTCGTTGGGGCGCTGGCGACGCCGCTGGCCATGACTGGCTGCGTGCCGTACTCGATGGGTTTTTTCACGCCGATTCCCGTGTCCCCCTGGGTCACGGAGCGGATGGAAGATAAATACTGTCACACGAACGACTATCGCACCACGATCATGCCGCCGATTCTGGAAGGCTATCCGCCGCCGCGCTGCGAGGACCCGCCCGATGAAGCCATGATCTTGCGGGCCATTTCGCGCGTGCCGCGCGGCATTCCCTATGTGTACGAGGAATTCCGCGACGATATCGAAATCGTGACGGAGCTGCTGGTGGACAAGATCGATCCGCCGCGTTTCTTCCCGCTGGTGGGGCCGGCCCAGCTGCACCATTGTCATTGGAAATGCACCGTCTATTACACGCAAACGCGGGAATCGGGCTATCCGTTCCCCTTCCGGTGCAAGAAGCGGGCCGTCGAGGTGGTCTATATCGACAAGGACCATCTGCACTTGTACCCCGGCCACGACAAACCCGAAGCCGCGTATTCGATGACGCGTGATTTGCTACCGTGAGCGATGGGGACGCCGCGAACCGAAACATTCGGTCACCGCGAATCCATTGGCGATGTCACCGCGCTCCCGCGCGAAGAGTGGGAGTGCTGACTTTAGAAGGACATACCTGGAACTTAAGCAGGGAGAGTATGATGCGCACGGCTTTGAAGCGTGCCGGTTGGGTGACGATGATGGCCGCCGGCTGGGCATGGGCGGCGGTCCTTCCGGCCTCAGCTGCTCCATTGCCGCCGGTCGTGTCGCCCGGCAAAGGTCAGACGGCCGCGCCGTTTCCGTCTCCACCTGCCGCGCCCGCGCGGACGCCTCAAAGCGCCCGCTTGCTGGAGATGTACATCGAGATGGCTTGGCTGGCCGATCCCCTGACGTTCCCCTTTCCACTGGCGGCGCGCGTGGTGGGAAACAGCGTGGAGGTCGGCGGCTTGGTGCCTGATGACACGGTGCGCGAACGGGCCTTGCTGATCGCGCGGCGGGAGAGCGGGTTGTCCCCCGTGGACAAGACCGTCCGCCGATCATTGGCCACGCCCCCGCCAACCCCCTCCTACGACGGCAACTTGTGCCGCGCGGCCATCGAATCGCTGACGAAAGCCTTCGGCGCGGACGGCGACAACCTGCAAATCGCCGCCGATTCCAACGGCCAAATCATCGTTTCCGGCATGGTCGCGTCCCACGCCGAGAAATTACGGGTCAGTCGGCGCTTGAGCCAATTGACCGATTGTACTAGCGTAGTCAATTGGTTGGAGGTGCGTTCCGAAACACGGCACGGCAAAGCGATGACGCGCTTGTCCGCCGATGGTGACGATTGGATCGCCGAGGAGGAATTGCTGGCCTTGCCGAAACGGTTGCCACCACTGGCCGCCGCGCCCGCGCCGGCCCCGCGCCCGCTCACGCGCCCCGTGACGGCCCCGCTGACCGAAGCGAAACTACCACCGCCTAGCGCGGCGCCGATGAAACCAGCGCCGGCGCCCGCCACGGCTCAAGCGACCTTGCCGCGACCGTTCCCCACGACTGGCCACGAAAAAGAGCTGCCATCGTCACAACCTGGCCAGCTCAAGCAAACGAGCACCGGGCCGTTGACGTTGACCGCCACTCTGTCGGTCCCGCGAGCCGTGGAAGCCGTTCAACCTCTGCCGAGCGCTCCACTACCAACATTGACAGAGCAACGACTATCACCTCTGCCCAGTGCTCCGCTACCGACATTGACAAAACAACAGCCCATGCCGGGCGCGTTTCATCCCCGCACCGAAACAATCGTTCGACCCAATACGCTGGCCCCGACGTTGGCGGATTCCCAGCCGTCGCCGAGTTGTCCTGCCGCGTGTTCCACGCTGGACAGCCAGCCCAAAGCGCTCGCGCCGACGGCGCATCGCCTGTCGCCTGGGCTTCAACCCTGTAGTGGAACGGCCTGTCCCACCCCCACGCCAGGGGTGGACGACCACCGGCCCAGCATGACTTCCACCAGCGCACCCGCAATGACGCCCGCTCGTCCTGTTTCTGCCGGACCGGCCGCAGTGGCCGTGACGAATCCCGTTCGTAACGCCAGCTCATACGGCGCGACGGCCATGTCGAGCGTATCCATGCGGCCCACGTCGGCTCCGATCACCCAACGCCCGATACCGACCAGCCCCTACGGCGGCAGTGTCGGAACCATGGCGCGGGTTTCCATGCCGGCACCGAGCCAGGCGGGGGCCAGCCCGTATGGCGTGATCCCGGACGCGCGGCAAGTGGCGGCCGCCCCGGCCAACCGGCCGCTACCGCCCCCAGCGACCAGCCCCTACGGCGGTAGTGGCTCCTCGGTGGCAATGACGTCTCGTTCCCCCGCACTGGCGCGGTCTCACTCCGGCATGACCAGCCCCTATGGCGGCATGCCCATCGTGATGGCCAATCCGCCGACCGCGAATCATGTCGTCAAGACACCAGCAGCCAAACAACCGGCCACGATGCCCCTGATCCATACCGCGGAACCACCGCTGGTCGCGCCGCGCCCGCCAGTCCAGGCGGCCACCACCTTGGTCGTTCCAACCGCCGCGCAAGTCGCCACGCCGCCGCCCCCTGTCGCGCCGTCCTGGCCGCAAAACGTGGAACAGCGGATTCGGACGCTCGGACAGGGAGAATTGGTGGATGTTCAAGTGTCGCCTGAAGGGAAATCGGAGCTGCGCATCCGCCTACACGTTCACAGCACCGAAGGGGGCACGCGCTTGGCCCAGCAAATTTTGCAATTGCCAGAACTAGGCCCCTATCGCGTATCACTGGAAGTGAAGGTCGCGCATTAGGCGTTCACCAACCTCGAACGTGCGGGGGAGATGGATCGGTTCGCGCTCGATGACGGGCGCGAAGTCGATCTATCTCCTTTTTTTAGAGGTTGTTTGGACATGATTTCGCCGAAAATACGGCGAACGGCAGGGATTAGCCGCCGATAATACTCTTCACCGGAAACCTCACGGCCTCCGCTCGCCGCATCCCTATCCTCACAGACTGGCGGTAAAACGGTTTTCCTGACGGCGGGAGTTGCTTAAAATACAAGGAAGTGTTCCTATCTAAACCATCAAGGGCCGTCTATTGGCTCGCCGATCGCATCGCTCATTCATGGGAAGGGCCTCGTGCTAATCACCGTCGTTTGTCCGAGTTGCGAGAGTCGCTTTCAGCTCAAGCCGGAGCTGCGCGGCCAAAAGATTCGTTGTCCGAGCTGCCGGAAGGTGTTCGAGGTGCGCGAGGCAGAGGCGGCGGAAACCACCCCAGCCAAAGACCCACTTCTAGCGACCGACGCCCCGAAGCCGGAAACCTCCGGCGGCACGGTGCGGACTGGTTCTGTGGGCGAGCTGGTCCCAATCTTACCCGCAGAGGCAGTTTCTTCCGTCAACGAGGATCACCACGCCGCCCCATCGCCGATTCCAGAGTCCGTGCCGTTGCTGGCGGCTGAACTCGCTGAAGAGGCAGCCCCACCGAAACCGGATCGACGCCCAGCCCCCGCTGAAACCAAGCAGGCCGTGAGCTGGCAGGATCAGCCGCCCCCCGTGCGTCAAGGGACGCCACTTCCGGAGGCCGCTCCCCCCGATCAACCGATGGTGGAAAAGACTTGGCCGGATGGCCAGGACGCCTATGAAACTGACGCTGGCCCACGCGAGTTACCGCCGGGAAGTTGGGAGCCGCCGCCGGTGCGCCGCGGCCTGGAAACGACGCCATCCACTCCCGAACCGTCTCTTCCGCCCGTCTCCTCTTCATTCCATAACTATGACGCGACACCGCAGCGCCGCCGCACGGGGTTGTATCTGTTCCTGATGATGTTCGTTTTCTGCGCCGTCATCGGCGGCGGCATCGGAACGTATCTCTACATCGACAGCCAATCCGAAACGCATCGCTTTCAACGGGCCAAGGATGACATGGACAAAGGGCGTTACGGCAGCGCCGAAACCGCCTTTTCGCAGCTACAAGAGGATTTTCCCGATAGTAACCGGATACTGGAATATCGCTTTCACGCGGGTTTGTGCCGCGCTCTCAAGCCGTCGTCCATGATCGGGCCGAGTACGGCGGAAAAGCTGACAGCCATTCAGCAGTATCTCAACCATCCCGATAACGCCAAGGCCGTCCGTGACTTTCACTACACGCACTTGATCGAGAGCACGCTCGGTAAGTTAGCGGCGGAGCTGGCTAGTTCCGTCACTCAGTTGGCCGAGCATTCCCCGCCCCGGTTGGAGGAAGCGCGTCAGGCTCGCGCCAAGGCCGCGGAAGCATTGGAATTGCGCCAGCATTATGTCAAGGACAAGCATCAGGATGAAACTCAAGCGCGGCTGGCCCAACAACTGGCCGACGGCAGCGCCGCCATCGAGCGAGCCGAACGCAAGCTGGACCTACTGACCGCCCTGGAGCAAATCCGGTCGCCGTTTGAACGCATCCGTTTCGGCGAGGAGCGTGCCCGGCGCGAGGGGTTGGACGGGGATACCGACATCAACGTTCGTCTCGACGGCCTGCGCGCCGACCTGTTGCAAGCGGTGACGTACACACCCTACGACGAATCGTTGCCAGCGGTCACGGCGGCTGGTGCCGTGGCCGTGGGGGGCGCCCATTCGTACCTGGCCGTGGCGGCGTTGGTCGTCTGGGATGGGGCAGGGCCAGCCACGGATGGTTGGAACACGGGGGGCGCGGCGAGTCTGGTGGAAGTGCCAGCGCTGCGCGAGACGGCCGCCAGCACGGCCAGCACCAGCGGCGATGGCGTGATCTTGGCCTTGGCGCGCGGCGTGCTCTACGCTCTGTCGGAAAAGACGGGCGCGGTTCGCTGGGCCGCGCGCGTCGGCATCGACACGCTGACGCCGCCGACCCGCTTGCCGGCCAATGAGCTGTCACCGGAATTAGTCTTGGTTTTGTCGTCCGAGCACAACACGCTGACTGCCCGTCAGGCGGCCAACGGACAGGCGGTGTGGACCTACGCCTTGCGCTCTCCCTGTCTAGGACAGCCGGTAGTCGTTGGCCGCCGCGCCTACGTGCCGACGCTGGACGGCAAGATTCACGAAATCGAGACTGTCACCGGCCGACCGCTCGGCTGGTATGACGTGAGCTTACCCTTGAGCACCGGCGGCGCCCGGCAAACGGGAACGAACTTGCTCTATTTCCCCGCCGAATGGGGGTACGTCTTCGTGCTGGACGTGGCCCAGCGTCAATGCGTGGCCATCCTGCAATCAGACCATCTGAGCGGCGCTCTGCTCAGTCCTCCCATCGTGGACGTCGGCTCCGCCAACCCCAACATCCGTCCCCCTTATCTGATCCTGAGCTTGGCGGATGGTCTCAACGCCATGAAGCTGCGGACCTACCGCCTTCCCATCGAGGGAGTGCAGCAGCTGGCACCGATGGCGGAAGTTCGGGTGCGCGGCTGGTCGGCCTTTCCGCCGTACATCGACCATGAGAAAATTGGCTTCGTCACCGATGCCGGCGTGGTCGGCCTGTTTGGGATCAACCAGGCGGGGAACCACGATCAGCCGCTGTTTCCCCTGTTGGCGCAAGAGCTTGCCTTGACATCTAGTGAGCAAGAGCCGAGCCGGGCGCAGCTCGTTCATGCCGAGGAATTTGATTATTGGGTGATCGCAGGGGGGGAAGTACAGCGGCTGCGGGTGGGGTTGGATCGAGCCAAAGGACTTCGCGCCGAGGTGTTGCCTTGGGATCAGCCGGTGCGCGTCGGCGCGCCGGTCCATGCCGCGCAGCTCAGCGCCGACCGCGACACCTTCTATCTGGTGACACGCAAAGGACCGAATTATTTGGCCACCGCCGTCGCGGCCTGGAGTGGTCAGGTGCTTTGGCAACGACAACTCGGCATCGTGTGCCGGGATGACCTGCTGTTGCACGATGGCAATGTCGTGGCCTTGGATGAAGGGGGGGGCCTGTATTTATTTGATCCCGCTGGCACGCCGCACCGCCGCGACTTGGCGCCGCCACTGTTGGAGCCGGTGATCGGCAAGAGCTACTTTCTCCCCAGCCAGGACCGGCAGTCGGCGTATGCCGTGGCGTGCGTGGATGAGCCGTTGCGGCTGCTGGTACGTCGCTTCACCGTGGATGAGACGCCGCGCCGTTGGGAAATCCCTCTGCCCGCGCCGCTCGCCGGACAACCGGCGCTCGGCGAGGACTGTTTGATCCTGCCGCTGCGCAACGGCGTGCTATATCAATGGAAGCTCGGCGCACCGGGCCCCTTGCAAGGAGGTATGGATTGGCGTCATCCCTTTGCTGATCCCAACGCCCCTGGTCACGTTCTGCACTTGGGGGAGGATGATTTTCTGGTGACGGACGGCAGCACAGGGTTGAACCAGGTTTATTGGCCTATCGGTCGTGTCTGGAAATCCAAGAACGTCAACGAAGGGAACGTGTTGGACATCCAACGCATCGTGGCCGCTCCCGTGCTGACGCCTGGTAGTGACATGAAATCGCATATTTGTCTGGCGGACGTGCGCGGCGCCGTGTTGCTCCTCCAACGGGAGTCATTCAAGCCGCTGCGGCGCTGGCAGCTCGGCGGCACGATCACGGCGGGGCCATTCGCGCGCGGCACGCACCTCGGCTGCGTGCTCGATCAACGCCGCTTGGTCTGGCTGCATCCCGACCAAGATCAGCCATCCTGGGAATATACCGCCGCCGCTGACATTGTTGGATATCCTCACGTCATCAAGCGACGACTGGTGGTTGCGGATCGCGCCGGCGCTATCCGCCTGGTGGATGTGGAGACCGGCAAAGCGCTGGGTCCCGGCCATATCGTGTCGTCCATCGCCGTCCCCACGACCGCCCCGATTGCCTTCGGTACCGACCACGTCTTCACGCCGTTGTCTGATGGCACGCTTCTGATACTGACGGTGAGCGATTTGGAAAAAACCGATCCATGACATCCTAATGAGAATTATGGATTTCTCATTGCGCGGGGCACGGTTTCCCTCCTGAAACGATGAATCCAGTCTGCGCGCCGCTCGCCGTTTCCGGCTCGTCAGAATCGTCAACCAGACGCTAATACGTCACCCGCATCAGAAACAATCCTTGGGGGGGGGCGGTGGGGCCAGCTTGACGGCGGTCGAGGGCGGCGAGGATGTCGGCCACGCACGTTTCCGGCCAGAAGCCCCGCCCCACGTTCAGCAGCGTGCCGGCGATGGCCCGGACCATATTATACAGGAAGCCGTCCGCCTCCACGTCCAGCCAAATCCATTCGCCGACACGATTGATACTCAAATGAGTAATAGTGCGAATACTGGAAGCGCGGTTGGGCCAATCGGTCTCGAAACTGTGGAAATCGTGCGTCCCCATCAACGGTTCGGCGGCCCGGCGCATGGCCGCCACGTCGAGCGGGTGTCGGCTGGGGCAGCAATAGCGGCGCAGGAAGACATTGGGGATTGGCCCATCGTGGATCACGTAGCGATACAACTTACGTTTGGCGTCCCGATTGGCGTTGAACGACAGCGGCACTTCCATCACTTCACGCAGGATGACATCTTCCGGCAAGCGTGCATTGATGGCTCGCAGCAGCACATCGGCGGGGTAGGTGGCGCGGGTCAGCCAATTGGCTACTTGCCCCACGGCATGAACCCCGGCATCGGTCCGGCTGCTGGCGTTGACATGCACGCTCGGCTCGCCCGTCAGCTCGGCGATGGCCTGTTCCAAGGTTTCCTGCACGGTGCGCTGGTTTTTCTGCGTCTGCCAGCCGAAGAACGCCGAACCGTCATAACTGATGGTAAGTTTGAAGTTGCGCAAGGAAATATCATCTAGTGCGTGAGTTTATTCTGTTGGCCTGCTTATCCATTTTAGCGTCCGAATGACGAACGTGCCCCGGTCGGGTGGATGCCGAACAGAAAGCCGTGCAGTGATGGCCGGCGGGCGGGCCAGTGATTCTCGCGCTGTTATTCCTCTATCCCCTACCCAATCGAAAGGCCAGACGGCCCGCTATGCGCCGATTTCCACGCCTTGGGGCATACGTACAGGATGGCCAATCTTACTCTTCCGGCAGATACAAAATGCGGCCACAGCTTTTGCACAAAACGAACATGCCTTGAGTGAGATCGTGGATATTCTGGGCCGTGATGGTGGTGTAACAGGCGAGACAGCCGCGGTTGCGGACGGGGGACAGGGCGTCTTCCCCCTTGGCGGCGACCAGGCGTTTGTATTGTGATAGGACGTCTTCGGGCAGCGTTTTCTCCACGTCGGCCAATTGTTGTTGCGTCTCGGCCAGCGCGGTCCGGAGGCCGGCGACGCGCGATTGATAGTTCTGCTCGAAATCCTTCCATTCTGTTTTGGCGGTTTCGACATTCTTCTCCAGTTCGGGAATTTGAGCGGTGCGTTCCTCGATCTCGGTCATGTTGCGCAGGATTTCATCTTCGAGCTGTTGGCTCTTTTCCTTGGCGGCGGCGATTTCGTGATCAAAGGCAGTTAGTTCCTTTTGCGTGCTGGCCGATTCCCGCTGCTTCTCATACTTGGCGATCTGCTGTATCGCGGACTTAAAGGCGCTTTCCTTTTCCAACCCCTGCGCCTTCAGCCGCTTGATGGTGTCATGTGCTTGTCGTAAAAACTCCTCTTGCCGGGCCACCTTGGCTTGCAGCGCCTTTTGCATGCGCGGGCCGCGGTCGATTTCCGTCTGCAAATCCTTGAGGTACCGGCGTAAGCGATGGAGTTCCCGCAAAATCGCGGCCGGCGTGGTCATGAGCTGTTCCTCCGGGGACGCTTCCATGAAGCGTCGCTAAACGAGTCATCTTCAACCAAAAAAAAGCGCCGGTCTTTTGGACCGGCGCTGCTGGGTGTCAGCGGCGTACCATGTCGAGGAAGCCCTCGAGCTGGCGGCTGCGGACGGGGTGTTGTAGTTTGCGAACCGCCTTGGCTTCGATTTGCCGGACCCGCTCGCGTGTCACCTTGAAGATGCGGCCTACTTCCTCAAGGGTGTAGGTGTAGCCGTCGCCGAGACCGTAGCGGAGCTTGATGATTTCGCGCTCGCGGTAGGTTAAGGTCTTGAGTACCTGCTCGATCTTGTCCTTGAGCATTTCCTGGGTGGCGGCGTTCACCGGCGATTCGGCGGCGTCATCCTCGATGAAGTCGCCGAAATAGCTGTCTTCACTCTCGCCAACGGGCCGATCCAGGCTGATCGGGTGCCGACTGATTTTGAGTACGCGGCGCGTCTCCTCGATGCTGATGCCGGCGGCCTTGGCGGTTTCCTCGATGGTTGGCTCGCGGCCTATCTCTTGCAGCAGTTTCTTGGAGACGTTGCGGAGCTTGCTCATCGTCTCGATCATGTGGACCGGAATGCGGATGGTCCGGGCTTGATCGGCGATGGCACGGGTGATGGCCTGGCGAATCCACCACGTCGCATAAGTGCTGAACTTGTAGCCACGGCGATATTCGTATTTATCGACCGCCCGCATCAGGCCGGTGTTTCCTTCCTGAATGAGATCAAGGAAGCTGAGGCCACGATTGCGGTATTTCTTGGCGATGCTAACGACCAGTCGCAGGTTGCCACCCGATAGGGCGCGCTTGGCTTCCTCGTATTCGGTGAAGCGTTTCTTGATGATCTCGACGCGCTTGCGGAGCGTGGCTGGCTCTTCCAAGGTGATTTCCATGAGGTCGCGCAGCTCTTTTTCCAGGTTGGCGCGGTCCTCCTTGGCGGCGCGCAGCCCTTGCAGGTCGGTGATTTGCCGTTCCAGCTCGTCCATGCGCAACGCGATTTGTTCCAGCTTCTTCATCAACGGCTGCACTTTTTGCGTGCGGATGCTCAGCTCTTCGACCAGCGTGACTGCCTTGCGACGGCGGATGCGCAGCACGCGGCGCAGGTTGCGGCGCGTCTCTTCGTCGCACACGCGCGGGTCGCAAATTTTGGCGAAATCCTCCAGATTTTGTTCCAGCAAATGTTCCAACGTCTTGAGGTTGTGTGGCATCCGCTGGAGGATTTTGTCTTTTTCCAGGTTCTCGGTGAGCGAGACCTTGACGGTACGGTCGAACGGCAAGTCCCCCAGATGGACGCGCTTGAGGGTGTCCACGACGCTACGCAGCGCGAAGTCGCACTCCAGCACCTTGCGGCGAAAGCGCTTGCGCGTGACCTCAATCTTCTTGGCCAGGGCGATTTCCTCCTCGCGCTTGAGCAGGGGGATTTCCCCCATCTGCGTCAGGTACATGCGCACCGGGTCGTCGATGCGCCGGCTCTCGTCCTCGTCCATGAAACTGAGGTCGAGTTCAACGCGGACATCCTCGGCCAGCGTCGGGTCCTCGACGGTCTCGCGCTCCTCGGCCTCGGACTCGTCGATTAGCTCGATGCCGTGCTCCTCCAAGACCAGCAGCAGCTGATCCAATTTTTCAGGATTGACGGCATCGTCGGGTAGAAAATCGTTGACTTGACTAAAAGTCAAATAGCCCTTGTGCTTGCCCGATTCGAGCAAGGTCTTCAGGCTGGGATCGCTTTTCAAATCCATCAAAACCCTCCTCTGGGCGATTTTCGCGTGTGGACGGAGTTCCGCTAGCCGAACCTGTCGGCGAACAGACAGCCTCTTGGATTTAGACGCCGGCAGCTGGCTGTCCGTGCCGTGCAAAAATCAAAAGTCCGAACCAATCGTTTCGAGTCCGTTGCCAAAGTCTTTCCTCACCCCAACCCCTTTTCCGCCTCATCAGTGGGAAAAGAGCTTGGGGAACAAACTCTTACTTTCGGAACTGCCGCAGCAGTTCCACGGCTTGGGCGTGGTCTTGGGCGGCTTGGAGCTGGTGTTGAATCGCCTGGTTTTGCGACAGCAAGCGGCGGCGGCGAAACTCGGCGAGGAGTTGGCGCAGCCAGCCGGCGCGGTCGGCATGCATTCGTCCTAGTTCTTGCAGTTCCAACGCCTTGGTGGCCAGGCGCGGGTTGTCGATGCGGGCGCGGAGCAGGTCTAATTCTGGCGGCTCCCCTTCCGCTTGCAATAGATATAAACCCGCCAATAAGCGGCGCAGACCGGGATGCCGTAACTGGTCGGGCAAGATTTCCAGCGCGGCTTCCGGCACCAGGGCTGGTTCGGCCAGCAACACTTGCAGCAATTGCACCTCATGGGCCGGGGCCGGGGCGGAGGTCTGCCGGCCTTCGGCCGCGGCGTGGCGTTGGCCGATGTCGGCAGTCTGGCGTTGAGCTTTCAGCTCGCGCAGCCTGCCCCACACCGTTTCTTCCTTGATGCCCAAACGTTGGGCGATGCGGCTGACGACCAATTCACGGCGGACAGCGCCAGCCTCGCCGGATAAATCCGGGGCCAGGGCAATGACACCTAACAGCGCCTCCAAGGCCCGCCGTCGGCCTTCGACTCCCTGATGCGCTTCCTTGGCCAGCACCTGGTTGAGCTTGAACTCCAGGGCATCAACGGCTTGGGCCAAGGCTTGGCGGAAAGGTTCTGGTCCTTGTTGCGTCAGCAAGTCGCATGGATCGAGACCTTCCGGCAAGGTGGCAATGGCCAGATCCACGTCTTGGCTGACAAAAATCTCCAAGGCTCGATCCACGCCGGTCAAACCACCGGCATCGGCATCGAACACCAGCACCACGCGCGGCACGAAGCGGCGCAGATGGCGGACATGGCGAGCGTTCAAGGCGGTCCCCATCGTGGCCACCACTTGAGGAATGCCGCATTGATGGGCCATGAGCACATCGGTGTATCCCTCGACCACGGCCAAGTAACCCGCTTGCGCCCCTGCTTGCCGGGCCAAGTCCAGCCCGTACAAATGCTCGCTCTTGGTGAACAGCGGGGTGTCGCACGAGTTGTAATACTTGGGCGCGCGCTCCACGTAGGGGGACGATGGCAAAATCCGTCCGCCGAAGCCAACCGTCTGGCCGCGTCCATCCCGAATGGGGAACATGACGCGGTCGCGGAAACGGTCATAGAAGCCCTCTGCATTCGTGCGCCGCGCCAGCAAACCCAGTTTCTCCAGCAGGTCGAGGGACTGCCCCGCCTGAACGGCTTTGCGATGCAACCAATCGCCGCTCGCGGGGGCATAACCCAAACCAAAGCGGCGTACCGTCTCACCCGACAACCGGCGTTCCCCCAAGTAACGGCGGGCAACGTCCGCTTGCGGCCCTTCGAGCAGCAGCTCATGATACTGCGCCGCGACCCATCGCATTACTTCAATCATACCGGCGCGGCTGGAATTTTGTGGCCGGCCGGCGATTTTTTCTAAAGTTATTCCGGCTCGGCGGGCGAGCAGTTCCAACGCTTCGCGAAAATCGACCCGTTCGTGTTCTTGGATAAAACTGATCACGTCCCCGAATTTATTACAAGCCCAGCAACGGTAGCGCTGCCGGCGCGGATCGACGTCGAAGGATGGACGGTGATCGTCATGGAAGGGACACAAGCCTTTGAAAGTTGGACCGACTTGGCGAAGACTGACATACCCCCCCACGACATCAACAATGTCGCTGGCTTCCTTGACTTGTTGAATCAGGGTTGCCCAGTCGTCAGTCAAGGGGCACCTGCCTTGCAGGAACGTGAACCCGAACGAGAAAACGACGCGCCGCTCGCCCAATCAAGCGGTGTCGTTGTCCCGATGCCAGTTGCCAAGATAAGGATAGGAAGGCCAACATGCGGTGGGGAAACGCCGCCCATATTCCCAAATGACAGAATATCAACGTGACGCTTCCACATCGAAATTATCAGTTGGATTGAAACGCGCGTCTTGATTCACGCCAGACGATCTTCCTTGATTCCTTGGCATAATGACCATCCTGTGGATTTGACAAACGGACGTCCATTAACCGCCGCCGGCTCCATCCGGTCGGATAAGTTCTCCACATGACGTAAGCTGAATAAATCTCATCGCTTAGTCTAACGGTGTCGAACTCATACCTGGCAAATTATAGCTACCCCGCCCAAAAGAGTCAAGCTGGGCAAACGCCGCGACTCGGTGGAGATTGTCGTCTCATCTTATTTTATGGCAAATAGTTAGTTCCACGCAGCTGGCGCGGATTGCGCAAGGGGTTCCCATAATTTGCCGATTTGTGCAGCCAGTCGCGAGTCCGCGCGCCGCGGGTTCCGCAGGGCCGTTGGATATTTCAAGGTGAGTAAAGTGAGTCCTACGTCGTTGTTGAACTTACGTCGAATCGCCTTACCCAGATTGAAACAGCAAACGGCCCTGGCAGTTTCCGGGGCGGCCCCGATTCCGTTCTTGACGGCTGGGGGAAGTTTGCGGTAAATCACCTCCCCGCCGTGTGCCGACACATAAGACATGGCGGAGAGCATTTCCTTGGGTAACGAAAGGAGACAGGGATGGCGAAAGCACGCGTGGGCGCAAGGCTCGCGATGAGTTGCTTGCTATTGTGGGGCGGGGCAGCGGCGGCGACGGCGGCTCCCACTGTCGCCCAGATGCTGAGCTTCCGGCCCAAACAAGAAGGCGTGGTCCTGACCACGCCGGCGCCGCAAGAGTACGACGCCTGCCGCGTGGAGCCGATCCGCAGCGGCAACCGCATAAATGGTTGGCTGCTGCGCGATCCCCGCGGACAGATCGTGCGCCGCTTCTCGGATACCAACAACGACAACAAAGTCGATGTCTGGAGCTACTTCCACAAAGGGGTCGAGGTCTATCGGGAGATCGACGCCAATTACAACGAGAAAGTCGATCAATACCGTTGGTTCCACACCGGCGGCATGAAATGGGGCGTGGACGTCAACGAAGATGGCAAGATCGACGGCTGGAAGATGATCTCCGCCGAGGAAGTCAGCCAAGAAATTTTGCAAGCGGTTGTCACCAAGGACTTGGGCCGGCTCAAGGCGTTGATGATCTCCGAGGCCGAGATGCGCTCCTTGGGGATGCCGGCGGAGGAGATGAACCGCATTCGGGGGTTGCAAAGTCAAGCCGCCGCCAAGTTCCAGCAGACCGCGACGCAGATGAGCCATGTCTCTCCCGAAGCTCGCTGGCTGCACCTGGAAGTGGGCGCACCGCAGTGTCAACCGATGGACGAAACCGGCATGAAAAGCGACTTGCTCAAGCATCCCAAAGGCGCCATCCTATTTGAGACCAACGGCAAGGCCGAGTGGTTGCAGACCGGCGAGATGATTCAGATTGGCTTGGCCTGGCGCATCGTGGATGCCCCGGTTCCGGGTCAGGCGCCCGACGCCACCACCGTGGTCGGTGGCGGTGATCCGGCGCTGTCCGCCGAGATGCAAGCCTTGTTCGAGGAGCTGCGCCAGCTGGACGAACAGGCGCCGCCGCTGGGGGGCATGATCGGCCCCGACCCGCGCGTCGCCCGCTATCAGCTGCGCCGCGCCGACTTGTTGGAGAAGATCGCCGTCAAGGATAAGACCGACCACCGCGAGCAGTGGCTGCGTCAGGTCGCCGATTGTCTGAGTACCGCCGCTCAGAGCAGCCCGGCCAACGACCGGACGGCTCTGGACCGCCTCACCACCTTGGCGGGCCATACCGCTCAGAGCCAGCCCGGCAGCGACGTGGCCGCCTATTTCGAGTTCCGCGTCATGACGGCGCAATACTCCGCCGACCTGCACAAACCCGATCTGGACATCGCCAAGGTGCAGAATGACTGGCTGGACAGGCTGGCCAAGTTCGTGCAAACCTATCCCAAGGCCGACGATGCCGCCGATGCTCTCATGCAGCTCGGCATGGTCAGCGAGCTGATGGGCAAGGAAACCGAGGCCAAGAAGTGGTACGAGCAGCTGGTGAAGAACTTCCCCGGCCACATCCAGGCCGTTAAGGCGGAAGGAGCCATCCACCGGCTGGATTTGGAAGGCAAAGTCATTGAGCTGGCCGGCCCCGTGCTTGGCAAGAGCAGCTCCTATGACATCCGCCAGCACAAAGGGAAGGTGGTCGTGGTGTACTACTGGGCCAGCTGGAACCAGCAGTGCGCCGGCGATTTCGCCAAGCTCAAGGAGCTGATCCGCACCTATGGCGGCAAGGGGCTGGAGGTCGTCTGCGTCAACCTCGACTCCGAGGAAGCCGATGCTCTCGATTTCTTGAAGAGCAACACTTCTCCAGGTACCCACTTGTTCAAGGAAGGGGGTCTGGAAAGCGACTTAGCCAAGCAGTACGGCATCATGGTCCTGCCCACCCTCTTTGTCGTCGACAAGGATGGCAAAGTGGTCAGCCGCACTATCCAGATCACCCACTTGGAAGACGAGATCAAGAAGCAGCTGCCCTAAAAGAATCGTCGAGTGACAGGTGATTCGGTTAGCGATGTAATCTTCAGGGCACGGTCCGCGGACCGTGCCCTGTTCTCCGAACCGCGACCGCGAGGAAGCGACACGCCTCGCTTCCCAACGGTCGCGGCTTTACCTTTCTTGCTTGCCGGGAGAATTCAACGATCCAAGCCGGATGAGGAAGGGGGCGAGAACCTTCCCCCTCCCAAGCGATTCCTCTCACGGTGGATGCGTGTATGTCGCTTGCAAGCCGAGCGGCAGGCCCAGCTGCCAATACACGATCAGCAGGATCGACCACGTCACCAAGAAAGTCACCGAATAGGGAATCATCAGCGACGCCAGGGTGCCAATGCCAGTTCCCTTGACGTAGCGCTGGCAGTACACGACGATCAGCGGGAAGTAGGGGAGCAGCGGCGTGATGATGTTGGTGCTGGAATCGCCGACACGGTAGGCGGCCTGGGTCAGCTCCGGCGATAAACCGATTTGCATGAGCATGGGCACGAAGATCGGCGCCAGCAACGCCCACTTGGCCGATGCCGAGCCGACCAGCAAATTGACCAGCGCCGTGATCATAATGATCCCCACGATCGTCACCGGCCCCGGCATTTGCAGCCATTGCAGAAACGCTGCCCCCTTGATGGCCAGCAGCGCGCCGATGTTCGACTCGCGGAAGACGTGCGTGAACTGGGCGGCAAAGAAGGCCATCACCAGATAATAACCCATCGAGTTCATGGCCTTGCTCATCCCCTGGATGATGTCGCGGTGCGTCCGGATGGTGCCGGCGACATAGCCATGCACCACCCCCGGAATCAGGAAGAGCAAAAAAATCAGCGGCACGATGGAATTCATCAGCGGCGAGCCATAAGTAGCCAGCTCCCCGGATGGAGCGCGAAAGGGGGAATCGGCAGGGATACAGGCGATGGTCAGCAGGATCAAGCCGATGGCGATGGATGCCAACCCGGCCAGTACGCCGCGTATCTCCCGGGGTTCCAGGGACCCCAATTGGGGTTGTTCGTCGTCTGGTTCGCCGTCGATGGCAATCCCACGTAGGCGCGGCTCGATGACGCGGTCGGTGATGAACCAGCCCAGGCCCACGACCAGAAAACAAGAGACCGAAGTAAACAGCCAATTGCACAGCGGATTGACCTGCCGGCTGGGGGCGACGATCTGGGCGGCGGACTCGGTGAACCCCTGCAAGAGCGGGTCCAAGCCCGATGGCATGAAGTTGGCGCTGAAGCCGCCGGAAACGCCCGCGAAGGCGGCCGCGATCCCCGCCAGCGGATGCCGGCCCGCTGCCGCGAAGATCACTCCGCCCAACGGTATCACCACGACGTAGCCCGTGTCCCCCGCCGAGTGACTAATAATCGCTACTAACAGCACCATCGGTGTCAATAGCTTCAACGGCGTGACGCTGAGCATCCCCTTGATGACGGCGCGGATGAAGCCGGTGTGCTCGGCCACCCCCACCCCCAACAACGCCACCAACACCACGCCCAACGGTGGGAACTCCACGAAGGTCTTGACCATGCCAGCCAGGAAGCCGACCAGGGCCGGGCCGGTAAGCTGGTTCTGGACGCGGATCGGCTCCGGTGTCTTTTCCTTGCCGTCTTTGCCGATTCCCACCGTGCGCGGGTCGATGTCCGTGAACTCGACTGGCGCCAGCGCCGCCGACAAGACCCAAGTAATGACCAAAGCAATCAGGAACAGCACCGCCGGGTCGGGCAACTTGTTCCCTGCCCATTCAATGACATCCAACAGATTATCCGTCCAGCGCCGGCCCGGTCTTTCCGCCGGTCCCGGCCCCGCAGGCACCGATTCGGACATGGGGTTCCTCCACGAACACGTAGGGCAAGCGTAAGATCGTCCGATTCTAGCCCCGCCGCTCCCGTCACGCAAGCGCGGCGCGGGGTTGCATTTCACGGAGAGAACGGAAACAATAGCTGGCATTCGGTTCCACGCGGCCTCAACCTGTCGTGCTTCAGGAGGACCCACCATGCCGGATCGTACCGACCCCAAGCCTTTCCTCACCGAAGCGGATGACTTCCGCGATGTCAGCCGGGGCAATCCCAAGCCATTCACCTTGAAGGGGGAAGCGCTCGCGCAAGCTCGACTCACGCCCACCACCTGGAGACTAGAAATCATCAGCGACGGCTCGGCGGACGTTACTCAGCCGCGCCGTCTCGACGACCAAACGGCCATCGATTTGCCCACCCTCGAAGCACTCGGCAAGAAGCACGGCGTCAAGTTCCTCAAGGCGATGCAGTGCAATAACATCGCCCAACCGTTGGGACAGGGGTTGTGGGAAGGGGTGCCCTTGCGCGAAGTGCTGAAACTGGCCGGCAAGGTCAGCAACATTCGCCGCGTCTATTATTGGGGCTTTCACAACAATGATCCGGCCCAGGTCTTTCAATCGTCCTTGAGTTACAACCAAGTGATGGAGACGCCCCCGTGGGATTTGCCGGTCTTCGTTGCCTACCGGCTCAACGGCGAACCGATCTCATTATTACGCGGCGGGCCGGTGCGCCTGATCGTTCCCTGGGCGCATGGTTTCAAGTCGATCAAATGGCTGCAACGCATCATCCTCACCAATGATTATCAGGCGAATGACACCTACGCCAAGGGGAACAACGACATCGATTCCTATTTGAAAACCGCCGCCTATCTCGACGACGGCCCACAGGAATTCCCCGCCGGCCAACCGATCACACTGACGGGGACGGCGATGGTCGGCTGGTCGGGGCTGAAGCGGGTGGAATACTGGCTGCGTCCCGACACTGGCACGCATGGCCAATTGGCCGACGACGACCCCGCCTGGCAGCAAGCCCAATGGCAACCGTGCCGCATCGAGCCGCCCCCCGACCATTGGGGGGGCAGCCTGCCCGACGGCATCCTGCCCAAGGACGTCTGGGGCTTCGATCCCGCCACCGGCAAGCCGAAAGATTGGCCCTTGCGTTTCAGTATCGCTCATTGGTGGATCACACTGCGGGGCTTGAAGCCAGGAGCCTACGAATTCCGCGCCCGTGCCGTGGACCTCAACGACTTCCCCCAGCCCGAACCACGACCATACCCCAAATCGGGCCGCAATGCCGTCCAGTGCCGGCAGCTCATGGTGACGGGATAAACTGAGGCAAAATATGACACAGAGCCATGTCATCCCCAGCGAATGACAACACGGAACGACTGACAGGGTTTCAAATCATCATTTTGTTCCTGTCGCTGTACGTCCTCATCGGCCTGGCCGTGACTACGTTCTTCCCTGTATCCGAGGATATGGCCCGGCTGCTCTATCTGATCGATGACGTGGTCTGTCTCGTTTTCCTGTCCGACTTTGGCTTTCGTTTGTACAAGGCCGACAACAAGCTGCACTTTCTCAAGTGGAGCTGGATTGATTTGGTGTCGAGCATTCCCACGCTCGATTACCTGCGTTGGGGCCGGATCGTGCGTGTCTTCCGCATCTTTCGGTTGCTGCGTGGCTTTCGTTCGCTGAAGACGCTGCTGGCCTTTCTCTTTCGCAACAAGGCCCAGGGAGCGTTCACGACGGCCCTGCTCGCCGCCGCGACATTTCTGATTTTCGGCTCGGTGGCCATTCTCGATCTGGAGAGCCATCATCCCGATGCCAACATCGTCACGGCCGGCGACGCCATCTGGTGGAGCCTGGTCACGATCACCACGGTGGGGTACGGCGACTATTATCCGGTGACACTGGAAGGCCGCATCGTGGCCGCCTTCTTGATGATCGCGGGTATTGGCCTGTTCGGCACCATCTCCGGCGCGGTCGCCTCGGTCCTGCTTGGCCCCACCGAGGAAACAGAAAGGGACAAAGTGGAGAAGCTCGACAACCTGACCCGGATTCTGCTGGAAAAACTGGAACAACGCGACTGGGGGAAGAAGGAGTGAGAATACCCTTGGAAGAACAAGAGGTCATTAAGTCACTGGCTCCATGCCCAGGACATCGACATAAAAGGCGAGTGCTTTCTTGATGTCGCGTACTGTCAAAACCAAATGGTCGAGCCTGTCGATTGTCATGGACTTGCCCCCCTGTCACTTCATCATTCCTATTCCCTTTTCTTCAGCCGCAATACTTCCTCGTCGATCTCCACGTTTAGACCTTTCTCTGGAACGGGCAGCTTCAAGGTCCAGAGAGTTCCTTGGGCGATGAGTCGGCGGTATTCGGGCTTGGTCCAGTTGTCGTGGAAGTGCAGGCCGGAGAAGCCGAACGACCGGCCGCCATTGGAACGTTCCCAGGACCAGCAGACGGTTTCGATTTGACCATCAATCGGCACTTGCAAGAGTGGTTTCACGCTGCCGCCGGGCTGGACGAACTTGAGGCGATAATAGAATTCCTCGCGGGCCGTGAAATCCTGGATGCCGGCGGTGATGGGAGATTTCGGGTCCACGACGCGGACCTGAGCCTTGGGCAAGACCTGATACTTGCGATCCGGGCCGCCATGACAACCGCCAGCCAGACGCAGGAAATTGTCAATGGGGTCAGCGTCCTTGGTCCCCATCGCCCAATGCAGCACCGCGACGCCGCCGCCGCGTTGGGCCAACTCGTCAAATGCCTTGCGGCGAGCCGGGTCGGCGTCGATCCAGCGCGCCCCTTCCGAGACGAACAGCACCACGCCATCGACACGGGCGAGTAGCTCCGGTCCCTCCTTCCAGGGACCATCGGCCCGCACTGTCAGGATTTCCAGGTTGGGCACGTCTTTCAGTAATGCCGCCAAGATGTCCATACCGGGGGCGTATTCATGGGTGCCAAAGGGATGTCCATCCGGTCCCTGGCCGACGAGCAGTACTTTCGTCGGCGCCGCAGCCCACGATAGCATGGAAATGCAGAACGTGGCGATGAACGTCAGAAACCAGCGCATGGCGTGAATCCTCCGGTATGATGGTTGCTTTCAGCGTTGCCTTGATTTATTGAATGATGAGAATACCACGAGATAGAGACGGCGTCCTAGAAAATTATCCCGACAACTTCACGAAGCCGTTCGCGGGGCCGTGAGGAATTATCCTTGGAGTCCGTGGCATGGAACAAGAATCTGTGACCAAGATCAGCCCGGAAGTCATTGGCCGGATGGCGTCGGAACTCATCGGCGTGCCCGGTCTGGAAATGTACCGTGAGAATGTCCTGCTGATTCTCTATCCGCTGCTGGGTGAGTTGTTGCCGTTGCGTGACATGAACGTCGGCGCCGCCGAGCCTGCATTCATCTTCCACGCCGAGGAGAACGAGCCATGAAAATCGAACCGCTCGATTGCTTGCGAATCGCCGCCGACGTACAGGCCGGCACGCGGTCCGCCGAGGACATCGCCGCGACGGCCCTGGCGCTGGCGAAGAAATATCAGGACAAGTACCGTGTCTTCACGACGCTTACCCCTGACTTGGCCCAGCAACAGGCCCAGCGCGTGGCCGAACGGATCAAAGGCGGAGAGAAGCTGCCATTGGCCGGCGTCCCTTACGCAGTGAAGGACCTCGTCGATGTCAAAGGGATACCAACGACGTGTGCCTCCAAGGCATTCGCCCAGAACATGGCCGGGGAAGACGCCGAGGTCGTGCGGCGTTTGACGGAAGCGGGAGCGGTGCTGATCGGCAAGACCAACTTGCACGAATGCGCCTTTGGTTTCACCGGCGAGAATCCCACGTATGGCAACACGAGGAATCCCTGGAACGTGGAGCGGATTCCCGGCGGTTCCAGCAGTGGCTCGGCAGTGGCGGTGGTACTGGGGATTTGCGGCTTCACGCTGGGTTCCGACACCGGCGGCTCCATCCGCCAGCCGGCGGCGCTGTGCGGCATCGTGGGCATTAAACCGACCTATGGTCGGGTGAGCCGGCGCGGCGTGGTACCGTTATCCTGGTCGCTGGACCATGTCGGCCCCATGACACGCACGGCGGCAGAGGCGGCGTTGGTGCTCCAGGTGTTAGCCGGACGCGACAACCTGGATGAAACCAGCGTCCGCAGGCCCGTCCGCGACTACCTTGCCGAAACGCGGAAGCCGCTCAATGGGCTTCGTCTCGGCGTGCCGCACAATTGGTTCTATGAGGCGCTGCAACCGCCGGTGGCCCAAGCCGTGATGGCTGCTCTAGACCAGCTCGAAAAACTCGGTGCCCAACGTGTTGAGGTCACGTTGCCGCTGATGGAAGAAGTAGTCGCCGCCCATCGGGCCATCATCTTTCCCGAAGCGGCTTCCTACCATCAACCGTACCTGGTGAAACGCGCCGATGAGTATGATCCCTTGATCCGCACGCTGCTACAAGCTGGACTGTTTATCCCAGCAGCAGACTACCTGAAGGCCCAGCGTGCCCGCCGCATCGTGCGTCGGGAATGGGCCAAGGTGTTTCGCAAGATCGACTGTCTGGCGACGCCGACGTCCCCCCTAACGGCCACCCCCTTCGGCGCGGAGTCCGCCAAGCTGCCCGGTGGCGAGAAGCCTCTGGTGCGGGCGTACCTCGATTTTACGTTACCCTTCAACTTCAGCGGCCATCCCGCGCTGTCGGTGCCGTGTGGGTTTTCTCCAGAGGGACTCCCCATCGGCATGCAGCTGGTGGGCCGGCCGTTCGCAGAAGGGACAATCCTGCGCTGCGCCCACCACTACCAACAGGCCACACCATGGCACCGACGGATACCCAAAGATGTCTAAGGTTCCGTATGGTCAACAAGTCAAAGGTGGGTAAATTTTCATGGAACGGTCTCATCGTCCTCTGCGACTGGTCCTCATCACCGAAACCTTTCCCCCCGAAGTCAACGGCGTGGCGCGAACGCTGGGACGTTGGGTTGAGACATTTCGTCAACGTGGACACAAGGTACGTATCATCCGTCCTCGCCAAGAGCAAGATACCAAGCAAAAGGAACACGTCTGGTCCGTGCATCTTCCTTTCTACCCGGAAGTGAAACTAGGGGTAGCCAGTGTTGGGTATGTCCATGACTTGTTAAAATTCGATCCACCAGATTTGATTCACATTGCCACCGAAGGACCATTGGGACTGGCCGGATTATTAGCGGCAGCTCGGCTGCGCGTGCCAGTGGCCACTAGCTTTCACACCAATTTCGACGCCTACCTCGGGCATTACGGACTAGGACTATTTCAAGACTTGTTGGTGGCGTACCTGCGCTGGTTCCACAATCGGACCAAGGTGACATTGGTACCCAGCCTTGGTACCAAGCAACGCTTGGAGGAACTGGGCTTTGAACGAGTCGGCATCTGGTCGCGCGGTGTCGATAGTGAGTTATTCCATCCTCGGCATCGAGATGACGAATTACGGGACATGCTTGACCTGAAGCCTGATGACTTGCTCTTACTGTACGTGGGCCGTCTGGCTCCGGAGAAAAATCTACCACTCCTGCTGCAAGCCTTTGAGCAAGTGAGAGAGTCTGTTCAGACCAATGTGAAGTTAGCCCTAGTTGGTGGCGGTCCAATGCAGGAACAATTGCAGGCTCAGCGAACGTCTGGTATCCACCTGGCTGGTTATCAACATGGGATGGACCTGGCTCGTTGGTACGCCAACGCCGATGTGTTTTGCTTTCCATCCATCACGGAAACCTTCGGCAACGTCGTCCTGGAAGCGATGGCAAGCGGATTAGCCGTGGTCGGATTCGATAGTCAGGGAGTTAGCGAACGCATCCAGCACGGTGTCGATGGGTATTTGGTACCCTTGGACGGCGACTTCGCGGCAGCGCTAACCCATTTGTGCCGGGAAAAGGACTATCGCCGACAACTCGCCGCCCAAGCCCGCCAGAGCGCCGAGCGCTACGATTGGAAGCCAATCTTCGATGAGCTGGAGATACGTTATCGGAAATTGGTGCGTGACCATCCGAAGCGAAGAACAGTACCATCTGAATCGGCTACCCTACAACATCATCAATCGTTCTCACGATGACAACGCAACGCTCGCACCCCCAGCCGGGACATGAAGCGAATTTTTTGTTCGGCGGATAGTTCGCGAACAAAACGCTGGCGGGCGGCGTTGATCCAGCGAATGCGCGTCTTGTCGTAATCCACTTGCACCCGGGTCAGTACAGGACCAGGTTGGCACAATGCGCGGCGAATACCTGCTTCCAAATCGTGCATGCCCTTGATCTCGTTATAGGCTAGACCAAAGCCTTGCGCTAACGCGCCATAATCCAACTTCGCCAACACCGTCGCCGTAGTGCGCAGGTAAGCCGCGCGTTGCAGAATTTGCATGTAGTAGTAGGTCTGATCATCTAAAATAAAGAATTTCACGGGTAGACACTCGCGGGCGGCAGTGGACAGCTCCATTCCCGACATCAACATACAGCCATCGCCAGTGATGGTGACTACCTGTTTGCATGGATTCACTTTTTGCGCGCCCAGGGCGGCGGGGATCGACCAACCCATTGCCTGGTTGTCGGTGGGATTGAAGTACGTGCGCGGACAATACACCTGAAATGCTTCCGCGGAGAGATGCTCGGATACCGTCACATCGACAAACACCAAAGCATCCTTGCAGGTTAGACAGCGTAGCATCAAAATGAAGGACATCGGATCCACTCCGCAACGGGCATGGATCTCGCGGTGCCTCCGAAAGTCCGCTTGACGTGAACTATGAATATCCGCAATCAATTTGGGCTGAGGCGGACGGCGCACACAATCGGCATTCTCCAACAAGTGCCGCATAAACAAGCCAGCGTCCGCGTTCACGCATACCTCAACCGGCACGATCTTTCCCAGGTTACAGGGGTTGATGTCCACCTGGATGACGCGCTTTTTCGGAATGTTGTAGTATGCCGTCGAGACCTCGCTGTACTTGACACCAATCGCCAGGACAAGGTCCACGTCCTTGAAAATCCTCTCGGCAGTCCGGGTACCTTGGGGACCATACCCCCATCCCACGGCCAATGGATGGCAATCGGAGATGACCCCTTTGCCAGACACGCTTGTTGCCACCGGAGCTTGCAACAGTTCCGCCACCTCTGCCAATTCATGCGGATAGTCCATGCAACCCAGACCAGCATAAATCCCTATCTTTACTTTCCGATCCCTGAAACGAATCAGCGCCTGTTCAAAGGCGCATTCGTCCCACGGTAACGGACAGGGACCCAATGGACCAGAATGAAAATCGTGCTTGTCGATAAGTAAGTTGTAGGGGACCACGACCGCCGCCGGCCCTGGTTCCCCACAACATGCTAGTTGAAAGGCTTGGCGAATGGCCCCAGGAATTTCCGATACATGATGGACTTCAAAGACTCCCTTGGTGACTTGTTGCAGTAATCCCACCTGCGGTAGATCATGCACTTGAAAGGGATGGTACTTCTCCCCTCGGGCCACATCGCCAACGATGCACACCATCGGCACGCTATCGAGCAATGCTTCACCAATGCCGGTTAGCGCGTTGGTGACTCCAGGGCCAGGAATCAAGCACACGACACCAGGTTTGCCAGTGCTACGCGCCGCTCCGTCGGCCATCATGGACGCGGAAAACTCATTGGTTACAAGCAGGTAACACAAACCACGCTGTTTCATGGCATCCCACAGCTCATTTTGCTGAGCACCGGGGATACCGAAGACGCAGTCCGTCCCTTCTTGAATTAGTGTTTCCACGATGGCCTGAGCGCCGGTCAGTTTGCCCGTCACGTACCCTGGCAAATAGGGTTGCGGCAGAGGTAGTACCTCTTGTCCAGCACGGACGGGTTGCGCGGCGGCAAGCACCCCTTGGGCGGCCAGTGCTTTCAGAACGGTTCGGCGGCTAATCGGCTGAGTCATGTCGTATTAGGTCCAACAAAGTAGGAGTAATCCCAAAACCCGGACGCAGTATCTCCGGTGCGGAATATATCGGACTCCGCGAAATGACTACTGCAAACAGCGTCAGTGGGATGGGCGTGTTTTTCCTAATATACGATGAGAAGTACTGCTGAGGGGGGCCGGGGGAAATGGTCAATTCCAAAAAGTGAATAGGGAGTTGGGGCAGAGCATGGCGATGCCCCGGCACTCCCTTATATTTCCAGCGAAACTCTATGCTGTAGTGGCAAGCTTATCCGGTTATTCCAAGGTCAGTGGTTGCGGGGCGTGCAATAGCTTATCTCGGAAAGCAGAGGTGAAATCCACAATCGCCCGCTGACCGGGACGAACGATCACATCTCGGGTCAATTCGATTGGCTGGCCATTCTCCGTCCAACAGGCTTTTAGATGGTAGTGGTACTCTTGTCCAGCGGGAATGGGAGGAGATTCGTAACGGCGTTCCGTCCCCGTTTGTTGGGATTGCGTGTCATCCACCCAAATGACCGCGTCCGCTGGGACATGAACGACAATCTTTCCGGTGGCCACCGTTGGTTGCGAAACAGGAAAAGCATGGCAGTGGTGCTTGTCCCAAATGTTGGGACGATACGGCCACAGGTTCATGCGGTGCGGCGCGGGAGTCGGCGGTTCTGGAGGGGGTACGTAGTGTTTGTTATGAATTGGTCCTCGGTAGTCTGGCGGAAAGCCAGGGACCGAATCAGGGTAGTTTGCCCAGAACGCACCACGGAGAAAATTGTAATATTCGTTGTAGCGACCACCCCCGTAGTAACCGGCGGTAGTGTCATCCAAGTTATAACCGTAGTAACTCGGCGCATAACGCCCCAAGTCGAATCGCCATGTTAAATCACGGTATTTGTGAGGTTTGCAGTTACCTTCCGGCGGACCAGCCATGAGTAAGCGACAAGGCAGTAGAAAGACAAATACGGTGACTGTTAGTATAGCCAACGGGTGGAGTAGGGAAGATATTTTCATCGGAGATTCCATTCCGGTGTAAAATCCAGGTGGGATACGTCCGCGCATTTTATTCAAACAAGCTCAAGCTATTGCACTATACAACATGAATTAAGTGCGTGCCGGTTGATCGGTATGGGAAAAGGAGAAATGGCAAGGTTCACGATTGGATTTTAGTAGGATCACGTATTTTGACGAAAACGAAGACTTCCCGGTATCTGGTTTTTTCGTTATGCGTGAAGAAACGTCTTCCAGAAACAATCACGAATTGGCAAGATAGCTAATTAGTGGCGAATTCTCTACTATTGAACGAGCATCACCCATGGAAATCAGCTATGCTCAACTCGAATATCCGCTTGCTTGCGCCCAGCTGGTCTTTGTCATGCTGGGGATGGGGGCCACGCTGCGGGTAACAGATTTTCTGGAAGTGGTTCGAGAACCGCGTCCTTTACTTGTTGGGCTGTTTTGTGTCGTTTTGATTAGCCCCTTGATTGGTTGGTTGATGACGTGGCTGCTGCCGCTCCCAGTCGAGATCGCGGTCGGTCTGATCCTAATAGCTTTGATGCCGGGCGGGGCGTTTTCCAATCTGTGTACCTTCCTGGGACGGGGTAACTTGGCTCTGTCCATCGCTATGACTGCCATTGGTACTTTAGCGTCCCTGTTCACGGTACCTTTCCTGTTGCCGTGGCTAGCCTATGGCTACGTCCCCGCCGATTTTCAGATGCCGGTGGAACTGATCTTACAGGAAGTTTTTATTTACATGGGACTCTCCCTGGTAGCCGGCATGTTAATAGGACACTTTCTGCCCAGGTTTCGCGTGTACTTCGCCAAATGGTGTGTTCGCGTCGGCATTCTGATATTGCTCGTGGTTGTCGTGGGGTCATTGGTCAGCGGCCGCATCCAACCGGGCGCCTATGGTTTGGGGCCGCCGTTGGCGATTATTTTCTTTTGCCTATTTATCGGTCAGTTGACGATGTTACCCTTCCGTATCTTGAAGTGGCCGACACCGGATCGTTTGGCCGTGGGTGTGGAAGTCACGATCCGTAATGTCAACTTGGCCGTCATGCTCAATGCCTTGATTTTTCCCGCCACGCAGCCGGATGACTTGGGTGCAGGGACTCTATACGTCGTCTTGTTTTATGGAGCCGTCTCCTTGTTTGTCGCGCCACCGTTGGTACTGGTGCATCGACATTTGATTTTGCGTCATCATCCGCTACCAAAACAAACTCCCACCAATGTCGAGGTGGGAGTGATGCGATAGCTACTGATTTTTTCAGTGAGGCAACGTCGGCCTGGTTCATCAGCATTATATCTTGGGATACTCCCACGGCTGGCGGTACTCCCGGCGCAGGAGCTTATTAGCGTCGGCGTCGCCGATGATTCGTTCTTTCTCCCCGTCCCATTGGACGCTACGGCCCAGTTTCCAGGATAACATGCCGAGCAAACTCATGCACGTCGAACGATGGGCCTGCTCGATGTCCGCGACGGGACGGCGGTTGCGGGCGATGCTGTCGAGGAAGTCGGCCCAGAGTAGCTTGAGGTTGTGGCCGTCCGGTTCTTGGAGTTGGGAATTCTCGTGCAGAATCGGCTCCTTGGCGTTAGCGGGGTAGAAGGTCCAACCGTCGCGCCAGCCCAGGTGAAACGTCCCCTTGGTACCATAGAAGTAGCAACCGATCTTGTGCTTCTCGGCGTTATTGTCGGCGAAGCGGCGATGTTCCCAGACGGCGGTGAAGTTCTCGAATTCATACACCGCGACCTGGGAGTCCGGTGCATCCGTGGTCTGCTCCTTGTCATTCAGTATTGGCGCTCCCTTGATGGGCCGGCCGCCGGTGCAATAGACGCGGCGCGGGTACGGATCGTCGCTCCACCAGAGTACCTGATCCAACCAATGAACACCCCAATCACCTAGGGTACCATTGGCGAAATCAAGGAAGTTGCGAAAACCGCCGGGATGAATGCGGCGATTGAAAGGACGGAACGGCGCGGGACCGCAGTACAGGTCCCAATCCAAACCGGAAGGGGGCGGACTGTTGGGTAGCGGCTCCTCCTTGTCGCCGCCGCCGTGTACGAACATGCGGATCATGCCGATCTTTCCCGCCTTGCCGTCCTGCAAAAATTTCATGCCGCTGACATGGTGCGGGCCAATGCGGCGGTGCAGGCCGACTTGCACGACACGATCCGCCTCACGGGCGGCGCGCAACATGGCCTGGCTCTCTTGAATGGTATGGCCGGTCGGTTTTTCGACAAAAACGTGGGCACCGGCCTTTAGAGCGGCAATGGTGTTTAGGGCATGCCAGTGATCCGGCGTGGCCACGATGACGATGTCCGGTTTCTCCTTGTCGAGCAGTTCGCGGTAGTCGCCGTAGGTCTTGGGCTGGTCGCCGGACATCTCCTCCACCTTGTCGGCGGCTACCAGCCGGGCGTCCTCGTCCACGTCGCACAGCGCCACCACGTTCGATTGCCCCGCCGCCAGCGCTTCGGTGAGGATGTTCATGCCCCACCAGCCGCTGCCGATCAGCGCGGTGCGGTACTTCCGATCCGCCTTGGCATGGGACAGGGGCGTGGTACCGAGTGCCACGCCGCCGGCTGTCGCATGGAGAAATTGTCGTCGAGAGAAAAGCATGGTTGGGGTGTCCTCAAGGTAGTGAGGGTGCTCGCCGTTGGCTCACACGTTAAACGAGGTTTACTTTTTTCGTACATCCACTGCCACCAATTTCCCCTTGGCATCGCGGCAGTAGATGAAGCCGTTGGCCAGTACCGGGACAGTCCAGCACTTGCCACGAAGTACCTGGGCGCGGGCGGTTGGCTCGAAGCTATCCGGCGCGGCGGGAGCGATGAACAGCTCCCCTTGGTCGCTGAGCACGATGAGCTTGCCGTCGGCGGCCATCAGGGAGCCGCAACCACTATCGGGGAATGACCAGCGTTTGTCTCCTGTCTTCCAATCCAGACAACGCAGTTCGGCCTTGAGATGCTGATCGCCATCGATGCCGTAGATATGACCATCAATCAAGATACTACTGTTCATCTGGTTGCGCATGTTGCGATTCTGCCAAAGCACCGTCGGTTTGGGGTCAGTCGTATCGAGCAGCACGGCTCCCTTGTTATAGCCGGTGGACAGAAATACTTCGTTGCCGTTAACGATGGGATCGGCGGCATTGACACCATATTGCGTCAACCACCGCTGCGACCATAGTTCCTTGCCGTCGCGTGGATTGACCGCCGTGTAGGCTCGCCCGGAACTAACCAGGACGTACCATGCGCCGCCCCGCTGGAACGGTAGAGGGGTTGAGTAACCGGCGGCGGCTCGGTCGGATTGCCAGACCGTTTCTCCCGTCTTCTTGTTCAACGCCGTCCCCGCTCCCCCGATGGTGAGCACCAGCACATCGCCATGAACTAACGGCGAACCAGAAAAACCCCAGGCGGGTTGCTCCGCTTCGACTTCCTTGGCGATATTCTTCGACCACAGCACCTTGCCCGTCCCGGTCTCGAAGCAGTACACATCCCCCCAACGACTCAAGGTATAAACCCGGTCACCGTCCACCGCTGGCGTCGCGGTCGGTCCCCCTTCAAAAAGGACGTCCCCCAAAGCCGCCTGGTAGGAATGACTCCAGATCGGCTTACCACTGACGGCATCGAAGCAATACACCGTATCCTGCCCGTCGCCATGCCCCATCGTGAACAGCCGGCCGCCGCTCACCGACACGGCGGAGAAGCCCACGCCGACTTCCGCCTGCCAAGCGATGGGCGGCCCCTGCTCCGGCCAACGGTCGAGCCAGCCCGTTTCTTGGGAGATACCGTTATGGTTTGGCCCGCGCCAATTCGGCCAATCCGCCGCCAGCGCCGTTACTGCCATCATCAAGACACAAATCATGCTCCAAACATATTTCATGGATTCACCTCATTTCCTGGTGATTAAATCAATCCCATGATGATAGCGAATTTTTCTGAGAAGTGGGGAGAGATTTCGGAGAGAACTTATCTTGGCCAGAAATAGCGGGGATCAAAAGAAGAACGGTTCGCGCGGGATTGTGACTGCCGGCGCGAACCGATGAATCAGACACTAGAGACATACTTACGCCAACGCGGGCGCCGCGGCGTCTTGATAGTGGCGGGTAATCAGATCGTTTTGCAGCCAGAGGAGTTTCTGGAAGGCCCGCACGGTACGCCGCTCGGTGGCCGGATCGAGGCCGAGGGAAAAAATGGTGTTCGTCAAGGCGTCGGCCACGAAACCCATCAAGGCGTTCATTTGTACCAAGGGAACATGCAGCTCTTCGCTGCCGGCCTTGAGCGTGTGGATTTTGCCAACGAAATCCAGATACGACACCATCTTGCCATCATAAGGCTTGGTGACGAGGTTCGCCAGGTAACGGGCCAGGTGGTTCTTGCGGAACTGAATCTGCTCATGGTCCTGGGTCAACGTCTCGATCGTTTCCGGCAAGGGGCCGTCATAGCCGAATTGGCGCGGCAGGAAATGCCGCTTGGTGGCATCGTAGGAAAATAGCTTGTCATACACGGCATCCACCAGCACCGGCACCAGCGGGGCCAGGTGCGCCGCCGCGGCGTGGATGGCTTCAATGTCCGCCGCACTAAATCCCATGAACTCACACAGGTAGCCAAAGCGATAGGCCAAATCTGATTCCAGGCGGGCTTCGTCGATGCGTTGCATGGCGGGTCTCCCCAAGGAAGGAAATAGATGAAGGTAGGCACCAAAATAGGATTTATGGATCAATTTATCCTGTTTGGATTCTACTTTAAGATTCCTATAATGGATGTCAAGGTCTTATTTTCAAAATTTCTGGGAAAGAACGATGTTCTCGCAAACCGTGGAGTATGCCTTGCGGGCGGTGGTGTTCCTGGCACAACGGACGCCAGCGCCGCAAACGACGGAGCAGATAGCTGCTGTCACCAAGGTGCCGCGCGCCTATTTGGCCAAGGTGTTGCAAGGTCTGGTCAAAGCCGGCTTGGTGCAGTCGCAACGGGGCGTCGGTGGCGGCATCACCTTGGCCAAGGAGCCGGACCAGCTGACCATTCTCGAAGTGGTCAACGCCGTCGAGCCGATCCAGCGCATCACGCAATGCCCGTTGGGACTGGCGGCACACGGCGTCCGGCTTTGCCCCCTGCATCGACGGCTAGACAATGCCTTGGCCCAAGTCGAGAACGCCTTTGGCAAAACGACGCTGGCCGAAATGCTGGCCGAACCCACGGCCAGCCCGCCGATGTGCGCCTTTCCGTTGCCGCAGGCGTGAGGATAATGACCTAGGGATGAGAAATAAAGACCATTGAAAGACTTCCTTGGATCGTTCGCCAGCAGCTTGGCCAACCGTGCCTTCTTGCGATCCACGTCCACCGCCGCGCACACAGAGCCGAGAAATGCTCCGGTATAGCTTCCCCCGTGCGAATAGGCGACGATGAACCAGTTTCCGAAGGCCAGAGTAGGAAGCAACAAACCAGGAATGACTCAACGCCTGGCACCGTTCGATGATCCGCGCAGGATTCACGCCGGCTCCAGGGAAACGGGTAAATTCCGGCTGATGAACTGTTCAGCATACAGCTCGGCCCGCTCTTTGTGGGTGATCAAGAGCAAGGACCGGCCGCAATGATAGGCTTCCCACATTTTGTGAGTCGCCTCGGCCCGGCATAGACGGGTCAACTCCATGACGGTACGCACCACATACATGAGATCGTTGGCGCTGTTGTGGTGCAGGATCACTTTGTAACGCGGCAGGTGCCGGCCACGCGGTTGTTCATGCGGCAAAGCGGGTTGGCGAACATCAACCGGCTCGCCGGAAGGATTGAGAGGACGGTCGCTGTGCTGCTGGCTCATGGAAGCACCCCTCGACAAGAAAGGCGGAAAAAGCCCCGAACAGGCCACGGAAACACGCCAGGGGTTTCAGCCGACACTCGATTCTATAAATGCCGCCGTGCTTTCGCCTAGCGCAGCCCAACGCTGGAGTAAACGAGGGCCGATTTTCCACTTCCGAGAATGACGGATGTAACGATTGTAGGAGAAGAGGGCTGATCCAATTCGGGGATAGGAAGTTCAAAAGCCACGGGCCGGCCTATAAGCCGGGTTTTGTTCCGTCTCGGAATTAAGGGACGGTAACGGTCATTTATCTAGCCGAACGGTTGCCCGTCCGGTCGAGCGGCCTACCCGAGAGTCGATAGTGGACCGGACCGGTCCTGCTCCCTGCTTGGCCTTGCTTCCGGTGGGGTTTGCCGAGCCAGCCTGTCACCAGGCTGCTGGTGGGCTCTTACATTAAGGGAACACTGTCCCCCCACCTTTTCACCCTTACCTTGGAAGGATGAAGGATGAGCGAAGAAACGACTCTTGCTCATCCTTCATCCTTCCAAGGCGGTATGCTTTCTGTTGCACTTTCCCTATCCTTCACCGGCGCCGAGTGGCACTGGTTCGGACGGTGGGCGTTACCCACCACCGTGTCCTATGAAGCCCGGACTTTCCTCTCCTCGACTTCCCTCAGCGCGGGGCATCGGTACGTCGAGCAGTGACCGTTCAGCCGGCCCGTGGACACCTATATTATACGGTGGAAGTGCCGACGGGTTCGCCTTCTTTTCCCTCTCTTTTCCCCAAGCCCCTGAAACCGTAAGCTGATAGGATGAATCGGAACTAAGCCACAGGGGCATGGCACGATTATGGGAATTCATCGGTTACATTGGCACGATCTTCCACCAACCACTT
>JBKBIP010000034.1:0-55492 GCA_046297495.1 Gemmataceae bacterium | reverse complement strand
ATCGTGCACGAGGCCAAAGACAGACCGTTGGGAAGACGTTCGGTTGCGGTGGTGAAGGGAAGGGAGAAGAATACGGGGGGGGCGAGCTGTTGTCCCCCCCACTAAACGAGGATTACGGATCACTAAATCTCCTCCCCCGCCAACCGGGCTACCTCAAAGCAATCCTTGTCGCCGCGACCAGAGAAACAGATCACCACGACGTCATTCTTGGCCCGTTGGGCGGCGACGCGCAGCGCTTCGACGACGGCATGGGCGGTTTCCAGCGCTGGCAAGATGCCTTCCAGCCGCGAGCAGAGATGAAAGCCTCGCAAGGCCTCCGCGTCGTCCACATGCACATAGCGCACCCGGCCGCAATCTTTCCAATAGCTATGTTCCGGCCCGACGCCGGGATAATCCAAGCCCGCCGACACGGAATGAACATTCGCTGTCTGGCCGTCGTCGTCTTGGAGCACGTAGCTATAGCTGCCGTGCAGCACGCCGGGCCGGCCATAACTCAACGTGGAGGCATGATCGCCAGCCGCCGCGCCGCGCCCGCCCGCTTCAACGCCGACTAGCTCGACGGTGGCGTCGCCGACGAAGGGATGGAACATGCCGGCGGAATTGCTGCCGCCGCCGACGCAAGCGACCACGACATCCGGCAACCGCCCGATTTCTTCTTGGCACTGGCGGCGCGTCTCCTGGCCGATGACCGATTGAAAATCGCGGACCATCATCGGAAACGGATGCGGGCCGACGACGCTGCCGATGATGTAATGCGTCTGTTCCACCGTGGCCATCCAGTCGCGCATGGCCTCGTTGATGGCGTCGCGCAACGTCCGGCTGCCGGTGGTGACGCTAACCACTTCGGTTCCCAGGGCTTTCATCTTGAAGACATTGAGCCGCTGCCGGCGCACGTCCTCGGCCCCCATGTACACTTGGCACTGTTGGCCGAACAGAGCCGCCGCCGTCGCCGTGGCCACGCCATGCTGTCCCGCCCCGGTCTCGGCAATGACACGCGGCTTCCCCATGCGCCTGGTCAACAGGGATTGGCCGATGCAATTGTTGATCTTATGGGCGCCGGTATGGTTCAGGTCCTCGCGTTTCAGATAGATGCGCGCCCCGCCGGCTTCCCGCGTGAGCCGTTCGGCGAAATACAACGGCGTCGGCCGGCCCACGTATTGTCGCAGGTAATAATCGAATTGCTTTTGAAATTCGGCATCGGTGCGCGCGGCTTCATAGGCTTCGGTGAGCTGCTGCAAGGCATACATCAACGTTTCCGGCACGAATCGGCCCCCGTAAGGACCAAAACGACCTTGAACATCAGGCACCAATGGAGGAGCGGCCGGCATGGTGATTTCATCCAATTCCATGAGAGGCAATAAAAAGTTAAGCTAGGGGGCCACCGCGAACAGGTCAAGCTGATTACCGAGATTCAGCGATTCGCTGTCGGCGCGAACCGATCCATCCTCAAGAGCAGATGCTGTACAATGATAGTCCTGCTGGGCTTGGAAACGCCAGGTAACGAATGTCCCCGCTCGCCGAGGCTCATGGGATGCCCGAATTACCCGAAGTCGAAACCGTCGTGCGCGATCTGCGGCCCGGTTTGCTGGGGCGGAAGATTGTCGCCGTGCATGTCAGCCCACAGCCATTGCGGTTGCCGTGGCGCAAGGAATGGGAACCCGTGCTGCTCGGCCAGACGTTTCGCGTGGCGCGGCGGCGCGGCAAGTGGATTTGCCTGGAGCTGGACGAACCGTATTTCCTCATCATCCACCTGGGCATGACGGGCCAACTGACGGTGACCTCGGCCCATGTCCCATGGCGTGATCATACCCATGTGGTCTTCACCTTGGATCAGGGCCGACAGCTCCGCTACCGTGACATTCGCCGGTTCGGTAGCTGTCAACTATTAGTCGGCGAAGAGGCCGTGACCGCGTTTTTCCACCAAAACCAGCTCGGCCCCGAACCGTTCGATCTGGACCCCAACTACTGGCGGCGGCAAATTCAAAAGACCAATCGCTGCCTGAAAGCGGTGCTGCTCGATCAGCGCGTGGTGGCCGGCGTGGGGAACATCTACGCCGACGAAGCGCTGCACGAGGCTCGGCTGCATCCGACCCAGCTCGGCCGCGCCACGACGCGGGCCGAGGCCGAGCGCCTGCGGCGAGCAGTGGCCATTGTGTTGACACGAGCCATTGAGCAGCGCGGCTCCAGCATCCGCGATTACGTGGGCGGCTCCGGCTTGAAGGGGCAGTATCAGGAAGAATTCCGCGTTTATAGCCGCACCGGCGCCCCCTGCCCGCGCTGCTGGACGGCCATCCAGCGCATCCGCCGCGCAGGCCGAGCGACGCACTTCTGCCCGAAGTGCCAGCAGCTAAAACATCATGCCGAGAAGTAACCATTCTAAGGGACTGAGACTATAGCCATGCCGGTTGAGATGGTCTAAAAACGTATAGGGGTGGCCGCGGCATCGCTGTGCTCTGTCTCCGGCCGCCCAGCCGTTGTCCGCCATTCATCAGTCTAACCCGCGTACTTGATCCCCCCTTTTCCCTCGATTCCAAAAATCTGCCAGTAACTGCTATCTTTTGAGAACTTTACTGAGTAAAATAGCGTCTAAGTGGGGGGGGATGGTCTGACAAGTCTCTGGAGTGTTGGGCGATCCATCCGCCCCTAATACCGCACTAGCACCCTTTTCAAGACGGTACTTCCGGGAGATTCTTGAAATGAGTCCACAAATCGTGCAGGCGAGATGTCCGGGATGCAAGAATGTGCTGCGCATTCCGGCGGAATGGGTCCATGAATCCATGCGCTGCAAGCACTGCGGGCTGGTGTTTCAGGCCCAAGCCCGTTCGGAGCATGTCACGCCTGCGCCTGCCACTTCGGGCAATGGCAGCCGACCGGCGAAACCAGCCAAAGCCATTCCCGTGGCCGCGCCGGCGCCCGCCGCCGTGATGGCCGCGCCGGTGGCCACGGGCTACAGTGCCGCGCCCCCCGTGGCCGCGCCTGTGATGCAGGGGGGCTTTGAACCCTTGGTGCGGGTGGATGGCTTGGGGACGACCGGCAGAAAATACCGCCGGCGCGGCAACAGCGTGTGGCCCAAAGTCGCCGTGCTCTCCTTTTTCTTCCTGGTCTTTGCCGCCGGTGCGTTTGGACTATGGAAATACTATCCCAGTCTCACCGAAGCCGCCTCGAACCGTCCCGCCACAAACCAAGTGGCCCACGACGATTTGATGCCCAATGATCTCCCCGGCGCGGCGGGCAAGTTCCCGCGGCGTATGTTGGTCGTGAGCGTCAATAATTACCTGTACGCTAATCCGGTCAATTATGGCAGTAAGGTCGGGAATTATCATGATCGGACCATGCACAGCCTCATCGACCGTTTGGGCAAGTACATGCATGTGGATCAATCGCAAATCTATCTCCTCAGTGATTCTGCGCCTCGCCAACAGGCGAAACCACCCATGAAGGTGGTGATCGAAAATGCCATCCAAGATTTCTTGAAATCCAGCCGCAAGCAGGATCGCTTGATCGTGTTTTTCATCGGTCATGCCGTGGAAGTGGACGATGAACCCTATCTGGTTCCACTGGAAGGGGAGATGGACAACCCCGAAACACTGATCCCGCTGAAATGGGTCTATGACCAATTGAAGGCGTGCCCCGCGCGGCAAAAGGTACTGATGCTGGACGTCTGCCGCTATGATCCCGGGCGCGGCACCGAACGCCCTGGCAGCGGTCCCATGGGCGAGAAGTTCGACGAAGCCCTGCAAAATCCGCCCGAAGGCGTGCAGGTCTTTACGATGTGTACCGCCGGGGAATACTCCTTTGAATTCGAGAATGGCTACGTCTCCGGCGGCGTGATGGTGAACCAAATTCCCGCCATGACGCAAAAGGGGAGCACCATTCAAGAACCGAACAGCCCCTTGCCGCTGGATATGCTGATCAAGCACCTTGGCCCGGAAGCGCGAAAAGAAATCAGCTACTACGACAAGCAAGCCAAACAAACCATGCGCTTGACCGGCACGGAAATGGACAACGGCGCGGCCTTCGATCCCGATGAGCCGCTACCGCCGCGTTTGGTGCTCAAAGGTCCGCCCACTCCTCCCGGAGGAGCAGCGGGGCGCGCCTTGGTGGACGCCATCTTGCAGGAAACGGAAATCATTCCCCCCGTCAAGATGCCCGTCGATGGGGGAGAAGTCGTCAAGCTGACCTACGACACCCTGCCCCCGTTCTCGGCGACCGCATTGCGCGATTACAACTCGGACAGCAACATGACTCCCATGCGCCAGGCCGTCAAGGATGCGGTGGATGTACTGGTCAAACACGCCAAGGCGTTCCCGGATCGCTTCCCCTTGCAGCGCGGCAATGAGAATGAATTCAAGGAAGGCATCATCCAGATTCAGAAATTGCCCGCTCTGGCCCAATATGAGATGGAGGAAGCGCTGGAAGAGCTGCGCAAGTACCAAATGGACCGCGAGAGCGAGACTTCCAAACGTTGGCAAGCCAATTACGATTACGTGATGGCCCGGCTGATCGCGCGCATTGCCTACGTGCATGAATACAATTTCTTGCTAGGCCAGATGCGCCGCGAGCTGCCCGAACATGATCCCGACGTCCACAGCGGCTTTCAATTGTCCTCGCGGGAACGACCGCAAAGCGGTCGAGAAATCCGCAATCTCGTCAAGGAAGCGCACGAGTTGCTCGAAAAAATTGTCGAGGAACACCCCGGAACGCCTTACGAGATTCTGGCCAAGCGCGAGAAGTTCACGACGCTCGGCCTCGAATGGCAGCCAGTCAAGTTCGCCTATTAGACGACTCCAAAAACCAACGCGCGGGGGCTAGTCAGCATCCTGTCATGGCGCCATGCCAGGGACCTGACGGCCCCCGTTCGGCATTTTCTGGCCGCCGTTGTCCCCAGGCATTCGGCGGCGTTCCCAAGGCAAACGTAGGTTGAAGGTCGGTACGCGCAGGCTTGCCGCATCGTTATGACCCATCCTATCCCCTCCCCTGGAAAGCGCGAAAATCACCGATAGCGCATGGAAGATGGTCCCTCGTTATGCTATCGTATTCCTCAATACCCCGCCCACGAACTCGCCGCGTATTAAATACGAGGACTGTCTCCCATGACGCGCACCAAAATCTTCCTGGCGCTGCTAGTGGTGTTGTTCACCATCCACCGCGCACCGGCCCAAACGGCCTATACCGGCCCGCATGGCTTTCTCGACTTGGTGACGAAGGATGCCGACGGTTCGGAACATAAGTATGTCTTGTTCGTGCCGTATGACTACAAGGGGGACAAACCGTATCCCTTGATCCTGTTCCTGCACGGCTCCGGCGAAACCGGCACCGACGGCCAGAAACAGGTCCAAGTCGGGCTGGGACCAGCCATCCGCAAACAGGAGAAGTCGTTCCCCTTCCTGGCCCTGTTCCCGCAATCGGAAAAGCGGACTTGGCAAGCCGATTCCGATGACGCCCAACGGGCACTGCGTATCTTGGAAGAAGTGCGCCAGAACTATCAAGTCGATGCCCAGCGTATCCATTTAACCGGCCTATCGATGGGGGGCTTCGGCACCTGGAGCCTGGCGGTGCAATATCCCGGCCGCTGGGCCGCCATCGTCCCCATCTGCGGCCGCGGCGACCCGACCCAGGCGGCGAAGATCAAGGATATTCCCTGCTGGTGCTTCCACGGCGACGCTGACAAGGCCGTAAAAGTCGATGGCTCGCGGAACATGATCGCCGCCCTGAAGGAAGCCGGCGGTAATCCGATCTACACCGAATACCCCGGCGTCGGCCATAACAGTTGGGACCGCGCTTATGGCACCGCGAAGTTGTACGACTGGTTGCTGATGCAGCAGTTGAAGTGAGTGTCCGTTGATTGTTCATGAATGGTTGATTCATCGTTTCGCGCACGCTTTCCTCTCTCCCCGTGAAACGATCCTTCAAGGTATTAACTTCATTCGGAGGAATTTTTCATGCCAGAGTCACGAGTAGATCGACGGGATTTTCTCAAGGGGACGGCGGCGGCGGGGGCGGCGCTGACGCTGTCGGCGGCCAGCGCCAAGCGCGTCTATGGCGCCAACGAGCGCATCGGCGTCGCGTTTCTGGGGGTCGGCGGTCGTTGCCAAGCCCATATCGACATCATCAACAAGCTCAAGGCCGAGGGAAAAGGGGTCGAGCCGGTGGCGGTGTGCGACGTGTGGGACGGCAACGAGGAAGCCTACAGCGGCGGGCGCGGCCTGTATCCGTCGGCCAAGAAGTGTGGTCTCAATGTCAATGACCAGAAGCATGTGACCAAGGATTATCGCACGTTGCTCGACCTGGACGAAGTCGATGTCGTGTGCGTGGCCACCCCCGACCATTGGCACGCCAAGATGTGCATCGACGCCGCCGCCGCCGGCAAGGACGTGTACTGTGAAAAGCCCATGACCAAGACCATCGACGAGGCCCACGCCGTCGTCGATGCCATGCACAAGCATAACCGGGTCATGACCGTCGGCGTGCAGTCGATGGCCGACCCGCGCTGGCTGCGAGCGTATGACCTGATCCGCGCCGGCAAGATTGGCCACGTCGCCCAAGGGCAAACGAGTTACTATCGCAATTCCAACGTCGGCCAATGGCGCTATTACAAATTGACCAAGGACATGACCCCCAAGACGGTCGATTGGGACATGTTCCTGGGGCACAAATTCAGCATCTTCCCCGGCGTGCCGTTGGGGCCGGAGGTGCCGTTTGATCGGGCCATCTATGGACAATGGCGTTGCTACTGGCCTTACGGCGGCGGCATGTTTACCGACCTGTTCGTGCATCAGACGACCCACCTGATCGCCGCCATGGGGGTTCGCTACCCGGCTCGCGTCGTCGGCGCCGGCGGCATCTACCTGGAATACGACGGCCGGGACGTGCCAGACGTGGCCACCGTGGTCGCCGATTACGATGAGGGCTGTCAAGTCATCATCACGGCCACGATGATCAACCGCTATCCCATCGAGGAGGTGATTCGCGGCCACCTGGGGACCATCAAGTTCATGAAGAACGGCTTTGAGGTCATTCCCGATAACCCCTCCGGCGGCGCCGGCATCCCGGCTCGGCTGGAAGAGACCATCCACGGGGAGTACGTCGATTGCCACCCGCCGACGGGCCGCCACGCCGACACCGAGGCCCTGTGGCTCGATTTCCTCGAATGCTGTCGGAGCCGCAAGCGCGAGACGCTCAGCACCGCCGAGCTGGGGGCTGCCGCCTTCACGACGGTCAACATGGGAGTGCTTAGCTATCGTCAAGGACAAGCGCTGTTCTGGGACAAGGACCGCCGCAAGCCCGCCGTCGCCGACGCCAGCTGGGCCGCCCAGTGGGAGAAGCGCAGCCAGGCGCGCGGCAAGCCGAACCAAATCCTCGGCTGGCAAGCCGGCGACACCGGCAGCCTCCTCGAACCACCCGATTACATGAAGCTGGCGGGACCGTGGATCAACGGCAAGGACCCGGCGAGCTAAAAAAGGATCTTTTGAAATGTACGGATCCGACAAGCGGGGGCCGAAAGGCCTCCGCTTGCTTGCTTCGCAACAAGCGGGTAGTCTTGCTATGCCCCACGCGGTGGGTGGCTGGGGCAGAGGGCGGCGATGCCCCGGCCCCAGCCAAGACCACATCGGGAAGTCATGGATTGACGTTTCCTTAAATTTTCTAATCCACCTCATGACAAACCTACGGCAGCAGGCGTTGGACATCTGGCAAGCGGCGGTGGCGGCGGCGCGGCCCGAAGCGTTGGTGCGGCAAGCGCTGGCCGATCCCGATTCTTCCGTGCGGGCGGCGCTGGCGCGGGGGCCGCGCGTGTGGGTCGTTGGCGCGGGCAAGGCGGGGGCGGCCATGAGCGCCGGCGTCGAGGACGCGCTGGCTGATCATCTCGACAAGATACAGGGGATCGTCAATGTCCCAGCGGAAGCGGTTCGGCCATTGAAAGCCATCCGTCTCCATGCCGCCCGGCCTGCTGGCAGCAACCAGCCCACTGCCGAGGGGGTCGAAGGGACGCGGCAAATACTGAACATCCTCCGCAATGCGGGACCCGATGACGTGGCCTTAGTGTTGATTTCCGGCGGCGGTTCGGCGTTGCTGCCGGCCCCGGTCGATGCCATCACCTTGGCCGACAAACAGCAAGTGACCAAGCTCCTGCACGCTTGCGGCGCCACCATCAACGAGATGAACACCGTGCGCAAACACCTGTCGGCGTGCAAGGGGGGCCGGCTGGCGCAAGCCTTCGCAGGCAAGGAGCTATTCACCCTCATCATTTCCGATGTCATCGGTGATCCCCTCGATGTCATCGCTTCTGGGCCGACCGCCGCCGACCCCACGACGTTCGCCGACGCCCTGGCCGTGCTGGCGAAATATCAGCTCCCGGACAAAGTACCAGCGGCGGTAAAGACATACTTGGAAGAGGGCCAAGCGGGGAACGTGCCGGAAACGCTCAAGGAAGTGCCAAGCCATGTTCACAACTTCATCATCGGCAACAATCAACGATCCTTGACAGCGGCACGGCACCAGGCCGAGGAACTCGGTTATCACGTCCTCAATCTTGGCTCCTACATCGAAGGGGAAACGCGCCAGGTGGCCGTGGCGCTGGCCGGCATCGCGCGCAGCCTGCGCCGCGACGCCGTGCCGTTCGCTCCCCCGGTGTGTCTGCTCAGCGGCGGTGAAACGACGGTGACGCTGCCGGAAGATCATGGTCTGGGGGGCAGAAATCAAGAATTCGTTCTGGCCGCCCTGCTCCAGCTGGGCCAGGGCGGGCTAAAGGATGTCGTCGTTCTCAGCGGCGGCACCGACGGCGAGGACGGCCCCACCGACGCCGCCGGCGCCATCGGCGATGCCCACACCTTAGCCAAAGCCGAGCAGCTCGGCCTGAACCCCGCTGCTTTCCTGGCCCGCTGCGATGCCTATCACTTTTTCCAGGCCACCGGCGACCTGATCCAGACTGGCTTGACGCATACGAATGTCATGGACGTGCGCGTGCTGCTGGTGGCGTGAAAGAAGAAAAAGGGGACGCGACTCGAATTCGCTATCCTTTGACGCCACGATCCGCTTTCCGTCAAGCAAATTCGAGTCGCGTCCCCTTTTTCTCCCGCGTGTGGCAACGGAGCGCCGGCGCGGGAAAAAAACATGGCGTTTGCTATAATGCGTGGTATGCCTGGAAACACATTCGGAGAATTGTTTCGCGTCACCACGGCTGGGGTCAGTCACGGTCCCGGTTACATGGTCATCATCGACGGCTGCCCGCCGGGGTTGCCGTTGAGCGTGGATGATCTGCTGCCCGACCTGCGCCGGCGCCGGCCTGGCCAGTCGAAGATCGTCACGCAGCGCCAGGAAGAGGACGTGCCGGAAATCTGGTCCGGCGTCTTCGAGGGGAAGACCGACGGCACGTCCATCGGCATCCTGTTTCGCAACACCGATCAGCGCAGCCACGATTACAGCGCCATTCAAGACAAATACCGGCCCGGACATGCCGATTTCACCTTCGACGCCAAGTACGGCTTCCGTGACTATCGGGGGGGAGGCCGATCTAGCGCCCGCGAGACGGTGTGTCGGGTGGCGGCGGCGGCCATCGCCAAGAAACTCCTCGTCCAGCACGGCATCCGCATCGTCGGGTATGTGAAGCAAGTCGGGTCCATCGTTGCCGACATCCCGGACCCCGCGCAAGTGACACTGGAGCAGGTCGAGGCCAATCCGGTGCGCTGTCCCGATCCGGCGGCGGCGGCACGGATGATCGCGCTCATCGAGGCAGTCCGCAAAGACCAGGATTCCATCGGCGGCATCAGCGAGCTGGTCGCCGTGGGGGTCCCGCCTGGCTTGGGGGAGCCGGTCTTCGACAAGCTCAAGGCCGATTTGGCCAAGGGGTTGCTGTCCTTGCCGGCGGTGACGGCGTTTGAGTACGGCGCTGGCTTCGCGGTGGCGACGCTACGCGGCAGTCAAAACAATGACATCTTTATACCCAAACAAAAGGGACGCATCGGCACGGAGACCAATCGGCACGGCGGCCTGTTGGGGGGAATCAGCAGCGGCGAGCCGATTGTCTGCCGGGTGGCCATCAAGCCGACCAGCAGCTTGCCGCGCCCGCAGCGCACCGTCACCCGGTCGGGAGAACCCACCGAGATCGTGACCAAAGGCCGGCACGATCCCTGCCTGCTGCCGCGCTTCGTGCCGATGGGGGAGGCGATGCTGGCTCTCGTGCTGGTCGATCACTGGCTGCGCTGGCGGGCGCAGTGCGGCACCCGTCCCGATGGCGGCGGGGTTATCCAGGAGAAGCAGGCTCCGTAAGAATGGACCTCGGATCGTGATGCTCCATCTCTTTTTTCCACTCTAAAAAAAATCAAAATTTCCGTACCACCGCCCCCCAGTCACGGCACTATGGAGGTAGAGATTCTTCCTTCGATTCGGAAGACGTATGAGCAAACACCCGTTGAGCGGCATTTTGGGCCAGTGCCGAGCCGCGCTGGCGGTGGACGCTAGTGATGGCCAGCTGCTCGAGCGCTTCGTGGCCACCCGCGAGGAAGCGGCGTTCGGCGTGCTGCTGGACCGGCATGGGCCGATGGTCTGGAGCGTGTGCCGGCGCTGGGCCGGCCATCATGATGCCGAGGATGCTTTCCAGGCGACGTTTCTGGTGCTGGCCCGGCGGGCGTCGTCCATTCGCCGGCGCGAGTCGCTGGGTAGCTGGCTATATGGTGTCGCGTACCGCAGCGCCATTCGTGCTCGCCAAAAGTCGAGCCGGCGGCCCGAGCAGGCAACCAATGCTGAACCGGGCGCCGACCCGGCGCGCACCGCCGCCGATCAGGAGGTCCGGCAGATTCTGGATGAAGAAATCGACCGGCTGCCTGAAAAGTATCGGGCGCCCGTGGTGCTGCACTATCTGGAAGGGCGGAGCAAGCACGAAACGGCCCGGCAGCTCGGCTGGAGTGAGGGGACCGTTTCCGGCCGGTTGGCGCGTGCCCGTGAGCTGTTGCGCCGCCGGCTGGACTGTCGCGGCCTAGCCATGCATGAAGAATCCCTGTCACCGGATACCCCCGCCGCCCCCCGCGCCGTGTGCCAGGCTACCGCCTGGGCGGTGCTGGGCCGGCTCGGTGGGCCTTCCCCGTCCGCCTTGGCTTTGTGTGAGGAGGTTGTGCGTCACATGTTTCTGACCCGCTTGAAAATCGCGACCGTGTCCATGTTGGTGCTGAGCGTGACCGTCTTGGGCGGCAGCTGGGGGATGTACCGTCTCCTTGCCGCCCAAGCCCCGGCCAATCCTGCCGCTCCGCCCCCCGCCGCGCAGGCCCCCGCCGGGCAGCGCTTCGATTCTGCGACACCGTTGGATGTCTTCCTGATCACCGAGGAAGGCATTCGCCGTCCCTTGGGCAACACTCCCACCAAGGACCGCCGTGGCATTGTCATCCCTGAAGGGACATTGTGGTGCGTCAGTCCCAGCCGTCCGAACGCGGTGGCGCTGACCGGCGTTCAAGCGATTCAGCAATACAGGGATGCTTTATTGCGTGAAACGGTTGAGGCGACGCGCAAGCACTCCGTCCCCGCTCTGTATGTGGCCAATGGCTATAACTTCGACGAAGGCAATCGCCTCGCTGGGCAACAACGCACGCTTGGCGACGCCGTGAAGCTGGACAACTTGCCGAACCTCCGCTGCCTGATCCTGCAGCGCGTCAACGTCTCGGATCAGGACATGCAAGCCATCGGCAACCTGCCGACCCTGGAACGAGTCATGCTGAATGGCAATGGCGCTGGTTCTGGCTTGCGGCACCTGGCGCGGGCCACCGCCTTGAAAACCCTGCGCGTCAGCGATCCGAACCTGACCGACGAGCACCTAGCCCAGCTCAAGGGGCTTGAGCAGCTGGAAACACTTTGGCTCAGCGGCAATTTCAGCGACGCTGGCTTGGCACACCTCAAAGGGCTGGAAAATCTCCAATCGCTATCGTTGGTACGGTGTCCCAACATCACCAACAAAGGCTTGGAACACCTGAAAGGCATGAAAGGCTTGACCAGTCTGGCTCTGGAGACGGTCCCCATCACCGATGAGGGGGTGGCGGCGCTCAAGGAGACGCCAAATTTGAAGCGTTTGACCCTGCGCGATGTGGCCCTCACTGACACCGGCATGGAACACCTGAAATATCTGCGCGGCTTGCGAACGCTGCATTTGCAATTGATTCGCGGTTATGGTGCCAGCGGCATCGGCGTCGTCGGTGGGCCGCCCCTCAAGCTGGAAGTGCAGGCGGTCGGCAACGTCACCGACGCGGGCTTGGTTCATCTGCAAACGCTGCCGGAGCTCACCGAGCTAACGCTGATGAGCGAAGGCGTCACCGACAAAGGCATGGCCACGCTCGGCGAATTGACTCAGCTCCGAGAACTATGGCTTAGCAGCACGAAAGTGACCGAGAAAGGATTGGCCCAGCTTAAGGGGCTGCGGGAGCTGGAAAAATTGCAATTGCGCGGCTGTGCCATCACGGACGTTGGCTTCGGTTACCTCGGCGAGATGCACAAACTGCAAGAAGTGACCTTGTGGAGCATCAAACCGTTCACCGGCAAGGGGGCCGCTTATCTGCGCGCCTTGCCGAACTTGAAAACGGTGACGCTTGACTTTCTCGATTTGTCCGGCCAACGCCAACAAGTACCGCCCGCCATCTACGCGCACTACCGGCGCACGTTGCCCCAGGTAGAAGTCATCGGGGATAAGAGCGGCGTCATCGGCACGACAGGTGGGGCCGGGGGCGGCAGATAACAAGGTTCTTTCGATGCATCGTTTCGCGCAGCTAAACCTTGCCGCGCGAAACGACAACTCCACGCCATCCCACGCGGGAGCATTGCCAGAAGCGGAAAGAGTCCCCCTTATCGCCTGTCACGGCATCGCCGCCGGGTCAGTCTTGAGGGTCGCGGTCGCTGGTTTGGGAATGAGCGTGGTCAGCTTTTCGACCTGAGCGGGGTCTCCTCCTTTCAGCGTACACATGGCCTGGAATAGTGGCTCCGGGATGTCTTCCGGAATGAAGCGCACCGAGCCATCGGCCATGATGGCATGGGCGCCGCGTTTGCCGTCGCGCGTGGCGCTGAGGAACGGCTGAAGGCTTTGCTTGTCGGGCACGCCGGTCACGGTGGCGCCGCCCCCCGCGATCCACGGACGCTGGAAGGTGGGCGGGACTTGCAAGAGGGCGATGGTGCTTCCCCGGCGGTCTGCCGGAATGTCTTCCAGGCGCGTTTGCCGGTGGTAGCCGAAGACGCCAATTTTGTCCGCCACGAGTTGGTCATCGGTTCGGTACTCGGCCGCGTCCAAACCCACGCCCGCGATGCCGACGAAGTGGGTGGCGGCTAATTCATGATCCGGCAGGCTCGGCCAGCGGACCCACCAGGTCGAGCGGGGACTGCTCGGATCGAGAAACGCCGGCACCAAGTCGGCGGCCATCGCCAAGTTGAGCGAGTTTTTCCAGGAAACATTCGGATTGATGCGGGCATAGGCGGCGCGTTGCGGCGTCCCCAGGTAGGGCAACAACACTGCCATCCAGCTGACATGTTCCAACGGCGGCAGCGGCCGGCCCAACGCTCCCTGCGTGCCGCGCGGCTGCAAGCCGGCGGGGAACTGACCCTCGGCTTCCCGCACATACTGCATCAAGGCGTCGGCCAGCTGGTGATAGCGCGGCTGATGGGTGGCCATCTCCGCCAAGGCGCGGTAGTACATGACATCGGGCCGCAATCGGTTGGCCAGCCAGTTGTTCGCCGCTCCCAGCGCGGACAGTTCCTGAATCAACACCACCGTCTGAAACTGCTGCGACACGGTGCGGTTCAACTTGGGCTTGGTCGTGTCCAGCGCCATTTGGGCCGAGAACACCCCTTCCCAAAAGCCGGTTGGCTCGCCGCGCAACGACACCATGCGGATTTGATCGGCCACCGTCCGCGCCTGGGCGGGGTTCTTGGCCTCGAAGCCGATGTTGACCTGCAAGGCATTGTTCAGCCGCAAGCAGGACACTCCCGCCGCTTCCAGTGCTTCCTCAGCCTGGAAGTCGTAACCATCCCACAAACGCCGTAGCAAGGCACGTTCTTTCTCCGGTTGGACCAAGCCGGCCACGCTGATCAACGCGGTGCCGCCCGTCTCCAAGCGGTCCAGCACGCGCTTCAAGGCGGGGTGGATGCTTAAGTACGAGTTGCGAATCGGACCAGCCGGCGGCGCGGGTTGCTTGGCGGGTAGCTCGGTGAGCAGCTTGGGACGCCCCCCTGCTTCCAGGAAGGCTGTCAGGGGGGCTACATCCGCCAGGATCAGCGTCTTGTCATTGACCAGACGCATCGCCAACGGACGCTTGGCGGTGGCGGTCATGGTCACATCCGGCGCCGCCAACGGGTCGAGTAACTGGCTCATGTTAGTCAGCCAAGGACCGACATCAGCCAGATAAAACGCTTGGTTCTGAATCGGAGAACGGGGACTTTCTTGAATGGGCAGCTTGAGATTTTGAATCGAAATAGGTTGATTCGTCTCCAAGACGCAAAAAATCCAACCTTGCGACGCATTCTCCGCGATCAGGAATTGTTGCACGATGTCGAGGCCGAAACCGAATAGCTCTTCGAAGGTTTCGGGACGAAAGCCGCCGGGCGTGTCGAACGCCGCCGAGCTGAACGGGCTGTTGCGCAGCTCCCGGACGTTGCAATTCACGACCAGCTCACTGTCGTTGGGCAACAGGCTTGACAAGGTCAAGGTTGGTTGCGCCGGCTTGGTGGGGGTCGTGGTTGGTTGTGTCTGTTGGGTGTCTGGCGTGGTGGCGGTCGTCGCGCGGGCAAAGGTGGGCCGCGGGGGCGGCGGCGAAGGCTTCAAGAAAATGAAATAGCCGCCGATTCCCAGGATGGCCACGCAGACCACGATCAAGCCAACGCCAATCAGCAAGCCTGCCGGGCTGCGCCGTTCCTGCTTCTTGCCTTTCGGTTTGGGGCGCGGTGCTCCCGCCGCCTCTTCGGGAGAACGCGGGCCGGTCTTGGTCTTGGCCCCCTTCTTGGCCGGGGCCGCGCTCTCTTCCTGGCCATTGTCCCCCTCTTCGGCGGGGGCCTTGACCACGAACCGATATTTGCAATTCGGACAATCGATTTTCTTGCCAACGAGCTTGGTATCCTTGATCGGCACCAGGGCCTCGCAACTGGGACACGCTTGTTTGAACGCAGCACTTGCAGCCATAAGAATACTCCGCGGGGCGGTTCGGAAACGGATGAAGATTGCCAAGGAAAGGATACGTTTTCCCTCATCATAAACGGAAAGCCGAGGAATGCAAACCGTCGCCAGGGCTTTAGGCTCACGGCTACTTGGCAGAAATTGTTTGGAGCAGACAACCGCGAGAGGCATGATAGGATGGCTCATCAAGACCCTGAGGTTTTCCCGCGTCATCCAAGGAGTTCCTGAAGATGCCAACGCTTTCATTTGCTGTTCCAACCATGATGTTTGCTGCCTGGTGGTCCTTTCCGGTGTTGGATGTCGCCCTCTGGCAATGGGGCGGTCTGGTGCTGATCGGGGTCGCCAGCTTCTTCGGCGGTCTCTATCTGGAACGCTGGCTGCTGCGTCTGGGCCTGTCGCTCGCCCAGCGGACGCGCGCCACCTGGAATGACCATCTGCTGGGAACATTGCGCGGACCGCTGCGCTGGGTGCTGACCGCATTATTGTTTTATGTCCTCGCCGCGCTGCTGGGACTGGAGGGCGCGCCGCGCGAGGCGATCAACCTACTGTTCCGATCCCTGTTCATCGTGTTGCTGGTTTGGGTCGTCCTCCGGTTGTTGTCCACGACGAGCGAATGGATCGAGGGGTATCTCACTCGCCAAGTCGCGGACGCCAATCGGCAACGCGCCATCCGCACCCAGATTTCCGTGCCGCGCCGCATCGTGCGGTTCGTCGTTATCCTGTTGGGCATCGCGCTGGTGTTGATGCAATTCGACGTGGTGCGCAGCGTGGGTGTCAGCCTGATTGCCTCGGCCGGCTTGGCGGGCTTGATCATCGGCTTGGCCGCTCAACGCACCATCGCCAACCTGCTGGCCGGCGTTCAGCTGGCCATCTTCCAGCCCATCAAGATCGGCGACGTGGTCATCGTCGAGAATGAATGGGGCTGGATCGAAGACATCAGCTTAACCTATGTCGTGGTGAAAATCTGGGACTTGCGCCGGCTCATCCTGCCAGTGAGTTATTTCCTGGAGCGCCCGTTTCAGAATTGGACCAAGGACACCTCCGACTTGCTGGGGACGGTGTTTCTGTATGCTGACTACACGGCGCCCATCGACCGCATCCGAGAAGAGTTAAAACGCATCTTGGCGGAAACGCCATTGTGGGACCAGCGGGCGCAAGGGGTCGTGGTGACCAACCTCAACGAACGGACGGTGGAAATCCGCGCCCTGGTCAGCGCCCGCGACGGCGGCCAACTCTGGGACCTGCGCTGCCTGGTCCGCGAGAAACTGCTGCTCTGGCTGCAAACGCAAGGCCGCGATTACTTACCCATCCATCGGGTGGAGATGCTGCCAGCGGAAAGCGCGTCGTCCGCGAACAGCTGACCTTGGTGGGACCGGCTCGTCGCCTGCTTCAGGCCCCGTCGCATCGTGCGTGCGCCTCTTGGCACGCCGCCGCCGTCATGTTGAACATACTCTATCGCGCTAACCGCGTCACCCGGTCGCGCTCGCGGCTGACATAGTCGAGCAGCTCCCGGGCGAAGGAATTCTCGATCTGCAAGGCGTGCAAATCCAGATCTTCCTTGAGAAATTGATAGCGCAACGAATCCCCTTCAGGGAGGAAATACGGCCCAATGCCGCTGAAAAAGAACCCTTCCGCTTCGACCGCCTCGGCCAGAAACGGGGTCGCCGGGTGCGCTAACGGCAATCCCAAGTAAAGCACCTCGGCCCCCGCCGCGCACAGCCGCTGTTTCGCTTGGCGGATGGCGTCGGCGGTGTCCGTTCCGATCTCATGCACGCGCATGATCCCGTCCCGAACGGTTTCGATATTGTCCACCGTCAAACGTCCCTGTCCCCGCGGAGGGGCCGATGCGCCAGGTTCGACGGTTATCTCAAAGCGGCCATAGATTTGCTCGATCATGGCGCGATGATGATCGGGGACATGAATATGCACGCGCTCCGGGGGCTGGAGATATTGAAAATACAGCAAGGTGCTCAACCGTTGCGTGAGCGCCGCGGCCATGTTGTGGAAGGCTTTGGGGACTTCCCCCAAATTGATGCCACAGGGATGACCGTCATAATGGCGATACAGTTTTTGACTATACACATGATTGGTCACGGGTTTGCCAAAGACGCCGTTCAAGCCGAGCTGCCGGGCGCGTTCGAGCAAAACGGGGCGCATCCGTTCCAGCAAGCGATGGCCGCGATGTTCGGGCAAGACCATCGCCTCCCCCGATTCGGCAATCACTCCCAGATCGGGACGTTCCAGGGCGTAATGTCCCACCACTTGGCCACCGGCATCGACAGCGACAGCGGAAATCAACCGGCCATCTCGATTCAGCTCGATAATTTGATCGGGGTGATAAATCTCCGGATGGACCAGGTACGTATCGCCGTACACCTGGCGCACCAGAGCCGAGATGCCTGGCGCGTCGTCGGGTTGAAACCGGCGAACGGTGTAGGAGTCGGAAGAGGTCGGCGTCATGACTGTTCCTGAAAATGCGCGGCCAAATGGCGGCGCTGCACCTTGCCGGTTGGACCTTTGGGCAGTTCCGGCACGAGATGAATCACTTTGGGAATCTTGAAATCGGCCAGGTGTTGGCCGCAGTGTTTTTGCAAGTCGGTGACGCTGGCCTGCCCCTTCAACACGACGGCGGCGTGGACTTCCTCGCCATACTTGGCGTCGGCAGCGGCGAAGCAGGCTGCTTCGGCGACAGCAGGATGACACAACAGGGCGGCATCGACTTCTAGGGGAGCGATCTTCTCGCCGCCGCGATTGATCAGCTCCTTGATGCGCCCGGTGAGCTGGAGGTAGCCGTCCTCATCCAACACCCCCTGATCGCCGGTGCGGAACCAGCCGTGGGTGAAGGAGGCGGCGTTGGCTTCGGGATTGTTGCGGTAGCCGGCCATGACGTTGGCGCCGCGCACCACCACTTCGCCGACCGCCCCCGGCGGCAGCAGGTTGCCGGCTTCATCCATGATCGCTACCGCCACGTTGGTGCCGCGTCCGACGCTGCCAGGTTTGTGGACCGCCGGCGGCAGCGGGTTGGAGGTCATCTGGTGGGCGGCCTCGGTCATGGCGTAGGCTTCCAGCACCGGAGCGGCAAAGCGCTGTTCGACCTGTTCGAGCGTGGCCGGCGCCAGGGCCGAGCTGCACGAGCGGATGAAACGCAAACCGCTTTGTCGGGGAGCGTCATCGGCGTCGGCCCGGCTGACGAGCACCTGATGAATCGTGGGGACGGCGGAATACCAGGTGACATGATACTGCCGCACCGCCGGCCAAAACGCGCCGGCGCTGAAGCGAGGGGGCACGATCAACGTCCCGCCAGCGAACAGAGTCGAAAATGTGACGCCGATCAGCCCATGCACGTGAAACAACGGCATCACCAACAAACTGACATCTTCGGGAGAAAGTCGATAATGCCCGGCGATGTTGGCGATGGAGGTCATTAAGTTGGCATGAGTCAACGGCACTCCCTTGGGCCGACTGGTGGTGCCGCTGGTGTGCAGGAACAGGGCCACGTCATCGGGACGAGGCGGTTCCACGTTTCCCCCCGTTCCCGACCGCGAACCGCCACCTTCCAGATGCACTTGATACTGGCCATCGAGTGTCGCTGTCCAGATCGGCAAGCCGAGCGCTGCCCCCGCCGCGCGGGCGGCATGCGGTCCCGGCGGGACGATGACGGCCTTAGCGCTGGCATCCTCGAGATAGAAGCGATATTCCTCCTCCTTGTACGCTGGATTGAGCGGCGCCGCCACTAACCGCGCTCGCGTCAGGGCCAAAAAACAGGCAATGTACTCCAAGCCGTTCGGCAGGGCCAACGCGATCACGTCCCCTGGCTGCCAGCCCGCCTGGCGCGACCTGGCGGCCAGCGCTTCGATCTGTTCAGCCAGATTGCCGTAGGAAATGCGTTGCTCGTCGTCGGGTAAAATGACAGCGGTATGACTCGATTGTCCCTGTGTCAGCAATTCAGCCAATGTGGGGGATGGTGTCATGGTAAGTGATCCTTTGGTGTTCGATTTCTTCAGATGGCGTACGCCTCGGGGTCGTGTCCATCTCCGCAGCCCCGTAGGGGCTTATCCGATTGGCGCGGGATGATCGCGCGGGATTCGTGAAATCACTTTCCTTGCCGCTGTTCGAGCGATCCTCCTACGACGCCATATCACAGGCTTGTCCCAAGGTCACATTGAAATACTTGGCTTGTTGATGATGCACCACCAAGGCGGTCGTGGATTGTTCTGGTTCCAGTTGATAGTTCTCCGTGAGAGACAGACCAATCCGTTCCGGCTGTAACAGCTCGAACAGTTTGGTTTGATCCTCCAAATGGGGACAGGCCGGATAACCGAAACTGTACCGGCAGCCGCGATAGTGTTTCTTGAACAGTTTCACGACATCCGCCGCGTCGTCGGTGGCGATGCCCCATTCCTCTCGGATGCGCTTGTGCCAGTATTCCGCCAATGCCTCGGCGGCTTCAACACCCAAACCGTGCAGGTACAGGTAGTCGGTGTATTGATTGGTGTCAAACAGTTCCTTGGTGCGCCGGCTCACTTCCTGGCCCACGGTGACGGCCATGAAACAGGCCACGTCACGCTTCCCTGCCGATAGCGGTAAGAAATAGTCACTTAAACAGAGATATTCACCATGATCCTGGCGTGGGAAGGTGTAACGCAGACGTTCCGTGCCGCTGTTCGCATCCAAGATAAGCAGATCGTCCCCCTCCGAAGCGCACGGAAAGAAGCCATACACCACCGCCGGCTGTAAAATGTCTTCCTCCTGACACCAGCGTTTGAGACGATGCAAGGTAGGGATGGCCGTTTCTTGAATGATGCGCTCATACTCCTTCGGATTGACCCGGTTCTTGCGAAATTGCCATTGCGTGCTGAACAGAGTGCGTTCATTCAGGAACGCGAACACTTCGGACAGCGGAATGTCCTGAACTACCCGCGCCCCCCAGAACGGCGGCTCCGGGATGGACACGGCGGGTTGCATCGTATTGCCGCGGCGGCTCGTCACGATAGGCCGCTCCTGAACGAAGGCTTTCTTCCTGGGGGTGACGGGTGCCGCCCCGGACGCCGCCACCGGACGTTGGGCTTTATCGGTGGGTTTGCCTGACAGACACAACTCATCCATGATCCGCAAGCCGGTGAATGCGTCCTCGCCATAAAACACCGGCCCCTGATATAGACGGCGCAGATCATCCTCGACATAGCGGCGCGTCAGGGCCGCTCCGCCGCAGATGACCGGAATGGTCACGCCGCGATCATTGAGGGTTTGCAAATCCTCGCGCATGACCACGGTGGATTTCACCAGTAAGCCACTCAAACCGATGGCATCGACATGATGTTCCAACGCCGCTTTCAAGATATTGTCAATCGGCTGTTTGATCCCCAGGTTATAGACCTTGTAACCGTTGTTGGTCAGGATAATGTCCACCAGGTTCTTGCCGATGTCATGTACGTCCCCCTTGACCGTGGCCAGGACGATCTTGCCTTTTTCGGTCCCTTCGATTTTTTCCATGAACTGTTGCAAGTGGGCGACGGCGGCCTTCATCACCTCGGCAGATTGCAGCACGAACGGCAATTGCATCTGGCCGGAGCCGAACAGGTCGCCGACCACGCGCATGCCGTCGAGCAACAGGGTATTGATGATTTCCAAAGGGGAGTACGCTTCGCGGGCCAGGTCCAAGTCGGCGATGAGTGATTCGCGCCGGCCCTGGATGATGGCTTGTTTCAGTCGCTCCTCGACGGTGGCCCCCAGACTCGGCTTTTCCTTTTTCTTCCCCTTTTCGTTGCCGTAATGGGCCATCAGGTCTTGCAGCGGATCCCCTTGGCCGCGGTCGTCGAAGATCAGCCGGCGGCACAGCTCGCGCCCGTGGTCGTCAATTTGGCTCAGGGGCATGATCTTGGCCGCGTGGACGATGGCCGAATCGAGGCCCGCTTCCAGGGCATAGTGCAAATACATGCTGTTGAGCACCTGCCGGGTGTACGGCGTCAGGCCGAAGCTGACGTTACTAAGCCCTAAATGAGTCAGCGCGCCCGGCAACTCCTGTTTGATGCGGCGGATGGCATCGAGCGTCTCGATCCCCGCCCGGCGCAGCGATTCATCGCCGGTCGTGATCGGGAACACCAACGGATCGAACAATAAATCGCTAGGCGGAATGCCGTATTCCTGCGTGCAGATGTCGTAGATGCGTTGGGCGACCTCGAATTTCCAATCGGCAGTCGTGGCTTGCCCTTTTTCATCAATCGTCAGCGCGACGAGAGCAGCGCCATAGCGCTTGGCCAGCGGCACGACTTTGTCGATTTTGCTCCGCCCTTCCTCCAGATTGATCGAATTGATGATCGCTTTGCCGGAGATGAGTTTCAGCGACTCCTCGATGACCGGCCATTCGGTTGAGTCGATCATCAGCGGGATTTTCACCGTCTGGTTGTAGCGGCGGATGACTTCGCGCATGTCTTGCACTTCGTCCCGGCCGACGTAGGCGGTGCAAACATCGAGCACATGGGCGCCTTCGCGTTCCTGCTCGCGGGCCATTTCTACCATGCCGTCCCAGTCGCCCGCTTCGAGAAGCTGCTTGAACTTGCGGCTGCCGTTGGTGTTGGTGCGCTCGCCGACCAGCAGCGGGCGCGGCTCCTGTTCGAGATTCACCGAGAGGAACAAACTCGACACCGCCGGTTCGGCCACCACCTGGCGCGGTTTCGGCTGCTTGCCGCTCAGCGCCCGGCACACCTCGGCCAGATGTTCCGGCGTCGTACCGCAACAACCGCCGACGATGTGGATACCAAACTCTTCGACGAATTGTTGCAAATAGCGTGTCAGCGTGCAGGGATCGAGGCGGAAATGGGCTTTGCCGCCGATGTTTTCCGGTAGGCCGGCGTTAGGCAAACAACTGAGGCGCCGCGTGCAATGTTGGCTGAGATAGCGGATATGTTCCAGCATCTCCTCCGGCCCGGTGGCGCAGTTCATGCCGATGACATCGACTTCGGGATATGCTTGCAGGGTGGTCAAGGCCGCGCCGATTTCGGTGCCGAGCAGCATGGTTCCCAGCCCTTGCTCGATGGTCACTTGCACCATGAGCGGCAAGCGTTGTCCCAGCGTCTTCATGCTGTCCAGCACGCCGACAATCGCCGCCTTCGCTTGCAGGATGTCGAAGCAGGTTTCAATGAGCAGGACATCGACCCCCCCTTCGATCAAGCCCCGACTCTGTTCCTGGTAGGCGGCCGCCATCTGGTCGAAGGAAATATGGCCGAGCGTGACCGATTTGGTGCTCGGCCCCATCGAACCGATGACGAACCGGGGGCGGTCGGGGGTGCTGAATTGGGCCACGGCCTCGCGGGCCAGTTGGGCGGCTTGGCGGTTGATTTTCAGCACGTAGTCCTGTTTATCGAATTCGCCGAGGGCGATGGCGTTGGCGCCGAAGGTGTTGGTTTCGACCGCGTCGCAGCCGACGGCCAGAAATTCGCAATGGATGTCACGCACCCAATCGGGGCGGGTCAGAACCATCCAGTCGGTGCAGTTCTCCATCTGCGGGCCGCCCCAATCGTCCACGGTCGGCTCGCGGCGATGGATGTTGGTCCCCATCGCGCCATCGAAAATCAGCACGCGCTGGTCCAGAAGCGAAAGGAAATCATTGGTCATGACATGATCCAGATACCATGGAAACTATCCACCACAACAGGCGCTCCGGCAAACATATAAGGTAGGAGGCCGCATTATGCTAGCAGAACTTGCAATAACCGTTTCCTCTGGGCAGGAAGAATGAGCCGTAATTGTGGGAATGTTTTATGGACTTGCGGCGAAAAAACGAACCTTTTATCGCCGGCGCGTGTTTTGATTATAGGAGATGAATTGAACAACCACGAGATGGATTGTTTAGCGAGCGAACCAAGATCGATAAGAAGGTCGGTCTGCGACAATCCTTGTGCAGCCGACCCGTGCCATGGCTTCCATTCCCTTGGAGGCCCCGCGATCCGCGACTCAGAAACTGGGGCACGATCGCAACAGAATGCCAGCTCCGAGCAGGGTCACTGAAGAAACCGAAGCGGCAAGTTCAGAACGGTTTCTCGACCCTCGCCATCATGGTCGCCTGTCGTTGGGTCATCCTTGACCCGGGGCGGACGCTGCTCGCGAGCTGGATTCTGATCCCTTGAACTTTTTCTCTTTTCAGACCGCCGCTGAATCAAGAAAAAGGCGTGAACCACTCATCCACAACAAAGAACGAAACGGGGAGCTTGGCCCCTATCAACGGATTACAAGCCGGTATTGCGAAGATTGAGGATGTACCCATGTTGGGACAAACTGAGTGCCCCAAAAACTTTCTCGCACGTCATGCCTCAGTCCACCAGCCTTGAGAATGAAAATGCAAGTCATGGGGGAGAATTTACTCAGTTTAAGAGTTCTGTCAACCGCGAAAAAATCTTCCTCTATCCGACCAGCTGCCAATAAGCGGAAGCCCTTTCCCTGCAACAATCACCGGCAATGCCATATTGGCAGTCAAGAGCAAAATGGCTCTTCACGCTCCATAACGGGTGTCACTTTCTAAGCCGCTTCCTTCCCTCAAGTTTTTATCAAATCGAATCTTACGAAATCGACGCCCTTTTCGACCGTCAGTCCGTTTTTACATCGTGGCGGAAAAAAAATTTCCGCAGACGCATCAAATTGGTGAAACTGGGAAAGTCATTTGATGAGGAGAAGCATCAAAGAATACCGAAGACAAGCCGATTGTCCGGCGCTGACGCGATAAGGGACCGTCTCCTGTCCCCACTCGGGGCGCGTCTGAATTGACATATCGATGTCGATTTCAAGCAAAGGGTTTACAAATCGCGAGCGGTTGGGATAGAGTAGTTGAAAGCGTGGATAGTGGAGCGGCTGTGGAGCGGAAAAAATACGCGGTTGCAGGGAAGAATGGCCGATGTTCTTCGTTTCCCTTCATGAAGCGGCCATGTAGTCGCTAATTCAGTTCGAGTACGTTTTATCTCACTTACGGAGGTCCACCATGTATCGCATGAAGTATGTGGCATTCCTGATGGGACTCGCCCTGCTCGGGCTGGTGCCGTCCCATTCCGAAGGGAATGCGGCAGCTTATCGCCAGTATTATTCCGGCTGGTCGTATTATCCGTCTCGTTCCTACTATTATCGTACCTACTACTACAAACCCTATGCGACTTATCCCGATTACAAGTACCATTACTGCGTGTACTATCCCACGACGCCGAATTACGTATATTACTATAACCCTGTCAGTAATCAATACTGGGGCCGCTACGATCTAAAAGCCAAAGGTTACTCGATGTTGGAAGCGAAGGATCGCAAAGCGAATGTCAAGGACATTCCCGAATCCGCGTTCCCCAAGCCTGGTAAGATGCCGAGTATTCCCGACTCCGAAGACGCCGTGGCAATGGATGCTCCACCGCCTGATCTTCCCAAGGAACCCAAGGACCTGCCGCCGAAATAATAACCCACTTCCGATTACCGGGAGGAGAAGCGGTTAGGCTCTTGGTTGGGGCGACGTGCCAAGGGTCTGATGGCTTCCCCTCCTTTCCATCGCGGCTCATTCTTTCCGTTCCTCTCCGAGAAAAAACCTTCAGACCTCGTTCGCCCGCTTGGTGGTAGATCGGCTCCAGAGCATCCAAAAAGGGTTCGTTGCCGCGCCAGACGGGGAAATTGCCGAGGCGGCACGGCCAGATCCGCACTTGCTCCACCAGTTGGGCCAATTCTTTGCCGCTGCCGCGTCACTCACTGTCCGCCGAGCGCAGGGCGTGCAGCCATTGATCGTACATATTGTCGAAGGTGGGGGCTTTCCCGGCGAGCGGTCGAACCGGCGCGGCGCGCGGCGGGCTTACCTGCCGGGGAAACGGCGGTTTCGCCCCAGATCCAAAACCGCTTTCCGCTCCAAGTACCATGTAAGATAATCATGGGAATAGGACATCAAATAAGTATGGAGATGGATTGGCTGCTTACTGTTCATTGGAACAAACGGGAGTGCAGTACCAAGTGGGATTTTGCCATCGAACCGAGAAACCCTTGCACTTGCCGCGCCAGCCGGTACAACCAAGATCGACCAACGCCGACACGATCTCAAACTCCCGCGGAAATCCACCATGATCCATGAAGCCGCCCCGCCAACCCGTTTGCACTGGTCACTGAATGCTCGGTTATCGGCGATGATGTTCTTACAATTCGCCGTCTGGGGGGCATGGACGCCGGTGCTGGGCGGGTTGTACCTGAATCAACCACAGGGCATGGGGTTCAGCGGCACGCAGACGGCCCAAGTGTATGCCACCTGGGCCGCCGCCACCATCATCGCCCCGCTGATCGCTGGCCAGCTCGTGGATCGCTGGTTCGCCACGCAGCGCTTTCTAGCCGTGGTCAATCTGCTCGGCGCTGGTTTGATGTTCCTGATGGCCCACGTCGCGCCGGGGCATTTTTGGGAATTCTTCGGCTGGATGGCCCTGTATCAATTACTGTGCGCCCCGACCATGAGTTTGACCGTCTCGTTGGCGTTTCACCATTTGCCGGATGGTCAGAGACAGTTCGGAGTCATCCGGCTGTGGGGGACCGTTGGCTTCATCGTCGTCAGCTTGGTGTTCGGTGAATGGCTGAAGGATTGGGCCACGCTTCGGCAGCTGCTAGGACAGTCAGTGGACATGTCAGCCCTGATGACCAATCCCATGAAGGTGGGGCAATGTCTCAACTGGGCCGGTGTGTTGTCGTTGGTGTTTGGGATGTACTGTCTCACCTTGCCGCACACGCCGCCAGCCACGGCAGCGAAGAATCCCTATGCCTTCTTGGCGGCGCTGGAGCTGTTGAGGGAAAAATCGTTCGCCGTGTTGTTGATCGTCTCCGTCATCGTGGCCACGGAGTTGCAGTTTTATTTCATCTTCGCCTCGAAATTCTTCGCCAGCCTGGGCTTCGCCGAGGGGACCGCCGCTCAGCTCATGACCATCGGCCAGATTGTCGAGGTGTTCACGCTGCTGGCCCTGCCGTGGTTCGTCGCCCGTTATGGCATCAAGACGACCATCGCGGTCGGCATACTGGCCTGGACCATTCGTTATGGCATCTTCGCTTGGGGGGAACCGCGCTGGCTGGTCGTGGCCAGTCAAGGATTGCACGGCCTCGCCTACGGTTTCTTCATGGTCGGCGGCATGATGTACACCGACCGCGTGGCCAGCAAGGACATCCGCGCCAGCGCCCAGGGCTTGTTGCTCTTGGCCACCTTGGGAGTTGGCAAGCTCATCTCCAGCCAGATCGCCGGCCCGGTGAAGGATTATTTCACCATCGAAACCAGCACGACCGCCGTGACCAACTGGCACATGGTCTTCCTGGTGCCAGTGATGGTGACACTAGTGGGAGCGGTGGGATTCTTGCTGTTTTTCCACGAAAAGAAAGAAATCAAGGAGCTGGACGCGGCCGTCGGCCCGCCCCGAGCTTGAACCACTGCGTCCCTCTCCCGATTTCCCCGTCCCCCCTATTCCTCGCTCAAGTACCGATGGAACCAGTCGCGGGCCAGACGGGCCACTTCTTCTAGCGCTCCCGGTTCGGGGAACAGATGGGTCGCGCCAGGAATGACGACCAATTGCTTGGGACAACGCAACCGCTGGAGCGCTTGTTGGTTCAAATCGATGACCATGTCATCGCAGCCGCCGACAATGAGCAGTGTCGGCGTTATGACATCGAGCAGGTCATCATCGGCCAAGTCAGGCCGACCGCCGCGCGACACAATGGCTTGGACCGTGCCAGGATGACGTGCCGCCGCCACCAAAGCGGCTGCGGCCCCGGTGCTGGCCCCGAAATAACCGATCGGCAGCGCCGCCGTGTCATGCTGTTGACTCAGCCACTCGGCGGCATGACGCAGACGATCCGCCAGCAGCTCGATGTCGAAAACCTTGCGGCGATCCTCTTCTTCCCCTTCTTCCAATAGATCAATCAGCAACGTCGCCAAGCCCCCTTGGCGCAACTCCGCCGCGACAAACTGATTGCGCGGACTGAACCGACCGCTGCCGCTGCCGTGGGCGAAAACGATCACGCCCCTGGGGTTTTCCGGCATTCCCAGGATGCCTTCCAGATGATGCCAGCCGGCGGGGATGCGCACATACGTTTCCGTCGGCGAATGAATGGCTCGTACCATGATGTGCCCCTCCGATATGAGGTGGTGTGCGGTTTCGGCACACACGTTTAAACGGGATTCTGGTTACTCGCTTCCGCGGGGGCGAAGCGGCGCAATAGCTCGACGACCTCGGCGTCCTCCACTTGGGAAAAATCCTCGTAGAATTGACCGATGGCCCAGAACCACTCTGGAACCAGCAGACATACCACATCGTCGCACCAGCGGCGCACTTCGCGCAGCCGATCCGGCGAGGCGACCGGCACCGCCACGATGATTTCGCCCGCTCCTTGCGCTTTGACGACTTTCAAAGCGGCGATCATGGTCGAGCCGGTGGCGATGCCATCGTCGGTGAGGATGACCGAGCGTCCCGCGATGGGGGCTGCCGGCCGCACGCCGCGAAACAGCTGCCGCCGTCGGGCAATCTCCGCCAGTTGAAAACGGCGTTCCTTGTCGAGGTAGTCGTCTAACTCCTCGGAAGCGTCAGCCACGTCGATGTTGAGAAACAAATCGCCGGTTTCGGAAATGGCGCCGATGGCCAATTCCGGCTGTCCCGGCGCGCGCAGCTTCCGAGCCAAGATGACATCCAGGTCGGCCTCCAAGGCACGAGCCAGGATGGCGCCAATCACCACGCCGCCGCGCGGGATGGCCAACACCAGCGGCTCGCGCAACGGCCGCCCCCGCAGCCGCTCCGCCAATTGGAGGGCGGCGTCTTCACGATCTCGAAACATGTCCGTCCCTCCTTACACCAAAAACTGAGAACAGGTATCCCTTGATTCTGCCACGATAGAAAGATAACGCAAGTGACGTGCCAAGACCGCGCATTCGCTATCCCGCTGGTTATTGTAGCAATTCGGATTGACGGACGCACCGCTGGCGCGCTTGCTAAACGATGAGCCGCCAGCGCATACAATATCCCCAAACCCTTTCTCGCACTCACGAAACTCTCCTCTCGACCCATGAAGGAGGCGCGACATGGCAAACCCCAAAGAAAGAGTGTACACCGACGCGGAAGTAGCGCTGCAAATTGCACAACGCGGCTTGAAAGGTTGGTATCTCGAAGATGGGTGGCTGCGGCGCAAATACAACACCGACGGCTGGCCGACCACGCTCCTGTTGACCAACGCCATCGGCTTCTTGTGCGAGGCCGCCTGGCATCACGCCGATCTGTCCATCACTTGGGGCAAGCTCTGGGTCAAGCTCAAGACACACTCCGCGGGCGGAATCACCGACAAGGACTTCGCCTTGGCCCAGAAAATCGAAGCAGTCGTCCTCTGGCGTCCGCCCCCCGGTGGTCCCCTGGAAGGCACCCCCAACAAATTCGTGCATAGCAAGGAATAGTGGCTATGTCGGACCGGAGCGGTTAGCGCCCGGCTGGCGCGGCGCCACGCCAGCCGGGTTGGCGCTTGTTTCCGAGCGCCAACCTCAGGGGGACTCTGCTGCGGGAATCGAAAGGGCGGCCTGAGAAATGCTATTTCCCCTTCATGCACTGATGGATGAAGGACAACCGTTCCACGGGAATGGGCGGGGGGGTGGAGTTGATATATTGATGCCACTCTTGAGCCAATTGTCTCAATTTTTGGCGGTCGATGCCGTCGGCTTGCTGAGCATCATACAAATCGAACGCACGCAGAAAACAACCGAGCAGCACTGAATCGTCGAACTCCAAATCGCGCGGCAATTGCGACAATTCCTGGAAATAGCGTAACAGGCCATCGATTTTGCGCTGGGCCAGAAAATAGGTCAACGCCCACGCCAGGCTTTGGCCGGTAGTGGCCGCCTCCGGCTCGGATTGTCCGGCTTGGAAGTAATAATCGGTGACGACCCGTTCCAGCGCTTGGGCGGGGTCGCTGAGTAGTCCTTGCATGACACACTCGTTGTAACCAAGGCGATACACCCAGCTGGTATGCCCCACGCCCGTCCACAAGGCCCCCTTGGGGGTCTCGAACACGTTGGCCATGCCGTGCTGGATCCACGCCGGCGCCATCACGTTGCGCGGCAGCAGACCACTAGCCGCCACCAGTTGGCCCACCGCCTCACGGGTGACAGTAGCTCGTTCTCCCTCATCCTGCAAGGCTCGTTGCATCAGGGCCAACATTTGGGCACGGTGCAACCGGGAGAGAAAATCCGGCACCAGCGCGGGCACCATCATGGCGGGAAACCCATCCCCTTTGCCGGCCAGGAGCAATTGCATGTTCCAGCCTTGCTTCCACAGTTCTTGATTATTGTATTGCACCAAGGCCTCGAACGGTTCATCGAGCCGCGTTAGGGAAACCACCACCACGTTGTCGCGCCGCGCGAAGAAACCATCGCTTTGCAATGGTCGATTGAATAATACCTTGCGGTGCCGCTCGAAATCCTCCGGGCGCTCGACGATCAGCACCGGCAGCCGCCGCGCCGGTAACGGCAGCACCTGGCCTTGGAACGCGAACCAGTAATAGTAGCTCTGGAAAATATGCTCGAAATGCCCCGCGTAGCGATACAAGGTGCTGTTGTCCTTGGATGGTCCATCAAACAGGATTGTGTAGTGAAAGCGTAGATCGCTCGGCTCGCAGCCCTGCTTCATCCAAAATTGCACGATTGCTTCATCTCGGGGCAGGGGGTTTTGCAGTCGCGGATGGATTTGCTGATAGGCTTGGATGGCGGCCTGGATGTCCGGGCGGTTCGACGGTGTCTTGACCAACTCAGCCATCATGTCGATGAACTTGTCGAGCTGGCCGCGATTCAACGCCCACTCGGCGACTTCAAAGCGTTTCTCCGGCGTGGAGTCTCCCATCAGCTCTTTTTGCTTGGCCTCCCACTCTTTTTCGATACTGGGAATCGGCAGTAAATGTTCCCCCCGGGCGACCATGATCACTTTGTCGTCGCCATACAAATGCGTTTTTCCCCAGCGATGCTCCATTTGGATGTGGCCGGTTTTCAGCGTGATTGGTCTCTTGGTTAACGGCAACACAATGCCCACATGGGTCGGTTTATCGGGAATGTTCGCTTGCAAGATAACGTAATCAGCCACCGCCAGCGATGCCAAGCCGCCAAAGGCCAACAGGGCCACGGCATAGCGCACATACATGAGTGAATCCTCCGCGACTGAGTAAGGGAGATGAGATAGAATGATGCGCGTACGATGCTTCAATTATCACGGATCAACGGCGTGAGGGCAAGCAAGATCGGCCAGAATGACAATGATCATCGGCCTTGCCGGAGGAATAAGAGTAAGGGGGCTTTCAAACTCTCAATACTCTCTCCCTTCACCCTTGCTCCCTTCTTGTGAGGGCTTGATCTTCCGGGCCGGACTCCAGGCGGGGGTGCCTTCTTCGAAGCCGTTATGGGTGAGGCGGAGCAGGCCGGAGCCGTCCAGACGGATGGCGAACAGGCTGCCGTAAGGTTGGAACTGAAAGGGTAGCGAGATTTCCTCGGCGGAGAAGCCGGCTCGTTGGCTCGTGAAGACGATCCATTGTCCATCGGGGGAGAAGTGGGGGTGATTGTGGCGCCCGCCGCCGCCGATCAGCTTGCGCAGGCCGGTGCCATCGGGGCGGATCAGGTAAATCTCGAAGTTGCCGCCGCGATTGCTGGAAAAGACGATCCAGTCGCCGGCGGGGGACCAGTCCGCCATCGTGTCGGTCCACTTCCCTTCGGTCAGCCGGCGGACGTTGCCACCATCGGCATCCATGATGTACAGGTTCTTTTGGCCGTCCCGTCCCGAACGAAAGACCAGCTGCTTGCCGTCGGGGGAATAGGCGGGGAAGCCGTTGTTGCCGGTCTCCTCGGTGAGCAGGCGCGGGTCCGAGCCGTCCGGGCGCACGCTGACGATATTCACGCCGACTTGCGGTTCACCGAAGGCGGGGCCATGCGCGAAGGCGATGCGGTCGCCGGTGTGTGCCCAAGTCGTGCTAAAGAGCGAACGCCGTTTGGTGGCATACAGCATTTGACGCGCGGAACCATCGATGTTCATTACGTCCAACTGCGAGAAGTTGCCGCTGACCAAGGCTAGGCGTTTGCCATCCGGGGAGAAGGCCGGAAATGAACCGGCCAAGCGCAGCATTTGCAAATCGCTGTCCGGCGGCGCGCCCCACGGTTCGACGTTGGGAATCGTCAGGCCAGGGCTGATCCGGTGATAGACCACGAACCGCCCATCTGGCGATGGGGAAGGGTTCCAATGATCGGCGTCGCCCTGGGTCACGGTCACGGTTTTGCCACTGCGCAGGTCCAGCAATTCGATTTGCCGATGGGAGCCGCGCTTCACGGCCATTGCCAGCCAGTTGCCATCAGCAGAGACGCGCGGCGTGTACGCTTCCACGTCCTCGGCCGTGATCCTTCGCAAGCCAGAGCCATCCACGCCGACTTGCCAGACGCCCCATTTCCCCTGGCGTGTACTGTGAAAATACAGGGACTTGCCATCGGCGGCGAAGGTCGGCCAGCCGCCATCGGCGATCACCTTGCGGCGGTCGCTGCCGTCCGGTTTCATCACGTACAGGTCGGCCTCCCCCGGCTTACCATTTCCCGACGCCACGGCGAGGAAATCCCCCCGCGGCGACCAGGAGGGGGAATAGTCCGCCACCCCCGCCGGTGTCACGCGCTGGACGCCGGAACCGTCAGCGCGCATCACATAGACGGCGTTCCAGGCTTGCCCCGGTTGCTCTGCGGGCTGACGCGTACTGACAAAGGCAAGACGCTTGCCGTCGGGGGACCAAGCGGGATGATCGTCCAGGGCGAATTCGTCCGTCAGCCGCTTCAATTCGGAGCCATCGGCGGACATGACGTATAACTCCATGTTGCCATCGCGCTCGGAGACAAAAGCGATCCGGCGGCCATCCGGGGCGAAGACGGCGTTGTAATCCAGGGCCGGATGGTCGGTCAGCCGCCGCGTCTCGCGCGTGGTCATATCGGCGACATAGACATCCCAGCCGCGCGGCGCCAACGAGGCGAAGGCGATGGCGCCGGCGGGTCGGCGCGAGCCTGGCTTTTGCCGTGGTTCCGCCGCGCGAAGGGACGGAACCAATAGCGACCACACCGCGATGGCAATGACAATACGCATAATGTCCTCCCGCTTGATGAGCACGAGGGAATCGGGATGGCACGACAAACAGCGCTGCGGGAATATCTTCCCGTCAGGGCTTGGGGGACGGCGGACAGGCCAGCGCCAGTGCCGTCGTCGCCCAACTGCTGGCGGCGATGGAGATCCACTGATCTTTTTGATAAGGGAAACCGGTCTCGAAGTAAGTTTGGAAGCGGTTGCGGCTGCGGCTGCGCACGAACCAGGTGCCATCCGCTTGCTGTTTGCCGAGCAACAAGCGGATGCCGCGCTGATAGGCCGGCTCGCTCACGGCCAGCCCGCCGGCCAAGTGCAAGGCCGTCAGCGCCGAGCCGGTGGCGTACGCATCGCTGTCCATCTCCGCCAGTTGTCCCCAGCCGCCGTCATCCCGTTGTGTCTGGAGTAAGTCCCGCGCGGCGGCGGCGATCTCCTCTGGTTCGGCTTGGGCGTATTTCAGCCCCCACAGGCGAAAGACGCGGTCCTCGGTGTCGCGTGGCTCGGCGCGCCGCAGCCAGTCGCGGGCTGCCTCGAGGCGGCGAGCGATGGCATCCTGTTGGGCGGGAGTGCCGAAAGCCCGCAGCCCGCGCACCGCCAAGGCCGTCGTCGTGAAGGGACTGGCTTCCGAGGGAGGGCGGTCCAAATGCGAGGAGCGCCAATAGCCCAGATCACGGTCGCGCTGCAAGAGATAGTCTACCACCGCCGCCGTTATGTCATCGGGCTGCCAGCCGCCTAGCTCCAGGGTCAGCAGCGTGTATCCCGCCGTGTCCGCCTGGCCGCCGGTGAACGTCTTGCGTTCCGGGTTGCTCTTGGCCCAGCGCGCCAGCACGTCATGCGTGCGCGCCAATTGCTTGTCGAAGCCGGCGGCGTCCGTCTCGAAGCCACGTTGCCGCGCCACCTGCACCGCGAACACCGGCACTCCCTGATTGTGGCAGGAAAAGCAGGTGCGCCGTTCCAGATGCCCCGCCGCCCCTTTTTCAATCATTGGCAAAGCCTTGACCACAGCATTCCGGATGGTAGCGACGGCCACTTCCTTCTCCGCCCCAGGCAACGGGTTTGCCATGCCCGCGAGGCTGAGCCACCATCCCAAGGCGCAACAATACACAACCTTTCGCCGTTTCATGGTCGCATCTCCCAATAAGGGGGTCATAAAATATAGCTTAGCCGAATTCATCCTGGGTTGCATCCGATTTCTGTCGTGTGGGATTTTCTAGGTTTGACTCTGGCGTTCTCCGCCCTTGCGTTTCCGTTCATCTCATCAAATAATGAACAGAAGCATTGGGCTATCCCTGTTCAGCCACAAAATAGGCTCGTTTGTGGTGCGCTGCTCGCTAGACAGGAATAGTCCATACGAGGATAAGGGAATATGCACATCGCTTGTCCTTATTGTGAACGGACGTTGGAGTTTTCCGGCGAACCGCCCTCTTTTTGCGCCTATTGTGGTCACGCGCTACGACGGGTTACACCTCTCGATTCCGCCGAGCAAAGCACCCGCGAAATGAGCGTGCGAGAAACATCAGGGGGAGCGGAGACGTTGGCCCTGCCCCATACGCTCGGCGCGTACCGCCTGCTCCGCGCCATCGGGAGCGGCGGCATGGGGACGGTGTATGAAGCGGAGGAATCCTGCTCCGGCCGGCGCGTGGCCGTGAAGCTCATCTCGGTGGTGCATAGTTCGCCGGTGACGTTGGAGCGCTTTCGCCAGGAAGGACGCTTGGCCAGCTTGATCAGCCATCCGCGCTGCGTCTTCGTCCTGGCGGCGGACGAAGTCGAGGGACAGCCCTATATCGTCATGGAACTGATGTCCGGCGTCACGCTGCGCGACGAGGTGGAGCAAGGCGGCCCCCTCTCCCCCGAGGACGCCATCGCCAAGATTCTCGACGTGATTGAGGGCTTGCAGGAAGCGCACCGGATCGGCGTCATCCATCGGGACGTCAAACCGTCCAACTGCTTCGTCCTGCCGGATGGTCACGTCAAGATCGGCGACTTCGGCTTGTCCAAGTCGCTGGCAAGTGACGGCAGCCTGACGCAAACTGGCACTTTCGTGGGTACGCCGCTGTTCGCCTCGCCGGAGCAGATTCGCGGCGACGCCATCGACTTCGCCACCGACATCTATTCCGTGGCCGCGACGCTGTATTACCTGCTCAGCGGCAAGGCGCCGTTTCAGCAAAGCAGCGCCACCGCCACCATGGCCCGCATCGTTTCCGAGGAAGCCCCCCCTTTGCGGCCGCTGCGCCCGGACGTGTCGCCCGCCTTGGAGCGCGTGGTGCTGCGCGGCCTGGCCCGAGCGCGCGAGAATCGCTACCGGACTTTGGCGGATTTCCGCTGTGCCTTGCTGGCTTTGATTCCGGGGCAGATGTCCATCGGCGGCTTGGGCATGCGCATCGGGGCGTATCTGATCGATGCGGCCTTATTGTCCCCCGTATGGCTATTGGCGAGCTTGTTCCTGGCGCCGGTCTCTCCTCTTTTGCCGAGCCTGTGTGTCGGTTCGTTGGCCCTGATTTACTTTACCTTGCTGGAGGGATACGGGGGCTGTTCCTTGGGCAAACGGTGGTTGCGGTTGCGGGTGTGCGGCTTGAGCGGTCCAGACCCGCCGGGATGGAAACGGGCTGGCTTGCGCGCGCTGGTGTTTCTCGCCGCTCTCGGCTTACCGCAGGCGATTTTCGAGTGGTGGCGCGGTTCGCCGACCTTTTTGGGCGGGGACATGATGCAAGTGCTCGGCGCTCTGCTCCTGGCCGTCACCATGCGGAAGCAGAATGGCTTTCGCGGCGTCCATGAGCTGCTGAGTAGCACGCGCGTGGTGCAGCTGCCCTGGCCGGAATTGCCCGGCACCTGGGAGAAGCGCTTCGCAGCGGCGCCGCCGCGAGAACTGATTCAATCCGCTGACATCCCGGAGCTGGTGGGCACATTTCGCATCCTGGGGGCCTATCGCTGGGACAGCGCGGAAACCGTGCTGCTTGGCGAGGATGCCAGTTTGGGCCGAGAAGTGCTGATCCGTTTGCAACGCGTGGCGGCGGCTGCCGAGGATGGGGCACGGCGGGAGCTGAGCCGGCCCACGCGCTTGCGCTGGCTAACGTGCGGCCAACTGTCGCTGGCGGGCGCGTCGTGGAATTGGTCCGCCTTCGTGGCGCCGCGCGGCCGTCCTTTGCCGGAGCTGACGCGGGAACCGCCGCCGTTGTCCTGGAGCGAGGCGCGGCCGATTTTCACCCAGCTCGCCGAGGAGCTGACCGCCGCCATTGCCGACAATACTTTGCCTTCGCCCTTGCGCGTCGAACAAGTGTACGTGCAACCGGATGGCCGCGTGCAATTGTTGGACATTCCACTCACCGCGGCTGTTAAAGAGATGTCCGCGCCCGACCTGCCAGCGCCGGCGCGAGCGTTGAGGTTTTTGCGTCAGGTGGCGGTGCTGGCCTTGGAAAGTCGGACGACGGAGCATGACAAGCCTGTTCCCATCCGCGCCCCGCTGCCGGTCCACGCTGCCGCCATGCTCGACCGCTTGACCGGCGTTCGCCAGCCTTACGAGCAGGTCGAGCCGTTCCTGGCCGACTTGGCCGCCACGCGCCAGCGCCCCACGGAAGTCAGTTTCTCGATGCGGGCCGCCCATCTGGGGTTGCTGTCCATCTTACTGCTTCCCGGCTTGGCCATGATGTTGTCGGCGAGCCGGTCGTATGGCTTCGCCACGGCGTATCTCAACGAGTATTTCCGTCCCGTCAACGAGCCGGTGCAGCAGCTCACCGACCGTCTCACCGAAGATGCGTCCCGGGCGCCGATCATTGCCTTGATCACGATTAACGGTGGGATCATGGTGTGGCCTCTGATTTGGGTGCTTTGGTCCTGGTTGACGCGCGGCGGCTGGTCGTTGCCGCTCGTCGGGCTACAGCTCATCCGGCGTGACGGCCGGCGCGTGCGGCGTCTGCAATGTGCGTGGCGATCGTTGGTCGTCTGGGCGCCGGTGGTCGTGCTGCTGAGCTTGGCCGTGGGGACCGATTATTATGGCCCCAGCTTGGCTTGGCTCCACGGGCCATTGTGGTGGCTGACATTAGGCTGGCTGGTGGGTTACGTCCTGTTGGCGCTCTGGTTTCCGGCGCGGTCGTTGCAAGATTATCTGGCGGGAACCTGTTTGGTGCCAAAGTAAGGATCGTGGCGACCGGGGCCAGTAGTGCTAAGCCGATTCCCTCCCCAGAGGCTAACGCCCCTGGCTATGAACTGTCGCCCCGCCGGAGCTGCGGAAATGGACACAACCCCGAATCGTCCGCATGGGAAATCCGCGCTGACGTTCCAGATTCGTATGACGAACATCCCTGCCGGATTAACAAAGAAACAAACTCTTTCCAATGTGACATAACATGGATAATTTCTTCCTGCTGGAACGCTTGGTCCGCCATCTCAAACAGGACCCGACGCACTTGCCGGAGGCGGTCGTCGCGGGGTTCGTGTTGATCATGTTGGCCGTCGCCGTCGTCGTCAAGTTCCATAAATTCTTCGTCTTCGTGCTGAAAAGTCTGCGCCGCAACGTGTTGCGAACCGCTTTGACGAGCTTGGCCATCATGGTGCTGGTGTTCGTGGTGACGTTGGCGTGGACGATGTTGGTCTTTTTGGACTTGATCACGTCGGAGAAATCCAAGGATTTGAAAGCCATCGTCACCGAAAAACATCAGATTCCCAGCCAAATGCCGTTCGCCTATGCCAGCCGCTTGACCACGGAAACCCAGCAGCTGCCCACCGCGCTGCGTCCCGGCGAACAGGACCTGATGACTTGGCAATTCTACGGCGGGACGCTCGATCCCCAAAAGCGGACCCGCGAGAACATGATCTTTTTCTTCGCGATGGACCCGTACAAGCTGCGCTCCATGATGGATGAGATGCAAGACCTGGACCCCGCCTTGGAGAAAAAGCTGGCCAACACCCGTAATGGCGCCCTCTTGGGTCGGCAACGGCTCCAGGCGATCAATAAGCAAATCGGCGAGCGATTCACGGTCGCGAGCATGAATTACCAAGGGATCGACCTGGAATTCGAGATTGTCGGCGTCTTGCCCGAAGGCCGCTATGACATGAACGCGATCATGAACCGCGATTATCTCAACGCCGCCCTGGACGATTATCAGCGGAAGAAAGGAGTGCCGCATCCGTTGGCGGAAAAGAGTCTGAACCTGTTCTGGATGCGTTTGCCCACCACGGAAGCGTTCGGCATGATGGCCGAGCAGGTGAACGCGCCCGGGAAATTCGACAGCCCCGCCGTGAAAATCGAGACCTTTTCGTCTGGCATCGCCGCCTGGCTCGATGGCTACCGCGATCTGGTTTGGGGGATGCGCTGGTTGCTGACACCGGCTATTCTGGCAACCATGACGCTGGTGGTGGCCAACGCCATTAGCATCGGTGTTCGCGAACGCCAAACCGAAATGGCCGTGCTCAAGGTGCTGGGCTATCGACCGGGGCAGATCATGGCCTTCGTCCTCGTGGAGGCGCTGCTCATCGGCGGCGGCAGTGGTTTTCTCAGCGGCTTGCTTACCTATCTCCTGATCGAAGTCGGCATGGGTGGCATTCCGTTTCGTTTGGGGTTCTTTCCAGTCATCAATGTCTATATCGACGCCCTGTGGTGGGGGCTGCTGGTTGGCGCCTTGACCGCCTTGGCCGGCAGCATCGGCCCGGCTTGGTCGGCCCGTTCAGTGAAGGTGTCCGAGGTGTTTTCCAAGATCACCTGAGTCAGCGGTAATCTTCCCGAATGGGGTAGAAAATATCCAGCGCCCGGACGGGTTGTTCCAGGGCGACGACCTGGTGCGGGACGTGGCCAGGGATGCGGTACAAGTCCCCCGGTTGCAAGGTCTTCTGCTCGCCGCCGATGGTGAAGAGCGCCCGCCCTGCCAGCACCATGCCCATCTGTTCGTGTGGATGGGAATGTTCCTCGACCACCGCTCCCGGCTCGATGTCCACGACGGACAACATCATGTGCTCACCGGCGCAGGTGCGGATCTGAACGCCGGGAAAGATGGTGTGCGGCGAACAGTCGGCACGGCTGGGAAAGTAGAGACTCACGACGAATTCCTGTAAAATATGTACCCTGGAATCATCGTTTTACGTGATGGATCCAGGAAGCACACGCGAAACGATGATTCCTTACGCATGGTGATTCACCGCCCCATGCCGCTGCCCAAGATGGCGTGGACCTCGGCGCTTTGGCGGATGATGAGGGACTTCGTGGTGAAATCGAAGGAGATGGCCGCCTTGCCGCCGTTCAACCGCCAGCTGTCGGGGTCCACCGTGGTTTGGATCATTTCGATGATGGCGGCGGCGCGTTGGGCTTGGGCGAGTTGGTCCAGGTTGGTGAAGTACAACGGATTCAGGCCAAACGCATTGGCCCCCCCATCGCTGACCAAATCACCGATGTAGTATGCCCGCGTGACCATCAAATCCTGGGCCTTGAAGATGGAAACGACTTGAATCGCCTCGCCCCGGACCACGTAGGTCAAGCCGAATTCCCCCAACACCTTGCGCAACAGCGTGCGCAACGAGATGTCGCGCACTTGAGCGGACACCAGCGTATCGTAGTCGATTTGGGCGTCGTTCAGGGCTTGTTTATCCAGAATGACTGGCTGATCCAGCTCGGTGGCGATGTACTCGATCACGTCTTGGAAACGGGTGTTGTCGAACTTGACGGAAACCAATTTGTTCAACCCGTGCAGGATCGCCTTTTCCTTCGCGGTCAAGGCCACCCCCGTGACGCGCTTGGCGGCGCGCTCGGTGATCACTTTGTCAAATTCGATGTCCCCCGCTGGCGGCCGCGCGGAACGGTTGATGTCATTCAAAGTGGCCAAGGCGCGGCTGTCGTGGTCGGCGGTGATGGTTCGCGCGCTGCCGATCTTGCTGGCCACGGAACTCATGCGGATGCTGGCTTGGATAGCGGGGTTGTCGGGAAAGCGTCGCGCCAAATCGTCGGCCAACCGCTGGGCCTCGGCGGTGCGTCCCTGTTGTTCCAGGGCGCGAACTTGTGCCAGGGTCGATTGGAGGTATTGCTCCTCGGTGTTGGCGGGAGCCACCGTCGGACGGCTGGCGGGGGTCGCCACCGGAGGTCCGGCAGGGCGGGCCACGGTCGCGGCAGGCTGTGCCAACTCCAGCCGGCGGATGCGGTCGCGCAGCAAGCGGGCCATGCCTTCCTTGCGCTGATCGGGGAGCGCCGGGTTCGCTTGCACTTGGGCCAAGGTCTGCTGAAGACGGTCGATGGCCAATCGGGGATTGGTCGCACTGAGCCGGGCCGCTTGCAGCAAGGCCTCTTGCACTTCCGCCTCGGCTTTTTGCGCGGCGACCTCTTGAAGGAGCTTGACTTGCTCGTGATAGCCGCGTTCTTGGGCCGCGATGGCTGACACCATCAACGCACCCATCACAATTGCCCCACCGCTCCCTGTCAACCATCGGATGCTTACTCGAACTGTTGTCGCGGACATGGCCCATTCCTTTCTGGTAGAAATGAAGGCGCACCAGCCCTTCTCCCTTCCTAATCTAACTCAGCGCGGCAGGATTTGCCAGAAAAACTTGTTGGTTTCTCTTGACGAAAAGAGGTTGGATCAGAAAAGAAATGTTCTAGCGATTCTGTGTCGGACATGCCGATTGCAAGGAACGAATCCCAACGTGGTTGCGCGAAACAACAACATTCGGGGCCGCGACCGTTAGGGAGCGGTGTATGCCAAATCCCAGTGGTTTGTTCCGCTCCCTGATGGTCGCGGCCCTGACCAGCTTGATTACCGGAATAATCCATCCCAACCAAGCGTCAGTTCTAGCATCACGCTCCCCGCTCCCCAAATCACGGTAAAATTTATTTGACGTGATGAATGCAAGGAATTTAGAATACATTCCTTAATAGATGCCCATTCTTGATCCTTGGACGTTAGTCCGATAGCCCATGCGCCTCTCATCCTCTACCTGTGTGCCTTTTTCCATCCAAGCCCGCCGTTGGTTCGCTGGTCCGTTGATCGTGTTGCTGTTCACCCTACCCGTGGCCGCCCAACGCTCGGCGGCGGCGCGGAAGGAATTGAACGCCGCCCTGTCGGCCTTGCGGGACAAGCAATTCGACACAGCCATTCAGCATTTTCAGAAAGCGGTTCAGCTCGAACAAGAATATAAGCCCAGTATCGACGATTACTTGGACGATGCCGCCTATCGGGCCAACAAAAAAACCGAGGACGATTACGAAGCCGCGTTGGACAGTCTGGATAAGGCCCTGACGTTGGCCGAGCAATCGCCCGATAAGCCCGATAAGAAGGCAGATATTCATTACATGCGTGGTTGGGTGCTGCGCCGTCTCCAATCGCCCGCCGCGGCCGCGCGGGATTTGGAGACCGCGCTCAAACTCAAACCGGATCACTTGGACGCGGCGGACGAAATTGGAAAACTGTACGAAGAGGAGAAAGCCTATAACCTGGCCATCGAATTATTTGAAAAACTATCGCAGGGGGACCCGAAGAATGGTTGGTTTTTGTATCACTTGGGTCGGGCGCACCAGTTGAAAGGGTCTTTTCGGTTGGCCAGTGATACGTTCAAAAAAGCCATCGACGCCGATCCCACCACCTGGACGTTTCACACCGCCTATGTCGCGGCTTTGGAGAAATTGCCCACCGAACAACCCATCGCCCGGTATGAGGAGCTGCTCCAATCGCATTCTGCCAACGCCGATGTCAAACTGATGCTCGCCAAGCTGTACGTGGAGAAAGCCGAGGAGCTTGAAGAACAGCAAGGAGAGACGGACCCCGCCGTGTCGGAGTGGAAAGAAAAAGCGTTGGTGCTGTTGCGGACCATCGCCAAGGAGGAATCCGCCCTCGACCGGGGACTGCGTAAAACCCTGGCGCGCGACCTGGAGAAAGCGGGCGCCTACGACGAAGCCGCCGATCAGCTCACCCGCTTGCTGGAGCCGCTCAATCCTCGGTTGCAACGGGATGTGCTGGAATACATGAATCTCAGTTTTGAATTGGGTAAGGTTCTCGTCAAGGCGAACAAGGCGGACAAAGCCATCCCCCGGCTGTTCGATGCCATGCAGCTGCACCAAGAAACGGGCGAGGGGCGCGTTACCGCTTTGCTCTTTTATCTGGGCAAGGCGCACTGGCAAGCCAATAAAAAAGATCAAGCGGAGCTGTACTTCCGGCGGTTGCTCGCGCAACTGGACAACATGGGGTATGGAGTGGATTTCGAGTCCGCCGAGTTGCTCGGGGATATTTACCTGGAAGATCAAAATTACCCTAAGGCCGTGGATGTCTTTCAGCGTGCCGTCAATTCCTTTCGCCGCGATCATCCCAGTGCCTATCGGCTACGACTCAAATTGGCCCAGGCGCATTTCGGCCAAGGCGCATGGGTGTTGTGCATCGCCACAATCACTGAGGCCAAAGGGATTCTCGAACAGGGGGAAGTCGGCAAGCAAAGTCGCTTGTTGTTGGCCCGCGCTTATCTCAAGAAAGGAGAATTGAACGAGGCCGCCGACCAGCTGCGCCATCTGGAAAAGAACAGGGAGTTTCAGGAAGAGGTCTGGGAATTGCTGGGCGGCGTTCATCTGGCCGCCAAACGTCCTGACGAAGCCTTGCCGTACATCGAGCTGGCCTATCAGGCGCGGCCCCATCAGGAAAACCTGAAAATTCTCCATGCCGGCGTGCTCGACGCCTTGGGTCGCTACGATGCGGCCCAGAAGCATTATGCCGAAGTGCTGGCGGCCAATCCATCGTCGCAAGAAGCCTTGATCGGCTTGGGAGATTTGCAGTTGCACATGGCCGAGGGGAAAACCGGCGCCGAGCGGGTGCGGCACCTCGAACAAGCGGTGGCCAGTTTCCAGAAAGTCCGCGACAAGACCATGGTGCTGGAACGCTTAGGCCGGGCGGAACGGGACTTGGCCAAGGCGGAAGCCGACGTTCAAGCCCAAACAGATCGCTTGCGGTTGATTCTGTACACCAGTGGTTACGTCATTGTCATCTTGGTGTTTCTGGGCTTGGCGTTGTGGTTGGTGCGCCGCATTCATCGGGAACGCTGGGCAAGGCGCTGTTTCGAGCAAGTGCTGCAACTGGAACGCGATCTCAAGGCGCTGATTCGTCGGCAAGGACAGGCCCGCTGGTCCGAGGATTGGCAGCGCCATTTGGGAGAGGAGCCCTTCAAAGGCCGCATCGATTACAAAGCGCTGTGCCGGAAGGCCGAGGAAAAGAAAACCGCCGCCGACCTATTGGATGTGACTAACTTTGGTCATCTGGTGGGGATTCTGGACAGCGGCTGGGACGTGCTGGGTGTCGAACGCTTGGCGGCGCCGGGGACGAAACGTCTGGTTATCGCCAACTTGAGTTACGTGGGGGATTGTCGCAATGCCATCTTCCATGCGCGGGAGCTGCTCGAATTGGAAGGGACTGCCGAGCACGACCGCGCCCGGCAACAGCCGACGAGCCACATGAACGAACAGGTTCTGTCCAGCATCACGGCCATCCGCGCGAACCTTAATCTGTCGGTGCCCGCCGCCAACGGTGACAGGGCAGCGCCGCCCCCTGCTGCGCCGTTGCCCGTGCTGGCCCCCGTGATGCCCAGCGCGACGCACATTCAACCAAAGTCGGGGGTCCGCGATCAGTAATCAGCGTTTAACGGCGGGGCCACCGGCTCGTCACTCTACCTCCGTGGCCCGACAAAAATTGTCACTTTACGCCAGCAGTGCGAAATCTACCTCTTGTGAGGCCGGCAAACCCAAACGCCTCATGCCAGGAGCCTGATGATGTCGATCCGCATTCAGTGTCCGAATTGCCAGGGAATTGTCGAAGCCCGCGAGGAGCTGATCGGCACCGAGGCGTTGTGTCCGTTTTGCAATCACAAGGTGCGGGTTCAACCCGCCCCCCAACCGTCCCAGCCGGCTCCAGCGCCGCCCCAGAAAGTGGCAGCGCCCGTGCCGCCGGCCCATGTCACCGTCGCGCCCCAGCCCGCGCCCGCCAAAGGCTTGGTGGTGGGGGAATACCTGGGAGATGCCGCCACGCACCGCAAACCGGGCAATCGCTTGTTGTCGTTGGTGAAGGTGCTGTTTCAACCAGGCAATCCCACGGATGTGAGCATTTGGATCACCGGCTTATTGTCCATCGTGGGAACCGCCTGCGTTTACCTCGCCTTGGTTCTCCCCTTCCGGGGCACCTGGGTCGGCTCCTTGTTCCTGGAACGTGGCTGGGTGCCGTATGCCATCGTCTGGCTCACGGTCTGGGCAAGCGCCATCCTCGTGTTCAAGGTTTGGAAGCTGGCTACCCAACAATCCGCTTTCACGGTCACGCTGCTGCCCCAAGATGAAACCAAGACGATCCATCCCGGCAACGTCGATATGTTCCGCCATCACCTGGAACAGATGCCCGCTTATCTGCGCCGTGGCTTCCTGGTCAACCGCGTGCTGTTGGGGCTGGAGCATTTCAAGGCGCGCCGCAACGCCCAAGAGGCCGGCGCCATGCTGAATACCCAGGCCGAGATCGACGCGGCTATGGTCGAATCCAGTTACACCATGCTCAAGGTCTTCATCTGGGCCATTCCCATTCTCGGCTTCATCGGCACGGTCATCGGCATCAGTAATGCCGTCTCGGGCTTCACCCAGGCCATCCAGGCGGCCCAGGATATTGAGGTGATCAAGACTTCGCTCGGCAATGTCACCAGCGGCTTGGCGGTGGCCTTCGACACCACCTTGATCGCCTTGGTATTCAGCATCTTGATCATGTTTCCCACGCACTCCCTGCAAAAAGCGGAAGACGATTTGCTCAGCAAGGTCGATGAGTATTGCAACGAACACCTGTTGCGCCGCTTGCGCGAGAGCACCTCGGAAACAACGACCACAGGCGTTCCCGCCTCGTCGTCATCCGAATTCAAGGAGTGGCTCCAGCACATGGAGACCGTGGAAACCAAGCTCATCGGTCAACTGGATGCCACCTGTAAGACCATGGCGGATCAGCTGCAAGATAGTTATCGCAAGCAGCTGCAATTGATGCGCTCTTTCTTGCATCAGTTGCAGCCCGAAGGTAAGACAAGTGATGGGCATTAGACCGTTATCCGGTCCCAAACGTGCATTCGGTTCGCGTTTTGGTTCAGAGGCTGTCCGCCCAGACCCGGTAGGGGCGGTGAAAACAGCACCGGGAAAGTTGACGGCCCCGCTCGTCATTTTCATGGGAGAAAGTCATCATGGCCCGTGGCCGACGTGCCAAGAAAACGCTGTCCATCTCGCTGTTTCCATTCCTGAGCGTTTTGGTCTGCGCCATGGGGGTGATGATCATCATTATCACCGGCCAGAATTTACTGGCCTTGGGACAAACAGCTGACCAATTGATGGAGATTGCCGGCAGCGAACAGGAGAAACAACCTGTGTATGTCGAATGCGACAGCGACGGCATCCTGATTCATCCCGAACGCACCGCCGTCCCGCTGACCGCTTTGAAAGGGGATGGCCCGACGGCCTTCCATCGGCTGCTGGACACCTTGAAAGCCAGCGCTGGCAAGCGCTATCTGGTCTTGCTGATTCGCCCCGACGGCATTGACGCCTTTGAACGCTGTTTCGCGATGGCGGAAGATCATGACATTCAGGTGGGCAAGGATGTCTTGTACAGCGGCGGCCGCTTGATCTTGACACAGGATGGCAAACCCGTGCTGGCCAAATGACGGGAGACGCACGCCATGAGTCGTGGACGACGGAAAAACCCCGGACAATCGGAATCGCTGGATTCATTTTTGGACATCGTCACCAACAGTCTGGGGCTGCTCATTCTGGTGTCCACGTTGTCCACCTTGTCGAGCACCGACACGTTGAGCCAATTTCGTCTGAATCTGGGCGCGCCCATCATCGTGACCTCGGATCGCAACTTGAAACCAGTTTTCATCGAATGCCGGGATAATCGCATCATCCCGATGGATGTCGATTCCCTGACACCTGAGTTGCGCGACAAGTTTGATTTCTTTCTGCCGCTGGCGGAAAAACAAAAAAACGCCCAAGCCTTCAACGCCCGCAAATTCAGCACCACCACGCATGTCATCGAGCTGCGGCCCCGCGAGTTCAACGTGCAGGTCGTGTTCAAGCCGCTGAATCAAGCCGTGGGCTACGCGCTGCCAGATGTCAAAGACCCCAAAGGCAGCTTCAGCGCTTATCTAAACAAATGGGGCACAGACGATCATTATTTGAATTTCTACGTACGCTCCGATAGTTTTGAGGCTTTCCGAGAGGCGCGGGCCTTGGCCAAGGAGCAGGGTTTCGACCTCAGCTGGCATCCGCTGAAGAAAGAGGACGAGCTGAGCCTCTACTATGGCCGGGGCGGCGGTGGTGGAACCCCGATTGACAAGTAACTCTTCTTGGAGAAACGAGAGCAGCCATGAGCGTGGAATTGACCTGTCCCAATCCGGAGTGTCGGGCGGTGTTGGGATTTCCCGACACGGCCATCGACAGTATCGGCGAATGTCCGCGCTGCCAGACGAAAGTGCTGATCACCCGCCCGGTGCCGGTGAAACGACCCACCGTGCTAGCCCGGCGTCACACCCCCTGGCTCAAATGGGGGGCGGTGGCGGCGGCGCTGATGGTGTGTCTCGGCGCGGCCACGGCGGGCGTCATCGTCTATCGACAACCCATATGGAATTATTGGGGCTTCAACACGTCGCACGGAACGCCACCAACCCCCGTGGTCCCAGATGAGGATTTCAGCAGCGATTTCGCTTCCGCCCATAAGCTCACGCTGCCAGCCGCCCAGCCGTTGACGCAACCAGGGGTCATCAAGTCCCCCGGCAAGACGCACATGTTCACGTTGACCGCCCCCCAAACCGGCACCCTCATGGTCCACCTGACGGGGGCGGATGGCGCCACGATCAATGGCCACGTCACCGTGTTCGACGCCCAGCACAAGGAGCTTGCCCGAACCGACAAAGACCCGGCCAAAAACACTCATCAATTACACCTTCCCGTCACTGAAGGGGAAACGTATTTCGTGCAGGCCGCCCGCCTGGCTTCCGACACCGGGCCATACAGCTTGCACCTGCGCTGCTTCACCGACATCGGCACCGCTTTCGACGAGGCCCACCTTCTGGTTTTATCTCCGAATGGTCATGGCGAGCTGATGTCACGAATCGATCCCGTCGGCGATGAGGATATATTCCGCTTCGTCTCTCCGTTGACCGGCAAGTTGACCATTCGGCTCCAAGCGGTCGCGCCCAGCAAGTTCGATGGGAGCGTGTATTTTTACGACGACCAGCGCCAATTGATCGATTGGGACGATGACGACGGCTACGCGGGCGGCACGTGGGACAGCCGGTTGGAAGTGCAAGTGGAGCAGGGCAAGACCTATTTTCTCAAAGCCAAGGCCGGGCCGCAGGCGAACGCGGAGCAGAAAACCGGCGATTATCGCTTGAGTTTCACGCCGGTTCCGCCCGGCTCGGATGATCACGGTAGCTCCTACCAGACGGCGACCGCGCTCACGCTCTCCCCGTCAGGCGCCGGCAAGATCACCGGCAAAATCGAGACCATCGACGATCAAGATATGTTTCGCTTCCAGGCGCCGATGACGGGTAAACTGACGATCACGCTACGCACCCCCCTTTCCAGCGATTTGAGGGGGCGCATGAGCTTGGCCAATGAGGACCGCCGCTACGTGGAGCGCGATGACATATTAACGGGTACCATTTGGAAGGGTAATGTCACCGGCGGCGGAATCTATTATCTCAAGGTGAAATCGGATTATGATCGGCCGGCGGAAGAGCGCGTCGGGGCGTATGAGCTGACGTTCGAGATGGCCAAACGCGACGATTTCGGCAACACCTTTCTGACCGCTCATCCGCTCACCCTCTCCCCCCTGGGAACGGCGCGGCAAAATGGGGAGATCGAGGAAGAAGGGGACAAGGACATGTTCCGTTTCCGGGCCACGGTCTCGGGCACGATGACTATTCAAACGGAAAAACCGATCAGCAGCTCGCTCGATAGCTACTTGATCTTGTACGACGACAATTTCAAGGTGCTCGCGGAGGACGACGACGGCGGCGAGAGTTTGAACAGCCTGATCCGCTGGGACGTGGTGCGCGACCGGACTTATTACGTGGAGGTTTCCACCAAGGAAGCCTTGGGAGATGGGAAAACCGGCGCGTACACGCTGGTCATCACCACTCAGCCTGGCTCCCCACCCAAGCCGGCCCCCAACCCGTTTGACAACGCTAAGCAACTCACCCTGTCCCCTTCGGGGGGTATTCAAACATCCGGCATCTTGGCGACGCCGACGGATAAGACCATGTTCCAATTTCGCGCCACCGTCTCCGGCCAAATGACCATCCTCGTGGAGAAAAAAGAGGTGAGCAGCCGATTGGATTGCTTCGTGCGCGTTTTCGATGAAGACCGCGTGAAAATCGTGGAGCACGACGACATCGATTACGCGAAAGGGATATTGGATAGTCGCGCCGAGCTGGACGTGATGGCAGGCAAGCTCTATTACGTGGAAGTCTCCACGGAGGGGACCGAGCTTGAGGAAAAGAAAACCGGCGCGTACACCGTGACCATCTTAACGGCGCCGGCGGGATCGAAATAAGACAGGGATTTGCCGAGCCTGCTGGCGTACCTGCCCCAGCCGGCCCCCCCAATGTTTTTTTAGACAATCTCAACCCACAAAGGTATATAACCTCAGACTATTCCCATACACGATTAAATGTTTCATATCATGTTTGTGGGCATAGTTGGGGTAAAGGGGGGGGTGGGGTGGAATGGAACAATAAAACAGTCAATTTGGCAGGCAAGGATGGAGTGGTCCGAAGAAGCCATATCTTTACTTTCATTATATCATTGAAATTGGCTTACTACCTAGCTTGGTTTGGTGACCGAGGAAGAGAGATTCATCATCCGCGACCACCTGGGGCGATTCGCGGCGTTTCGCGCACGCTGTCGATTCCGTGCGCAAAACGATTCATCTGAACTGTCGAGGAGAACCCGATCATGCACCGCCGCCATTTCTTGGCCAGCACCGCCGCGCTCGCCGCGAGCCATGCCGCCGTGCGACCAGCTTCCGCCAATGACACCATCACCGTCGCCTGCATCGGCACGGGGGGGCGGTGCCGGCGGTTGATGCAGAGCCTGAACCAGATCAAAGGAGTCAAAATGGTCGCCGTCTGCGATGTCTGGGATCAGCATCTGCATCTGGGCAAGGAGCTGGCCGACAAGAACGCGGTGGCCGTCAAGGATTATCGCGCCCTGCTCGACCGCAAGGACATCGACGCCGTGCTGATTGGCAGCCCCGATCACTGGCACGTTCCCATGACCGTGGATGCCTGCGACGCCGGTAAGGATGTGTATGTCGAGAAACCGCTGACCCACGACCTGTCCGAAGGAGACAAGGTCATCGCGGCTCAGAACCGTAACAAACGTATTGTCCAAGTCGGCACGCAGCAGCGCAGTATGCCGCACTTGATCGAAGCGCGCGCGATTGTCCAATCGGGACAGCTGGGCCGCATCCATAAGATTCATCTGACCTGGAACCGCAATCGGCCGCGCTGGGATTCCGGCAAGCTGGCCATCGACCCGCAAACGGTCGATTGGAAGAAATTTCTCGGCAACGCCCCGGAGCAGCCGTTCGATGCCTACCGCTTTCGCAACTGGCGCTGGTTCTGGGATTTCGGCGGCGGCATCTTCACCGATCTAATGGTACACTGGATCGACACTGCTTATTGGATGCTCGACATGGATCATCCCGCCACCGCCCTGAGCATCGGCGATCACTTCCGCACCAAGAACTTGTGGCAAACTCCTGACACCGTGCAAACTTTGCTGCACTATCCAAAGAATCAACTGCAAGCCTACTTTGAAGGCACTTTCGTCAATCGCCGCAACCGCGCCATGCTGGAGATCATGGGGGAACACGCGACCTTGTACGTGGACCGGGGCCGATATGAGTTGCACCCCGAACTCGATAACGGCGTCAAGCCGCGCACGCGCATCGACGGCAAGGGAGAACGCGGGCAAGATTTCTTTCAGGAAGTGGATGGTGAATTGTACCACCTACAAAATTGGGTAGAGTGCATGCGTTCCCGCCAGACGCCCGCCTGTCCCGCCGAGGAAGGGGTCCGTGCCGCCGCCGCCGCGCACCTGGCCAACCTCGCCTTGCGCGGCGGGGGGCTGGCGAAATGGCAGGATCACGTCCGGGCGAAGTGAGCATACCGGAAAAAGCGTCACGACCCTTCGGTGCCTGGTCCATCATCGACCGAATGGGGTTAAATGATCAGGGACCACATGGTCATCACGATACACTAGATCAACTGAGGGACATACCATGTCGCGTATCATCACCGGCGCGGTCATTGGCATCTTGTTACTGGCTGGCGGGTTGCTGGCGTTCGATGCCGTGGGCACGATTCGCAAAGTCGATGCCGACAAAGGAGTCTTACACATTCAGGCGCGCGGCCAAGAGCGCGTGGTGAATCTCGCCAAGGATGTGAAAGTCTTGGACAAGGCGGGCAAAGAGCTGGAAGGGGGGCTGCGTTCACCGGAGCTGAAGGAGGGGGCCGTCGTCACGGTCACGGTCGAACGGGGCACGGGGGGGCCGGAAATTCGCGCGATCCGACTAGGAGGACAGGCCGGCGCCGACGCGCCTACCCAAGATGGGAAAGCCACCATCGGTCTCAAGCCGCTCACGGAGATGACCGCCAAGGACCAATATCAAGGCGAAGACGGCGGCCTGTACGGCGGCGGCCAGAATGAACCGCCGGAGGCCCATAAGTCGGCGGCCCGCGCGGTCACCGAGCAAATCGTCCCCCGCGACGAAAACGGCAAGCCCGATCCCAATGGTCGAATCGTGCTGGTATCCATCAGCATGTCTAATGCCACGCAAGAGTTCTCCATGTTCAAAGCCATCGCCGATACCGACAGCGATAAGTCCCCGAAACTCACCATCGTCGATTGCGCTCAGGGCGGCCAGGCGATGGCGGAATGGGCCGATCCCCAAGGCCGGCCCTGGGACGAAGCGCTGCGCCGGCTGACGGCCGCCAAGGTGGCGCCAGAGCAAGTACAAGTGGCCTGGATCAAGCTCGCCAACAAAGGGCCGTCCGGCAACCTGCGCCAGCACGGCAAGAAGCTTCAACAAGATACCCAAGCCGTGTTGCACCATGCCAAGAAACGCTTTCCGAATCTGCGCGTCGCCTATCTGTCCAGCCGCATCTACGCGGGCCATGCCAGAGGGTCGCTGAATCCCGAACCGTATGCCTACGAAAGCGCGTTCGTCGTGCGCTGGTTGATTCAGGATCAAATCAAAGGGGCGCCAGGGCTGAATTATGACGCCCAGCGCGGCGAAGTGAAGGCCCCGTTGCTACTGTGGGGGCCGTACTTGTGGGCGGATGGCACCACGCCGCGCCAGAGCGACGGCTTGATCTGGGAGCGCGACGACTTCACCGGCGATGGCGTGCATCCAAGTCAGAGTGGACGCCGCAAAGTCGCGGAGCAGCTCTTGAAGTTCTTCAAAACCGATCCTTACGCGAAAACTTGGTTCGTCAAGGGCTAAGGACATGTCAAGCTGGACATGGCTGGCGTTCATGCCATCGAGGCCGCGTGCCTGACTCGCTGCGTCGGGCACGCGGACCGTGGCGCGTTACGAGAAGAAGCGCGTGCGGCCACCGCCGACGAACACACCGAAGGGGAAGCCTGTGTTGTAGGCAAAGAATTCGTCGATCAATACGGCTGGTATCACGGAAGCATCAACGAAACGAACCAAGGGACCGATACCCGGTCCTGGTGCCGTGATGATTTCACCAAGACGGTCGCCGGTACGGTCGGCGACGGCGACGCGCACGCCGCCCGTGAAGCCGGGGTTATAGGCGAAGAAATTGGCCAGGACAACCGAAGTATTCGCCCCGCTGAAAGCGCGCACGTGGGGCGCGCCGTTGCTACCAACGCCGGTCACGATGTCGTCGAAGGCATCGCCGTTGAGATTGCCACTCGCCACGAAGATGCCGCCGGTGAAGGCCGAGTTGTAAGCGAAGAAGCTGCGCAAGACGGTAAGGTCTTGGCCGCTGAACACCTTGACATGCGGCCCGCCCCCCGCGCCCGGGCCGGTGATAATATCGGTGAAGAGGTCGCCGTTGACGTTGCCCGCCGCCACGCGGACACCGCCGGTGAAGCCGGGAGTATAAGCGAAGAAGCTGTGCAAGACGGCCCCCGTGGCGCCGCTGAACACCTTGACATGCGGCCCCCCGCCCGCACCGGCGCCGGTGATGATGTCCGCGAAACCGTCGTCGTTGACATCCCCCGCCGCCACGAACACGCCGCCGGTGAAGCTGGGCGCGTACGCGAAGAAACTACCCAACGGCCCATTCATCACCTGGCCGGTGCGGCCGTCATAGACCTTGACATGCGGCCCGCCGCCAGGTCCCGCCGCCACGATCACATCCTGGACCAAGTCATTGTTGACATCCGCCACCGCCACGCGGATTTCGCCGAAGAAGCCGGGGAACGGCGTGAAATTCCACAATTCGACGCCCATGCGCGTGTCAAACACGCGCACCGGCCCCGCTATGCCGACGCCCGGCGCTGTCACAAAAACGTCGTTGATGGTCGCGGGGACATCCGTGCGCTGGATGTTCAAAAAGACGGTGGAATTCGTATAGGTGGCGAATACCAAGTAGTTGTTGGGATTATTAACTACAAAAATGTTGCCAAAAATATCACTAATTGATGTCGCGGTGGCAATCGGAATTTGGGCATTGGTGACGTCTTGCAGTCCCAACAAGTTCACCACTAAGGTTGAATTCGGGCCTAACGTCAACGTGCCAGTGGCTTGCAGTTGATCAAAATCAATTCCGGGCGTGAGCAGGTTTTTCACCTGGATTCCCAGCACAGATTGGCTCAGGTCGATGTTGGTGCCGCGTAAGATGCCCATGCCATCCAGGGAATTGATGGCATAAGGGGTGCCCGTGCCGGGAACACCCAGGACCCCGTTGACTTGGCCTGGCTGGATGATGCCCAAGGAATTGATGTTGAGCACCGAACCGGGCGTGGCGCTGATCCGACCCCCTTGAAGGCTGGCGCCGGGGAGCACGTTGACGGTGGCGTTGATGGTGACGTTGGTGTCAACGGAGAGGATGCCCGCGAAGATGTTAATCCCGCCGGGAAACTGGTAGGCGTTGGCGGTCGTGCTGCGCAAGACCATGACGCCGCCGCCGGACTTGTTCAAGACGCCCGTGCTAATCAATCCCGGGCCAATCACGTCCAGGTCATACAGCGCGGGGGTGTCATCGACGAAGAAATTGGTGGTGGAGGAAATCAGAATACGGCCCCCCATGCGGGCTGGCAGAACGACTTCCTCGCCCCTCAAGGTGGCGTTGGCATTTTGCACGGTGAAGCTGTTTGTCACGGTCAACCCGCCCGTGGTGTTCCCCGCCGAGACATGACCATTGCCCCCCGGTACGATAAAACCGGTGGTGGCGACCACGTTGGCGACGGTTTCGGCGCGATTATCCGTTTGCAGGTCCAATCGACCCGTGTTGGACACGATTACCGTGCTGGTGGGAGCAATTTGATTGTCAAACCCAGCGGGACGTAGGATGGCGTTGTTGCCCAAGCCCACGGTGCTGGCGCCATTGGACCCCACCAGCACACCGCTAGGAATCGCGATGCGGTTGGTTCCCCCCTTGCGTAGCAGCACGGTCCCTTGATTGATGAACGTCGGTCCCGCATAGGTGTTCGGTTGATCCGTGCCGGAGAGCAATAAGGTATTCTCGGCAGTAGTAATTTGATGACTTGACGTCAAAGTCAGATTCTGCGCCGAGGCGATGGGGGCGCGGATTTCCGTGAAATTATTGGTGGGATTGACGCCGCCGGCTTGGGCGCCGAAATTGTTGAAGTTGATGATCCCTTCGCCGGTCGCGCCGAACAGGATCGCGCCCCCACCTGCGCTGTCGATGATGCGCGTATCCGCGTTATCAACGGTCGCGGTGGTCAACAATAAGCCGCGCGCCGGCCCACCCGTTTCCGTGCCAACGATGGCCAGCGTCCGGCCATTCAATTCGAGAGTGCGGTCGGCGGTGCCGGTGACGCGAACGGTGACGGAGTTGAAGGTGCGATTGGCCGTTCCCAGGTTGATGGAGCCGGTCCCCGCGATTTGGAGATTGACTTGGCTCGTGTCGCGTGCGGTGCCCGTGTCGGAATCCGTCACCAGATTGTCGAACTCGGTCTGGTTGGCGACCGAGACCCACAACGGCCCCCCCGGCAGCGCGCCGCCAGACGGCGTACTGACATCCACTGTTGGTAAGTTGTTGGCGGAACGAATGCCCACCACCGGATCATACGAGGCCGGAAAGAGATTACCGGCGGTGAAGTTGGCGACGATGGCCCAGGGAATGATGCCATTGGTGAGCGCGGGAGCGGTGTCGAACAATATCTGGTTGCTGGCCGTTCCCAAGTCGCGCGTCGCGGCCCCCGTCTTGGAGTCGAACACCAGAACCGCCCCTGGCCCGGTGCGCTGCAGCGATTTGGCGTACAACGTACTCTGGGCCGGCAGGCCTTGGTTGGCAGGTGTGATCTGGATGCGATTGGTGCCAAGGCCGACAATAATGTTGCCTACCCGTTCTTCCTGAATGCGCCCCGCCGCGTTGTTGATTTGATAAAAGATGGTACTACCGTCATTGAGGTAAATGTCGGTGTTGTCGGGGATGCGATTGGGGGCGGGGTTGGGACCGGCGTTATTATCGATGAACAGCGACCCGCCCAAGTTCACATGGATGTTTGGCGTGGCCGTGACCGCGCCGCTATTGCCCGACAGCTGAATGCGGCCGCCGTTGATGATGGTATCGCCGGTGTAGGTCATGGCATTGCTGAAATTGAGGAAGCCACGATCCTGCACGATCAGATTGGCGTTGCCGCTCAAGGTACCCGACATGGTCAAGGTCGTACCGGCCCGCACATTAATGATCGTGTCGCCCACCATATTCAGGTTTCCCGTGAACGTGCCGGTGCCAAACGCCAAGCCATGCGTGTTAGGCAGGATACCGAACGCGCCGTTGCCGCCGTAACCGGCTCCGGTCACCGTGACAGGTTCCAGGTTGAGCGTGCCGTTGGTCCCCAAACTAGCGCCGTCGGCGACAACCGTGCCCGAGAGCGCGGAACCCAAGGCGTTCCCTTGAGCCACCAAGATACCTTCATTGACGAATACAGTGCCGCTGAACGTGTTGTTGCCGGTGATCCAGGTCAAACCGATGCCCTGCTTGACAATCGCCGTGGCGTTGGTGCCGGAGATGACGCCGAACAAGCGAATGTCTCCTGTCCCACCTAGTGTCATGGTGTGGGCGCCCATGTCAATGGGGCCGTTGAAGACAAAATGGGTCGTGGGGTACACATTTTTGATGGTGAGCGGATTGTTCGCCAAAATGGTGAGATTGATGGTATTCGTGACGTTGACCGTGGTCGCGGAGGAAGAAATGCGCCCGCCGGAAAGGAAAAGAGCGTTGCCGTTCAGCGTGTAGTCGCCGCCGTTGATGGTGATGGTGCTGAAGGTCGTGCCCACAGTGAAATCGTTCGTCACGGTGAGCGTGGCGGCGCCATCGGGAAAGATCAGATCGTCCCCGGCCACGGGAGCAACGCCGCCGTTCCAATTGGCCGCCGTCGTCCAGAGTCCATCCCCGGCGGCACCGGTCCAAATCGCCGTGGCCGGCGCTAGGCGATCTTCCAAACGTTCGAGTTCCAGTCTCCGAAAATAGCGCCGCGCGTCGCGGCGTGGCGGTGAACGACGTGGGCAGAAGAATGTGTTGTTGATCAATCGGCGCAACCAGGAGAGTTGCATGAAATCATACCTCCGCTCGACGGACAGATAGGGGGCCAAGCCCAGCGCGGTCCATGACACCGGCATCTGACCCTGATAATCGGGTCTTTTACGTAAGGGGCGGAGCGAGCACGCTATTGACCAATACGTTCCGTTGGAACGGCGCGAGTACCTTCTAAGAATTCAGAAGAACGTGCGAACAGAATGGGCTACTCTTTGAGCAAATTCCCTCAGAATGGGGGAACTTTAAGCATCTTATACGATTAGTAACCGTGCTAATAAGTATGGATGATGACTCCATGGGAATGCAAGTAAATTTTGCCCATTGTGGAAAATTTTTCGGCATGAGGCATGCGCTATCAATCACCCGCGCGAAGAAATTTTGAGCATGAGGCCCCTATCCATCGGTGGCGTCAGGAAACCCATCCGATAACCCTTCGCTCTATTTATGATGGCTCGAAAGAGCAAAATCGGAATTCTCCCGCATTCCACCAAGAAATGGGATCCGGGAGAATTCCACAGGCTTT
>JBKBIP010000033.1:21267-61463 GCA_046297495.1 Gemmataceae bacterium | reverse complement strand
TTGAACGCACAACATCGCTCCGGGGAAAGGCAGTGAGGAATGAAGCGGCAATTCGTGCAGCAGATGAGCGACGGGCATCCCTCCCCCCCCCCCCCCCCCCCCCCCCCCCCGCACCTTCCGCAGCTACTGCCATGTCACTTCCTTCCCTTCCTGAACCCGCCTATCGGCCCGTGTCGGCGTTGGCCGTCGCGGGATTCGCTGTCTCGACACTGACGGCTCTGGTCCTGGGCATCTTGGGCCTGCTCGCGTTCCGCTCCGGCACGCCGTTGCTCATGCCTTGGCTATCGGCTGTCTCGGGGCTGGGGGCGGTCCTGTCTTACGTGGCTTGGTTTCGAGACCGGCGCTGTCCCGAAGCGCTGTCGGGCCAAGCGCTCGCCGTCTGGGGTATATGGCTAGGAATTGTCCCGGGTTTGACGTACCTTGCCTACTACGCCGCCACGGAACGGGCCATTCGTTACCAGGCGCAATCCTTCACCGACGAATGGTTGGGCCGTCTGGAAAAAGAAGAGCTGGCGGCGGCTTTCTGGCAAACCTTGCCCCCCGCCCAACGCCAACCAATCGATCCGAGCCAGGCCGACTTGTTGAAGTTTCGATTTGGCATGACACCATCTGGCCCCGGCGCCTGGCTCCGCTTCCAGCAAAACAACCTGGTGAGGCTTTCCATCCTGAAACTGGACGAGCGAACCATCACGATGGACGATGCGGTGACAGTGAGGCTATGCCACGGGATCGAGGATGCTTCGCGTTGGCAAGCGCAAGGCGTGCGCCGCTGGGACTACGTCGGCGATGACGACGGCGGCGGCTTGCGCGTCGAGTTGACGTACCGCCTGCGTCGGCCTGAAGGAGAGTATGATGCCGTGGTGCCGGTCTGGGGGCGGGAAAGTCGAGCCACTCCCCCCGCTTTTCCCGGCCGGCAATGGCAAATCGATGTCGTCCATATTCAGATCACGCCGCGCTGGTCGCCGTTGGGGGAAAGCCTGGCCCGACTGCGTCGGCAAGCCTACGATCAGGTGCGGCATTGGCAGGCGCGCGTCGATCAAGGGGAGCTGGCGGAAATACCCATCCGCTTTGCCGAGGACATGCTCACCCAGGAGCCGTTGGATCGGGACGAGTCCCCCCGGCAAATCGTGGACCTATTTCAGACATCCCCCAAACCCGTCGAGTCGTTGTGGCTGCCGGAAGACGAACCGATACTGGACTGGTGGCTCGACCGAGAAACCCCGCGGCTCTATTTCGCTCTGCCCTTTGAGATGCGGCTGGCGTCTGGTGCGGAGCTGTTCGGCTCCGTGATCGTCGCGCTCGCTGATCCTGCCGTGGTCGAGACATTGCGCGACCATCTAGCCGATACCCATATCCGCTTGCCGCCCAGTCGCGCCGACGCCTGGCACATTGACCGCTGGTACGTGCGCGCGCTGCGGAAAACGCGCTGAACAGCATCCATTGTCGAATAAGTCTCTAAAATGACCCTTCCAGGCAATGAAGCACCAACCCAAAGCGAGATGACAATGCAGCCTCACGATATCCGTAAACTCTTGGAACAAGTCCAAACCGGCCAGCTCAGCGTCGAGGCGGCGGTGCAAAAACTCGATCCGCCGACGGTGGCTGAGCTGGGGTACGCTCATGTCGATCTGCACCGCAAACAGCGCTGCGGTTTTCCCGAAGTGATCTTCTGCGAAGGCAAGACCTGCGAATGGGTCGGCGGCGTGGTGCGGCAGCTAGTCGCGGCGGGGCAGGATTGCCTGGCCACCCGCGTCAACGCCGAGCAAGCGGAGTACCTGTCCCAGCACTTCCCGCACGCTCAGCAAGACCGGCTGGCGCGGACGTTTTGGCTGCCGATCAGTGACGAGCGGGTGACTCAGGGGCGGGTCATGGTCCTCACGGCGGGGACCAGTGACTTGCCGGTGGCCCAGGAAGCGGTCGTCACCAGCCAGGCCTTGGGCTGCGACACGTCCTTGGTGGCGGATGTCGGCGTGGCGGGCATTCATCGTCTGCTGCGCCATCGTGAACGCTTGGCCGAGGCCGATGTCATCGTCGTGGTGGCCGGCATGGACGGCGCCTTGCCCAGCGTCGTCGGCGGCCTGGTCGATTGTCCGGTCATTGCCGTGCCGACCAGCGTCGGCTACGGCGCCGCCTTCCAGGGGGTGGCGCCGCTGCTGACCATGCTGAACAGCTGCTCGGCCAATGTCGTCGTGGTCAACATCGACAGCGGCTTCAAAGGAGGCTACGTCGCCGCTCTCATCGCACGCCGCGCCCGCGCCAAAAGCTGACACCGGATAGGGATAGCATAAATCTTTCTAACAGGTACAATAATTCCGCGGCACATCCATTCAATCTCTCGTGTTACTTATTGACAAAAGGATTGACTCATGAGAGGTAGTAATCTTGTCCTGATCGTGGCCAGTGGGGTGATTTTCGTCGCGGTGGCGGCAATGATGGGGTTGATGTCGGCTTGGCGGGCGTCGCGGTCGGCGGCCACGCCGGCGCCGGATGCGGCAATGATCGAAGTGCTCGTCCCGATCCAGGACATTCCCTTGGGCGAGCGGATCACCGAGCCGGAGCGGCACTTCGAGAAAAAGCCGGTCGCCAAGTCGGCGGCGCCGGCCCAAGTAGTGACAGCATGGGACCAGCTCAAGGACAAGTACGCCGCCAAGGATTTGCCCGCGGGTCAGCCGATACGCACCGCCGACCTGAGCGCCCAGCGCGTGTTCCGGATCGCGCCGGGGCATCGTGCCGTGGTCATTCGCGTGGCAGTCGAAAAACCGGCGCTCGCCAAGCTGTCGGCGGCGCGGGTGGATGTGCTGCACATCGTCCAAGCCGGCTCCTCCGCCACCATCCAACGTCTCCTGGATAACCGAAAGATACTGGCCATCGAGGAGCTGCCGCTGCAACCGGACACCCCCCATGACAAAGTGCTGGTGGCGATCACCCTGGAAGCGACGCCGGAACAGGAAAGTAAGCTGCGCGAAGCGGAGCAGACGGGAATATTGACGATTCAGATCGTGGGGTAGGCGGGGCTGCCGTTTTGGCAGGTTCATGCTTTTCATTGGTTTATTTCATCCCACCCCTTTTATTGAATGTCAGTCTTTTGTCAATTAAATGAAGCCGGAGAGGTTCGAGAACTCTCGAACTTCTCCTGTCGCTATTAGATCCGGTTCGCGGGTCTTTTTCCAGCCCCCGAATGTCGCGGAGAAAACCGTAATAGTTATCCTCGTTTAGCGGGCCAGCCGCGGGCGCGTCACGCGCCGCTCCCAATTTTCTTGATATAATCCCCTTCGTTCGGAATTTGTGGCTTCAGCGGTTCGCGCACGCAGACGCGCGCGAACCGTGGAACCCAGGCTCCGTTCGGTTCGGAGCAAAAAACCATAAGGAATGATACGATTCGTTCATGACTTTGTTATTTCCCTCCGCCGAGTCTCTCCCCATGCTAGACCCCGTTCGTCAAGAAGTCATCGCGTTAGCGCACACTCTGGTCGTCAAGGTGGGGACCAATGTCTTGACGGGTAGCGATGGCACGCTTGACGCCGAGCGCGTGCGGTCGTTGGCGGAGCAGATTTGGCGGCTGCGGCGACAGGGGCGGCGCGTGGTGTTGGTCAGCTCCGGGGCCGTGGGAGCGGGGGTGGGGCGGATGGGGTTGCCACGCCGGCCCACGGACCTGCGCCATCTACAAGCCTGTGCCGCCATCGGTCAATGCTTTCTCATGCGCGCCTATGAGGATTGCCTGAGCCAGCACGGCATCCCGACGGCCCAGATATTGTTGACGGCCAGCGATTTCGACAACCGCCAGCGTTACCTCAACGCCCGCAATACCATCGTGACGCTGTTCGAGTGGGGCTGTCTGCCCATTATCAATGAGAATGACACCATCAGCGTGTCCGAGATTCGTTTCGGCGACAACGACCACTTGGCGGCGATGGTGACGAACTTGCTGCAAGCGCCGTTGCTGGTGATTCTCAGCGTGGTCGATGGCCTGTATAGCGCCGATCCGCGCGCCGATCCCACCGCCGAGCTGCTGACGACGGTGCCGCACCTGGATCAGCACATTCTCGACATGGCCGGCACCAGTCGCAGCACGCTGGGGACCGGCGGCATGTTGAGCAAGTTGAAGGCCGCCCGCCTGGCCACCGCCGCCGGCGAATCGGTTATCATCGCCAACGGCTCCCGGCCAGGGATTCTCGACGCCATCTGCGCGGCGGAGCCGGTGGGAACGCTGTTTTTACCGCATGGTGTCACGATGCCGGCCTGGAAGCGCTGGCTCGGTTACACGGCCCGACCACGCGGCACGCTGCGGGTCGATGACGGGGCGGCCCGCGCCGTGCGGACCCAGGGGCGCAGCTTGCTTCCCATTGGCATCACGCGCGTCAGTGGCTCATTCGGCAAGGGAGACGTGGTGGCCCTGTGCGACCCCACCGGCCACGAGTTCGCCCGCGGTCTGACGAATTATCCCTCGACGGACATCGCCAAGATCATGGGCCTGCGCACCGAACAAATCGCCGCCGTTCTGGGCATGGTGCCGTATGAGGAAGTGGTGCATCGGGATAATTTGGTGGTGATGGAGTGAAGGTGGCTTAAAGTGCGCGTGTCCCGCTGAGAAAACAGAAGAGGGGCTTGGGGAACAATTGGAAAATCCATGCTGGCGTTGGTGCTAGTTCGGGGGGATAATCACAGGCAATGATTGGTTTCGTGACGCTTCGCCAAAGCGTTCCATCCGAGCTAAGGACACCTTTGCCATGAACCCGATTTATCCTCTCCGCGATCCGTCGGCGGTGCTCAGTCCCGGCTTGCTGTTTTACCGCGAGCTGATCCTGCACAATTTGCAACGGATGTTGCAAATCGCCGGCACTGCCGACCGGCTGCGGCCCCACGTCAAGACGCACAAGACGCGTGAGATCGCGCGCATGGAAATGAACCTGGGCATCACCAAGCACAAGTGCGCCACGCTGGCCGAAGCCGAGATGCTGGCCGGCGTCGGCGCGGCGGATGTGCTCTTGGCGTATCCTCTGGTGGGGCCGAACTGCGAGCGCCTGGCTCAATTGGTTCAAAAATTTCCCGGCTGTCGATTCAGTGTCACGGCAGATCATCCCGTGTCGCTGCAAGCGCTCTCCGATGCCCTGAGTCGGCATAGTCAAGAAGTGGCGGTGCTGCTCGACATGGACACCGGCCAGCACCGCACCGGCATCGCCGCCGGCTCGGAAGCGGTGAAGTTGTACGAGATGATCGACCGCTTGCCCGGCTTGCGGCCCGGCGGGTTGCAGATATACGACGGTCACAATCATCAAGAGAACCTAGCCGAGCGGCAAGCGGCGGTACGAGGGCAGCTGGAGCCGGTGTTGGCCCTGCGCTCCCAGCTCGAAGCCAAGGGGCTGCCCGTGCCGCGCTTGGTGCTCGGCGGCACACCGACTTTCCCCATCTACGCCCGCTTGGAGCTACCGGGAGCGGAGCTGTCGCCGGGAACCTGCGTGCTGCACGATCATGGCTACGGCAGCCATTTCCCCGACATCACCGGCTTCGAGCCAGCGGCTTTGCTGCTCACCCGCGTCATCAGCCGGCCCACTCCCAGCCGCCTGACGCTTGACCTCGGCTACAAGGCGATGGCCAGCGATCCCCCCGCCGGCAAACGCGGCATCCTGCTCAACGTGCCGGATTATCAGGCGATCTTGCAGAACGAGGAACACCTGGTCATCGAAACCCCCGCCGCCGAGCAATTCGCCCCCGGCGACGTGGTCTATGCCATTCCGACGCACATCTGCCCTACCTGCGCCATGCACCGCTTCGCCTATGTCATTGACAAGAACCAGGTGGTGGACCGCTGGGACATCCTCGCTCGTGACCGGATGTTGACCATCTGACAGCAGCAGCGGCGGCGAGTGGGTGAGGGGATGAGGCGGGCCGATTTTTCTTTGGATTCTGCCCTATCGCCTTCTCCCTCACCTCCTCATCTCCCCCGATTTTCCCAGTCATTCACGCTGGCATCCTCTGTTCTCAGCGGTTACGATCTATACACCATCGACAGGAAAGAAAATCACAGGAGCACGCAGCGCGAGTGCCGCACTGGCTCGCGCTGCGTGCTCGGTAGCATCTTTCCTGCCGGAGTAATACACCATCGACAGCGGGAGGTCGGATGCCCCCTTGTCCAGCATTGTGGCGGGATTCGACATCCTACCCCAGGCGTCTCGGTTTCTGGAACAATTTGCCAGTGAAATGGGTCCGTGAACAAGATTCTGCATCTTATTTCCAGTCTTCGGCCGAGCGGCATTGCCTGTCAGGTGGCACGGCTGGCAGCGGCGCTGCCGCGCGAAGGATTCGAGGCGCGCATCGGTCTGCTGGGCCGCGACGGTCTGCTGGGGGACGCGGCCCGCGCGGCGGGTGTCGCCATCGAGACGGTCAGCAAGGGCCGGATCATCGACCTGCCGGGCTTGACGCGTTTGCGGCGCTTGCTGCGTGGGTTTCAACCGGATGTGCTTCATGTCTGGGACTTGCCTGCGTTGTGGCGGCTGCGCGGCGCCGTGGGCAAGAAACAAGGCCGTTGGCTCGTTCACGGCCGCGGCATGGTGCTCGGCTCTCCGCGCCAACTGACCCGCCTGGAACGCTGGCTGATCCGGCAAGCGGATGGTGTGACGGTTTATAGCCCCCAGGAAGCGGTGGCTTGGCAGCGGGTCGGAGTGCCAGCGGCGAAGATCACCGTGCTGTCCCCGTTGCTGGCGTCAGCGGACCAGGACGACGCGCCGCCCGCGAGCGCCGCCGCCCCGTGGCTGGCGGCGGGGATGCGCCGGGTCGTGTGCGTGGGACCGTTGGAGCCGCACAAGGGCTTTCTCGATGCCGTTTGGTCACTGGATATTTTGAAGTATCTGTTCTCGGAATTGCACTTGCTCATGGTCGGCGCAGGAAGTGATCGACCGCGCCTGGAGCGTTTTTGCCATGACATCCAGGCCGCCGACCGCATTCATTTCCTGGGGGAACAGCCGCGGATCGATGTTTTGCTGGCAGCGGCGGATGTCGTGTGGGTGCCGAGTCACAAGCCAGCGGGCGTGCATGTGCTGCTGGAAGCGATGGCCCACGGCCGGCCGGTGATCGCGTCCCGGCTGCCGGGCTTGATGGAGCACGTCCAGGACGGCGCGACGGGCTTGCTGTTCACGCCGGGAGACAAGGCCGAGCTGGCCCGCTGGACGCGCAGGCTGCTGGAAAACCCCGACGAAGCTGCTCGCCTCGGCGCCGCCGCCCGGCACTATATCCAGGAACACTTCCGCCCGCCGGAGCTGATGGAACGCTGGATTCAGTTGTACGATCACCCCTGACTAGCAAGCACGACAGGAGGCAATTTCTGGTGCGTGATGTCTTGACCATGATCTTGGCGGGAGGCAAGGGGACGCGGTTGGAACCGTTGACGCGGGATCGAGCCAAACCGGCCGTTCCGTTCGGCGGTTTGTATCGCATTATTGATTTCACCTTGTCGAACTGCATTAACAGCGGGTTGCGCCGCATCCTGGTCCTGACGCAGTACAAGGCCCGCAGCCTGGATCGGCACCTGTCGGCAGGCTGGCGCTTTCTCAACCGCGAGCTGGGGGAGTTCATCGAGGTGTTGCCCCCCCAGCAACGCATTGATGAACATTGGTACCGAGGCACCGCCGACGCCATTTATCAGAACATCTACAGCATCGAAAAGGAAAAACCCCGCTATCTGCTGGTGCTGGCCGGGGACCACATCTACAAGATGGATTACGGCGACATGCTCCGCGCCCACATCGAACGGCAAGCGGATGTGACCATTGGTTGCATCCCGGTGCCGGTCCGTGAATCCCGGCACTTCGGCGTCATGGCAGTCGATGACGAGGATCACGTCTTGAACTTCCTGGAGAAACCGCATCGCGCCGACCCCTTGCCCGACGCCCCCGACCATTGCTTGGGATCGATGGGGATTTACGTCTTCACCATGCGCCCCTTGTTCGACGTCTTGTGCGAGGACGCCACCGATCCGAACAGCCATCACGACTTTGGCCACAACATCATTCCCACGATGATTCGGTCCCACCGCGTCGTCGCCTTTCGCTTCGTGGACCGCAACCGCAAGGACACCCCCTACTGGCGCGACGTGGGCACGTTGGATGCCTATTACCAAGCGAACATGGACTTGGTGGGCGTCGATCCGGTGCTGAATCTGTACGATCACGATTGGCCGATCCGCACCTATCAGCCGCAGCTGCCCCCCCCCAAGTTCGTGTTCAGCGACGACGGCCCGCGGGGGCACGCCCGCCGCGGCGAAGCCCTAGACAGCATGGTTTGTCAAGGATGTATCATCAGCGGCGGCAGCGCCCGCCGCAGCATCTTATCGCCCGGAGTACGCGTCAACAGCTACACCGTCATTGATGAATCGATCTTGCTCGACGGCGTCGAGGTGGGTCGGCATTGTCACATCCGCCGGGCCATTATCGACAAATACGTCACCATCCCGCCGCACACGACGATTGGCTACAACCTGGAGCACGACCGGCAACGCGGCTTCACGATCACGGATCATGGCGTCGTCGTGATCGCCAAAGCGGAATCGCTGGAGGCGGTCCCGATGTTGAGCTGAAACGGTTCCGGGGATCTCCTTCCTGGTGCCCTGGCTGAGGCCCAGCCCGCTTTCTGTTGAGCTGAAACGGTTCCGGGGATCTCCTTCCTGGGGAGCGTTGGGGATGGTATCCATGCAGGTTGAGATGGTTGGATACCGTATGGAGTGGCCCGGGTGTCCCGCCCATGCATGCCAAGGCAGCGCCACTCATCGAAGAGATCGTGAGGGGACGTGGGCCTTTCCCTGCGCCGGGGTCGAAGCGTCGCAGCGGCATCGACTTGTGCACTGGCCAGGTGTGTGATCTCCAGCGATAATAGCCCAAAGGAGGACTCACGTTGACTTTTCTCGCGTTCGCGACAGCTGTGGGGTCGGCCCTTCTGGCCGGGATCGCCATTGGTTTGGAGCGGCAGTATCGGCAGCATCCGGCGGGGCTGCGAACCAACGCCTTAGTGTGCGTCGGAGCGGCTGCTTTCGTCACCGTCTCCCAACTCGTCCATGATGTCAACAGCCCGACCCGGATCGCATCGTATGTGGTCAGCGGGATCGGCTTCCTGGGCGGCGGGGTCATCCTCCGGGAGGGATTGACGGTGCGCGGGTTGAACACCGCCGCCACCCTCTGGTGTTCCGCCGCCGTCGGGGTGCTCTGCGGGAGTGGCTACGCGGTTTACGGAATGGGCATTACCGCCACCGTCTTGGCCATCAACGTCGGCCTGCGCCCTCTTGCGCGCTGGATTGACGCCCGCCGACGAGGGGCTGCGGACCTGGGGGCCATCTACCAACTTCAGGTGGTGTGCGGTGAGCGGGACGCGGCGGTAGTCCGGAACGTGATCCTGCGGCACGTCAACGCGCATCCGGGGCTGAGCGTGCAAGGAGTGTCCAGCCAGGACTCAGACGAACCCGGGCGCGAGACCATCGCGGCAGAGGTGCTGGCCGGGCGCTCCGACGACAAGGCCATCGCGGAAGTGATGAACCGGCTCAGCATTGAGCCAGGCGTCTGGTCGGTGCGCTGGGAAAAGCGGTCGGCCGAGGTCACAGCCTAACTCGGCTTGGACTTGCTGAGCAAGCATCTTTTACTCCTGCCTAAAATTCCTTTTACATTTTTGCCTCTCTCTAAAATCCGCCGCTAGGCGGTACACTAGAAAGGGGAGATGCGGAGGCGGCGCACCCGTGTCACCTTGCTAACGCTGCCAGCTGGCGCTGGACTCAAAAAACTGGCGCGAATCGTGGGGGGTCGTCATGTTGAATCTCATTCGTCCTCGGAGTGGCCAAGCCAAGTGCGACGGCAGCACGCGGCGCGATTTTCTGAAAGTCGGCACGTTGTCGCTGTTTGGGCTGACGTTGCCGGAGCTGCTGCGCGCCCGGGCGGCGAGCGGCGCGCGCAAGGATACCGCGGTCGTGCTGCTGTTTCTGGATGGCGGGGCGTCGCAGATCGAGACGTTCGATCCCAAGATGGACAGCCCCAAGGAATACCGCAGTATCTTCGGCGTTACTAAAACCAGCATCCCCGGCGTTGAATACGGCGCGCAGCTGCCCAAGCTGGCGGCCTTGGCGCATAAGACATCGGTGCTGCGCGCGCTAACGCACACCGACGGCGACCACGGCGGGGCCACGCACTGGATGAAGACGGGGCGCCCCTGGCCACCGGAGTTTCTCGGCAAGGCGGCGGTCATCCCCCAGCAAACGCCGGCCATCGGCTCGATGCTGGCCCGCTGGCGTGGGGCCGTCAACAAAGCAACCGGCGTGCCGACCTACGTGCGCGTCCTTAGCGATCACGGCGGCTTTCCCGGCGACGACGCTGTCTGGCTGGGGCAGGAATTCAACCCGATGCGCGTGGGGCAGGGACGCGGCAATCCGCTCCTCAATGACATGTCACTAAAAATCGCCCCGCGCCAATTGGCCGACCGCCACTCGCTATTGCGGGCATTCGACGCCCTGGACCGCGCCATCGATCAGACCGGCATCATGGACGGCATGGACGGCTTCCAGCAACAAGCCATGACCGTACTGCTCGGCAAGGCTAAGGACGCGTTCGACCTGGAGCGCGAAGACCCCAAAGTCCGCGACCGCTACGGTCCCGGCTTGGGGCAAGAGTTGCTCTTGGCCCGGCGGCTGTGCGAAGCGGGGGCCGGTTTCGTGACCTTGAACAACGGCTACTGGGACCATCACGGCGGCATCATCCCCGGTTGCGAGAAACTCTGCCCGCCGTTGGATCATGCCGCGTCGGTGTTCATCGAAGACATTCATGAACGGGGCCTGGATCAGAACATTTTGCTGCTCATCACCGGCGAATTTGGCCGGACGCCGCGCATCAACGGTGGGCCGGGCCGCGATCACTGGGCACCGCTCAATGCCGCGGTGTTGGCCGGCGGCGGTTTGCGGATGGGCCAAGTCGTTGGCGTCTCCGACGAAAAAGGGGCCTATCCCAAGTCCCGCCCGCTGTCCCCCGCTGACCTGCAAGCGACAATCTTTGACGTGCTGGGCATCGACCGCGATGTGCAATACCTGCACCCCACCGGCCGCCCCATTTCCATGATCGAAGATGGCAAACCGATCGAGGAGCTGACGTAACCTCCCGCGCTCATCGGTTCACTAGCCCGGCCGCACGGGGGGAGGCCGGGCTTTTTTTTCATGGATAGGGGATGGTTGACGAGTTATGTCACGCCACAGGGAAACACAGATCGACACGGAAACACACACACCCAGACATTGGAATGTCTAGCCATACCCAGCTGTGTCAATCCGCGGCTAACTATATGGCCCCCTTGGATCATCCATCATGAATGAAACTACTCCTTCCGATCCCTCGCGGCGCGAATTTCTCCGGACGACCACCCAAGCGGCGGCGCTGGGAGCCGTCGGCTTGAGTGGCTCGGCATGGACAGCCGCGGATGCCAGCGCCCCGCCCGCCGATTTGCCGCGCGAGCTGAACCCCACGTCGGCCAATCTCGGCACGTTGTTTCCCGATGTGCGGCGCTTGGCGGAGAAGAATGAGTATGCCTACTCCTTCCTCGGCGATCGCTTCCGTGATCTCGACACCTTCAAGGCCGAGGCGCGGGCCAAGGTGCTCGAATTGCTACTCTATCGCCCGGAGAAAGTCGATCCCCAGCCGCAGGTGCTCGACCGCTCCGATCAAGGGGAATACATTCGGGAGAAAATGGTCTTCTCCACGTCGCCGCTGTTCCGGGTGCCGGCCTATGTGCTCATCCCCAAGAACCTGAAGAAGCCCGCGCCGGCCATCGTCGATCTGCACTCGCACGGCGGCATGTTTCTGTTCGGCAAGGAAAAGGTCATCGACTTGGGCCGAAACCACCCGGCGATGACGGCCTATCATCAGCGCAACTACGACGGCCGGCCCACCGCGACCGCCCTGGTGCGGCGCGGCTTCGTGGTCATTTCCATTGACGCCTTCATGTTCGGCGAGCGGCGGGTGTTGATGGACGCCGACGTGAAATATGGCTACGACCGCTCGCGCTACACGCTGGAGATGGTGCAACAATTGAATCAAGTGTGTCGCGCCAAGGAAGCCACCTTGGTCAAGTCGCTGATCTTCGCCGGCTTGACCTGGCCAGGGATCGTGTTCTGGGACGACCTGCGCACCGTCGATTACCTGTTGACCCGGCCCGAAGTCGATCCCCGGCGCATCGGCTGCGTGGGCATCTCGATGGGGGGCTATCGCGCGCTATACCTGGCCGGCCTCGATGAGCGCATCGCCGCCGCCTGCGTGGTGGGCTTCATGTCCAGCGTGCGACCGATGATCCAGGCCCACATCGACACGCATTCCTGGGTGCATTTTCTACCTACAATCCATCGTTATCTCGATTTGCCGGATGTCGTCTCCATGATGGCCCCCAAGCCGCTGCTGGTGCAACAATGTTCCCGTGACGGCCTGTTCCCCCTCGCGGGCATGAAGGAGTCGGTTGCCAAGATCGCCGCCGTGTACGAGAAGGCCGGCGTCAAGGATCGTTTCGCCGGCCGCTTCCATGACCAACCGCACATCTTCAGCCGAGACATGCAAGACGAGGCGTTCGCGTGGTTTGAGGAGCGGTTGCAAGCCAAGTAAGGATGGCGGCAGTCAGCGTCATTTCCTGGCACCCCCTACCGTTTCCTCCTATAATCGGCTTATGGTAAGCATTTTGGTAACTCTCTTTCCCCATGCGAGACTTTCATGAGTCACCCCACGCAAATGTCGGCGGCAGATACGGCGCTACTGGTGATCGATGTGCAAGAGAAATTACTGGTCAAGATTCCTCGTGCTGCCGAGATGGTGAATAATATCGCTTTCATGATCGACGCGGCCCGCTTGCTGGAGGTGCCGGTGCAGGCGACGGAGCAGTATCCCCAAGGGCTGGGGCCGACGGTGCCGGAACTGGCCCAGCGAGTGCCGGAGCGACCCGCCAAGGTCGGCTTCAGTTGTTGCGCCATACCGGCCGTGGTGGAGAATCTCCGCCGCGAGGCCCGGCCCAAGGTGGTGTTGGCCGGCATTGAGGCGCATGTCTGTGTCATGCAGACGGCCCTCGATCTGCTCAGCCAGAACTTCCGCGTCTATATTCCGGTCGATGCCGTCGCCAGCCGCTATGCCGTCGATCACGAATTCGCCCTGCGCCGCCTGGAACACGCCGGCGCCATCCTCACCACCAGCGAAACCGTCGTCTTCGAGTGGACCGGCGGCGCCGACCACCCGAAATTCAAGGAGATCAGCAAGCTGGTGCAGGGACGGATGGTCCAAATGATGAACGAGGAACGATGAAGGCAACATCATCGGTTTCCGTTCATCCTTCCTCGTTCATCGTTTCGGATAAGGAGACTTCCGTGTCATTACCAGGTCAGTTGAATCCGTCGCCGCGTTTGTTGCTGGGTCCGGGGCCGAGTGATGTGCATCCGCGCGTGCTGACGGCGATGGCCACGCCGTTGCTCGGCCATCTCGATCCGCAATTCCTGAGCATCATGAATGAAACCCAGGAGATGCTCCGGCAGATTTTCCGCACGCACAATGCCTTGACCTTCCCCGTTAGCGGCACCGGCAGCGCGGGCATGGAAACCTGCGTCGTCAATTTGATCGAGCCGGGGGACAAGATGGTGGTCTGCGTCAATGGCGTCTTCGGCCAGCGCATGACCGACGTGGCCCAGCGCGCCGGGGCCGAGGTGACGACGCTGGAGCGCCCCTGGGGGGATGTGTTCGACCTGAATCAGATTCGGGACACGTTGCAAAAAGTCCGGCCCAAAGTGCTCGGCATTGTCCATGCCGAGACATCGACCGGGGCTTGGCAACCCCTCGACGGGCTGGGGAAATTATGTCATGAGTTCGACACCTTGTTGCTGCTGGACACGGTGACATCTCTAGCGGGGGTGCCGGTGGAGATCGACGCTTGGGAAGTCGATGCCGTCTATAGCGGCACGCAGAAATGCCTGAGCTGCCCGCCCGGAACGTCCCCAGTGTCGTTCAGCCCGCGCGCCGTTGAAGCCATCAACCGCCGCAAGACCAAGGTGCAAAGCTGGTATCTTGACATGACAATGGTGCAGCGCTATTGGGGAGAGGAACGCTTTTATCACCATACCGCCCCCATCACCATGATTTACGCTCTGCGTGAAGCGTGCCGGCTGGTGCTGGAGGAGGGCTTGGAGGCGCGCTGGGCCAGGCACTTGAAGAATCATCAAGCACTGAAAGCCGGCCTGGCGGCGCTGGGGATCAGCCTGGCCACCGTCGAAGGGCACCAGCTGCCGCAGCTCAACGCCGCTCGCATTCCGCAGGGGGTGGATGACCTGACTGTGCGCAAGAAGCTGCTCGCGGACTTCGGCATCGAAGTCGGTGGCGGCCTCGGCGACTTCAAGGGGAAGGTTTGGAGAATTGGCCTCATGGGACACAACAGCCGGCCCAACGTGGTGTTACTGTTACTGGCGGCGTTGGAACAGTGTCTCAGCGCTCCAGGAGTGGGCGGCGCGGCGGCGAACCAGGTGTATTTGGCGTCAGTAAGATAAAACAGCTCACATACCATGAACCAATCATCTCAATCCACCTCTGGTTTTCCGACCATCCGCCCGCGCCGGTTGCGGCATCATCCGCGCATCCGCGCGTTGGTGCGAGAAACCGAGCTGTCCGTCCAGGACTTCATCTTGCCGCTATTCGTCCGGCCTGGCCAGGGCATCCGCAAGGAAATCGCTTCGATGCCCGGCAACCATCAGCTCAGCGTCGATACGTTGGTCGAGGAAGTCGGGGGGGCGGTCGAGCTGGGCATCCAAGCGTTCATCCTGTTCGGCATCCCCGCGCACAAGGACGCCACCGGCTCCAGCGCGCTCGACGATCAAGGAATCGTGCAGCAAGCCTTGCGGGCCGTGCGCAAGGCGTTTCCCGAGGTCTTGCTCATCACCGACGAATGTTTCTGTGAGTACACCGATCACGGCCATTGCGGCGTTTTGAGCGAAACAACCGGCCGGCTCGATCTCGACAATGACGCGACCTTGCCGCTCTTGGCCCAGCAGTGCGTCAGCCACGCCCGCGCCGGCGCCGATCTGGTGGCCCCCAGTGGCATGCTCGACGGCATGGTGGCGGCCATTCGCCAGGGCTTGGATGATGCCGGTTGGACCCACATTCCCATCTTGAGCTATGCCGCCAAGTATGCCTCGGGCTTCTATGGCCCCTTCCGCGATGCCGCCGAGTCGCCGCCGCAGTTCGGCGATCGCGGCTCCTATCAGATGGACCCCGCCAACAGCGACGAGGCCCTGCGTGAAGTGGCCCTCGACCTCAACGAAGGGGCCGACATGGTCATGGTCAAACCGGCCCTGTCCTATCTCGACATCATCCGCCGGGTCAAGGAGCGTTTCGGCGTGCCGGTGGCGGCCTACAACGTCAGCGGCGAATTCGCCATGGTCAAGGCCGCCGCCGCCAACGGCTGGATCGACGAACGCCGGGTGACGCTGGAAATCCTCACCAGTATCAAGCGGGCCGGCGCTGACATGATCCTGACCTACCATGCCCGCGACGCCGCCCGCTGGTTGCGCTGACCATGCGGCGAACCGAAGCGCGTTCATGCCGCGTGAGAATTTTTGGTTTCCCTTACTTTTCCCTACTCGTCAAAGAGTTGGTTCATGCGTTGGCAACTGGTGTTTGTGACTTGGTTGAGTCTCACCCTTCCCCCCTTCGCTCAGGTCGTCGATGACCAGGAAAAGGCCGAAGGCTTCGTCTCCTTGTTCGACGGCAAGAGCCTACGCCGCGCGACTATTTCCCTTCCTTCTTCCGTTCTCCCCCGTTGACGTTGGCGCCGCGCCGGCTTACTCTGGGCAGACAAGACAAGACGCCAATTTTTTTAGCGGGGGATCATGGCATGAGGTACTGTCTTTGTATCGTCAGTGCATGGGGAGCGATCCTGGCGGCGCCGGCAATCGTCGGCGGGGCGGAACCGGACCCCACGCACGTATTTCGTTCCTGGGACAGCCGGTTGGAACCGGCGAAGACGTTGCGGGATTACTTCCCGTTCATCCCACCTAGCAGCCGCGCCGCCTGGGAAACCCGCAAACGGGAGCTGCGCGAGCAAGTGCTGGTGGCCAACGGTCTGTGGCCGATGCCGGAAAAGACGCCGCTCCGGCCAGTGGTGCATAGCCAGATCGACCGGGACGGCTACACCGTCGAGAAAGTGTTCTTCGCCAGCTATCCCGGCCATTACGTGTGCGGCAACCTGTATCGTCCCAAGGGGCGCGCCGGCAAGCTGCCCGGCGTGCTGTGCCCGCATGGTCACTGGTCCAACGGCCGATTCTACGATGCTGGCGAGAAGGCGGCCAAGCTGCAAATCGACCAGGGGGCCGAGCAGACCATGGCCGGGGCACGTCATCCCATGCAGGCCCGTTGTGCCCAGTTGGCCCGCATGGGCTGCGTCGTGTTTCTCTACGACATGGTGGGGTACGCCGACAGCCAGCAGATTCCCCATCGCGCCGGCTTCAAGGACGCCGAGGCCGAACTGCGCTTGCAAAATTTCATGGGACTACAAACCTACAACAGCATCCGCGCGCTGGATTTCCTGTTGAGTCTGCCCGATGTCGATGCCCAGCGAATCGGCGTGACGGGGGCCAGCGGCGGCGGCACGCAAACCTTCCTCCTGGCCGCCGTGGACGACCGGCCCACCGTGGCGTTTCCGGCGGTCATGGTGTCCACCGCCATGCAAGGGGGGTGCGTCTGTGAAAACTGCTCCTATCTGCGCGTGGACAGCGGCAACATCGAATTGGCCGGGCTGTTCGCCCCCAAGCCGCTCGGCATGACCGGCGCCCGCGATTGGACCATCGATATTGAAACCAAGGGACTGCCAGAACTGAAGGCGCTGTATCGTCTGTATGACGCTGAAGACAAGGTCATGGCCAAATGCTTTCCACAATTTGGCCACAACTACAACCAAGTCAGCCGTGAAGTCATGTACGACTGGTTCAACAAGCATCTCGGATTGGGCGTGAAGGGGCCGATCAAGGAACAACCGTTCGAGCCGTTGACGCGCGCCGAGATGACCGTCTTCGATGCCGAACACCCGTTGCCTTCCGACGCCGTCGATGCCGCCGGCTTGCGGAAGTACCTGACCGAGCTAGACGACCGGCAACTGGCAGCTTTAAGCCCCAAGGATGCCAAAAGCTGGCAAGAATTTCAACGGATCATTGGCACGGCGCTGCGGGTGATGGTCAATGATCGGCTCCCCGCCGGGGATCAAGTGGCGGCGCGAACCGTCGGTCCCCCGGAAGAACGGCACGGGGCGCGCTGGCAACGGCTGATCCTGGGGCGTGCCGGCGCCAACGAGCAAGTGCCAGCGGTGCGTCTGCAAGGCAAGGAATTCAACGGCACCGTCGTTCTCTGGGTACACCCCGACGGCAAAAGCACGTTGCTGCGGGATGGCAAGCTGTCCCCCGATGCGGCGCGGATTCTGGAGAGCAAGGCCGCCATCCTGGCGCTGGACGTTTTGGGAACCGGCGAATTTGGCACCTGGACGACACAGCCGGTGAACGCCGATTACGCAGGCTACACCTACGGCTACAACCGCACGCTGTTGGCCAATCGCGTGCATGACATCTTGACCGCCCTGGCTTACGCGAGGAATCAAGAGGATACCACGACCCTCCATCTCATCGGTTTCGACAAGGCGGGGCCGTGGGTGGTGCTGGCGCGGGCGCTCAGCGGCGACGCGGTGACACGCACGGCAGCCAACCTGAACAGCTTCCGTTTCGAGCAGGTGCAAACCACCGCCGATGAGATGATGCTGCCCGGCGCGCTGAAGTACGGCGGCCTACCCGCGTTTGCCGCCCTTTGTGCTCCGGGGGAGCTATACTTGCACGGCACCCGCGACACCGGCACGGCAGCACTGACCAAGGCTGCCTATGCCGCCGCCGGCCAACCCGACCGCTTGCGCCAGTCCGAGGATCAAGTATCCCCGGCGCGGCTCATCGCGTGGCTGCTGCCATAGAGGCATCAGCCCGCCACCAATGGCGAGCGGAGGCATCAGCCTTTCGGTGACCGCTGTCACCAAAGGGCTGATGCCCCTCCCGCGCGCCGGTAAAATATCCACCCAGACCCTAAACTAAATATCGACTGGCGATTTTCCTACCTTGTCCCACGGAATGAGAAACCACCATGCGTTTGATGATCATACCACTCTTTGTGGGTTTCGCGCTTGTCTCGCTGGCATCGGCGCAGCAGCCGGTGAGTTACGCCAAGCAGGTCAAGCCGTTTTTGGCCAAGTATTGCCTGGAGTGTCATACGGGAGACCGAGCCAAAGGGGGGCTGGACCTGTCGAGCTACCAGAACCTCAAGCAGGGGGGGAACACCGACGTCGGCTTCGTGGCTGGCAAGCCGGACGAGAGCTTGATCGTCAAGTTGGTAGAGAAGAACCAAAATCCGTTCATGCCGCCGAGCAAATCCCGGCAACCGAAGGCAAACGAGGCGGCGGTGCTGCGGGCCTGGATCGCCGCCGGGGCCAAAGATGACAGCGCCACGACCAAGACGGAGCTACCCGCCCTTGCCGCGAAAGTAGCGGTGGCGCCCCCGGCGCGAGCGTTGGCCTACGACCCCGCCGGCCAGCGCTTGGCCGTTGGCGGCGATGGCGCGGTGCTGTTGCTCGAGGCGGCCACGGGGGACGTGGCGCAAAAACTGCCCCAACCGCCGGGCCAGGTGACGGCGTTGACTTTCAGCCAGGATGGCAAACTGTTGGCAGTGGCTGGCGGCCCGGCCGGTAGCGCCGGTTGGGCGCGCGTGTACTCGGTTCCCGCCAAAGGGGCAATCACCGCTTCTCCTCTCGACATCGTCGCCCCGCACGCCGACCTGATCTATGACTTGGCCTTGAGCCGGGATGGCCAACGGTTGGCCACCGGCGGATACGATCAGCTCGTCAAACTGTGGGACACGACCAGCGGCAAACCGATCCACACCTTGAAGGATCACAGCGACGCCGTCTATGGCGTGTCGTTTTCTCCCGATGGCAAGTTGCTGGCATCCGTGGCGGCGGATCGGGCCGTCAAAATCTGGGACCCGGCCAGCGGCCGGCGGCTGTATTCACTGGGGGACGCCACCGATTGGCTGTATGCCGTGGCCTGGAGTCCCGATGGCCAACACTTGGCGGCGGCGGGGGTCGATCAGAGTATTCGCGTCTGGCGGGTGAGCGCCGCTGGGGGGCGGCTGGTCCATTCCGTCTTCGCACATGACGGGCCGGTGACCAAGTTGGCCTACGCTCCCGATGGCAAGACCCTGTACTCGTTGAGCGAGGATCGCACGGCCAAGGCCTGGGACACCGCCCGCATGGTCGAGCTGCGCGACTATCCCCGGCAGCCGGAGACGGTGTTATCCCTCGCCCTTCGTCCCGACCGCCAGCAACTGGCGCTGGGTCGTTATGATGGCGCGGTAGTGCTGTTGCACGAGCCAACCGGGGCTGTCGAGGGGCAGCCGCTGCCGATTCAGGTGCGGGAGTATCAGGAAAAGGAACCGAACGACTCGACCGGCGCCGCGCAAGACATCCGCTTGCCTGGCACGGTGCGCGGCAAGCTCGACCGGGCTGGCGACGTGGATTACTTCCGCTTTCCCGCCCGCGCCGGCCAGCACATCGGCGCGCGGGTCGTGGCCGATAAAGGGGCCATGCTGGCCCCGGTCTTGCAGCTTTTGGACGAGACGGGCCGCGTCTTGGCCGCCAGCGACAACGGCACGCTTGGGCACGTTGGCGACCAGGAAGGAACCTACATCCTGAGCCTGTGGGACCGGGATTATCGGGGCGGCGCCAACATGGGCTACCGCTTGGACATCGGCAATGTCCCGGTCGTGACCGCCCTGTTCCCCCCCGGTTTGCAACGGGGCACCGAGGCGACGATTCGACTAGAAGGCGTGAACTTGCCCGTTGCTGCCATCCAAGTGTCTGCGCCAAGGGATGCCGCCATCGGCGCGGCGCTGCCATTGCCGTTCGTGGAGAAACCCGAAGGGAAAACCACGGTGATCGTCGGTGAATTTCCCGAAATGTCCACCCCAGGACATGCCGTGCCGGTGCCGGGGACGGCTAATGGCCGCATTAGTCAACCGGGAGTCACGGACAGCTGGCGCTTCACCGCCAAGAAAGGACAACGGCTGATCATCGAAACCCATGCCCGCCGCTTGGGGTCGCCGTTGGACTCCTACATCGAAATCCTGGACGCGCAAGGCCGGCCGGTGCCGCGCGCGACCTTGCGCTGCACCGCCAAGACCTACACCACCTTCCGCGATCACGATTCGGTCTCGCCGGGCATCCGCATTGAAGCCTGGAACGAGCTGGCCATCAATGATTACGTACTGATCGGTGACGAGCTGTTGCGTATCTTGGCCCTGCCCAAGAATCCCGACGACGATTGCCGATTCTTCAACGAGCGCAACCAACGGCTGGGCTACCTGGGCACGACACCGACGCATCACAGCATGGGGGAACCGATTTACAAGGTAGAGATTCACCCGCCGGGCGCGACCTTTCCCCCCAACGGCCTGCCCGTGGTGCGGCTGAATTATCGCAATGACGACGGCGGCCCCAGTTACGGCAAGGATTCGCTCTTGTTCTTCGATCCACCGGCGGACGGCGACTATCAAGTGCGTGTCGGCGATGCCGCCGGCCAAGGGGGGAAAGAATATGTCTATCGCTTGACCATCCGCCCGCCGCGTCCCAGCTTCACGGTCAGCTTCCGGCCCACCAACCCCAGCGTCTGGCGCGGCGGCGCCGTGCCGATCACCGTTAGCGCCGAGCGCCGCGACGGGTTCGACGGGGCGATTGCCATCGAGCCGCGCGATTTGCCCCCCGGCTTCAGCGCCCCAGCCACGACCATTCCCGCCGGCGAGAACGACACGGCGTTCGCTCTGTTCGCCGCTGACACTGTGACAACATTCGAGAAATTCCCGCCGTTCATCCTGCGTGCCAGCGCGACCATCAATGGCCAACCCCTGATCCAGGAAATCCAGAGCGGCCCCGTGCAAGTCGTGGAACCGGGGGAGATCGTGACCACCACACGGCAATCAGAAATCACCGTCCGCCCTGGCCAGGAAACGCGCCTGACCGTCGATATTCAGCGGCGGGCCAATTTCCAGGGGCGGGTGCCGCTCGATGTCCGCGGCTTGCCCCACGGCGTCCGCGTCCTCGACATCGGTCTGAACGGCATCCTCATCACCGAAGCAGAAACCACCCGCACCATCGCCATCTACTGCGAACCCTGGGTGCAACCGACCGAACATCCCTTTGTGGTCCTGGCCCGCCGCGAAGGGAAGAACACCGAACACGCGGCCAAGTCGGTGTTGTTGAAGGTGGAGCGGTGAGGGGAAGGGATGATGCCAATTTTATGCTGTTTCCATCTTAGATCGTTATCTAGTTCAAAACGTGAATTCGGTTCGCATTTTAGTATGGAGACAGGCCGCTCAGCCCCAGCGGGGCGACAGGTCATAGCCAGGGGCGTTAGCCCCTGGAAGGGATGGCGTATGATTCCCAAAGCCCCGAAGGGGCGGCAGGTCATAGCCAGGGGCGTTAGCCCCTGGAAGGGATGGCGTATGATTCCCAAAGCCCCGAAGGGGCGGCAGGCGGTGTTTCTGTCGCCCCTAACGGGCTGTCGTGGGATGCCGATTCCCACTCCAGGGGCTGACGCCCCTGGCTATGCACGGTCGCCCCTTACGGGGCTGATCCGACAGACTCGGTGTGTGGTTCTTCTTGGCCGGAGTAATAGTGAACCTCGATTCAGCGGTTCGCGCACGCGGACTCGAACGCGAACCGCTGAATCCTTTTGGCCGGCGTTCCTTTTCAGGGTTTCTGGGTGCCGCATAGCGGCATGACCACTCTCAGTCCACAAGCCGCACTTCTCCCGTCTGGCCGTTGACGCGCACGCGTTGGCCAGTGCGCAGGATGTGGTGGATGCCGGGGATGCCCGCCACCGCGGGCAAGCCGAACTCGCGGGCGATGATGGCGCCGTGGGATAACATGCCCCCCGCCTCCATGACCAAGCCCTGAGCTTGAAGGAACAAGGGCACCCAGGCTGGGTCCGTCGTGGGACAGACGAGCACGAACGCTTCGTTGCCGTCCGGCAGACAGACGGTCGGTTGCTCAGCGACCAAGGCCATTCCTTCCACGACTCCGGCGGACAGGGGGATACCTTGGAAAACCGTCCCCGACGCCGTTTCCGCCGCGCGGCCAATGGCTTCCAGATCGTCACTGAACAGAACTAAAGGAACCGGAAGACTCAACAGCATGGCACGCTGGCGGCGGCGCTGCTGGATCACGTCGGCGAAATCGGTTCCACTAATCAGGGCCGGTAACTCTTCGGGGGTGAGATAGAAGATGCCGCCCGCCAAGTTGTAACGGCGATCCAGTGTCACCAAAAGGCGGCGGATCAAGGCGTAGCCGCGCATCAGGTGATGCTTGCCGGTTTCACGCAAACTCAAGAAGGTCTTCAAGGTGGCGACTTGTCGCGCCAGCGCGCGTTCTTGCGCGGGCGTTAGTTTCGAGAAGATCGACTCGTCCACGGCGGCGGCCGGTTGGTCGGCGGGACGGGTTTCTGAGGATGGACCAGGAACCGGCGGCGCGGCGTAGCGGTTCAGGGAGTCAGCGTCTTCCCCCCAGCGGGGTTGGGCGAGTTCCATCTCGGCGCTCCCCCGATGGCCAAAGCGGGCCAAGAACGTGGCATGGTCCAGCTTGCCTTCGGTCATGTCCCGAAGGGCCGCTGCCAAGTCCGCGTCCGGGTCAGGACGCACTCCCATGAGCTGTCGCTGAATCCAGGAACGGGCTTGGTGAACGTACTCTTCTGGTGGCGCGCTCCCCGTGGCACGGCCGGCGGCTTGCCGTTGCAGCAAGCGAATCAACGTGCGCTCCAGGTTCGCCATCGTGATGCTGGCCAGCACGGTGGGTTTCAGCGATTCGCGGGCAAAGTCATGGAGGGTACGCCGTATCCAGTGCTCTAGGCGTTGGAGCAGCTCGGCCGCAGTCAACGGCGAGTAGTCGGTCCGCGCTTCCGCAACGGTGGCTTCGACAAAAGGGGGGATGATGTCGTGGCGAAAGCGCTCGGCGAAGGTCTTGCTCAGCTGTCCGATGCGGCGAATCGAGCGGACCAGCTGCCAGAGGATGCGCGGCAGGCGCCACCACAAGCGCCAGCCAACCCGCGCTGGGTTGAGGACGGCTTGGGGATACAGCGCCTGGCGCGGCTGGCGTTTCAAGGCCGCGAAGTCATGCTCGAACGGCAGCAGCCGATATTGCATCTTCGGTTCACGGCTGAGATTGCAATACGGCCGACCGCACACCAGGTCGAATATCCCTTCCTCGTCCAATGCCGGGTCGGGATCGAATCCCAGATCGCGGTACATCAACCCGTACCCCCCCTGTCCGGACATGAAGCGGCGCACGATGGCCCACGTCATGGGCGTGGGTTCGGGGAGGACCTCGGCCAAGTTGAATCGGCTCCAGACCGTCCCCTCCGGCGCCGCCCCGGCCGCCAAGCGGGCGATCTCCTCACGGCGGACGCGCTCCGTTTCCGCCGCGGCCGAATCATTTCTTGGTTCCGAGACGCCACGAATCGCTCGCGCTTGCAGCAAGTGGAATTGCCCCGCCGCCCAGGCCCATTCAATGTCACAGGGATGACCGAAGTATCGTTCCACGCGCAAGCCCAGCTCGGCCAGCTCGCGCAGTTGATCATCGGAGAGCAAGGGGTTGTCATCCGATTGACCTGGCGCCGGCACGCGCCGCGCCACCCGGAGATCGGCACGCGACAGCACGAATTGATCAGGAGTCACTTGCCCCTGCACCAACGCTTCCCCCAAACCCGGCACGGCTTCGATGATCAGCTCACCGGACTCCGGCTGAACCGGGTTGGTCGTGAACAGCACCCCGGCGATGTCCGCGGGGCACATGGCCTGGATGTTGACGGCCGTGCCGAGCAGTCCGTCAATGCCTTGGCGTTGCCGATAGCGGACGGCCCGTTCGCTGTTCCAGGAATGAAACACGGCCTCGATGGCTTCAAACAGCAGCTCCTCGGGATCGGTCGGCAGGTCCGCGCCGCTGGCGTCGCGGTAGGCGTCTCGGAACCGCTCACACAGTCGCTCCAGCTCGTCGGCGTCCAGGTCCTCCTCAGCAGATTTACCTGTTTGCGACCGTATTTCTTGAAGCACCCGGTCGGCGACGGCGTCGGGAAGTTGGCGCGCCGTACCCGCGAAACTCCGCAAGAAACGCCAGTATCGCAGCCAAGCGGCTTGGGCTTGTCCGCTGCTCCGGGCCAGGCGGCGCACGCCGTCAGGATGGAGACCCACGTTGAGCAGCGTATCCATCATGCCCGGCATGGAGACCGCCGCCCCGGAACGCACCGCCACCAACAGCGGCTGGTCTCCCTGGCCAAAGGCTCGCCCTGTCCACTGTTCCAAGCGTGTCATGGCATCGCGCACGCTGTCGCGCAAGCCATCGGGCCAGTGGTTTCCCGCCTCGAAGTAGCGCCGGCAACAATCGGCGGAGATGGTGAAGCCCGGCGGCACCGGCAGTCGCGCCTTGGTCATCTCGGCGAGACTGGCCCCCTTGCCGCCGACTAGGTGCTGGACCTCCTGGCCGCCGTCGGCTTGTCCCTGACCGAAGAAAAAAATCCACGCTTGCCGCGTGGATGCTACATTGTCCATCGCTGTCATCCTCATGCTCATGCGAAAAAGGGGATTCTTCGACGCGCTCACGCCCGTCATGGGGACGGGCGCCCCGGATTGCTCTTGGTTCACTCCACGAAGGGGAGTACATTACGCAATTCGATCCCGGCAGCCGCCCCGCCTCGCATCCCTGGCGGCGGCCGTCGGCAACCGTACCGCGAACCCGTGCTTCCCAGAATAGACCCCATGCCGGCATCCTACCAGAAACGTCCTCATCCGTTGATTTTTCATGCCAGCGTCGCTGGGTTGCTCGTCTTGCTGACAAGCGTTGTCATCTGGAACGGTCCACTCGGCCAATCCGAATCGCGCTGGGCCTGGCTCGCGGCTTGGTTGTTCGCCATCAACCTCGGCGCTCTGTTGTATTATGGCTACGACAAGTGGCAAGCACGGCGCGGCGGACGGCGCGTCCCCGAAAACGTGCTGCACGCCTTGGCCCTCGGCGGCGGCAGTCCCGGCGCCTATCTCGCCATGCGTCTGTTCCGCCACAAGACTGTCAAAGGTGGATTTCGGATAGTATTCTGGCTGATCGTACTCGCGCAAGCCGCCCTGCTGGTCTGGGTGAGCGGGCGCCTGTGACCAACAGATGGGCGCACGATATGATTTACGGAAGCCATCCTCATAGGGTGGGTGAGCGGGCGCCTGTGACCAAACTGGCGCGCCAGCTCGCAGGCGGATTCATCGCCCTGATGCTGCTCGCCGCCGTGATTGCCCCGGTAGTGCTGCCGTACCTGGTTCACAAGCCGGGACAGCTTCAAATCGAGACCGCCGACGGGGACATCGTCGCCACGATCTTCCAGAGTGACGGCATCGTTCACGACCGAACCGATCTGCGCCGCGTGCCGCTCGCCCCCGGTGTCTATCGCGTCCAGTTCGCTTTTCGCGGCCGGGACTATTTCCTGACCAGAGATGTCGCCATCCAGGCGGATGGTGTGACAACGCTCCGCCTGAATTCCGATCCGGCGGTGATCGAGGAACGCCACCGGGCCAAGATCGGCGACTCATCTGCTGTCAACGTATAGCCAGGATTCGGCGCCTGAGTCCCGCTCTTCAACGGCCAAGACCTGACAGGCTGGAAGACGCATCCGGCTTATCGCGAACCCTGGAAGGTCTCGGAAGGAGGACGATCTGCCGCGCTGGCTCCATCAATCTCCCACTTGCAAATCCTTCACCACTTCCACGATCGCATCATCCTTGGTGGGTCGGGTGTAAAAGCCCATTTCGCCGGCCATTTGCAGCATGGAGCGATTTTCGCGGAGGACGACGCCGACCAGCTGTTGGACGCCCCGTTCGCGGGCCACGGCGATGAGCCGGTCGAGCAGCTGCCAGCCCAGCCCCTTGCCTTGCCAGGGATCACCGACCACGATGGCGAACTCGGCCACTGCCGATTCCGGGTCGAGATAGTAGCGCGATACGCCGAGAATACGTGAGGTGCCCCCTTCCCGAAGCACCGCCGCCAAGCCCATTTCGCGGTCGTAATCGAGATGACAAAGGCGAATCAGCTGTTCGTGGGACAGCGCCTTGACCATGCTATGGAAGCGCAGGCGGATGGTGTGCGGCGAATGCGTGGCATGCAGCGCGACGATGAGCGGCTCGTCCTCGGGTCGAATCGGGCGAATTTGCACTTCGGTGCCATCGGCCATGCGCCAGGTGGAGATATATTGATTGGGGTACGGCGTGATGGCCAGGCGCGGTTTCTGGTCGTTGGGCAGGTCCGGCGGCGTTAGGATGATGCGGGCATCCAGGGCGAGCACCCGTTCCGGCGTGGCCAGCAGCGGGTTAATGTCCATCTCTTGGAAATCGGGAAAGTCGGCCACCAGTTGACTGAAGCGCACCAGCAGCATCTCCAGCGCTTCCAGGTTGACGGGCCTCATGCCCCGCACGCCGCGCAACGCTTTGGCAATGCGCGTCCGCTCGATCAAGCGCCGGGCCAGGGCGCGGTTCAATGGTGGCAAACCCAGGACACTATCTTGAAACACTTCCACCATGATGCCGCCGGCCCCAAACAGGATCACCGGCCCGAATTGCACATCGACCGAGCTGCCCACGATCAGCTCGAAGCCTTTGTCCGTTATCATAGGCTGTACTGTGACACCTTCAAACGGCACGTCGGGATGGCGCGTGGCCAGATTCTCTTGAATTGTTTGAAACGCCGTCCGCACCGCTGCTTCGTTGGCTAGATTGAGCTGCACGCCCCCCACGTCGGTCTTGTGGGTGATGACTTCGGAGAGGAGCTTGAGGACCACCGGATAGCCAAGTTGCCCGGCCACTTGCACGGCCTCGTCGGCGGTTTTGGCCGGGATAGTCGGCGCTACGGCGACGCCATAGGCGGCCAGCACCTCCTTGGCCTCAGCTTCCGTCAACAATGTGCGCTGGGTTTGACGCGCTTTGGCCAGCACGTGCTTCACCGTGTCTGTCTCCGGTTGCCAATCTTCTGGCAAGGCTTCGGGGGTTTGGTACAACATCTCCTGATTGTGGCGATACTGCACCATGAGCAAGAACGAGCGGATGGCGGCCTCCGGGGAATCAAACGTCGGAATGCCGGCCTCGTTGAGAATGTTGCGTCCGGGTGTCACCGCCGATCCCCCCATCCACGACGCCAGGATCGGCTTGCGCTCCAGATGGGCGAACGGCACCAATTGCCGGGCCGTCGCGGTGGGGTCGGTCATGGCTTGCGGCGTCAGCAGGATGAGCAGCCCATGAATGCTGGGCTCGTGGGCGCAAATCTCGACCACTTTCCGATAGCGTTCCGGGGTGGCGTCGCCGAGAATGTCAATCGGGTTGGCGCGGCTCCAGAACGGCGGCAGCACGGCATTGAGGGCGGCCAGGGTGTCGGCGTTGAGGGTGGCCAGGTCGCCGCCGTGCGTCATGAGATAGTCGGTGGCCATCACCCCCGGCCCGCCGGCGTTGGTGATGATGGCCAGCGCTGGCCCGCGCGGCGGCGGTTGCAGGGCGAGAATCTCGGCCATGTTGAACAGGTCGCGGAAGTTTGCCACGCGCAGCACGCCGGCCCGGCGAAAGGCAGTATCATAGACGGCATCGCTGCCCGCCAAGGCGCCAGTGTGCGAGGCCGCCGCCTTGGCCCCCGCCTCATGCCGGCCCGACTTGATGACGATCACCGTCTTGGCCCGCGCCACGCTCCGCGCCGCGCTCAGGAAGCCGCGCACGTCGCCGATGGATTCCATGTACAAAATGATGCTCTGCGTGTGCGGATCGTCGCCGAAATAATCGAGCAGATCGGCGAAATCGACATCGAGCATGGCCCCGACGCTGACGAAGCCGCTGAACCCAAAATGCTTTTGCCGCGCCCAATCGAGGATGGAGGTGCAAATGGCGCCGCTTTGACTCAGCAGGGCAATCCGCCCGGGCTGGGCCATGGTGTGGGCGAAGCTGGCGTTGAGGTTGCTGGGCGGATGGATGACGCCCAGACAGTTCGGCCCGATGATTCGCAGCCGTCCCTGCGCGGTACGACGAATCCGGTCTTCCAGGGCGCGTCCCTCCTGGCCCAGCTCGGAAAAGCCGGCGCTGATGATGATGGCTGCCTTGACACCGTGGCCGACGCAATCCTCGACCATCGCCGGCACGCTGGCCGCTGGCGTGGCGATGACCGCCAATTCCACCGGCAACGGCACCGCCGACAGATGGGGATAACAATGCACCCCCAGCACGCTGCGTCGCTTGGGATTGACGGGATAGACAATGCCGCCAAACGGATTCTCCATCAGGTTGCGCATCAGGATATGGCCGACGCTCCCTGGCGTCCCACTGGCCCCGATGACCGCCACCGTGGCCGGACGAAAGAACGGATCGAGCGACCGCATCTTAACCGTCATGGCTGCTCCTCAAAAAAGGGGACGCGACTCGATTTCGCTGGTTATCCGCTTCCGCCCCGCTCCATCAACAAATACGAGTCGCGTCCCCTTTTCTTCCTCTGATAAAGTTGCAAGAAGGATTTTCCGGGTCCCATTCCCGATGGCATTCAGGATACTTATTTTCCACCTACTTTGCAGCTGCACACCCCGGAGGTAAAAAAGGGGACGCGACTCGATTTCGCTGGTTATCCGCTTCCGCCCCGCTTCATCAACAAATACGAGTCGCGTCCCCTTTTTTGGCCGTGCTTTTTGCTTGCATCCCGTTTGGAATCGGGTATCGTATAAGTCGGGTTGGCCGCTGAGACTGCGCCCGCTGGTCCATCCATGAACCGGGAACGTGATTCCCGCCTACCGTGCAGGGGGGCTGGGTTCCGAGGCCATAGGGACCGAGCCGCTTGTCATCACCACGCATCACGAGCTTGCCGATGAAGCGTATCGTTATCGTGCCGTTGAGTCTGTGGGTTGGGTCGCTGGCGGCGGCGGAGCCGGTCGATTACGTCCGGGACGTGAAGCCGATTCTGGCGAAGCATTGCCATGCCTGCCACGGCCCGCAGAAGCAGCGTTCCGGGCTGCGCGTGGATACCGCCGCGGCCATCCGGGAAGGGGGAAACTCCGGCCCTGGTCTGGTGCCCGGGGATAGCCAGCAAAGCAAGCTGATCCACGCTGTCACCGGCACCCAGGATGCCGCCGTCATGCCGCCGAGCGGCGAACGCTTGACAACCCAGCAAATTGCCACGCTGAAGGCCTGGATCGATCAAGGAGCCAAGGCCCCCGCCGATGAAGTGGCCCAAGGGATCACGGCGCCCAAGAGCAGCCATTGGGCGTTTCAGAAACCGGCGCGGCCCAAATTGCCGGCGGTGAAGCATCCAGCTTGGCCGCGCAATCCGATTGACTATTTCATCCTGGCCCGGTTGGAAAAAGAAGGGCTCACGCCGTCGCCAGAAGCGGATCGCATCACGCTCATTCGCCGGCTGAGTCTGGATTTGACCGGTTTGCCGCCGACCCCTGCCGAAGTAGAGGCGTTCGTCAACGACAGCCGGCCCGACGCCTACGAACGGCTAGTGGATCGGCTGTTGGCCTCGCCGCATTATGGCGAGCGCTGGGGCCGGCATTGGCTGGACCTGGCCCGCTACGCCGACTCCAGCGGCTACACCATCGACGGCCCGCGCAGCATCTGGAAATACCGCGATTGGGTCATCGACGCCTTCAACCGCGATGTGCCGTTCGATCAGTTCACCATCGAGCAGCTGGCCGGGGATTTGCTGCCGAATCCCAACATCGAACAGCAAATCGCCACCGGCTTCCACCGTAACACCCTCATCAATCAAGAAGGAGGGATCGATGTCGAGATGTTCCGCGTCGAAGCGGTGGTAGATCGCGTCAACACGACCGGCACCGTCTATCTGGGGCTGACCATCGCTTGCGCTCAGTGCCATGACCACAAGTTCGATCCCATCTCGCAGCGTGAATACTACCAGCTGTTCGACTTCCTCAACCAAGATGATGAACCAACGCTGTCACTGGCCAGCGCCGCCGAGCAGCAGAAGGCCAAACAGATTCAAGCCGAGGTCAAGGAGCTGGAAAAAGTCCTCAAGACCTTCGACAACACCTCCCTGGCCGGCCTGCTGCGTTGGGAAGAAAAGCTATCAAGCGCGACACGCAAGACCTTGCCCGCCGACATTCAAGAGCTGCTGGAAATCCCGGAGAATGGCCGCTCGTCGGAACAGACGGCGATCTTACTGGATTTCTACCGGCAAAGCGAGCAGATCCAACACATCGCCGCCGGCTTCGCGCAACCCTTGCCGTTCGCGCCGGCGGCCCACGCCCTAGGAGTGCGGCTCCGGCTGAATACCTGGCAACGCATCGCTCAGCTCAAGGCGGCTGAACCCACGATTGTCACCACGATGGTCTTGCGGCAGCGTTCCACGCCGCGCGTGACCAACGTGCTTATCCAAGGGGATTTCACGCGCAAGGGGATCGCGGTCCAGGCGGGGGTTCCGTCCGTCTTGCATCCGTTGCCGGAGCCGTACGCTGGCAATCGGCTGACCTTGGCGCGCTGGCTGGTCGATCCCGATAATCCGCTGACGGCACGCGTGACCATGAATCGCTTCTGGCAGCGCTATTTCGGCGTGGGGATCGTCGAAACGGAAAACGACTTCGGCACGCAGGGGACCTTGCCCACGCATCCGGAGCTGCTCGATTGGTTGGCGACCGAATTCATCCGGCAAAAGTGGAGCATGAAGACCATGCACCGGCTGATCGTCACGTCGGCGACCTACCGGCAAGCGTCGCAGCACCGCCCGGAGCTGGAAGCCATCGACGCCCGCAACCTGCTGTTGGCCCGGCAAAACCGGCTGCGTCTGGAGGCGGAGATTGTCCGCGATGTGGCACTGGCGGCCAGCGGCCTGCTGCATCCCGCGATCGGTGGGCCGAGCGTCTTTCCGCCGCAGCCCGACGGTGTGTATGCCTTCACGCAGGTCAACAAGAACTGGAAAGCCGACACCGGCCCCAACCGCTACCGGCGCGGCATGTACACGTATTTCTGGCGCTCGGCCCCGCATCCGGGCTTGACCGTCTTCGACGCCCCGGACGCCAACAGCACCTGCACGCGTCGCACCCGTTCCAACACGCCGTTGCAGGCGCTGACGCTGCTCAACGATCAAGCGTATCTGGAATGCGCCCAAGGCTTGGCCGAGCGCGTGCTCCAGAATCCCAAGTTCACCGATGCGGAACGCTTGACACAGGCTTTTCGGTTGTGTCTGTCGCGCCCGCCGCGCTCCTTCGAGCTGAGCCGATTGCACGGCTTCCTGGAACAACAACGGGCCAGCTTCGCGAAAGCGCCCCAAGACGCCGCCGCGCTGCTGCCGTCGAACCTGCCCGAAGGGACCCAAGCCGCCGACCGCGCCGCGTGGATCATGGTCGCCCGCGTGCTGATGAATGTGGATGAGTTTATTACCCGGGAATGACATTCACCGTTTGAAGTCACTACCCGAAGGGGAGCCACCATGAATTGCACCGATCCCTTGCTGTTACAAACGCGCCGGCATTTCTTCGGCCAATGCGCCTTGGGTGTCGGGACGATGGCCCTAAGCTCGCTGCTGGCCGACAAGCCGGCGTCGGCGGCTCGGCCAGAGCGCTTCGTCAATCCGATGGCCCCCAAACAGTCGCACCACGCCGCCAAGGCCAAAAGCGTCATCTTCCTCTTCATGGCCGGCGGTCCCAGCCAGCTGGAATTGTTCGAGTACAAGCCGGAGCTGCAAAAGCTGCATGATCAGCCGATCCCCGAATCGTTCATCAAGGGGAAGCGCTTCGCCTTCATGTCTTCGTTCACCAAGGAACGGCCGAAACTGCTGGCTACGAAGCGCCAGTTTGCCCGGCATGGCCGGCACGGCACTTATATTTCCTCTTGCTTGCCGCACATCGCCAGCATCGCCGATGACATCACCATCATCCGTTCGCTGCAAACGAACGTCTTCAACCACGGCCCCGCCAAACTGTTCACCAACAGCGGCTCGCCGCAGTTTGGCCGGCCCAGCATGGGGGCATGGGTGACGTATGGCTTGGGGAGTGAATCGCACAACCTGCCCGGTTTCGTCGTCTTGCAGTCGGGACCGCGCGGGCCGCGCGGCGGGGCGGGGCTGTGGGGGAGCGGCTTCTTGCCCACCACCTATCAAGGGGTGCCGTTCCGCACCAGCGGCGAGCCTATCCTGAACCTGACCAACCCGACCGGCATCACCCCCGACCGACAACGGCAAGCCCTGGATGTGATGCGCGATCTCAACAATGCTCGCCTCATCGACACGGGGGACCCGGAAATCGCCACGCGCATCGCTTCCTACGAGATGGCCTATCGCATGCAGACCAGCGCCCCGGAGTTGATGGACATTGCCGGTGAAAGCCCCAAGACCCTGGCCCTGTACGGCGCCACGCCCGGCAAGCCGTCGTTCGCCAACAACTGCTTGCTGGCCCGCCGGCTGGTGGAACGGGGGGTTCGCTTCATCCAGCTGTACCATACCGATTGGGACCATCACGGCGGCGGCGGTCAAGATTTGGAAGGGGGCCTCGACCGGGTGTGCCGGGACGTGGACCAACCCTGTGCCGCCCTGGTCAAGGACTTGAAGCAACGCGGCTTGCTCGATGAAACCCTGGTGATCTGGGGGGGCGAGTTTGGCCGCACGCCGATGGGGGAAGTACGCGGCACCATCGGCCGCAATCACCACATCGACGCTTATACCATGTGGCTGGCCGGCGGCGGCGTCAAGGCCGGCTTCGACTTGGGCGTCACCGATGAATTTGGTTTCGCTGCCGTCGAAGACCGCGTCCACATCCACGACTTGCAAGCCACCGTGCTGCACCTGCTCGGCCTCGATCACAAGAAGCTCACTTTCCGCTTCCAAGGCCGTGACTTCCGCCTAACCGACGTGCATGGCGAGATCGTGCGGAAAATGTTAGCTTAGCAACGATCCGCCCAGGCGAGTGGGGGCCGGCAGGTCCCCGCTTAGGGGGAGTCCACGGAAGACGAACACACCTCTTCCCTTTTCCGATCATCGCTAGGATTCACGTGGGCCATCGACCAAAGGAAGCAGGACTATGGCACCGACATCCACGAATGGACGATTGCACGGCGTCATTTTCGACATGGACGGCGTGTTGGTGGATTCGCTCCCCTTCATCAAGGAAGCCTCGCGGCGCTATTTCGCCGAGCAAGGCTTTCAGATGGATCAGCATGATTTTGACCCATTCGTCGGCGCCGGCGAATCCAGCTTCATCGCGGGGATCGCGGCCAAGTATGGACTACATATCGACACCGACGCGGCCAAGGCACGCATCTATCAAATCTATCTGGAAACCATTCAAGGCCGTTTGCAACCATTGCCGGGAGTTTATACGTTTCTCGACGAGTGCAAACGGCGCGGCTTGAAACGCGCGGTGGCCAGCAGCGCCGATCACATCAAAGTCGAAGGGAACTTGCATGTTCTGCGCCTGACGCCCGCCGATTTCGACGCCTTGGTCGATGGCAGCGAGGTGCAACGGAAGAAGCCCGCCCCCGACATCTTCCTGGCCGCCGCCCAGCTGCTCGACCTACCGCCGGATCAATGTCTCGTGATCGAGGATGCCATCAACGGCGTGGCCGCCGCCAAGGCTGCCGGCGCCTGGTGCTTGGCCCTCACCACTAGCTTCCCCGCCGACCGCCTCACCCAGGCCGACTGGACCGCTCCCAACCTGGCCCACGTACCGAAGGCGGTGTACGAGCGGCTGGCAGGAGGTGACTATTAATAGACACCTAAAGAGTCGGTCATGAAACCACTCTCGGAGCCGAAATTCCTGATGTCCCCCCTCTTTTACTTCTTCCGCCCCACCTCGGCGAAATGGGTGATGTCCAAGCCGTCGGGGCCAAGGTGATTGTCGAGCAGGTCGAGGCGGCCGGTTTCCTTGAGGCGGGCCAGGAGCTTGCCCATTTCTTGACGCCACAGGGCGTTGAGGAAATCAGGATTGTCTTGTTTGAGACGTTGATACTGTGACAAACGATTGGCAAACGTGTCCACATCCACTTGGGCCAGTTTCAATTTGTTATTCACATAAACGGCGGTTTCCTGTTGCAGACGAAATCGGTCGGCCTGAGCGTCGCGGCGAATGCGGTCGGCTTCCTGTTGGGCTTGGTGCTCGCGCGTGAGAATGGCCGTCTGTTCGCGCGTCACCTCGTCGAAAGCCGACTTGACTTCATCGGGGGGGAGCAAGTGCGCGACGCTGGCGGCCTGCACGTCGATGCCCAATTGGTACGGTTCGATCCGTTCCTGAGTACGGGCGACGAGCCAATTTTCCAGGCCCCCCTTGCTAGTGATGATGACGTCATCGATGGTACGGCGGGCGACCCACTCCGTCAGCACCGACTCGGCGGCGCGGGCCACCAGGCCATCCGCTTGGTCCCCTTGCACCAGGAAATTTTCCACTTCATCCTCGCGGACGGCATAATGAATCACCACCTGCACATTGACCAGGTTATGATCACCAGTGAGTAACTGGCCAGCGGGTGTCATGCCGTATATGTTGTCCGCCTCCGGTTGATAGCCGACCGTCACGCGGCGAACCAGGTTGACCGGAATGCGGTCCACCCGGTCGATGCCCCAGGGGAAGCCGATCCACAAGCCCGGTCCCGGCGTGGCCACCACGCGCCCCAGGCGGCGCACCACGCCCCGTTCCCCCGGTTGAATCTGCGTGATGCCGCTGAGCAGATACACGATCAGCAGCAGGACCAGTGTGCCGAGAAGCCAGTAGCGCGGTTTCATGGCTGGTCCTCCCCGGAAGTGACGCGCGGCGTCGCGGTGATGGGGGGCGAGGTGGACGGCGTCCCGCGCTGGTTGGCGTTGGGGGGATTCAGCAATAAGTCGAAAATTTCATGTTTGCTGGACAGTAACAACACATCCTTGCTTTTGTCCAAAATTTTTTGATAGGTTTCGAGCTTCTGTAAGAAGGTGTAAAACTCCGGGTCTTTGGCGTGGGCTTGGTTGCGCATCTCGTCGGCTTGGATGTCTGCTTCTTTTTGCAAGCGCTGTTGGCGGCTTTGGGCGTCGGTGAGGAGGTCTTTGGCCTCGCGCTCGGCGGCGCTGGTGATTTCAGTGGCCCGCTTGTTGGCCTCGCCGCGGTACTCGGCCACCTTCTTCTCGCGTTCGCTGCGGATGCGGTCGAAGATGGCTTGGCGGACGCCGGGGGGATGGTTGAAACGCCGCAAGCGCACATCGACAATTTCAATGCCATATTCCTGGCGGGCGATGTTTTTCAAACTATCCTGCTCGGCGACGGCCAATAGCGGCACTAGGGACAGAGGACCGTCTGCCGCGACGCCAAGGGCACTCAACATCACCTGCCGACCGTCAATTCCCAGCAATTGTTTGCTGAGCCGGTCGAGGCGTTCGCCGCTGTCCGTTCCGTCACTGACGCGAATGATCTCTTCGAGCGGCAGGGTGGGAATGGTCGCCCCCAGCCGGCTTTGCACGCGCTGGCTCAGGATTTCCCTGGCCCGCTCCGGCGTGCCGACCGTGCGGATGAAGCGGTCCACGCTGTCGCGGTTGTCAATTTTCCAGCACACGTAGGCATCGATAGTCAGCATTTTGTCAATCGTCTTGCCGCGCGGATCGTGCGTGGGCAGCTCCGTCTCCGGCAAGTCGAAGACCTGCAAGCGCAGATCGAGCCGCTGCACCGACTGAATCGGCCACGGCAATTTCCAATGCAGCCCCGCGTCGGTCTCGCCGTCGTGCGTGGCCACATGCCGGCCAAACTGCGTGACATAGACATACTCGGCGCGATCCACAATGTAAAACGACGTCAACGCCGCCACCAGGATGACGGTGCCAACGATCAACAGGAAGCAGATGCGTAAGAACATGGGATGGACCTTTCTCCTCGTTCCCAGGCAGAGCCTGAGAACGAGATTGTTGTCATGGCCTCTCGTGCATTCGGCTGCGTTCGGGGTTGCGGTCGGGTTGCAACAGCACGGGGGGCGGGGGCCGCATTTGATCGGGGTCGATCAGGAACAGGTGTCGGCGGCCCGGGAGTTTGTCGCTATCGATGATGACTTTGTCCCGCCCGCCGAGCACCGTCGCCAGGGTGTCCCAAAATAGGCGGAAGTCAGTCAGAAACATGGCGCGGGCGACGGCTTGCTGCCGGCGGCGAACGTAATGATCCAGGGCCGCTTCCACGTCTTGACTTTGCAGGAAGATGGACAGCGCTTCCTGCACCAAGGCCCATTCTTCCTGAGCGCTGAGCTGCCGGCGTGAGCGTTGCCGGGCCAGGAAGTTGTCACGCTCCGTTTCGGCTTGGGTGACTTTTTGCCGGTATTCCGCCTCGGCCCGGCGAACCTGCACCAGGGCGTCGGCCTCGGCGTTGCTCACTTTGCGGGTCGCTTCGGATTGGGCGCGGTTGATGAGCTGATCGAATTGCTCCATGGCGCGAGCCACGTCATGGTAGGCGCCAACCACTTCCTGGGGTGGGTGGACATCGTGCAGCGACAGGCCATCGAAGCGAATGCCCAACCCCTGCGGGCCGTAGCGCCGGCTGCGTTGTTCCAAACGCTTCAGCACCGCACGTTGAAACTGCTCTCGATTAATGGTCAACAAATCAAAAAATGGTTGCGAAGCCACTTCCTCGCGCAGCGTCGCTTCGGTCAGGGAGCGGACGATGGCGTCCGGGTCGCGCACTTCAAAGAGGTAGGTGTGCAAGGCGTCGCGGTCCACGCGATAGCGCACGGTCGCTTGTAGCTCGATAAGGTTGCCGTCGCCGGTGATCATGACCGCTTCCTCGGGTACGCGCAGGATGCCGTCGCCGCCATGCGGGCTGGACCAACCCAATGCGGCGGGGGCGGCCGCGACCGGATTCGCCGCCGCGCGGAAGCCAATCGGCACTGTTCGCACCTGGTCCGGCTTGACGCGGGTGATCTCCTCAATGGGCCACGGCCAACGCCAGTGCAGACCGGATTCGAGATGCGCGTTCGGCTGGTCGCCGACGGGTCGGCCAAAGCGACGGGCCACCGCCACCTCATCCGGCCCCACCACGGTCAAGCCGCTGAGAGCGTAGATGAACAAGGCGACTAGCACCACCACCGCCGCCACCGGCTTCCAATGGTGCGACAGCTCGTGCAGCAATTCGTCGGCGTTGAGATGGTGTTCCATCCATTGATCGATACGCTGCATGGCGTGGCGAATGCGCAGCCAGGTCGGACTGGCGGCGGCACGCTCGAACCAGAGCAAACGCATGGCGTTGAGCAACACCGCCAACGAGCCGAGCTGATGATAGATGACGCCGGCCAGCGGCGCTTGTTCGTACCACTCCGGCGACGGGGCGAACAACGGCCACAACCAGGCCGTCAGCAGAATACCCAAGCCATTAACAATAAAGGCGAAGATCAGAATGTTTTGCCGGATGATATGGACCGTTTGCCGCGACAGACGCAGCAACATCGGCAACGGTTGCAACGGGTCCCCCATCAGCACCACGTCGCCCGCCTCGGCGGCGATGTCGGTGCCGGTGCCGCCGATGGCCAGGCCGACCGCCGCCCGTGCCAGGGCCGGGGCGTCGTTGATGCCGTCGCCGACCATCGCCACCTTGCCGTGCTGCTCTGACCAGCGGGCGACAAACTCGGCTTTCTGTTCGGGCAGCAACTCAGCGTGAACTTCGCTGATCCCCAGTGGCTCGGCGATGGTGCGGGCCACGGCGGCGCGGTCGCCGGTGAGGAGGGCGATGGGCTGAATGCCGGCAGCTTGCAATTCGGCGATGACCGCCGCCGCTTCGGGCCGGACCCGGTCGCGGGCGCCGATGGCTCCCAGGATGACCCCATCGCGGGCCACCAGCAACGCGGTCTGGCCGGTGGCATCGAGCTGGTCCAAAATGGGGTAAATTGCTTCGGGGAGCGGAATCCTTTGCTCTTCCATCAGCCGGCGCGTGCCGACCAACAGAGAGTGATGATCCGTCCGCACGGCGACACCGGCGCCCGGATGGGCCAGGAATTCGCTAATGGGGGCCAAGGCAATGTCCCGGCGGCGGGCTTCCTCTAGGATCAAGCGGGCGACGGGATGTTCGCTGCGCTGCTCGGCGCTGGCCGCCACCCAGAGCAACTCGCCGTTGGAGATGCCGTGAATGCCGACGACATCCCCCAATTCCAGCTTCCCCTCGGTCAACGTGCCGGTCTTGTCGAAGGCGAAGGCTTGGACTTCCGCGAGTCGCTCCAGAGCCGAGCCGCCCTTGATGAGTACCCCGGTGCCAGCCAGTCGTCCCAAGGCGGCGATGATGGCGGCGGGGGTAGCCAGGATCAGGGCGCAGGGACAAGCCACCACCAGCACGGCCAGCGTCGGATACACCGCCAGCCGCACCGCCTCGTACAAGCCTGTGCGACTGGCGGCGGCGCTGACCGGACCCCAGTGATACAGCAACACGACCAGAAACGTCAGCGTCGCCAAACTAAGGACAATGGGGAGGAAGTATTTGGCCAAGCGGTCGGCGGTGCGTTGCAGCGGGGCCTTGTCTTTGAGGGCCTTGCTGGTCAATTCAATGACTCGCCCCATGACGGTGTGCTCGGCGACGCGCTCGGCGCGGATGGTCAAGGCGCCGAATTGATTGAGCGAACCGGCCAGCACTTCATCCCCCGCCCCTTTGTCCACCGGCAGCGATTCGCCCGTCAAGGCGCTGGCATCGACCGACGACCGCCCCGCGATGACGACGCCATCGACCGGCACGCGCCCGCCCGGCTTGACGACCACCACATCCCCCGGCTGCAATTCGTTGGTGCGAATGCGGACTTCCTGTCCGTCGCGCAGCACCCAACAACGGCGCGGAAACACTTCGACGATTTTCTGAATGGCTCGCTGCGTGCGGTTGAAGGTGATGCTTTCGAGACATTCCCCCAACATGCCGATGAACACGACCTCGGCGGCCACCAGCGGTTCGCCGATGAGAATGGCGGCGATGGCGGCGATGGCCAACGCCAAATCCGCCCCCAATCGGCCTTCGAGCAGGCTTTCGATGGAGCCATAGAGAATCCGCGCCCCGCCGATGACCGCCGCGATCAGGGCGAACCGCTGCCCGAAAATCTCGCGCGGAAACGTCGGCAGTGCCCACCCCCAGCTGGCCAGGTACGACGCGATGGCCGGCCACAAATCAAGGCCAATCAGCACACCGAGCAAGCCGGTCAGCAGGTAGAGGGATAGATTACTCTCCTGATGAAAGGCCTCGTCGGTGTGAGAGATTTCACGGTGCATGAGTCAGGGTCCAATGGTGAGCGAGGTTTAGCGACGCTTCGCGGAAGCGTCCGTCCCACGCATGCTTCCGCGAAGCGTCACTAATCTACCGATTTTATTGTTACGTTGTTCAGGCTAAGGCGGTTGGCGCGGTCCGTCAAGCGCGTTCGCGGCGGGTCTTCGGCGGAACCGGAAGGAGAGCAACGCAATGTCCGATTATTTGATGTTACTCGACCCAGAACGTTTCTCCCAGCACATTCGGCCCGCCTTGGCGGACAGTTGGAAAAAACGCAGCTTCCTGCCGTGCCGGGACTTGTGCGCCGAGCTGTTGCCCGTGGCCCACGCTTACGCCGAGCGCTACCACACCGGCGCGGAGGAGCCGTTCCTGGCCCAAGTCGTGCGGGGGGTGCCGTTTGCTCGGCACGGTTGGCGGCTACTCGTCGGCGAAGTGCTGTTGTATAGCGCCACGGAGATTCCCGATTTGCAAACCACGTCAGAGACGTTGACGGCGCTGCTGGCCCCCAAACAAGCATGTCAGGGGATCGTCCCACGCGCCGACTTCGTCCCCATTCAGCAAGTCCATTTCGGCAGTCGCGATTTCATGTTCGGCGGCGGTTACTATCGCCCCGAACACGCTGGCTACAACGATGCACATGATGTCAAGCGATTGTCTGCATATTTGTCCGGCCTCGACCCGGCGCGGTGGACCGTCGCCGACTTGCAAGCCTTGGACCATCTCGCCGACGACGAGGAGCGGGCCGAGGAATTGGCGTTTGCCCGCGAGTGGTTTCCGGTCTTGCGGGATGTGTATCGGAGAGCCAGCGAGCAGGGATATATGATTGTCTGTGAGCGGGTGTGAGTAATCCGCTTCATCGTTTTGCGCGGGGAAGTGAATGTCCGCGCGAAACGATGAAGCACAGCGACGAATG
>JBKBIP010000033.1:0-21171 GCA_046297495.1 Gemmataceae bacterium | reverse complement strand
GCGCAGCTGGTTTCCGCGCTTCCATCTTCGGGTTACAATCCGTTCATGGGCGAACCACCACTCCTGAATCAGAGACCCACCTACGCGCGGCTCGGCGTTCTCGCCTTCATTTGCAGCCTGTCGATGCTGACCTATCTCGACCGCATTTGCATCATGCAAGTGCAGGACAATATTCAAACCGACTTGCGCATTTCCAAGGTGCAGATGGGATTCGTGTTCTCCGCGTTTCTCATCGGCTACGCGCTCTTCGAGGTGCCCGGCGGCTGGATGGGGGATCGGTGGGGATCGCGGCGCGTGTTAATTCGCATCGTGTTGTGGTGGTCGTTCTTCACGGCCCTGACCGGCTCCGCGGACCAGATTGCCCATTGGCTTTTTGGCTCTTCGGTCAGGCGGTTCAATGCCTATTTCGGGTGGGGATGGGATTCCGCTGTCTTGACCGTATGGTTGGCCTTGGGCGCCTTGATCACCGTTCGGTTCCTGTTTGGCTGCGGCGAGGCGGGGGCCTATCCGAACATGACGCGCATCGTCGGGGCTTGGTTCCCCTTCCGGGAACGCGGGCTGGCTCAGGGGGGCATCTGGTTTTCAGCGCGGATCGGTGGGGCCATCGCTCCCTTTGTGATCGTCCAGCTGGCCGCCTTGGCAGGTTGGCGGGCGGCCTTCTGGGTGCTTGGTTTCGTGGGAATCTTCTGGTGCGTCTTTTTCTGGATGCTGTTTCGCAACACGCCCGAGGAAGACCCGCGCTGCAACGAGGCGGAGCGCGACCTGATCCGCAGTGGGCCATATTCGTTGCAAGCTCACGAAGCTGGCTTGGCCCACGGCGCCACTCCGTGGCGCAAGTTTCTTAGCAGCGGCACCGTGCGGGCCATGTGCGTCGCAGCCATCGGCGTCAATTTCGGCTGGTACTTCTATCCCACCTGGCAGCCGTTGTACTTCGAGGAAGTGTACGAGACGTCGTTCGACAAGTCGGCCATCATTGTCGGTTTGCCATTCCTGTGCGGCGCGTTCGGCTGTCTGCTGGGTGGGCGCGTCTCGGATCAGCTCATCCAATGGACGGGTAGCCGGCGCTGGGGCCGGAGCCTGAACGGCATCGTCGGTTTCGTCGGCGCTGGCTTGTGCGTCTTGGCCACCGGCTTCGTCACCGCGCAATGGCAAGCGGTTGTCCTGTTATGTCTAGCCTTTTTCATCAATGACATCGCCATTCCGCCCATCTGGGCCGTGGCCAGCGACATCGGCGGCAAGTACGCGGGCACCCTCTCCGGCTTCATGAACATGATGGGGGGCATTGGCGCCATCGCCAGCCCCATCGTGGTGTCGATCTTGTTGGATAAATTCCTCAACTTTTTGGAACCCATGTTGAAATGGCGCATCGCCTTCACCATGTTGGCCTGCTCCTGGTTCATCGCCGCCCTGGCGTGGCTGTGGATCGACGCCACCAAGCGGCTCGACCAAGACGAAGAGCCTGCCGCCCCAATTTCCTCCTGACCTGATATAATCCATCTCATATCGGAACATCGGCCAATCTAGTTACCTTACCACGAAACTACCCGGAGGTTGTCACCGTTGCTGGGGCCGATCTTTGTACGGGAATGGCGGACGTTGCCGCGCTGGCCGGGGCACTACGCGCTGCGGGCCGCTTACTTGGGTTTGCTGTGGGTGCTGAGCGTGACGGCGTGGCAGGCGCTGGTCGGCTGGAACCGCGCCGCCACGTTGGGGGAGTGGGCCCGCTTTGGGCCGCTGCTGTTCCAATTGCTCGCCTATGTGCAGCTGACGCTGACACTGTTTTTCTCAGGATTGCTGGCGGCCAGCGCGGTGGCTCAGGAAAAGGAACGGGGCACGTTGGATTTGCTGTTGCTGACAGATATGCGACCGTATGAGATTGTCCTGGGCAAATTATTGGGCAGCTTGTTGCCGGTGTTGGTGCTCTGGATGGGCAGCGTGCCCATTCTGGCGGCGTTGCTGCTACTGGGGGGCTTGACGGCGCTGCAAGTCGGACAGGTCACGCTGATCGTGCTGGCCGCAGCGCTGGCGGTTGGCTCGCTCGGCGGTCTGATGGCGTTGTGGCGTGAGCGGACCTTTCCCGCGTTGGCCCTGACCGTGCTGGCGTTAGTGCTCTACTTGGGGATGGCGCATGTTGTTGGTGCCGTTACTGCGAAGACGTTCCCGGCCTCGACCTCTCTGCTGATCCAAGCGAGTCTGGACCCCTTCACCGCTCTCCATGTAGCGCTGGACCCGTTCACCGCCACGGAACAAGCCGCCTTGCCGCTGGGCGGGTTCCTTTCAACCATGATGGCCTTGACAGTGGCGCTGAATGGTTGGTCCATGTACCGCCTGCGAACTTGGGCGAAAAAAGTGAGCAGTGGGCAGTGGTCAGTCGGCGGTCCCCGTTTAGCGAGCGAGCCAGAGGCGAGCGCCCCCCGCAAACAGCCAACCGGCACCCATCGTACTGTGTGGGACAATCCCATCCTGTGGCGCGAGTTGCGGACCTCTGCTTATGGCCGCTGGCCGGTGCTGATTAAACTGGCTTATCTCGTCGTCGTCATCCTGGTATGTCTCGCGGCGTGGCCAGAAGGGCTGGGGGAAGCTAAGCGCTCGACCTACGTCGCGGCCCGCGGCTTGGTGCCGGTGACGATACTCAGCCTGTTGTTGGTCGGAGCGCAAGCGGTGACGGCCCTGACCAGCGAACGGGACAGCCGGGCCTTGGATTTACTACTGGTCACTGATTTGACGCCGCGCGAATTCATCTTCGGCAAGTTGGCCGGCATCGCCTACAACGCCAAGGAATATCTCGTGCTGCCGCTGGTGCTGGTGGGGGTCTATGCCGCGCTGGGGGAGTTGGCCACGCCGAGGACGTGGGGCCGCAACATCGAGGCGGGGGTGTGTCTGGCCCTGGGGCTGTTGGTGCTGCTGGCCTTCGCGTTGGTGTTGGGGGTCCATGTCGCCCTGCGCGTGTCCAACAGTAGGCAAGCGATTGCCCATGTATTAGGGACGTTGGTTTTCCTGTCGGTGGGAACTTTGGTGTGTGTCTATCTCATCCTGATGGCGGGGCGCTTTGAATATCAGTGGACCAGCTTCCTTTTTTTCCTGGTGGCGGCCATCGGTGGTTTGTGGTGGGTGCTGAGCGGCGACCGCCCCGCGCCGGCTCTGACCTTGGCCAGTTGGTTGTGCCCGCTGGCAATTTTCTATGCGGTCAGTTACCTGCTCATTGGCCGGCCTGGAACGGGACAATCCGCCGATCCGCTCATCCCTTTGTTGGTGATCGCGTCCAGTTTCGGCTTCACCATCGCCGCCATGCTGGTGCCCATGTTGAGCGAATTCGATGTCGCCTTGGGCAGGACGCGGGAAGCGAATGAGTAATACGTGCCGCTATTACCGGCGGTTGCGCCTGAACGCGGGCGTCGTCCATTTTGCTGGCACGTCTCAAAACGGATGCTGAAACCCAAACCAGACTTGAATGGGGGTCCCTTGGTGGATGGCCTTGGCGAAATCCAGACGGATGACACTATGTTCAATGAAGCTGAACCAGGCCATGTCCACGCGCAAGCCGCCCCCCACGGAATGAACGACACTCCCCTGAGATTGATTGTTGATGTAGGCGTCGCCGATGTCGTAGAAACCAGCCACATAGACGTTGCGGATGCCGGCGGTGCGGTCCACGAAGTTCCAATTCACGTCATAAAACACCGGCAGTCGCCATTCGACGTTGGCCACCCAAACGATGTTCCCTTGCCGGTCGGACAGGTCGAAGCCGCGCAACAGCTGGCTGCCGCCGAGCGTGAAGAAGGCCCCATCAGTCGGGAAACCGATGGCTCCATACAGCTGAAACGCCCACCGGCTGAGCGACAACCAGCGTAACGGTCCTTCGAGAAGGTTCTTCCAGCCGGCCGGCTCGTCCCCCAGCCAGCCCGTAAGGTTGGGCATCGACTTGACCAGGGAGAATTGCGAGAACAGTTGGTGGTACGATTCATCGACGCCGCGCACCGGCAGCCCGTAGGCATAGGTCGATTCCCAGCGAAAGCCAGCCGCCGGGTCCCAATAGGGTGTCAAATAATTGATCTGATGGTGCAGGCCGACCAAGGTTTGATGGTTGAACTGGCGCGCTCCGGGAGGCAGCATCCGCCGAGGACTGGGCAAGTAATCGTCCTGGACGGCCCCGAAAAGGTCCACGTAATGAAACGGCGGCAGGTACAAGCTGCTGCCATAGGTGATGATGTAGCGTCCATAGAGCACGCCCCGGTCGGCGTGCCCTTCATCGGCGTCGTCGGTACCCGTCAGGTGGCGCTCGGCCAGGAAGCCGACCTGTGTGTTCGGCCACGGCCAATGGTCGCGCAGCACATCGACGCCGACGGCGATGTCGCGGTAGTCGGTGCGGTAGGCGGCATACACGCCGGCGGCCAGCTGCTGCGTGCGGTACAAGCCGAGACGCACCCCCGCCATCTCCGAGCGCGTGAACCAAGCATCATTAAAGGTCGGCGCGTACACCCACGGCCCAGCGATGATGTTCCAGGCCGTGTAATCACCGGCCAGGTCCGTTTCCTCCAATTGCGTATACAGCGGAGTCAAGCGCCAACGTAGCCGAGGCTTCCAGTAGTTGTTGGCCGGGTTACGGTCCACCAGAATATGATCCGGGTCCACCGTCACCTGGGTGGGCGGACACGGTAAGATGACATCCAGACGCACTTCGTCCGCTGACAGCATCACGACGCGAGCGGGCGGTTCATCTAATTCCAAGACCTGCGCCTGGGGGAATAGCGGCACGCGCACCGGGTAGCATTCCTTCTTGCCGTCGAAGCTGAATCCCACGACGGTCGGTTCGTTGAAGTCCCCTTTTTGCCGCAGGAACACCGTCACCTTGTAGGCGGTTTCGCCGCACGGGCGGCGGCAGCGGCAATCCGCCGGAGCGTCGAAGTCCCGGATCGGATGTTGCCATCTACTCCAATCGGTTTTCTCAATACGGACCTTTTCGAGACACCAATCCGTCAGCCCCTCGCCGTACAACCAGCGGTGGAAAAATTCCTCCCAGGAGTAGCCGGTATATTCCTCTAGCTCGCGTTGAAAATCCTTGATGCGCAGGACGCGGAAATAATACTTGGCGTAAATGATGCGCAAGAAATCGAGAAAAGCCGCCTCCCCTAGCCGGTCCTCGATCATGCCGGTGACTTTGCTCCCCTTGTCGTAGCACATGCTGAACAGGGTGACGACGTGGCCGAACTTCTCCATGTCCTGCACCACGCGGGTCGTTTCTCCCCGTGCCACGCTGCCGTAGAAGCCGTAGTGCCGGTAGTTATCTCGGCGGATGTTCGGCAGCCACTCCAGCCAGCCGGGAAACTTCAACAAGGTGTTGTTCTTGCCGTGCTTCTGATTGAGCAAGCGATGGCTCAAGTGCGTCGCCAAACCCTCGTCCATCCAGGTTTCGCAATAGCCGTTGGTGCCGACGACGTTGTACCACCACTGATGGCAGATTTCGTGAGAGACCAGATAATCGACGTAATTCTCGGCCAAATGGGGCATGTTGAAGACGCGATGATCGATCATCACCAGCCCGGAGCACTCGTTGCCATTCCAGGGAAAGTACGATTCGGCGATGGTGAAATTCTCATACGGATAGGGGCCAAACCATTTGCTGTAGGTGGTGATGGCTTCGCAGGCGATGCCAACCATGGCGCGGGCGTAGTGCTCATGTTCGGGAAAGGCCAGGACGGAGACGGCCACTGGCCCCGCTTGGCCGTGAAACGCGCGATAGCGGGCGCTGCACAGCAAAGCGAAATCGCGCGCCGGCCGCGCGCCGATGTCAAGGCATTGCCAACCATTGTCCAAATCGGTGACGCCCACAATCGGCCCCGTGCAAGCGACGATTTGATCGCCAGGAAGCGTCACGCGGGCGCTGTACACCCCCGCTTCGTTGAAGAACGGCTGATGCCACGGGACGAATGGGGTCGGCTGCCAGCCGCAGTCGTCGTAATAGGCCAGTATCGGCAACCAATGGCTTAAATAAGTCACGCCTTTCCACTGCCCCCAGCGCCCCTGTTTGGGAGGGAGCCTCAGGGTGAATGTCACCCCGACCTCGATGGATTGCCCCGGCCCCACGGGGTCAGGCAACGGCACCACCAAGGCGGTGTGGTTGTCTTCTTTCCAATAAAACGGCAACTCCGCCTGGCCGGACGTCACCTTCTCGACATTGCCGGCTCGGCCCACGGTGTCGAGCGCCTTGTGCGGCGCCATGCGCAGCAGCTCCAACGTCTTCGCGGTCAGGGCGACTTGTTCCTTCGGCAGTTGGAAATGGGAATGGACATTGAACACCAGCTCATGGGCGGGGCGCTGATGGGTGTTCGTCCAGAGCACGCGCTGTTGGACCCGAACGATATGCTGATCCAGGTCCATGAAGATGTCGAGATCGTAGCGCGGCAAATAGGGGGGCGCCTCATAGACCGCCGCCGCCGCCAATGAACCAACGGACGCCAGCCCCAGCGCCAGGCACGACAGCAGAGATCGAACCAACCTGCGCACCACGACAACCTCGTATTCGTGAGACACATCAACGAAGATGAGACGTTCGCGGCATGGTCCATAGCAAGAGATCGCTCCGCCGTCCATGCCAACTGGTATCGAGGGAAGTTAGAAAAGAATGGGAATAGCGATGAAGCCATGTACGCCGCGGGCGGGGCGCTTACATCTCGTGCAACTTCGCCAATTCCTCCGCGTTCTCGCAGCCGGTTGGTAAATCGGCCTCATCGATGATCATGACGGGGAAGCCGTCCTTGATAGAGAACTTGATCTGGCAGCGCGGGCAGATGAGGGAAGTCCCCTCTTCCACCAGCGGCGTTTGCCGTTTGGGGTCCACTGGACAACGCAGGATTTGCAACAATTCGGGACTAAGCACGGATGTTCCTCTTTGGATTCAACCTCGGGCTGGAATTTCATGACTGGCTGCAAGAACGTTGAAGCTCGGAAAACCAGGATGGCAGCCCCGGTCAGGTGCAGCGCCTGGATACTAATCAGGGCCTCGATGAAGTCGAGGTAAACTTGTTGGTGTGAGAACCGTTTACCTTTTGCCTCAAGCAGACCATGATGAGGCGTTGTTATGAACAACAACCCCAATTCTATTGCGGCGTCGATCTTCATGCAAGAAGCAGAAGAAAAGGGGACGCGACTCGTATTTCGATCGCGTCCCCTTTTCTTGTCCATCATCCCCCTTTTTCCCGTTCCAGCAGCACCAGGGCCAACGGTTGCAGGTCGAACAGGTCGGCAGGGCCGCGGCCGACGCCGCGCGCCGCCATCTCGCGGACGGGGCGCCAGCCTTCGTGCAGCAATTTCGGCAGGCTGGGGCCTTCCTCGCCGCGTTGTTCCAGCAAAAAACTGGTGCCATCACGCCGCACGATCACGTAGCAGTATTCCTTCATGTTGCATGGACTTTCGAGTTTGTTTTGAAAATGGATTCGGTTCGCGCAAGGATACGGCAGTCCGGGCGAATCGACGAATCGGAAAAAAAGTCGAGCAATGTCAGTGCTGTGAGAATCGCGCCAGAGCACGGCGGCAATCCGTGCTGTGAGAATCGTGCCAAAGCACGGCGGCAATCCGCGCCTCCCATCCAGGTATAAAATCCGTGGGCTATTCCTGGGCGCGTCGCTCTAATTCTCCAACTTCCACACGTGAATCACGCCGCTGGCATCCGACGAAGCGATGCGCTGGCCCTCAAAGGCCACGCTGGTCACTTCGGCCAGATGCCCCTTGTGTGTGAACAGCATCGCTCCGGTGTTCACGTCCCAGACATTGACCCGTTGGTCGGCGCTGCCTGAGGCCAATCGGCGGCTATCGGGACAGAAGGCCACGCCGCGAATTTCATTGCTATGTCCTTTGATGAGCCGGACTTTGGCGCCGGTGTCGGCATCCCATAGGATCAGCGTATCATCCTCGCCGCCCGTGGCAATCCGCCGGCCGTCGGGGCTCCAAGCGACGCACATGACCTGGCTGGTGTGTCCCTTGAGCGTGTGCAAGGTCTGGCCGCTGGCCACGTCCCAGATGCGGGCCGTGCCGTCCGCGCTGGCGGAGGCCAAGCGCTGACCATTGGGACTGAAGGCCACGCCGCAAACTTCGGCGCCGTGTCCCGCCAAGGACTTGACAAACTGCATGGTCTCCATGTTCCACAGCCGAATCGTTTTGTCCCGACTTCCCGAAGCCAAAAGCCGATTGGTTGGCTCGAAGCCGACGCAGCTCACGCGATCCGAATGCCCCTTGAACGTATGGGCCTCGCGCCCTTCGTCGGTGTTCCAGAGCTTCACCTGATGATCAGCGCCGCCGGTCGCCAGCCAGATGCCGTTGGAGCCGTAAGCGACGCACAATACATCCACATGATGTCCCTTAAGTGTCCGTAGTTTTTCACCCGTGAGACTGTCCCAAATGATCACTCGATTATCCCCCGCCGACGCCAACCGTGCTCCTAGGGGGGAAGGCGCTAGGCAGGAGACCGTGTCTTGATCCTTCAGTGTCAAAAAACTTTCCGGTCGCCGCTGATGGAGCAGCAAGCGCGTCTTGGCCCGTTCCTGGTCGAGCTGGCGCCGGAGGAGGTCGATTTCCCACAAGGCGTCGGTCAGGCGCTCCAGGTCTCGGTGCCACTGCGTTTCCGCAGCTGGCGCCAACGCACGCGACGCACTGCGCGAACCGGCATCGTTCGCGCCACCTGGATACCATAGAGCCGCCGCGATTCCGCCCACCACCGCCAACAGAGCCACTACCACGCTTCCCAGCACCAGGCCACGAGCCGGAATTCCCCAAACATGGCTCGATGGCGTGTGCCTGTCCATATTACCGAGGTATTTGGGCAACGGTGGAATGTCGTTCAAGTCCGCAGGGGCGGGTTCCTCATCCGCGCGCGGTTCCCAGTAGGGTTGCGGCACCGGCTCGACCGATAAGGGGGGAGCCGTTACCGGCTCGGACGGTTGGCCAGCGTGGGCTAGCTCCATGTTCGGCCCAGACGCCACCGGCTCCACGTCGATGGCGCCCGCCGGTTCGGTCCGCGCCGCTTGAGAGGGGACCGGCTTGGCGCCGCAGACCGGGCACAAGATCCAGAGATCATTCGCTGGCAGTTGGTCCGCGACATTAAGATGCCATTGATGCCCCTGCGAACAAGCATAGGAAAAGATCATGCGGCCATCTCCTGGAAGCTGGACTTGATTCGCATGATTGCGATTATGGCCTAAGCCACCCACCAGGGCAAGGGGACGGTGGATTTCCACCGCGGCGCATTCGGCGCGTCGCGAAGTATCGCCAGAAACCCATGACAGGAAATCCAGCGTGCGGACGGCCCTGAGTAATCCATCTCCTTGCATAGGTGATAACCATGTTGTGTAATGAACCACACGGCATCCGTCTGTTGGGGAAATGGGGATGGATCACGATCCATGCTTCAAGACGCTGATGCGGGCGTTCCGCGCCGAACCGCGCTCATGCTTTGACGTATCCGCTTGTCGGACGAACAGGGTGCCATCCGCTTGCACTGAGAGCTTGCCATGATCACCAGCACCGCCTTGGAGATGATGTGGGCCACGTTGACGCAACACGCCGCCGACGCGGACGCGCGAACGGTTTGGCCGTCGGCATCATGGACCGCCTTGGGACAAGCGGGGGCGTTGGGCTGGAGCATACCAGCGGAGTACGGCGGCGCGGCATGGGGCAAAGTAGAGTTGCTCGACGGCTACGAACGCTTGGCGGGAGCATGTCTGACCTCGGCGTTCATTCTCAGTCAGCGCGACGCCGCGTGCCGGCGGATTCTGGAACATGGTTCACCGGAGCTGCGCCGCGAGTTGTTGCGGCCGTTGGCATGTGGTGGGCGCTTTGCCACGGTTGGCTTGTCGCAATTGACTACCTCACGCCAACACGGTCAACCGGCCCTGTTCGTCAAAGAAGAGCGGGATGAGTTCATTCTCGATGGTTTCATGCCGTGGGTGACGGGGGCTGCCGAGGCGGATTACTTCATCACTGGTGGCAGCCTGGACGATGGCCGGCAGGTGCTGCTGGTCTTGCCTGGCGACTTGCCCGGCGTCGAGGTCGGCCCGCCGCTGGAGCTGATGGCCCTGCGTGGCTCGCGGACGGCGGAAGTGCGCTGCCGGCAGGTGCGCGTCGAGCGGCGCTGGCTGCTGGCTGGCCCCATCGAGAAAGTGATGAGCCAAGGGCGCGGCGCGGGGGGGCTAGAAACCTCGTGCTTGGCCTTGGGAGTGGCGGGGGCGGCCATTGATTATCTTCACCACGAAGCCCAGGTCCGCGCCGAGCTACGAGCTACCACGGACCGTTTGGAACAGCTGCGCCAAGGAACGCGCCGCGAGCTGCGCCATTTGGCCGTGACCGACGCCGATCCCACCGCCGCCATGACGCTGCGCGATCGGGCCAACAAACTGGTGCTGCGTGCCACGCAAGCCGCCTTGACGGCCAGTAAGGGGACCGGCTTCCTCAGCCAACATCCTGCTCAGCGCTGGGCCCGCCAAGCTCTGTTCTTCCTCGTCTGGTCCTGTCCGCGTCCCGCCGCCGAAGCCATGTTGGAATATCTCGCCCCAGCGGGGGAATGTGGTCCATGAGGGAAGATCAATCGATGCGGCAAAAGCGGGAACCTCTATGCCCCCCTCGGTTCCTGGCATATGATAAGATGACATGTTAGGAGTCAGATCCGCGAGTGCGGAAGCCCCCATCGCGCCGGTGTGGTGGCGGTGGAGTTGATCGTGTAGCCATCGAGGAGTCCATCCGTGCCCCTAACGGAAGAAGATCGTGCTCTCATCCAGCGCTGTCTCAATCGAGAAACCAACGCCTGGAACGATTTTGTCGATCGCTTTTTGGGGTTGATTTACCATGTCGTGCATTACACGGCCCATGCCCGGGGGGTGACGCTGCGGCCGGAGGAGACGGAAGACATTGCCGCCGAAGTGCTCGTCCAGCTCGTGGCTCATGATTTCAGTGTGCTGCGCCAATTTCGCGGCCAATGCGACTTGGCGACTTATCTCACGGTTGTCACGCGCCGCGGATGCTTGCACGAGTTGAATCGCCGTACCGGCGTGCTCGAACCGGCCGCGCACGCCGACGCGCGGCGGCTGGCCGAAGTCGAGGCGGACACCGCCCCCGCGGTGACGGGCGGACTGGAGACCTTGGAAGAAGTGCAAAAGCTCCTCCGGCGCTTGCCAGCCCGCGAGCGACAAGTCGTGCGGTTGTTCTACATCGAGGGGCATACTTACGAGGAAATCAGTACCGTGCTCAACATTCCCGTCAACAGTATCGGGCCGATCCTTTCCCGTTCGCGCAAGCTGTTGGCCTCAAAGAGGAAAGTATCGGAGCAGGCTTCCGAGTCGAATCCCGCTCCGGCCCCGCGGGACAAACCAGCCCCCTGAAGGAAATGCGATCAACGCGGCGCCGCGTGCCCGACGCATCCCGTAGCCTAACTTTTTCGCATCACTGACAATGCCATGAGGATTACCGAACTTCCCGTCCTTTCGGAATCGGCTACGTCGCCCGCGCGGCAGCCAGACTTGGCCCGCTTGCGCGCGGAGTTAGAGGAGGTTCTCCAAGGGGAGAGTCGCTTTGACCGGCTAGGGCGGGCCTTGTATGCCACGGATGCCAGCATTTACCAAATCGTGCCGGCGGGAGTCGTACTGCCGCGAACCGCGGCGGACATCGTGGCCACCGTGCAAGCCTGCGCCCGCGCGGGGGTGCCGATCACGGCGCGCGGCGGCGGCACCTCGCAAGCGGGGCAAGCCATCGGTCCGGGCGTCATCCTCGATTGCTCGAAGTATTACCACCGTATCCTGGAGATCAACGCCGACGAACATTGGGTGCGCGTCGAGCCGGGCTGCGTCCTCGACGACCTCAACGCTCGACTTAAACCGTATGGCTTGCACTTTCCGCTGGATATTTCCACCTCCGACCGGGCGACCATCGGCGGCATGATCGCCAACAATTCCTCGGGGACGCATTCGCTGCTATACGGCAAAACCATCGACCACGTGCGGGAGCTGACCGTGGTACGCAGCGATGGCAAGATCATGCACTGCCAACCATTGGACCAGGGACAATGGGCCGAGAAAGCGCGTAAGACCGACCACGAAGGGGAATGCCATCGTGTCGTGACGCGGCTGGCCGCGGAACACGCCGCGGAAATCGACCGGCGGTATCCGAAAATCCTGCGGCGCGTCGGTGGTTACAACTTGGATAGGTTCCTGCCAGGACAACCATCGATCAACTTGGCTCACTTGCTGGTCGGCTCGGAAGGGACGCTCGGCATCACGCTCGATGCCAAGCTGAACTTGATGCCATTGCCACGAGCCAAGGGGATGCTGGTCATCCAGTTTGCCGAGCTGCTGGAAGCGCTGGCCGCCACGCCGTTGATCTTGAATTATCAGCCGTCGGCGGTCGAAGTGGTGGATCGCTACATTCTGGACAGCACCAAGCTAAACCCCGAAGCCGCCCGCTTGCGCGACTTCCTGGACGGCGACCCGGAGGCCATTCTCATCGTGGAATTCTATGGCGATAGTGCCGCCGACCTGTCGCCGCGCCTTGAGGCGTTGCGCGCGGAGCTGGTGCAGCGTGGTATCGGTCAACATTATCATCCTGCTCACGACGCCGCCGAACAGGGGCGCATCTGGAAACTGCGCCGGCTGGCCCTGGGATTGTCGATGGCCGAGAAGGGGGACGCCAAGGCGATTTCCTTCGTTGAAGACACGGCGGTAGCGCCGGAGAAGCTGCGCGACTACATCGCCGAGCTGCTGGAAGTGGTGCGGCGGCACGGCACCAAGGCAGGGGTGTACGCGCATGCCTCGGTCGGCTGCCTGCATGTACGCCCCGTGGTCAATCTCAAGACGGAAGCCGGCGTCCGTCAATTCGAGGCCATTGCCGCGGAGACGGCCGAGTTGGTGTTGAAATACGGCGGCGCCTTGTCCGGCGAGCACGGCGATGGACTGGTGCGCAGCCCCTTTCAGGAAAAAATGTTCGGCCCCGTGTTGTATCAAGCCTTTCGAGAGATCAAGCGCGTCTTCGACCCGCGCGGCATCTTCAATCCCGGCAAGATCGTCGATGCCCCGCCGCTGTCGGCTAACCTGCGCTATGGGCCAGCTTATGTCACGCCGAACGTGCCGACCACGTTCGACTTCTCCGCGGACGGTGGGTTGACGCAGGCCGCTGAGCTGTGCGCGGGGGTCGGCGAGTGCCGCGGGACGCGCGGCGGCAACATGTGCCCTTCCTACCGGGCCACGCGCGAAGAGCAGCACGCCACGCGCGGCCGGGCCAATACGCTGCGGCTGGCGTTGACGGGCCAACTGGGGTTTCAGGGCTTTACCGATCCCCATGTCAAGGAAGCGCTCGATCTGTGTTTGGAGTGCAAGGCGTGCAAGAGCGAATGTCCCACCAATGTCGATATGGCCCGCCTCAAGGCTGAGTTTCTGCACCAGTATTTTCAACGGCATGGCCTCCCCTGGCGCAATTGGCTGTTCGGCCACATTGCCCGGCTCAGTCGGTGGGGACGGTTGGTCAACTTCCTGACGCGCCGCCCCTTGTTTCGGTGGTTGAATGAGCGTCTGTTCGGCATCGACGCGCGCCGCTTGCCGCCGGCAGTCGTGGCCCGGCGCGACCGCTTATCGCGCCGCTTCTTGGCGGATGCAACGGCACACGGGGGGACAGAGGGGAGACATACGGTCTTGCTCTTCCCCGACACCTTCGCGGAGTATTACGAACCGGACATCGCGTTGGCGGTGCGTGAGCTATTGCGGCCGCTTCAATGGGAGGTGGAGCTGGGGCGCCAGGATGCGAACGGGGCCGTCAACCATCTCGTCTGCTGTGGCCGGCCCTACATCTCCAACGGCATGCTCGATCAGGCCGTGCGCTGCGCGCGGCGCAACACCCAGCAGTTGTATCCCTGGGCCGCCGCCGGCAAGCCGATCATCGCCTGCGAGCCGAGCTGCATCTTGACCATCCAGGACGATTATCCGGCCCTGCTGCGGGGGGAGGAACGCCGCCAAGCCGAAATCGTGGCCTCGGTCTGTCGCACCTTTGAGGAGCACCTGTGCGATCTTCTCCACCAAGCAGAACGGGCCAGCACGCTGGGGGTGGAGATTCAAAAGGAATTGGGCCAAGACGCACTGGAGCCGCCGCTACCTGGGGATAATTCCGAAGGGAAATACGTCGGCTCCGTGACTCCCACTTTGCCCGCGCCGCTCGGTGACGAGGTGGACGCTTCCCAGCCTCCTTCTCCTGAAGAACAATCCGTCTTGGTGGAGCTGGCGGAACGCGCGCTCCAGGCTGTCCAGCCGGCGTCGCTCTCTTTCCGCGCCGGACCGAGGAAAATTCTGGTGCAGCATCACTGTCATCAAAGAGCCTTGACGGGGAGCGATCCGCTCGTGCGGCTGTTACGGCAGATTCCGAGCGCGGAAGTCATCGACCTGGACGCCGGTTGTTGCGGCATGGCTGGTTCGTTCGGCTATGAGAAGGAACATTACGACCTCGCACGCTGGGTGGGAGAGCACCAGTTGTTTCCCACCCTGCGTCAGGCCGATGAGGAAACGGTGATCGTGGCTTCCGGCTTCTCCTGCCGCATGCAAATCGCTCATTTCACGGGAAAAACCGCCCTGCACCCGGCCCTTTTGCTGCGGGAGCTGATGGAGAAATAGCGCCGTTGGTGGAACCGCGGCGGCGTGTGGCCCGCCAGCCGTTCATCAGCAAAGCGCATCCCTCATCCAGATGATGGTTGTCGTGAGTTTGTTGTTCGCTCCGCGTGCCTCACGCCGCCGGACGTTGGGGCGGTGCGTCCGCCTGGGTGGCGGATTCGGCGGGGGTAATATCCAACGCGCCCTGGACATACTCGCGGCGCGTTTTGCGACGCATCTCCTTGCGTTCGACCCCCAAATCGGCCAAGGTCGGCATGTAAACATGCTCGAAATAGATCGATTCGTTGAACAGCCCCAAGCGTTCCACCAGTTCCATCCGGCGTTTGCCGTCGGGCAACAGGGCGATGGCGGGCATGTGGAAGTCATGCATGACCTTGCGCAACTGCTCCAAGGTCCCGGCCCGGTCCTCGATCAAGTGCAGACGAACCAGTTTCTTGAAAAAGTCATAATGTGCCCGCTCATCAATGATGATGAGCGTCAGCAACTTGAACAGCGCGGCATCACCAGCGGAGCCGATCAAGTTGCGCAGGTTGCGATAGTGCAACCAAGTCGCATGTTCTTGAATCATCGAGTAGGTGAGCAGCGCACGCACGTCCCCTTGCGGGATTTTCCAAGGATGATCGACGACTTGGTTTTCCAAGTCGTGCATTTGCTCCTCACTCCGATGGCCGGACTTCAACAGCCAATCTTCCATCGCCAGCGAATGCTTGGACTCCTCATAGCCCCAATTGGCGGCGAACCAGGCCCGACCCCGGCTAGACCGAACCACCGGCAGGATTTGGCTTGTGTAGTCGGGCAAGTACATCTCCACGGTGCAAAATGATTCGATAATGTCCGCGACCGCATGGTTCTTCTGGTCCGCCTGGCACTGGTCCCAGGGAATATCGGTTTCCAGGTTCCAGCGCCGCCGCCGTTCCGCCAGATTGAAGTAATCGCGGTATAACTGATAAATGGCACGCTGCATCTGGGGGTTATCTTGGTATTCAGAGTCGGGCATTATGATCTCCTTCGCCACCTTACTCCACAAGAGAAAGAAGTTTGTGGCGGTTGAATCAAGTCTTTTGAGGTTCGATCACCCGCGCATCTTCACCCATCTTCGCGGTCTCACACGCTTCATTTCGCGCAACCTGGAACGGATGGCAACGTGGGAGTGATTCGTGATGTCTTTTCCATCGGCGCGAAGTTGTCGTGATGTGGAAAAATAACGGTACCGTGGAATCCGTGGAAAAGCAATCCCACCCGGTCATCTGGCATGATCGAGATGACCTGTTTGATTGCTATGACAGGAGTTCATTCACTGGGGTTACGCCGCTGGTTATCGGGAAGGAATAACAATCCCTCCTGTCCCCTATGGATCAAGAAGGCAGGAGGGAAGCAGAGGTATCTGATGTTTTGTCACGGCTGCTGCTTGTTGCCGATGCAGTACAAATGCTCGTCGGAGCGCAGGAAGATGGCGCCGTCGGCGAAAGAGGGAGTGCCGAGAATGGTTTCCCCCAGATCGTTCATGGCCAATACCTTTGGCTCGTCGCCGAGCTGGACGACGGCGGTGGTCCCCGCTTCATTGACGATATACAGCTTGCCATCGGCAATGATCGGCGAGGCGGAATAGGGGCCTTTCAATCGCTCCTGCCAGAGAATCTTGCCGGTGGCAGCCTCGGCACAATTGAGCACACCGGCGGAGTTCACCGAGTAAATCCGGCCGCCGTAGGATACCGGCGTGGCCGTGGCTGGTTTGAGACGATTGGAGGTCCAAACTACTTCCGGTTCCCCCTTGTTCTTCGGCTTCAGGGCCAGCAATTCGCCGCCGGGCACCAGGATCAAATCATCGCCCGCCGTTGACGAGGGGATGGTCGCCAAGCCGCTCTCTGGCTTGAAAGACCAGAGTTCCTTGCCGGTGCGCGGGTCGTGGGCCGTCATTTGGTCCGGTGATTGCAGCAACAATTGCGGCTGGCCGTTGTGCCGGACCACGATCGGCGTCACCCAATTGATGATCTTGCCACGGTCGATCTTCCAGCGATTCTGGCCGGTACGCTTGTCGATGCCGGCGGCGAACGATTCGCCGACATTCTCCATTTGAATGATCAGCAAATCATTCCAAATAATCGGGGACGCCGCCATGCCCACATTGTTGCTGACGGTCGGATAATCCTTACGCAAGGCACGATACCATTGCAGATTGCCGTCGGCGTCGAGGCACGCCAGATCACAGGTGGCGAATAGGGCATAGACGTACTTGCCGTCGCTTACTGGCGTCGGGGCGGCCATGTTGGTCTTGGGATGGCAGCTCGTGGAGCCGGTGGCCCAGAATTGTCGTTCCCACAGCTTCTTGCCGGTGGCCAAGTCAAAGCACAAGACGTGCAACCGGCTTTGCGTCGGCCCGGAGCAGGCAGTGACGAATACCCTGCCATTGGCGATCACCGGGCTGGACAAGCCACGTCCGGGCAGATCGACTTTCCAGCGGACGTTTTCCGTTTGGCTCCACTTCTCCGGCAGGTTTGTTTCATGGGCTATCCCCTGTCCATCTGGCCCGCGAAATTGTAACCAATCGCTGGCCCAGGCGGGAGCAGTCAACCAGAGCACACTCCAACAGATTATGCAGCGTTTCATCAATTCGCCTCCCCGGGGATGTTCTTCGGCGTCACGACCTTCATGGGCACCGCGCCGCCAATGGCATCACACACGCGCAGCTGGAACGACCATTTCTGCGCCCAAGCCTGCGTCTGTTCGTTTTGACATACCTTGAGCAAAATGTCGTTGCGCCCTTTCTTCAGCATCCCACGCCCGACATACTGATCCATGCGGTCGCCGTGATGGTATTCCTCATGGGCGAAGATTTGCTGGCCGTTGAGGAAAATCTTGATGGCGTTGTTGCTGCCGACGCGAAATTCCACGAGCCGAGCCACTGGCGACTCAATGGTGGTGAAGGCGTAGGCCACTGATCCCTTGTGCTTGCCCAGCGCCGTGTTCAGATCGACCACGCCCAGCTTGTCGGTGGTGCTATGGCTAAACCACTGGACTGGTTTTTGATCCTTGCCAATCAGAGCCGAAGCGAGATCGACCCCTTTTTCCGGCGGATAGGCGATGCCGAAACCGACGCCGCCGCTGCTGTCGAAGGGGCCGATCAGCAGCCAATCGGGGATGAAGCCAAACTTGGCCACGCGGTCCACCGTGTCGCCGAGCTTCTCCAGCTGATCGGCAATGAGGATCACCTGATCCTTGTCGCGGGCGTGAGTGAATGCTTTCCGCCAGACGGTTTTGGCCTTGTCTTTATCCCCTTTCGCCACCAGTTGCTCGGCCTCGGTGATGACGCGAGCCACGGCATCGCGGCGCAGCTCGGCGCTGGGATCGTCCACCATGCCAGGAATGAGCCGATCCGGGGCCGTGGGATCGACCTGGGCCAGCCACTCAAACGCCAAGCGGCGGGCCAAGCCGGTATTCTTGGTGTCAACGACAAAAGCCTCCAGCTGGTCCTTGGGCAAAGGACGGCCGGCCGTCAATTCGTTTTCGGCGATGGCATCGACGGCGGCCCGCAGCCAGTTGGCGCTGATCGGCTGCTCCTCGTCCAAGGCTTTTAAGATGTCCGTCAAAGCGGGGGGACCGAGCTTCACCAGCGCGCGCCAGGCTTTGGCCGCCTCGACGTTGCCGGCCCCCTCTTTGCCGACGGCTTGAATTTGTTGAATGAGCGGTGCTGTTTCGGCGGCATGAGTGGTTCCCAGGAAACCAATCGCCAGCGCGGCCAGCAGACCGAATGTTCCGGCGGTCCAGAATATCTCACGCACGGTGCAATCCTCTTCAGAACAAGAAATTCGGCAGGGTATTTGATGGATAGCTTAGCGGGAAATCGTGGCGAATCCAATAAGGTGGACCGGATAAAACGGTGGATTATTCAAAATTGGCTCACCCGCTAAACATTCCCTTGCCTACGAATCCCAATTCCCTTATTCTGCCGATCATGAGAAAATAGTGAAGGATGAATCGAACTCCCTACCCTCATGGACGTGACACACACAAGCCTGCTGTTTGCCAGCGTGCTGTTCCTCGGCTTTGTCGCCGCGTTGTTCCTTGGCTCCAAGGTGCTACCGGGGCGCGTGCGCTTGGGGGCCGCGCTCGCCGACGGGAATCGACTCCCTTACAAGCTTAATGGGCTGATGCTGTTCGTGTTGACCTGGCTCGTCGTGGCCCTCGGCGAGCGGTTCCAATTATTCTCCCTGAGCGTGATTTATACCCATTTCTGGTCGCTCTTGATTGTGGCCAATGTCTTTTCGCTGGCAGTGAGTCTTCTGTTGTGGCGAGCGGGGCGGCGTCAGCCCGACGTGGAAGCGGCTACCACCTCGGGCCGACGCCGCCCCGCTCGCCTGCGGGATTTTTGGTATGGCGTCGAGTTGAATCCCCGCTGGTTCGGCGTCGATCTGAAAATGTTTTCTTATCGTCCCTCGTTGATCGGCTTGGGGTTGATGGTCGCCGCCTTCGCCGCCGTGCAGTATCAGCGCTATGGTTTTATCAGCGGCCGCATGTGGCTCTTCCAGGCATTCTGGTTTCTCTACCTGGCCAATTACTTTCAGTTCGAGCATGGCATGTTATACACCTGGGACATCATCGCCGAGCGGTTCGGCTTCATGCTCATTTGGGGCGATTACGTGGTGGTGCCGTTTTTTTACAGCGTGGCCGGCTGGTACTTGGTCGATCAGGTTGAGCCATTGCCGGTGGCCGTCGGCGTGGGGTTAGTGTTGCTGTTCCTGATCGGCTTCATTCTCTTCCGCGGCGCCAATGGCCAGAAGCACCGTTACAAGATGAATCCCCAGGCCCATATCTGGGGGAAACCGGCGGAAACCCTCGGCGGCCGGCTGCTGGTGTCCGGCTTCTGGGGGATTGGCCGGAAGCTGAATTACACCGGCGAATTGTGCCTCTATTTCGCCATCGCCTTGACAACCGGCTGGGTGTCCATCGTGCCGTATCTGCTGCCGTTGTGGTTGACGGGGTTGCTGGTCCATCGCGCCGGGCGCGACGAGCAGCGCTGTCGAGAGAAATATGGCTCACTTTGGAACGAGTATTGTCAGCGTGCCAGGTTTCGTATGTTTCCGTATATCTATTGAGAAGGTTTTACCCGACATTCCTACTTTTATGGATTCGTCGGTTCGCGTGGCACGTCGAACGAGAGCGCGAATCGATCAATCCGCTGGGGAGCACCCATGATCCGTCCAGGGATGGATATGTATGATGTCTGCGTCGTCGGAGCGGGGCCGAGCGGCGCGACCTGCGCCTATTATCTGGCCGAGCAGGGCAAGCGCGTGTTGCTGCTTGAAAAGAAGAAATTCCCGCGCGACAAGCTGTGCGGCGACGCTATCTGCACCCGCGCGCAGACGCATCTGAAACGCATGGGGGTGCTGCAAGAAGTGCTGGCCGAGAATAAAGGACGCTGGGCAGCCATCGGCGGGTTCGTCAGCCCCAGCGGCATTAGCTTCATCGGCAACTCGGCGCGAAAGGAACATGGCGCTTTGGTCATCGCCATCAAGCGCATCATCCTCGATGAGAAAGTGGCCCGCGCCGCGCAACGGGCAGGGGCCGAATTGATCGAGGAAACGCCGGTGCAAGGGGCGGCCTTCTCCACGGCGGATGAGTGCTGGACGGTGTACGGCAAGAATGGCTCGACCTTTCGTGCTCGCGCCCTGGTGGCCGCCGATGGCGCGTCCTCGCCGTTGGCCCGCTCGCTAGGCATTGTCACCACCGGCCCCGACGCGGTGTGCAGCCGAACCTACATCCGAGCAAGCTCCACGGCCTTCGACGCCGATGGCGTGGTGTATTATCCTCCCGAACTGCTGCCGGGGTACTGCGCCCTGTTCCGCGAGGCCGGCGACGAATTGAATTTCTGCTGCTACATCATCCCCGGTGGTTCGTGCCAGTCCGCCGATTTGAACCATATCTATGCCCGCATTCTGGCCACGGATCCGCACATTCGCGCCCATCTCGGCGACCAGCCCGACATGGAACGGATGCGCGGCGCGCCGTTGCGGCTGGGCGGGATTTCACGCAGCTATGCCGATCAGCTGCTCATCGTGGGCGACGCCGCCGGCCACATCGACCCGCTGACCGGCGAAGGAATTCAGTATGGCATGGATGCGGCGGCGTTGGCGGCCCGAACCTTGGGGGAGGCGTTCGCCGTCGGCGATCTGTCCGCCCGATTTTTGAAGCGCTATCAGCAGCGCTGGATGAAATCCTTTGGCTGGGATTTCGCCTGGTCGCGCAAACTGGCCTTGTTCTGTGGCAAGTATCCCCTGTTCCTCGACGCTTGCGCCGAGGTGACGCGCCGCAAGGGGGCGTCATTCCTCGTCGAATGGGCCGAGGTGATGACAGGGTATCGCCCCAAATCGGCCTTCCTGCGCCCCCGCCTGGCCCTCCCCCTGTTGTGGGAAGCGGGGAAGCAATTCCGCCTGCGCCGCCAACGGGCGGTAGTGGGGGTAAACGGTTAGCGAAGGGGGGGGGGAGGGGGGGGGGGGGGGGGAAGAGGGGTGGGAGGGGGGGAGAAAAAAAAGAAGAGAAGGCG